>CAVXVE010000041.1:0-154625 GCA_963764955.1 uncultured Alphaproteobacteria bacterium | reverse complement strand
ATCCTTCGAGACGCGAGGCTTCGCCTCGCCCTCGGATGAGACATAGGGGGTCTGGTCGTTGGCGCTCACTTCATAATCGAACGAATTTCGAATCCGGCGGACCAGCGTCCCGTCACGCCGCCAGCCGAACCGGGGACAATCGCCCGGCAAGCTCCATCAGCGCCAGATGATAGGCCCGCGCGGTGCGGTGCGAGCGATTGTAACGGGCCATCACCACATCGAGCAGTTCGGTCATGATCTCGCCGTCGACCTCGGCCAGATGATCGAGCGTCAGTCCGCAGGGATCGAGGGCGCCGACCAGCGTCTCGCGCAGATCCTCGAAATCCTCCATCTCGCCGGGCAATGAGCGCGCGCCACACGCGCGCGTGCAGGCGTGTCAGGTTGCGGGCGAGCTCACGGTCGCTGATGAGTTTCCAGTACGCGCCGATCAGCCGATCGTAGATGATCGGGTCGGACCATTGCTGGAGGCCCGAGAAGCCCTCGGACAGGTCGGCCAAACGCATGGCAAAATTCCTCAACGGCTTGTTTCGCAATGCAAAATCAGGAGGTTAGGCCTGGCGACACGACGCTGAAAGTGATTGGCGATGGTTAACGCGGAGTAAATCGCCATAAATGTGTTATCCACAGATTGCGTGCAGCGAACCCGCATTTCGACTTGACGCAGCGGAAGGCCTTAAGCGCGCCACTGCCGGCCGGCCTCAAGGGTTCAGCGGCCCGCGGCGAACTCGTTCGGGCGCGTCTTCCGGGCGAGCGCGTCGAGGACGGCGTTTATCATGCCGCTCTCCTCCGCACCGTAAAAGGCGCGCGGCGACGTCGACATATTCCTTGATCGCCGCGCGCGCCGGAACGTCGGGCCGCGAGCGGATCTCGTAATAGCCCGCGCGCAGGATGGCGCGCATCAGCGCCTCGACCCGCTTCAACGGCCAGCCCTGGCTCAGCATTTCGTCCAGGGCGCGGTCGATGGCGACCTGATCCTTGAGCACGCCAGCAACGATGTCGCGGAAGAAATGGGCGTCGGCGGGATTGTACTGCACGCCCTCGACTTCCTGGCCGATCCAGTGCGATTCGAACTCGGCCAGCACTTCGGTGAGCACGGCGCCGCCGACCTCCATTTGGTAAAGCGCCTGCGCCGCCGCCAGCCGCGCCGCCGATCTTTGCGAGGCGCGGCTCATAGGAGCGACCGTTTGAGCGTGGCGATGGCCAGCGCCGCGCGGGCCGCGTCGCCGCCCTTGTCGCCGCGCGCGGGATCGGCGCGCTCCTCGGCCTGGGGCAGGTCGTCTCGGTCGTGAGAATGCCATTGCCGAGCGGCAGCTTGCGGGCCACGCTCATATCCATCAACGCCCGCGCGCTTTCCCCCGCGACGATCTCGAAATGATAGGTCTCGCCGCGGACGACGCAACCGAGCGCGACGACGCCCTCGTAGGGCCGGCCCTTGGCCTTCGGCCGCGTCGAGCGCGATGGCGATGCCGGCGGGAATCTCCAGAGCGCCCGGCACGCTGATGAGGTCGAAGGACGCGCCCGCTGCCTCGACACGCGGCGCGCCCGCCAAAAGGTCTGCGCCGATCGCCTCGTAATAGCGGGCTTCGACGACGAGGAAGTGGCCGCCTTCGAAGTGAGGCAGAGTTGCGGCGGCCCGGCGCGGCTCGGCCATGGGTTGGGTCTCTTCAGGGCTGTGTCAGGAACGGGGTCTGTCCATAAAGGCCGGGAGCAAGAGAGGCAAGGCTTACGCGCAAGGCTTACGCGTTTGAGCGCCAGCGCCCATAGCGCCAGGGCCGCGCCCACGACGCCCGCAAGGGGAGGCGGTCGGGCGGCGGATCATAGCCGGAGCCGCCCCACGGGTGGCAGCGGCACAGGCGCGCCGCGCCCATCCACGACCCGGCCCACAGGCCATGGCGCTCGATCGCTTCGTCCGCATAGGCCGAACAGCTCGGCAAGTACCGGCATTGCCCGCCAGCGAGGCTCGACAGCGTGAGCTGATAGAAGCGGATCAGCGCGTGGGCGGCGCGGCGGGGCGTGGAAACGAGCGCGCTCACGGCGCGGAGGCAGCCTCGGAAGCCGTCTCGCGCGCGGCGATCTGGGCCAGCGCGTCGGCGACCGCGTCGAAGGTCAGAAGGGTGGAGGCGTGGCGGGCCTTATAGTCGCGCACCGGCTCGAGCACGGCGAAATCGGCCCATTTCCCTTGCGGCGGAGGACCATTGGCCTTCAGCATCCGGGTCATGCGGTCGCGCAGATCGTTGAGCTCCTCGGCAGTTGCGCCAATGACATGGCGAGCCATCAGCGACGACGACGCCTGCCCCAGCGCGCATGCCTTCACGTCATGAGCAAAATCGACAACCCGTCCGTCCTCGACACAAAGGTCCACCACGACGGTCGACCCGCATAGCCGCGAGTGCGCCTTGGCGCTCGCGTCCGGGTTCGGGAGCCTCCCGAGCCGCGGAATGTTGCCCGCGAGCTCAAGGATCCGCTGATTATAGATCTCGCTGATCATCGTCGCCCTTCAACGGCCCCTATATAGGTCGCGAGAAAGCCGAAATCGAGGCCTTAGGAGAGGACCGGCGCAAGGGTGCGCGCTGCGAGAGACGGGCAAGAGACGGGCAAGAGACCGGGGATGAACGACGAGAGCGCCAGACCAAGCATTGTCCCCGACGCCACAGGCGACCGGGAGGAGGGCCGCGCGTTCAATCCGAAATTCGGCGCCGACGGCCTCGCCACCTGCGTCGCGATCGATGCGGCGCGGGGCGACGTGCTGATGGTGGCGCATATGAACGAGGCCGCTTTGCGGGCGACGCTGGCCACCGGAATCGTCCATTACTGGTCGCGCTCGCGCGGGGCGCTGTGGCGCAAGGGCGACACCTCGGGACAGACCCAGACGTTAGTCGAAATGCGGGTCGACTGCGACCAGGACGCCTTTCTGGCTTTCGTCACCGTCGCCGGCGACGGCGGCGCCTGTCATACCGGACGGCGGTCGTGCTTCTATCGCCGGGTCGAGATGGACCGCGACGCGGCTCGGCTCGCCTTCATCGAACCCTCGGCGCCAGGCGGATGATGGTCCGCCGAGACGGCGATCTGTCCGGCGCTGTGGCGGGACCATCCGATCGCAACCATGTTACGTTAATTCTCTGGCGATTTGTTGCGCGCAAGTTTAAATCTCCCGGGCGAACGCGGGCTTCGGGGATATTCAGACGAGTTCGACGATGTTCAGGGCGGCCTATCGCAAATCGATAGTGACCCTTCGCCTGGGGGCGGACGTCCCCGCCGGCCGAGGGTCGGAATCGTGCTCGGAGCGGGCGCCGCGCGCGGCTGGGCCCACATCGGCGCGCTGCACGAGCTCGACGCGATGGGCTTGCGGCTCGATGTCGTGGTCGGCTCGTCGATCGGCACGCTGGTCGGCGGCTGTTATGCGGCTGGCCGGCTCGAAATGCTGGAGACCTTCGCCCGCTCCTTGACCAGGCGACGGGTGTTCGGCCTGCTTGATTTCTCGTTTACCGGCAGCGGCCTGATCGGCGGCCAGCGGCTCCGCACGAGGCTCGAGGCCGGACTTGGCGAGCTTCGCATCGAGGACTTGCCGGTGCGGTTCGCCGCCGTCGCCACCGAGATCGGCGGCGGCCACGAGATCTGGCTTCGGCGGGGGCTATTGGTCGACGCAATTCGCGCCTCCTACGCCCTGCCGGGCGTGTTCGAGCCGGTGAAGATCGACGGCCGCTGGCTGTTCGACGGCGCAATCGTCAATCCGGTCCCCGTCAGCGTCGCGCGGGCGCTCGGTGCCGAGCGGGTCATCGCGCTCAACATTTCGAGCGACCGCTTCGGCCGGGGCGCCGTCATTCAGGACCCGTTCGGCCGCCCCGAGCCCGCGCCCGCGGCCGAGGAGGCGGCGGCCGACAGCAGCGGCATGATCGCGCGATGGTGGCGCGGCGGCTCGACCCGGCTCAATGGCGAGACCGCCGCGCCGGGCCTCATGACCTCGATGGTCAGCGCGTTCGACATTCTCCAGGACCGCATCATGCGCTCAAGGCTCGCCGGCGACCCGCCCGACGCGCTGGTGCAGCTCAAGGTCGGCGACATCGGCATGTTCGAGTTCCATCGCGCCGACGAACTGATCGCGCTCGGGCGGGAGGCGGTCCGCAAGGCGGCGGCGGAAATCCGGGAACATATCGAACCGGCGCGGCTCGACGCCGCCGGGGCTTAATGCGCGCCCTGGGCGTCGAAAGACGCCCGTCCTTCCGGACGGGGCTATAGGGCGTCGAAAGACGCCCGTCCTCCCGGGCGGGGCTATGGGGCGTCGAAACGCCCGTCCTTCCGGACGGGGCTATGGCGCGCTTGACGCCGCGCCCGATTGGCTCAGGCGGTCGCGATATATTCGCGCAAAGCCTGCCGCTCGCTGTCGAGCGCGTTGACGTGGCGCTTGACCACATCTCCGATGGAGATGATGCCGATCAGGCGACCGCCGTCGACCACCGGAACATGGCGAAACCGCCCCGCCGTCATCGTCTGCATGACGTGATCGATCGTGTCGTCGACCGTGACGGTGATGACCTTCGGCGTCATGTGGCGCGACACGGGATCCTCGAGCGCGGCTGCGCCATCCCTGGCGATGACGCGGACCACGTCGCGCTCCGAAAGGATGCCCAGAACGCTGCGCGAGGCGTCCGAAACAACCACCGCTCCCACGCCTTTCGCGGCGAGCAGGTCTACGACTTCCTTCAGGGTGCAATGCGGCTGAGTGGTGAAAACATCGCGCCCCTTGTCGCTGAGAATGCGGGCAACTGTCATCCCTCTCTCCCCTTCGTCAGGCGGTCTTTTGGTGAGCCGCCGTAGAATCGGGAAGATGCGCCTGCAAAATGGCGCGATCAAGTTCATTTTTGTCGAGGCGAACTAACGCAGTCCGCCGTCGACCTGATAGCATTGCTTAGTAATCATCGCGCTGTCGTCGGCGGATAGAAACAGCGCCAGACGCGCGACATCTTCGGCGAGCAAGGTTCGGTTGATACACTGACGCGCCCGGAAGTCCGCGATATCTTGCTCGTTCATCCAAAGTCGGCGCTGCCGCTCGGTGATGACCGCGCCCGGAGCGATGGCGTTGACGCGGATATTATCGGGCCCGAATTCGCGCGCGAGACTATTCGTCAGGCCGACCACGGCGGCCTTGGCGGCGGAATAGACCGTGAGACGGGCGACCCCGATCATCCAGGCGGTCGAGGAAAAATTGACGATCGCCCCGCCGCCAAGCTCGCGCATCGAGCGGCGCGCGATCTGGGCGGCGAAGAACTGGTGCTTGAGATTGAGCGCCATCGTCCGATCCCAGTCCGCTTCGCTCGTTTCGTCCGCGTCCTGGCGATGATCATTCGCTGCGTTGTTGACGAGCACCCCGATCGGTCCCAGGCGCTGCCGGACCTCTTCCATCGCAGCCTCGAGCGCGGCGATGTCGGCAAGGTCGCTGTGCACAAAGAGCGGCGGAGGCCGCGAGGCGCCGATTTTCGTAACCAGGTCCCTGGACGGCTCCGCGGCGATGTCGACAAAGGCGACATTGGCCTCCTGCGCGGCGAACGCCTCGACCATCGCCGCGCCAATGCCGGATCCGCCGCCGGTGATGAAGACAACCTTGTCGATCAGCGAGGGGTAGCGGGCGAAGGTCATGGGATGGGGCCTGTTGTTGTGCGCGAAGGGGAGGGGGCCAAACTGAAGCGCCAATCACCTCGAAGGAACTAGGGTCCCCGCCCGGCGCTTGAGCGGGTCGCCCAAGGGCACCGGTTCAGCCTGGGCTCGCCGGATCCTTCCTAAGCAAAATCAGGCAAATCTATGTGGATTGGCTTGCCCCGTGGCGAACTTTTCGACAATTATGGCGATTCAGCGAGACGAAGCAAGCCGGCGCTCCGTCTCCTCGATCCAGCCTTTCAGCGGCGCGAGCAGCGGGCCTTGCGTCAAGCCGCCGCAGCCGCGGCCGTGCGCGGCCTGCGCCCAGGCGACGATCGCGATCGCGGCCGATCCGTCCGCCGACCAGATCGGGAGCGCCGGAATCGCCGCTGCAGGCGCCGGCCGCCCGTCCGGCGGGGTCGGCCGCCCAGATGAGAACCGTCGACGCCGGCTCGCGGACGGCGAGCGTCACGCTGCGCAGCGTGCCGCCCGACGACCAGTCGCCCTCGCGCGCCGCGCCATAGCCCGAGACGATCGCTGGCGCGCCGATCGCCGGCGGCCCGCCGTCGGCGATCGCCGCGCCGACGAAGCGCGGGTCAAGAGGACGGGCCGTCCGGATCAGCGCGAGGTCGATCGATTCGACGCGAGCCTTGATCGCATCGGCGCGGTAGAGCGGATGGGCGATCGCCGCGTCGACCGGAATGATGACCGCCGCCCCCGCGGCGTCGCGATAGTAGACCGCCATGTCGCGCAGGGGTCTCAGGCAATGGGCGGCGGTGAGAAGAATGCGCGGGCTGAGCACCAGGCCGGTGCAGAAGCCGGCCTTGTCGCCGCCGCGGATCAGCACCATCGCCACCCGGTCGGCGAAGCGGCCGTCCGGCTCGGCGCCGACCAGCGCCCGCGCCGGAGCGCGTGACGCGGCCAGGCCGACGACGAGCGTCAGCAGGCGAAGAAAGCGGAAGCGCGGCGATGGCATTGCGCCTGGCTTGATGCGCCAGAAGGCGCGGCGCATCAATCGCGCTTCATCGAGCGCCGCGTTTTTGCCCGTTTTCCGCCCGCGTCATCCGTTCCCGGCTTCAATCGCACGTCCGACCATTCACATTGCATTCAGCCGCAAGCGCCAACATGGTATCAAGTATTCGCAACAGAGGCTTTGCCGTCATGGCCGCGCTCGCCATGCTTTGCCGCGCCGGAGCGTGGTGCGCCCTGATGGGGTGCGCCGCGGCCTACGCCGCCGAAGTCGAGCCGCACGCCGCGGCGAAGAAGGTTTGTCTCAGCGCGGCCGAAACGCGCGAAATGGTCAAGTCGCGCCGCCTGCTCGAGCCGTTCGCGGCGCTCAAGGCGGCCGGCGCGCAGCGCAAGGCCGAGCCGCTGTCGGCGAGACTTTGCCGCACTGGAGAGGATTTCGTCTACGAGATCACCCTCTTGCACCGGGATGGGCGCCTCGTGCATGTCCAGATGGAGGCCGGGACGGGGAAGATCGCTTCGCGCCCGCCGCGGGAGCCTCGCGAGCCCCATGAACCTCACGAGCCGCAAGTCAAGAATTGATTTTCGCCTAGAATCAGGGGCTAGCAAGCCCCCATGCGGCTTTTGGTTGTCGAGGACGATCGCGATCTCAACCGTCAGGTGTCCGGCGCGCTTGAGGCCGCGGGCTATGCGGTCGACCGCGCCTTCGACGGCGAGGAGGGCTGGTTTCGCGGCGACACCGAGCCCTATGACGCGGTCGTGCTCGACATCGGCCTGCCCAAGCGCGACGGAATCTCGGTCCTCGAAGCGTGGCGCAAGGCCGGGCGCACGATGCCGGTCCTGATGCTGACCGCTCGCGACCGCTGGAGCGAGAAGGTCCAGGGCATCGACGCCGGCGCGGACGACTATGTCGCCAAGCCGTTTCACATGGAGGAAGTGCTGGCGCGCCTGCGCGCGCTTCTGCGCCGCGCCGCCGGCCACGCTTCGAGCGATCTCGCCGTCGGTCCCGTCAAGCTCGACGCCCGCGCCGGGCGCGTCACGGTCAACGACGCTGGTGATCAAGCTGACCAGCCACGAATATCGCCTTCTGTCCTATCTCATGCACCACGCGGGGCGCATCATCTCCCGCAGCGAGATCGTCGAGCATCTCTACGAGCAGGATTTCGATCGCGACTCGAACACGATCGAGGTGTTCATCGGGCGATTGCGCAAGAAGCTCGGCGTCGACATCATCAAGACCGTGCGGGGCTTGGGCTATGCGGTCGGCGTCGAGGAGGAGACGCCAGCGGGGCGGTGAGGCGCGGCGCACAGACCCGCTGGCTCAAGCTTGCCCTTCCGTCGGCTCGAGCCCGACAACCAAATTAACGCGCTAGGCTAAGGGTTTTGTGCTAGTCTCCGTGGCGCCGGAGGGGCGCGCGATGGCGGGAACCCGGAAAATCGCGGCGATCCTGGTCGCGGATGTTGTCGGCTACAGCCGGCTCGCGGGCGACGGACGAGGATCGCACGCTGTCGCGGCTCCGGGGGCTGCGAAGCGACCTGATCGACCCCGCCATCGACGCGCACCGCGGGCGCATCGTCAAGCGGACCGGCGACGGGAGCCTCATCGAGTTTCGCAGTGTCGTCGACGCCGTGCGCTGCGCCATCGAAGTGCAGAACGGCTTGGCCGAGCGCAACGCCGGCTTGGCCCCAGAGCGCCGCATCGAGTTCCGGATCGGCATTCATCTTGGCGACGTGGTCGAGGAAAGCGACGGCGACCTCATGGGGGACGGCGTCAACATCGCCGCGCGGCTCGAAGGCGTCGCGCGAGCCCGGCGCGATCTGCCTGTCCGAGGACGCCTACCGGCAGGTGAAGGGACGCCTCGATCTGGCGGTCACCGACCTCGGCCAAACTCAACTCAAGAACATCGCCGAGCCGATCCGGGTCTACTCGCTGCAGGTCGGCGTCCCGGCGCAGGCAAAGCCGCGACGCGGGCAGGACCGGTCGCGCCAAAAAGCGCGCCTCGCTGGCGGCGCTCGCCGCTGGGCGTCGTCGCGCTGCTCATCGTGCTCGCGGGCGGGGCATGGCGGCTCAACCGGCCCGCGGCAGTCGCGACAAGGTCGCCTGCGCCGGTCGCTTCGAACGTAACGACGCCGGCTGAAGCCAGGCATCTCTCCATCGTCGTGCTGCCGTTCGCCAATCTCTCAAACGACCCCGCCCAGGATTACTTCGCCGACGGCGTCACCGAGAATCTGACCACCGACCTGTCGCGCCTGACGCGGCGCCTTCGTGATCGCCCGCAACTCCGCCTTCACCTTCAAGGGCAAGAATGTCGACGCCCGGGAAATCGGCAAGGAGCTTGGGCGTCCGCTACGTGCTCGAAGGGTCTGTCCAGCGCGACGCCGGCCGCATGCGTGTCAATGTCCAGCTCATCGACGCCGAAAGCGGCCAGCATCTCTGGGCTGACCGCTTCGACAAGCCTGCTGGCCGATCTCTTCGAAATGCAGGACGAGATCGTCGCCCGCCTCGCCAATCAACTGGGGACGGAACTGACGTCGGCCGAAGCGCATCGGGCCGAGCGCGTGTCGAATCCTGATTCGATGGACCTCTTCTTTCAAGGACTGGCGACGCTCAACAAGGGGGTCAACGTCGAAAACATGGCGCAGGCGCGCGGCTTCTTCGAGCGCGCCTTCGCGGTCGATCCCAGCAACCTCGACGCGCTGCTCGAAGTCGGGCGGGTCGACTATTCGGTGGGCGGCGCCTATCTGTCAGACGACCGGGACGCGCGCCTCGCGGCGGCCGAAGCGGCGATAGCCAAGGTGCTTTCTCAAAGGCCGAACGATGCGCTGGCCCATGAGATCATGGGCGCCATCCTGAATCAGACGAAGCGGTCGGACCAAGGCATCGCCGAACTCGAGCGGGCGTTGGCGCTGGACCCGAATCTAGCGACAGCTCACGGCGACATCGGTCTCGCCAAGATATTTGTCGGGTCGCCCCGAAGAAACCGGAGCCCATGAAAACGAGGCCATGCGCCTCTCTCCGCGCGACAGTTTCGCCTGGCTCTGGCTGCATTTCGCAGGCGCCGCCAAGATGGCTCTTGGCGCCAACGAGGAGGCGGTCACATTGTTTCGCCGCTCGATCGAGATCAACCGGACCAACCCGCTAACCCATTTCTTGCTCGCGGCAACGCTGGCGAATCTTGGAAAACTGGAAGAGGCGCAGTCCGAAACCAAGGCCGGCCTCGCGCTCGACCCCGGCTTCTCGATACGGCGTTTTCGCAATGGCAACGAGAACGCCGTGGACCTCCTCGAACTCCTTGCGCAAGGCCGGAGTGCCGGAGGGGTGAGCGCGACCCACGGCTTGGCCGCTGGGCTCACTTCTTCCGCTTGGCGACGAAGCGCGCGGTCGCGCGCAAGGCGTCGCCAGCGGCGCCCACGCCCGCCGCGTCCACCGCCGACGACCGCCTCGTCGACGAGGCGCGCGAGCTCGCGGCGCGCGCCGTCGAGTCCGAGCGCTCCAACAAGCGTACCTTTGTTCTGCTCGGCGTCCTTGCCCGCGCGTTTGCCAAGCGTCGCCGCGTCGCTTTCGACGTCGAGAATGTCGTCGGCGATCTGAAACGCAGCGCCGATCGCGCGCCCGTAAGTTTCGAGCGCCGTCCGCGCCGTCGCGCCCGCGCCGGCGAGCCGCGTCCCCGCCTCGACGCTGAACTTGAGCAGCGCGCCGGTCTTCATCGCCTGCAGGCGCGCAATCTCCTCGACCGAAAGGGGCGCGGTTCTCCGCTCGGCTGCGATATCGAGCATCTGCCCGCCCACCATGCCCGCAAGGCCGATGGCGCGCGCCAGCCCCAGACAGAGCGCGACGCGCGCCTCGGCGAGCGGATCGGTCGCGGGGTCGGCCAAAATCTCGAAAGCCAGCGCCTGCAGCGCGTCGCCGGCGAGGATCGCGGTCGCTTCGTCAAAGGCGCGGTGCGTGGTCGGGCGGCCGCGCCGCAAGTCGTCATCGTCCATCGACGGCAGATCGTCATGGATCAGCGAATAGGCGTGGACGCATTCGATCGCCGCGCCCGCGCGCCTCGGACCTTCGTCCGTGCGGCCAAGCGCGCGCGCGGTCTCGATGGTCAGGAAGGCCCTGAGCCTTTTTCCCCCGCCCAGCGTCGCGTAGCGCATCGCCTCGATCAGGCGCTTGGGCCGCGCGGGCTCGCCCGGCTTGGGCTCAAGGCCGAGCAGGTTTTCGAGCTCGCGCTCGATCGCCGCCTGGGCTTCGGCGAGTCTCGCCGCGAACGCGCTGTCATCCATCGGTGCGGCTTGAATCTCAGGCGCCGTAGTCGGCTGGGTCGAAGACCCGCTTGATCGAGCAGAACTCGCAGGTGACGCCGATCATGCCGTCGTCGCCCACCATCGCCTGACGCTCTTCCGGCGAAAAGAGCGCAGCATCGCATCGACCCGCTCGGCGGAGCAGCGGCAGACCGTCGGCAAGCGGCGTCGGCGCGAAGACGCGCACGCCGCGCTCGTGGAACAGCCGGAACAGCAACCGCTCGCTCGACAGCGTCGGGTCGATCAGTTCGTGGGCCTCGGTGGTCGCGGCGAGCGACTTGGCCTCCGTCCACGCGTCGTCCTCGGCGACTCGGCGTCGAAGCTCGACGCCCTCCGGCGCGTCGCCCGGGATGAGGTCCGCCTTGAGCCGCCGCCCGCCCGCTTCCGGCAGAAACTGCGCGACCAGGCCGCCGGCGCGCCAGGCCGCGCCGCCCGTCGGTCACGATCTCCCCGACCGCGATGCGCACCAGCGTCGGGATCTGCTCCGAGCGCTCGAAATAATGGCGGCCGCCGCCTGCAGCCCGCGTCCGTCGAGCTCGACGACGCCCTGGTAGCGCGACGCCAGCCCGTCCGGCTCGATGGTGAAGGCGAGATGGCCTTTGCCGAGCAGATCGTCGCCGACGCGACGCCGCGCCTCGAGCCGCCTTTCGTCGAACCGGGCCAGCGCGCGCAGATTCGACGGCGCGTCGAAATCGACCAACAGCATGCTCACGCGGCCCGTCGCTCTGCGGTCTGCACTCGAAACCGGCCGCTCGCTCTTCAGCGAGGAGCCGAGGAGCGCCGCGAGCGTCGCGGCTTCCGCGACCAGCGTTCGACCGGGCCCGGGATAATCGTGGCGCTTGAGCATGCGTCGATCGCGGGGCCTAGACGCGCACACGACGACCGCGGACGTACAGGCCCTCGACCGTGAACGGCATGACGATATCGTCGAGCGACTGCGGTCGGAGACGTCGCGCTCGAGAATCCGTCATGGCGCGGTCGCTCCGAGACACCACGCCAGCATCCCCTTCTGTGCGTGCAGGCGATTTTCCGCCTCGTCAGAACACGACCGACTGGGGCCCGTCGATCACTTCGTCCGTCACCTCCTCGCCGCGATGGGCCGGCAGGCAGTGCATGAAGACGGCGTCCGTCGCCGCGTGGCTCATGAGCTTGGCGTTGACCTGATAGGGCGCGAGCAGGTTGTGGCGCCGGCCCTCGTCCTCGTCGCCCATCGACACCCAGCAATCCGAGATGACCGCCGCGGCGTCGCGCGCCGCCTCGACCGGGTCGACGCCGATCGCGATGTCCGCGCCAGCCTTCTTCGCCGCGGCGAGCCTCTGCTTGCTCGGCTGCAATTCCGGCGGGCAGGCGATCTCGAGCCGGAAGTCGAAGCGCGCCGAAGCGTCGATCCAGGACGACAGCACGTTGTTGTAGTCGCCCGGACCAGGCGATCTTGCGCCCGCGGACGGACCCGCGCTTCTCCTCGAAGGTCATGAGATCGGCCAGCACCTGGCAGGGATGCGACTGCTTGGTGAGGCCGTTGATCACCGGAACCGTCGCATGCGCCGCCATCTCGCGCATGTCGTCATGGGCCGAGGATGCGGATGACAATCGCATCGACATAGCGCGACAGCACGCGCGCCGTGTCGGCGATGGTCTCGCCGCGGCCGAGCTGCATCTCGGCGCCGGTCAGCATGATCGACTCGCCGCCGAGCTCGCGCATGCCGACGTCGAACGAGACGCGGGTGCGGGTCGACGGCCGGTCGAAGATCATCGCCAGCGTCTTGCCGACGAGCGGGCGCGACGGCGCCTCCGCGCCCTTGACCCGCGCCGCCTTCATCGCCGACGCGGCCTCGAGGATGCCGCGGAGCTGTCCGGTCGAAAGCTCTAGCAGATCGAGGAAATGCCTCGGCTCAGTATGAACGGGTGCGTCCATGCTTTCGTTTCACTTCGCAGCCGCCGTCACGCGCTGTTCCATCGCTTCGCAAGCCGCGCCGAGCCGCCGCACGCCTTCAGCGATCTCCTCGTCGGTGACCACGAGGGGCGGCATGACGCGCACGACATTGTCGCCCGCGGGAATGACGAGAAGCTTCCGCTCGAGCGCGGCGTCGGCGAACTTGGCCGGCGGAACCTTCAGCTTGAGGCCGATCAGAAGGCCCTCGCCGCGAACCTCCTCGATCACGCCGTGATGGCGGTCCTTGAGCTCCGCGAGCCTCTGGCGCATGTCGAGGCCGAGCCTCGCGACCCGCTCGAGGAAGCCCGGCGCAAGAATGACGTCGAGCGTGGCGTTGCCGACCGCCATCGCCAGCGTATTGCCGCCGAAGGTCGTGCCATGGACGCCGGTGGTGAGCCCGCGCGCTGCGTCCGCGGTCGCCAGGCACGCGGACATCGGAAAGCCTGCGCCGATCCCCTTGGCGGAGGTGAGGATGTCGGGATGGATTCCGCAGTGCTCATAGGCGAAGAAGCGCCCGGTGCGCCCGACCCCCGTCTGCACTTCGTCAAAGATCAAGAGCAGGCCCCGCCGGTCGCAGATCTCGCGCAAGCCCCGCAGGAAGGACCGGGGAATGACCCGCACTCCGCCTTCGCCCTGGATCGGCTCGATCATGATCATGCCGGTCTCCGGCGCGATCGCCGCCTCGACCGCATCGAGGTCGGTCACCGGGATCTGGTCGAAGCCGTCGACCTTGGGGCCGAAGCCGTCGAGATATTTGGCCTGGCCGCCGGCTGCGATCATCGCCAGCGTGCGGCCATGGAACGCGCCTTCGAAGGTGAGCGTGCGATAGCGCTCGGGATGGCCGTCGGCCGAATGGCGCCGCCGCGCCATCTTGATCGCGGCCTCGTTCGCCTCCGCGCCCGAGTTGGCGAAGAAAACGAGATCGGCGAAGGTGGCGTCGGCGAGGCGGCGCGCAAAGCGCTCGCCCTCGGGATTTTGGTAGAGGTTCGAAACGTGCCACAGCTTCGAACCCTGAGTCGCCAGGGTTTCGACGAGGTGGGGATGGGCGTGGCCGACCGAGGTCACGGCGATGCCGGCGCCGAAATCGAGATAAAGCTCGCCGGTCGTCGAGGTGAGCCATGAGCCCTCGCCGCGCTCGAAAGCGACATTCGCCCGCGCGTAGGTCGGAACGATAGCGGAAGCCGCGTCGGCGAGACTCACCGTCAACTCCTTGTGGCAACTCGGGAATCCGGCCTCCCGAGATCGGCGTGCAGGGCTGAAATAAAAACGCCGCCCCGCTAGGGCGGCCGCCGAATGCGCCGTTACTATAGCGGAAGGCGCGCGATTGGGTCAAATGGCGCGACGGGGCGGCCGCCCTAACGTCTTGATCCGACTCGCCCCTCCGGAGGGACTGAGCCGCCCGGCTCGATCCGATCCGCCAAGAGTTGGGGAAAACCCCGTCCCAATGGGCATCGAGCTGGGGAAAAGCTCGTTCAACGGGCGCTGGGGACTCTTGCGCGGGATTCAACGAGTAGTGTAGTTTTGCCCTCGAGGCCCACGAGATGTCGTGGGGGATGGGTTTCCTGGAGTGCCGGTTCGCGTTACCGCCCGACGAAGTCCGCCGGGCGTGGGGGTCGGATTCTGCGTAAGCGAGGCCTTTGGCGAGGATTGACGGGGCGAGGCGGCTATGGCTTGGACGGACGAGATAGTCGAGCAACTCAAGCAGCATTGGACGGACGGCAAGAGCGCAAGCCAGATCGCGAGCTTGCTCGGCAACGGCCTCACCCGCAATGCGATCATCGGAAAGGTCCATCGGCTGGGCTTGGCCGGCCGGGCCAAGACGCCGGGCGCGAATGTTCCGCGTCCTCGCCGTTTGCCGCCGCCGCCGGCCCATCGCATGGCCGGGCCGCAGCGGCTCGCTTCCGCGGCCCCTCGGATGATGCGCGGGGCGACGGCGCTTGCGATCGCCCCGCAAGCGCTGGCGGAGGCTGAGGAGGAGGAGGCGTTCGAGAGCGTGGTCGTGCCGATGTCGCTCAGGGTGACCATCCTCGAGCTCAAGGAGGCGATGTGCCGCTGGCCGCTCGGCGACCCGTCCAGCGCCGAATTCCGCTATTGCGGTTCACCCAAGACGTCGGGCCCCTATTGCGCCTACCATGGCGGTCTCGCCTACCAGCCGGTGCAGGAGCGCCGCCGCGACCGCGACCGCTCCCGGCGGGTCCTGGTGCGCTAAGGCTCCGGTCGGGGGGAATCTCGGCGCGAGTGTCACAATTGGATCTGCTTCGGCGGGTAAGGCCGAGTGTGTCGCAACAGTCGTCTCTGCCAGTTGTCAGCCAACCTATTCAACCAGGCCCGCCTTTCTGAGCCCATCAACGACGGTCTCGAAGTCGGCTGGGTTCTTGTAGGGCAGCACCTTGCGCCTGTGTTCCAGAGAATAGGCGGGGTTGACGCGAAGGACCTCGCGCCACTGTTCGCGCGCCTCGTCGAGACGGCCCGTCTGGCCGAAAGTCGCGGCTAGGAGCACGCGAGAGGCGTCTGTCTCGGGGGTGCGGAAGATCCGGCGCTTGAGGACGTTTTCGGCTTCCTCGTATCGCTGCAATTGATAGTAGGCCTGTCCTTGAAAGTGCAGCCACATGCCGGGACACAAAGGATTTAGCGCCATCGCTCGCTCGAAATAGCGCAGCGCCTCCGCCGAGCGGCCGCTGTAATGCAGCACCGCGCCGAGCCCGTTCAGCGCCTCAGCGTCATTCGGGTTGTTGGCGATCGCGGTCTCCCCCGCGCGGATCGCGTCGTCGTAACGCCGCATCCAGAGATTGGAGAAGATCAGAGCCCAATAAGCGGCGGGCAATTTCGGATCGAGCGCCGCTGACCGGGTGGCCGCCTCATAGGCGAGATCGAGCGACCGTGACGGCTGGTCGGTCCATTGACTGACATAGTCGTTGATATGCGCGGCTCCCAGCCAAGCGAATCCCGGCGCGAAGTGCGGGTCGAGTTCGATGGTGCGGAGTAGCAACTCCCGCGCCTGGGCGTTCGATTCTTTTGCGTGGCGCCACCATAATTCCCGCCCGCGCAGGAAGCAGTCGAAAGCCTCCATATTGTCAGTGTGCTCGACCAACAGCCGACGGCGATCGCCCTGAGCGAGGTTGAGCGAAAGCGCGCCCACGATCTGCCCGGTCACATCATCCTGCACGGCGAAAATGTCGGTCAGGTCCCGATCGAACCGCTCCGCCCAAAGATGGCCGTCATTGGTGGCGTCGATGAGCTGAGCCGTGATCCGCACGCGCTTGTCGACTTTGCGCACGCTGCCCTCGAGGACATAGCGGACGCCGAGAAGTTCTTGCCGATCTCCTGGACCTGGACGTTCTTGCCCTTGAAGGAGAATGAGGAGTTGCGGGCGATGACGAAGAGCTGAGACAGTTTCGACAGGGCCGTTATAATGTCCTCGGAGATGCCGTCGGCGAAATAGTCCTGCTCTGGGTCGCCACTCATGTTTTGAAAGGGCAGGACCGCAATCGAGGGCTTGTCTCGGGTTGCGGCCGCGACCTCCGGCTTTGGCGCAGCCGAATTCGCTGTCGCAGGGTGGTCAATGGCCACGCGATAGGCGCGCACGGGCCGAGCGATGTTTTTAAGGTCTCTGTTCGCCGAGATCGACGAAACTGGCTTCGACCCGCCCACGCACATGCTCATAGACCGAGCCGGATATCAGCACCCCGCCCGGTTCGCAGATTCCCTCCAAACGCGCCGCGATATTGACCCCTTCGCCAAGGATGTCCTCGCCGTCGATCAGCACGTCGCCGAGATGAACGCCGACGCGATAGACGATGCGCTTGCTCTCAGGCGTTTCGGCGTTTCGTTCGACCATCAGCCTCTGGATCGCGGCCGCGCATTCGACTGCGTCGACCACGGACGCAAACTCCACCAGCAGCCCGTCGCCCATCGTCTTGACGATACGCCCGCCCCTGTCCGACACGAACGGTCGCGCCGCGTCCCGATGCTCCCGAACGACCCTCGCCGTCCCCGCCTCATCCTCCCCCATGAGGCGGGAATAGCCGACGACGTCGACGGCCATGATCGCGGCGAGCTTGCGTGTTTCGGCCATTTGGTTCCCCGCGCCGTCCTAGCACAACAATAAGCGGAACGTACGGAGACCTGATTGATTGGAAGCACTCAGGATCGGGTCGAGGAGTGGCGGCTATTTTGCGCATTCCCGCCGTTCCGCCCGATGCGCCGATCCCCCGCGAGCGCTCGCGCGTCAGGGCTTCGGTGTTGGCTGCAGCGGCACGGTGGCGACGAATGAGGAGCCCTGGCCCACGCGGCTCGTGATGGTCGAGCCTGCCGCGATGGCGGGTGAGGATGTGCTTGACGATGGCGAGGCCGAGACCGGTCCCGTTCTTGGCCCGGCTCTGGGTCACGTCGACGCGGTAGAAGCGCTCGGTCAGCCGCGGCAGGTGCTCGGGCGCGATGCCGTGCCCGTAGTCCCGCACGCTCAGGCTGCCTTCCTTTTCCGTCGCCGAGACGGCGACCTCGACCACGCGGGCGCCCTCCAGATCGAGCCGAACGCCATATTTGATCGCGTTCTCGATCAGGTTCTCGGCGACCCGCATGAGTTCGTCACGGTCGCCGGCCACCATCACCGGCTCGTCGGCGCCAAGACGGATCTCGACGCCCAGATCCCCGGCCATCGGCGTCAGCGCGTCGACGACGCTGCGGGTGGTCTGCGCCAGGTCGACCGTGGTTTCGGGCCGCACATGCTGCTTCTGCTCGATGCGGGAAAGCGACAGCAGGTCCTCGATCAGCCGGGCCATGCGCCGCCCCTGTTCACGCATGATGGCGAGGAAGCGGTCGCGCGCCTTCGGGTCATCGTGCGCCGAGCCTTGCAGGGTCTCGATGAAGCCGAGCAGGGAAGCGAGCGGAGTGCGCAACTCGTGACTGGCGTTGGCGATGAAGTCGACGCGCAGCCGCTCGACGCGCCGAGCCTCGGTCTGATCGCGCAAGGTGATGAGCGTCGCCACGACTTCGCCGTTCGCCGTCGCGAGCGGCGCGACGGTGACCTCGAACAGCCGTTCGACCGGCACGCGTTCGCTCCACTGCACCGTCTCGGCCTCGCCGCTCGCCATCACGCGGCGGCGCGCGTCGATGACGTCGGGGGCGCGCAAGCCCAGCACGAAGGGATCGCCGATCCTCAGGCCCGGCAACAGATCGAGCGCCGGCTTGTTGGCCGCCGCCGCGCGCTCGTCCGCGCTGACGATAACCGCAGGCTCCGGCATTGCGCCGATGAGCTTAGCCGCGAACGGAGACCCCACAAGCTCAGCGAGTTTCCGCGCCTCGAGGCTCTTCATCGCCCAGCGGGCCAATCGTCGGACGGGTTCGACATCGCTTCGCGCAGCGAACGCCAGCGGCGCACCGCCTCGACGCCGCCAAGCATCGCCATCGCGATGAGAAAGGGGACGGCGTAATAGATGACGCGAAAGATGAGGAGCGAGGCCAAGACAGCGTCCTGGGAGCCGCCGACTCCCTGCAGGATCGTCGCCTCGAACACCCCGAGGCCGCCGGGCGCGTGGCTGGCGATCCCGAGCACGGAGGCGAACGAGTAAAGCGTTGCGAAAGCGGGGAAGCCGAAGCGGTTATCGTGTGGCAGCAGAACATAAAGCGCCGCCGAGGCCGAGCAGATGTCGATGACGCCGAGCGCCATTTGCCCGAGCGTCAGACGCAGACCGGGGGGCCTCACGCCGAGAACGGTCGCCTCCTGCCGGCGCATGCGCCTGACCCAGGCGAGATAGGCGATCACCGCGCCGATAACCGCCAAGCCGATCAGACGATTGGCGAGCGGATGGAAATGATCGATGTCGGCGATCGGATCGGACGCCGACAGGAACCCGGAGCCGACCACCAGCCCCATGCCCAGCCAGAACGTGATCCCGGCCACGACGGTGAGAACTCGCGACCTTGCCGGCGGAGAGACCGGCCGGCCCATAGATCCAGTAGCGGACCGCGCCCCCGGTCACCAGCGGAAAGCCAAGCGTGAACGAAAGCGCGTAGCTCGCGAACGACGCCAGAGCCGTCAACCGATAGGGGACCTTGATCCTCAGGTGATGGAGGGCCAGCCCATCATAGCCGGTGAGCGCGAGGTAGCTTATCGCGGCGAAAACGAACGAGAGCAGGATCTGATCGCCGCTCATCCCGGCGATGGCGGCCTTGAACTTGGCCGGATCGACGCGCGCAAGGGTGCGCACAAAGATGGTCAGCGAAACGATGATGATGATGACGCTCGCCGCCATGCCGAACCGTCGAAGCGCCGAGCGATGGCGCCTCATGGCCTCGATCAGACGTTCGACGAGCGTTGGCTGCTTGGGCGGCGGCGCTTCGATCGGCGCCCGGTCTTCAGCCGGGAGCCGTTTCTGGGCTTGCGCCATGCCTTGATCCTATTGACGACGCAGCCGCCTATAGGGCCACGCCGCCTGAGGCGCAAGCGGCGGGGTCGTGCACAAGTGTTAACCCACCGCCACCCGCTGCTTGGTCTTCCACGACCGGTAGGCCGCGTCGGCAAGCAGAAGCGCCTTGAGGCCATCTTCGCCGTCCGGGCGAGGTTTCTTTCCAGCTTTCACCGCGGCGATGAAAGCGTCGAGCTCGTTGCGATAGGCCGTTTCGTAGCGCTCGAGGAAAAAGTTGAGCGCCTTGTCGCTGGTGAAGCCATGCGCGCCGGCCCATTCGACCGTCGTCTCGCGTATATTGGCCGCGGACAGCATGCCGTTCGCGCCATGCGCCTCGACCCGCTGGTCGTAGCCATAAGTCGCGCGGCGCGAATTGGAGATCTGGGCCACCTTGCCGGACGCGGTCTCCATGATGACGGCGGCGGTGTCGATGTCGCCGGCCTCTCCGATCGCGTGATCGACGAGCGCCGACCCCATGGCGCTGACCGCAACCAGCTCCTCGCCAAGCACAAACCGGGCGATGTCGAAATCGTGGATCATCATATCGCGGAAGAGGCCGCCCGACCGGGCGATATAGGAAAGAGGCGGGGGCCCGGGATCGCGCGAGGTGATCGAGACGATTTCGAGCGCGCCGATCGCGCCCTCGGCGACTCGCTGGCGCAGGGCGGCGAAATTGGGGTCGAATCGGCGGTTGAAGCCGACCATCAGCGTCGCGCCGGTCTGTTTGACGACTTCGAGGCAGGCGCGAACGCGGCCAACGTCGAGATCGATCGGCTTCTCGCAGAAGATCGCCTTGCCGGCGCGGGCGGCGCGCTCGATGAGATCGGCGTGGGTGTCGGTCGGCGAGCAGATGGCGACGGCGTCGACGTCCTTCGAAGCGAGGATCGCGTCGATGTCAGCGACCTTCGCGCCTGTGCTTTCGGCCAAAGCCGTGGCGGCGGCCGGGTCGGCGTCGGCGACGAAGGCCACACTGCTGCCGGGACGCGTGGCGGCGTTGCCGCCATGGATCTTGCCGATCCGACCCGCCCCGATAATCCCAAATCGCATACGCTCCTCCCGTGTGGCGCCATCCGTCCTGGCGGCCCCCTGTCAAAAAAGAATATACGTTCCATATTGACTTGGGAATAGAATTTTTGTTTCATTAATCGCGAGGCGACCCGGCGGACCTGACTTTCGCCGACGGCGCTTTGCCCCAAGGAGAGAACGCCCATGGCCAAAACCTCCGCGCCTGAGGTCGGCGCGCGCCCAGCCTATCGAGGGCCGGCCAATCTGAGCGGCAAGGTCGCCATCGTCACCGGCGGCACGCAAGGTTTGGGCGAGGCGATCGCGCGGCTGTTCGCCGAGCGCGGCGCGGCGGGGCTCGTGATCTGTGGCCGCAACGCCAAGGCAGGCGAGCGGGTCGCGAGCGAAATTGCATCGGCAGGTTGTCCGGCGGTCTTCGTTCACGCCGATCTTGCGAAGGTCGCCGACTGTCGAAAAGTCGTCGCGAAGGCCGACGAGCGCTTCGGGCGCGTCGACGCGCTGGTCAACGCGGCCGCGCTTACCGACCGTGGCGATATTTTCGACACCACCGAGCAACGCTTCAATGAAATCTTCGACGTTAACGTGCGCGCGCCCTTCTTCCTTATTCAGGAGAGCGTGCGGATCATGCGGCGTGAGAAGATTGCGGGCTCGATCGTCAACATCCAGTCGATGTCGGCGCACGGCGGGCAGCCCTTCATCACCGCCTATTGCGCCTCGAAGGGCGCGCTCGCCACCCTCACTCGCAACGTCGCCCATTCGCTGCTCAAATTCCGCATCCGTGTGAACGGGCTCAACATCGGCTGGATGTCGACGCCGGGCGAGGACAATATCCAGAAGAAATATCATGGCGCGGAAGACGGCTGGCTGGAGGAGGCGGTCAAGGCGAGGCCATTTGGGCGCCTCATCGATCCCAAGGAGGTGGCGCGCGCCTGCGCCTATCTCTGCTCCGACGAGTCGGGCCTCATGACCGGGTCAAACATCGACTTTGACCAGAACGTGGTCGGAACCGGCGATCCGCCGCTCGAACCTTGAGCTTAGGGTTTGCCCATGGCGCTTGAACCCCGCCTGGACGTCATCACGATCGGCCGCTCGTCTGTCGACCTCTATGGCGCGCAGGTCGGCGGCCGCCTCGAGGACATGGCGAGCTTCTCCAAGGCCGTCGGCGGCTGTCCGACCAATATCGCCATCGGCACGGCGCGGCTCGGACTGAAGAGCGGCCTCATCACCCGCGTCGGCGACGAGCACATGGGCCGATTCATTCGCGAGCAGTGCGAACGGGAGGGCGTCGACGTCTCCGGAGTCCACACCGATCCGGTGCGGCTCACCTCGCTCGTGCTGCTCGGCATCCGCGACGAAAAGACCTTCCCGCTGATCTTCTATCGCGACAATTGCGCCGACAGCGCCCTCGACGAGGGCGACATCGATCCGCCTTACATCGAAAGCGCCAAGGCGGTCCTGGTGAGCGGCACCCATTTCGCGCGGGCCAACACCGCCGCCGCGCAGCTCAAGGCGATGCGGATCGCCCGCGCCGCCGGGCGCAGGATTGTCTTCGACATCGACTACCGGCCGAACCTGTGGGGCCTCGCCGGTCATGGCGCGGGCGAGGAGCGCTACATCAAGTCTGGCGAGGTCACGAAGAGTCTCGCCGCCATACTGCCCCAGTGCGATCTCATCGTCGGCACCGAAGAGGAGATGATGATCGCCGGCGGCGCCGACGACGCGCTTGCCGCGCTGAAGGCCGTGCGGGCCGTCAAGCCCAGGCGACGCTGGTGCTCAAGCGCGGCCCGATGGGCTGCGTCGTGTTCCCCGGCGCGATCCCCAATTCGCTCGAGAAAGGCGTCAAGGGGCCGGGCTTTCCGGTCGAGGTCTATAATGTGCTCGGCGCCGGCGACGCCTTCATGTCCGGCTTCCTGCGCGGCTGGCTGCGCGACGAGCCGCTCGAGACCTGCTGCGCCTACGCCAACGCCAACGGCGCCTTCGCCGTGTCGCGGCTCTTGTGCTCGGCCGAATATCCGACCTGGGCCGAGCTCAGCCGCTTCCTCACGCGCGGCTCGCCTCATCGGGCGCTGCGCCGCGACGAGGCGCTCAATCACATCCATTGGGCGACGACCCGCCGGGCCGAGCCGCCAACGATCATGGCGCTGGCGATCGATCATCGCGCCCAACTCGAGAAGATCGCCGACGACGCCGGCGCGCCCCGCGAGCGCATCAGCGACCTTAAGCTGCTCGCGGTCGAGGCCGCCGCCAAGGTCGCGGCCGGCCGGCCCGGCTACGGCATGCTGCTCGACGGCAGATATGGTCGCGAGGCCCTGTTCCGCGCCATCGATCACGGCTTCTGGATCGGCCGCCCGGTCGAGGAGCCGGGCTCGCGCCCGCTCGAATTCGAGTTCGGCGGCTCGCTCGGGGTCAAGCTCGTCGAATGGCCGGTCGCCCATACGATCAAGTGCCTGTGCTTCTACCACCCCGACGATTCCGCGGAGATGAAGGCGCGGCAGGAGCGCGAGCTCCTGCGCCTGCACGACGCCGCGCGCACGCTCGAGCGCGAATTGCTGATCGAGATCATCGCCAGCAAGAACGGGCCGGTCGACGATCGCACGACCGCCCGGGTCATCGAGCGGCTCTATGCGATTGGGCTCAAGCCGGACTGGTGGAAGCTGGAAGGCCAGGCGAGCAAAGCGGCGTGGGACAATGTCGCCCACGCGATCGAAACCGGCGATCCCTCATGCCGCGGAATCATGCTGCTTGGGCTCGAGGCGCCGGAAGAGGACCTGGCGCAGGCCTTTGCGCTGGCGCGCGATTGCAGCCTGGTCAAGGGCTTCGCCGTCGGGCGCACGATCTTCGTCGAGCCGGCGGTCGAGTGGTTCGCCGGCCGCATCGACGACCGCGAGGCGGTCGAGCGCATGGCCGGCGCGTTTGCGCGTTTGGGTGATCTGTGGCGCGCAGCCGGGCGATGAACAATGAACGAAGCGGGAAGGTGCGCGCCATGATGACGACAATCCGGTTGACCGCCGCTCAGGCGATGGTTCGCTTCCTGAGCGCCCAGCGGGTCGAAATCGACGGGGCGCAGGCAGCGCCTGTTCGAGGGCGTGTTCGCGATCTTCGGCCATGGCAACGTGGCCGGCATGGGCGAGGCGCTCTATGGCGCGCGTGACGCGCTTCCGACCTATCGCGCCCATAACGAGCAGGCGATGGCGCATGCCGCGATCGCCTTCGCCAAGGCCTCGCGGCGCCGGCGGATGATGGCCTGCACCACCTCGATCGGCCCGGGTGCGACCAACATGGTCACCGCCGCCGCGGTCGCGCATGTCAACCGGCTCCCCGTGCTCCTGATACCTGGAGACGTATTCGCCAGCCGAAGGCCCGATCCGGTTCTGCAACAGGTCGAGGATTTCGCCGACGGAACGGTGAGCGCTAATGACTGCTTTAAACCCGTGTCGCGCTATTTCGATCGCATCGCGCGGCCCGAGCAGATCGTGCCGGCGCTCAATCGAGCGATCGCGGTCCTGACCGATCCCGCCGAGTGCGGGCCGGTGACGCTGGCCTTTTGCCAGGACGTGCAGACCGAGGCCTACGACTATCCTGCGACCTTTTTCGACGAGCGCGTGCATCGGCTGCGCCGCATTGCGCCAGACGCGCGCGAGGTCGACGAAGCCGCGGCGCTCCTTAAGAAGGCGAAGAAGCCATTCGTGATCTGCGGCGGCGGCGTCCTTTATTCGGACGCCGAGCGCGAGCTGATCGACTTCTGCTCCAGCCATGGAATTCCGGTTGGCGAAACGCAGGCCGGCAAGTCGGCGACGCCGGTCGACCATCCCCTGGCCATGGGCGCGGTCGGCGTCACCGGAACCGGCGCGGCCAACGCGCTCGCGGCCGAGGCGGACGTTGTGCTTGGCGTCGGCACCCGGTTCGCCGACTTCACCACAGCCTCCTGGGCCCTGTTCAAGAACCCCGACCGGCGATTGATCAGCATCAATGTGCAGCCGTTCGATGCAGCCAAGCATCGCGCTCTGCCGGTCGTCGGCGACGCCCGGGCGGCGCTCGCCGCCCTCGATGCCAATCTCGGGACCTGGAGGGCGCCGCGCGCCTGGAGCGACGGCGCGGCGAAGGCGAAAGCCGAATGGGAAGCGACCGCCGCCCGCTACGTCGCGCCGACCAACGCGCCGGCGCCGACCGACGCCGAAGTGCTCGGCGCCCTCATGCGCGCGGGCGAAAAGTCGGACGTCGTGGTCTGCGCCGCCGGCGGACTGCCGGGCGAATTGCACAAGCTCTGGCGGGCGGGCGCCGCGCTCGGCTACCATGTTGAATACGGCTATTCGTGCATGGGCTATGAGATCGCCGGCGGCATCGGCGTCAAGATGGCTTTGCCGGATCGGGAAGTGATCGTGGTCCTCGGCGACGGCTCGTATCTCATGATGAATTCCGAGATCGCCACTTCCGTGATGCTGGGGCAAAAGCTCATCATCGTCGTCAATGACAACCGTGGCTTCGGCTGCATCAATCGGCTGCAGCATGCGACCGGAGGGGCGCCGTTCAACAATCTGCTCAGCGACACCCGGCATGAGACGCTGCCGGACATCGACTTCGTCGCCCACGCGCGCGCGCTCGGGGCGGAAGCGGTGAAGGTGAAGTCGATCGCGGAGCTTGAAACGGCGTTCAGAAAAGGCGCGCGCGGCGAAATCGACGCAGGTCATCGTGATCGACACCGATCCCGTGGGGTCGACCGACGCCGGCGGCTTCTGGTGGGACGTCGCTGTCCCGGCAGTCTCCGAGCGAAGGCAAGTCGACGAGGCGCGCCGCGGCTACGAGGAGGCGAAGAAGCTGCAGCGGGTCGGAGACTAGCCATGAGCATTCGCATCGGCGCCAATCCGATCGGCTGGAGCAACGACGATCTTCAGGAAATCGGCGGCGATACGCCGCTCGAAACCTGTCTCGCTGAGGCGAAGCAGGCAGGTGTTGTGGGCATGGAGAAGGGCCACAAGCTGCCGAGCGACGGCGCGGCGCTCAAGGACAAGCTTGGCCAGTTTGGCCTGAGCTTCGTCGGCGGCTGGTATTCGACCGAATTGCTCAAGCGCTCGGCGCGCGACGAGTTCAAGGCGGCGAAATCGCATATCGCCATGACGAAGGGCGCCGGGGCCGAGATCGTCATCGTCGCCGAGACGTCGAACGCCATTCACGGCGACCGCTCGAAGCCCTTGTCCGAGCGGCCGCGCCTGCACAAAGGCGAGTGGGCCGGCTACGGCGCGAAGATGACCGAATTCGCCGAGCGGCTCGCCGGCGAGGGGCTCAAGCTCTGCTATCATCACCACATGGGTACGATCATCCAGTCGGAGCGCGACATCGACGCGCTGATGGCGCACACCAAGCCGCCGGTGCATTTGCTGCTCGACACCGGCCACGCGCGCTGGGGCGGCGCCGATCCGGCGGCGCTGGCGCGCGCCTATCGCTCGCGCATTGGCCACGTGCATTGCAAGGACGTGCGCGAAGCGACGATGCGCCAATCCAACGCCGCCGACTGGAGCTTCCTCGATTCGATCCTAGGACAAGGCAAGGAGCTTGGTGTCTACACCGTGCCGGGCGACGGGGCGATCGACTATGTCTCCGTGTTCGAGGAGTTGAAGGGCTATTCCGGCTGGGTCGTGCTCGAAGCCGAGCAGGACCCGAAGAAAGCGCCCGCGCTGCCATATGCGAAGAAGGGTGTCGCGCACATCTGCGCCGCGCTGAAGGAAGCGGGATTGACGTAGTCTCGCCTCTCCCTCAGGGAGAGGGGAGGGAGGAAATTCAAGCCGCGCGCGGCTTGATCGACTCGAGTTCGGGACCCAGTTCGCGACGGCGGGCCATCAGATCGTGATCAGCCTGCAGGCCGAGGAAGAAGCCAGGCGTGAGGCCGAAATAGCGGGTGAGCCGCAGGTCGGTATCCGCCGTGACCGCGCGCTTGCCGAGCACGATCTCGTTGATCCGGCGCGGCGGGACGCGCACGGCGAGGGCGAGCGCGGTTTGGCTGAGACCCAGCGGGCGGAGGAAGTCTTCCAGTAGTATGTCGCCCGGCGTCGGGTTGGGCAGCAACTCGGCCTTAGTGGTAATCGACGATTTGGACATCGGCCGGACCTCCTTCCCGCCAAATAAAGCAGATTCGCCACTGGTCATTGATGCGAATCGAATATTGCCCCTCCCGCTCGCCCTTCAACCCTTCGAGGCGATTGCCGGGCGGAACGCGGAGGTCGCTGAGCGCCCGAGCCTGATTGAGGAGACGCAGCTTGCGCCACGCGGTCGCCTGTATCTCGAACGGGAGCTGCCGACTTCGGCGGCCCGACCAGATCAGAGCTGTTTCCTCATCAGCAAAGCTCTGAATCATTCCTGACTATAACGCATAACGTTATGGGGTTCAACGTGTTGTTCGCGAAGTGCACGCTACGTGATGTTTCTGGGTCTCGCTTCTTGCGGTAGGATCAAAGCGCACCGGCGCCGCCGGTCGAGATGTGAACCGCAAGAGGCTCTTGTCCGGCTAATGGAACGAGAGGGATCAGAGGAAACGCAATGGCGCAATCGAAACTGCTCGTTCATCCGCAAAGAGGCGCCGACGGCGGCGTCGGCCACCGCATCACCCCGGCCAGCGCCGGATGGCGCTATGTCGGCTTCGAGACGCGGACGCTGAAAGAGGGCGCGAAGTCGAAGCTCGACACCGCCGACGAAGAGGTCTGCGTCGTCATCCTCTCGGGCAAGGCGCGGGTGACCGCGAACGGCTTCGACTCGGGAACGATCGGCGAGCGCAAAAGCGTGTTCGACGGGCTGCCCTGGTCCGTCTACCTGCCCCCGCATACGCGCGGCGACGATCGAGGCGGCGTCTGATTGCGAGCTGGCTTTGTGCTCGGCGCCGGCGAGCGGCAAGTTCAAGGCGCGCGTAATCAAGCCTGCCGACGTCGGCACGCTGACCCGCGGAACCGGCTCGAACGCGCGCCATGTCCGCAACGTCCTGCCGGAAGACGCCGAGGCCGAGAGCGTGCTCGTCGTCGAAGTCATCACGCCTGGCGGCAACTGGTCCAGCTACCCGCCGCACAAGCACGATCGTGACGCGCTGCCTGACGAATCCTATCTCGAGGAGACCTATTATCATCGCTTGAAGCCCGCCCAGGGCTTCGCTCTCCAGCGCGTCTACACCGACGACCGTTCGCTCGACGAGACGCTGGCGGTCGGCGACGGCGACGTCGTGCTGGTGCCGAAGGGCTATCACCCCGTCGGCGCGCCGCACGGCTATGACCTTTACTATCTCAACGTCATGGCGGGGCCGAAGCGCGTCTGGCGCTTTCACAACGATCCCGCCCACGAGTGGCTGATGAAGCAGCCCGCCGCGTGAGGATGCGGTCGATTGCTTACGCCCGTCGTTTGCCGACGGCGAGCTTTGCCTTCGGCTTCACGGGGCGGCGCTTTTTCACAGCCCCGATCTTGGACGCTTCGCGCTCGTTCTTGCCGCCAAACCCGGCCGCGCGCAAAGCCTGCTCGACACGGGCGTTGTAGCCGCGCCCGCTCGCCTTGATGCTCGCGACGACGTCCGAGGCCAGCCGGAATCCAATATGGACTTTCGGCGATTGAGCCTTGGGGCGACCGAGCTTGCGGCGAAACTCGTCCATGGCCTCGATGAACTCGGGCATCACCTCGCGCATGGGCCGCATGCCCCTGAAATCCTCGCGGGTCAGTTCGCGCACTTCGCCCTCTTCATCAGTCAGGGGCGGCCTTCTCTTCGGCATAGAACCTTTCCTCGCGCTTGTTGGCCTTGCGAAAACTGATGATCCGAAATGCATCGCCGCGAATGCAAAAGCAGACGACATGAAGCCGGCCTTGCCTCGGCGCGTACGCCAGGTATCGCGTCTCGCCGTAAGATTGGCGGTGATCCTCGATCGTGTGCGCCGCGCTCCAATCCAGCTCCGCAGTCAGTTCGAACGGCAGACCGCGCTCTTTGGCGTTCCGCGCGCTCTTCGCCGGATCAAACTCAATCTTCACGCATTATTGTGGCAACAAAAAAGACTTTGGTCAATCCGCCGCGAGCGGCGAGAACCCGCATCCCAACCCTCTCCCGCAAGGAGAGGGGCGCAAAAGTCCACTGCCCGAGCCCCCGGCGTTAAGCCGCGCTCTGGCCAGCGCGGCCTTCGACCTCGGCGACGAACGCGGCGACCGCCCGCCCGATCGTCTCGGGATGGTCCTCCTGCAGGAAATGAATCCCGTCCCCGAGCTTGACGAGCCGACAATCGTTCAGCCTGGCGGCGAAGTCTTCGGCGAGCGCGGGCGCAACGAGCGCGCCGGGATCGGCCGCGAACAGGAGCTTGGGATAGGTCGAAAGGGCGAGCGCCGCATGGGCCGTCTCCATCATCGCGGCGACATCGGCGGGCTCTCCGGCGATCGGGATTTCGTTGGGAAAGCGCCAGGTCGGCTGTCGCGACTGCGGCGTCGGGAACGGCGCGCGATAGACCGCCATTTCCTCGTCGCTGAGCTTGCGCCGCATCCCGCCCGGCAGCACGCGCTCGACGAAGACATTCTCTTCGAGGATCAGTCGCTCGCCTTCGCCTGGGGTGCGGAACTTGCGGAAGATCTCCCTCGCCCGCGAGCCTCTCACGAACTCGTCCCAGGTCGCGAACGGGCGCACGAACTCCATGAACGCAAGGCCGCGCACGAATTCCGGGCGCCGCTCGGCGAGGTGAAAGGCAAGCCCCGTTCCCCAGTCCTGGACGACGAGGTAGGCCGCGCCGATCCCCGCCTTGGCGATGAACGCGTCGAGATAGCGGACATGATCCTCGAAGCGATAGGCGATGTCCGGCTTGCCGGACTGGCCGAAGCCGATCAGGTCCGGCGCGATGCAATGGGCGACCGGCGCGACAAGGGGCATGATGTTGCGCCAGATGTAGGACGAAGTCGGATTGCCGTGCAGGAAGAGGGCGACCGGCGCGTCGCGCGAGCCGGCCTCCCGGTAGGCCATCTCCGAAGTCGAGCACGGAAAGCTTCGGCAGGGTGATATCCGGGTTCATGGGGAAGGCTCCTTGAACATTGTGGCGAAGGCGATGCGCTTGAAGCGCTCGAGCGGTTCGGCGGCGCGCTCGACTTTCATCCGCAGGATCGCGCCCTCCCACGAGGCGAGCAGGAATTCGGCGAGGTCCTCCGGGGCGAAGGTCAGGGCGATCTCGCCCGCGCCCTGACCTTCGGCGATGCAGGCGGCGAACGGGGCGCGCCACTCGGCGAAGATCTCGGCGAGCCGCGCCCGCAGCCTTTCGCTTTGCGGCGCGGCTTCGAGACTGAAATCGCCGATCAGGCAGCCGCGGCGGAACTGATCTTCAGCGAGCCGGTCAGTGATGAGGTCGAGATAGCGCTCAAGGCGCTCGCGCGGACGCAGGTTGCGGTCTTCCAGCGCCTCGGCGACCGCCCGTTTGGTCCCGTCGAAATAGAGGTCGAGCACCTCGCGCGCGAATTCCTCCTTCGAGCGGAAGTGGTTGGTGAACGAGCCCTGCGGGGCCTGCGCCTCGGCGACGACGTCGCGCACGCCGGCGCCGGCGTAGCCTTTGCGGATCATGACCTTGAGACCGGCTTCGAGGATCCGCTCACGGTTGGAGGGCTTGGGCACGAACGGTACAATACGTACGTACGTATTGAAGTCAAGCCCCGGCCGCAAGCCGGCCCTGCCCGCTGGCGCGGCGCGGACCCGACTCGGAAATGGCGCCGCAACGCGCTGATATCGCTCAATCCGGGCCCGAAACGGCGCCTGGCAGGGACACAAGTCCGTGGGCGCCGTCCGGTTCGGGGCCCATCCCCGGCGGCGAACCCGCCCGCTTGCGGCGCGCCGGCCGGGGAGCTCACGGGAGGCTCGTCCCGCTTGCCGCGCGCGCGGTTTGCGCGTCATATCGCGGCCTGAAAAAGTTCGTGGAGGAGCCCCCGTGGATCTCGGCCAAACCGACAAAGTCCGTCCGCTCATCGCCGCCGTCCGGGCGATGGTGCGCGACGAGATCATGCCGCTCGAAGAAGAGTACCATGCCGAGGTCGGTCGTGATGGAGACCGGTTCAAGCCGACCAGGCGGATGGTCGAAATCCTGGAATCGCTCAAGGCCAAGGCGCGGGCCAAGGGCCTGTGGAACTTCTGGCTGACCGCCTCCGACAGGGGCTACGGCCTCACCACCGTCGAATACGCCTATCTCGCCGAGGAAATGGGCTGGTCGCCGCTCGCCTCCGAGGTCTTCAATTGCTCCGCCCCCGACACCGGCAACATGGAAGTGCTCGAGCGCTTCGGCTCGAACGAGCAGAAGGCGCGCTGGCTGCCCGATCTGCTCGAGGGGCGCGCGCGCTCGGCCTATCTCATGACCGAGCCGGGCGTCGCCTCGTCGGATGCGACCAATATCGCCATGGACGCGCGCCTCGAGGGCGACGAATGGGTGCTCAACGGCGAGAAATGGTGGTCGTCCGGCGCCGGCGATCCGCGCTGCTCGCTCTATATCACCATGACGCTCACCGACCCCGACGCCGCGCCGCATTCACGCCATTCGATGCTGTTCGTCCCGGCCGCGGCCAAGGGCATCGAGATTTTGAGAGCGATGAAAGTCTATGGCGACGACGACGCCCCGCACGGACACATGCACATCCGTTTTCGCGACGTGAGAGTCGCGAATAAGGACGCGATGATCCTTGGCCGCGGACGCGGCTTCGAGATCGCGCAGGGGCGGCTCGGTCCGGGACGCATCCACCATTGCATGCGCGCGATCGGCCAGGCCGAGCGGGCGCTCGAGGCGATGTGCCGGCGCGCCGCGGCCCGCACCGCGTTCGGCCAGAAGCTGGCGCGGCTCGGGGCCAATCCGGACATCATCGCCGAAGCGCGAATGAGCATCGAGATGGCGCGTCTCTTGTGCCTGAAGGCGGCCTGGGCCATGGACACGCAAGGCGTGCGCGCCGCAGCGCCGCTCATCTCGCAGATCAAGGTGATCGCGCCTCGCATCGCGCTCGACGTGATCGACCAGGCGGTGCAGATGCATGGCGGCGCGGGCGTCAGCCAGGATTTCCCGCTCGCCCGCATGTGGACTCACGTGCGCACCCTGCGCCTCGCCGACGGGCCCGACGCCGTGCACCGGCGGGTGATCGCCAAGGCCGAGATGAAGCGCTACACCAACGAAGCGGGCGGGCGGTGACCGGCGCTTTCCCCGAGGATACGAGCGCGCTCGACGCCTGGGCCAGCGCCCATGTCGAGGGCTGGCGCGGCCCGAGCGTGGTGAAGAAATTCCCCACCGGACAGTCGAACCCGACCTATCGGATCGACGCTGCGAGCGGCCGCTACGTGCTGCGCCGCAAGCCGCCGGGCAAGCTCCTCAAAATGGCCCACATGATCGAGCGCGAGTTCCGGGTGCTGAAGGCGCTCGAAGGGGTGGGCTATCCGGCGCCGCGCGCGCTGGCGCTGTGCGAAGACGAAAGCGTGATCGGCACGGCGTTCTATCTCATGGCCTTCGTCGACGGCCGCGTGCTTTGGAACCCGGCGCTGCCGGAGCTTGAGCGCCAAGAGCGGGCGCCGATCTATGATTCCATGAACGAGGGCCTCGCCCGCCTGCACTCGATCGACGTGGTCTCGGCGGGCCTGTCTGATTTCGGCAGGCCTGGCGGCTATTTCGCCCGCCAGTATCAGCGCTGGAGCGACCAGTACCGGGCGAGCGAGACGGCGCGGATCGAGGACATGGAGCGCCTGATCGCCTGGCTTGCGGACAAGATCCCGCCCGACGACGGCCGCGTCGCGCTGGCGCATGGCGACTGGCGCATCGACAACATGATCTTCGACGCGAAATCGCCGCGCCTGCTTGCGGTCCTCGACTGGGAATTGTCGACGCTCGGCCACCCCTTCGCCGACCTCGCCTACCAGTGCATGCAATGGCGGCTTCCGAACGAGCGGTATCGCGGGTTGGGGGGCGTCGACCGCGCGGCCAACGGCATCCCGACCGAAGCGGAATATGTGGCCGCCTATTGCGGGCGCGTGGGGCTCGAGTCCATCCCCGATTGGACCTTCCTCATCGCGTTCAGCTTCTTTCGCAGCATCGCGATCCACCAGGGCGTCTACAAGCGTGCGCTCGACGGCAACGCGTCGAATCCCGAACTCGCCCGGCAGGCGGGCGAATCCGTGCCGTTCGTGGCGCGTATCGCCTGGGAGGGAGTCGAGGCCGGTGGTTAGGGCTCCCCCGGCCTGCCGCTTCTCGCAGGCCGTAACGCCGTCTTGCCCGCGATGAGCGCCCATGTTAAGCGGCGCCGACCCTGCGGCGAGCGCTTGAGCCCGTCAGACCTCGGAGAGGTGGCAGAGTGGTCGATCGCACCGCACTCGAAATGCGGAGTACGCGCAAGTGTACCGGGGGTTCGAATCCCTCCCTCTCCGCCACGATCTAAAGTTTTGATCTTACGGTATAATATGGCGCATGCTGGGTCGGCTGCGGACCGGACCTCCGGGCCCGAGACGGCAGAGGCGTTGATCGCGAAGTCGTTCGCGCGCCTCGCGCCATGACCATCGCCAAGTTGGATCTGTCGGGACTGAAGTGTCCCCTGCCGGCGCTGAAGACACGCAGGGCGCTCAAATCCCTGGCGCCGGGCGATCGGCTGGAGGTGCGCTGCACCGATCCCATGGCGGCGATCGACATTCCGCATCTGGTCGGGATGACGGGCGACCGGCTGGAGGCGATCGAGCGCAGCGAGATCGATATCGTGTTTCGCATTGAAAAATCCGCTCCGGCGCTTGCGTCCAAGGCGCCGTGCTGATCGGGCGCCGGGACCTGAAATTCATCACGGCTTTTTGATCCCGTTCGGGCGTTTATGCCCCTTCGTTTGCGGAGAGCTCGCGTCCTGGATGTCGAAGCGCGCGGTCAATGAGGCCCATGCGGCTCGCACGGCCAGCGCCGGGAGCCGCCGTGCGAAAGGAGGCCTTGAGGCGCGAGCGCGCTAAAGCCCAAGCAAGTCAATTGACCAAGCGCGTCGATCGCCGAGCCGCGTCGATTCCAATGCGGCAGGCTCTATCACCTAGGTGCGGCGGGATTTAGCGCCGCTCCTCCAGTTGCTTGACCCGCTGCTCGAGGCGCTGCATCGCGAGCGTCAGCGCCTCGTAGCCGAGCTTGTGGGTGTCGCCGAGGCTCGCCAGCGCGGCCATAGTGCTCTGGTGTTGATCGCGAGTGATCTGGAGACCATGCCAGACGATATAGACGATGGCTCCCAGTAGAATGACGATAACCCAAATTGCAATTCCGGTCATGTGAAGCCAAGGAATGGAGGTACAACAATGTTTATATCAAAAGTGGAGCTTCCAAGCGAGCGCGCAACTTGAGTGGAGCCGCAAAGAACGTCGGGCGGCCGAGAAAGGCCTGCGAGCAGATCAATGCTATGCTGTGGCGGCGGCGCAATTGCGCCGCGCACGGAGCGCTATGAGACCGAGCCCGTGTCGGCGCATTTCCGGCGGAATAATTCCGGGCGCGCGCCCGTTTCGGGGTGGAAAGACGCCTTGAGGGCGGCGAGCGCGCCTCAATGCAAAGCTATCTTGGGCTAGAAATCGCTGGCGAGCCCCTTGACTTCCCAGTCGCCATAACGCGCCGGATCGAGGCCGCCGCGGCCGTTGAGCTCGCGAGGCGGGGCAGGCTTCGCCTCGGCCCGCCGCGCCTCCGCTTCGTCAAGCGCCCTTTGGGCCGCCGGCGGCAGGTCGCGCGCCGCCGGCTTGCCCGCCTGCGGGCGGGCGTCTGGGTGCGGAGGCTGGTCATTCATATCCGGGTCGCCTCAACTTCGTTGGCAAGGTCGCTGGAGGGGCTATACTTCGCCGGCTGGGTGGCGAAGCGCGCGTTTCACAGGCGCGCTTCGAGGTCCTTGGCGGCTTCCTCAGGCGGGCGCTCGACGTTGAACGCCTCGACGAAGGCGCCGTTCTTATCCATGAGATAGACGACCGAGCTGTGGTCCATGGAATAGTCGCCGTCCGGCTGCTTCTCCCCCTTGCGGGCGAACACCCGAAAAGTCTTCTCCGTGGCTGCGACGGATTGCGGGCTGCCGGATAGTCCGACGATGGCGGGATTGAAGCTGCTGACGTAGTCCTGCATGATCTTCGGCGTGTCGCGCTCCGGGTCGACGGTGATGAAGAGAGCCGGAATAGCCTTGTTCCCCATCTTGTTCAGAATGTCGGAAATATGCGCGAGCTCGGTTGGACAAACATCAGGGCAGTGGGTGTATCCGAAATAGACGAGGAACGGCCGTCCGCGCAGCGTCTGATCGCTGACCGTCTTGCCGTCCCCGTTCTCTAAAGCGAAAGGCCCGCCGATCAGAGAAGGGCGCGGCCTCCCCGACGGACTTATGAGTATGAACGCGGCGAATCCGAGCGCGACAACAACGAACGCCGTCGCGGCGGCGCGGAGTGCGAAGGCCGCCGATCGTGGTTCCTTGTTGGGTTGAGCTTCCGGCATCGGACCTCCATTCGGCCTCGGTCGGCAGCCTGCATAGCCGCCAAATTGGGCGATCTCCAGACCCGGATGGTCCAAGCCGATAGAAACCTGCTATTGACGTCGCCTTGGCGCTACCGCCACGACAAACGCCTGGATTGGGCCTATGGTCCTGCGTCAACTCGAATATCTCGCCGCGCTCGCTCGCGAAAAGCATTTTGGCCGCGCTGCGGACGCCTGCCATGTGTCGCAGCCGACCCTCTCAGCCGCCATTCGGCTCCTGGAAGAGGACCTCGGCGCGCCGATCGTCGAGCGCGGCCATCGGTATGTCGGTCTGACCCCGCAGGGGCAGGTCGCCCTGGAGCATGTCCATCGGATTCTTGCCGAGGTCGAGAATCTTCGCCGCGGACTGGAAGAGATCGACAAAGGCCTGACCGGTCGTCTCCGGATCGGCGCCATCCCGACCGCGCTGCCGATCGTCTCCCAGCTCACCGGTCCGTTCTTCAAGCTCTTTCCGGGCGTGACGGTCGCCGTAATGTCCCTGAACAGCCAGGAGATCGATCGCGGGATCGAAGATTTCGAACTCGACGCGGGCCTTACCTATCTCGACGCCGAACCGCTCGGGCACGTCAAAGCGAAACCCATTTGCATCGAGGAATATCTGTTTCTCACGCCAATGACCGGCGCGTTCGCTGGCAAATCGCAGGTCACGTGGCGTGAGGCGGCGAGTGCGCCTTTGTGCCTGCTCACCCCCGACATGCAGAACCGGCGGATCATCGACGGCGTCTTTCGCTCGGTCGGGGCGAAGCCGGTTCCTGCGGTGGAGACCAATTCGATCTACAACCTCGTCTCGCATGTAAGCGCGGGCCAGTGGTCGGCAATCGTGCCGCGGCAGTTGTTGCGCTTCTTCGGCTTGCCGGCGGGCACGCGCGCGATTGAGCTCGTCGAGCCGGTCGCCCAGCGCACGATTGGCCTCGTGATGAGCGACCGCGAGCCGCCCTCGCCGCTCGCCCGCAATCTGTTCGCGATGCAACTGCCCGACGATATCGCGGCGCTCATCCTGCCGCCAAACCCGCTCGGCGAGGCGGAAGGGAATGCAGTCCGATAGGATTCACCTATCGGACCTTCCAAACGTTCAATTTGAATCTGCGTCTCCCAGAGCGCATTCTTAATGCGACTTGGGAGGATGTTTTGTCCGGCCGAACGGCCTTTGATGTGGATTTGGCGCGAACGCTCATCGATCGTAAGCGGGAGGCGCGGGGGTCGATGCTGCCGATCCTGCACGATTTGCAAGCGCAGTTCGGTTACATCGACGAGCGCGTCATCCCGCTCATCGCTGACGCGCTCAACGTTTCGCGAGCCGAAACCCTCGGCGTGATCAGCTTCTATCACGATTTCCACCGCTCGCCGATCGACGGCCGGGTGCTGAAACTTTGCCGCGCCGAGTCCTGTCAGGCGATGGGCTGCGAAGAGCTGGTTTCCCATCTTGCAGGCCGTCATGGAATCGCGGTCGACGATGAGGACAACACGAACTCTGCGATTCACGTCGAAACGGTCTATTGTCTGGGCAATTGCGCGTTGTCTCCGTCCGCGCTGCTCGATGGAGAGCCGATCGGCCGTCTCGACCGAGATCGCATCGACGCGATCGTCGCCGACGCGCAAGGGAAGACGCAATGAGCGCGCGTGTCTTCATCCCTAACAATTCTTCGGCCGTATCGGTCGGCGCCGACATCGTCGCCCGCGGAATTGCGAACGAAGCGCGCCGCCGCGGCCTCGACATCGAGCTTGTGCGCACCGGATCGCGCGGCCTTTTCTGGCTCGAGCCGCTGGTCGAGGTCGAGACCGCCGCGGGCCGTGTCGGCTATGGTCCCGTCGCTCCGGGCGACCGGCTCAGCTGTTCGAGGCGGATTTCCTGGGCGGCGGCGCGCATCCCAGGGCGCTCGGCCGTGTCGATGACATCCCCTATCTCGCAAAGCAGCAGCGCCTCATCTTTGCGCGCTGCGGCGTGACAGACCCGCTGTCGCTCGACGATTATCGCCGCCATGGCGGGCTTCGCGGCCTCGAACGCGCGCTGGCGCTCGGGCCGAACGCGACGATCGAGGAGGTTTTGGCCTCCGGCCTGCGGGGACGTGGCGGGGCAGGGTTCCCTACGGGCATCAAATGGCGCACGACCGCCGGAATCGAGGCCGATCAGAAATACGTCGTCTGCAACGCCGACGAGGGCGACAGCGGCACTTTCGCCGACCGTATGTTGATGGAGGGCGACCCCTTCCTTCTGATCGAGGGCATGGCCATCGCAGCGCTCGCGGTGGGCGCAACGATAGGCTACGTCTATATCCGCTCCGAATATCCGCACGCGTTCGCCGCGTTCGAGCGGGCGATCCAGCGGGCGCGGGCGGGCGGCGTGCTCGGCTCAAGCGTGCTCGGCTCCGGCAAGGCGTTCGACCTCGAGGCCAGACTCGGCGCCGGCGCCTATATCTGCGGCGAAGAGACCTCGCTTCTCGAAAGTCTGGAAGGCAAGCGCGGGCAGATCCGCGCCAAACCGCCCTTGCCTGCGATCAAAGGCCTGTTTGGCCAGCCGACGGTCGTCAACAACGTGCTGAGCTTCGCCTCCACCCCATGGATCCTCGAGCATGGCGGCAAGGCTTACTCTGATTATGGGGTGGGCCGGTCGCGCGGCTCACAGCCGTTTCAGCTCGCCGGCAATATCCGCTATGGCGGCCTCGTCGAGCTCGCCTTCGGCGCGACTTTGCGCGAACTCATCGAAGGGTTCGGCGGCGGCTCGCGCACCGGCCGGCCGATCCGCGCGGTTCAGGTCGGCGGCCCGCTGGGCGCCTATCTCCCCGCTTCGCTCCTCGATACCCCGCTCGACTATGAGTCGCTGGCTGCAGTCAACGGCATGCTGGGACATGGCGGGATCGTCGCGTTCGATGACAGCGTCGACATGGCGCGTCAGGCTCGCTTCGCTTTCGAGTTTTGCGCCAAGGAAAGCTGCGGCAAATGCACGCCCTGCCGGATCGGCTCGGTCCGCGGCGCGGAGACGGTCGACAAGATCATCGCCGGACTGGAGCGCGAGAAGAACCTCCAGCTCTTGCGCGATCTTTGCGAGGTGATGACGGACGGGTCGCTCTGCGCGCTCGGCGGGCTCGCGCCCATGCCGGTCTTAAGCGCGCTCAATCATTTCAGCGAGGATTTCGCCAAAGCGCCGGCGCGCGCCGCGGCGGAATAGGAGATCAGCCCATGGCGCTGTTGCAGGAACTCGACACCGGCACGCCGATCCGCACTGGCGAGGCGACCGTCACGCTGACGATCGACGGGCGCAAGGTCAGTGTTCCTCCTGGGACGTCGGTGATGGCGGCTGCAGCTCTGATCGACAATCCGATCCCCAAACTCTGCGCGACGGACAGTGTCGAGGCCTTCGGCTCGTGCCGCCTGTGCCTGGTCGAAATCGAAGGCCGGAAGGGCACGCCGGCTTCGTGCACGACGCCGGCGGAAGCGGGGATGATCGTCCGCACGCGGACGCCGCGGCTCGAGCGGTTGCGGCGGGGCGTCATGGAGCTCTACATTTCCGACCATCCTTTGGACTGTTTGACTTGCAGCGCCAACAATGACTGCGAGCTGCAGGACCAGGCGGCTAATGTGGGTCTGCGCGACGTCCGCTACGGATACAAGGGCGCGAACCATCTCGAGGCGCCGACCGACGCATCCAATCCCTATTTTACCTTTGAATCCTCGAAGTGCATCGTCTGCTCGCGCTGCGTGCGCGCCTGCGAGGAAGTTCAGGGGACGTTCGCGCTGACCATCCTCGGCCGCGGATTTGACTCGAAAGTGGGAACGGGCGCCGCTGATTTCCTCTCGTCCGAATGCGTGTCCTGCGGCGCTTGCGTGCAGGCGTGCCCGACGGCGACGCTCAACGAAAAGCCGGTCATCGAGAAGGGCACGCCAGAACGCACGGTGGTGACGACCTGCGCCTATTGCGGCGTGGGCTGTTCATTCAAGGCGGAGCTCAAAGGGGACGAGGTCGTCCGCATGGTTCCCCACAAAGCTGGCAAGGCGAACGACGGCCATTCCTGCGTCAAGGGCCGGTTCGCCTATGGCTACGCCACGCATAAGGACCGTATTCTCAAGCCGATGATCCGCGAGCGCATCGAAGACCCGTGGCGCGAGGTCTCCTGGGACGAGGCCATCGCCTATGCGGCGAACGAATTCAGGCGCATCCAGGGGAAATACGGGCGCGACTCGGTTGGGGCGATCAGTTCCTCGCGCTGCACCAACGAGGAAGTGTTCCTGGTCCAGAAAATGGTGCGCGCGGGGTTCCACAACAACAATATCGACACCTGCGCGCGCGTCTGCCACTCGCCAACCGGTTTCGGGCTCTCCAAGACCTATGGCACGTCCGCCGGCACACAGGACTTCAAGTCGGTCGATAAAGCCGACGTCGTGGTGGTGATCGGCGCCAATCCGACCGACGCCCATCCGGTCTTCGCCTCTCGCTTGAAGAAGCGCCTGCGCGCCGGCGCCCGCCTGATCGTGATCGATCCGCGCCGCATCGACCTCGTCAAAAGCACGCATATCAAGGCCGATCACCATCTGGCGCTGAGGCCTGGAACCAATGTCGCGGTTTTGAATGCAATCGCCCATGTCGTCGTGACCGAGGGCCTCGTCAACGAAGCGTTCGTGCGCGACCGCTGCGATCCGGCGAATTTCGAGTCCTGGGCGCGGTTCGTCGCCGACCCGCGTCATTCGCCAGAGGCGACCGCGGCGGCCAACGGCATTGATCCGCGGGAGCTGCGCGCGGCGGCGCGTCTTTATGCGACCGGCGGCAATGCAGCGATCTATTACGGGCTTGGCGTGACCGAGCACAGCCAGGGCTCGACGGCGGTGATGGCGATCGCCAATCTCGCCATGGCGACCGGAAACATCGGCCGCGAGGGCGTTGGCGTGAACCCGCTGCGCGGCCAGAACAACGTGCAGGGCTCATGCGACATGGGCTCGTTCCCGCACGAGTTTTCCGGCTACCGTCACGTGTCGACCGACGCCGTGCGCGAAGTTTTCGAGCGCATGTGGGGCGTTCCGCTCAGCAAGGAGCCGGGCCTGCGCATTCCCAACATGATCGACGAGGCGGTCGACGGCTCCTTCAAGTGGCTTTATGTCCAGGGCGAGGACATCGCGCAGTCCGACCCGGACACCAAGCACATCACCGCTGGCCTGCGCGCGATGGAATGCGTCGTCGTCCAGGATCTCTTCCTCAACGAGACGGCGCGCTACGCCCACGTGTTCCTGCCCGGCGCGTCGTTTTTGGAAAAGGACGGCACCTTCACCAACGCCGAGCGCCGCATCAGCCGCGTGCGGCAGGCGATTCCGCCGCTCGCCGGCCTCGCCGACTGGGAGGCGACGATGGCGCTCGCCAACGCGATCGGCGCGCCCATGCATTACAGGCATCCGAGCGAGATCATGGACGAGATCGCCGCCACGACGCCGACGTTCAAAGGCGTGTCCTATGCCCGCCTCGACGAACTCGGCTCGATCCAGTGGCCCTGCAACGACGCGGCGCCGACGGGCACGCCGGTCATGCATGTCGATCGCTTCGTGCGCGGCAAGGGCCAGTTCATGCTGACCGAATTCGTCGCCACGGAAGAGCGGGTTGGACCGCGCTTCCCGCTTCTGCTGACGACCGGCCGGATCCTGTCGCAATATAACGTCGGCGCGCAGACGAGGCGGACCGCCAACGAGCTTTGGCATGACGAGGACGTGCTCGAGATTCATCCTTTCGACGCCGACGAGCGTGGCGTGCGCGATGGCGATCTCGTCGCGCTCGCGAGCCGCACCGGTGAGATTTCGCTGCACGCCAGGGTCACCGAGCGGGTGCAGCCGGGAGTCGTCTATACGACCTTCCATCATGCCGACACCGGCGCTAACGTGGTCACCACCGACTATTCCGATTGGGCGACCAATTGCCCGGAATACAAGGTGACGGCGGTGCAGGTGCGACGAACCAATCACTTCTCCGACTGGCAAATGCGCGATCGCGAGGAGGGTGTTTCGTTGCGCCGGATCGGGAAGGCGCTGGCCGATGCGGCCGAGTGAGGGCTTAGGCTCAATCGAAGTCCCGGTCCGAGACTTTTCGTACGATTCCGGCGCGCGTGGGCCGGACTTCACCCGGGCGATCGCCGTCGAGGCGCCGGTTCAGATTGTCATCGGCGCCGCGCCCTTCGCGGTCATGATGGCGACGCCGCTGGATCTCGAGGATTTCGCCTGCGGGTTTGCGCTGACTGAGCAGATCGCCGAGACGGTCAAGGACATTCGGGGCGTCGAGGTCGAGCGGGCCGAGGACGGCTGGAAAGTCAAGATCGCGGTTTCGAGTGAACGGCTGCAGGCGCATCTGGCGCGCGGCCGGGCGATGAGCGGACGCACCGGCTGCGGGCTTTGCGGCATCGAGGATTTTTCTCAGATGCCCGCCCCCCGCGCGCTCCATCCGCAGGCGCCGATCGCTCCCGCCGCGATTCGCGCGGCCCTCGAGGGTTTGGAGACACGACAGCCCCTCAATCAGCTGACCCGCGCCGTCCACGCCGCGGCATGGTGCGGACGGGACGGGACAATCGTCCTGGTCCGCGAGGACGTCGGGCGGCACAATGCGCTCGACAAGGCGATCGGCGCGCTCGCGCGAGCAGGCGTTGCGCCGGATGGCGGGTTCTTTGTCATCACCAGCCGCTGCTCGTTCGAAATGGTGGCCAAGGCCGCAATCTTCGGCGCGGGAACGCTGGTGGCGGTTTCGGCGCCGACCTCGCTCGCGCTCGAGCGCGCTCAGCGGTTCGGCGTTCGCCTGATCGCTGTCGCGCGCCGCGACCAGGCTTTGTGCTTCGATGGCGGCGAGGACGAAGCGAGCGGAGGATTGGCGGCTTGACGACCGGCACGATCGACAAACTGGTGCGCATGGCCAATCAGATCGGCGAATTCTACGCCGCCATGCCCGAGCGGGAAGCGACCGAGGGCGCAGCCTCGCATCTCAGACTATACTGGACGCCCAAGATGATTCGCGAGATCATCGCCTTCGCCGATCAGGGCCATTCCGGCCTCAACGCCGTCGCGGCGCGCGCGGTCCAGTCATTGAAGGAGACCGCGCCGGCCGCCTAGACTTCCGGGGCTCATGTTTCGCTGGCCGCGCCCTCCAAATCTTGTTCGCCTCTTCGTCGGCCAGCATATCATCAACGGCTTGAGCGTCGGCCTGGGCGTGATCGCGGTCGCGCTCATGGCCTCCGCGGTGTTCGGCTTCGCCGCCGGCCAGCCGGCGACCTTGGGCGCAATATCGGCCAGCATATCCGACCTTCCCGCGCCCTGGCGGGAAAAGGCGCGGACGATGGGCTTCGGCTTCACGCTGGCGCTCCTCTCGACCGTTGCGATCCAGCTCGCGCTGCCGTGGCCGGTCGCCGCGCTCCTCATGATCGGCGCGATCAGCTTCGTCGGCGGCCTCGTCACCGGCCTCGGCCGATGGGCGGTCGCGGTCGGCATGCAGGCGGTCATCCCGATGGTCTTCATTCTGGGATTCCCGCGCGAGACCTTTCCGGCCGCGGTTCGGATCGAGCTCATGTTCGCCGCGGGCGGCGTCGCCTATATCGTCATTGCTCTCCTCGCGACCGTCTTCACCGACGCCAGCGCCCGGCGGATGGTGGCGAGCGAAACGATCCGCGAATTCTCGATCTACATGCGTGCGGTCGCCGCCGTGTTCGATCCCGACCGCGAGCTGACCGCGGCTTATGGCGTAACCATCCGCCAGCAATCCGCCCTTTCGGAGCAATTGCAATCGGCGCGGGCGCTTTTGCTCGAACGGTCCGGGACGTCGGGAGAGCGCCTGCGGCTGGCCGCCTCGATCGGTATCCTGCTCGACGCCCTCGACGCTCTGGTCGCCGCTCAGAGCGACGTCGAGCTGATCCGTCAGACGCCCGCGGCGGCGACCGTGCTGGCGCGCATCGGCGACGCCCTCAGGGTCGGCTCGCTTGATCTTGAGCATCTGAGCCTGGAGCTCCTGACCACCGGCCATCCCACTCTGCCGCCCGACCATCAGCTCGCCATTGACGCGCTCAAAGCCGAGGCGGCGCGGGCCCAAGCCGAGGCGATGGATACGAAATCGCGCGCGGCGCTCGCCACGGCGACCTGGCGACTCGTTCTCTCGCTCGGCCAAGTCCGGCGCCTCGAGCAGTCGCTGTCGAACGACGCGACGGCGCGGGCCGCCATCGGCGACGTCGACCTCGCCGCCTTCATCCCCCAGCGAACCTACGCGTTGAGCGCGCTCGCCCCGCATTTGAGCCGGGACTCCCCGGTCATGCGGTTCGCCGTGCGCCTGGCGCTGGCCATGATGGCCGGCGCGCTGGTCGCCCAATCGCTCGGCGACAAGCGGCATGGCAACTGGGTCGTGCTCACGATTGCGGTGGTGATGCGCGCCGGATACGGCCTCACCCGGCAGCGGCGCGACGACCGCATCATCGGCACCCTCGTCGGCTGCGTGCTGGCGGCTGGCTCGGTCGCCTATCTGCCTGCCGCCGCGCTGGTTGCGGTGCAGGGCGTCGCGGTCGCCGTGATCCACAGCTTCGCGCGGCTCAACTACCGCATCTCCGCCACCGGCGCCTCGGTGATGGCCCTTGTGTCGCTGCATCTGGTCGAGCCCTGGGTCTCGGCGCCCATTCTGGAGCGGCTCGCCGACACGCTGGTCGGGGCGGCGATTGCGCATCTTTTCAACTATTTCTGGCCGCGCTGGGAATTCCTCGAGGCGCCGGGGCTGGCGCGCCGCCTTCAGGCGCAGCTTGCCGCCTTCACCGCTGCGGCGCTGGAGAGCCAGGTCAGCGATCACGACTATCGGCTGGCGCGCAAGAACGTGATCGAGGCGATGGCGGCGCTTTCCGATTCGGCGGGGCGGATGAGCATCGAGCCGATGAGGGCGCGCAGGGGCCTCGACGAGATGGCGGACCTGCTCATCGCGGCCTTCAGCCTGGTGGCTCAGCTCTCGGCGGCCCGCCTTGCTGTCCAGACCGGCGGCCGCGGCCCCGATCCCGCCATCCGCGACTGGCTCAAGGCGCTCTTGGTCGGTCCGTCCGGTGCGCCCGCCGAGGCTCCCGCCGGACCGCTCGCCGCCGCCGCGCTCGCCGTCACCGCCGCCGCCCGCAACTACGAACGGGCCGCCCAGGGCGAGGCGAGGTGAGGGAGGGCAGGCGCACGCACGAAGTTGCGCGCGCCAATGAGGTCGGGGTCCGGCCGAAACGCTAAGGGCTCGAACCGATCGCTGAAATGAGCCCCTTGACCTCATCCTTAAGCCGCGATTCTGTGGCCTTGGCTTCCGTCAGGATCCAGTCGACGACCACCCTCACCTCGTCGCGCGGCGTTTGATCCGCCTGGACAAGCCAGTAGGCGTGGCCCTCCGGCTGGTCCACCGCCGCGCCGTCGACCGTGGCGAGCCGGCCTTGCGAGAGCAGCGGCTCGACAAGGGCGATGCCGCCGAGCGCGATTCCCTGGCCTTCCAACGCGGCCCGGATCGCGTGATCGTACTGATTGAAGCGCAAAACGCCTTTGGGCCTGACGGCGCTGAGCCCCATGGAATGGAGCCGGTCGCCCCATTGCAGCCAGGGCCGGTTTGAGTCGTCGTATTCGATGAGGACGTGGTTTGCGATCGACTCCGCGTCGAGCCGGCTCACCCGGAGCGAGGGATGGGCGACGGGCGCGACCGCTTCGCCGAACAGGCGCTGCGATCCCGGCGGCGCGTTCGCAGCCGCGCAATAGCGAATTGCGACATCCGCATTCCGCCTTCTCAGATCGACCACGCTGTTGTTGGCCGCCACCCGGACGTCGATCTCGGGATGGCGCTGCTGGAAGCCGCCAAGGCGCGGCAGGATCCATAAACTGGTGAGGCCGATGGTTGCGGTGATCGTCACCGGCTGGCGCTCATTCCCGGCGGCGAGCGCCTCGACGCCATCCTGAAGCTGTCGCAGCGCGCTGTCGGCGACGCGGAAGAACCGTTCGCCTTCCGCGGTGAAGCGGATCGACCGATAGCCGCGATTGAGGAGACGCACGCCAAGCGCGTCCTCGAGCGCGATGATCTGCCGGCTGACCGCCGATTGGGTGAGAAAGAGGTCCTTGGCGGCGAGCGTCATGCTCATCCGCCGGCCAACGGCGACAAAGCCGCGGACAAGATCCAGCGAAGGCAGCCGAACGGGACCTTTTCGCATGTCGATTTCTCATGCGAGCTCGCCTCACTCCTCGCTTGGAGAGCGCCACCTGTCAAGCTGTTCTCTTGTCTGGCGGGACGCGTCGTGATGACGGTCGAGGCGTCCGATGACCAATGCATTCCCGTGACGCATGCGAACAATGAGGAAACATCGTTTGACGCCCGACGCCGCCTTTCCTATCTCGGGGGCTGAAAAAGCCGAGCTCCGCGGCTCGCCGGCATCCGGAAATCTCAGCCGCTGGGGTTCGTCTTATGGGGCGCCGTCGCCCGGGAGGCCGACATGCTTCGAATCGCATCGCCGTATATTGGACACTCGTCGCCGTCCTTCGCCGGATGGCGAAGCGCATTGCAGCTATGGCTTCGGCGGGCGCGGCAACGCGACCAACTCGCGCGCATGTCGAACGGCGAATTGCACGACATCGGCATTACCGCGGCCGACCGCTGGGCGGAAATCAACAAGCCATGGTGGCGCGATTAGACTAAAGGAGCCGGTGGCGTCGGCTCGAGCGCGCTTCAAAGCCGCTTCTCGAACCAGTGATCGGCATAAGGGTTGTCGTCGAAGCGGGCGATCTCCCGATAGCCTTCCTTCCGGTAGAGCGCGTGGGCTTCCGTCAGCGCCCGGTTGGTGTCGAGCCGCAGGGTCTTGAGCCCCGCTTCGCGCGCGGCGGCCTCCAGCGTTCGCACCACCCGGCGCGCGATCCCCAATCCCCGGGCGGACGGAGCTGTCCACACCCGCTTGATTTCCCCGGTCGTTTTGCCGACGCGCTTGAACCCGCCGCACCCAACCGCTTCCCCGTCGAGCCGGGCGATAACGAAAAGACCTGACGGAGGCGTCATCGCTCCGGCAGGAGCGGAATGGTCCGCGGAGGCGTCGAAGCCGCTCTCAAAACGCGCCTCAAGCTCCTGGAAGTACGCATCGAGACACCGGCGCGCATCGGCGCTGTCAGGCGATTCGGCCCCGACCTCGATCGAGGCCGCGCGGATCAGTCGCTCGACTTCGCCCATGGCGTTGAGCAAACGGTTGCGCTCGGCGGCGTCGAGGGGCGCCAGCATGGAAGCCGCGAGATTGTCCGAGAGCCGGTCATAGGCCGCGCGCTCCGCGCTCCCCTTGCGTGTCAGGCTCACACGGCGGCGTCGACCGTCCCCAATCGCCTTTCGTCACCGTGATCAATCCTTGTGTCGTCAGGGATTGGAGCAGGCGGCTCAGATAGCCCGAATCGAGTCCGAGCTTGCCGCGAAGCGTGCGGAGATCGACGCCGTCGGCCCCGATCTCGAACAGAAGCCGCGCCTCCGCCAGCGGCCGGCCCCGGCGCAGGTAGTCGACCTCGAGCGCGCCGACGCGTTGCGTCACGGCGCGGTTGAAGCGGCGGATCTGCAGCAGCTGGCTCTCGTCCATTCTCTGACTTTAGTCAGATATGCGTCGGTTTCAAGCCTCCGGGCGGCGAGGCTCGGGCGCGGGATCATCGGCGCGCCCCGGGACAGAAAGCCAGCCGCGCCGGCCCTTAACGTCGCGCCCGATATTGTGATCGGCGGCGCGGCGCCAAACTGCAACGGAACCGATTGCAGCCGAGCCGGAAACGGCGTTACACTCAGTTCCAGCGCAACCGGCGCGGGCCGTTCTTGCGATGCTCTGCATCTCGCATCGCGGCTCGCGCCCAAGAAAAAAGCGTCGATGCAGGCGCGCCTGCGGAACGCGCGGCGCGCCGGAACGTTGAGGGCAACGGGGCTCCTTGGTGAGGGAGACTATGATGCCAAACGTGGAATACGCACTAGCGTCAGGGCACTCGGTTCGCTATCTGGACATGGCCCCAATGATTGCGTCGCTTCGGTTCCAGCCTTCCGATTTCGAATATGCTCATGGCTGGCTCCATCATGTGCCAAGCCGCCATCGCTTCCAGTTCGACAGGAAGGGGCGGGTTACGGTCGACGCGCTTTGCGGCTGCGCCGCTATGTCGGTGAGACCCGAGCAGGCCGACGAACTCCACTCGATGTTCAAGACCTGGCGGCAGCATTATTGGGTTCCTATGGAGCAGAACCGCGAGTTCGCGTCGCACTTCAAAGAGCCGAACGCGTGGGTGAGACTGTTCCGCGATATGCGGATGGCTTGGCGGCGCTTCCGGCGCGAGGCGGAGCCGGTGACCATTCCGGTGGAAGCGGTGTCGGCGACGCCGGCGGAATAGCCGGAAGTTCAATTCGAAAAGGCCGCTCCGTCCGCTGCGGAGCAGTAAGTGCGTTCCACGAAATTCCCGCGGCGCTGGCGGCGTCGCGGGAGTTTCCGTTGGCTGGCGCGCGCCGCTTGCGGCAAACCTGAGGGCATTGCGTCAAGCGATCTGCGTCAAACAATCCCCGAAGACGACCCGGCGACTGCAGGGCGTTCCTTCGCTTTGACGCGGCGATAGTTCGACGCCCGATAGACGGCGATCGGATCGATCGCGCCGCCGTTGCGCACGCGCGCTTCGGCCAGGATTGGCGACACGTCGGCGAGAAAGCCCGCCTTCAGAATACGGTGGCCGAGCATGGCGTCGTTGTCCGCTTGCGCCGCGGCGAGCGCGTCCCGGTCGACAATCAGCGCTTGCGCATAGGCGCGCTGCGTCTCCGTCGCCGAGGCCATCAGGCTCTCGATCGGGTCGGTGACGTTATGCGACTGGTCGAGCATGTAGGCCGGATCGAAGCCCGGAGCGTGGCGGGCGGCGGCGTCGACGAGTTCATTGAAGACGAGGAACAGGCGGAACGGGTCGATGGCGCCCGTGTCGAGGTCGTCGTCGCCGTATTTCGAATCGTTGAAATGGAACCCGGCGAGACGCTGAACGCGGATCAGCCGCGCCACGATCTGCTCGATATTGACGTTCGGCGCATGGTGCCCAAGGTCAACGAGGCAGAACGCCTTCGGCCCCAGCGCCTGCGCCGCCATCAGGCTCGAGCCCCAGTCTGAAATGACAGTCGAATAGAACGCCGGCTCGTAGAGCTTGTGCTCGATAAAGACGCGCCAGTCCTGAGGCAGCCGCGCGTAGATCTCGGTCATCGATTCTAGATACCAGTCGAACACGCGGTTGAGGTTCGATTGACCCGGAAAGTTCGAGCCGTCGGCGATCCACACCGTCAGCGCTTTCGACCCGAGCTTCTGGCCGATTTCGATGCACTCGACATTGTGCGCCACCGCCTGGTCGCGCACCGCCTTCTCGCTGTTGGCGAGCGAGCCGAATTTATATGTCAGCGTCTGTCCGGCTGCGTCCTGAAAGGTGTTGGAGTTGACCGCGTCGAAGCCGACGCCGAGCGCTGCTGCGTGCTCAGCGAGCTCCCGATAATCGCTGACCTTGTCCCATGGGTAATGCGGCGAGCAGGTCGGCGTTGCGCGGGTGAGCTGATGGATGGTCGCGCAATCCTCGATCTTGTCGAAGATTCCGCGCGGCTCGCCCACGCCCGGAAAGCGCGCAAAGCGCGTGCCGCCGGTGCCCACTCCCCAGGTCGGAACCGCGACTGCGAAGCCGGCGACCTTGGCGGTGATCGCCTCGATATCGACGCCGGATCGTTCGAGCCGCCGGCCGAGCGCCGCATAGTCCTCGGCTTGGGCGGCGCCGAGTTTGGCGTTCTCCTCCGCGATCAGCGCGTCAGGGATGCGATAGGACATCGCCGCTCCGTTTCTATGAGTTCGTCTGCTCAGCGGGTGAAGCTCACCGCGTTGCCGGCGTCGACGTTGAGGATATTGCCGGTGCTCTTGGATGAGAGATCGGAGGCGAAATAATAGACCGCCTCGGCGATGTCCTCAGGGTACACGGACCGTTTCAGCAGCGAGCGCTGCCGGTAGACCTCTTCGAGCTCATCCTCGCTCACCTTGTTTGACGCCGCCCGCTGGGCCCGCCATTCGCCCTGCCAGATCTTCGAGCCGCGCAGCACGGCGTCCGGATTGACCGTATTGGCGCGGATGCCGAAAGGCGCGCCTTCGAGCGCGATAGAGCGCGCAAGATGGACCTCCGCCGCCTTCGCGGCGCAATAGGCCGACGCGCCCGGCGAGGCGGCGAGCGCGTTCTTCGAGGCGATGAAGACGATGGCGCCGCCGAGGCCCTGCTCCTTCATGATTCGATAGCCGCCGCGCGCGGCAAGGAAATATCCCGTCGCGAGGATCGACATGTTGCGGTTCCAAAGTTCGAGCGAAGTGTCCTCGAACGCCGCCGCGGAGGCGATGCCGGCGTTGGCGACGACAATGTCCATGCCGCCGAAGGCGATGAGGGCCTCGTGAAAGGCGGCCTCGACCGAGGGCTCGCTCGTCACGTCGACATGGATTCCCGCGACCACGTCCTTGCCGAAAAGCTTGCCGAACTCGGCGACCGCCGCATCGAGGCTCTGGGCGTCGATGTCGGCGAGCACGACGCAGGCGCCTTCGCCCATGAGCCGAGCTGCGATCGCCTTTCCGATGCCGCCCGCGCCGCCAGTCACCAGCGCGATCCGCCCGGCGAGCGACTTCGGCTTCGGCATGCGCTGAAGCTTGGCCTCCTCGAGCAGCCCAATATTCGATATTGAAGGCTTCCTGCTCGTCAAGTCCGACATAGCGGCCGACGCCGGTCGCGCCACGCATCACGTTGATCGCGTTGAGGTAGAACTCCGAGCCGATGCGGGCCGTCGCCTTGTCCTTGGCGAACGAAAGCATGCCGACGCCGGGAACCAGATAGATCACCGGGTTGGGATCGCGCATGGGCGGCGAGTTCGGCATGCTTGCAGCGCTCATAATAGGCCCTGTAGCCGGCGCGATAGTCGGATAGCTCCTTGTCGAGCGATGCGATCACGGCGTCGAGGTTGCGCGCCGCCGGGTCGAAGGGCAGCACGAGCGGACGGATCTTGGTGCGCAGGAAATGATCCGGGCAAGACGTCCCGAGCGCGGCCAGCGGCTTGAGGTCGCGGGAATTGACGAACTCGAGCACCGCCGGCGCATCGGTGAAGTGCCCGATCTTTCGCTCGCTTGAGGAAATATGCTTGCGAATGGCGGGCAGGAGCTTCGCCGCGACATCGCGCCGGTCCGCCCGGGCCAGCGCCTCCACGCGCGGTCCGCCGAAGGCTGCTCCGCGCGCGTTTGCGCCGAGCCATTGGGCCGCCTTGTTGATCATCTCGAGCGTGATTCGATAGCAGTCCTTCGAGGTCGGTCCCCAGGTGAAGAGACCGTGGCCGCCGAGCACCACGCCCTTCAGGTTCGGATTGGCCTCGGCCATCGCGCCGAGCTTGAGCCCGAGGTCGAAGCCCGGCCGCTGCCACGGCAGGAAGCCGAGCTCGCCGCCGTAGATCTCGCGCGTCAGCGCTTCGGCCTTCTCGCTCGCCGCGATCGCGATCACCGCATCGGCGTGAACGTGGTCGACATGCGCGTGCGGAACGAATCCATGCAGCGGCGTGTCGATCGAGGTTGCGCGCGGATTGAGGTTGAACGTGCAATGATCGTACAGCCGAACCATCTCGTCCTCGTGCTCGAGGCCGCGATAGATCGATTTGAGGCTGAGAAGCTTGTCCATGTAGAGCGTCGAGAAGCCGTCGAGCTTCATCGAGCCGATGTCCCCGCCGGAGCCCTTGACCCAGAGGACTTTTGTCGGCGCGCCGGTCAGGGGATCCTTCGCCGCCACCTTGGCCGATGTATTGCCGCCGCCGAAATTGGTGATGCGCAGGTCGCCCCCGAGCAGATTGGAGCGGTAGAGCAGCTGACCGGGTTCGTCGAGCGAAGCTGCATGCTCGTCGTCCCAGAGATCGGGCAACGGAGCGTCAAAACGAAGTTGGTCGCCGCCCATGGGTCGTTCCTCTCGATGACGCGCAATTTTCATTCGTCAATAGGCAAACGATCGAAGTCCGTCAATATTCCTGCGCGTTCTGGTCCGGCAATGAGCGAGTTTTGATCGAGGTTGATTGACATGGCGTTCGGCCCTATGGCAGGAAAAACAGCAACGACAAATGTTCGGAGGAACGACAAGGCTCATGCGCGAGAGACATCGCGTCGAAATCGTCCGCGACCTGCTCGCCGCGCAAGGCTTCCTCTCAATCGCCGACCTGATGGCTGCGACGGGCGTCTCCGCCGCTTCGGCCCGGCGTGACGCTGGGCGCCTGGCGGCGGCCGGTTACGGCGAACGCGTCTACGGCGGCATCCAGGCGGTTCGCGGCCCCTTGTCCCGGCGGCTGATTCAGGGGTCGCTCGAGACGCCGGCGTTCGACATCAGCCGGGCGATCAACATCGAAGCCAAACGCGCCATTGCGCGGCGCGCCCTGGAAATGTGCGAAGACGGCGACTCGATCATCATCAACGGCGGCACAACGACGTTCCAGATGGCGGAATTCCTGCGCTCAACCCGGCTCGAGATCTTGACCAACTCCTACCCGCTCGCCGAGTTTCTTATCCGGGAAACGCAGAACCGCGTCGTCTTGCCGGGCGGCGAGGTCTACCGCGAGCAGAAAATCATTGTCGCGCCCATTCGATGACGACGCGATCCAGCACTATTCGGCGCGCATCATGTTCATGAGCGCCATCTCGATCGGCCCCCTCGGCGTGATCGAGGGCGATCCCCTGATCGCGCGCGCGGAGATGAAGCTTCTGCGCCGCGCGGACAGGCTGGTCGTTCTGGCGGACGCTTCGAAATTCGCCCAGCGCGGCAGCCTCGTGGTCTGTCCGCTCAGCCGCATTCACGCGCTCATCACCGACCGGGCCGCGCCGCCGGAAGCGCTCGCCATGCTGCGCGGCGCCGGCGTCGAGACGATTGTCGTCGATCCCGAGACGCGCGCCACGGAGGCGGCGTGAGCGCGGCGCTGAAGACTGACCCCGCGCTCGTAGGGGCCGCACCGCTGCTCGAGGTGCGCGAGATCGAGAAGACGTTTCCCGGCGTGCGCGCGCTCTCGGGCGTCTCGTTCGACGTCCGCGCCGGCGAGGTCCACGCCCTGCTCGGCGAGAACGGGGCGGGAAAATCGACGCTGATCAAGATCGTGTCCGGCGTCTATGAGCCCGACGCGGGTTCGATTCTGGTCGACGGGACGAAGGTCCAGTTTTCCGCGCCGGACGATGCGCGCCGCGCCGGCGTGGCGACGATCTATCAGGAGCTGTTGCTGTTTCCCGAGCTCAGTGTTGCCGAGAACATCTTCCTTGGTCACGCCCCGCAGGCGGGCGCGGGCCGCATCGATTGGCGGGCGATGCGCGCGAAAGCCCAGCAGCTGCTCGATTCGCTCGAAATCGACGATCTCGTCCCCGATCAGATCGTCGGCGCGCTGACCGTCGGCAACCGGCAGCGCGTCGAGATCTTGCGCGCTCTGTCGCACGATGCGCGCATCCTCATCATGGACGAGCCGACCGCCGCGCTCACCGAAAGCGACGTGACGCGCCTGTTTGACGTCGTGCGGCGCCTCAAGCGGCGGGGCGTCGGGATCGTCTATATCAGCCATCGCCTCGACGAGATCTTCGCCATCGCCGATCGCGTCACGGTGCTGCGCGACGGCGCCTATGTCGGCTCGCGCGATGTCGGCGACACCAACGCCGCCGAGCTCGTGCAGATGATGGTCGGGCGGCGGATCGACAATCTCTTTCCGAAGACGCCGGCGCCGATCGGCGCGCCCGTCCTCGAGGCGCGCGATCTCGTGCGCCGGCCGCTCACCAAGGGCGTGAGTCTCACGGTGAGGGCGGGCGAGATCGTTGGCCTGGCCGGCCTCGTGGGATCCGGCCGCAGCGAGCTCGCGCAGACGCTGTTCGGCATGACGCCGGCCGAATTGGGCGAGATCCGGCTCAACGGCGAAGTCGTGCGGATCGACTCGCCGGGCGCCGCGCGCGCCAAGGGCCTCGCTTATGTGCCCGAGGATCGCGGCGCGCAGGGCCTGGTCCGGCGGATGAGCGTTCTGCACAACTTCTCCCTCGCCGCGCTCGGCGCGCTCTCGCACGCCGGGTTCATTGATCGGGCGGGCGAGCGGCGGATGGCGGAGGAGGGCGTCAAGCGATTCAGCGTCAAGACGAGTTCGGTCGATGAGATCGCGGGGCGCCTTTCGGGCGGCAACCAGCAGAAAATCGTGCTTGGCAAGTGGCTCGCCAATAACCCCAAGTTGCTCATCCTCGATGAACCGACGCGGGGCATCGACGTCGGCGCCAAGGCCGAGATCCATCGCCTGATGAGCCAGCTCGCCGGCGAGGGCGTCGCCATCCTGATGATTTCGAGCGAATTGCCCGAGGTTCTGGGCATGAGCGACCGCGTGCTCGTCATGCGCGAGGGCCGGCTCGTGGGCGAGTTCGACCGCGCCGAAGCCACCTCCGAGGCCGTTGGAGCTGCGATGATGGGGGAAACGTCGGGCGCGGGGAGGGCGGCTTGAGCGCGACCACGATCGCAAGCCCAGGCTACGCCCGCCGCGCCGCGTTTCGCCGCCTCGTCGGCCAGGAGGCTCTGCTCGCGGTTGCGATCATTGGCCTCGCCATCGTGGTCGGCCTTATCAACCCGCGCTTCCTCGCGACGCGCAACCTTTCCGACCTTCTGCTCGGCAACGCCTATATCGCGATCGCGGCGATCGGCATGTCGATGGTGATCATCTCCGGCAACATCGATATTTCCGTCGGCGCGCTGATCGGGGTTTTGGCGACGATCAGCGGATCGCTGGCCGTCGCGGGCGCGCCGATTGTCGTCGCCTGGGTCGTTCCGATCCTTGTCGGCGTCGCGGTGATGGCGGCGCAGGGGGCGATCGTGGCCTATCTCCGCATTCCCTCGATCGTCGTCACCCTCGGCATGCTGTCGATCCTCAAAGGCGGCCTCATCAGCGTGACCGGCGGGAAATGGATCACCGACCTGCCGCAGAATTTCCATCTCGCCGACCTCTCCCTGTTCGGCGTCCCGATGCCGGTGATCATCATGGTGCTGGCGACCGTGCTCGCGGCGCTGTGGATGCGCAATTCGCCGAGCGGGCGCGCGATCTACGCCACCGGCGGCAACCCCGAGGCCGCGCGCCTCTGCGGCGTCAATCCGCAGCGCACCGTCCTGATGGTGTTTGCGCTGCACGGGCTCTTCGCCGGCCTCGCCTCGCTCGTCTACGCGACGCAGCTCCGGGTGATCCAGTCGACCACCCCGCAGGGCCTCGAACTCACCATCATCACCGCCGCGGTGGTCGGCGGCGTCAGCATCTTAGGGGGCGTCGGCACCGTCGTCGGCTCGACGCTGGCGGCGATTCTCATCGCCGAAATCACGAGCGCGCTCGTATTCATCAACGTTTCCCCCTACTGGACGGATGCCTTGCGTGGCGCGCTCATTCTCGCCACCGTCATCGCTGACATCCTGCGGCGCCAGCGCCGCGCCGCCCAGGGGTGGAAGCGATGAGCCTGGGCGTCGAGACCCGCCCTTTTCGCGCCCCGCTTTGGCTCAAGCGGCACGAGACGCTGCTCGCGATCATCCTGGTGATCGCGCTTGCCGGCCTCGGCGCGTTCAACGACCGCTTTCTCACCGTCGACAACCTCCTCGACCAGGGTCGTTTCATCAGCGAGACCGGCCTGATTGCGCTGCCGATGACCTTCATCATCATCACCGGCGGCATCGACCTCTCGGTCGGCGCGATCGTGGGTTTATGCGCGATCATGCTCGGCTATTCGTGGAAGAACTTCGGCTTTCCGCTGCCGCTCGCGATCGCCTTCGCCCTCGCCGTCGGCGCGCTCGCGGGCTTCGTCAACGGCCTCGTCATCACCCGGGTGAAAGTGCCACCGCTCATCATGACGATCGCGACGCTCGCCCTCTATCGCGGCCTCGCCGAAGGCGTAAGCCAGGCGCGCTCGGTGCGCGGCTATCCGGAATGGTTTTATTTTCTTGGCCAGGGGAGCGTTTTCGGTGTGCCGACGCAGCTTCTGGTTCTGATCGTCCTCATTGTGATCGCGGGCGTCGCGCTCGACCGCACGACCTTTGGCCGCACGCTCTACGCGATCGGCGCGAACGAGACGGCGGCGCGCTTCTCGGCTCTGCCGGTCGATCGGGTGAAACTCATCGTCTACACACTGTCCGGCCTGGCTTCAGGCCTCGCCGCCTGGGTCCTCGTCTCGCGGGTGACGACCACGCGGATGGATATGGGCACCGGCTACGAGCTCGACGTCATCGCCGCTGTCGTTCTTGGCGGCGCGAGCATCTTTGGCGGCTCCGGCACCATCTGGGGCACCGTGATCGGCCTCGTCATGATCCAGCTCTTGAAAAACGGTCTGGCGTTGACGGGGGTCAAGGGCGACGCGACAATCGTTGTCATCGGCGTCGCGCTCATTCTTTCGGTGCTCATCGCGAGCTCGCTCGAGCGCCGCCGGGATTGAATACGAGAAATCGGCCGCGCTCATGCGGCGACTAAGGGAGGAAGCGAAGATGAAATCGAGATTCCTGTTGGCGACGACGGCAGCCCTCGCCCTTGCAGCGTGGACGACCCAAGCGAGCGCCGCCAGCAAATGGGACGGCGCGGATGACCTGCCGACAAGCCCGCTCGCCTGCGACGCGAGCGGCGCCGCGGCCCCGGCGGCGGCCAAGCCCTATGACGGCGGCCAGCCGACCAATCCGCCCGACAAGGCGGGCAAGGAGATCACGCTCGTCGATGTGCCGAAGCTGATCGGCATCGGCTACTTCAACGCGACCTCCAAGGGCATGCAGGATGCGGCCAAGGAGCTCGGCAATGTGAAAGTGACGACCGACGGCCCGACGGAAGCCAAGATCGACGAGCAGATCAAGTTCATCGACAATTACATCACCCGCGGCGTCGACGGCATCCTGTTCGCCGCCAACGATCCGGTCGCCATCGCTCCCGTTCTCAAGAAGGCTTTGTCGAAGGGCATCCATGTCGTCGGCTACGACGCCAACTCGACCCCCGACGCGCGCGAATGGTTCGTCAACCAGGCCGAGTTCAACGGCATCGGCAAGGCGATGATGGACTCGATGGCCAAGGAGATCGGCGAGGACGGCAGTTTCGCCATCGTCACCTCGACCTTCACCACGCCGAACCAGGCGCGCTGGATCGCCGAGATGCAGGCCTATACCGAAAAGTGCCACCCGAAGATGAAGTGGCTGGAGACGGTCGAAGCGCAGGAGGACAACAACCTGTCGTTCAATCAGGCGACCACGCTGATCAACAAATACGGCGACAAGCTGAAGGGTCTCTTCGGCATGACGTCGGTCGCGACGCCGGCTTCCGCCGAAGCGGTCACCAAGGCGGGGCAGTGCGGCAAGGTCGCGGTCGTCGGCCTCGCCACCCCGAACGCGATGAAGCCCTACCTCAAGACCGACTGCGTCAAGTCGGTGGTGCTTGTGGAATCCGATCGACCTCGGCTACGCCGCGACTTACGTCATGCGCGCGGTTGTCGATGGCAAGCTCAAGCCCGGCTCGACCTCGGTCGAAGCAGGCAAGCTCGGCAAGCTCAACGTGGTCAACGGCAGCGAAATCCTGCTCGGAGCTCCATTCATCTACACCAAGGAGAACATCAACAAGTTCGACTTCTGAGCCCGAGGGCGTTTCGCCCGGCCCCTTTCTCAAAAGCGGGGGCCGGGCGACTTCGCCTTGACGATTGAGCGAAGCCGAGCGGCCATGCAGCGCCACGCCTTCAAGATGTTCCTCAATCCTGGCCAGGCGGACGAGTACCGACGCCGCCACGATGCGATCTGGCCCGAGCTCAAAGCCCTGCTCGCGGAATCGGGCGTGCGCAACTATTCGATCTTTCTCGATTCCGACACGAGCGTTCTCTTCGCCTGTCTCGAGCTCGCCGCCGGGCATCGCATGGAGACCCTGCCGGCCCACCCAGTCATGCGGCGCTGGTGGGATTTCATGCGCGACATCATGAAGGCCAATCCCGACGGCAGCCCGGTGACCGCGCCGCTCGCCGAAGTCTTTCATATGGACTGAGAGCGCATGAACGGCTGCGTCGCGGTCTTCGACATCGGCAAGACCAACATCAAGCTCGTCGTGTTCGATCGCGGCGGCGCGATTCTCGCCGAGCGCTCGGCGCCGAACGGGCCGCTCGAGCCAGATGCGGCATGGCCGTATCTACGGCTCGACACCTCGCGCGCATGGGCTTTCCTGACTGGCGCGCTCAAGGACGTCGGCGCGCGCTTTTTCATCGAGGCGATCTCGATTGCGGCGCATGGCGCGGCGGGTGTCCTTGTCACCGATGACAGCGACGCGCTGCCCGCCGTGGACTACGAGTTCGACGGCTATGGCGCGCTTGCGGCTGAATACGACAAGGTGCGGCCGCCGTTCGAGGAGACGCTATCGCCATGCCTGCCGCGCGGGCTCAATCTCGGAAAGCAGGTCTTCTATATGGAGCGTCAATTCCCGGCCGAGTTCAAGGCCGCGCGCGCGTTCCTCGGCTATCCGCAATATTGGTCGTGGCGTCTCAGCGGAATCGCGGCGACCGAATTCACCTCCGTCGCATCGCACACGGATCTCTGGCGGCCGATGGAGGGCAGGCTTTCGAGTCTCGTGGACGAGCTCGGCTGGCGGCGGCTTTTCCCGCCGATGCGCAAGGCCTGGGATACGCTGGGAACGCTCAAGCCCGAGATCGCCGCGGCGACCGGCCTTGCGCCCAATGTGCGCGTCGTCTGCGGCGCGCACGAATTCGAACGCCTCCCTCGTGCCCCATCTCATGTCGAGGCGCGATCCCTTCACCGTCATCTCGACCGGCACCTGGGTCATCATCATGGCGGTCGGGGGAAAAAGCCGTCTCGACCCGGAAGCCGACATGCTGGCCAACGTCGATGTGCGCGGCGTTCCCGTGCCGACCGCGCGCTTCATGGGCGGACGGGAGTTTGCGATCCTTGCCGGCGAAACGCCGGCCGACGCCGGCGAAGCCGATGTCGCGGCCATGGTCGCGTCGGGCGTCATGGCTCTGCCCGCCTTTACCGATCAGGGCGGACCGTTCGGCGCGCGCAAGGGGCGGATCGAGGGCGGCGCGCCCGCGGCGCCCGCAGCGCGGACGGCGCTCGCCACGCTCTACGCCGCTCTGGTGACGGCGCATGTGCTTGAGCGGCTCGACGCGCCGGGCGACCTCATCGTCGAAGGCGGGTTCACCCGTTCGCCCGCGTTCGCCGCCGTTCTTGCCGCGCTTATGCCGGGCCGGCGGGTTGTGATCGCGCCCGCCGCCGCGGGGGCTGCGGCCGGCGCGGCGTTGCTTGCGCATTGGGGCGGGACGCATGCCCCGCCGCGGCTCGAGCCCGCGCGCGCCTGGGTCCTGCCGGGGCTCGCGGCCTACCGGGAGCGCTGGGAGCGCGCGCTTTAGTCCGCCGCCGCTTCGCATGGAGGTCGTCATGCAACCTTCCTGCCGCGATCTCGTTTGGCGTAAGGGCGCGGAGCGCCTGGAGCGGGGGACTCTATGTCAGCGACTTCAACGCGTGCATCAGGGGAGATCTCGACGCTCGTCCCGGCGCGGCTTGAGCGCCTGCCGTGGGGCCGGTTCCACGTTCTGGTCATCGTCGCGCTGGGGATCACCTGGATCCTCGACGGGCTCGAAGTCACGCTCGCCGGCTCCGTCGCGCCAGCCCTGAAGGAAAGCCCGGCGCTGCGATTCTCGGATTCCGAGGTCGGCTTGGCCGGCAGCGCCTATCTTCTCGGCGCGGTCATCGGCGCCTTGTTCTTCGGCTGGCTCACCGACCGGCTCGGCCGCAAGAAGCTCTTCTTCACCACCATCGTCGTCTATCTCGTGGCGACCGCGATGACCGGACTCGCGTGGAACGGCTTCTCCTTCTTTGCTTTCCGGTTCTTCACCGGCTGCGGCATCGGCGGCGAATATTCCGCCATCAATTCGACCATCCAGGAGCTGGTCCCGGCGCGCTTCCGCGGTCAACTCGACCTCATCATCAACGGCAGCTTCTGGGTCGGGGCGGCGCTCGGCGCTCTGGTCGCGGTCGTGCTGCTCAATCCGGCGCTGATCCCTTCCGCGTTCGGATGGCGCCTCGCCTTCCTGACCGGCGCTGTTCTGGGCCTGGCTGTCTTCTTCATGCGGATGTGGATTCCCGAGAGCCCGCGCTGGCTCGTGATCCACGGGCGGGAAAAAGAGGGCGAGGCCGTCGTTGCGGGGATCGAAAAGCGGTTTGAGGACGCGGGCGCCGAGCTCAAGCCCGTCCCCCCCGGCGCCGCCATTCGCTTTCGCTCGCGCGACCACACCCCGCTTGCGGAAGTGTTCGACACGCTGATCAACCGCCATCGCGTGCAGACCTTTGTCGGGTTGACGCTGATGGCGGCGCAAGCGTTTTTCTACAACGCCATCTTTTTCACCTATGCCCTCGTCCTGACCAAGTTCTACGCGGTCAGCTCCGGCGCCGTCGGCTGGTACATCCTGCCTTTCGCGCTCAGTAACTTCCTCGGGCCTGTCGTTCTCGGGCGCCTGTTCGACACCTATGGGCGCAGGCTCATGATCACGCTGACCTATGGTCTCTCGGGCGTGCTCATGATCGCGGTCGCCGTCGCCTTCAAACAGGATCTCCTCTCGGCGATGGGCCAGACGGTCGGCTGGATGATCGTGTTCTTCATCGCTTCTCCGGCGGCGAGCTCGGCCTATCTCACGGTCAGCGAAACCTTCCCGATCGAGATTCGCGCGCTGGCGATTGCGATCTTTTACGCCATCGGGACGGGCGTCGGCGGCGTCGCCGCGCCGCTGGTTTTCGGCAAGCTGATCGAAAGCGGCTCGCGGGCCAGCATCTTCGGCGGCTACATCTTCGCCGCTTGTCTGATGCTCGCCGCCGCGATCGTCGCCTGGCTGTACGCGATCAACGCCGAGCGCAAATCCCTCGAGCAGGTGGCGAAGCCGCTGTCGGCGGTAGGGTAGGGGCTTTGCTTTAACGGGAAGCAAACCGCGCCTTCGCCGCGTCCGTCACCGGCGCGAACAGCGAAACGGCCGTGCCCTCGGGGTCGCGGAACTGCGCCGTCCGGTTGCCCCAGGGCATCACCTTCGGCTCGTGCACCACCTCGACTTTGTCTTTCAGGCGCGCAAACTCGGCGTCGACGTCGTCGACCATGAATTCGATGATCGCGCTGCGGTTGGCGGCAGGCTCGGCGCTGCCTTGCTTGAATAAAGCGACCGTCTCGACGCTCCCGATGGCGAGCGTGGCGGACGGGGTGACGATCTCGGCGAAGACGGGAGCGAGCCATTCGGCGCGCTGGCCCGTCACCAGTTCGTAGAACGCAACCATGCCCTTGATGTCCGCGGCGACGAGACGGGTGGAAGCGAATTTCATGCGGCTGATCCTTTCGATCGCGCCGCAGACTGCGGCGATGAAGGGCCTTGTCGCATGAGGCTGCTGACACCATTCTGGCAGCAGGAGTCAGCATTCCATGCGTCGCGCCGACCGGCTGTTTCAGATCATCCAGATTCTTCGCAGGTCCACCCGACCGGTGACTGCGGCCGCCTTGGCGGCCGAACTCGAAGTCTCGAAGCGCACGGTCTACCGCGACGTCGCGGACCTGATCGGCCAGCGGGTTCCGATCGACGGCGAGGCGGGCTTGGGCTACCTGCTCAGCGCCGACTACGACATGCCGCCGCTCATGCTGACGGCGGATGAAATCGAGGCGGTGATGCTGGGAGCGCAGTGGGTGGCGGGCCGCTCCGACAAGGCGCTCGCCAATGCCGCGCGCGACGTGATCGCCAAGATCGCCGCGGTCGTGCCCGAACGCCTGCGTCCGTTCATCGCCGAGCCCAGCGTCGGCGTGAAGCCGACCGTCGTGGAGCCGGAGGAGAGCGTCGACGCCTCAAGCCTCCGGTCGGCGATCCGCGATGGCCGGAAGCTCAGGCTCCGCTACCGTTCCGAGACCGGCGCGGAGACCGAGCGCGTCGTGTGGCCGGTGATCCTCGGCTATGCCGAGACGAGCCGCCTATTGGTCGCATGGTGCGAGCTGCGCCGGGGGTTCCGGCACTTCCGCACCGACCGGATCATCGAGGCCGAGGCCCTCGATGAAGCCGTTGGCCTTCGCCCGGGCGAATTGCGCCGGCGCTGGCAGCGCTGGCGCGAGATGAACGCGGCCTAGAGCATGCTGCGATTCGATCAAATCGCAGCATGCTCTGGATTCCTTGATTTCGCGCGCTTTCTGGCGAAAAACCGGCCTCCACTTTTTCGCCGCGCGCTCTAAGGCTTGGCGCGCGACATCTCGGCCGCGCGGCCCGCAGCGGCATAGAGATTGAGCCGCGAATAGACGCCGAAGGCCGATCCGTCGTCGAGAAAGCCGCCGCCGGGTCCTTCCGTCTCGGTCAGGATGCGGTTCGCCTCCTCGAGGCTGAGCTTGGGAAAGGCCACGGTCAAGAGATAGCCGGCTTCGGGCGCGAGCTTGCCCACGTCTTCTTGCTTGTCCGCAGTCTCCGGATGCGTCACCGGCAGGCCGTAGGTCTGGGTCGAAGCGTAGAAGGCCTCGTTCATCGCGGGCGCGTTGAAGCGGCCGGTATCCTGACCCGCGCAGGCTGCGATTGTGTCGCCGCAGGCCGCCTCGAGCGCCTTCACAAGGTCGGCTCGCGCCGCCATCACCGCCGCCCGGAAGTCGCCGATGGTCACGGGAACCTGAGGCTCGGACGTCTCGGTGACCATCGCAAAGTTCCTGAGCGGCCGGTTCATGTAGGCCGGGTCGTTGGCGAGCAGATGGGCGAGATCATAGGCCGCGACGGTTCGCCCGCCGAGCACGTCCATCGCGTAATGCGCGCCCATAATGATGCGGTCGTTGCCGTATTCCGCGGCGCGGACGACCATCTCCCGATAGCGCTCGGGCACGAGCACGGCGAGCAGGAGGGAGCCCATATAGCCGTAGGTCGCGTGTCCGCTCGGGAAGGACGGGCTGTCGACCAGATTCATGATCGGCCCGCGATTATAGACCTCGTTGCTGGCGGGAACGTTGAAATAGTCCGGCCCCACGATCGGGATGGTCCTGGGCTCGGTCTGAAACGGGCGGGAATCGCCATAGAGATCAGCGCCGGGCGTTCCGGCCGGCCGGTCATAGGCCCGGCCAAAAGGATCGGGCGCGCCGTGCACGTCCTTGAAGATCGCGAGGCCTCGTCGGAAACCGGCTTCTTGCCGTTCGTCGTGCCATTGGCGAAGAAATATTTGCCGGCGTTCGAATCGGCGCCCGACGTCGAATTGGCGTAGGCGATCACGTCGGCCACGGCTTTCGAGATGCTGGTGAAGCGCTCCCGGTCGAGATAATGCGCGCGCGCCTGATAGGCCGCGCCGAGCGTCGAGCCGAAACCGTCCGCCAGCTCAGCGAGATTGCCGTCGGTGATGAACGCGTCGCGCAAAGCCTGCTGCCTCTGTTCGGCGAACGGCAGCAAAGTCGATTGGCGAACGGCGCCCGTCTGGATCCCGCCAGTGACGGTGAAGTTCGAGGCGAGCGCCGCCCGGCCGTCCGGCGTGCCGGCAAGCGCGGAGACTGGAGCAAGCCCCCTAAGGACGGCCATGTTGGTCGCGGTCTGCGCGTCGGCCGCGGCGGCGCTCAACATCAGGGTGAGAAGGCCGATCCCGAATATTCGTCTCTTCATGGCGCCGCTCCTTCGGGGCTCGATTGTCTGGCCTTTGTCGAGCGATTCCATTGCGCCATCAAGACAGCCTCCGTATAGGCGCGGCGAGCGAAAAAAAGGGTTTTCGCGGGGGGAGGGGAAAGGCGCAAGCGATCCCGGCCGGCTCCAGACACAGGAGTTCAGTCCGACGTCAGGTTTCGATCTCCGATGCGAACCGCGGTTACGCCGGCGATTTCACCCAATCGCGCCGCCAGCCTCCGTACGGGCCTCGCGCCGCGGACTTCAACCAGCAGCGTCACAATCCCCTCGCCTGGCAATTCTCCCAACGGCGCCTCTTCCACCTCCGCGGGGTGATCCTCCCAGCCCGTCCCGCGCCCCTTGCCTGCCTGGGCGCCCGACTGACCATGGTCGCGCAAGGGCCTGTCCTCGACTTGCACGCGGCTCACCGAAAATTCCTGATTGGTGCAAACGGCGAGGATCTCTCTCAACGCGCCCCGGCGCGCCTCATAGGAAATGTGCAGAGGCGACGGCGCCCAGCGTGATCTGGGCAGATGACGTTCGATCGCCGGGAAGGCGAACACGACAATGAAATGTCCGCAGGTCACGGCGATGGCGAGGATCGGAAGGCCGGCGCCAGCGGCCATGCCCACGGCGGCCGTGAGCCAGACAATGGACGCTGTCGTCAGACCCCGAACGATGTCCTTGCGCACAAAAATGACGCCGCCGCCGATGAAACCTATTCCCGAGACGATCTGCGCGGCGACGCGTGAAGGATCGAGGACGACGCGGCCGCTCTCGACGATGTCGGTGAACCCGTATTTGGAGACAAGCATGATCAGCGCCGACGAAGTTCCCACCAGCGTATAGGTGCGCAGGCCGGCGCTTTTCTGGCCGATCTCGCGCTCAAGCCCAATCAGCGCCGACAGGACGAAGGCGAGAGCAAGTTCCGAAAGCTGGAGCCAGCTCTGCCCAATCGGTTCTCCGAGCAGCATCTGATTGAGCATTTGACCGCCCTCGATCTATCCATGCGCCCCGCGCTCTATGGCGTCGATTTGCTCGCGGCGACCGCCACACGCTTGGCGAACGCCGCTATAAGCCCCCTGAGTCCCTCATCCTTGACCAGCGCCAGGGCTCTGGTCGGAGTGACCCACTGAACCACCCGCTGCTCGACCTCCGGCCAGGCTTTGCTTTGTCGTTTCACGAGCAGCGGAAACACCCGGACCTCGCAGCTGACCCGAATGCCATTCGCGTCGAGCGTCTTGTTGTAGGCGAAAAGGCCAATCGACTTTCCCCCGATCCGGCCCCTCACGCCGGCCTCTTCGAAAGCCTCCCTCGCCGCCGACTTGGCCGGCCGCAATCCCTTGATCGGCCAGCCCTTGGGAATGATCCATTGTCTCGACTGGCGCGTGGTGACGATGAGGAATTCCAGCGCTGCGTCGGCGGTGAAACGATAAGGAAGCGCGCCATACTGCAATCGGACCGCGCGCTTCACCTTCCGTTTGCGTATCTTGCCAGGAATCTCCGCTTCTCCTCCAGACGCGCGAAACAAGGGCTTGGCGTGTTTGTTCCGGCGGCGTCTGTTTTAATGACCGATTCGTGATTCCAGCCAGCGTCTTTTTTGCCGAGGCAAAAGTCAGGCAGGCGGCGGGGCGCTCACAGGTTCATCTGTGTCTGCACGACGAGCGCTAGGATCTTTTCGTCCTCCGAGACCACGCGGGTTTGCCAGACCTGGGTCCTCCTGCCGCGATGGACCAGGGTCGTGCGGCCAATCACGGTCGAACCGGCCGGCGCGGCGGCGATGAAATTGGTTTTGCTCTCGATCGTCGTCGTTCCCTTGGCGTCGGCGGGTAGATTGATGAAAGCCGCGGCCGCGCCCAGTGTGTCGGCGAAGCTCATGATCGCGCCGCCGTGGGCGACGCCGCCCAGTGTGCAGAGATCCGGCCTGATCGGCATCCGCGCGGCGAGGGCGTCCGCCTCGGCGCTGATGAATTCGATTCCCAGCAACTGGGCGAATGGAAGCGGATTGGCGTTGATGCGGTCGATCAGCGACATGCGCCTTCCTTTGGGCTTAAGCGCTCGAGTGCTGGCGGTTTGACGCCTCCCGGCGTACCATCGCCCGACGGGAGAAGCTACGCGGCGGTTTTGGCATGGTCAGGAGTTGGATCGTGGGTCGTCTAAGCGGGCGGATCCGTCGCGACGGCAGCGCGGTCCTGACTATGTCGGCCGGACCGGTCCTGAACAGTTCGCGCTCGGCCGGTGTGAGCCAGTGACGCCGTTGCGCTGTACGGCATTGGCTCATTTCGACGGCCGCAGCGGATCGGGCGAACGAAACGAACAGCGCGCTTGCGCGTTGAGGTTCGCCAGGGCCTGAGCGCGTCACTCGCGGGCTTTGGGGACGCAAAGGAGGAAGAGCCATGGTTCGAAGTCGTGTTCTTGCGGGCGCAACCCTTGCGGTGCTCGCGCTCGCGCTCGCCGGTTGCGACACGACCGGCTATCCCGGTTATGGCTACGGCGGCTATCCATACTCCGGCTATGGCGGATACTACGGCGGCTATCCTTATTATGGAGGAATTTATTACGGCGGTGGCGGCTACGGGTATGGCGGCGGCTACGGGTATGGGCGCCGGTATTATGGCGGCGGTTGGCATGGCGGCGCTTGGCATGGCGGCGCTTGGCGCGGCGGCGGCTTCCACGGAGGAGGCTTCCACGGAGGAGGCTTCCATGGCGGGGGCTTCCACGGCGGCGGGCTTCCACGGCGGCGGGTTCCATGGCGGCGGCGGGGGCTTCCGAGCCCATTAGAGCGCGGCTCGCGAAAAAGTCGAGCCGGGTTTTCGCGGATCAAGGCGCGCGAAAGCAAAGACGTATAGGGCGCTTGGCGATGAGACCGAATTGCCAGACGCGCTAGCCGCCCGGGCTTTCGCCCCAGGGCCGGCCGGCGCGCTCAGAGCCCTTCGAACAGCGCCGTCGACAGATAGCGCTCGGCGAACGACGGGATGATGATCACGATCGTCTTGCCGTCGTTTTCCGGACGGCGGCCGACGTCGATCGCCGCGGCGACCGCAGCGCCTGAGGAGATGCCGACCGGAATTCCCTCGAGCCGCGCCACCAGGCGCGCGGTGTCGAAGGCCGTCTGGTTGCCGACGGCGACGATCTCGTCGATCACGCCGCGATCGAGAATGGCGGGAACGAAGCCGGCGCCAATGCCCTGAATCTTGTGCGGCCCTGGCGCTCCGCCGGCAAGGACCGGCGAATCCTCGGGTTCGACCGCGACCATGCGCACGCTCGGCTTTCGCGCCTTCAAGACCTCGCCCACGCCGGTGATCGTCCCGCCGGTGCCGACGCCGGAGACGACGATGTCGACCTCGCCGTGCGTGTCGTTCCAGATCTCCTCAGCCGTCGTACGGCGGTGGATCTCGGGATTGGCGGGGTTCTCGAACTGCTGCGGCATCACCGCGCCGGGCGTCGACTCGATGATTTCATGCGCCTTGGCGATCGCGCCCTTCATGCCCTGCGCGGCCGGTGTGAGGACCAATTCCGCCCCGAGCAGGGCCAGCATCTTGCGGCGCTCGATCGACATCGATTCGGGCATCACCAGAATGAGCCGATAGCTGCGGGCCGCCGCGACGAAGGCGAGCGCAATTCCGGTGTTGCCGGAGGTCGGCTCGACCAGGACGCCACGGCCGGGCGAAATCTTGCCCTGCGCCTCGAGCGCGTCGATCATCGAGACGCCGATGCGGTCCTTGACGCTGGAGATCGGATTGAAGAACTCGAGCTTGGCCAGTAGGCGGGCGACGACGCCCTTCTCCTTGGCGATCCGGTCGATACGGACGAGGGGCGTATCGCCGATCGTGTCGGTGATCGACGCATAAACCTTCCCGCGGCCTGGCGCTCGCCGCGCAGCGCCTGCATCCGTCATTGGCCGCACCTCCAAAATGCACATCGGGCCGCGCCGTTAAGCGCAGCCCGACGGTTAGCATTTTATGCGGCGCAAGACTATAGAATGCCGCAAATACCGGTGTCAGATAGCGAAATCGCCGGCGACCTTCTCGTCGTCGAGCACATGGGCCTTGTCGGCCGTTTCGCACATCTGTTCGACCGTGATCGCGTCGAGGTTGGCGAGAAAGGTTTCGCCCGCCCGGCGCACAGCCGGATCGATCACCCGCTCGAGCAGAATCGAGTTCGCGCCGAGATCTTCCGGATCGGCGGTGCTTAGCGACATCGCGGTGCGCACGATCTCGCCCACAGTGATGCGCCGGCGCTCACGCGCCAGCTCGTAGCCGCCCCGCGGCCCGCGCACGCCCTTGAGGATCTTCGCGTGGACCAGGCCCTGGAGCAATGTCTCCAGATGCCGGGGGGGTAGTTTGTGACGCGCAGCCAAAGCTTTGGCCGCAACCGGCGCCGAGCGCGAATGCAACGCGACATCGACAACGGCGGCGATGGCGAGAACGCTCCGTCGCGACAATAAGTTCATATCTTACCTCCTACGATGAACGCCCGGTGGAACCGAATCCATTTGAGCCACGGACGCTCGAAGTGAGACGCTCGCTCGAAATCAGAGCGACACGTTCCACAGAGCAAACGACGAGTTGCGCTATTCGCGCTCCACGCCGAACGACAAAGGGCTTGTCCCCAAAATTAACTAGGATGACACCAATTTCGCCGCGATAATCAGCGTCGATTGTCCCCGGACTGTTGAGGACCGTCACCCCATTCTTTAGAGCCAACCCCGATCGGGGCCGGATCTGCGCTTCAAATCCCTTTGGCAACTCTATCGCCATCCCGGTCGCAATCAACGCTCGCGACCCAGGGGCCAGGACTACCTCCTCACCCGCCGGAAGCGCCGCCACGAGGTCCATCCCGGAGGCATCCTCACTCTCATAGGCGGGCAATTGCAAGTCCTCACCATGTGGTAATCGATAGTAACCAATCGTGATCATTGCCTCTTCGCCAACTCCACAGCAAGACGCCGCATAATGCCGTTGGCGACTTCGGCTTTGCTCATCGGCGGCCAGGATTCTGCGCCGCGGGCGTCGATCACCTGGACCTGATTGGTTTCGCCACCGAACGTCGATGTGCCTTCCGCGACACTATTCGCGATGATGAGATCACAGCGCTTGCGTTGTAATTTGGACATCGCGTTCGCGGTGACATTTTCGGTTTCAGCAGCGAATCCAATCACGACTGCGGGCCGCATTGCGGTCTTCTTTGCAATCTCGGCAAGTATATCGGGGTTTTCAACGAGCTGGAGCGTCGGAGACTCGCTGCCCTGCTTTTTGATCTTTTGGCCGGCGACGGTCTTCGCGCGCCAATCGGCGACCGCCGCCGCCGCAATGAACGCGTCGGCGGGCAGGGCGGCCTCGACCGCGTGCTGCATCTCGCGCGCCGAACCGACGTGAACGACCTCCACCCCCGCGGGATCGGGCAGCCCGACCGGGCCGGTTACCAGCGTCACTCTTGCACCAGCGCCAATGGCGGCTTGCGCAATTGCATGTCCTTGACGCCCCGAGGACCGGTTTCCAAGGAACCGGACCGGGTCGATCGGCTCGTAAGTCGGGCCGGAAGTGACAATGACATGCCGTCCCGTGAGGGGGCCCGAAATCACGTGAGGAGGGCTCGAGAGAATCACCGGGCGTCGTCTGGGCCAGCGCCTGCTCGATCGCTTCGACGATCGCGGGGGGTTCGGCCATGCGGCCGGGACCGAATTCGCCACAGGCCATCGGCCCCGATTCGGGACCTACGACCAGAACGCCGTCGTCCTTGAGGCGCTCGAGGTTGCGCCGGGTGGCCGGGTGCAGCCACATCCTGACGTTCATCGCCGGAGCCACGAGCACGCGTTTGTCCGTCGCCAGCAACAGGGTCGTCGCCATATCATCGGCAAGACCGGCGGCCATCCGGGCGAGAATATTCGCGCTCGCCGGGGCGACAACGACAAGGTCGGCGGCGCGGGACAATTCTATGTGGCCGATCGTCGCCTCGTCGGTCAGGCTGAACAGGTCGTCGCGGACGGGCTGCCCGCTGAGGGTGGCCGCCGACAGAGGAGAAATGAACTGCCGCGCGGCCGAAGTCATGACGACGCGAACAGTCGCGCCGCGGTCTCTCAGCCGACGAATCAACTCCAGGGACTTGTAGGCCGCGATTCCCCCACTAATGATCAGGAGAATGCGGGCGCGGGACAGCGGAACGCTGGTCATGCGATGGCCTAGCTCGGTTCGCCGCAGCGCGTCAGTCCCTGACGCAGGGAAGTCCTGGGTACGGCGCGTGAAAAGTCCATATGCGTGTCCATCCGCTTCTGCCGCCTGCCTGGCCGTTGCGGTAGCCGCTTTCCTAACGCCACCTTCGACATCGGAGGAATGACACTAACCTTAACGAAAGTGCAATTAACACAATTGTGGTGTTGGCGGCGCGCGATTGCAATGGGGAGGGATTGCCCGGCGCCCGAGGGCCGGCAGTCTCGGGGCGGCGGGGGTTTCCTCCTGGCCCGCAGGCGCAATTTGCGGACGCATCGGCCTATAAAACCCAACGGTAGGCGGCGATGCACAGAAGCGCCAGCAGAAATCCAGTCAAAACAAAGGCGAATCCCAGCCGGAGCTTGAGTTCCGGAACGACTTTCGCGATTTCCTTTTCGCCGTCAGCCTCGAGCCTGGCCGCGATTTGCTCAAGGCGGCCCGGGGCGTCGGCAAGGAAGGCGGCGATGGAGGAAAGAATCCGGCCGGCGTCCTCGATGCGCCCGACCGGGCCCAGGTTGTCCGCGATCCAGGCGCCCACCACCGGTTCGGCGGTCGACCACATGTTGAGCTGGGGGTCGAGCTTTCGCGCCACGCCTTCGACGACAACCATTGTCTTCTGCAGCATCACCAGCTCGATCCTGGTGGTCATCTCGAACAACGAGGTGATTTCGAACAGGAGCGTCAACAACTTCGCCATCGAGATCTGGTCAGCGGTGCGGGAATGAATGGGTTCGCCGATAGCGCGAAGCGCCTGGGCGAAATCCTCGACCCGATAGGCATGCGGCACGTAGCCTGCCTCGAAATGCACCTCGGCCACCCGCAGATAGTCCCGGCGAATGAATCCATAGAGGATTTCCGCCAGAAACCGGCGCTCCTTCCTGCCCAGCCGGCCCATGATGCCGAAATCGACGGCGACGATGCGACCCGAATCATCAACGAAGAAATTGCCCTGATGCATGTCGGCGTGGAAAAATCCGTCGCGCAGCGCGGTGCGCAGGAAGGTCTGGATCAGACTGCGCGCCAGTGCGCGAGGATCAAATCCGAGCCCAACCAGACGTTCCGGATCGGTCATCGGGACGCCGTCGATCCACTCCATCGTCATCACTTCGCGCGTGGTGCGGTTCCAGTCGACGGCGGGCGCGCGAATGTCCGGATCGTTTGCGGAATTTTCCGCGAATTCCGACGCCGCCGCGGCTTCGAGCCGGAAATCCATCTCCATCCGAACCGAGCGGGCGAGCGTCTCGACCACCTGGCCGAGGCGCAAGCGGCGGAACTCCGGCGCCAGACCCTCAGCGAATCGCGCAGCGAAAGCCATGTCGGAGAGATCGCGCGCAAATCGCCGTTCAGTGCCGGCGCGCAACACTTTGACCGCCACGGCCCGCAAGCCTTCGTCAGTCTTCACCTCAGCCCGATGCACCTGGGCGATCGAAGCGGCCGCCACCGGCTCGCCAAAGCTCTCGAACAGCGATCCGATCTTCATCCCAAACGACGCCTCGACGATGGCGATCGCCGCGTCCCGGCTCATCGGCGCGACGCGGTCCTGCAACTGCTCGAGCTCCAGGGCGACTCTGCCGCCGACGATGTCCGGACGGGTTGAAAGAAATTGCCCAAGCTTGACGTACGAAGGGCCCAATCGATCGATGGCCCGCGAGAGGCCAGCCAGACCGTCGCCGTCACGTTTGGCGATCAAGTTGGCGAACGCGAGCGGCAACCTCAGTACGGGCGGCAAAGGGGCCGGGTCGACGCCGACAAACGCGCCCTCCCGCGCGAACACGAAAGCCGCATGCGCCAGCCTTAAGCCATGGCCGAGCGACGACAAGGCCCCCACAATCAGAGCTTCCAGCCCGAGTGGATGGCTACGATTCCCCCGCTGAGGCGGGTAAAGTCCACGCGGGTGAAGCCGGCCTCGCGGATCATCTCCGCGAATCGCTCAGGAGGCGGAAACCCGCGAATCGATTCGACGAGATAGCGGTAAGCGCTCCCGTCGCCGGTCACGACCTTTCCCATCGCCGGAATCGCGGCGAAAGAATAAGCATCGTAGAGCTGGTCGACCACGGGCACATCGATGCGCGAAAACTCGAGGCAGAGGAAGCGCCCCCCGTGCTTGAGCACCCGATAGGCTTCCTTGAGGGCGTCCTCAATCCGCGGCACGTTGCGGATGCCGAAGGCGATCGTATAGGCGTCGAAGCGCGCGTCGGGGAGCGGCAGAGCCTCGGCGTTGCCTTCGACGAACCTCAACCGGTTGGCGTATGGGCGTCTCGCCGCGCGCCTTTTCGCCTGCTCCAACATGTCGGCGTTGACGTCGACGAGCGTGACCTCCGTCAGCGGGCCGCCTGCTTTCGCGACCCGGGCGGCGACATCGCCAGTGCCGCCCGCGACATCGATGTGAGAAAAAGGACGGCTGAGCGAGGGCCGCACCTTCGCAACGAGCGCGTCCTTCCACGCCCGGTGCAGGCCGAACGACATCAGGTCGTTCATCACGTCATACCGGGTGGCGACGCTGCGGAACACATCGTTCACCAGGCCCTGTTTTTCGTCCAGGCGAACGGTGCGTCGGCCGAAGTGCGTTTCATCGCGCGCGGCGGGCATCAGGGCTCTCCTTGTGGGCGCATGCTTAGCGCGCGCCGTCCGACGCGTACACCGCCGGTCAGTCCAGGCGCACCGGAATTCCCGCTTCCGCCATGCGGGCCTTGGCCTGCCGAATCGTGAATTCGCCGAAATGGAAGATCGACGCCGCGAGCACGGCGCTGGCGTGGCCTTGCCGGACGCCCTCGACGAGGTGGTCGAGACCGCCGACGCCGCCCGAGGCGATGACCGGTATGGCGACAGCATCGGCGACCGCGCGGGTCAGCTCGAGATCGAAACCCTGTTTCGATCCATCACGATCCATCGAGGTCGACAAAATCTCGCCAGCGCCAAGCGCGGCGACTTCGCGGGCGTAGCCGATCGCCTCGATGCCCGTCGCACGACGTCCGCCGTGGGTGAAGATCTCCCAGCGGGGGGCCTGGCCAGGCGCCGAGACCCGCTTGGCGTCGATGGCGACGACGACGCACTGGGCGCCGAACTTCTCCGCCGCTCGACGCACGATGTCGCGATCGGCGACCGCCGCCGAATTGATCGAGGCCTTGTCGGCGCCCGCGAGCAAAAGGTTGCGGATATCGTCGGTGGTGCGGATTCCGCCGCCGACTGTCAGCGGCATGAAGCAGACCTCCGCCGTGCGCCTGACTACGTCGAGCAGAATGCCGCGACCTTCGTGACTCGCGGTGATGTCCAGGAAGCACAGCTCGTCCGCGCCCGCCTGATCATAGGCGATTGCGCTCTCGACCGGGTCGCCGGCGTCGCGCAGATCGACGAACTGGACGCCCTTGACGACCCGGCCGCCCTTGACGTCGAGACAGGGGATGACGCGCGCTTTCAGAGTCACTGCGCCAACCCTGCGGGCCGCTTCGCTCGCCCGCCGGCGCGAAGCAGGGTCAGCGCGGCGCGCGGATCAAGCCGGCCGTCATAAAGAGCGCGTCCGACGATCGCCCCGGCGAGGCGGGCGCAATCGGGCTCGATCAGCCGCCTGACGTCCTCGATCGAGGCGAGGCCGCCGGAGGCGATGACCGGAATATCGAGCTTATCGGCGAGCGCGATCGTGCTCTCGATGTTGAGGCCGGCGAGAGCCCCGTCGCGCGCGATGTCGGTGTAGATGATCGCCGCGACGCCGGCGTCCTGGAAGCGGCGCCCGAGATCGACAGCGGATATGTCCGAAGTCTTCGCCCAACCTTCGATCGCGACGACGCCATCGCGGGCGTCGACGCCGACTGCGATCTGGTCGGGGTAAATCCGCGCCGCCTCACGCACGAAATCAGGATCGCGCACCGCCGCAGTTCCGATGATGACCCGGGTCACGCCGCCCTCGAGCCAACCGCGGACCGTTTTCATGTCGCGAATTCCGCCGCCCAGCTGGAGCCTCACCGTAAGCCCCGTCAGAATGCTTTGAACGGCCTCGGCGTTCACAGGCTTTCCGGCGAACGCGCCATCGAGATCGACGACATGCAGATAGTCGAACCCTTGCTCGACGAACGCTCGCGCTTGAGCGGCGGGCTCGGCGTTGAAGATCGTCGCACGGGTCATATCGCCCTGAATGAGGCGAACGCATCGGCCGTCTTTGAGGTCGATGGCGGGAAACAGGATCACGGTCGCCACCTGAGGAAATTGGCTATCAGCTTAAGGCCAAGCATCTGGCTCTTTTCCGGGTGAAACTGGACGCCGGCGATGTTGCCGCGGGCGACGATCGCCGTTACCGGGCCGCCGTACTCTGCGGTCGCGACCACGTCGTCGGCGTCATCCGCGTAAAGTTGATAGGAGTGAACAAAATAGGCGTGCAGCCCATCTGCGCCTGTCTTGACGCTGTCGAGAAGCGGATGGCTTCGCCGTACGTCGAGGGTGTTCCATCCCATGTGCGGGATCTTCAGCGCCGGATCGCGCGGCTTGATTGGCGCGACGTCGCCAGCAATCCAGTTCAGGCCAGCGACAACCTCATGCTCAAGGCCGCGCGTCGCCATGAGCTGCGCGCCGACGCAGATGCCGAGGAACGGCCGGCCCCGCCGGCGCACCGCTTCGTCCAGCGCCTCGACCATGCCGGAAACGCCATCGAGCCCGCGGCGGCAGTCCGCGAATGCGCCCACTCCCGGCAGCACGACATGATCGGCGCCCACCACGTCCTCCGGGCGCGCGGTGACGCTCACCTCGCGGCTCAAGCCCGCCTCGCGCGCGGCGCGCTCGAAGGCCTTCCGCGCCGAGTGCAAATTGCCGGAGCCGTAGTCGATGATGGCGACACTCATCCCATGTCGCCCTAAAGCGCCCCCTTGGTCGAAGGCACACGCTCGGCCTGACGCGAATCGATTGCAATTGCGCCACGAAGCGCACGGGCGACAGCCTTGAAACACAATTCGGCGATGTGATGACTATTGGAGCCGTAAAGCGTCTCGATGTGCAGCGTGAGTCCGGCGTTGCCGGCGAAGGCCTGGAAGAACTCGCGCACAAGCTCGGTGTCGAAAGCGCCGATCCGCTCGGTCGGAAACTCGGTCTTGAAGACGAGGAACGGCCGGCCGGACACGTCGAGCGCGACCCGGGTCAAGGTCTCATCCATCGGCAAGAGGCAGTCGGCGTAGCGGGTCAATCCCCGCTTGTCGCCAAGCGCTTTCATCAGCGCCTGCCCAAGCGCGATCCCTGTGTCCTCGACCGTATGATGATCGTCGATGTGGCGGTCTCCCTCGGCCCGAATGGCGACATCGATAAGGGAATGACGCGCCAGCTGGTCGAGCATATGATCGAAAAAGCCGATGCCTGTGGCGACGTCGGCAAGCCCCGATCCATCGAGATCAAGGCCGACCTCAATGCTCGTCTCGTTGGTCTTGCGTATGATTGCGCCCTTGCGCATGGCGATTATCTTGTCTCGAGCCGCTTGCGCCGGGGTGATAGCAAGCAATGGGCCAGTTGGCCACCAAAACAGCGCCCGACAGCGCCACGGGTCGTGGGCGCGTCGCTGGGCGAGGCCGCGCGGGGGTTTCGTCGCGACGCGAAATTCCATAAGTAATGGCGCGCACGCCGTTAGACCGCAGAGGGAATGGACACAATATGAGGCCGACAAAATTCGGGGTAGGTCAAAGCATTAAGCGCGTCGAGGACGTTCGTCTGGTCAGCGGCCGGGGCAATTACGCATCCGACGCGGTCGACAATGCCGAACTCAAAGCGGTTTTTCTGCGCAGTCCCTATGGGCATGCAAGATTCCGCATCGACGATCTCGAAGCCGCGCGCGCGGCGCCCGGCGTCAGAGCCGTCTACGTCGTCAGCGATTTCGCCGATCTCGGCGATCTGCCCTGCCTCGCTCCGGTCCCCAACGCCAATGGGTCGAAGACGCCGCTGAAGCCCTATCCGGTGATGGCGGCCGAGGAAGCCCACCACGTCGGCGACATCGTCGCGATGGTGGTCGCCGACACGAGTCTCGAGGCGCGCGACGCCGCCGAACTGATCGGCGTCACATGGGAAGAGCTTCCCGCCTCAGCCGACATGGAAGAGGCCATCCGGCCCGGAGCGCCGCTTGTCTTCGCCGGCGCGCCTGGGAACATCGCTTACGACAACCATATCGGGAACAAAAAAGCGACGGACGCCGCTTTCGCGGGCGCCGCGCACACGGTCCGGATCAAGGTGGTCAATTCGCGCGTGGTGGCGAACTATATGGAGCCGCGGTCGGCCGTCGGGGAATACGACCCGGGCGCCGGGCGCTTCACGCTGAACGTCGGAAGCCAGGGCGTGCACGGCGTTCGGGACGCGCTCGCAGGGCCGATTCTCAAGATTCCGCCAGAATCCGCTTCGCGTCATCACCCAGGACGTGGGCGGCGGTTTTGGCACCAAGTCCGTCATGTATCGCGAATATCCGCTCGTTCTCGAGGCGGCCCGGCGCCTTGGGCGCCGGGTGGGCTGGCTGGCCGATCGCAGCGAGCATTTCGTCGGCGACGCGCAAGGCCGCGACAATGTGACCACGGCCGAAATGGCGCTTGATTCCGAGGGCCGGTTTCTGGCGCTGAGGGTCGATATCCTCGGCAATCTTGGCGCCTATCTGTCCCTGTTCGGGCCTTTCATTCCCTGGCTCGGCGCGTCGATGGCGACCGGCCCCTACCACATCGATGCGCTCTACGCCCGCGTTCGCGGGGTCTACACCCACACGGTTCCCGTCGACGCCTATCGGGGCGCCGGCCGGCCGGAGGCGGCTTATGTGCTCGAGCGCCTGGTCGATGCGTGCGCAAGGTCGCTTGGCGTCGCGCCCGACGAGCTGCGCGCCCGCAATTTCGTCAGGCCCGACCAGATGCCCTATCACACCCACACCAATCGTGATTACGACGTCGGCGAGTTCGAGGGCGCGATGCGCGCATGCCTGAACAAGGCGGACCAGGCGGGTTTCGCGCGCCGGCTGGAGGACGCGCGGATGCGTGGCAAGATCCGCGGATTCGGCTTCGCGAGCTATATCGAATGCACCGCGTGGAACAAGTCCGAGACGGGCTCCCTCACTTTGGACAAAAACGGCGATTTCACGCTGACCATCGGCACCCAGTCCAACGGCCAGGGACATGAGACGGCCTACGCCCAGGCCGTCTCGCAATATCTCGACGTGCCGCTCGAGCGCATCAAGGTCATTCAGGGCGACACCGATCGGGTCGCCACCGGCTTTGGCACAGGCGGCTCGCGGTCGATTCCGATCGGCGCCGTCATGGTTTCGCGAGCTTCGGAGACGCTGGCCGCTTCGCTGAAGGAACTGGCGGCCGACAAGCTCGAGGCCGCCGTCGCGGACCTCGAGATCACCGACGGCACGGTGCGCATCGCCGGAACCGATCGCGCCATCTCCTACGCCGAGATCGCCGCCCTGCCGGGCGCCACAGCGGACAAACTGACGGCGACCCAGTCGTTCGCGCCGCCGAACGCGACCTATCCGAATGGCACCCACGCATGCGAGGTCGAGATCGACCCGGCCACGGGCGAGACGATGATCGTCCGCTACACCGTCGTCGACGACTTCGGTTTCACGCTGAACCCTCTCTTGCTGGCGGGGCAGGTCCACGGCGGGATCGCCCAGGGCGTCGGTCAGGCGCTGATGGAGCAGGCGGTGTTCGACCGCGAGGGCCAGTTGCTGACCGCGAGCTTCCTCGACTATTGCATGCCGCGCGCCGACAATCTGCTTACGTTCGATTTCGAGACGCGCAACGTGCCGTCGACCACCAATCCGATGGGGCTCAAGGGCGCGGGGGAAGCAGGCTCGATCGGGTCGACGCCGGCGGTGATGAACGCGGTCGCCGACGCCCTCTGGCGCGCCTATCGAATCGAGCACATCGACATGCCGGCGACCCCGTTCGCCGTGTACAGCGCGATCAAGCGCTCGCATGCTCACGCGTAGCGTGAGCTTGTTCGGCGCGCCGCCGCGGTGAGGCCGAAGATCAAGATCGCGTGATCGGCCCGGGGCGTCGAGCGATTGCCCGACGCGCCCGGATCGATCTCGCCCGCCGCAATCCGCTGCGCCCGGGCGAGCCTCGCCGCCCGCAAGGCCTTCTCATTTCCTGTGATTCGCCCTGCGATTTGCCCTGTCGATTTGCGCCGCCGCCGGGACACGCGACTTAAGAGCAGGCGCCGCTCGGGCCAAAGCGGATCGCGCCTCGTCTGCCGGCTTGCGCCGATTCGAGGCGGTGCTAGACTGTCGAAACCTGGCGGGTGAAGATGGAGGGACTGATGCGCTCTAAGCTCGTGAAACTCGCGTTGGGCTGCGGATTTGCGGCCGCGTTCGTCGTCCCGGCGTTGGCCTGCGATTTCCATGCGACGTCGGCGCAGAATGACCAGGCGGTGGCCCAGTCGCAGCAGCAAACGACGCCCGACACGCCTCAGACGGCGCAGTCGCAACCGGCGCCGGACGCCGGCTCGAACTAACCGCGGCCTATTCGGCGGCGTTTGACAAAGAATCCGCGCCCCGGTTCGCTCCGGCGGCGCGGATTTGTTTTTCGTGGGCGCAAAGCGTGACGGCTCGTGGCTGGCGCGCGAGGTTCGCTAACCTTATAAGTCTTCCAGCGTCAGTTCGCCTCGCATGACGATATTGCCGGACGTCAACCCGCAGTCGACCGGCAGGGCGACGCCGGTGATCGCCGACGCGGCGTCGGAAGCGAGGAAGCCGACCGCTCTTGCGATATCGTCAGGCTCGACGATGCGTCCGAGCGGATACCAGCGCCGCAGCGTCTCCAAAACCTTCGGGTTCCTGGCGGCGCGTGCCTCCCAGAGCGGCGTGCGCACGGTGCCCGGCAATACGATATTGGCGCGGACGCCGTAGGGCCCGTATTCCTGAGCCAGCGAGCGCGTCAGCGAGATCATCGCCGCCTTGGCGGCGCTATAGGCAGGATCGCCAAGCGCGCTTAAGCCATTGACCGAACCGATGCCGATGATGACGCCGGAACGCTTCGCCACCATGCCCGGGATGACTGCGTGCGCGCAGTCGTAGGCGCTGTTGAGGTTGCCGTCGATATCATGGCGCCAGCCGGCCGGGTCGGTGCGGGCGAAGGACCTGTACGCGGAGCCGCCCGCGTTGTTGACGAGAATGTCGACTGCGCCGAGCGCGCCGGCCAGCGAAGCGAAGGCGCGATCGACCTGCGCGGTCTCGCTGATATCGGCGACGACGGAGAACAGCGCCTTTGCGGGCGCCCTGAGATCGGACGCCAACGTCTCCACGCTCGGCTTCCTGTCGATGGCGGCGACCTTGGCGCCCTCGTCGACGAAGTAGCGGCAAAGGCTGCGCCCGACGCCGCCTGCGGCGCCCGTGATCGCGACCACCTTGCCTTCGAATGTCATGCGAGGCGCGGTCACCCTTTCAACGCCCCTTCCAGAAGCCCTTTGAAGAACAGCCTCTGGGCGAAGGTGAAGGCGATAATCCCCGGAGTCACGACAATCACGTAGACCGCGGCCAGATTGGGCCACGCCCATTGCCCCTGTCCGCCCTGGGCGGCAGCGAGGACCACGGGCATGGTGCGTTTGGCCTCGTCGTCGATAAGGGTCAGGCACAGGAGATACTCGCCCCAGGCCGCGACAAAATTGACGATGAAGATGACGACCAGGCCGTTGCGCACCATCGGCAGGCCGACTTCCCAAAGCGCCCGCCAGTGGCCGGCTCCGTCGATCCTCGCCGATTCGAACATCTCATGGGGCACGAGCTGGAACATGCTGCGCATGATGAGGATGCTGATCGCAAGCTGCAGCGTGATGTAAGGCAGGATGAGGCCGCTCGTGTGGTTGATAAGGCCCAGCCAATGCTGCGTCTCGTAGATGCTGATGATCGACACGACGCGCACCGGGAAATAGAGCGAGACAAGCAAAGCCGTCACCACGAGCCCCGCGCCGGCCGGCTTGATATGCACCAGCGCGTAACCCGCGAGCACGGCGCAGGTCGTGGTGAGCACCACAGTCGCGGCCGTGACATAGATGCTGTTGAACAGATTGATCGGCAGCGTCGCTATGTGTTGGAAGACAAACCCGTAGTGGGTGAAATCGAAGTGCTTCGGCCAGAAATCACCGCGCGCCGCGTCGGGCAGCGACTTGACCGACAGGATCAGCACCCAGGCGAGCGGCAGCAGGATGATGAGATTGAACAGGTTTATGACCACGTGGCGGAGCGCCACGGTCCCGACAGACGAGGCGGCCTCATCTCGGAGTGCGCCGACATCGGCGTGATCGGCTTCGAGCGTCATCGTCAGCCTTTCGGACGGAAGATCCAGATGAGCCCAGCCATGACGAACATCATCGCGATCGCGCCGATCATGCCGATGGCGGCGGCGTAACCCTGGCGCCAGAGCCCGGTCTTGAACGCCTGGTCGTACATGAACATCGTCCAGGTATAGGTGGGCGAAGCGCGGTTGAAGCCGCCGAAGATGAGATATTCGTCGATCACCGCCATCGCCGAGCCGAAGCGCAGGACGACGAGGATCATCATGATCGGGGCGAGCTGCGGACGCGTTACATGCCAGAACACCTGCCACTCGCCGGCCCCGTCGATGCGCGCGGCGTCCGGCAGCTCCTTGGGAATCGCCGCAAGGCCCGCGATGAAGAAGATCGTGTGGTAGCCAAGGCCCCACCAGATTTCCATGATCGCAATCGCAGGCAGGGTGAGCGCGGTCCCGCCGAGCCACTGCGGCGCGTTTTGCAGCGTGAAGAGTCCAAACACGTTGACGAGCAAATGGTTGATCGGCCCGCTCTGATAATTGTACATCCACTTCCACAGCACGAAGATCAGCGTGCTCGGAATCACCGCCGGGATCAGCAGGATCACACGGTAGAGCGTGGCGAGGCGCTGGTTTCCCACACGGTCTACGAGGATCGCCAGAAGCAGCGGCAGAATGATCGTTCCGGGCAGGAACATGATGGTGAACAGCGCCGCCCGCCCGAGGCTCGCCCACATCAGCGGGTCCTGAAGCGCCTGCGCGTAATTGGCGAACCCGACCCATTGCGCGGGCTTGTTCGACAGGAACTCGAAATTGGTGAAGCTCAGCCACAGGACCCGGACGATCGGCCAGACCTGATAGCCGACGAAGAAGATGAGCGCCGGCGCCAGGAACAGCCAGTCGCCCAAGCCTTTCCGCACAACATCGACCGGGCCCTCCGCGACCCGCCCGGCGAGTTCAGTCTTGCTGTCTATGATCGCCTGCGCCATTCACATCCGATAGGTCGAGCCGCCTTGCGCAAAAGGCCGGTGGGAAGCGGGCGGCCAGAGGCCGCCGCGCCCCGGGCGGTCAGCCCTTCTTGATTTCGGCCTGCACAGCTTCCTTCACTTTCGTCATCGCGACCTTCGGATCCGGCTCCTGACCTTTGAGGTAGGTCTCCCAGATCGGTTTGCCGATGACGAACTGCTGCAGCCCGAAAAGATTGTTGTCGATCGCCTTGGCCCGATCGAGCTGGCTGCGGACCAGCCCGACGAAGGGCGGCATCCAGTCGGGCTTCTTCGCGTCCCAGTCCGCGTAGATCGACTTATAGGGCGGAAGCTGACCGGGATGGACGCCAGGCGTGCCGACGATCGAATCCTTCCAGATCTGCGGATCATAGGTCAGCGCCTTGATGTACTCGGCGGCCTTCTCTTTGTTCTGCCCGTACTTGAACAGGGCGCAGCCGGTCGTCCAGAACACGGTCGAGCCCTCGCCGTTGGCGAACTTTGGCAGCGGTCCAAGATGCAGGAGCTTCGGATCGTCCCAGCTCGCGGCCATGCGCAGAGGGGCGTTGAAGTACTTGAAATAGAGGCCGACGCGCTGCGCCTGGAAGGCGATTTCATCCGTGGTGGAGTTCACCCCGGCGTCGGAGGATCCTTCGAGCAGGATGTCGGGATTGGAATAGGCCATGATCTGCTTCATCAGCTTCAAGGCTTCGATCGCCGGGTCGCTGGTGAAGTCGAACAGACCGTCGGTGTACACTTTCGTGCTCATGCTGTGGGTGATCGGCACGAGCGAACGCCAGCCGTGGGCGTCGAAAGTCGCGCCCCAGGGCGCAGCCTTCGAAATCGACGATCTTCTTCGAGCTTGCGAGGAACTCGTCCCACGTCGCGGGCGCGACGTCTGGCACGCCGGCCTTGTTGGTGATGCCCGAATGCCAGGCCGAGCCGATCACGTCGAGGAGGAACGGCCAGCTGTATAACTTGCCGTCCACAGTGCATTCCGCCCGGATCGACGGGATGATGTCGTCGATCACTTCCTTTGGAATGTAATTGTCCCACGGCTCGATCACGCCGGCCTTGATGAAGGCCGACATTTCGACGAACGGCGTCTGGCCGACATAGACGTCCCACGTGCTTTGCTTGTTCTTGGCCTCGGCGACGAAGCGCTCGATCCCGAAGCCTTCGACCGGCGCGATCTGGTAGTTGATGCCCGGGAACTTCTTGTTCACCTCCGGGATCGCCGGATGCAGGTCTTGAATCCACTGATAGAATGTCGGCGTCAGCGGACGGCTGTCGGCGGCGAAAGCAGGCTCGATGCCCGATCTGGCGACAGTGCCGACCCCGGCCGCTCCTAAACCGGTCAGAAGGCTGCGAGTAAGGAATTCGCGCCTGTCGATGCGCCCTGCGGCGAGTTCGCGGCGCGCGGCCTCCCGAAAGAGGCGCTCCTGTTCATTGCGTTCGTTCACGTGCTTCTTCCTCCTCATCATTGCGCGTCCCGGCGTCTCGAGCGAAATTGCGGCCGGCGTCACAGCCGGCGCGGATTGACTCTGCGACGCAAGAGCGGCGCCATGGCTTCATGCAATTGGGCTCGAGCGGTCGCGTGATTCTCAATCCTCAAGTCCGAGCTTCGACAACTTGCGCTTGAACGTTATCAGGTAAAATGAAATCGGCAAGAACCGTTGGGGATCGCGCCATGACCGTGCTTGATCGCTTCCGGCTGGACGGCAAACGCATTCTGGTCACCGGCGGCAGCCGCGGGTTTGGCCGGGCGATTGCGCTCGCGGCGGCGGAGGCGGGCGCCGATGTCGTGCTTGTCGCGCGCGATCCGGAGGCGCTTGCCCGAACCGCGCAGGAGGTGCGCGAACGCGGACGCGAAGCGCGGACATATCCGGCGGATGTCGGAGATCCCGCGGCTTGCGAGGATCTCTGCCGGCGCGTGCTGGCGGAAGGAGCGCCGATCGACGTCCTGGTCAACAATGTCGGCGGGCGCAGCGTCGATGCGCCGATCGAGACAGCCGACCTTGCAACGTGGCGCCGCTTGATCGACCTCAACCTCACCCATTGCTTCATCTGCACCAAGATGATTGGCGGCGCGATGCTGGCGCGCGGGGAGGGACGGGTCATCAATATCGCTTCGATCAGCGGCCTCATCGCCAACCGCGGAATTGGCGGGCGCCATTATGAAACGGCGAAGGCCGCGGTCATCCATTTCACCCGCGCCACGGCCGCCGACTGGGCCGCGCGGGGCGTCACCGTAAACGCCATCTGTCCCGGCCTCTTCATGACCGAGCCGAACCAGGCCTGGGCAAAAAAAAATCCGCAGGTGATCGAGACGTTCGTGCGCGCAATTCCGATGGGTCGCGCCGGCGATCCTCAAGAAATCGGACCGCTCGCGGTCTATCTCGCTTCGCCCGCTTCGAGCTATGTCACGGGGGCCGCCTTCGTCATCGACGGCGGTTACACGCTGTGGTGAACGGCGCGAGCGTTCATCGCAGGCGCGTGGCCCACTTCAGCGGGAAGCCTTGGCGATGACGGCGCGGACCGAAGCCGCGGAGGTGTCGAGCCGGTCATATTCCGGCGGCCTCAGTTCGCCGCCCATGAACACGTGCGGACGGCGAAACCGCATGCCGCTCGCGATGGGTTCGAGCGCCGCAAAATGAATCTCGCGAGGTCTCGCCGCAGCGAGGATTCTGTCGACGTTGCGCTCGGTGATTCCGCCGCCCGGCATGATCACGATGCGGCCGCCTGCGCGCTCAATGAGTTCGACAATGAGCGGCAGGCCTTCGAGAACGCTCGCCTCCTGGCCCGAGGTCAGCACGCGATCCACGCCTAATTCGATCAGCGCTTCGAGCGCCCTGAACGGGTCGGGGGTCATGTCGAACGCCCGGTGAAAGGTCACGGAAAGCGGCCGGGCGAGCGCAATCAGTTCCCGTGTCCGCGCAATGTCGATTTCGCCTGTCGCGCTCAACAGGCCGATGACCACGCCGTCGGCGCCCTCGGCTTTGGCCGTCTCGATGTCCGATCTCATGGTCGCGAACTCGTCGTCATCGAACAGAAAGTCGCCGCCGCGCGGTCTGATCATCACATTGAGGCCAATGTCTGCAATCGTCCTCGCCTGACGGATCATGCCGCGGCTTGGCGTAATCCCGCCCTCGAGGAGGTCGGCGCACAGCTCGACCCGGTCCGCTCCCGCAGCCTTGGCGGCGCGGACGCCGGCGATCGAATCGACACATATCTCAAAGATCATTGCGGCTCTCCTGTCGATCGATCGCGCCTTGCAAAGCGGGTGCGGCGGGACGCTAGAATGCGCGCCTCGCTTCGCATTGCTCAAGGTCTTTCATGGCGCCATCACCTCTTCCTGTTCGCGTCCTGGTCGCCGGCTTGGGCGCCTTCGGCAAGGAGCATCTCGCGAGGCTCGCGCGGCGATCGGACGTCACCATAGCCGGGGTGGCGGACACGAATCCCGCCGCCCTCGAGCCGATAAGCTCCGCACTTGGCGGGGTAAAGGTCTTGACCGATCCCTTGCGGCTGATCGACGAGGTCGAGGCTGACGCGATCATCGTCGCCACGCCGGCCGCCTCGCATGTCGAGATCTCCATGCCTGCGCTCGGCCGAAATCTCTGCGTCCTGCTGGAGAAGCCCGTTGCGCCCAGCGCCGGCTCCGCCGCCCCGTTGCTTGCGGCTGAGCGCAGGTCGACCGGCTTCGTCCTGCCCGGCCACGTGTTGCGCTTTTCGCAGGACCACGCCCGGATGATCGAGATTGTCCGCTCGGGCCGGATCGGCAAGGTCATCTACGTGAACTCCCGCCGATACCGGGACGAGAGCCATGCCGTCCGCTACCCGGATAGCGACCCGATCCTGATGACTCTCATTCACGACATCGACCTTGCGCAATGGGTCGCCGGCTCAGACTTCCGTTCGGTTCTCGCCCGCCGGTCCGAGGGTCCCGGCTTCCGCACGATGACGGCAGTCTCAGCAACCACGGCGGCCGGAATTATCTGCGACTTGCGCACGGCCTGGACATTTCGCGACGGAGACCTGCCGCCTGACCGGGTTGAAGTGGTGGGAGATCGGGGCAGCGTCGAGCTCACTGTCGGAACGGGGCTCGGGCTTTATGCCGAGGGACGTCGCACAAGCTATCCTGCGGCCGAAGGGGATGATCCTCTGTGCAACGAGCAGGATCGTTTTCTGGCTTGCGTGCGCGATCGCTCGCAGGCGCCGGCCCTCGATCTCTCGCAGGCGCTCGCCGGACTGAAGCTGGCCGATGCGGCGATCGAGTCCCTCCGCCTTGGCAAGGCGATCCTTGTGCCCGCGTGAGGCTCGCGGAACGCGTCAGTTCAGCCGCGCGCCCGTCTTCTCGTCGAACAGATGCGCCGACGCGACATCCGGCGTCATCGGCAACGTCTCTCCGGGTTGCGCCGTCATGCGCTGACGGAACACCGCGACGATCTTCTGCTCGCCGAGTTTGGCGAACACCTGCGTCTCCTGACCGGTCGGCTCCAGCACCGAAACCTCCACCGGCATGCCATCGGGTCCGCCGAGCGTAAGATGCTCGGGCCTTATTCCATAGATCGCCGGACGGCCATCGCTGCCCGGCGGCGCCGAGGCGAGCGGAAGACTGACGCTATTGTCGACCATGAAGCGCGGCTTGTCGCCGACCTTGATCTTGCCCTTGAGAAAATTCATCGAGGGCGACCCGATGAATCCGGCGACAAAGATATTTGTGGGCCTGTCGTAGAGGTCGAGCGGCGGTCCGATCTGCTCGACGACGCCATCGCGCAAAACGACGATTCGGTCGGCCATCGTCATGGCTTCGATCTGGTCGTGCGTGACATAGACGGTCGTGGTCTTCAGCCGCTGATGCAATTCCTTGATTTCGGCGCGCATCTGCACGCGCAATTTGGCGTCGAGATTCGACAGCGGCTCGTCAAACAGGAAGACTTGCGGATCGCGCACGATGGCGCGCCCCATCGCCACACGCTGACGCTGGCCGCCGGAAAGCTGCCGCGGATAGCGGTCGAGGAGGGACGTCACGTCCAATATTTCGGCCGCGCGCCGCACGCGCGTCTCGATCTCCGACCTGGAAGCGCGGCGCAGCTTCAAGCCGAAGCCCATGTTTTCAGCGACCGTCTTGTGGGGATAGAGCGCGTAGTTCTGGAACACCATGGCGATGTCGCGATCCTTCGGCGCGAGCTTGTTCACCACGCGGCTGCCGATCTTGACGACGCCGGACGTAATGCTCTCGAGTCCGGCGATCATGCGCAGCAATGTGGACTTGCCGCAGCCCGAGGGGCCGACCAGGACAACAAAGTCGCCATCCTCGATGTCGAGCGAGATGCTGTGAATCACCTCATGCGCGCCATAGCTCTTGCGAACATCGACCACGTTGATTGACGCCATGCAAATGCTCCAACATTCTCCCGCAGAGATCAGCGGTCCTATACGGGAATCACCGACTTCTCAAAGGGTATCCGCTTAACTTCCGTGCGACAGCCTTGCGGGTTGACCGCGGGCGCCGTCATCATGGCGCGCGATTTGACGTTTGAGAAGCTCCGATGACGGCGGAGCGGCTCCGGTTCGTGAAAGGCGATCTTGATGCAGCTTGATCTGGTTCTGCGAGGGGGCCGAGTTATCGATCCGTCCCAAGGCATCGACACGGTGACGGATGTCGGCTTCCAGAATGGGCGCGTCGCGGGAATCGGCGCGGAGCTTTCCGGCGCCGTGGTCAAGGACGTCAGCGGCCTTATCGTCACGCCTGGCCTCATCGACCTCCATACCCATGTCTATTGGGGCGGCACTTCGCTGGGGGTCGACCCTCTCCGTCTCGCTCGTGGCGGATGCACGACGCTCGTCGACGCCGGCAGCGCGGGGCCGGGCAATTATCCCGGATTCCTGGAGCATGTCATCCGCCCGTCGGCTCCGGTGCGGGTCCTCGCCTATCTCAACGTATCGTTCGCCGGGATCTACGGATTCGCCCGGCGCGTCATGGTCGGCGAGAGCGGCGACCTCCGGCTGATGGCGCCGGCCGAAGCGGTCGAGGTCGCCAGCGCCAATCGCGACACGATCGTCGGGATCAAGGTTCGCGTCGGCCTGCACGCTTCCCAATATTCCGGCTTCGTCCCGCTCGACATCGCGCGCCAGGCGGCGGAAGAGCTCGGCCTGCCGATGATGGTGCATATCGATCATCCTCCGCCGACGCTCGAGGACGTTCTGGCGCGCCTGCGGCCTGGCGATGTTCTGACCCATTGCTTTCGTCCGTTCCCGAACAATCCGGCGACCGCCGAGGGCGGCGTGCGCGAAGCGGTGATCGAGGCGCGCAAGCGGGGGATTCTTTTCGACATCGGCCACGGCATGGGATCCTTCGCGTTCAAGACCGCCCGGACGATGGCGGCCAACGGATTCGCGCCCGACTGCATATCGAGCGACGTCCACGCCCTGTGCATCGACGGGCCCGCTTTCGATCTTCTGACGACAATGTCGAAATTCCTCTGTCTCGGCATGAAGCTCGACGACGTCCTGCGGGCGGCGACGGCGGCGCCAGCCAAGGCTATGCGCCGCAGCGATCTGGGCAGCCTGAGGCCCGGGGGGTTGGGCGAAGCGTCGATCCTCGAACTCAAGACCGGCAAGTTCGACTATGTCGACGTGGTCGGCGAGCGAATGACCGGCGACTGGCGCCTGGAGCCGCGCGGAATTGTGCTGAACGGGCAATTGTGGAATGGCTGACGCGTGAGCCGCCAACCTCACTTTCGGATGATTCCCTCATGAGCAACCCGACGCCCGAAGAGAAGCTTGCCGCCCTCGGCCTGACATTGCCCGTGGTCCCGACGCCCATGGCCAATTATGTCCCCTTTCGCTGGGCGGGCAATCTCCTGTTCCTTTCAGGCCAGGGGCCGAAGAAGCCCGATGGAACGTTCGAGGTCGGGCGGCTTGGCAAGACCGCCACCGTCGATGACGGCTACCGGGCGGCGCGCCTCACCGGCCTGCAATTGCTGGCGGTCGCGAAGTCGGCGATCGGCGAGCTTCAGCGCATCGAGGCGGTGGTGAAGCTGCTCGGCATGGTCAACGCCGAGCCCGACTTCGGCGATCACCCCAAGGTGATCAACGGCTGCTCGGACCTTTTTGTCGAAACGCTCGGCGACGCCGGCCGTCACGCCCGCTCGGCCGTCGGCATGGGCTCGCTGCCCAACGGCATCATGGTCGAGATCGAAGCCATTCTCCTGATCCGGTCCTGAGGAGGAAGCCGCCGCGCGGCGCCTCACGGCTGCATCATCGCCACGGCGATATCGCGATAGATGAGGGCGGCGCGGGCGAGATCGTCCTTCGGCACATATTCGTCGGGCTGGTGAGCGACGTCGAGCGAGCCGGGACCGAGCACCACGCCCACGGCGCCGACGTCATGAAAATGAACGAGGTCGCAGCCGCCCGTCAGCCCGCCGGGCTGCGGAAAGGTCACGCCATGCGCGCGGGAGATGGCGACTGCGTTGCTGCACCAGCGGATCGTCGAGCGCGGTCTCCGCCGATCCGGCCCTGGCGCGGATCGCCGCGATCTCGGCTTCCACGCCATGCTCGCGCCTGGCGCGCGTCAGCATCGCGTCCAGTTCGTCCATCGCGGCGTCGAGCGTCTCGCCCGGCAGGAGCCGCCGGTCGAGCACCATTTCGCAATTCTCCGGAATGACGTTGTCCCCGATCCCGCCCGTGATGCGCGTGACCGACAGACTGGCGTGGCCCACGAGAGGATGGGTCTGGGCCCTCAATTCGCGATCGCGCACGTCAAAAAGCGCCATGAGCCGGCTCGCGGCGAGGATCGCATTGACGCCAAGCTCCGGGCGGCCGGAATGCGCCGCCTTGCCCTTGGCGCGGATGAGCGGCCGCAGGCAGCCCTTGTGCGCCGCGAAGACCGCATTGTTGGTCGGCTCGCCGATCACGATCAGGTCGGGCTTTGGCTGCTGCTGTGCAAGAGCGCGCGAGCCGCCGCCGTTGATCTCCTCGTCGGCGACGAACATCAGGACCAGCGTTCCGCGCCATGAGTCGCGCTGCGAGGCGAGCAGGCGGCCCGCTTCGACCATCGCGACGACCGGTCCCTTGGCGTCGCAGGCGCCCCGGCCGAACAGCTTGCCGTCGCGCTCGGTCAGCCGAAACGGATCGCTGCTCCAGCCGCCGCCGGCGGGCACCGTGTCCATATGCGAGTTGAAGGCGAAACAGGGGCCGGCGCCGTTGTCGATGCGCCCGACGACATTGGCGCGGCCTTCGGCGAGGGGACGAATCTCCGTGGCGAAGCCGATCGCCTCGAGCTCGGAGGCAAGCAGCGCGGCGGCCTCGGTCTCGCGTCCCGGCGGGTTCTGGGTGTCGATCGCGACCAGCCGCTCGAGCAGATGAGCAAGGCGCGCGGCGTCGGGCGCGGGTTCGAGTTCTGCAAGGCTCACTGCACTTTGCCTCTCGCCGCGACTTCGTAGAAGGTTTCGACGCGTCCCTGCCGGGCGGCGTAGATCCGGTCGAACAGGTTGGTCACCACGCAGGCATGGTTGGGGACGATCGTGACAAGCTCGCCGATTTTCGGCTCTTGAGAGCCCGGCGGTGCGCGCACGTGTCCGTGCTCCTCGCTAAGCCCGTAGATCTCCCAGTCGGGATGCTCGAGGACGCGGCCGTAGCCGTTCAGTCCGAGCAGGTCCGACGACAGGGCCTTCGATCCGGCGTCGATGACGCAGCGATCCGGCGCCGCGTGCGACACGACCCGCGCCTGAACCTTGAGCGCGCAATCGGCCAAGGCGCCGTAGCCCTGGATCTCCACCAGGGAGCGGTCGCTATAGATGTAGGTTCCGGGCCGGTGCTCCGTCGCGACCGTCACCTCATGGGCGCGGTAGAGATCGGGCGTTCCGCCAGAGCTGACGGTCTCGACGGCGAGCCCGGCGCGCTTGCAGAGATCGACCGCCTCGGTCAGCCAGGCGTTGGTCTTCGCCATGGCGTTCTTGGGCGGATAGGTCATGAGCCCCTTGAATTTGAGGCCAGGCGCGCGATCGACTCCTCGCGCCAGCGTGACGGCGTCGGCCGGCGAGGTCACGCCGCAACGCTCGGCGCCCGTATCGCATTCGACAAGCACCGGCAGTTCGAGACCGGCGCGCGTCATGGCGGACGAGAGGCCCTCGACCGTTTCCTTCGAGTCGGCGACGACCTTGATGTCGGCGCGGCGGGCGAGCGCCACCAGGCGGTCGAGCTTGCTCTGGCCGATCAGGTTGTAGGTCAGGAGGATGTCGGCGATGCCGGCGTCGGCCATGACCTCCGCCTCGCCGAGCTTCTGGCAATTGATTCCCTTCGCGCCGAGCCTGATCTGCAGATGGGCGAATTCGGGAATCTTGTGGGTCTTGATATGCGGGCGAAGGCTCAAGCCGTGACGGTCGAGATAGGTCTGGCACCGCCTGAGATTGTTCTCCATTGCGTCGAGATCGACCACCGCGCACGGCGTATCCAAATCCTGGACCAGCAACTTCATGACTCCTTCGATCGCGGGCGATTTTCTCGGCCGGACCGGTCGCGACGCGATCGACTGCACGGCGTGACGTTACCGGTCGGCGTTTCGCCAAGTCAACGCGCCTGGCATTTGGCGCGAAAGTTCGAACGGAGCTAGACGATCGCCGGCGGCGAGCGTGCCGACATGAAACACTGACGCCGCGAACACGCCTGAACGACGGAGCTTTTAAGCGTGGCTGGACTGTACAGCGGACCGATCATCGACGCCCATTGCCATCTTTGGGATCTCGGCATGGACCGGCATCCCTGGCTTCGCCCGGTCGGAGGCGCGATTGAGGCGCTGGGCGATCTCGGCCCCATCCGGCGAAATTATCTCGTCGACGACTACCGGCGCGACGCGGCCAACCAGAATGTGGTCGCCTCCGTGCACATAGAGGCCGCGTGGGACCGGACCGACGATCCGCTGGCCGAGATCGGCTGGCTCGAGACGCTCGACAAGTCGTCAGGCGTCGCCATCCGCTACATCGGCTTCGCCGACCTCGCCGCTCCGGACGCGAGCGCCGCGCTCGACCGCCTCGCCGAAGTCAAGCGCTGCGTCGGCGTGCGGCAGATGCTGAGCTGGCGCCCGGCCGATCCGGCCAGATCCTTCGCGCCGCGGCCGGGCATCGCGGATGAGCCCGACTTTCGCCGCGGCGTCGCGCTGCTCGCTCGCCACGCCCAGATCCTCGAACTGATGCTCTATCCTTACCAGGCGGATGAGGTCGCCCGGCTCGCGCGCGACTTCCCCGAGCAGACGTTCATCGTCAACCACTGCGGCAGCCCGATCGATCGCGATCGCGACGGCATGGCGCGATGGCGGGAGGGCCTGAGGCTGATCGCCTCCGCGCCCAACGTCCTCATCAAGATTTCGGCGCTGACGGCTTATGACCCGTCGCCCACGCCCGAAAGCCTGCGCGAGGTCGCACTCTATTGCATCGAATGTTTCGGCGCTGATCGCTCGATGTTCGGCAGCGATTTCCCGGTCGGGCGCCTGTGGACGAGCTTCGACGCGATCTTCGACGGCTTCAAGGCGATGGTCAGCGATTTTTCCGACGCCGAGCAGGCCGCGCTTTTCCATGACAATGCGCGGCGCGTCTATCGCATCGACGCGCTCCCAACCGCGGCGCCTTGACATATCCCGTCGCGCTCAGCTTCGCTTGCGGCGAGCCTTGGGCGGAAGGGACGAGAATGCACCGGTCGATCTGGACATACGCCTGGGACCTTCTCGACATCGGCTACGACGCTGCGCTTGGAGAGATCCGCGATCGCGCCGGCGCGAACAGCGTCAGTCTCGCCACGTCCTATCACGCCGGCCGCTTCGTCCAGCCGCGCAGCCCGAAGCGAAAGGTCTACTTTCCCGAGGACGGCACGATCTATTTTCACCCGACGCCCGGGCGCTGGGAGGGGCTTAAGATCCAGCCCAAGGTCGCTGAGGTCATTCTTGAGGGCGGAGACGTGCTTCGCGAGCTTGTGCGCTGGCGCGACGCGGGCGGCCTGAAGGTGTGCTGCTGGACGGTCTGCCTGCACAACACCCGGCTCGGCATGCTGCATCCGGGGGCGGTCACGCTGAACGCGTTCGGCGATCCGAACTACTACAACCTCTGCCCATCGCACCCGGACGCGCGCGCCTATGTGTGCGCCCTCGTCGAGGACCTGACCCATTCGTATCACCCCGATATCGTCGAGCTCGAGAGCCCGTCCTTCATGGGATTCGCGCATGGGTATCATCACGACAAGGACGGCGTTGGCTTCACCGCGGAGGACGAATTCGCGATGTCGCTCTGCTTCTGCGAGTCCTGCCTCGCGCGCGCAAAGAAAGCCGGCGTCGATGGCGAAGCGGCCCGCCGCATTGTCGCGCAATGGATCGTCGAGGCTTGCGAGCGGGCGGCGCCGAAGCCGCGCTTCCCCGATTTTCCATCCGCCGGCGTCGAGGCTTTCCGCTCCTTCCCGGCGGTCCACGAATATCTCATTTGGCGCACCGAACCGGTGACCAGCCTCGTCGCCGAGATCAGGGCGCGCGCGCATGGCCAAAGCCGCGTCGTCCTGATCGATGAAGGATCGCTCGGCGGTTGCGATCTCAGCGCGATCGGCAAGATCTGCGACGGCGCGATTCTGTGCGTTTATGGCCTTGGGGCGGAAGAGGGCGCGGCCGTGATCAAAGCGGGCCGGGCGGCGCTGGGACCGAAGAAGTTCCTAAGCGCTGGTTTTCGCCTGTTCAATGGCGAGGCCGGCGGCGCCGAGGGCTTGCGCGCTCGCGTCGACGCTTGCGTCGAGGCCGGAGCGAACGCGCTCAATTTCTACAATTACGGCCTCGTTCCGGCGCCGCGCCTCGACTGGATCCGCGCCGCCGTCAGCGGCGATTAAGAGCGCGCCCTACGCGCCCGCCGCGCGCCGCACGCCTTCCTCGACGGCGGCCAGCGCCTCGCGGGTTTTCGCTCCGTCCGGGCCGCCGGCCTGCGCCATGTCGGGGCGCCCGCCGCCGCCCTTGCCGCCGAGCGCCGCCGAGCCGAGCCTAACGAGGTCGACCGCATTGAATCGACTCAAGAGATCGGGCGTGACCGCAACGACGATGCTCGCCTTGCCGTCCTCGCTTGCCGCCGCGATCGCCGCGACGCCCGAGCCGACATTCTGCTTGGCCTCGTCGGCCAGCGACTTCAAATCCTTCATGTCGACGCCGCTGACCGCGCGGGCGTAGAATTTCACCCCGCCGACGTCGCGCACCGAATCATTCGCCGCCGTCGCGTTTCCGCCGCCCATCGCGAGCTTCCGCCTGGCGTCCGCGAGTTCGCGCTCGAGCTTGCGCTTGTCGTCGATCAGGGCTTCCAGCCGCTCCGCGGCTTCGCCAGCCGGCGCGCGCAAAAGCCCGGCGAGATCGGCGTAGGCGCGCGCGTCCGCTTCGAGGCGCTTGCGCGCTTCGTCGCGCGTCTTGGCCTCGATGCGCCTCACCCCCGCCGCGACCGCGCTTTCGCCAACGATTGTGATAAGGCCGATGTCGCCTGTGCGGTGAACATGGGTGCCGCCGCAAAGCTCGATCGAATAGGTGCGCTCGTGGTCGTGGCCGTCCTCGATCTCGCCCATGCTGACCACGCGCACCTCGTCGCCGTATTTCTCGCCGAACAAAGCCCGGGCGCCGGAGGCGCGCGCATCGTCGAGGCCCATGAGCCGTGTCGTCACTTCGGCGTTCTCAAGCACCACGCGATTGGCGATGTCCTCGACCTTTTCGAGTTCCGCGCGGCTGACCGGCTTCGGATGGGCGATGTCGAAGCGCAGCCGCTCGGGCGAAACGAGCGAGCCTTTCTGCGCCACATGATCGCCGAGCACCATGCGCAAAGCTTCGTGCAAAATATGGGTCGCCGAATGGTTGGCGCGCGTCGCCGTGCGCGCCTCGTGATCGACGGAAAGCTCGACCGCGAGGCCCGCACGCGCGGCGCCTCCGATGACGGTCACGTCGTGAACGATGAGATCGCCGAGCTTCTTGCGCGTGTCGGTGACTTTCGCGCGGAAGCCGGGCGCGCTGATTTCGCCGACGTCGCCGACCTGCCCGCCGGCCTCGCCGTAGAACGGCGTCTGGTTGAGGATGAGCGAGCCGCTCTCGCCTCCCTCGAGCGTCTCGACCTCGACCCCGTCCTTGAGGATCGCGCGGATCACGCCCTCCGCGCTTTCGGTCTCGTAGCCCAGAAACTCGGTCGCGCCCACGCGCTCGCGCAATCCGTACCAGACCGTTTCGGTCGCAGCCTCCCCCGAGCCGGCCCACGCGCGTCGCGCCTCGGCCCGCTGGCGCTCCATCGCGGCGTTGAACCCGTCCGTGTCGACCGAGAGGCCGCGGGCGCGAAGAGCGTCCTGCGTCAGGTCGAGCGGGAAGCCATAGGTGTCGTAGAGGCGAAACGCCGTCTCGCCGTTGAGCACGCCGCCTTGCCCAAGCGAGCGCGTCTCATCCTCGAGAATGGATAAGCCGCGCGCCAGCGCCGAGCGGAAGCGCGTCTCCTCGAGCTTCAAGGTCTCCGAGATCAGCGACTCGGCGCGGATCAGCTCCGGATAGGCCTGGCCCATCTCGCGCGTCAGCGCCGGAACGAGGCGCCACATCAAAGGATCGCGCGCGCCCAGAATCTGCGCGTGGCGCATGGCGCGGCGCATGATGCGGCGGAGCACATAGCCGCGGCCCTCGTTCGACGGCAGCACCCCGTCGGCGACCAGGAAGGCGGAGGCGCGCAAGTGATCGGCGATGACCCGGTGCGAGGCGCGCTGCGGCCCGTCCGGATCGACGCCGGTCAAGTCGGCGCTGGCGCGGATGAGCGCGCGGAAAAGGTCGATGTCGTAATTGTCGTGCACGCCCTGCAGCACGGCGGCGATGCGCTCAAGCCCCATGCCGGTGTCGATCGAGGGGCGCGGCAGGTTGACCCGCTCGCCGTTGCCCAGCGTTTCGAACTGCATGAAGACGAGATTCCAGATCTCGATGAAGCGGTCGCCGTCCGCGTCCGGCGAGCCGGGGGGGCCGCCGGGAATGTGGTCCCCATGATCGTAGAAAATCTCCGAGCAGGGTCCACACGGCCCAGTGTCGCCCATCGCCCAGAAATTGTCGCTCGTCGCGATGCGGATGATCCGCGCCTCCGGCAGACCGGAGATCTTGCGCCACAGGTTGAACGCCTCGTCGTCGTCGTAATAGACGGTGACGGTGAGCTTCTCCGCCGGCAGGCCGAAATCGCGCGTCAGAAGGTTCCAGGCGAATTCGATCGCGTGGTCCTTGAAATAATCGCCGAACGAGAAATTGCCGAGCATCTCGAAGAAGGTGTGGTGGCGGGCGGTGTAGCCGACATTGTCGAGGTCGTTGTGCTTGCCGCCTGCGCGCACGCATTTCTGCGCCGTCGTCGCCCGGACGTAAGGACGCTTCTCGACGCCGGTGAACACGTTCTTGAACTGAACCATGCCGGCGTTGGTGAACATGAGCGTCGGATCGTTGCGCGGCACGAGCGAGCTCGACGGCACGAGCGCATGTTCGTTCTTGCCGAAGAACTGGAGGAAGCTCGATCGAATATCGTTGACGCCGCTCATGAACCAAGATCGCCTGAAATGGGGGCTGCCCGGCGCGTTCTTAAAACAAGGTTGTCGAAAGCGCCAATGAGGCGCTCGGGCCAGTTCCAATACCGGGAGGAGGCTTGATATGGGGACTGAACGTATTTCCGTCCAGGCTGAGCTCCGGCGCAAGCAATCAAGCCGCCATCGGGCTCGAACCTTGTCCGCGCCGGTGAGACCAGCGGGTTCATGGCCTCAGGATTATCTTTAAGTCAGGAACACTTTGAACGCCGCCCACACCCCCTTCGGGTCCCACTGTCCCTGATAGACGGGCGGCGGCGGGGGGCCGCGTTTGACCAGCCGGTAAATCGCTTCCCATGCCGAGCGCGTGGAATATTCGAACGTGAACGCGATGTCCCGCTCAAGTTCGACGTACTGGCCCATCAGCCCGAGATTGGTCGCCCCCTCCGGAACCACGGGCGGCCTGTCGCCGCGCTTGCGCCGCAGCCAGATGTTGTTCACGTAAGGCAGGTTGCACGGAATGCAGATCGAAGACTGGATGATGGCGTCCGATGTCTTGAACCGCAAATGTTGCAGCAACTCCTTCAGGATCTCCTCGCCGGTGCATTCATACATGGGCTTCTCGAACACATTGCCTTTGCGCTCGGGATAGAGCCCATAGCCCCAGAGCACAGACACGTCCGGCGGCTGCTCGAGGACTTCCGGCTGGTCGAAGATCGACAGCGAGATCACCCAGTTCGAATCCTTCAAGGTCAGAAGCCCGCCGCTTCCCGGACCGCTGCGGGTGAGAGCGGTCATCTCATCGAGGATTTCCTTGCCTTTCGTCGTGATGGTGAACGTCACCCAGCGCGAGTTGGCGATCCGGTCGGCGCCGAAGAACGCATCCGGATTGCCGAAGCCCTTGTGAGTCGCGGCCAGGCGCTTCCACAACGCCCATGAGCGTCCGGGATGGGGCGGCGCGGGCGGCGCGGCGTTCATCGATCCGGTCGAAATGTCGGCCGCCTGCGAGCCGGTCGTCACCAGCACGATATCGTCCGGAGCGACGTCGATGGAGGCCGCAGCGCCACCCCGTTCGTAGTCGAGCCGGTTGACGGTCAGGCGGGCGGGCGAGGAATCAAAGCCAAGGTCTTGCACGACGGCGCCGGTGACGAAGTTCACGTCGCGTTGTCTGAGCCAGGCGACCAGGGGTTTGACGAAGGCTTCGTGCTGGTTGAATTGCGAGCGCAGGACATGCGCCATGCTCGACAGGTCGGGGAACAGGTAGACGAACCGGTTCATGTAGCGGCGGAACTCGATCAGGCTGTGCTGCGGCAGCGAGCCCATGATCGTCGACCACAAGAGCCAGAATTCCGTGTCGAAGAACGGCCTGGAGAAGAACTCCTCGATGCGCCGCCCGTCCAGTTTCTCTTCCGAGGTCAGCGAGAGCCTGGCGAGGGCGAGGCCATCGCCGAGGCTCAAGCCGTAACGCGGGCCCCGCAGGGGGCGCAGGTCCCGATCGACAATATGGGTCTGATCGACGAACGGGTGCTCGGTATTGAAGGTGAAGAATTGTTCGCTGACGGAAATGTTGGGGTAGGCTTCGGTCGGGATCGTCGCCAGCAAATCGAAAGCGCAGCGGAATTCCTTGTCGAACACGGAGCCGGGCAGGTTATAGCCGCTCTGCGCGTCGCCCTCGAGAAAGTAGCCGCCGCCGAGCTTGTCATCCGCCTCGTAGATCGTGATGTCCTGGCCGGGCGCGCCGGCGTTCCGGATGAGCAGCGCGGCCGCCGCGAGACCCGCAAATCCGCCGCCGACGATATGCGCCTTCATGGCCCCGTCCTTCAATATTGGCTTGCCTCAAAACAGATTTTCTCGACCTCCGCCCGCCTGCACCCGGGCCGCCCGCAACGGGCGAGGCTCAAAATGAACGCGCCATTATACGCGAATTCCGCCTCGTGCGCCGCCTGAAACCGACATGGGTCCGCCACGGGCAAGAGGGGCGAATTGGGCGCTTGCGTTAGTCGGTCCGCTTTTATGCCGGCGCCGGTTGTTTTCGAGAAATCCAACTCTCCGGCCGTCATGGCCGGCCTTGTGCCGGCCATCCACGCCGCCCGGCCACGATGATCCATGTGGCCAACAGATAATGTTTCTTATCAGATGTTTATCCTGATGAGGCAGTGCTCTCGTGGATGACCGGGTCCAGCCCGGTCATGACGCCTTCATGAGCCGCCCCGCTCCTCACTGTCCCGACCAACGCCCAAGAGGGGTGAATTTTCTTGCGGAAAACAGAATTACGACCTATGCTGATCCGATGGTCAGAACTGAACCCCGCTTGCGGCCGGCGGCGGGGAACGGAGGCGTGCGCGCGGATGAGACGCTGAGTTTGCAACCTCGTGCGCGAGTGAAAAGGGGAGGGAAATTTTTCTACTTTTTTCGGCCATAACCCATTGAAAAGTCCCGATTCCGAAAAGTAAAAGAAAGTAAAAAAAAGCGAAAGAAAGCGATTTTGCTTTCTTTTTCTTTCTTTTTCTTTCGTGGAATTCGCCCTCAGGTTGTATTCGGCGTCGCGAGATTGGACAGCCCGCTAGCGGACATAGTCCCGCTGATAGCGCGGCCCAAGGCTGGTCAGGAGGTGATAGCCGATCGTGCCGCTGCGGGCGGCGAACTCGTCGAGGCCGATCGTCGGGCCGAAGACCTCGACCCGGTCGCCGGGCCGGACGGCGTCCTCGGGCATGTCGGTGACGTCGACGATGGTCAGGTCCATCGACACCCGCCCGACCAGCGGGGCCCGGCGCCCGGCGACCGCGACCTCGGCGCCCGGCCTCGCGTCGGTCGCGCCCGCGCCGCGCGGCAGGCCGTCGGCGTAGCCGATGATGAGGGTCGCGAGCCGCGTCGGGCGCCTGGCCGTCCACTGGGCGTTGTAGCCGCAGGTCTGGCCGGCCTCGATCCGGCGGATCTGCTGGATCGCCGCGGTCAGCGTGACGACCGGCCGCATCGGGTTTAAGCGCCCCGGCGTCGGATTGCCGCCGTAAAGCGCGTAGCCGGGCCGCGCCAGGTCGTAGACCGGGCAGGGCTCGAGGAACATGCCCGACGAATTGGCCATCGAGGCGGGAAGGTGCGGGAAAGCCGCGCGCGCGGCCTCGAAACGCTCGATCTGCGCCTGGTTGAGGGGATCCTCGGGCGCCTCCGACGAGACGAAATGGCTCATCAGGAGATCGGCCCCGCTTCGCTCGCCATGCCTCTCCATCGCCGCCTGCAGCGCCGTGAGCGACTCGAAGCCGAGCCGGTTCATGCCCGTGTCGAGATGGAGCGCGGATGGCGAGGGCCTGCCGCGCTCAGCGGCGAAGGCCGACCAGCGGGCGAGCTCGTCCTCGGCGCCGATCACCGGCGCAAGGCGATGCTCGGCATAGTCCGCCGGATCGGCCCCGCTCTCGAGGCCGTTCAGCACATAGATCGCGGCGCCGTCCGGCAGGACGCGGCGCGCTGCGATTCCCTCGCTCAAATGGGCGACGAAGAAGACGCGCGCCCCGGCGCGCCCATAGCGCAGGCGCCGCTTCGGAGACGCCGGTCCCGTAAGCATTGGCCTTGACGACGGCGGCGCATTGGCCCGGCGCGGCGCGGCGCGCCAGCTCGCGCCAATTGTGGCCAAGCGCGCCAAGGTCGATCGTGAGGAGCCCCGGCGCGCTCACGGGCGCGACGCGGTCCGCCAACCGAAGCGTTCCGGGGTCTCGAATCTGCATGCGCGCATGTATAAGACCGTCGCAAGGCCGGAAGGCAAGGGCGCCGAGTTCCCCAAGCGCCCCATGAGCTTCATGGACGAAGTTTAACTCCGCTTTCAGGCTCGAATCCCGCCGGCGCCTCGTTTTCGCCGCGGTCGCTGGCGAAGAGCGCCGAGGCGCGGTACATCGCGAGGGACGGCGAGCCAACGAGGCGGACAATTCGATGACCATGAGCTTGACCCGCAGGGCGGCGTTGCAGGCCGGCGCCGGTGGGACGCTGGCGGCGCTCGTCTGTCGGCCATTCGCCGCGCTCGCCGACAACTCAATCGAAACCCATGGCCTGTCGTCGTTCGGCGATCTGGCGCTCCCGCCCGACTTCCCGCATTTCACTTACGTCAACCCGAACGCGCCGACCGGCGGCCTGCTGTCGCTGCAGATCACCGGAACGAGCGGCAACCAGAACTTCGACACTTTCGACACGCTCAATATCTATTCGTGGAAGGGCAATGGCGCGGCCGGCATGTCGGCCACTTTCGACACGCTGATGACCGCCAACGGCGACGAACCCAATTCGGTCTACGGTCTGCTCGCCCAATCGGTGCGGGTTTCGCCCGACAAGCTCGACTACCGCTTCAAGCTGCGTCCCGAGGCGCGCTTCTCCGACGGTTCGAAAGTGACGGCGGCCGACGTCGCCTTTTCGCTCAATGTGCTGAAAGACAAGGGCCACCCGATCTACGCCCAGCTCCTGAAGGAGGTCGAATCGGCCGAAGCCGAAGGCGACGACATCGTCCACGTGCGGTTTGTCCAGGGCCGCAGCCGAGACGCGCATCTGATCGTCGTCGGCATGCCGGTGTTTTCGGCGGCGTGGTGGAAGGGGCGCGACTTCACCGCCGCGACGCTCGATGCGCCGCTGGGTTCAGGCCCCTACAAGGTGAAGACGTTCGAGCAGGGCCGGTTCATCGAATATGCGCGCGATCCCGGCTACTGGGGGGCGAAGCTGCCGGTGAACCTCGGCCAGAACAATTTCGACCGCCTGCGCTTCGAATATTATCGTGAGCGGCAGGTCGCGTTCGAGGCGTTCAAGGCAGGCGCGATCAACTACCACGAGGAGTACACCTCCCGCTTCTGGGCGACCTCGTACGACTTTCCCGCGGTCAAGGAGGGGCGGGTGAAGAAGGAGACCTTGCACGACGGCGCGCCGTCGCGCACGCAAGGCTGGTACCTCAACACCCGGCGCGATCAATTCAAGGATCCGCGGGTGCGCGAAGCGATTGGCCTCTGCTTCGATTTCGAGTGGACCAACAAGAACGTCATGTATTCCGCCTACAAGCGGATCGTCTCCTACTTTCCCAACACCGACATGGAGGCGAAGGGCAAGCCGGGTCCCGACGAGCTCAAGCTCATCGAGCCGTTCCGCGCCAAGCTCACGCCGGCCGTCTTTGACGAGCCCTATGTCCCGCCGGTCAGCGACGGCTCCGGCAGCGATCGGAAGCTCCTCAAGCAGGCCTATGACCTTCTGCTCGCGGCCGGCTGCAAACGGGCAGGCGAGACCTTGATGCTGCCGGATGGCAAGCCGCTGACGATCGAATTTCTCGATTCCTCGAGCGCGCTCCAGCCTCACACGCTGCCGTTCATCCAGAACCTGGGGAAGCTCGGCATTCGGGCGAATTACCGCATCGTCGACCCGGCGCAATACAAGAGCCGCACCGACGCCTTTGATTTCGACGTGGTGACCACGGCGTCCGGCGGCACGTTCACGCCGGGCGTGGACCTGCGCAATGTCTATACGTCGCAGTCCGCCAAGCAGAACGCTTCGCGCAATCTCGCCGGCGTCTCCGATCCGGTCGTGGACGCGCTGGTCGAAGCGATCGCCTCGGCGAAATCGCGCCCCGACCTCAATTCGGCTTGCCGCGCGCTCGACCGGTGCTTGCGCGCCGGCCATTATTGGGTCCCGATGTGGTATCGCGATACGGCGTGGATCGCCCATTGGGACGTGTTTTCGCGTCCCGAACGCCAGCCAAAACTCGGCGTCGGCGCGCCCGGCGTCTGGTGGTGGGACGAAGCGAAGGCCAAGTCCATTGGGCTCGGATAGGCGCTTGCCGCTCCGCCTCGCTGAGACAGGCTGACGAGGCATGCTCGCCTATATCCTCCGTCGTCTGCTCCTGATGATCCCGACCATTCTCGGGATCATGGCCGTCTCCTTCGCGATCGTGCAATTCGTGCCCGGAGGCCCGGTCGAGCGCGCGATCGCGCAACTCCAGGGAGCGGATCAGAGCTCGACCGCCGGGTTCGGAGGCGGCGGCGGCCAGATCGGCGCGAGCGCCCAGGCTGGCGGCGACATCTCGTCGCGCTATCGCGGCTCGCAGGGGCTCGATCCGAAATTCATCAAGGAGCTGGAGAAGCAATACGGCTTCGACAAGCCGGCCTGGGAGCGGTTCTGGATCCTGGTGCGCGACTATGCGACCTTCAATTTCGGCAAGAGCTACTATCGCGACGTGCCGGTGCTCGACGCTGATCAAGGAAAAACTGCCGGTTTCGATCTCGCTTGGGCTGTGGATGACGTTCATCTCCTACGCGATTTCGATTCCGCTCGGCGTTCGAAAGGCGGTCAAGGACGGCTCGCGCTTCGACACCGTCACCTCCGCGCTGGTCATCTTCGGCTACGCGATTCCGAGTTTCCTGTTCGCCGTCCTGCTGGTCGTGCTGTTCTGCGGCGGGTCGTTTTGGCAGATCTTTCCGCTGCGGGGGCTCACTTCCGACAATTTCGCCGACCTGAGCTGGCCGCACAAGATCCTCGACTACCTTTGGCACATCACGCTGCCGGTGACATCGCTGGTGCTCGGCTCGTTCGCCACCTCGACGCTATTGACCAAGAATTCCTTTCTCGACGAGATCAAGAAGTCCTATGTGCAGACCGCCCGCATGAAGGGCCTGACCGAACGGCGGGTGCTCTATGGCCATGTGTTCCGCAACGCCATGCTGATCGTAATCGCCGGCTTCCCCGGCGCGTTCATCGGCGCGTTCTTCACTGGCTCGCTCCTGATCGAGCAGGTATTCTCGCTCGACGGCCTCGGCTATCTCTCATACAATTCGCTCATTCAGCGCGACTATCCGGTCGTGCTCGCCAATCTTTATATCTTCGCCCTGATCGGTCTTGTCGTGAATCTCATTTCCGATCTCACCTACACCTGGATCGATCCGCGCATCGATTTCGAAACGCGCGAGGTGTGAGCTTGGTCGATACGGACCGCCTCGCCGAGCGCACTGATACCCAGCCGCAAGCCGACGTAGCGGCGAATCGCGCCATCCCGCGCGACGAACAGACAGACACATGGGAGCAGGCGAAAGAACGCGCGAGCCTGGAGCGCCGTCCGTGGCTCTCGCCGATGAACCAGCGGCGGCTCGACAATTTTCGCCGCAACAAGCGCGGCGCATGGTCGTTCTGGATCTTTCTCGTGCTGTTCATTGCTTCCTTGTTCGCTGAATTCATCGCCAACGACCGGCCGCTGATCGCCTCGTACAAGGGCGAGCTCCTGTTCCCCGTCTTCCGCGACTATCCGGAGGCCAAATTTGGAGGGTTCCAGGCGCGCGCGGATTTTCGCGATCCCTTTATCGCCGACGAGATCAAGGCGCATGGATGGATGATCTGGCCGCCGATCCGCTTCGCCAACTCGACCACAATCCTCAACCCGCCGACCCCGCTGCCGACCCCGCCGACATGGATGCTGACCGACGCCCAGTGCCGCGCCGCGCTCGAGAAGCAAAACGTCAAGGACGCCGCGACCGTCCCCAGGCCCTGCAGCAGGCTCGAACCACTCTGGCTTGGCTCCGATCAGGACGGGCACGACATCGTCGCCCGCCTCATCTACGGCTTTCGCATTTCGATCTTGTTCGGGCTCACGCTCGCCGGTGTCTCGTCAGTGATCGGCGTCTTCGCCGGCGCTGTGCAGGGCTATTTCGGCGGCTGGCTCGATCTGACCATGCAGCGGGTGATCGAAATCTGGTCGTCGCTGCCGCACCTCTACATCCTCATCATCCTCTCGGCGATTCTCGCGCCGAGCTTCTTTGTCCTGCTCACGATCCTGCTCCTGTTCTCCTGGGTCAGCCTCGTTCACCTGGTGAGGGCCGAGTTCCTGCGCGCGCGCAATTTCGAATATGTCAACGCCGCGCGCGCGCTCGGGCTCTCCAACGCCAAGATCATCGTCAAGCACGTGCTGCCGAACGCCATGGTGGCGACGCTGACCTTCCTGCCGTTTATCGTCAATTCGTCGATCTCGACGCTGACGTCGCTCGACTTTCTCGGCCTTGGCATGCCGCCCGGGTCGCCCTCGCTGGGCGAGCTCCTGCTGCAGGGCAAGTCCAATCTGTCGGCGCCCTGGATCGGCCTGTCCGCCTTCGCGGTGACGGCGCTCATGCTTTCGCTGCTCATTTTCATCGGCGAGGCGGTGCGCGACGCTTTCGATCCCAGAAAGACATTCTTGTGAGCGAGGCGGCGCCGCTTCTGGACGTGCGTGACCTTACGATCGCGTTTGCGCAAGGCGGCGAGCGCAAAACCGTCGTCGACCGCGTCTCCTTTCGCCTCGAGAAAGGCCGGGCGCTGGCGCTGGTCGGCGAATCCGGCTCCGGCAAGACCGTCACCGCGCAAGCCATCGTGCGTCTGCTGCCGCAGCCCGCAGCCAGCTATCCGACCGGCCAGATCTTCTTCCGCGGCCGCGACGTGCTCAAAATGTCCGACGACGAATTGCGCAAGATGCGCGGCTCCGCCGTCACCATGGTGTTTCAGGAGCCGATGACTTCGCTCAATCCGCTGCATACGATCGAGCGGCAGATCGGCGAGATCATCGCGCTCCACCACGGGCGTGGGGCGGCGACGCCAACGCGAATCGTCGAGCTTCTGACCGAGGTCGGCATCGCGGACCCCGCTCAGCGGCTCGGCGCCTATCCCCACCAGCTGTCCGGCGGTCAGCGCCAGCGGGTGATGATCGCCATGGCGCTCGCCAACCGCCCCGATCTCCTGATCGCCGACGAGCCCACGACCGCCCTCGACGTGACCGTGCAGGCGCAGATCCTCAAGCTGCTCAAAGACCTGCAGGCCAAGTTCGGCATGGCGATGCTGTTCATCACCCACGACCTCAACATTGTCCGGCGCATCGCCGACGATGTGATTGTGATGCAGCACGGAAAGATTGTCGAAGCGGGGGAAACCGCGCGCGTGTTCGCCGATCCGCGCCACCCTTACACCCGCGCGCTTCTCGCAGCGGAGCCGAAGGGTGACCCGCCGCCTGCCGATCGCGCCGCGCCGACCATCGCAAGCACCGACGACTTGCGCGTCTGGTTTCCAATCCGCAAAGGGTTTCTGCGCCGCACTGTCGCCTACGTCAAAGCGGTCGACGGCGTTTCGCTCGCCGTGCGCGAGGGGCAGACGGTCGGCGTCGTCGGCGAGTCCGGCTCGGGCAAGACCACGCTTGGTCTTGCGATCTTGCGGCTCATCAGGTCGGAGGGACCGATCGTCTATTGCGGGCGGGCGATCGACGGCCTGCATTCCAAGGCGATGCGGCCGCTCCGGCGGGAAATGCAGATTGTATTCCAGGACCCTTACGGTTCGCTGTCGCCTCGCATGTCGGTGGCCGAGATCGTCGAAGAGGGGCTGATCGCGCAGGGGACGAAGTTGAACGTCGCCGAGCGGCGCGCCGTCGTGGAGCAGGCGCTCGCCGACACCGGGCTCGATCCCTCGACGCTCGACCGCTATCCGCATGAGTTCTCCGGCGGCCAGCGCCAGCGCATCGCCATCGCTCGCGCCATGGCGCTCGGTCCGCGGTTCGTGGTGCTCGACGAGCCGACCTCAGCGTTGGACATGTCGATCCAGGCGCAGATCGTCGACCTGTTGCGCGAATTGCAGCGGCGTCGCAACCTCGCCTATCTGTTCATCTCCCACGATCTGAGGGTCGTGCGGGCGCTGGCGAGCGAGATCATCGTGATGCGGCGCGGCAAAGTGGTCGAGAGCGGCGAAGCGCAGGCGGTCTTCCGCGCGCCGCAGAATGAGTACACGCAAGCTCTGTTCGCCGCCGCCTTCGCCAACGAGGCGACGCTGTCGCATGTCGTGAGCCAGTGAAGGAGGCATGAGCGTTACGTTCGCCCCCACCACCACGCTTCGCGTGGTCCCCCTCCCCCGCTGCACGGGGAGGATGAGCGCGCGACGGTCGTCGCCTATCCTCCCATGCCGCGAAGCGGCGGGGAGGGGGACCGGCCCAAGGCCGGTGGAGGGGGTAGCCGCTGAAGCCATTGACCCGCGCGATCCTGATCGTTCTCGACTCGGTCGGCTGCGGCGGCGCCGAGGACGCGGCTTCTTATGGCGACGAAGGCGCGGACACGCTCGGCCATATCGCGCAGGCTTGCGCGATGGGGCTCGGCGACCGCGACGGATTGCGCAGCGGGCCGCTGAAATTGCCGCGCCTCGAGGCGCTTGGGCTTGGCCACGTGATGAAGGCCTCGACCGGCCGAGCGCCGCCCGGTTTCGCGCTTGCCCGGCCGCGCGGCCAGTGGGGCTACGGAATCGAGACCTCGCGCGGCAAGGACACGCCGTCCGGCCATTGGGAGCTTGCCGGCGCGCCGGTCGATTTCGACTGGGGCTATTTCCCGGAGACGATCCCTGCCTTCCCCGGATGGCTCACGGAAGCGATGATCGCCGAGGGCGAGCTAACCGGCATCCTCGCCAACCGCCACGCTTCCGGGACGGCGGTGATCGAGGACTATGGCGAGGAGCACCTGCGAACGCTCCAGCCGATCTGCTACACCTCCGCCAACTCGGTGCTTCAGATCGCCGCGCACGAAGAGGCGTTCGGCCTCGAGCGCCTCTATGCGCTCTGCCGCCTCACGCGGAAACTCTGCGACAAGCTGAAGATCGGACGGGTTATTGCCCGGCCTTTTCTCGGCGCGAGCGCCAGGGACTTCGTCCGCACCGCCAACCGCAAGGATTTCGCTCTTCCCCCGCCGGATGGCAATCTACTACAGCGGGCCGCGCGCGCCGGCCGTCCAATCCTCTCCATCGGCAAGATCGGCGACATATTCGCCCATCGCGACACCGGCGTGGAGCGCAAGGGCAAGAGCAACGACGGCAATATCGACCTTCTCCTCGACGCGCTCGCGACGACCCGGGAGGGCGGCCTCATCTTCGTCAATTTGGTCGATTTCGACACCGAATGGGGACATCGCCGCGATGTCCCCGGTTATGCGGCCTGTCTCGAAGCTTTCGATGCGCGGCTCGGCGCGATCGAAGCGGCGATGCGGCCGACCGACTATTGCGTCATCACCGCGGACCACGGCAACGATCCGACTTATCCCGGCTTTGACCACACGCGCGAGCATGTGCCGATCCTCGCGTTCGGCGCGGGCGCTCCGGCTGGAGCGATCGGCGTCCGCTCGACGCTTGCGGACGTGGCGGAGACGATCGCCCAAAAGCTCGGCCTGCCGCGCGGGCCGCATGGCCGCGCGTGGGCTGGATGAAATGGCGCCGCAACCGATTGGAACCGCCCAAGATGGGCTCGCCGACGCGTCGGTCCGCGAGCGTCGTAGGGAAAAGCCCGGATTGCGCTGTGCGGCGGAAACCGTCATAACGCCCCCTCGTTATCAGGCCGGCGCAGGCCATTCGATCGCGGCGTCTTCGGCGAGCGGTCCGTAAGCGGCTTCGCCAGGCGGAGGGGTCCATGTCCGACGCATTCGAGGATCGCGAAAACACCTTCGAAAAGCAGTTCGCCCACGATGAGGACCTTCGCTTCAAGGCGGTCGCGCGGCGTAACAAGGCGGTCGCGCTCTGGGCCGCCGAGACGAAGGGGCTTTCCGGGGCGGACGCCGAGAAATACGCCAACGAGTTCGTCGGCGCGCAGGTCGGCAAGAGCGACGACGACGTCGCGGCCGCGCTCAAGGCGGACCTCGGAGGCGCCGGCGTCGATCTCTCCGATCATCGTCTGCGCAAGAAGATGGACGAGGCGATGGGAGCGGCGGTCGCCGCGGTCAAAGCCGGCAAGTAAGGGGCGGCGGCGGCGTCACTGGCCTACGGGACGCGCAAGCGGCGCGAACGACGCCGTGACCGCCTCGTAGACCTCTCGCTTGAACGGCACGACGAGATCCGGCAGACGTTCGAAGCGCTCCCAACGCCAGTCGTCGAACTCCGCGTCGTGCGCGCCGCCGGCCGGGCGGCGTACGTCGATTTCCTTCTCCGGGCCGACGAAGCGAAACAGGAACCACCTCTGGCTCTGTCCGCGGTAGCGACCGCCCCAGCGCCCGCGCGCTCCCTCCGGCAAATCATATTTGAGCCAGGTCGGCAGCTCCGCGATCAATTCGATCGAGCGGACGCTGGTCTCCTCCCACAGCTCGCGCCTGGCGGCTTCGAGCGGCTCTTCACCGGCGTCGATTCCCCCTTGCGGCATCTGCCAGGAGCGCGCGTCCAAAGCTTCCGTAGCGCGTTTGCGCTTGCGATGGCCGATGAACGCGTCGCCGGCCCGGTTGACCAGCGCGACGCCGACACATGGGCGATAAGGCAGATCGTGGCTCATGGACTTAGGACTTACGGCTTCGACTGCGCGGGCGCCAGCCTGGCGGCGAGCGCTCGCTGCACGTCGATGATCAGCCCCCTGGGCGGCTCGCCGCCGCTTCCGCGCGTAACTTTGACCCCGCTCGCTGCTTCGACCTGCACGGCCGACTCGATCGCCGGCGTCACGGCTTCTTGGGCGCCAGCCGGGACGGCCGAGACAACCGGGGCCGCGGGCTTGGGCGGCGCGGGCAGCACTTCGACTTTCGCCACCGCGAACGGCTCGCCTCCGAGCGGCGCATTGCGGCGCGCGAGCCCGAAAAGGCCGAGCGCGAGCGCTACACCCATAGCGACGGCGACCGCACGTCTGGGCGCGCGAATTCCGCCAACCGGCGGCGCAGCCAAAGCGCCCGCGGTGAAACCAAGCGGTTCGTCCAGTTCGTCCCACACCTGCGCCGACGTCCCTCGCTCCTGAAATCCCAGGGTCGCCAATGAACCTTGCCCCAGCCTATACTCAATCGCCGCTCCGTGGCGACCCTGAGGATCCGCGCTTTCGGTGCAAATCCCTCCGCGCATTGACCGCGCGCCCGGCGCTCCCGATAGTCGCGGCGTCTTCGAGGCCGCCGCATGTCCAGCGATCCATTGTTGCAACCTTTTCAACTGCGCGGCTTGACGCTGCGCAACCGCTTGATGTCGACCGCGCACGAGCCGGCCTATACCGAAGACGGCATGCCCAAAAAGCGCTATCGCCTCTATCACGCCGAAAAGGCCAAGGGAGGCATTGCGCTCACCATGATCGGCGGCTCCTCGGTGGTGGCGCCGGACAGCCCGCAGGCCTTCGGCAACATCCTTCTCTACAAGGACGAATGCGTGCGCTGGCTCAAAGAGCTGGCCGACGACGTCCACGACAAGGGCGCGGCGGTGATGATCCAGATCACCCATCTCGGCCGCCGCACGAGCTGGAGCAAGGACGATTGGCTGCCGGTCATCGCGCCTTCTCCTATCCGCGAGCCGGCCCACCGCGCCTTCCCTAAGGCGATGGAGGACTGGGACTTTGCCCGCGTGATCGCGGCTTACGCCGACGCGGCCGAACGGGTGAAAGCCGGCGGGCTGGATGGACTCGAATTCGAATGCTACGGCCATCTCATCGATCAGTTCTGGTCGCCGGCGACCAACAAGCGCCAGGACGAATATGGCGGGTCGATCGACAATCGCCTCAGGTTCGGCATGGCCGTGTTCGAGGCGGTGCGCCGGCGCGTCGGCCCCGATTTCCTTCTTGGACGCGCGGCTGGTCTGCGACGAGGACTGGGAGCGGGGCCTGAACCGCGAGGAGGGCATGGCGATCGCGCGCCGGCTGACCGGCTCGGGACTGATCGACTTTCTCAACGTGATCCGCGGCCATATCGACACCGAAGAAGGGCTGAGCCGCGTGATCCCCGGCATGGGCGAGCGCTCGGCGCCGCATCTCGACTTCGCCGGCGAGGTGCGCGCCGAGACCCGCCTGCCGACCTTTCACGCCGCCCGCATCCAGGACGTTGCGACCGCGCGCCACGCGATCGAGAGCGGCAAGCTCGACATGGTCGGCATGACGCGCGCGCATCTCGCCGATCCGCATATCGCGCTCAAAGTCGCCGGGGGCCATGAAGCCGAGATCCGCCCCTGCGTCGGCATGGGCTATTGCATCGAACTCGATCTATTCCGGCCAGGCGGTCTGCATTCACAACCCGGCCACCGGCCGGGAGGAGACGATTCCCCACGTCATCGTTCGCTCGGACGGACCGAGGAAAAAGGTGGTCGTTGTCGGCGCGGGTCCGGGCGGCCTCGAGGCCGCGCGGGTCGCGGGCGAACGCGGGCACGACGTCATCGTCCTGGAGGCCGCCCCGAAGCCCGGCGGCCAGATCGTGCTCGCCGCCGCGCTCAAGCGCCGGCGCGAGATCTTAGGGATCGTCGACTGGCGGATAAGCGAATGCGAGCGGCTAGGGGTCGCGTTTCGCTACAACGCCTATGCCGAGGCCGGCGACGTGCTGGAGCTTGCTCCCGATGTGGTCGTCATCGCGACCGGAGGCGCGCCGAATGTCGAATTCCTCGACTCCGGGGGCGAGTTCGCGGTGACGAGCTGGGACCTCCTCTCCGGCGCGGCGCGGCCAAGCGGCGAAGTGATCGTCTACGACGACAACGGCGCCCATCCAGGTCTGACCGCGGCCGAATTCGTCGCCGAATCCGGCGCGAAGCTCGAGATCGTCACGCCCGAACGCATGCTCGCGCCGGATGTCGGCGGCACGAGCTTTCCGCCCTATTTTCGCGCCTTCAGCCGCGCCGACGCCAAGATCACGCTGAACCTCAGGCTTGAATCGATCGCCCGCCGGGGCAATCGCGTCGCTGGCGTTTTCCACGACGAATACGGGCGCCGGCGGGTCGAGAAGGAGGCCGACATGATCGTCGTCGAGCACGGCGCGGTTCCGGTCGACGATCTCTATTTCGAGCTCAAGGCGGGCTCGGTCAATCTCGGTGAGGTCGACTATTCCGCGCTCATCGCGGGGCGGCCGCAAACCGTCGTGAACAATCCCGACGGCGGCTATCGCCTGTTCCGGATCGGCGATGCGGTGGCGAGCCGCAACATTCATGCGGCGGTCTATGACGCGATCCGGCTCATGAAGGACATTTGATGGCCGCCAATCTGATCACCGACGTCGAGGGCGTGCGGGTCGGATCGGCCCACGACGCGCGGCTCGCCTCGGGCGTCACAATGGTTCTGTTCGACGAACCGGCGGTGGCCTCGATTGCGATCAACGGCGGCGCGCCCGCGTTGCGCGACACCGCGCTGTTGGAGCCGGAAATGACCATCGAGCGCGTCGATGGCTTCGTTTTGTCCGGCGGGTCGGCTTTCGGCCTCGACGCGGCGGGTGGTGCAATGGCCTATCTTGCCGAGATCGGACGCGGCTTCGAGCATCGTGGCGCACGCGTTCCGATTGTGCCGGGCGCGAGCCTGTTCGATCTCCTCAACGGCGGCGACAAGGATTGGGGCCGCACGCCGCCCTACTGGGAGATGGGCTTCAAGGCCGCCTCGACCGCTGCGCTCAGTTTCGCGCTCGGAACCGCCGGCGCCGGATTCGGCGCGACGACCTACGATCTCAAAGGGGGCTTAGGCTCCGCGAGCGCCGTGACGTCGAGCGGCTTTCGCGTCGGCGCGCTCGTGGTCGTGAATTCCGTCGGGCGCGCGACCCGCGGCGAAAGCCTGCACTTCTGGGCCAGCCCTTATGAGCGCGACGGCGAATTCGGCGGTCTCGGCTTCGGCCCGCAGCATATCGACGACCATTTGACGCTCCGCCTCAAGTCCGACACGCCCTCCAGCACCGACCTTGCTGTGGTTGTCACCGACGCGGCGCTTACCACGACGCAGCTCAAGCGCGTCGCCATGATGGCTCAGGACGGCTGCGCGCTGGCGCTGCGCCCCGCTCATGCGCCGATGGACAACGACGTCGTGCTCGCCGCAGCGACCGCGCGGGTTAGCTTCGCGCCCGACCTTCGCGATCTGACCGAGATCGGCATGCTCGGCGCCGAATGCGTCGCGCGCGCAATTGCTCGCGGCATATACGAGGCTTCGCCTCTGCCGTTTCCGGGAGCGCAAGCGACGTGGCGCGAGCGCGCGATGAAGGCGACGATCGAATGAGGCGCGCCGCCGCGGCGTCTTAGAGTTTCCCTTTGCTGTCTTTTCTCGCTGCTTGCGGGCTCGTCAAAAAGGTCGCAGGATGAATCTCATGGGGAGTTCATCGTCGCTCGGCCTGCGTCGATTGCGCCTAACGCCTGAAGATTGCGCCCCAGCGGAATTATTCGTTAAGTGGCGCGACGCGCTCGGCGAGGTGTTCGAAGTCCGCGCCTCTCCTTCGGAGATTGCGGGGTTTCGGGGCGAGATCGACGTCCACGCCTCGGCGCACTACGTCTTGAGCGCAAGCCGGCACACTCCGTTGTCGCTCATTCGGCGATCCACGAGCGCCGCCCATGAACGATTTGCGATCAGCCTGCAGGTCAACGGCTCGGCGATCGGACTCGCGGGCGACGCTCCCATTCGGTCCGAGCCGGGCGACGTAACCTTTGTTGATTTGTCGCAGGCGCTCGCGATGCGCGAATCGGCGCCGGACGGGTTTGTCGACGGCGTGACGCTCTGGACGGCGCGCGACCGGATTCTGCCGCTTGTCTCGAACGAGAACGCGCTGCACGGCCTGGTCCTGAAGGCCGAGTCGCCAGCGGGAGCGATTATCAGCGCGACGCTGCGGGCGTTCGCGAAAACAGCGCCGAAAATGCGGCTGACCGATTTCGACGCGGTCGCCGAAGGTCTGGTAGCGCTCGCGGCGAAATCGACCGCGCCGGCGCTCGCTCAAGAGGGCGATATCGGCGCTTCTCCTCCGCTCGCGACCTTCGTGACTATCCGTCGCTATATCGATCGGAACCTCGCTTCGCCCGATCTGAGCGCCGATTCGGTCGCCGCGGAGTTTGGCCTTTCCCGCGCCTCGCTCTATCGCCTGTTCGAACCGGTCGGAGGCATCGCCAAATATATTCGCAAGACGCGGTTGAACCGGGCGTTTCAAGAGATCACTGCGGCCGAACTCTCCAACCGGCGGATCGGCCATATCGCCTACACCCTCGGGTTCAAGAACGTGAGCGCCTTCAGCCGCGCGTTTCACGAAGTCTACGGCGTCAGGCCCGGGGAAGCGCGCAAACGGGCGCGCCAGGCGGTGGCCAAGCCTGAATACGCCGTGCCCGCGCAGCCGGGCGAGTCGCTGACGCGCTGGCTTGACGCCCTCACCGGATGAATTCGGCTCTGATGCGCGGTTCGGCCATCGCTCGGCGCCTGGATCGCGATCGTGCGGCGGCCACAACGCGTTATCGGGCGCCCTTGTCGCCACATTTTCCGGACCCCGCGTCTGCCCATTGTTTTCTGGTTGAAGTTCGGCGAGGCTAGGCGACCGCTATCACCGGAGCCGCGCCATGATTTGGCGAGTTTTCGCCGTCTGCCTTCTGCTGGCCTTCGCCGCTGCGGCGCTGCCCGCGCGCGCGGCCGACAGCTTCGCGATCGGGGTGATGAATGACCAGTCCGGCCCCTACGCCGATCTGGCTGGGCCGGGCTCGGTTGAAATGGCGCGGATGGCGATTGCGGATTTCGGCGGCTCGGTGCTCGGCAAGCCGATCGAGCTCCTTGTCGCCGACCACCAGAACAAGGTCGACGTCGGCCTTTCCATCGCGCGGCAATGGTATGACGAGCGGGGCGTCAAGGCGATTTTCGACATCACCAATTCAGGCGTGGCGCTCGCGATCCAGGACCTGGCCAGGGCTCGCGACCGGATCGTCATCTTCGATTCAGCCTCGTCGTCGGACCTCACCGGCAAGGCGTGCTCGCCCAATGGCGTCCAGTGGAACGCCGACAATTGGTCGAACGGCGTCGCGTTGATGCGGCTCCTCATCAAGCAGAAGCTCGACACGTTCTTCTTCATCACCGCCGACTACGCCTTCGGCGCTTCGCTCGAGGCGGACGCGCGCGCCGCCATCGCCGAGGCCGGCGGGACCGTCGTCGGCGCCGTGCGCTCGCCGCTCAACACCGCCGATTTCAGCTCCTATTTGCTCGACGCCCAGGGCTCCGGGGCCAAAGTTGTGGTGTTCGCCATCACCGGCGCCGACCTCTCCAACGCGCTGAAGCAAGCCAATGAATTCAAGCTGTCGCCCGGGCAATATCTGGCGACGCCGATCACCTACCTGAGCGACGTCAACGCGATCGGTCTCGACGTCGCGCACGGCCTCACCTTCATGCAGTCCTGGTACTGGGACCTCGACGATAAGACGCGGGAATTCGCCAAGCGCTTCTACGCCATTCGCGGCCGCATGCCCAACGACAACCAGGTCGCCCTTTATTCCTCGGTGCGCCATTACCTCGAGGCGGTCGCCAAGGCTGGAACCGACGACGCCGGCGCAGTGATGAAGGCGATGCGCGAAGCGCCCATTCATGACATCTTCACCGCCGATGGAACGATTCGGGCTGACGGGCGCGTGCTGTACGACCGCTATCTGACACGGGTGAAGACGCCGGCGGAATTGAAATATCCGTGGGACTATCTGAGCGTCGTGGCCAAGATTCCGGCCGCCGACGCTTTTCGGCCGCCTGGCGCAGGCGGCTGCAAACTGGCGGCGCCTTGAGAGGCGCCGTGCGAGAGAGCGCGACCAAATCATTATAACGAGGGCTTGGGATGTCTGGACAATGAGCACGCGTGTCGATCGCCGCGGCCTTCTCGCCGGGATCGCGGTCCTGCTTGGGGGTTGCGCAAGCCAGGGCGGGGGTCCGTTCGGGGCTGCATTCTATCCACTCCGCAGCGCGGCCGAGTATGGCCCGATAGACGACCATGGGCACGAGATCCCCGGGCTCGACCTCTCCAAGATCGATCCGAGCCTGCTGCGCCAGCAAGTCGCTTTCTTCGGGCCCTATCGGCCGGGGACGATCGTCGTCAACATTGGCGAGCGGCGGCTCTATTTCGTGGAGCCTGGCGGCATGGCGATGCGCTACACTGTCGGCGTCGGCCGGGAGGAGGCGCTGAACTTCCGCGGTAACGCCGTTATAGGCCGAAAGGCCGAATGGCCGCACTGGACGCCGACCGCTGACATGATTCGCCGCATGCCGATCTATGCGCACTACACGGCCGGGCTGCCGGGCGGCATCAACAACCCCCTGGGGGCGCGAGCGCTTTATCTTTATCGCGGCAATCAGGACACGCACTTCCGGCTGCACGGAACCAACGAGCCGGGCACGATTGGCACCAAGGTGTCGAGCGGCTGCATTCGCCTGTTCAATCACGACATCATCGATCTTTACAACCGCGCCAAGGTTGGAACGCCGGTCATTGTGCTGCAGGAGGGGGAGTTGCCGGCCGAGGCGAGGGCTGAGGCCGCCGGCGATTACGACCCCGGACCGGAGCCGATCGGACCCTATGGGGGGCCGCCCGGCCCCTATGCCGGATCTCCGGGTCCCTATGCCGAACCCCCGGGCCCCTATGCCGGACCGAATTACGAGCCGCCGCCGTGGGCGTCGGGATATTGATCCGCGTGGGGCGCCAGCACGGGCCGCGGCGATCCGGATCACCGGAGTCGCCGCTCCGCCATGGCGGGCGCTTTCCCTTGTCATGGCGGAAACGATTTGTTAGACGACCGCCTTCGCTTCGCGCCCTTTGACGCGCAGCGAATGCGGTCATGGCGGAACTGGTAGACGCGCTAGCTTGAGGTGCTAGTTCTTTAACCGGAGTGGAGGTTCGAGTCCTCTTGACCGCACCATTTCAGCGCCTGCCCAGCCGATGCTCTCGTCTGTGTCGTCGCCGGAGCGCGAGTGGCTGTGGGTGCCGGCGCCGGCACTCTAAGCTGAGACGAGGGCGCGCCCATGAAGGACTCAGGGGGCCTGACACGGACAGCCGGCCCGTGCCTGAAGGACAAGGTCGCGGCAGGCGCGTCAACTGAACGAGGCTCGCTGCGACCTGGTAGTCGAGACGGCGGAACTGGTGCAGGTGCAGCAGCGTCACATGCACTTCCGAATCCGGAATCATCATCGTTCGCCAGAGATCGCTTGCAAGAACCTTGGCGGACGAGCCCTCCAGATCGGCGATCATCTGTGCATAGAAGAGCAGGACGTCGTCGCTGCTGGGAATGGCTGAGAAAACCTTCGCCGGGCTGTCGCCCGACAACGGTCCGAGTTGCGTCGCCGTGTGGACCAGGTCGCGCGACGCGCGCACGACGCCGTGCTCCGAAAGCGGACGTTTGGGAGAGTGAAGCTCCACGCCTTGATGGCGTCCTCGCGAACGTCCTGGGCACCGACAGAGCGCCGCCCGGCCTGTGCAAGGAGTTAGGGACAACGTTCCTCGAACCCGAATACCGATACGACCCCTTTTTTGTGGAGGTTCACTTAGCTGGACCCAACGATAAGCAGGCCCGGCAATTCGATACAAGTCGCGGCGGTCCGTGGCTGATCACCGAGGGCATCGAGGGCGTCGGCTTAGCGTCGACAACGGTGAAGCTGCCGCCGGAAGTCTCCGTTGATCCGGTCGCCAGCCTCAACCACGCATACACAAAATTATCGGAAGCGTTCGAAACTTGGCGCATATCCCATACCGGAAACATCTACAAACGTGTTCTCCATCGAGAGCGAAACGAGAAATGGTATCCGCTGGATGTGCTTCGTATCCCTCTGCCGAAGGCCGCGTAGCGAGAATGGCCGGCGAGGGACGATAGTGTGGTGTGGGCGCGGTGATCGTGTCCACTGAGTCGATGATGGACACGATCGCAGATGTCGGACGTCGGAAGGCCAAGCACGGATGGCGGCGAGCGCCGGCGACGGACTTGGTCAGCTGATCAGAAGCAACGGAGGCCTTGTCACGCGAACGTAGCGCGCATCCGGTTGTCGGGTAAGATGGCGCATGACGATCTCGTTTGCCCGCCATCAGTTTCCGCCCGCGATCATCCGGCACACCGTTTGGCTCTATCTCCGGTTCACGCTCAGCTATCGCGACGTCGAAGATCTGCTTGCGGAGCGCGGTCTGGATATCTCCTACGAAACGGTGCGGCGATGGGTTTTGAAGTTTGGGCCGGTGTTCGCCCGAGAACTTCGCCGTCGACGCCCACGGCCAACATCGCGTTGGCATCTCGATGAGATGGCCGTGGCGATTGCGGGCCGCCGGTTCTGGCTCTGGCGCGCGGTTGACGACGGAGGCGAGGTTCTCGACCTGCTCCTGCAAGGACGGCGCGATAAAGCTGCGGCGGTGAAACTGATGCGCAAACTTCTCAAGAAACAAGGCTTCGCGCCCGATGTGCTGGTGACCGACAAGCTACGTTCTTACCGCGCGGCACGGTGCGAGATCGGATTGTCGGCACGCCATGAGCAGGGTTTGCGCAAGAACAATCGGGCTGAGAATTCGCATCAGCCGACGCGACGGCGCGAGCGCAAGATGCAGCGCTTCAAATCACCCGGATCAGCCCAACGCTTCTTGTCCATTCACGCCGCCGTCCAAAACACTTTCAACGTCCAGCGCCATCTCACATCCCGCCGCACGCTCCGCGTCTTCCGAGAAGAAGCTTTCCGGACGTGGCGAGCTGCGACAGCCGTATGAACTCGAACTGGGTCGTCCTGACTTCCCGCGGCCAATTCGAGTTAACGTGACAGAGCCCTCAAACACCGTGTTCGAAAACTACGACGCGATCATCGACGCCGCATGCGCCGCCTGGCGAAACCTCATCGCCCAGCCTGAAACGATCACGTCCATCGGCATGCGAGACTGGGCCCACATCGGTCAGACGCTATGACTTTTGGTATGACGTCTACTTCGGGCGGGCCGAGACCATCCTCCTCGAACGCGAAAGGATCAAACGCCAGACCATCGCCAATCGTCGTTTGCAGCATCAACTGCGCGCCGCATAATCTCAACCACAGATGAGCCAGAGCCTCCCTTCCGAAAGCAAGCAAACTGCCTCAAATCATCTGACGACGGACATTGTCGCGGGATAGGATCGTCACGGGTATTCAACCATCACTGCTATAGGCCCATTCAGCTCTGCGGCGGAACATCGGAGGGGCGGGAACTGGCGCCCGCAGGTCCAACGAAGGGCTGGTAGTCTTTGTGCGGATCGACATTGAGACGACCGTCGAAGAAAGGAACGTCATGCGGCTTGTGAGGGTGTCGCGCGCATGCGCTCTCGTCGAGTTCGACGCCGAGACCGGGCTTGGTCGGAACGATGATCTCGCCGGCTGTGAATTCGAGAAGTCTCGCGCACAATCTCCTTGCGCCAGGGAACGTCGACCGCAATCGTCTCAAGAATATGAAAATTGGGAATCGACGCGGCCAGATAAATCGTCATGGCGTTCATCACGGGACCAGTCGGATTATGGGGCGCGACCGGCAGGTAGCGCATATGGGCAAGGCCCGCGATCTTCTTCGCCTCGAGCATCCCCCCTACATGACCAACGTCCGGCTGCAGGACATCGACCGCGCGCTTGTTGATCAGCTCAAGGAATCGTTCGGGTTCGAAATAGCGCTCCCCGGTCGCGATTGGGATGGGGCTCTTGGCCCTGACTTCCGCTAGGGCGTCGATGCTCTCGGGCGGAAGCGGCTCCTCGAACCAGCGGGGTGCGAACCTTTCGAGCTCGCGCGCCATAGCGATAGCGGTCGGCGCGTTCAGCCGCCCATGCACTTCGATCATGAGGTCGATGTCCGGCCCGACCGCGTCGCGGACCGCCTCGACGATGGCGATCGTCTGACGGCGCTGAGCGCGGTCCATGTCGAGATAGGCGCTCCCGAACGGATCCCACTTGAGCGCCGTGAAGCCGAGCTCGACGGCGGTGCGAGCCTTGGCCGCGTAATCCTCCGGCGTCCGCGCCCCCGCGAACCAACCATTGCCGTAGCAGGCGAGCCTGTCGCGCTGCTTGCCGCCAAGCAATTCATACACGGGCACGCCGAGCGCCTTGCCCTTGATGTCGAGCAGCGCCGCCTCCAGGGCGCTGAGCGCGCTGCGGAAGACGGCGCCCGTGCGCCAGTAGGAATCCCGGTTCAGCGTTTCGATCAGCCATTCCGTCCGGAACGGATCCTGGCCGATCAGAAAGCGCCCCGTTTCGCGGATGGATTCGATCAGCGTGCTTTCGCGCCATTCGAGCGTAGCCTCGCCGACGCCTTCGAGCCCGGTGTTCGTATAAAGCTTGACGAATACCCAGCTCGTCCGGCCCGCATCGACCAGAAAGGTCCGCAAATCTTCGATCTTCATCGCTCCACCTGATGCTGCAACGCCACTGGAAAGACCTATCGCTTGCGCGATCCGAACGAGAAGACGATTACCGCGATCAGGGTGAGAGCGCCCGTCCAGATGTACTGGTAGTAGGCTGAAATCTGGAGGTGGTTGAGCGCATTCTGCATCAACCCCACCAGGACGGCGCCGGCTAGCGTGCCGATCGCCGTTCCGCGGCCGCCGAAGACGCTTGCGCCGCCGATGACGACGGCGGTTATCGACGTCAGTGTGAACTGCGCGCCCGCCTGGGGATCGCCGCTGCCGATCCGCGCAGCGATCAACAACCCAGCAAGCACAGCGCACAGGCTGCAAAAGACATATGCGCCGGCGCGCAGGGCGGCGGTCCGGATGCCCACGATGAAGGCAGCCTCATTGCTGGAGCCGACAGCATAAAGCTTGGCGCCGATGCGACCGCGCACCAGGACCCATTCGGCCAGGATATAGAGGGCGAGCACGATGAAAGGCGCGATCGGCGCGGGGCCGATCTGCGCAGCGACCGCATCCAGGAACGTCGGGCTCAGTTCGCCCCCGGGACTCGGGCGCACCAGCAGCGCGACGCCGGTCACGATCGAGAAGCTCGACAGGGTCGAGATCAGGTCGGGGATGCGCAAGACCAGGATCATGCCGGCGTTGAGCAGGCCGACGAGCAGACCCGCGAGCAGGCAGACGGCGATTCCGACGAAGGATTGTGCGAGGCTGTCTCCGACAATCAGATACGAGCCGATGGCCGTGACGAGACTGATCGTTGGTCCGACGGAGAGATCCACGCCGCCGAGGAGGATGACCGCGAGCTGGCCGAGCGCCGCGAGGGCCAGCGGCGCGATCTGCAGCGCAAGGTCCCCGAGATTGAGCGGCGAGAAGAAATAGGTAGACCGGCTCGCTGTCGCGAGCGCAAGGACGACAATCATGAAGGCGAGCAGAATCGAGCTCGCATAGCGCCGGTCGAGCAGGGGCTGGCGCCTCGCCTTGCGGACGGAAGAGCCGGCAGGCCCGCCATGCGCAGAGGCGCCCGACGTCGCGCGCTGGCCTCCGACCGCAGCGCCGATGATCCGCTCCTCAGTCGCTTCCGTGGCGCGAACCTGGTCGACGATGCGGCCCCCGGAGATCACATAGATACGGTCGCTGAGCCCGATGAGCTCGATCAGCTCGGAGGACACGAGCACCACCGCCGCGCCGGCCGTTGCGAGTTCGCGCACCCGCCGGTAGATCTCGAGCTTTGTCGCGACGTCGACGCCCTGTGTCGGCTCCTCGAACATGTAGATTTTCGGCGTCCCCCGCGTCCAGCGGCCCAGGACCACCTTCTGCTGATTGCCGCCGCTCAGGAGCGCCACCAGTTGCTCGGAGGATGGCGTCCGGATCGCGAAATCGTGGATCGCCGCCTCGCTCGCCCGCCGCTCCTGGTCGCGTGCGATGATCCCGAGCCGCGACCAGTGGCCAAGATGCGGGACGGCTATGTTCTCGCGAATCGAATGGACCAGGAACAGGCCATCGCGACGGCGGTCGGCTGGAGCGTAGATGATGCCGCTGGCGATCGCCTGCCGTGGCGAGTTCAGCCGCTCCCGTTCGCCATCGATCTCCACCTCGCCCTCATAGGGGAGCAGGCCGAAAAGGCATCGGACAATATCGGTCTGGCCGTTTCCCACAATGCCGCCGAGGCCGACGACCTCCCCCGCCGCCGCCGAAAAGCTGATGTCCTGCAGCCGCCCGGGACTCGACAGGCCGCGGACCTGAAGGCGGGCCGCGCCAACGTCCGTGGCGCGCGCCGGATAGGTCACAGTCATCGATCGCCCGACCATCATCGAAACGAGCCGGTCCTGGTCGACCGCGCCATGCGCGACTGTGCCGACCACCTCGCCGTCCTTCATCACCGTGATCCGGTCGACGAGCGAAAGCACCTCCGGCAACCGGTGGGAGATGAAGATCAGGCTTTTGCCCGCCGACCGGAGTTGACGAAGAATGACGAACAGCCTTTCCGTCTCGCCGCGGTCGAGGCCGGACGTTGGCTCGTCGAGGATGAGGAACGGGGGATCTGTCGTCAGTGCGCGCGCGATCTCCACGATTTGCCGTTCATCAAAGGCGAGGGTGCGGACAGGCGCGTCGAGTGGAATCTGCAGCCCGAGGCGATCGAGAATCTCCTTGGCGGTCCGTTCGATACGGCGTCTGTCGACGAAGAAGCGGCTCCCGGGCTCCCGCCCGAGCCAGATATTCTGCGCGACGTCGAGGTCGGGGACCAGCCGAGTGTCCTGGTAGACCATGGCGATCCCGCGGTCGTGCGCATCGCGCGGGCTCGCAAACTGGATGGCCTTCTCGTCGAGCAGGATTTGTCCCGCGGTCGGACGGAAAAAGCCGGCGAGAACGCGCATGAGCGTAGACTTGCCCGCTCCGTTCTCGCCGACGAGGCCGTGAATCTCGCCGCGATGAACATCGAGCGACACCCCCTTGAGCGCCAGCACGCCCGGGAATCTTTTCTCGATACCGATGACGCGAAGCGTCGCGGCGGGGTCGCTCATGTCGTGGCCGGCGATCAGGGAAGATCGCGATCAGTGAAAGATCTTGGCGAGCTCGGCGTCCGTGAGGTCGGTGTCGACAAAGACGCCATCGGGCAGGTCGCGCTTCACGTACTGGGCGTAGTTGGCGTTGTCGATCAATGTCGGCTGGATGATCTGCTGCTTTGGCGCATCCTCCCCGGCCAGCAGCTTGAGCGCTGTGCGCACCGCGAGCGTGCTTTCCCATGTGGGCTCTGAAACCAGGCCAAGCTTGAGGTCGGGGTTGTCTTCGTGGTGCTGGTCGCAGATCTTGAGGATGCCGTTGTAGTCGTCGCCGGTGATCGGAACCAGCTTGCGCCCCGCGGCCAGCATTGCCTTGGCCGCGCCCGCGGCGTCTTGGCCGCCGTCGCAAAAGATGCCGTCGATCTGCGGATAGGCGACGATAAGATCCGCCATCACGACTTTCGCCCGATCCTCCTGCCAATAGGCGTCTTTCATCGCCAGCACTTCGATTCCCTTGCCGAGAGTAGTCTGCGCGCCGGCCCAGACGGCGGCGGAGCCCGAATTGCCGGGCAGGCCGCCGAGCACGACGATCTTTCCCTTGTTGCCGAGCGCCTCGGTCATGAACGCGCCCCAGGCGACGCCCTTCTTGAACGGGTCCGTGCCGATATACGAGCACCATTGTTCGCCGGAAACATCAAGGTTGAAGGGGATGACCGGAATATTGGCGCGCATCGCCCGCGCGAGCGCCGGGGCCACCGCCGTCGACGAGTTCGGGATGCACAGGATCGCGTCCACCTGCTGGGCGATGAGGTCCTGGATGTCGTTCACCTGCTTGGTGATATCGCCCTGGCCGTCGACGATGATGAGGTCGGCGATCTCAGGGTGGTTCGCCGCCTCCTTGCGCAGCGAGGCCATGCATTCGGTCCGCCAGGTGTTGCCGGAGAAACCGTTGCTGACGCCAATGCGCAGCTTGCCCGAGCGCTTGAACCTGGCGCCGGAGGTCATCTCCTTCGATCCGGTGACAGTGACCTTGGAAATGTCGGTCTCAGCGAACGCGCCGCGGGCGCCGAGCCCCGCCGCGGCGAGGCCGACGCCCATCTGCAGGACCCCGCGCCGGCTCATCATGGATTGGTTGAACTTCAGCATGCGTTTCTCTCCCTTTTGTGCTCGTTGGCCTCAGTGAAAGATCTTGGCGAGTTCATCGTCCGTCAAATCGCTGTCCACGTAGACGCCGTCCGGCAGATCCGGGCTTTAGCGACCCCCTTCTTCGTGAGGTCCGTGCCGATGAACGAGCACCATTGCTCGCCGGAAACCGCGAGATTGAAAGGCACCACCGGAATATTGGCGCGCATCGCCCGTGCGAGCGCCGGGGCGACGGCGGTCGACGAGTTCGGAATGCAGAGAAGCCCATCGACCTGCTGCGAGACAAGATCCTGGATGTCGTTCACCTGCTTGGTGATGTCTCCCTGACCGTCGACGATGATGAGGTCGGCGATCTCAGGGTGCTTCGCCGCCTCCTTGCGCAGCGAGGCCATGCATTCGGTCCGCCAGGTGTTGCCCGAAAAGCCGTTGCTCACGCCGATCCGAAGTTTAACCGAGCGCTTGAACTTGGCGCCGGACGTGATCTCTTTCGACCCTGTAACCGTGGCGCGGGAAATGTCGGTCTCAGCGAACGCGCCGCGGCCGGCGAGCCCCGCGACAGCGAGGCCCGCGCCCATCTTCAGGGCCGTGCGCCGGCTCATCATGGGTTGGTTGACTGTCAGCATGCGTTTCTCTCCCTGGCTTTTTATTGTGGTCAGTTGGCGTGCAAGACGAACCGGTAGACGAGCACGCTCAGCGCGATGATTACGCCCTGGACGATATATTGAGTTCCCGTCGACATATGGGCGATGTTGGTGAAGCTGTTGGCTTCCATGATGAACAGGGCGCCGCCGATCGTGCTGATGATGCTCCCGATGCCGCCGGTGAGCGCCGTCCCGCCGACCACGGCCGCGGCGACCGACGTCAGCAGGAACTGGTCGCCGATCCCGAGGCTCGGATTGCCGATGTATGCGGTGATGAGCAGGCTGCCGAGCACCGCCATCAGGCTCGACAGCGTATAGGCCGCTAGCAGCACGGGCTGGACGGGCACGCCCATCAATCGCGCGGCGACCGGATTCGCCCCGACTGCGTAGACCCAGCGGCCGAAGACCGTCCTCGTCAGGACTAAGGCCATGACGACGGAGACAACGATCCAGCTCAGCCCGCTCGCAGGAACGCCGGCGATATGGCCTTGACCGATGGGCACGAAGAGCGGGGCGGCGCTGCCGTGCGGGGCGCCGCCGGTATAGACGAGCGCGACCCCGAAGAGGATCGAATTGGTCGACAAGGTCGCGATCATCGGTGTCACCCGGAGGTAGGCGATGAGCAGGCCATTGACGAGCCCAACGAAGACGCCAGCCAATAGGCAGACGCCGACGGCCGGAAGGATGGCGGCGTTGTGGCCGTCCATCACGCTGGTGGCCAGGACGTTGGTCAGCGTGACCATGCCGCCAATCGACAAGTCGATGCCGCCCACCATGAGGGCGATCGTTTGTCCGATCGCGGTCACCCCGAGAAAGGAGGTTACCTGAAAAATGTTGCGGACTTCCTCGAGGCTCATGAAGGCGGGCGAGACGCTCGAGGCGAGCAGAAAGAGCAGCACGACCGCGATCCAGACCGGGCCGCGCATCGTCAGCGCGCGGAGCCACCCGCGCGTCCCTCCTCCAACCTCTGCGACGGCCCTATCGCTCACAATCATCCTTCCTGCGCCGGATTCTCGAACCGAAATCGCACCCAGCCCGTGTCACCAGTTGGTGTGCGAACCATCCTTGCGGCGCAGATGCGGCGCTTCCGCGTAGCGGAACGCCTGCTTCCGGACGATGTCCTCGTTCACCTCGACCCCGAGTCCAGGGCCCTCCGGCAGGACATAGGACGCGCCGTCGAGCTTCATCTGCACGGGGAACAGATCCTCATCGTGACGGCCCGGCAGGCCGCCTACAGGCGTTTTGAAACACTCGAGCCAGGCGAAATTCGGCACGGCCGCGGCCAGATGGACCGTGGCCGCCGTGCAGATCGGCCCCAGCGGATTGTGGGGCATCAGATCGACGTAATGGGCCTCGCTCCATCCGGCGACTTTCATCGCCTCGGTGAGACCGCCGACGTTGGCGACATCGATCCGGACGAATTGATGGATGTCGCGCTCGATGAACGGCAAGAACTGCCATTTCGAAGAAAACTCCTCGCCGATGGCGAGAGGAATATCGGTGAGCCGGCGGAGGGCCTCGTAAGCCGTCGGGGATTCATCGCGAATCGGCTCTTCCAGGAAATCGAGCGTCCCGGAAGGCATCTTCTGGCAAAATGACGCCGCCTCGGCGACGCTCAGCCGATGATGGTAATCGATGCCGAGCGCGACCGCGCCGCCGAGTTCCTCGCGGGCGCGAACGAGCCAAGGCGTCGTCGCCGCAATCAATTCGCGCGGCTCGAAGATGTCCTCCGACGCCTGCCCGACGGGAAAGAACCGGATGCAGGTCCAGCCGAGCCTGATCAGCTCCTTGGCTTCCTCGATCATCGCAGATCCGGCGGCGAACGTCGTCGCGAAGGTCGGCACACGGTCGCGATGCCTTCCCCCGAGCAGCTCATAGACAGGAACGCCAAGCGCCTTGCCTTTGATGTCATAAAGAGCGATGTCGATCGCCGAGATCGCGCCCGCGAGCACGCGGCCGCCTTCGAAGTACTGGCTTCGATACATTTCCTGCCACAGCGAGCCAGTGCGCATCGGATCGCGCCCGATCAGGAACTCGCGATAGTGCTCGACGGCGCCGACTACAGCGCGCTCGCGGTAGGACATCCCCAATTCGCCCCAGCCATAAAGGCCTTCGTCGGTCTCGACCTTGACGATGAGCTGATTGCGGTTGCCGACCCAGATCGGATAGGCGTGAATGGCCGATATCTTCATGGGCTGCGTGGCCTCATTGTTTTCGCAGCGCGTTTCGTCCGCCCAACGCGCGTCTCGCCCTTCGACGCGCCGGAAGGCGATTGCGGCCCGAGGTCGCCGGCGGGCGGCCCGATCCACCATTCCCCTTGGCTGGTGGCGAGATCGCTCGCCCCCGTATGGTTTCGCGCCTGCATGGCGAACACCAGGGCGTAGGCCTCCTCCTCGCGGCCGTCGCGGATCGCGACGGCGAGGGCGCGGTGGATCACCGGATTCCAGTCGTAGGCGTACTTGCCGGAGAGCGAGACGCGAGCCGCCTCGAAGAGCGCCTTCAAGAGCACGCTGAAAGGCTGACGGAAGCCGGCCATCAGCTTGTTGTGCGTCGCCTCTAGAATGGCCAAGTGGAATTCAACATCAACCGCGACCGCATCGAGAGCGGACGCTGTTTCAAGCGCATCTGTAAGCGCGACGAGCCGGGCGCGCTCTTCGCTGGTTGCGCGCCGCGCCGCGAGCGCCGCGGCCCGCGGTTCGATGCACAGTCGCAGCTCAGTGAGATCGTGAAGGAAGCGGGCGTACTGATCAAGGTCCGACAGATGCCACGAGAGAACGTCGGCGTCGAAGAAGTTCCATTCGGACTTTTTGCAGACGCAAGAGCCGTAACGCCGCGCGGTGCGGATGAGTCCTTTGCCGGCAAGGACTTTCACCGCCTCTCGGAGCACATTGCGCCCGACACCGAACGCCGCGGCGAGGTCCTGCTCGTGTGGCAGCCGTGCCTCCGGCGTCCACCGGCCGGCCACGATCTGCGACCCAAGAGCATGAACGGTCAGACGTGTCGCACCTTTCGGCAACAACGTTTGTTGAGGCGATGGCAAATCGCTCTCCTCCTACTTCATCTCTACATCCCATCTAGAGCCGGAGTCAACGGTTCGCTTGACGATTTACGGACGGGTGTGGGAGCCGTCTTGGCGTGCGAATCTGGTTCGAATACTTTCAATGGACTTAGAGCCTGTCTCAAAAGGTAGGGTGCCGTTAAGGCAGGAATGATTCACCGGGTCATCGGCAATTTTGAGGATGATTCGGGATGTGGACGGAGGCTGACCGGAGCACATATCGCCAAGCAGGGGATCGCCTTCCCAGCGACCTGAGCGACGGCGAATGGGAGCGCCTGGCGCAGCTGATTCCGCCAGCGAAGCCTGGTGGACGGCCGCGCAAGACCGACATGCGCTCGGCGATGAACGCGATCTTCTATCTTCTGCGAACCGGTTGCCCGTGGCGCTATTTGCCAGGCCGGGTCTTCCCGCCGCGCTCGACGGTCTACAACATCTTCCGCGCTTTCCAGCGGCAGGGCGTGTGGGAGGCGATCTGGGAGGAACTGCGCGCGGCCCTGCGCGAACGGCTGGGGCGGGAGGCGAGCCCCAGCGCCGGCGTCATCGACAGCTGCTCGCTCAAGTCGGCCGAAAAAGGGGATGCGCGAAAGGTGAAGCAGACGCAGTGGGTTATGACGCCGGCAAGAGGGTGAAGGGGCGCAAGGTCCACGCTCTGGTCGATACCGAAGGCTTGCCCCTGCGCGTGGTGGTTCACTCCGCCGCCATTCAGGACCGGGACGGCGCCGCCCTGGTCTTGGACCGCATCCGCCAGCGCTTCAATTGGCTCGAACTCGTCTGGGCCGACGGCGGCTACAACGCCCGCCAGGTCGAACACGCCGTCGCCGCGCAACCGCCCCTGCGGGTGGAGATCGTCAAACGTCCCGACGACAGTTCAGGATTTATCGTCCTGCCGCGTCGCTGGGTCGTCGAACGGACCTTTTCGTGGCTCGGCCGAAACCGCCGTCTGGCCAAGGACTACGAGAAGCTTGCTGACGCCCTCGCCGCCTTCATCACCCCCGCCTGCATCCGCATCGCCCTCAGGCGCCTCGCCCGGACGTAGACTTTTGAGTCAGGCTCTAAGTGCGAACGGAGCCCCGGTCTTTCGAACCGGCATTGGCTTCAGCAACTCTTCCGTTTGCCCATGATTTATTGCTCTCAAGGCCTTCTGAAATGCGAATCTCCAAGGGTGGCTTTCAGTCGATTGGGACGGTTGAAGTGGACCCGCGCAGCGGGACCGCTGGGATCAGTTTTCTAGTTGGAAGTCCGACCGCTCGGTGTTCCTTTCTATCATGCGGCAAGAGGCGGCGTCTGCTGTTGCGGCTGTGGGCCTGTGGGCAACGCGGAAGCGATGTCCATCATGTCCACAGCCTTGACGCCGGCGGTCGCCTCCCGCCAGACCGCCATCGGGGAGCGGTCGGCGAGCGCCTGGTGCGGACGCCGCTCATTGTAGAAAGCGATCCACTCGGCGATACCGTGCGCGGCGTCCCGGCCGTCGGCGTAGCCCTTGAGATAGACGTCCTCGTACTTCAGCGACCGCCACAGCCGCTCGATGAACACGATGTCCATCCAGCGGCCGCGGCCGTCCATCGAGATCGCGACGCCGGCTTCGGCGAGCGCGCCGGTGAAGGCGGCCGAGGTGAACTGCGAGCCCGGTCGGTATTGAAGATCTCCGGCCGGCCGAACTTCGCCAGAGCCTCCTCGAGCGCCGCTAGGCAAAACGACACGTCCATCGTGTTCGACAGTCGCCACGCAAGCACCGCGCGCGACGCCCAGTCGATAATGCCACCAGATAGAGAAAGCCCCGCCCGATCGGAATGTAGGTGATGTCGGCCGCCCAGACGTGGTTTGCGCGCTCGATCGTCAGATTGCGCAGGAGATAGGGATAGATCCGGTGGCCGGGCGCGGGTTTGCTCGTTCTCGGCTTCGGCCCGAGCGCGGCGATCCCCATCAGGCGCATCAGCCGCTGCACCCGCTTGCGGTTCACGTTGACGCCCTCAGCGCGCAGCATCGCCGTCATCCGGCGCGAGCCGAGAAACGGCCAGGCGGTGAACAGCTCGTCGATCCGGCGCATCAGCGCGGCGTCGTTGTCATTGGCCGGCTTCAGCGCCCGGTAGGCGCCCGAGCGAGCCACGCCGAGAAGCGCGCATTGCCGCCGAACCGACACCGCCTTGTCGGCGCGGTCGAGCATCGCTCTGCGGTCCGGCGCGCTCATCTTCCGGACCTCCTGGCTAAAAAATCCCGCTCGACTGTGAGCTGACCGATCCTCGGGTCAAGCCCGAGGACAAGCCTTGGCGTGCAGCCGCCACGTCCTTTGTGCGACGTATGACTTCTTCGATCTAAGCCCGGGATCCGAAAAATTATTCGCCATCGCTTGCAAGAACGAGTCGCCAACTTCCTCAAGCGCAATCAGTTCTTCGACTATTATGTATGCCTTTTCTCTAATCTCTTGGTCGGCCTCACGTTTCAACTCTCTCGCGGTATCACTCGCGCGATCGATTCCTGCTGAGCTTGGGCTTCGAAGGGTCATGTGTGGATGCCCCCGTCGATGCAAGAGGTTTCTTGACGGCGGCGCCGGCGATGATCGGGTGCGGTCATGTGTCAGGCCTCGAAGTGCGGCTTTGCCACCTGCCGCGGGCCGGTATGGAGATACGCAAGACCAGGCGCAGATCAAAACCGCGAGCGGCTTAAGCTCGTTGACCCTAATTGCTTTTCCTGGCCTCGACCTGTCCGATCGGTTTGCCCTTACCGCTCCTCGACCTCCCTCATCGCCGACGCACCAGCATAAGCGCCTGCCGATCAGGCCGGCGCCAGCGCTGATCCTCGATAGTCTTCGCCCTTGCTGAGCATCGCCCAGACCGAACGGGCCATCTTGTTCGCCAGGGCGATGGCCACCACCAAGCGCGGCTTCTCGGCCAGCATTCGGGCCAGCCACGACCCCTTGGCCGCGCCCTTGCGGACCGCCTATCTGACGACGGTCATGGCGCCGATGATCAGGAGCCGGCGGATGTCACGCTGGCCCATCTTCGAGATCTTGCCGAGCAGCGGCTTGCCGCCAGTCGTGTGTTGCCGGGGGACGAGACCGAGCCAGGCGGCAAAGTCGCGGCCTCGCTTGAAGGTCGCCATCGGCGGCGCAAAGGCCTCGATCGCCGCGGCGACGATCGGCCCCATCCCCGGCATGGTCTGAAGACGCTTCGCCGTCTCATCGTCCTTGGAGGATCGCCGCAATCTCGTGTCGAGCTCGGCAATCTCGACATCAAGGCGAGCAATATGATCGAGGTATCGCTGGCCCAGCTCGCACACGAGCGGATGGAGCGAGCCCGTGTCTCGCATCGCAGTCGCCAGCGCTTTCACCTTGGCAAGCCCGTGGGCAGCGACAATCCGATGCTCCGCCAGATGGCCGCGCAGCGCATTCACCAGCTGGGTTCGCTGCCGCACCAAGAGGTCGCGGGTGCGAAAGATCATGGATCGCGCTTGCTGCTCTTCCGTCTTCAACGCCACAAAGCGCATCGTCGGCCTTGAGGCCGCCTCGGCGATGGCCTCGGCGTCGGCGGCGTCGTTCTTCTGGCGACGCACAAACGGCTTGACGTAAATCGGTGGAACGAGCCGCACGTCGTGCCCGAGACCACGGATCGCCCGTCCCCAATCGCCCGCCGTCGCGCACGCTTCCATCGCCACGACGGCGGGCGGCTGCTTCGCCAGGAAGCCGAGCAACTGCGCCCGCGACACCTTCTTGCGCAACACCGGCCGGCCGTCCTTCGCCGCCGCGTGGACTTGGAAGACCCGCTTTGCCAACTCGATCCCAATGATCGTAGCCTTCTCCATGGATGCCTTCTCCGCCGTGACTGGTCATGCAACATCGCCAGCCTGGCACACTTCGATGCCGTCGGGAGGGGGCATCCACCCCATCAAAAGTGGCGTGCCTTACGAAATCGATCAAGCTCGCCGGGACTGTGAATGTCCCATACGGCTTCTCCCGGCTCGTTTCTGAATTGCGACATCCCCAACACCTCGCCTTGCAATGACAGGCTGAAAACCGAGGTCGACTATCGGCGCAGACTGCGACGCGAATCAGACCTCACACGCTGCACTACGCTAACTGTATGCTGGAGATTTCATTGGGCTTCCAAAGTCATCCACCGATTCCGATGGGAGGCTTGCCCTCCGGGTAATGTTGAGAACTAATCGTGACCCTCTTTGAAAACATCAAGCCCGGCTCCCGCCTGCGCGGCCTCGACCCATCAGGAATGGCCTACGTCGTGCAGGTCACAGGTTTCGGCTCAGATGCATTGAACGTCGTTTTTCGCGCGAATAGTCGGGTCGGCGAACGACTTGTCACGCGGGGAGAAGAGGCTGGATCTGAATTCGTTGAAGCCGGCTCGACCTATTGGTTCGACGCCGACAGCCGACTGTTGTGCCTCGCTTCCGAAGCGTGCCGCATTCGCGTCGGCCTATCTGTTTGCCGGGGCTATGCATTCCGCCGTAAGCGCCGCACTATGGTCGGCTGGGGAGCGAGAGCATGCGCAAGTCCAACGCGAAGCACGAACCGGCAAATGACGCCGCGGGCGTCCCCGCGGCATACATGTCCGCAGACGAGCGCCGCGCCGCCGGCAAGGCGCTGCGCGACGCGACGCCACGTGTCGCGCATGGCGGGTGGAAGGCGCCCAAGGATCGTCGCGATCCGGTCGAGCTTCTGCGCGAGGCTAACGAAGGCCGCATCCCCGAACTGATCCCGTTACGCTTCTCCCGCATGGCCCAATCGCCCTTCGCCTTCTATCGTGGCGCAGCCGCAATCATGGCGGCCGATCTGGCGTCGACCCCGACGTCCGGACTTCGCGTGCAGGCCTGCGGCGACGCTCACCGGATGAATTTCGGCGGCTTCGCCACGCCGGAGCGCAACATCTTCTTCGACATCAACGATTTCGACGAAACCCTGCCGGCGCCCTGGGAGTGGGACGTTAAGCGGCTCGCGGCCAGCATTGTCATCGCGGCTCGTCATATCGACCTGCCCGACAGCGCGGGGGCGAAGGCGGCGACGGAGTCCGTGTGCTCCTACCGTGAACGAATGGCGGATTATGCCTCGATGCGCGCGCTGGACGTCTGGTACGATCGCATCGATCTCGACCGCGTTCTCAAGGTCCTGCCTTCCGGAGCCGAGGTAGAGCGGGTGAAGCAAAGAGTCGAGCAGGCGCGCCGGAAAAGCTTGCCTGAAAGCCTGTTCCCGAAACTGGTCGAGCATTTCGGATCCGCGCCGAGGATCAAGGACGCGCCGCCGCTGATCTTCCATCCCACGGCCGAACAGGCCCCGGGCGTCAGGACAGGATATGTCGAGGCGCTCGAAGGCTATCGGAAGTCGCTGCCCGAGCATATTCGCGTATTGTTCGACCGGTTTCGGCTGTTTGACCTCGCGATCAAGGTCGTCGGCGTGGGCAGCGTCGGCACCTATTGCGCGCTCGGGCTGTTCATGGCGGCCGATGACGATCCAATTTTCCTGCAGGTCAAGGAAGCGCGAAAGTCCGTGCTCGAGCCTTACGCCGGCGAGTCCGTGCACAAGAACCATGGCGAGCGGGTGGTGGTAGGCCAGCGTCTCATGCAGGCGGCGAGCGACATTTTCCTTGGCTGGACGCACGGCGCGATTGGCCGCGACTACTACTTCCGCCAGCTTCGCGATGCCAAAATCTCAGCAATCCCAGAAGACTGGGACCTCACGGCCCTGCAGGAATTCGGCAAGCTCTGCGCCTGGTCGCTTGCACGGGCGCATGCGCGATCCGGCGACCCGGCGAAGATTGCCGGCTACATGGGCTCCAATACGACGTTCGACGACGCGGTGTGCGAGTTCGCGGTCGAATATGCCGACCAGAACCTTCGCGACTATCGCGGCTTCGTCAAAGCAATCCGGGAGGGCCGAATCCCGGTCGCGTCCGAGGACTGAGCTTTCGACCACCCAAACGGTTCAGGTCGCGTCCGATTGCCGAGACAGGCCGATGCCCTGCCGGTCTTCCTGCCGCGCCGTCCTCTTGTCCTCGACGTCGAACGGTGAGGCGCCGATGACACGGTCGAGGTGCTCGAGGTAGCCTCGCACCGTCTCCACCCGCTCTTGACTCTGCAGCGAGTCCGCAAGGCCAACGAGAGCGGACCTCATCCGCCGCATCACTTGAACCGAACTCGAGCCGAAGTGCCGGATCTCGTCGAACGCGAGTGTCAGATAGTCCTCCCAGTTCGGCGTCGGAAAGACAAGCCGAAGAGCGCCGCTTTCATCGACGGCGTAGCCGGCGTCCAGTTCCGCCGCGCCGAGACGGCGCAGGAGGTCCTCGAGCTGGTCGATCGTCTGGACCGCGGTCGTCGGGTCGTTGATCGCCGGCGACAACGCCTTGATGGCGATGTCGACAAGAAGCCGGATCGGATATTTTGGGTCCTGCTCAAAGGTTCGTTCCCTGCCGAGAAGAACGGAGCGCCGGAGCGCCTCTTCCGGCAGCTGCATTCCCGCGCGATGAACGCGCAGGAGAACGTCGCCCTCGACCAGCGTGTCGCCGACCGCGCACGCCATCACGATTGTCCCGCGCGCCTGCCGCGCCGCGGTGACGAGGGAATCGACGTCGAACCTGGCGACGGTGCGGGGCTTGCCGAAATACTTCACTGTTTGCGTCAGGGGTCCGAGCGGCTTGCGGCCCGCAATTGCTTCAGAAGCGCGCGGGGCGGCGGTCGCGGCGTCCAGGCGCCGGAACATGTCGGCGATCACGCCGCGGCCCTGGTCGCCGACCAGTTGAAGCACGTTGCCGATCTGAAGGTCGCCAAGGCGCTGCATCAATTTCGAAAACGCGAGCATGCTGACAATGATCATGATTCCCACGAGAAGCATTGAAAGCAGTGGGACCCTTCCCGAAGCGCCGCGGTCCACCCAGGCGAGCGTGAACAGGGCGTAGATAAAAGTCGCAGTAAACGCGCCCAGCGCGTGGAACAGCGTCCGGTCGCGGGCGAACCACAGCACGAGCCGCGGCGAATAGGCGATCGCGCTGAACTGCACCATGACGAACGCCATGGCGAACACGATCCCGGTCAGCGCCATCATGCCCGAAGCCGCGGCCGAGAGCAGGGCCTGAGCCGAGCCCACCGACAGAGCAAAGGTATAGCCGGAGAAGTAAGCCTGCTCGATTCGCGCCAGCGCGAGCCCGGCCAGCACCGCGCCGCTCACGTAGAACATCGGAATGAACCAGGGCTGCATCGCGGGCCAACCGGTCTGTCGTGGCTTCGATTATCCCCGATTTTCCGGGCGATCCGGATAGTCTATGGGATCGATGATGCGAAGACACAAGGATTAGGCGTTCCTGACGTGCCGCGCTTCGTGATCCAACGACGTCCCGCCGCCCCGAGGGGCAGACGGCAATTCCGCCCGGTCCATGATGATGCTGCTACGGTCCCGATTCGGTCAGTTCGACAAATCCCCGGAAGGGTGGAGAACATGAGCCAAGCCGAAGGTCTCACCGATGCCGGATTGAGAACCCCCAGGGCCGCCGCGGTCGCGGGCGTGGTCTTTTCGTCGCTCACTCTAATCAGCTTCGGATTGCTGTGGGGCGCGATTCCCGCCGATCTGCAATCGTCCGGCGGCTGGCTCGCGACCAACACGGCCGAGATCGCGCTGGCGCTGAACCTCATCCCGTTCGCTGGAATCGCCTTTCTATGGTTCATTGGCGTCATTCGCGACCGCCTCGGAGTGCGGGAGGACCGCTTTTTTGCCACCGTGTTTTTGGGAAGCGGCCTCCTGTTTCTAGGCATGTTGTTCATCGCCGCAGCGGTCGTCGGCGCCATGTTGGTTGCATTCAAAGACGATCCTGCTGCTTTCGCCTCACCTGCGTTTCGTTTTGCGAGGGCGCTTTCTTACAACCTCGTCAACGTCTACATGGTCAGGATGGCCGGGGTGTTTATGATCTCCACCTCAACGGTCGCGATGTCGACGCATTTTGCGCCTCGCTGGCTGGCCGCGCTCGGCTATCTCCTGGCGGTCTTGTTGCTGCTCGGCAGTCCTTTCCTGAGATGGAGCTTTGCGCTCTTCCCCCTGTGGGTGCTTTTGTTGAGCATCGAGATCCTGGCGAGCAGTTTTGGCCGGCGCAAGCAGAGCTAAGGCAGGCCGCCCGGCCGTACTGCTTGTCAGCGAGAGCGGAAACGGCGTGACCCGAGGTCAGGGACGATCGGGTTGGGCCGACGCGAGCTGATCGCATCAATGTGCTCACGTCATCGCAATGTGGCCGCTTACCATTTCGGCGGATAGGCTTTGTCACCCTCCGGCTGTCCGTACGCCGGGCGTGAACTCACTCAGAAAGGCTTCGGACCCAGCGCCGCACCGCCTGAGGCAGCCAATAGCCGCAGCGAGCGGGACGCTGGCCGGGCGGACGCGGTCGCCGGGGACGAAGAAGACCGATCCCGACATCGGGTTCGGGGAATTAGGGACGAAAATCGCGACCAACTCGCTGCCCACCACGCCGGTCTGCACCCCGATCCGCCACGCGCCGCCGAGTTGTGCGAACACAACCGGATGATCGGCCATTTCGCCGAGGCCCATTACGCTCGCGCCGGCTTGTTTCAGATATTCGTAAGCGGGAACCTTGGACAGCACGGAAGACTCCAGTTCGGCCATGATTCGTTGCGCCGGCCGGGTTCGGGCGAACAGGCCGGCGAGAAAACATAAAATTGCAATTAAGACGATCGCCATAATCGCTTCCGCCGTCACCCCGGAGACAAATCTATCTGGAATGATCGCGGTCACCGGTTTCAAGGCGCGACGCGCGAAGCCGAACGCCTTGTCCAGGATGAAGGCGAGCACCACAATCGGCGCCAGAAACAGGACGCCGCCGAGGACGGTAATCCGAAGAAAATGGGAGATCGCTTTCATCTCGTCCTCCTGTCGCGCTCAAGCGCTTGCGCGCGACGCGCGCCCGCCGCGGCCGCACGAATTTCACCTGTCTCGGTTTGTCGGCTCGCGGCCTTAGCTTTGCGGCCTGTCGCCGCTCGCAACAAGGGCGCCCGATCAGCCAGCCGCCACGAAACGAATCATGGCGGCGTCGCTACTCGACGACCTTCCAGCTCGCGTCGGGATTGAACTCAGCCATCGAGGCGCCGAGCGCGGCGGTGTTCGGTCCGAGGTCCTTTTGGTAGACGACGCCGTTCTCGCCGCAAATGAAAGTCTCGACGCCGCTGTCGCCATAGGCGGCGGGCCAGGCGACCATTGCATAGCCTGCGAGCATGTGGCCGTTGATGAGGTAAGGAAAGGCGCCGCCCGGCGCCGCCGGCCCTTGCGCCGTGAGGATGCGGAAGTAATAGCCGTCGTAAGGCTCCGGCTTCTCCCCCGAACGCTGAGCCAGATTGGCGTCCTCAGCGAATCCGTTGAGCGGCGAAATATCGGCCTGGTTTTCCGGCGGCCAGTAGAGGCCGTCGTGGGTTCCGGGGGTCGAGATGAACCTGCGCGCGTATTCACGCAAGCCGTTGCCGTCGCGATCAAGCCTGAAATATTCGTCCTGGGCGGCGACATAGGCTTTGCACGCTTCGATGGCGCTGAGCTCATTGTAACCGACCCGGCGATTGGTCATTTCCTCCTTTCCTTTGGCGACGTCGAAGCGCCAACCCGCGTCGGTCTTGACGAGCGGCAGCGGCAAGGTCCAGCCGTTCTTGCCCACGCGTAGAATCTTCTCGCCATTGGGTCCGTCGTCGATCGCAGTCGACGCGGCCGCCGCCTCGTTGAACTCCTTCAGGTTCTCGGCGTCCTGCTCCGCGTCGCCCGATCTGAGCAATGCCGCACCGTCCTTGCCGAGAATGCGGTCGCCGAAGCCTGGCGTCTTGGCCTTGGCGGAATTGACCAGGTCCTTCACCGCAGCTTCCGGAGTGGAATAGGTTTCTTGGGCGCGCGACGGAAGCGCGGCGGCGATCAAGACCACCGCCGCGAGAATGCCGCCGATCCTCATTGTCATCGTCGTTGCCCTCGTCCGCATTCCCGCCATCAATGCACGGCCGGTTTCACGCTCGGCAAATGCGCGCCGGTCGCCACCCACTGCTCATAGGTCTCGAACGGCAATCCAAGCTGGTCGTAGGAAACGCGCATGTAGCCGTCAGGGCCGCGCGATACGGCTTCCGGCATCACGGTCTGCACCTCCTGCGCCATCACCCCGACATAGGCCGTGTGGCCGCCATTGTAGACGAAGCGATAATAGCCGAGGCCGTCGTCGAGCCGCCCGAGCAGCACGATATCGTGCTTGAGGCGCATGTCGGAGCGACGCCCGCCGCCGCCACGCCCGCCTCCACCACGCCCGCCGCCGCGTCCACCACCGCCGAAGCCGCCTCCACCACGCCCGCCGCCGAAGCCGCCACCGCCGCGCCCGCCGCCGCCAAAGCCGCCGCCGCGCCCACCGCCGAAGCCGCCGCCCCCCATTCCACCGCGGCTCATGGCGCCGCGATTGGCGAAGGCCGCGTTGGCCCCGCCCATCCTCATACCGCCCATCGCCGAGCTTCCCGGCCGGCTGATGTTCGGCCGCCCAGCAGGACGGCTAGCGGGCCTCGCCGCCGGGCGGGCGCCGCCCCCGGGTCGGCCAGCACCGCCTGGACGGCCTGCGCCGCCAACTCCGCCTGGACGGCCTGCGCCGCCAACGCCTCCGGGTCGGCCTGCACCGCCAATTCCCCCTGGGCCGCCGGGCCGGCCTGCGCCCCCAACTCCTCCGGGACGGCCAGGACCACCGACGCCGCCTGGCCGGCCTGCGCCACCAATCCCGCCCGGGCTGCCAACTCCTCCGGGACGGCCTGCGCCACCGATCCCACCTGGCCCCCCGACCCCGCCAACGCCGCCGGGACGGCCTGGACCGCCGACGCCGCCGGGCCTCCCGGGTCGGCCGGCGCCGCCCGGACGATTGGCGCCAATTCCCGGCTTGCTGCCCATGCCGGGCCGATAGTCCCCGTTCGGCCGCCAGGGCTTCACGTTATTGCCGACATTGCCGAGGTTGACGTTATTGCCGATATTAACGTTGCCGTTGTTGACGGCGCCATTCCAGCCCGAATAGCCGGCCCAGACCGGCGGGTAGATCGCGCCTGTTCCCCAATTCCAATAATTGTTGTTCCACAGCGCCCCGACCGCGATGCCGGCCCCGAAGCCCAACAGAGGCGCGATGCCCGTATAGGGCTGATAGACCGCAGCCGGATCATAGGTCGGGACATAGACGGTCGACGGATCGGTCGGCTGGATGGCGATATAGCTCACCGCGGCTTGCGGCGCTGTCGACCCCTGAGGCGCGCCGGCCACTGGCGGCGCGCTCGCCTCCACGCGTTCGACCGTCTGCTGATCCGTCGTCTTGAGCGTCCCGGCCGCCTCTGCCTTGGCGCGAAGCGCCTGGATGCCTTCGGCGACGTCCTGCGGCTGGTTCACTTCGGCGTCGCCGAGGTCCGTCGTCCAGTCGAGGTCGGCGCTCATCAGCTTGATAACGTCGGGAAAGCGCGCGAGCGCCTTCACCGCGGGGTCCCAATTCTGATTATCGATGCCAGAATAATCGTTTTTGGCGACGAGCGCCTTGTTCTTGTCAAGCCAGCGCTGCGCCTGGACGATCTGCACGGGATAGGCGCTCGCAGGCAGCATCTGCGCGAGCAAGGGATCGGGATAGAGCGCGATCGGGGCGAGCAGCTTCTCAAGCTCCTCGCGTGTGAACGCGCTGTTTTCGGGCGGCTGTTCGGCCTCAGCCAGGGCTGGCGAGGCGGCGGGCGCCGGAGCCGCCGTCTCGGCCGGAGCCGGCGCTGGCGTCGCGGCGGGAGCTGGGCTCTGTTGAGCTTGAGCAAGCAGCGGGTCGGCGGCCAGAGCTGCGGCCACCGCCAAGGCGAACAGACCATGCGCGCGCTTCGCGCCGCGGCCGATTGCACGCATCATTGGCGCGCCCTCCCGTTTCCCCTTCGGACAGCCGGCGAGCCGCGCGCTCGCTCCGTCGAATTTTCGCCCTTGGCGATCGACCGCTCGTCCTTTACCGCACCCACGCGCCGAAGATCAATATTGAGCGTGGGCGCGGGCATGAAGCACGCTCAATAGTGACGCGAATGGCCAGCGGGCGATGACGGTCGACCGAAGCGGCGATTCGGCCGCCGGTCCCTGCAGACTAAGCCCACTCGCGCGTCAGCGCTCTTGCAAAAGGTCATAAGAATTTTCCACGCAGGATCACATCCGCTTTCGGAAATGTCAGGTTGCGCCTCCTGCAAGCACGGAGTCGATGGTGGGGAGCAGATCCGTTGCGATGGATCGTTTGAGGACAAATCCATTGGCTCCCGCTTCAACCACCGCCAACTCTGCATTCTTTTCCTCGTGGACGCTGAGAACGATCAGCTTCAGCTGCGGGAAATGACTGCGGATTCGGCGAACCAGCCCGAGTCCGTCGCCGCGTTGGAGCGAGAGATCGACCACCGCCAGAGCGACGTGGAGCTGACGCGCGCTCTCGAACAGCGAAACCTCATCCCCCACCACCACAACCGCCTCGAACTCCGTCTCAAGCAGGCCACGTACGCCTTCCACCAAGCCAAGATGCCGATCTGCTAGAAGCACACAGCCTCTCTCTTTCGCAGGCATCTCTTCATTTCGCCTTCGCGGCCCGGGACGTCCTCACTCTTCGAACGAACCTTGGACCTCGAACGCGTCGGCATGACCTCGAAGATTTACTAGCTTCGGGAATGAAAAATTACGAGGCGCGACAATCGAGAAGTTGTAACCAGGGCTCGATGTTGGGATGCCCTTCGCCCAGTCATTCCTGATCAGCTATAGTCCCGTTGATTGCGGACCAATATTGTCGATTGCCCGGGTATCCCATGGGGTGGGCGCGCAGCGCGTGGATGGCGGTTGCTCTGCTGGCCTTTGCAGCAGGGAGCGCGACGGCTGCGGAGCCGAAGCGCGTGCTATTGTTGCACTCGTTCGGCTGGAACTTTCAGGCCGAGGACGCCTTCGGAGATTATCTGCGCACGGATCTGGCTGAGAAATCGACTTATCCGCTGGACACCTACGAGGTGCTGTTGGAGATCGCGCGCTTTAGCGACGGCGAGCGGGACGAGGCGTTCGTGGGCTATTTGCGGGCGCTGTTTGCCAGCCATCCTCCCGACTTGATCATTACAATGGTGAGCCCTGCGGCGCGCTTCATTCAGCGCCACAGACGAGATCTGTTTCCATCGACGCCCGTTATTTTTGCCGCCCTTGACGCGAGATCGATGAGAGACGCGACGCTCACCGCCAACGACACGACGGTTGCGGTTTCGACTGACCAGCGCGCGACGATTGAAAGCATCTTGCAGACGCTGCCGGGCACGACCAACGTCGCGGTGGTGACCGGCGATGCCCCGATCGAGAGGTTTTGGGTGAAGGAGCTTCGTCAGGTCGCCGAGCAGTTCCAGAACCGGGTCGATTTTATCTTTCTCAACGGACTCTCTTTCGCAGACACGCTGGCGCGCGTCGCGGCGCTCCCGCCGCGGTCCGCAATCTACTACGGAGACCTGGTCGTCGACGCGCAAGGGATCCCGCACCGACAGGAGGAGGTTCTGGCCCGGCTGCACGCCGTAGCCAACGCGCCGATATTCGGACAGTACGACTATCAGCTGGGCGCTGGCATTGTTGGAGGGCCTCTGGTCTCCGTCCACACACTGAGCCAGAAGACGGCCGAGGTCGCGGCGCGGATCCTTGCGGGAGCCTCGCCCGGCGATATCAAGACCCCGCCACAGAAACTTGCGGAGCCTGAGTTTGACTGGCGGGAGTTGCGGCGATGGGGAGTGCGAGAGGCAGATCTTCCACCCGGCAGCGCTGTCAGGTTCCGCGAGTCGACCCTGTGGGAGCAATACCGGTGGTACATTTTTGCCGCCGCGAGCTTCTCCGCGCTTCAGGCGATCCTGATCGTTGGTCTGCTGCTCAACCGGCTGCGACTGCGGCACGCGCATGACCGACTGCGGACCAGCGAAGAAGGCATGAGCCTCGCGGCCCTCGCGGCCAAGCTGCGCTTCTGGGTTTGGGACATTCCGCGAGACGAGGTCCGGGCGAGCGCGAGCGACTGGAGTTCGGGAAACTGGCACTCGGCGCACCCCGTCCATTTCGATCGTTTCATCGATGTCGTGCATCCAGACGACCGCGAGTTGCTGCGCCAGGCGATCCGCGGGGCGCTTGAAGGCGACGGCCAATACGAAACGGAATATCGAGTGACGTCGCCGGATTCGACCGTGCGCTGGATCGCCGCTCGGGGGCGGGTTGAATTCGATCAGCATGGCAAGCCCAGGCAGCTGCGTGCTATATCGATCGACATCACTGAACGTCGACGCGGTGAAGACGAAGCTCGCGAGCTCAACGGACGCCTGATCACCGCGCACGAGGATGAGCGCGCACGATTGGCGCATGCGCTTCACGATGACGTCACCCAGCGCTTGGCTCTGCTTGCAATTGATGCGGGGCGGAAGGAGAAGGGACTGGGCGATCCGGTCGCTGGCCAGGCGATGCGTTCGATACGTCGCGACCTGGTCCAACTGAGCGAGGACGTGCACTCCCTGTCCTATGCGCTCCATCCCGCTATCCTCGAAGACCTCGGGCTGATCGAGGCGCTGAAGGCCGAGTGCGCGCGGTTCGACGCGGTAGAGGGAATTCCTACGAGTTTCCGGGCTGCTGACGGCGTCGACGAGCCGCCCCAGGCCCTGTCCCTGTGTCTCTACAGGGTCACGCAGGAGGCGCTTCGCAATGTCGCGCGCCATTCAGGCGCGAGCTTGGTCGAGGTCGAGCTCCGCGCGGTCGGCGGCGGCTTTGAGCTCGCCGTGCGGGACAATGGCGCCGGTTTCGATCCAACCCGAAAGCAAGGCCGGCCAAGCCTCGGGTTCGCGGGAATGAGACAGCGGCTCTCCCTGGTCGACGGCGAACTCCTCATAGACAGTGCGCCGGGCGGTGGGACGAGGATTGTCGCTCGGGCGCCGATGAAACGAGGAGACGCGCGATGAGTTGTCCACGGGTGTTGCTGGCTGACGACCACCGAATGATGGCCGAAGGTCTCAAAGCGCTTCTCCCCGACGAGTTTGAGCTCGTCGGGATTGTCGCGGACGGGCGCGCCATGATTGAGGCCGCAGAACGGTTGCGGCCCGACGTAATCGTCGCCGACGTCGCGATGCCGAACCTCAACGGGTTCGAGGCGTTGACCCGGCTGAAGATGTCTCACCCGGACATCAAGGTCGTTTTCTTGACGATGCATCAGAACGCGGCGTACGCGCGCCGCGCGCTGGACGCCGGCGCGTCCGGCTTCGTGGTCAAGCATTCGGCCTCCGAGGAATTGGTTGTGGCCATCCATGCAGCTTTAAAAGGGAAGACTTTCATAACGCCTTCCCTGACGAAACAAGTGGTGGAGGAAGCCAAGACAGGCGCTCGGGGCGAAGCGGCGGGCGCGAGGTCGCTCACGTCGCGCCAGAGAGAAATTCTGCAATTGCTCGCGGAAGGGCGTTCGGCGAAGGAGATTGCGAGCGATCTCGCAATTTCCTCGCGAACAGTGGAATTCCACAAGTACCAGATGATGGAGATGAACGGACTTCGCAGTAGCGCTGAACTTATTCACTTCGCGATCAAGCATGGGATCGCGACGATCTGATACGGTCATCCTCGCGGGCCGCCTTTCATTGTTCGCATCGGTAACCTCGTAATTTTTCAGGACGCGTCCTCGTAATTCTACGAGGTCACATGCGGTCGCCCCTTTCGTAGCCTCGCTGGAGCTTCGTCGTCTGGGACGCGCGCCATATCGGAAAATGGAACGCTAGGCGAAGGCCACGGCCCGACGCAGCGCCGGCGTCTCGATGGTTCGCAGATGGGAGGGAGTTCGATGGCATGGCGCCGCGTCAGCTCATTTGTAGGTGGTGCGGTGGGCTCGTGGCTTTGTTCTATCCGACGCCTCGATCACCCACACGACTGCAACCCCCAGTCTGAGGGCGGGACCCGCGCTGCGCGGTCAATTCAACCGAACTTTTGTCGTCCGGACATTGCGATGGACGCGTTTCAGCTTACCGCAAATCCTGTTCAGCAATCGTGAGTGACAGGGAGACAGCAAGTGAAAGAAAGAATCAAAACAACGGAGATGATCTCGCGTCGAAAAGCGCTTTCCCTGCTTGGATTCGGGGCGGCGTTAGGCTTCACGCTATCGTCGACGCTGGAGCCGTTGGAGGCTGAAGCACAGGAGGCCACCACGCCGCCCGCCGCGCCCGCTGAGGCGACCGGAACGCACGGGATGCAACGGCGGCAAGGGCGGCGCAGTGGTCGCCATCAGCGACGGCACACACGCCGCACCGGTCAACCTGCGCCCGCCGCGGCGCCCCCACCGCAGTAGCAGGTCCTTCTGCTCTTAAACGGCTGATTGCGCGGTTTGACGAACTCGGAAGTGCATATGCCCTCAGCGGACTACGCAACGAGCGAGGCTGCAGACAAAAAGAAAGGGAGGAAACGAAAGTATCACGTTCCCGCAGAATTCACGGGAAAAGGTCTTGTGATGGCGGAACTGCTGCGACGCGGATTCGATGCGGAGCTCGCAGGCGCCAGTTACGAGAAACATGACATGTTTGTTTGGATGTGCGGCTCGCGACCGAAGCCGATTCAAATCAAGACCGTGCATTCGGCGCCGTGGTACGTGCGCCGGGATCAGTTTGCTAAGCGTCCGGATCAGGTGACGGTGTACGTCCTTCTTGGGGTCGAAATTGCAACGCCCGCTCGGTTTTTCGTGGTCAGGAACAGCGATCTGGCGCCCCATGTTCGTCAGCCACCGACTTGGAAAGCTTTTGGATTCATCGACGTCGAATCGGTCGAGAAATACGAAGATAACTGGGATGTTTTAAAGTAAGGCCGGTGCCACCAAACTGAAGGAGGAAACGAGATGAAGACTGCGTTTTACTCGGTCGCGCTCGGCGCGGCGCTGTTGCTCACGGCTTCGACCGCATCCGTTCGAGCGGAGGACCGAGATTGCACAGTCGATCTCAAGGCCGTGTGCGCGGGTATTGCGCCCGGCGAGGGACATATTCGTGCGTGCCTACAGGCGCACATGAGCGAGCTCTCCGTGGGCTGCTCGTCAAGGCTGTCGAAGGCTGCATGGGTCTTCTCGGAGTGCAAAGGGGACATCCAGCACTTCTGCCCCCAAGCCACGTACGGCAACATTTCCGACTGTATGAGGCCGCATCTCGGCGAGACCAGCGACGAATGCAGGGCGGCGATGGCGTTCATTGCGTCACCCGCCGGCGATTAGCAGCACCCGGCGGGAACAGCGGCGGCTCAGTCGTTGGACGGCGTGCGATGGAGCAGGCGCTTCAGGCGAAGCAGCCCTGACTTCTATGGTCTGCACTTCGATAGCCCCTAGGGCAACGATTCAGCCGGAGTCGAAATTGACATGAGTTGGCGGCCTCCTCGGAGGCAGCCATCTATTTAACATAGCAGCAACGATAGGAGGGGAGCGAAATGTTACGAAGCAATGTAACGAACAGCCTTGCAGCGGCGGCCGTGAGCTTTTTTGTGGCTTACGCTGCGACAGCGCAAGAGGTGAAGAATTTGCCGTTGGATGCTACGGCCCATTTTATCTATTTTCCCACCGGCGGCTACGCATTAGACGCCAAAGACCAAGCCCAAATACGCGACGTGGCTGGAATGATCCAAAGCCACCCAGACTTCGTCGCCACAATCCTTGGCAAGACCGATACAGTCGGCTCTGCGGGATTCAACGAGCGGCTGTCACAACGGCGCGCCGACGCCGTATTCGAGGCTCTCGTGTACGACAATAAGGTGTCAGAGGACCGGATACAAATGTGCTGGACCGGCGAACGGCTGCCATACACCTCAACTGCCGATCAAACGGCAGAGGGGCAGAACAGAATGGCTGCAATTGTCGTAAGCAAGGCGACCGATGCACATTTTTGTGGCGGATGAGCACCCTCTGACACATGCCGCCATGCCTTGCAGATTCCGCCCTGCGCAGGGTTCCACGGCATAGCGTAGGGGCAGGAGAAAGGGGAGCGGTAAACGCGCAAATGGCTACCGTTCTACGCTTCCTCGAAAGCTCCGGCGTCTCGCGGTCAACTGACAAATCGCGGCGACATCATTTCGGATGGCGGCGCTGCCTTTCATGTGTCCGGCTGCCCACTCGACGGTGGCCGCAAAGCTACGCCACTTAACATCGAGGGAGAAAACCCATGCAATTCCGTGTCGCCGTTTTGGCAAGCGCCCTCGTAGTGTTTTCCGGTCTGCCGGCTATCGCGGCCATGACCCACACCACCACGAACCTGAACTTGCGAGCAGGACCCGGCACGCACCATCGGGTCAAGGCCATCATTCCGGCGGGAGCGCCAATTGATATCGAAAGTTGCGGCGACACTTGGTGCTACATGGCTTGGGCAGGACATGTCGGCTACGTCAAACATCAATACCTGATGCACCACGTAACGGTAGAAGTGGCGCCGCTCGTTCATGTGACTCATGTCCACAAGCATGGTCTCATCAACTTCTAGCTTACTCCGAGACGGTTCCTGAGCGACGCAAAGGGGATGCCATGTCGCGGTGGTTGTGGACTTTGCTTGGGGGCGTGGTCCTCGTCGCGATCGCAGCCGCCCTCTGGACAGCCAGCAACCGGACGAATGTCTCGCCCCCCGTTTCGCCGGAGCCAACAGCTGTCGCTCCCGCGCCGGTTCCACCGGCGCCGCCTGCTCCCGCGCCGGTCGTCCACGAACGCGCGCCGTCGCCCGCTTCCGCCCCGCCTGCGCAGGAAGCCGCGCCGTCACCTGCGGCGCCGGCCGTGCAGCAGGCCGCAACCCCGCCCGCCCCCGCGCCGCCCCCTGCCCCTGGCGCGCCCCCGGCTCCGCCCGTCGTGCAGGCTGCTCCCGCTCCGCTCCCTGCCGCTCCTAATCCGGCGCCGAACGCAGGACAGCAAGCGGCGTCGCCGCCCGCTCTCGCGCCGCGCCCTAGCGCCTCCTCGGCTCCGCCCGTCGTCGCCCAGAAGCCTCCGTCTGCTCCAGCTGCGCCGGTCGCCGAACCGCCACTGCCGCAGCCCGCGCCTGGACGGGAGGAGCAGCAAGTCGCGGGCGTATTTGCGCCCAAGAACCTCGCGCAGCTGGTGGGGGCCTGGGCCTATTCCGAGGGGGACTGCGATCGGCTGTTCCAGCGGCGCGGCGGCGGCTGGGCCTTTCGCCAACCGGTGGACAAGTTCGCCCAGGCCGCTATTGTCGAGTCGCCGAAAAAAATCCTTCTGCCTTCCGCCACCTGCCGGATTGATGGCGCGTCTGGAGCGGACGGCGCGCTCAAGGTGAGCGCCGAATGCGAGGATTCGATCAGCTACACCCCTCGAAGCGTGATGATCGCGCTCCGCTCCCCCACCGAACTCATCTACAGCGCGACTGGCGATCCCGCGCTGGCCACAACGCTGAAGAAATGCGCGCCGTGACGAAGCACATCAAAGAAGGTCAACACAATGTCGAATGAATCCAAAACGCAGGACTGGTCGAAGCCCGCGGCGATGGCGATCCCCAAGGGAGGGTATTTCGAGGACAAGATCGAGCAAGGGCGTTATGGGCCTATCTTTCCCAAGACACCTGCCTGTTACGGCTTCTCGATTGTCGCGAAAGTCATCCCCGGCCGCGAAGAGAAATTCTACGAACATGCCAGGACGATCGAAAAGACGATCGCCGAGCAGCCGGACGCTCTTGCGGTGCTAAAATTGCATTACCTGCGCTGGTTGTTGTTTCCCATCAAAGGAGAAACCCATTTCATGTACCAAGGCATTTTCGACACCGACTTCGACAAATACACCGAGGACGCTGTCACGTTGTTCTCCGCCACTGGCATTTCGACAGTCTTCGAAAATCTCGAAGGATTTCCTATGGACTGGAAGACCAATCCGGCGTCCTTCGTAACATTCGTTCGCGAGCATCAATGTCCGAGTTTCCTCGAATACGGCGAGTACCCTTTCGTTAGCGCCGACGAGGTCAAAAAGGCGCTCAAACTGAAAGCTGCTTTCTCAACCATGCTCGACCAGATGCAATGATTCCTCGGGACAGGATTGTCGCTCGAACGGCCATGGATCGGTGAAGCGTTATAGGCGCGACTGGAGGATGATCCTGGCTAGCCCCCCGAGAGAAATCCAGACCCTTATCGACAATCACATCGACGGTTTCAACACCCAGAATATCGAGCTTTTCCGCGACGTTTTTGGGGACACCGCCATTGTAATTGATGGCATCGCACCTTATCGCTGGTTGAACCCGAATGCTCCGGCCAATTGGCTTGCTGACGTAGAAAAGTGGCGTAGGGACCTTGGGGTCTCGTACGAGCACCTGTCGTACGAAATGGGGTTCTGGAACGTGGAGGGCTCCGATGCGTACGCCGTCATAACGGGGACGCTCACGGTAACCATCAAGGGTCAAACCGTCGCGCGCACCGGCACCCTCGCATATACGTTTTCGAAGCACGGCGATGAGTGGAAGATCGACGCACAGGCCTGGGGGCGCACGTCGTAATGCCTGCATGGGCAGACTGACGAGGGAACGTCTCGATGCTCGAATTCGACGACATCCAGCATATCCTGCTGACGCGGGCGCCGGCGCTAGCGGCCCGCTACGAGTTTCTGTCATTTCGTGATGGGGCCGCTGGCCGCGCTTGGTTGTCGGCGATCAAAGGGACGATTCATTCGGCAGCGTCGATGCGAGCGGGCATTGACAAGGACAAGCGCTGGGTGACGGCGGCTTTCACCTGGAATGGGCTTCGTGCGCTTGGACTGGACGAGGCTTCGCTCGCCTCATTTCCGGAGGAGTTCAAGCAGGGCATGGTCACGCGGGCGGAGATGCTGGGCGACACGGGTTTGAACGCGCCCCAGCATTGGGTGGGCGGCCTTGCGAGCCCCGATCTGCATGCGATCGTCATTCTCTTTGCGCGCGACGACGTGGAACACGACCGCTGCGTCTCGGAGCACGAGAAGCTCATCGTCAACTGCCCCGGCGTCGAGGTCCTTTCTGCGCTCGACCTTCACGCCATTCCGCCGTTTGATCACGCCCATGATCATTTCGGTTACCGGGACCGTCTGTCGCAGCCGGTCATCGAGGGGGCGGGCGAGGAGCCCACACCCGGCTCCGGGGATCCCTTGAAGCCGGGTGAGTTCATCCTGGGCTACCCTGACGAATACGGCGTCGTAGCCAATAGCCCGGAGCCCAAAACGCTCGCGCGCAACGGCAGCTATATGGCCTATCGCAGGCTCGCGGAGCATGTCGGGAGGTTTCGCGACTTCCTTCGCCAGCATGGCGAGACCACGGAAGAACAGGAGCTGATCGCCGCCAAGCTGATGGGGCGCTGGCGCAGCGGCGCCCCGCTCGTGCTGTCGCCGGACAAGGACGATCCGGAGCTAGGGGCCGATCCGCAACGAAACAACGATTTCAACTACAAGGAGATGGATCCCCACGGGTATGCAGTCCCGCTCGGCTCCCACGCGCGCCGCATGAATCCGCGCGACACCGCGGCGAACATGAACCGGCGGCGGATGATCCGCCGCGGCGCGACCTATGGCCCGCATTTGCCGGACGGCGAGGCCGAGGATGGCGCCGAGCGTGGAATCGCGGCGTTCATCATCTGCGCGAGTCTGATTCGGCAGTTCGAGTTCGCGCAGAACGTCTGGGCGAACGATCGAAATTTCCACGAGCTTGGCAACGAGCGCGACCCGATTATCGGCGCGCAAGACGGAACGCTGGAGTTCAAGATTCCCAAGCGGCCCATTCGCAAGAAAATCGTCGGTCTGCCCGCCTTCACCACGGTCCGGGGAGGCGCCTACTTCTTTCTGCCGGGCCTCAAGGCGCTGGACTATCTCGCGTCACTGAACGAACCGCGCCGGGCCTGAATCCTCGATAGGACGAAGGAGAAGATCCTATGTCAGCGCCAGCTTCCGCCCGGACCTACAATCAGGATCACGTTCCGCGCAAATACACGCCAGGTAAGCGGCGCATAAGCATCTACTGGACGTGGAGCTATCCTTGGGAAGCGCAGCGTGACCCCGCAGCGATGGAGAATCGCTTCTCCACCATGACCGAGGTTCGGAACGTCCTCTGGCCAGCCTACGAGACCCCCGAATGGAGCGCCGCGCAGTTTCTTCAGGGCATCGCGGGAACGCTTGAGCTGTTTCACCGCTCGACCCTCAGCTTCCAGAAGATCGCCGGCGAAACAACGGGCCACCCGGTCGCCGTCTTCCAGCGCATCGACCAGGCCGGCTACAAGCTGCCGATCGACGAGCGCATTCTCGCGGATGCCGACACCCTGATGGTGTTCGGACTCGACCATATTCTCTCCGAACAGGAGGCCGCGCCGGAGGAGATTGCCGCGATCCGCGAATGGTTGAAGCGGGACGGCGCCTGCCTTCTGCTTGCGCCCCATCATGATGTCGGTTTCATCGGCGACATGAAGCAACGCCAGGTGGAATATCTGCACCACGGCGACCCGCTGGTGCCTCGCCAGCAGCGGTTTGGGCAATACACGCGCTCGTTGATGAAGGGGCTTGGCGTTCCCGTACACAACACCTACGGCCTTCGGCCCGCGCTGGTGAAAGGCACGAACGAAATTGCGCCGCTGACACCGTTCCACGACCTCGACAGCCTTGGCCTCTTGCAAAACGTCCCGACCCTCAACTTCCACCCGCATCTGCCGCACTACGAACTGACGGGAGACGCAGACTCCGTCCACGTGCTCGCGCGGCAGCCGATCGACCTCGAACGGCCGCACCCATTCACCGAGGCAGGCGAGAGGGAGTTCAACTGCCTCCTCTGGGCGCCGCCGAACGAGCACAGGGCCGGAGACATCGTTCTAGTCGATTCCACCAATTTCACGACTCTCTTTGGCGGCACCAAGAGTCTCGAGACCTTTTGGAGGAATCTCGCGGCGATGAGGTGAGTGGTGAGTGAGCGGCGGTCGCGGCGACAGTGCTTGTGAGGTTTGCGCGCGCTTTGTACGCGCCAAAAAGACGGTCGCTTTTCGCTCTCACGCGTTGCGCTTCTGTCGCTGGCGTTCTGAGCGTGGCGGGCCCCGTCCTTGCCGGCTCGGATTCTCCCGATGTCGCCAATGGGACCGGTGACGACCCGACTCGACCGTTGGGCAAGATCGAGCTTCTTGATCGCTATACCGAAGCCCCCGGTCCAGGCGTCGAGGAGGGAACGACCAAAAGGGTCGAAACCAACACCCCGTTTGCCCGCATCGACGTCCCGTTTCGGCTTACGCCGCAATGGGAGTTGAACTTCCGAACGGAGATTCCGTTCGTGTGGACAAACGGAGTGACCCCCGAGAATCCAACTGGCGCGACTGTGTCCGGCTTCAGCAACGTGCTTGGTCAGGCCTGGATCGTGCACGACTTCGATCAACGCTGGGCGGTCGCGCTTGGCGGGCAACTGATCGCGCCCACCTCCACCAACGGCGTGGCGACGGACGCCTGGGAACAGGTCACTGGCTTCGTCGTTCGCGCGATGCTTCCGGAGATCAGTCCGGGCAGCTACTTCGCGCCGCAGGTGCGTTACGGAATTGATTTCGAAGGCAATGACGACGGCCGCCTGTTGCGACAATTGCGCATCGCCCCGACCCTCAACGTCAATCTGCCGCACAACCTATTCTTCACGCTCTATCCGAGCCCGGACATTCGAATGAACTATGGGACGCCGGTGCACAACCAGACAGGCCGATTGTTTCTGCCGCTCAACTTCATGGTCGGCTGGAAGCCAACCGAGCACACAGTGATTTCGGCGGAGTTCGGCATCCCGATCATCCGGGATTTTCCCGTTTACACGTTCAAGACTCAATTGAGAGTGGGCTATCTGTTTTAAGCCCTGTTCCGTCCCTCAAATTTAACGTCGAGGAAGATCATCCATGAACGCGATCGCTCAATTCGTACGGACGACAATTGTCGGCGGCCTCCTCTTCCTGGCCCCGCTCGTCGTGCTGATCGTTATTCTCGCCAAGGCGTTCGACTACGCGAAAAAGGGCTTAAACGCCGTTGTTGTTCACGTTCCAGCCGTTTCAGACCTGAGCGCTGGCGTTGCGACGGCGCTGGCGGTCGTGCTCGTCGCGCTCATCTGCTTTCTTGCCGGGCTCCTCGCTCGCACCGTGCCCGCGCAGCATATCGTTAACGCATTGGAGTCGTCGGTGCTGTCGAAGATTCCGGCCTACGAGTATCTGAAACAGGAGAGCGCAAGCGCCTTGGGCGTCGCTGAGATCGGAGAGCTTCCCGTGGTCTTCGTGCCTATGGAAGGGGGATGGCAGCTCGGCGTTCAAACCGAAGCGTTGAGTAACGGCCTCGTCTCGATCTTCGTCCCCGGCGCGCCGAACCCGCATTCGGGGTCGGTCTTTTTCTTTTCGACGGAGACCGTTCGGCCCGCCGGCATCAAGCTCGCCGCTGGGCTCAACTGCCTCAGACGATGCGGCGCGGGCGCATCCGCGCTCGGCGCCAATTGGGCAACCGGGAATATGCGGGGATAACGGCTCTTTAAGTCGATCGTCCATCGCTGATGGGCTAATGAGTTCATTTCGAACCCAGCCAGCGCGACCACTTGTTTGAGGGTTTGGCGAATGGATCAGAGCGCATGGGATCGCGCCTACGCCTCCATCGGTTGCCCGGCCCGAGGCGCTGCTTTGCGCGAATATCCGTTCTCGATATAGGAGGAACGGCATGAAAATCGGCATCGTCGGAACCGGACAGGTCGGCGCCACCGCGGCTTATTCCATGATGATGCGCCGCGTCGGTTCGGAGATCATGCTCGTCGACCGCAACTCGGATCTGGCGGTCGCACAGGCGCGCGACATTCTGGACGCTACGCCTTTTGCCGATCCGGTCCGGGTCCGCGCCGGCGAGTGTGCCGATCTTGATGGCGCACGTCTGGTCGTGCTTGCTGCGGGCACCAACCAGAGGCCGGGGGAGAGCCGGCTGGATCTCCTGTCGCGCAACGCCGAAATCTTCGCAGAGATCGTGCCGGCAGTGTTCGCGGCGGCGCCGGATCCGATTTTTCTGGTGGCGACGAATCCGGTTGACGTGATGACCCAGATTGTTACGGCAATCGCGGGGCGGCGCGGTGTTGCGTCGGAACGAGTGATCGGGTCGGGCACCATCCTCGACTCCGCTCGGTTCCGCACCTTGCTCGCCGCACATCTCGGCATCAGCCCAACATACATCGATGCGCGAGTGCTGGGCGAACATGGCGACAGCGAGGTGCTCCACTGGTCGGGCGCGGCAGCCGGCAACCTATCGGTGGCCGAAGTCGCGCGCCAGATGGGGCGTCAACTGACAGACGTCGACCGCAGCCGCATTGATACGGCCGTGCGCCGCGCCGCCGATGCCATCATCAAAGGAAAAGGAGCGACCTGGTTCGGGGTCGGCGCCGGTCTTGCCCGCATCGCGCAGGCTATTGAGGACGACGAGCGGGCGTTGCTCACCTGCTCCATGTTGACGCAGGAGTGTCAGGGCGTACGGGATGTGGCCCTCTCCTTGCCGCGCGTGATCGGCGCAGCCGGCGTGGTGAAGACCTTCGCGCCAGATCTCGACGCTGGCGAGCGCGCCGCGCTGAAGCGGAGCGCCGAAATACTGAAGGAGGCGGCAGAAGGGGTGCGCTTCTAAAATCGCAAGGTCAGCCGTTTCGACGCATGAACACGTGTTTGATAGGCGCCAAATCGTACATGAAACTGGTTCAACACCATCGGCTAGACCCGCGACGAGCTCTTCGATCTGCGGACGCCGCGCCCGGGCGTCCGTGGCTCCAAGAGCGCACCGATCGATACGCCGCAAATGCTCGCTGACTTTTAGTTCCTATCCCCCGCCGCTTGCATAGATCAAAGCAGTCCCCGGAGGGGCATGGCTGACTGGGCGGCAGGGGAACGGGAGTGCAGCAGTACTCGGAAGATCGAGAAGCTTACCGGCGGTGGCCGAGGCCGACGCCGAGGATACCGGCTCTGCGGCGGAGAGCGCCAACCGTGCGCTTCATCACCTTCGAAACCTTGGTGACGGGCGTCCGGGCCTTCGAATGCGCCTTCAGCATGCGCACGTCCTCTTTCGTCCATGGCTTGATGACGCGACGTGCCGTCTTTGCCTTCACAGTCTTGGCGGACTTCGTGCCCTTAACAGTCTTATTCAAAGCTTTAGGCATTATTTCAGGTACTCCATTTGAACGCCGCGCAGATAGGTATGCGATGTGGCGACAAAAAGGCCGGCTCTTTGACGTACTCAAATCTAAGTGACAATTGGTACGTGATGGTGCTGCCACCGGTCGAAGAGGAAATCCGTTGCCGTAAGGAGAAAATTGCGCGCAGGAGGGTGTAAGAAATTCGCGTCTGAGCTCGCGCTTTGTTGGCGGCAACACTCAGAAGTGAGCATGATGGTGGCCGAAGGGCCCATCTCGCGCCTTCCTCTCCGCAGCCCGGAGACTATGTCGTCGTGCACGGCTCGCAGTGTCCGCGACGCGACTTTCGGCCCACGCGAGGGCTCGGACGTCGAGGGGCGCGTGGTTCTACGTGTCCGAGGCTGTGCGCACTCCTCGCGTCGGGATGAAGCGGCGTGTCGAGTCCGGCCAGCCCGCCCTCTCCGGCATGTTTACTCGCGCAGAAGTCACCTATGCTTGGCCACGCGACGACGGCACGGTCGGTTCGGACCGCGACCCGTGGCCCTATTCACGGGCGGAGCGGTCCACGCGTACCTCGGTCATCTCTCCGAAGCGGCCATCGAGGCCATGTCGAATGAGCTTACGACCGAGCTTGGCACGGCGCTCGGGCAGGAGCGCATTTATGTCGCGTTCGCCGACCGGACATGGATTTTGGATGCGGGCGACGGCGAGCATCGCGGGTGACAGGCGGCCCGGTGTGTTGGCGATGGCCCTACGTAGTGAGCGAACGTCGGGTCTTCGTGTGCCGCGCCGACGGGAACTTGGACTCCATGAGAATATGAACTCGGCCGGCACGACATCTTGAGGGTATCTGCGCGCTGGCGCTGAGGCGCCGGTCCTCTTCGCGAAGCAGCTTCCTCGCCACGCCGTGACGGCGATCAGCGAAACGCATAGGAATTGGCGGCCTTCGGAGCGCTCTGATGTACTCGCCGAATTTCCTCGACGGTTTCGACCGGCTCGTTGCCTTCGACGCGGAGACGACTGGCAAGCGTACACCTGACGCCGAGTTCATTCGCAAGCAGCCTTTTGCCTGGAGAGCCCCCGGCATCATCATCGAAGTCGGTTTCATCGAAATGCTGCGTGAAGGCGAGGAATGGCGCAAGGGCGAGACGTGGAGCTCCAAGGTCAACCCGGATGGCCCGATCGACCGCGAGGCCATCAAGATCCACAGGATTCGGCCAAGGCGATCTCAAGAACGCTCCGCGGTTCCCAACGATCCTGCCGAAAGTGAAAGACTTCGTTGGAAAGTCGCCGATCGTGGCCCACGCTCACAAGAACGAGCGAGATTTCCTCGATTATGAGTTCGCTCGGGTCAAGGTGATTCAGTGGGGTGAAAGCGCCTACGCTGAAGAGCGGTATTTTGCACGCAGGTCCTGTTCGCACAGCTTTTCCCTGGCGCCAGTAAGTCGCTTACCTCGATGTGCGATCGGCTAGTGTCTCCGACAGCAGCGAAAGAGACGACCGGCACGGTGCCTTGCTTGACGCCGACATGACTGCCGATGCACTCATACTGCTGGAGCGCCAACTCAAGCACGGTGAGATCGGTGCACCGAGATCGTGGACCTCGACCTGACAGGCATGACGGCATCCTTAACAAGCGCCATTCAGTCGCGATGGGCCCAGATCGGGCGGTAGACCACCTGCGCGGCGGCAGGCTCCAATTCGTTTTTGCGTTGCCGCGCAACTGATCGTCCGCCTCGACTTGGGCCGTCGGTAAGTAGCACCCTGTTGCGTTCTGACGTCGGCGTGGGTCGCGTGCCCCGGCCCATCCGCCTCCCACCGTCCACGCCGGCATGTGCGCCCCGCGCGTTGTGTCAGGCGGGCTCCCGAGGATTATGAGATGCGCCCCAGCGGCGACAGGGCGGCCGACCTGAACTAGCCCTGGCATACGAGCAAAATGGACGCAGCACGGCTCTCGCGTCTATTTTGCGAGGCGTCCGATGCCAAAACCGACTTCGCGCGACGTGGTCGAAAGTGCCGCCCGCCCCCTCCGGTGGTGCAAGAAAGAAGGGATCGGGTGGCGGAGGGTGCGCGTCGGAAAGGGGGTACGCTCCGAGCGCGCCTCGCACCGCAGGGATAATGCGCGAAGTCTCCCGCTTCGGAACATCGGCCCGGCGGCGCACGCCGATATGAAGGACGGCTGGCGACCCGCGCCCTCCTTTTCAGGTCAAAAGCCTGCCAATACGCGCCATTGCGCAATGACACGCACGCAAACCAGGAAACCAAGAGCAGCGCTTTGGCGGTCGCGACGGTGGCTCACGCCGATACAGACGCCATCCATCGAGGGCATGCCGGAAGCGGCGAGCTGGCATTTGGCTCCGCTTCCGAGTTTAACGGCCAAAGGTCCATAGAACCATATCCGGCTTTCTGGGCGTCCAAATCGCTGACTTGAAGATGCGGTTCAGGTCTGCGGCTTTCCGCCGGAGAACACCAATGATGAGCACGCCGTCGGAAATCGTGAGGTTGTCGGGGTTCATCCGGGCGAGCGCTTCGGCGTCCGGCAAGCCCTCGACCTGCCTCAGCGCTTTGACTGCAAACTGATCGACGGTCCCAAATTTCTGCGGGTACATAAGGGCGATTAGGCCCGACACTCCCGCCGTGCCGAGACCGTAGACCGCCGACGCCGTCTTCAGCCCCGAACGAATGTCGTCCGTGTCTAAGGCCAGCAAACGTTGGCGGACCCCATCCAGGTCGTCAAGCTTGCCGTCGTCTGCATAGCGCTGGAGCTGGCGGGCCGTCGTCGCATATCGGTTTGGCGCGGTGTATTTCCAGCGGAAGTATCCGTTTCTCAGGAATCGTATCATCCCCGAGGGTCCATGCGCCTGATCCGTTCTATGTCGAGCGCATCGAGCGATTTCTCAAGATCGAGATTTCTCGGCTCGACGAACGACCAGTAACGCTTCAACGCGTCGTCCCAGGCGATCGGATCCTCGCTGATCCAGAGATTAGAGATCATGCGCCGTTGCTCCTGTAACCAATGCGGCTTCCGCCGTCCGATTGTCTCTGCGGTCCATCTCGCTGCCCGGTCGCGACCGGATAGCTCATAATCATAGCGATGAATGGGAACCTCAGACGCGTGTCGATGCCAGACGCGACTGTCGCGCAAAGTTGGCGTGAAGTAGCAAGGCATTGGCACGCAAAAGCAGATGAGCGGTTGAAAGCAACGATAAAGCCCGCACAATTGCTGGAGCTAGTCCATTGCCCGTCAGATCATTCGCCGCGCTCGCCGCCGCTTTCGCGTTTGCTTCGTTCGCTGCGCCTGCTCATGCAGGCGTGCTGTGCATGTTTGCAACCGAAAAAGCCGTCATCAGCTACTCGCTCGGCTGGATTAGCGCCGACAATTCAAGCAGGGTATACGCGACATTCGCCGAACGTCGAAACAAGACGGTAACCAGCCTCCCGAAGGTCAGCGCCCCGGTTGGGTGTACAAGATCGACCCCGACAGCACGTGGACATTGGTGTCTGTCGATGATGTGCGACGTAAAATCGTCTTCAAGGGGTCCCAAGAAGGCATGGTCCACGGTGCAACCGCGATGGATCTCGTTGCAATCATGAACGACGCGGACGGCTCGCATCCCGGCGTCTGCGAAATTGGCGGCGCGGCGGCCTAAGCGTCTCCAGGCCGTTCCCAGGGAAAACGTCCAGCGGTTTGCCTGAAAGAGAGTTCCCAAATGCCGATCATCAAACCCGCAATCGATTTTCCCGGCCCCGGTTGATGGCGCAGGCTGCGCGGAAAGACACGCGGCTCAGGGAGGCGACCGGCGCTCGTAAGTCCCCTTGCAGCGGTCATAGATCCCGACTGACTTCTATTTCGGGCACTTTGTCAGCCCCGAGAGCAAGTCCGGTATCGGCGTGTCCCCGTATTTCTCGATCAGGCGGGCGACGGC
>CAVXVE010000040.1:0-71960 GCA_963764955.1 uncultured Alphaproteobacteria bacterium | reverse complement strand
CCGCTACCAGACGGTCGCCGCCGCCAACCAGGTCTACGACGAGGAGGCGCGCGCCAAGCTGCTCGCCAAGATCAACCGCGTCGCCGCCAATCTCGGCATCGACGAGGTCATGTACGCGGCCGGGCGCGAACACCTGAGGAAGATCGGCGAGATCCGGGACAAGCCGGGTGAGAATCAGGGCGAGGGACTGGCGGCCGGCGCGGGCGACGGTCCGGCGGCGGAGGCGGCGCAGCACGCGGAGCCGGGCGCGTGAGGGCTTTTCTCGCGCAACCTTGGAGGCGAGTTGAGGGAGGCGGAAATTTTTTTCACTTTTTTCGGCCGTAACCCTTTGAAAAGTCCCGATTCCGAAAACTAAAAGAAAGCAAAAGAAAGCGTTTTCTGCCTGTTTTCCTTTCGTGCGCTTTCTTTTTCTTTCGTTCGAACGCGCGCTTAAGTTGAATCCAGCGCCGCGTCGGGGCGATGGGGCGCGGGGCCTGGGCCTTGTTCGTTAGGCGAATTGCGGCGTGGGGGAAATCGCCCTATGCCCTGAAGCATGCTGCGACAACGTCCCCGCCCGTGAAAGCGCCGCGCCGGTACTTCAATCCGCTGGCGATCGGGGCGCCCCGCCCGCTGCTCGAGCTTCCGTCCCGGCTCGAGCGGATGATCCACTTCGTCCCGCCGCACAATGAGAAGGTGCGCGCGAAAGTGGGCGAGCTCGTCGGCCAGGTCGACGTCGTGCTCGGCAATCTCGAGGACGCGGTTCCGACCGACGCCAAAGAGGCGGCCCGCGACGGCCTGATCGCGATGGCGAAGGCGACCGACTTCGGCTCGACGGGCTTATGGGCGCGCGTCAATGCGCTGAATTCGCCCTGGTTCATCGACGACATGACCCGGCTCGTCGGCGAGATCGGCGACAAGCTCGACGTGGTGATGGTCCCCAAGATCGAGGGCGACTGGGACATTCATTTCGTCGACCAGTATCTGGCCCTGCTCGAGGCCCGCTACGGCCTCAAGCGCCCCATTCTCGTGCACGCGATCCTGGAGACCGCGGAGGGCGTCAACAATGTCGCTCACGTAGCCGCCGCTTCGCCCCGCATGCAGGGCATGAGCCTCGGCCCCGCCGACCTCGCCGCGTCGCGGGCGATGAAAACGACCCGGGTCGGGGGCGGCCATCCCGACTATCGCGTGCTTGGCGACCCGACCGGGACCCAGGCGGAGCGCGCCTCGGCCCAGCAGGACCCTTGGCATTACACCATCGCGCGCATGGTCGACGCCTGCGCCGCGAACGGGATCAAGCCGTTCTACGGGCCGTTTGGCGATTTCTCCGATCCAATCGCCTGCGAAGCGCAGTTTCGCAACGCCTTCCTGCTCGGCTGCGCGGGCGCCTGGACGCTTCATCCGAGCCAGATCGCGATCGCGAAACGGGTGTTCTCGCCGGATCCAGCCGAGGTCGCCTTCGCGCGCAAGATCCTGGCGGCCATGCCGGACGGATCGGGCGCGGTGATGATCGACGGCAAGATGCAGGACGACGCGACCTGGAAGCAGGCGCGCGTCGTTGTCGATCTGGCTCGGGAAGTCGCGGCGAAGGACCCTGACTATGCCGCGCTCTACCAGTTTTGACCGCCCTCCAGCCGCTCCCGAAGCGCGGGCGGCTCAATTCTTGCTTTTAAACGAACCGCCGCAGCAAACCGCCGGTGGAAAGCTCGCGAACCGGATCGGAAGGCGGTTCCTGTTTGGGCGCAATGCGCTATAACTGTCCGGGCATGGGCAAAGGAGTTTCCAGACTATGCGGAGCCGCAACGCGAAATTCGGGATTGGACAGGTCGTCAAACACCGGTTCTACCCCTTCCGCGGCGTGATCTTCGACGTCGACCCGGTCTTCGCCAATACCGAGGAATGGTGGCGTTCGATTCCCGCCGAGGTGCGTCCGGCGAAGGAACAGCCGTTCTACCATCTCTACGCCGAGAACGAGGATAGCCAGTACGTCGCCTATGTCTCCGAGCAGAATCTCATGTCCGACGAGTCCGGCGAGCCGGTCCAGCACCCGCAAGTGAGCGAGGCCTTCGAGCGGACGGAGGACGGCAAATATTGCGCCCGCGGCCGCTTGCGCCTGAGCTGACAAGCTCGACGGGAGGCGCCCAGGCGCACGATTGCGCCCGTCGCCCTAAGCGCTCTACTTCGCGGGCGCGGCGGGAGCCGGGGCGGCGGGGGCTGGCGCTCCGGGCGCGCCGACGCCGCTCTGCTCCTGCTCAAGCTTTTTGCGCTGTTCTTCCGCCTTCTTCTGCAGTTGCTGCTGCAACGCCAGGCGCTGTTGCTCCAGAACCTTGGGGTCGGTCGGCTTGCCGTCATACGCCGTGCCCAGATCCTTCAGCGGAATGTTGAAGGTGATCTCGCGCCCGGAAACGTCGCCGCCGGGCACGCGCATAACGACCGCCATGTTCTGCCCCTTTTTCAGTTCGGCCAGCGTCTTCGACCCGATCTCGATTTCCGCCGAACAGGCGTTCTGGAAGCACATGTCGTACTTGCCATCGAGCGGCTCATTCTTGTCGATGACGACCCGGAAACCGGGCCTCAGCAGCATGCCGATCGGCAGGATCAGAAAGCGCAACTTGCGTTTCTCCTCGCCGGCCACCTCGAAGAGGTTGATGCTGATCATCGGAGGCTGGTCGGCCGAGGTCGAGAAGTCGCGCATCGTGGCGCAGGCGTCGCGGCCGTTTGCGGGCTCCTTGGCGCAGAATTTGGCCCATTGCGGCTCCGGCGATACGAGATCGATCTTCGATGGCGGAGGCGGCTGTTGCGGCTGACCCGGGGCCGCCTGCGCCGGAGCGGCAGGGGCGGCGGGTTTTTCCGGCTTCGTCTGCGCGAACGCTGCGCTGGCGAGCGCGACGCTCATTGCGAGCGCCGCGGCGCTCAAGCGCATGACTGGAAATCTCATCAATCGTCCTTTCGAACCGTAAGCGGAATCGTGTTGCGCTCCGCCCTAGCGCCCGCGCCAGGCCAATCGGCGCCAGGGATCGGCAAGCCTCGGCGGCCTCGTGACGCGAGCGTGGCGGACGCGCTGCGGGTGTCGGCGCGCCCTCTTTCCATATTCGACGCGACATTCCAATAACAATTTCTGCCCTTTCAACCGTCCATGGGCGAACCTCGCTCCGGAAAGCGATGGCGCCGTCCCAGGTATTCGCCCTCGTTGTGGGAATCCGCCGCTGGCCGATGATAGAAGGCGGCGATGATCGGCTGGTCGATTCGCTTCGTCCTCATGGCCGCGCTCGCGATCGCGCTGGCGGCGGTCTCGGCGCATGCAGGCGCCGTCGGCCCGCCGGCGGGCGCGATCGCAATGCATGGCGAGCCGGCCCTGCCTCCAGGCTTCGACCACCTGCCGTATGTCAATCCGCAAGCGCCCAAGGGCGGCAGGCTCGATCTCGCCTATCTCGGGGCTTTCGACAGCCTCAACCCCTATAACGTCAAAGCCTTGTCGACCGCGCAGGGGCTCATCGGCAACGTCTACCAGTCGCTGATGGCGCGTTCCGCCGACGAGCCGTTCACTCTCTATGGTCTCATCGCCGAGAGCATCGAAACCAATTCGGCCCGCGATCACGTCGTCTTCCATCTCAATCCCGCGGCTCGGTTCTCGGATGGAACGCCGATCACCTCCGCCGACGTCGTCTTCACCTTCAATCTGCTCAAGGCCAAGGGCCGTCCGCAGCAGCGCGCCGCCTTTTCGCTGGTGAAAAGCATCGACGCCCCCGACGCGCACACCGTCCGCTACGACCTTTCGGGCGCCAATGACCGCGAGTTGCCGTTGACGCTCGCGATCATGCCGGTGCTGTCGCGCGCCCACACCGACGCCGAGGATTTCGAGGACCAGACGCTGCAGATTCCGGTCGGCTCGGGCCCGTACAAGGTCGCCGAGGTCAAGCCGGGTGAGCGGTTGGTGCTCGAGCGCGACCCCAACTATTGGGCGAAAGACCTGCCGATCTCGCGCGGCTTGTACAATTTCGACGAGATCCGCATCGATTATTATCGCGACGCGACGGCGATGTTCGAGGCCTTCAAGGCGGGGCTCATCGACTACCGGGTCGAGGACGACACGACCCGCTGGCGCAATGAATATGATTTCCCCGCCGCCAAGGACGGGCGCGTCATCAAAGCCGCGATCGAGAGTCGGCTGCCGAAGGGGGTCTCGGGCTTCGCCTTCAACACCCGCCGTCCTCAGTTCGCCGACCCCAGGGTGCGCGAGGCGCTGGCCTCGATGTTCGACTTCGAGTGGATCAACGCCAATCTGTTCGGCGGCGCCTACAAGCGGTCGGAGGGGTTCTTCGACGACAGCGACCTCTCGTCGATCGGCCGCCCCGCCTCGGCGCGCGAGCGGGCGCTGCTCGCCCCCTATCCCGGCGCGGTGCGCGACGACGTGATGGAAGGGAATTGGCGCGCGCCGGTCTCCGACGGCACGGGTCGCGACCGCACGATCGCCAAGCGGGCCCTCGACGAGCTCGCGGCGGCCGGCTACGTCCTGCGCGACGGCCGTCTGGTCGACGCCCATGGCGCCCCGCTCGCCTTCGAGATCCTGGTCAAGAACCGCGAGGAGGAGCGCTTGGCGCTGGCCTACGCGCGCAATCTCGCTCGCATCGGCGTCGCCGCCGAATGTGCGGCTCGTGGACGAGGTCCAGTTCCAGCGGCGGCGCACCCGTTTCGACTTCGACATGATGATCGGATCCTGGATCGCCTCGCCCTCGCCCGGCAACGAGCAGCGCGGACGCTGGAGTTCGGCTGCGGCAGGCGCCGAGGGCGCCTATAACATCGCGGGCGTCCGCTCGCCCGCGGTCGACGCGATGATTGCGGCGATCCTGGCGGCCAAAAGCAACGAGGACTTCGTCGCAGCGGTGAGGGCGCTCGACCGGCTGTTGATCTCCGGCTTCTACGTCGTGCCTCTCTATTACTCGCCCGAGCAATGGATCGCATACTGGGGCAAGCTCGGCCGGCCGGACCAGACGCCCCTGTTCGGGGTCGAGCTTTCCACCTGGTGGCGCCGGGCCCCTTAAGGCGGGACCAAGGAGCGGGCGCGGGCTCGATGCAACCACGGCGTGAACGGCCTGAACGCGCCAAGCGCTAAACGCCAATAAAAGCGCTTATCAGCGCGAATTGGCTGACGAGACGCGGCCGCAAAACCAGGTCCGCGGCGCTGCTTTCTCCCCTTCGGCCGATTTTGCGAGAGCTTGCCAATGGTCGCGGTCGCGGCGCAAATCGTCAATTTGCCGCCGCAGGCTGTCCCGGTTCGCCTGAACCTCGGCGAGGAGCTGGCGCAGGCCCTTGATCTCCGCCTCCAGTATCGGGACATTCAAGGCCGATTCGTCGGCGGCGTCACGCGCTGGGTTTATTGTTGCGCCGCCGTTCCCGGAAACATCGCTCCAGCGCCTTTGGACGGACGCTGGCGCCGACTCGGGAGGCTCCGATCTTCGGACTGGCCGGGCATACATCAGACATGCGCTCCTTTGCCCGTCAGGGTTGAAAACCGCCCGCTGCTGGAGCCGCTGGAGGCTGCTGCGGCCGCCAAGGCGACGGCTGTCGTCGTTTGAACGGCGCGGCCCCGCGCGGCGCGGCTAGTCAAGCCGCCGAGATTGTCAAAGTTGTGGCTCACCTTGAGGGAAAGATACCATGGATTCGGGAGAATACAATTAAAAGTTGTTGCGATAATTAAATCTCGACCTGGTTGTGCTGGGAAGGTTGAAGCCGAGCGCGTTGGCCTCGGAATCGACGCGACGGCGAGAACGGCCACAGCCGGTCTGGCGTCGCTTTCTGCGAGCCGCGACAAGAGGCGATCCGCGGGGCTGTATCGGCGAAGGCGAACCCAGCGCGGCTGAGAAGGCGAAACTGCGCGCGAGCGTCGTTGGGCGTCGCTTGCGCTCGCGCTTCGGCAGGCCCAAATAAACCCATGCAAACCGGAGCGCGTGGCCCATGAGCGAAGCGAACGAGATCCTGACCATCGACATCGTGAGCGACGTCGTATGTCCCTGGTGCTATCTCGGCGAGAAGCGCCTGGAAGAAGCGCTCGCGGAAGAAGCAGGGCCGGTCGCCGTGCGCTGGCGGCCTTATCAGCTCGACCCGACGATCCCGGCCGCCGGGCTCGACCGCGCGGAATATATGGAAAAGAAATTCGGCAAGAGCGGCAGGCTGCAATCTGCCCATGACAACCTCACGCGCCTCGGCGCGGAGGTCGGCCTTCCCTTCGCTTTCGACAGGATCAAGCGCTCGCCCAACACGCTCGACGCCCATCGTCTCATCCGCTGGGCCGCGTCGGCCGGCGTACAGGAACAGGTCGTCGATCGACTGTTCAAAGCGTATTTCGTCGAAGGACGCGACATTGGCGAGCGCGCCGTGCTCATCGAAATCGCCGGCGAATGCGGCCTCGACGTCAAGCTCGTCGAAGAGTTCCTCGCCGATGGCGCGGACGCCGACCTGGTCAAGCAGGAGATCGAGCAGGCGCAGGCGATGGGGGTGAGCGGCGTACCGTTCTTCATCTTCGCCGGCCGCATCGGCGTGCCGGGAGCGCAGGAGCCTTCAGTGTTGCGGCAGGCGATCGCGCAGGCGCGGGCTGCGATGGCGGAATCCGCCAGCGAAGCGCCGGCGCCGTAGCGCGGTCTCCGTCCCCCTTCGAGACGCGCCGCCTGCGGCGCTCCTCAGGATGAAGTCCAAAACATGGCGCGGCGAACGGGTTGAGCGCCGCGAGCGGCTTGAGCTCAAGCCGCGTCGTCGACCGCCGCGACGAGCTCGGGCGGCAATTCGACGCGCGGGGCTTGATCCTCGCTGAGTTCACCGGGTGCCGCGCCGAGCTCGAGCGGCGGCGCGGGACCTTCCGAGCGCCAGTCGAAGTCGATCAACTTTGGCGCTTCGCCTGCGAGGTCGTCATTGACGGGGGAAAAGTCCAGAATCTGCGGCAGCCGGCCGGGCGAGGCGGAACGAGCCGCCTCGCGTGCGAAGCCCGCGGCTTCCGCCTTCGCCGCCTCGGCGGCGAAGCGCCACAGCAGCGCCAGAACCTTGGTCAGCGCGGGATTGTCGCGCCGTTCGCATTCGTCGATGACCTCTTGCACCAGGGACAGTTTCAGGCCGTCGCCGCGATGGCCGGCATGAGTGTTCATGGCGACGAGCGCAGCGCGGAAGGCGGGCAAAATCCCGCTCCTCAAGCCAGCCTTGTGGGCGAGCGCGGCGAAGCCTTCCCCGTGCGGCTCACGGATGAAGGCCGCGACGCGCGTCAGCGGCAGGCCGGACAATTCCGCCAAAGCCTCGGCGAACAGAATCCCTTCCCCGGTGAGCAGCGAACGCAACAGCAAAGCCGGCGTAAGCGCGCCGGCGGTGCGAAGCGCGCGCGTGAGCTCCCATCGCTCGTCGCCGTGGCATGACGAAAAGATCGAACAGATGGCTTGGTCGCGCGCCTCCCGGGCGATGCGCTCGGCCTGCTCGCGCGGCATCCACCGCGACGCCTCGACGCTCAAGTCCTTCGCCAGCGCCGCCACAATGCGCGCTCTCAAGCTCGCCGGCAAAAAGGCGCGCTCAAGCAGCGCCTCGCGCACGCTCGCGTTGTCGCTGAAGCGGGTGAAAATGCGAGAAAACGATTCGGCCGGAAGATCGATCCCGGGATTGGCGATCAGCGCAAGAACCGCATCCGGCCGGCCGCTCTCGACCAGAGCGGCGATCGGCCCGGGCGGCAGGCAGGGCCTACCCGCGAGCGCCGTCTGGGCGACGACGTCTCCGTTCGTGACGCAATCGACGAGGTCGGCCTCGGTCAGAACGGGCGAGCGCTGAATGACCGCGGCGGCCACGTCCGGCTCGTCCGCCGCCAACGCGAGAATCGAGCGTACGCGGCGCTTCGCCGGAGTAGCACAGGGCTTCCGCCAGCGCCTTGCGAACCAGGACCGAAGGATCGTCGGCCATCGCCGTCATCGCCAGCACAGCCTCGGCGCGCGCGGGCGCCGCCAGATCGGAGTAGAGATAGGCGCGGGCGAGCGCGCTCGTCGCTTCCGCGCGCGCTTCCGCGTCGGCGGATTGCGCCCAGGCGAGAAATCGGCGCACAATGTCTGGCTTGGCGAAAGAGGGCGGCGGCAAGAGCTCGGTCATCGGTCGGTTGGCGTTCATGAATCGCCCTCCCTCGCCCGTCACGATGGCGGACAGATCGTCGCTGAGATTGCATCAGCGTGGTTAATGGCAACTTAAAGTTGTAGGCAGGACATCGATGGAGACCGAACCTCTTCGCCATCCGCGCGGCGGCCTCTATTTCGAGGCCTTCTCGGTCGGCCAGGTGTTTCATCACCGGCTGACCCGCACCGTCACGCAGATGGACAACATGCTGTTCTCCAACATGACGCTGAACCCGCAGCCCCTGCATATCGACGCGCACTTCTGCGCTACGGAAACGGAATGGGGCCGGCCGATCATGAATTCGCTGTTCACGCTCGGCCTCATGATCGGCATTTCGGTCAATGACACCACGCTCGGCACGACCATCGCCAATCTCGGCATGACGGACGTCATCTTCCCAGCGCCGCTGTTCGAAGGGGACACGGTCCGGGTCGAGACCGAAGTGATGGCCACGCGCGCCTCGAAATCCCGCCTTAACGCGGGGCTGGTCGAGTTCCGGCACCGCGCGTTCAAGCAGGACGGCGTGCTGGTCGCCGAATGCCGCCGCACCGCATTCATGCGCCGGCGCGAACCGGAGATGCTGACCGCCTAGGCGCGCCTCATGCGCTCGCTCCTCATCGCGCCGGCTGAGGAGGAACGGCTCTCCGCAGCGCTCTTAAGCGGCGCGGACGCGGTCATCGTCGATCTCGCTCAGTCCGCGCCGGCCGGGAGAACGGCGGCGCGGACCTCGGCGGCGCGGTTTCTCAGGGAGACGCGGGGCCGGGCCGGGGGACCCAGGCTGATCGTCAGGGTGAACCCGCTCGATTTCGGGCGAGACGGATTCCGATCTCGACGCGGTGATGCCTCATGCGCCCGACGCGATTCTGTTGCCCGGAAGCCTGGGGGCCGCGAGCGTCCAGCAGCTTTCCGCCAAACTTGCGGTGCGCGAGGCCGAATTCGCTCTCGACGACGGCTCGACGCGGATCATCGCGCTCGCCGACGCGGCCCGGTCTCTCTTCGGCATGGGAAGCTATCGCGGCTCGAGCGCACGGCTCTCAGCCATCGCCTGGAGCGCCGAAGAGCTGCGCAACGATATCGGCGCCGAAACGGACCGCGACCCATCCGGCGCTTACGCCGGCCCCTATCGCCTGGCGCGCGACTTGACGCTCATCGCCGCGGCCTCCGCAGGCGTCGCGGCGATCGACACGGGCTTCGCGGACCTCCATGATGAGGAGGGTTTGCGCGCCGAAGCGCTCGCCGCCCGGCGCGACGGCTTCGCCGGCAAGATCGCCATCGACCCGGCTCAGGCCGCCGTCATCAATGGCGCCTTTCCGTTGCGTCCAACGCCGCTCGGAGTGCGAAATCCGTAAGCCTCAAAAAGCCGCAGGCGAGGGAATTGGCGGTCTAACCTCCCGTTCGGACCCTTGCCTTGCGGGCCTCGATCTCCGCCACCCATTCCTCGGCGTTCTTCCGGGGGGTGCAGACCACTTTCATGTACTGGGTCCCGTCCGGTTGCACAAGATCTGTGCGGGCAATCATGGTCTGCGCGTTCAATGCGCACATCATGAGATTGTCGACCGTCGGGCCACGCACCACGTCCATGGCGATCTTCGCCTGACAATCTGCGTGTGACAACGCAGTTGAACAGATAAGAACAAGGATAGAGTACATTTCGCGCCCCTGTTTTTTTCGATTAACATTACTTGTGCGGCCGCTGATATTTGCAACGACCGAATTGTGACAAGTTGCAACATAGAGTGTCGCAAATTCCATGCCGTGACTGGGGTCACGCTGCGAGCAGCAAGGCGAATGCGGCCGCTGGCCCGCATGGCCATATGCACAGATCACGACTATGAATTCTTTAAGCCTTGGAGACTAACGTTCGCGCAAACGGCTCGGCGCAGCGCCGGCCGGCCGATATCGCTCCGATGACATTCGTCCAGACGCTCCTCTCCCCTATTGCGCCCGCCGTCGCGACCCTGCTTGCGCCGTCCTCGATCTGCTCGATCTACTCGCTTGGGTTCGCTGTTCTCATCGCCTTCGCCTGGGTTGCCTGGCGGCGGCGGAGGCGCGACCGCCCCATTGTCGTCAGGGCGTTGGCGCGCGCGGTTCTTTCACGCCGCGTCGTCATGCATCGCTCCACCTTCGCCGACCTCGCCTATTGCGTCATTGGGCTTGCGACCCTGGGCGGGATCATCGGCTGGGCGGTCGTCTCGACGTCGTGGATCAGCGACGGCGTCGCCGCCCTTCTCACGAAGCTCCTCGGCCCCCCGCCGCAACCCCATGCGCCCGATTTCGCGCTCAACGCCGCGCGCACGGTTCTGCTCTTTCTTGGCTACGAGCTCGGCTTCTTCTTCGACCATACGCTCAAGCACCGCATTCCGGCGCTATGGGAGCTGCACAGGGCGCACCACTCCGCCGAAGTGCTGACGCCGCTGGTCAACTTCCGCGTCCACCCGCTCGATTCGCTGATTCTCGCCAACAATCTCGCGCTGTTCATCGGCGTCATTGGCGGCGTCGCTCGATATGCGCTTGGGCGAAACGCGGCGTCATTCACCCTCTTCGATCAGAACGTGCTGATGCTGCTCTACATCTACCTGACCGCCCAATTGCAGCACAGCGAGATCTGGATTCCGTTCACTGGGATCTGGGGGCGCGTGTTCATGAGCCCGGCGCACCATCAGTTGCACCATTCCGCCGATCCCGCGCATTTCAATTGCAATCTCGGCGCGAAGTCTCGCGATCTGGGATTGGCTCGCGGGCAGCTTGCGCATGCCGCCGGTCGAGCCGCAGCGTCTTGCGTTCGGCGTCTCTGGACACCGGCATGACCCGCACGGCGCGATGGGCCTCGTGGTGGACCCGGCGGTGAACGCGCTAAAAGCGCTCATCGGCATGATCGCTCCGAAAGGGAAGGCGGCGGGCTCCGAACCCCCTTCGGCTGGCCGCTCAGGCCTGCCCGCCGCCGATTCCAAGGTTTGATTGCAATGTCGCGGCGCAACCCCCGCGCCGCTAAATGCCTTCGCCTATAATCCCTCGGTCGTAGCGCTACGGGCCACGCCCGCCGTGACGGGCGTCACACTGCGAACGCCTGCGGCGGTTGGATGGGAGCGTCTTACTCCGCCGCCACCGAAACCTCAGGAGCCGGCCGCGGCCTCACAGGCGGCGCAGGCCCGGCGCGCACGATCGCCTGCGGCTCGTCCTGTCCGCCGACAAAGCGGCTGAACAGTCGCCAGGCAAAGCTGCCGACGTCGTCGAGCACGGTGAACACGGCCGGCACAAAAACGAGCGACAGCATAGTCGACATGACGAGTCCGCCGATCACCGCGATCGCCATCGGCGAGCGGAAGCCGCCGCCGTCGCCCAGACCCAAAGCCGACGGGAACATGCCCGCCGCCATCGCGATCGTGGTCATGACGATCGGTCTTGCGCGCTTGCGGCCGGCCTCGACCAGCGCCTGCGCGCGCGGCGTTCCGCGGCCGATCTCCTCGACCGCGAAGTCGACCAGCATGATCGCGTTCTTGGTGACGATGCCCATCAGCATCAGGACGCCGATCACCACCGGCATCGACATCGACTTGTGGGTGATGAGGAGAGCGATGATCGCGCCGCCGATCGAGAGCGGGAGCGAGATCAGGATCGTGATCGGCTGCAGGAAACTGCCGAACAGGAGCACGAGGAGTCCGTAGACCATCATCAGCCCCGCGCCCATCGCCGCGGCGAACGAGGCGAACACCTCGCTCATGATCTCGACGTCGCCAGTCTCCCGAATTTCGACGCCGCGGGGCAGATTCCTGGCCGTGGGCAGCGCGCGGATCGCCGCGACCGCGGCGCCGAGCGCCGCGTCGCCCTTGAGATCGCCTTCGATCGTCACGCGCCGCGTGCGATCGTAGCGGTTGATCGCGGTCGGTCCGTGGGAAACCGAAAAGTCGGCCACCGCCGACAACGGCGTCGTCGCGCCGCCGCTGGTCGGCACCTTCAAATCCTGCAAGATCCCCACACGCGCCCGCGCCGACTGGTCGAGCTCGACCCGGATCGGGATCAGCCGGTCGCCGGCGTTAAACTTGGCGAGATTGGCGTCGATGTCGCCGAGCGTGGCGACGCGGATCGTGTCGGACAAAGCCTCGGTCGAGACCCCGAGATCGGCCGCGACCTGACGCTTCGGCGTGACGCGCAATTCCGGCCGGTCGAGCTCCGCAGTCGAAATCGGGTTCTCGATCATCGGAATCGAGCGCATCTCGCTCGCGATCTGGTTCGCCGTATCGTTGATGATCTTGATGTCCGGCCCCGCGATGATCAGCTGGAGGTCGCGCTGGCCGTTGTCCTTGAGGAACCAGAAGCGGATGTCTGGCTGATCGGCGAGCATCTTGCCGATCCTGAGCTGCAAGTCCTTCTGCGTCGCCGCGCGCTTCGATTTGTGGACGAAATTGATGACGATGGTCGCCTTGCGCGGCTCGTCGTCCGCGCCGCCGAGAAGCTTGCCGCCGAAGATGAGCGCCGAGCGAACCTCGGGCATGGCGCGCAGCTTGTCGGAGATCGCCCTGGTGACGCGGTCGGTGTCTTCGAGCCGGGAGCCCGGCGGCAGTTCGATCGCGAGCAGCGCGCGGCCGTAGTCGTCCGCTGGAATGAAGCCGGATGGCAGAAGTTGCGTCGACCATAGCGAAGCGGCGAAGATCACTGCGCCGGCGGCGAGCGTGAGCCACCGGTGGCGCAAGGAGGCGCGCACGAGCCGGGTGTAGAAGCGCATCACGGCGCCGTCACGATGCGTCTGGTCATGGGGCGCGCGCAGGAAATAGGCGGCGATCACCGGCGTGACGAACCGCGCGACCATGAGCGAGAACATGACGGCGATCGCCACCGTCAGGCCGAACTGGCGGAAATATTGCCCAGCGATGCCGCCCATGAAGCTCACTGGCGAGAAGATCGCGGCGATCGAGAGCGAGATGGCGATCACCGCGAGCCCGATCTCGTCGGCCGCCTCGAGCGAGGCGCGATAGGCCGACTTGCCCATGCGCATGTGACGCACGATGTTCTCGATCTCGACGATCGCGTCGTCGACGAGAATGCCGGTCACCAGCGTGATGGCGAGCAGGCTCACGAGGTTGAGCGAGAAGCCGATCGCGTCCATCGCCCAGAAGGTCGGGATGACCGAGAGCGGCAGAGCGACCGCTGTGACAAGCGTGGCGCGGAAATCGCGCAGGAAGATGAACACGACGACGACCGCGAGAGCCGCGCCCTCGATCAGCGTCTCCATCGTCGAATGGTAGTTGCCGAGCTCGTTGTCGACCTGGGTGTCGACCTTGGTGAAAGAGACTTCCGGATGCGCGGCCTCGATTGTCGCCAGCCGCTTCTGGATCAAAGCGTCGACGGTCACGTCGCTCGCGCCCTTGGCGCGGGTGACGGCGAAAGCAACAATCGGCTCATCGAACAGTCGTGTGAAGGTACGCGGCTCCGCCGCCCCGTCGGTGATGGTCGCAAGTTCGTCGAGCCGGACCTTCCGCCCGCCTGGCAGGGCGATCGGCAACGCCGCCAGATCCTTGAGCTTTCGCGCGCCCGCAAGGGTGCGGATCGCCTGCTCCTGGCCCGCGACCTCGCCGCGGCCGCCGCCGAGATCGACATTATCGGCGCGCACCTGCTCGTTGACCGTCGCCGCGGTCACGCCGAGGGCGAGCAGTTTCTCCGGATCAAGCGCGACCCGGATCTCTCTATCGACTCCGCCAAACCGTTTCACCTCACCGACGCCACGAAGGCTCTGCAAGTCGCGCGCGACCGTGTCATCGACGAACCACGACAGCTGCTCGACCGACAGCCCCGGCGCGGAAGCCGCGTAGGTGACGATCGGCAAGCCCTCGATATCGACGCGGCTGATGATGGGCTCGTCGATGGTGCGCGGCAGATCGGTGCGGATCTTGGCGATCTGATCCTTCACGTCATTGAGCGCGCGGTCGATGTCGACCGAGCCGACCGTGAACTGCACGACCGTCGACGACGATCCGTCGGTGACCGTCGAAATGATGTGCCAGACGCCGTTGACGCTGGAGACGGCGTCCTCGACTTTTTTCGTCACCTGCGATTCGAGTTCGGAGGGGGCGGCCCCCGATTGGGTGATGAGCACCTGAACGATCGGAATATCGATGTTCGGAAAGCGGGTGATCGACATCGTCCGGAAGCTGATCAGGCCGAGAATCGTCAGGACCGCGAACGCCACGATTGCCGGAATGGGGCGGCGGATCGACCAGGCTGAGACGTTGATCCGCATGGACCGCCCCTAACCGCCCGCTGCGGACGCTTCCGGCGTCGGCCGGACGCGGTCGCCAGGGCGCAGGAACGCGGCGGCGCGCGCTACGATGCTTTCGCCCTCGGTCAGGCCCTGTCTGATCTCCACCGCCTCGCCGTTGACGATGCCCGGCGTCACCCGCCGCTCCTCGACCTTCCCGTCGTGGACCACGTCGAGACGCGCCGAATCGCCCTCTCGAGTGAGCGCCGACGCGGGAGCGCTGAGGCCGTCCCGGCGCGTGAGCTCGACCTCGCCCGAGGCGAAGGCGCCGATATGGGCATGGCTGACGTCCTCGAGCGCAATCCTCACCTTGCCGGTGCGGCTCGCCCTGTCGACCTCCTCGTTGACGAGGCGCACGCGGCCCGAGACCGGGTCCTCGACGCCTGGCAGCTTCAATTCCGACCGGCATGCCGACCGCGAGCCGGGCAAGCTCCTGCTCGGGCACGTCGGCCTCGAGATCGATCGCTCCGTCCTCGATGATGCGGAACAGCGGCTCGCCGGAGGTGGAGGCCGCGGCGCCCGAGCTTGGCCGACCGTCGGCTGATCACGCCGGACACAGGCGCCTTGACCTCCGTCCGGTCGATGCGAACGAGGAGCTCCTGCCGTTCCGCGTCGCGGCTCTTGCGATCGGCTTGAGCGACGCCGAGCGCATTCTGGGCCGCCCCCAGTTGCGCCTCAGCCGTCTTCATCGCCATCTCGCGCTGCTCGATGGTCGAAGCGGCCATGACGCCTTGCCCAAGCTTGCGCGCTCGGTCGAAATCGCGCTGGCGAATTGCGCCTGCGCCTGAGACTGCGCGATCAAGCTCCGCGCCTGGTCAATCGCCGCATCGGCCCTCTTCGTCGCCGCGTCGTTCTCGGCGAGCATCGCGTCGAGCTGGCTGCGGTCGAGCCGCGCGAGAACCTGGCCCTGCTTCACCCGGTCGCCGTCCTCGGCGTCGACCTCGACGATCGTCAGCCCATCGACACGAGCCGCGACCTGCGCTTCCTCGCGCGCGACCAGGGTCCCCGAGACGAACAGCCGATCGACGAATTCGCGTTTGACGGCGGGAACCACCGTCACCGCCGGCGGCTCGACCGCGCGCGGCTGCTCGGCCGCGGCGTCAGCCGACACGGGGCAGGCTTCGGACTTGCCCGGAGCGATCTTGGCCATGAGCGCCGACGGCAAGGCGCAGGGCGCGACGGCGCCCGCCGCAAAGACGCCCCCGAGCGCGGCGGCGCCCACTGCAAGCGAAACGATGAGGGCCCGTCGCATCAAGGCGCCTGCGCGGCGGTGGCGCGAAATCCGGGGAGAGCGCCCCGGCCAACAAGCCTTCAAGAACGCCGATCGCCATCGCCATCTCGGCGTCGGAGTCGAAATCGTTCTCGATCGCGATACGCTTGAAGAGGCCGGCGACGAATGTCAGGAAGAACTGGCGCGCCGAAACGGGGGTCGAGGCCGGGAGACGCAACGCCCGCTTGAGCCGCTTTCGCCGTTTCGATGAGTTCTTCGACGCGCGCACGCACTTCGGCGTCGATCGCGGCGATCATCGGGCCACGCGTGGATTGCGGCCGGCCTCGGCCCAGATCTCGACGAGCAGCCGCGCCTTCTCCGGCGGCTTGTCGAGCACGTGCTGGCGCAGGGCGAATCGCGAAGTGCCTGCATGATCTGGCGATGGTCCGCCATGAGCTTCGGCGAAAGCCTGGGCGCGCTCCGCCTGATCGAGTTCGCACAGACCCTCGACGATCGCTTCCTTGGACGGAAAATAGCGGTAGAGATTGCCTGCGCTCATGCCCGCTTCGTCGGCGACATGCTGCATTGTCGTGGCGTGAAAGCCGTGGCCGACGAAGGCGCGCTCGGCCGCCTCGAGGATTCGCAGGCGCCGATCGGCGTCGGCGGTGCGGCGCGCGACGGATGGGGCGGTCAGCGACATGGCGGGGCCAATGAGATAATGAGAATGAACGTTCATTCTCATTGAACAGCAGCGAATGTGGCCTCAGAGTGACCGAACGTTAGACCGGCGTCTGAAAATCGGGGAGCCGGCGACCAGCAGCTCAGCCTAAGGAACGGTCCTTGGCGATTCGACGTAAATCGCCGAGAGCTCCAAGGGCAAAGTCCCGAGCGCCTTTCGACCGGCTTGGCCGGACTAGGCGGCGGCGGTCACGGTTTTTGCGCGCGGATCCGGCAGGAAGCCGCCCAATAAGCCGACCGCCGGCAGGAAAGCGCAGACGTGATAGACGAACGTAAGGCTCGTCCTGTCGGCCAGCATGCCGAGCAGTGCCGCGCCGACGCCCCCTAAGCCGAAGCTAAGCCCAAAGAACAGACCGGCCACCGCCCCGACGTTGCCCGGCGTCAATTCCTGCGCATAGACCACCATCGCCGAGAAGGCGGATGAGATGATGAGGCCGATCGCAATCGAATTGATCACCGTGCCGGTCAATCCGAGATGGGGCAGCAGCAGGGTGAACGGCAGCACGCCGAGGATCGAGCCCCAGATGACGAATTTTGCCCCGAACCGGTCGACCAGCGGCCCGCCGAGGAACGTGCCCGCGGCGACGGAGGCCAGGAAGACGAACAATAACACCTGAGCGTGCTGGATCGACAGGCCGAAAGTCTGGATCAGATAGAAGGTGTAGTAGCTGTTGAGGCTCGAGAGGTAGACGACCTTCGAGAACAGCATCACGATCAGCACGAAGAGGGTGCGCACGACCACCGGGCGCGGATGGGACGGCGCCGCGGCCGCCGGCGCCTTGCGGCGCTCCGCCCGAACCGCGGCATACCACCGGCTGACGCCGGTCAGGATAACCACCGCCGCCAGCGCGAGAACCGTGAAGGCGAGCACCGAGTGCTGGCCGAAAGGCACAACGATGAAGGCCGCGAGCAGCGGCCCGAGCGACTGGCCGAAGTTGCCGCCGACCTGAAACAGGCTCTGCGCGAAGCCGTGCCGGCCGCCGGAGGCCGCGCGCGCGACCCGCGACGCCTCCGGGTGGAACACGGCGCTGCCGACGCCGACCAGTGCGACCGACATGAGGGTCAGAGCCATAGGTGTTGGCGAAGGCCAGCAGCACCAGGCCGATCAAGGTGAAGCCCATGCCGATCGGCAGGATGAAGTTCACCGGCCGCTTGTCCAAGCTTAAGCCAATCACCGGCTGCAGAAAAGAGGCGGTGAGCTGGAAGACAAAGGTGATCAGGCCGACCTGGAAGAAGGTCAGAGCGAATTGGTCGCGGAACACCGGATAAAGCGCCGACGCGAGCGACTGCATCACGTCGTTGAGCATATGCGAGGCGCTGAGCGCGATGAGCACGCCGACCGTCGCGGTTTCGACCCTCCGGCGCGTCGCGGCGGAGGCCTCGGCGTATGTCTGCGCAGTGGTCACGGCTTTGTCCCCGGACGGCGCGTCGAAATCGGCGCGCCATCCCAAAAAGTTAGGCCGCCGAGGCGGCCTTATGTCAGGTATGACCCAATATGGGCGCTTCGCCCGCCCATTGTCAATTCGAGGGCGGTTATTTGCCGGCGCAAACGTTCAAAAAGCCGTGACGGCGGTTACTTCGGCGCCAGCACCATGGTCATCTGGCGGCCTTCCATCAAGGGTTCGGCCTCGACCTTGGCGATCGGCGCGGTTTCGGCCCTGACCCGCTGCAGAAGCTTGAAGCCGATATCCTGATGCGCCATTTCGCGGCCGCGAAAGCGCAACGTCACCTTGACCTTGTCGCCTTCGTCGAAGAACCGGCGCACCGAGCGCATCTTCACTTCGTAGTCATGGTCGTCGATGCCGGGCCTCAGCTTGATTTCCTTGACCTCGACCACTTTCTGGCGCTTGCGCGCCTCGGAGGACTTCTTCTGCTCGAGAAAACGGTACTTGCCGAAATCGAGGATCTTGCAGACCGGCGGGGTGGCGTTGGGGACGATTTCGACCAGATCGAGCGCGGCCTCGTCGGCTAGCTGCTGGGCGTCTGACAGATTAACGACGCCGCGATTCTGCCCCTCGGCGTCAATAAGTTGGACCTGGATGGCGTGAATGTCACGATTGACGCGGGGGCCGCCCTTCTCCGGCGCCGCGGTGGCTTTCATAGGTCGACGAATAGAACTCTCCTTTGGTTTGCGTCTGAGATTGCGCCGCCCTCAAGGACGCACGCGTTATCCCCCCGACCAGAGCCAGGCTCTGCGGAGCCTAAGAGATGGGTCAGAAAGGTCCGGAAGTCAATTGTTCTCGGGTTTTCGGCTCACGAAACATGTTCAGAGTTTTGGCTGCCGACCGTTCCGTCTGTCGCGCGCCTTTTGTCATTCACGCGCAAACAACCGGCCTTAGAAGTTCCATTTCGAATAGAAGGTTGGTAACTGTCAAAACGCGCTCGTCCAAGGGTGAAGTCGACTGAGGCGCCTTGCATGATATCCCGTCGCGCACTTCTCCAAGGCGGCGTTGCGGTCCTGGCCGCGCCGCCGATCCGCGCCAAGGCCCAAACTTCGAGAGACAGCGGCCAGGCGCCGACGATCCTGCGTCTTGAGCGACGCGATATCGAGGTGAACGGAAAGACAGCGTCGGTCTACGCCATTCGACAGCCAAACGGGACGTTCGGGCTCACCACCGAAGTCGGCAAGCCCTTCCGCGTGCGCGTCGAGAACGGCATCGGCGAAGAAAGCCTCATCCATTGGCACGGGATGACGCCGCCGTGGCGGCAGGACGGCGTGCCGGGGATTTCCGGTCCGCCAATCCCGGCGGGCGGCAGCGCGGACTACGACTTCCCCTTGAACTTCGGCGGCACGTTCTGGATGCACTCGCATCAGGGGCTGCAGGAGCAGCGGCTGATGACAGCGCCGCTCATCATCCACGACGAGCGCGACCGCGCCGACCAGCAGGAGGTCGTTGTGATGCTGGCCGATTTCAGCTTCACGCCGTCCGAACAGATCTTAGAAAACCTCAAGAAATCGGGCTCGATGGCCGGCATGGGGAAGCCGGCCGGCGCCATGGCTTCCATGGCGGGTATGAAGGCGGCGACCCCGAGCGGCAAACCCGCGCCCGACCTCAACGACGTCAAATACGACGCCTTCCTCGCCAATGGCCGCACGCTCGCCGATCCCGAAATCGTCAAGGTCGAGCCGGGCGGCCGGGTGCTTCTTCGCGTCATCAACGGTTCGTCGATGAGCGCCTTCCACGTGCGCCTTGGCGCGCTCGAGGGTGAACTGATCGCCGTCGACGGACGGCCCGTTGCGCCGATACGCGCCGGCCGGTTCCCGGTCGCGGTCGCGCAGCGGCTCGATATCCGCCTGAACCTTCCGCCCGGCCCCGGCGCCTATCCGGTGCTCGCTGAGGTCGAGGGCGAGCGGAAGCGGACGGGAATCGTGCTCGTCGCCGGCGCCGCCCCGATCGCCCGAATCGCTGACGCGGCGCAAGCGCCGTCGCCCGCCCTGACCCTCGATCTCGAACGCACCCTGCGCGCCGAGAAGCCGCTGGCCCCGCGCAAGGCCGACCGCGTCCATACGCTGAACCTCACCGGCGAGATGGCCGGCTATGTCTGGTCGATCAACAACGTCGTCTGGAACAAGGACGTCCCCCCGCTGCCAGTGGCGAAGGGCGAGCGGGTCGAGCTCGTCTTCGTCAATCGGACGCCGATGCCTCACCCGATGCACCTGCACGGGCATGAGTTTCAGGTGGTGGAGATCGACGGCAAGCGATTTCCCGGCGCGATGCGCGACACGGTTCTGATCACGCCCGGCCGGCGGGTCGTGGTGGCGTTCGACGCCTTAAATCCGGGCTGGTGGGCGCTCCACTGCCACCTGCTCTACCACATGGAAGCGGGCATGTTCACCACGATCAGATACGTGTGACGCGCGGCGAGCCGCTTCGCCCTCCCCATTTGGATTTTCTTGGGCGCTGGCTGTTTCCGCTTGAATCCCCCCGATTATGGGGGTTGGAAAAGCTTGGATTTCCTTGGATTCTCTTCGTCCGAATCTAGACTTATCAATGGGTTACACGCGATTTTCCGCGAATTATTTTTCGTCGCGCTTTCTCCCGACGTGACAAGTCGCCACGACAGGCGCTTGTCGTCCTGGACTTGCGGAAGCGCTAGAATTGTCCATGAAGCGAGCCTAGACTGGTTTCTGATTTTCTGCAAGGAACTGTTGTCCAAGCTGTCGTGGCGCGAGGGCGTCAGCCTCCCGGCGTCCTGGCGCCAGCGGCGGCGAACCAGTGCGGCCTGCGCCGCTCGAGCCAGTGGAGCGCGCGGTCGCGGAAGCGCCGCAACGGCGGAATGTCGTCGGCCAGCAGCATGAGCCCAAGCGGCACCATCCAGAGGCCGAACACCGGCAGGATGGCGAGGCAGCCGCCGATGATCAACAAGACACCCGCGGGAATACGCGCCCAGCGCGACGCGGGCTTTCTGAGCCACCGGGTGACGGCCTGCATCCGGCTCGGCAGCCGGCGGAGAAGCCGCCGGAGCCGCCGTTCCGGATGGGCGTAAGGGATAGCGTCGAAAGAGGTCATGGATCGCGTGCGCAAGAGCCCGAGATAGGGAGCCCCGCCACGCCCCGCAATCCGTATTTTTCCCTATGCGGCCCCTCGCTTGCCGTCATGCGCGCTCGATCGCCTTGGCCGCCGCGTCGAGGGCGTCGACGATCGCCTGGATCTGCTCGGGGGTGGCGGCGCGGCCGCGCAGGCGCAGTTGAAGCGCCGAGCGCAGATTGAGCATCGCCCGCTTGACCGAGACGAAGCCGGCCCCGCGGCTCTCGTCGCGATCGCCGAAGCGTTCGAAGATGGCGTCGACCTGGGCCTTGTTCTCGGCGAGGACCTTCTCGCCCTCCGCGGTGACCGCATAAAGCTTGCGCCCCTGCGGGTCCTGGCTGGCGCTCGCGTAACCCATCTCTTCGAGCATGGTCAGCGTCGGATAGACGACGCCGGGGCTTGGCGAATAGTCGCCTCCGACACGCTCGCCGAGCTCCTTGATGATCTCGTAGCCGTAGCGCGGCTTCTCGGCCACGAGCGCCAGGATCACGAATTTGAGCTCGCCGCCGTCGAACATCCGGCCTTCCCGGCCGCCGAAGCCGCCGCCGCGAGAACGCCAGCCGCGAAACGGACCGTGGCCGAAGCCCCCGTGGGCGAAGCGCATATGGTCGTCAAAATGACGATGGAACATTGTATGACTCCTTTCGTTCCAAGACATATCGGATTAAGACATATCTCAATGAGACATGTCACGATATGTCGTAGAAGAAGATATATCTTTCGCGCCTGATGACGCAAGGGGGGAGCCCCCAAATTTTTTGGGCCTTCGCTGCCGATCGCGTCGGGCCCGCCTTCGCCCGGAGTTGGGACCCCGGCGGGCCTCCGGAAAGCGCGGAACTAAACCGCCCCTCAAGCCGTTGAAACAATTGATCGGCGCCGCTAAAACGCCGCTAGACGGCCGTCGGCGGGAGTCTCAGGGCCGCAGCTGCCCTTCGCCCCGCACCCGGTATTTGAAGGTGCAGAGCTGCTCGACCCCGACTGGGCCGCGCGCGTGCATCCGTCCGGTGGCGATGCCGATCTCGGCCCCGAAGCCGAACTCGCCCCCGTCGGCGAACTGGGTCGAGGCGTTGTGCATGACAATCGCCGAATTGACCTCCTTGAGGAAGCGCTCCGCCGCCGCCTTGTCCTCGGTCACGATGCAGTCCGTGTGATGCGAGCCGTAAGTCTCGATATGGTTGATCGCCGTATCGAGACTGTCGACGACCCCAACCGTGATGATCGCGTCGAGATATTCCGTGCTCCAGTCCTCTTCGCTCGCCGCCGTCACCCTGGAATTGGCCTCGCGCGCCGCCGCGTCGCCGCGCACCGCGCAGCCGGCCTTGATCAGGGCGTCGATCAGCGGGGAGAGCAGGAACGGGGCGACAGCGCGATGCACCAGCAGCGTCTCCGCCGCGCCGCAGACGCCGGTGCGCCGCATCTTGGCGTTGACGACGATCTTCAGCGCCTTGTCAAAATCGGCCGCCCGGTCGACATAGACATGCACGACGCCTTCGAGATGAGCGAACACCGGCACCCGCGCCTCGCGCTGAACGCGATCGACCAGGCTCTTTCCGCCGCGCGGCACGATCACGTCGAGCGCGCCGCCAAGGCCCTTCAGCATCTCGCCGACAGCCTCGCGCGCGGCGAAGGGGGCGCGTGAAATCGCCGTCTCCGGCAGTCCGGCCTCCCTTAAGCCCATGACCAGGCAGCCGTGAATGGCGGCCGAGGAGCGAAAAGAGTCCGAGCCGCCGCGCAGCACCACCGCGTTGCCGCTCTTGAGACAGAGCGCGCCGGCGTCCGCGGTCACATTGGGCCTACTCTCGTAGATGACCCCGACGACTCCGAGCGGCGTCGCCACGCGCTCGATGACGAGGCCATTGGGACGGGTGTACCGCGCCAGCACCCGCCCGACCGGATCGGGCAGGGCGGCGACCTCCTCGAGCCCGCGCGCGATCGCCTCGATCCGCGCCGGATTGAGCGAAAGCCGGTCGACCAGCGCCGCGCTCAAGCCCTTGGCTCGCGCGTCCGCGCAATCGAGCTCATTGGCGGCCAGAATTTCGCCCGCGCTTTCACGCAAGATTCGCGCCGCGGCGGCAAGCGCGCGGTTCTTCCTCTCCGCCGGCGCGTTGGCGAGCTCACGCGCTGCGGCGCGCGCCTTCATCCCGATTTCGCGCATCGCGGCGCGAATATCGGCTTCCGGCTCGAACATCTTGACGACCGACATGAGACTCTCAACGCTCCGCCACCCTCCTGATTTAGGGGGCGGTTGGACAAAAGACTATTCCCCCAATTTGACATTCCGGCGCTGGAAGCGCGCGGGACACGGACGGCGTCCGGTCCCGCCATCGGCGCTCAAGGCCAACGGTTACAAGGCGTAGTATGTTCCGCCGCGTCCGCTTCACGCCCTGGGCCGGAAGGCCGTGCAGAACTGGGGGTTCGTGTCCAGGCGGGGGCCACCGATCAGGTCGATGCAATAGGGAACGGCGGCGAACACGGCGTCGAGGCAGGTGCGGATCGCCGCCGGCTTGCCCGGCAGATTGATGATAAGGCTCGAACCGCGCGTCCCGGCGACCTGGCGCGACAGGATGGCGGTCGGAACCTCGGCCAGGCTTTTGAGGCGCATGAGCTCCCCGAAACCGGGCAGCATGCGGTCGCAGACCGCTTCCGTCGCTTCCGGGGTCACGTCGCGGGGCGCGGGCCCCGTGCCGCCGGTGGTGAGGATGAGCGGGCAGCGCGCGCCGTCGGCAAGCGCGATCAGCGCCGCTTCGATCGCCGGCCGCTCGTCGGGGACGAGGCGCCGTTCGGAGCGCCAGGGGGTGGCCAGAAGCTCCTTCAGCGCCGCCTCGACGCCCGGGCCCCCCTTGTCCTCATACACGCCTCGCGAGGCGCGATCGGATATGGTGAGGACGCCGATGGGAATGTCCGCCATGGAAAGCGCGCTCGCGGGGTCAGGATCCTGAAAGCCGCGATGGACGCCAGCGCTCAACGGGCGCCGCGCCGCGACGGCTTCGCCCACCATACCGCGATTTGACGGGGCGCAAAAATCAAGCGCGCGAAGGCGCGTCACCCAGGGCCCGGCCCGGCCAGCGCGTCGATCGCCTCCTGCACGCTGCGGAAGACGTGGTCGCGGCCGATCAGCGCGAACAATCCGAGTCGCTCGAAGCTTGCTTGCGCGCGCACGGATTCGAGCCGGGCAATGGCGACGTCGAGGCCCCTCGAACGCAGCCCGCGGATGAGATCGGCGAGCATCGCCGCGCCAGTGTAGTCGATCTCGACCAGCGCGTTCGCCTCGATCACGATCAGCCGCGTCGGAATTTCGTCATCGACGAAGCGCTCGATGGCGCGGCGAAAATTATAGGCATTGAGAAACGACAGCGGCGCCTGGAGCGCGATCACCCTCACGCCCGGCACAAATTCGCCTTTTGTCTGCGCGTCGCGCGGCCACCAGACCGACGTGCCGGGTATACGCTCGAATTCGACGGCCTGCGCGCGCGTCGTCGTCCACACGCCGTGCAGCACCGACAATAAAACGCCAACGCCGACGCCCTCCTCGATCGGGAGCGCGAGGATCGAAAGCGCAGTGACCACAATCAGCAGGAACTCCGCCGGGCTGCGCCGCCAGAGATCAGCGATCACGTTCACGCGCACGAGACGCATCGCGATGAAGAGCAGGAGGCCCGCAAGCGCGGCGGACGGCGCATGGGCGAGCGCGCGGCCCCCGACGAGAAGAATGGCGAGCGCGAGCGCCGCCGCGATCAGCCCGCCGAGCTGCGACCGGCCACCGGTCCCATCGACGATCGCGGTGTTTGGGGGGCTCGCATCGACCGGGAAAGCGCCGATGAATCCAGCGAACGCATTGGCGGCTCCAACGCCGATGAAGTCCCGATTGATGTCGGGTCCGTCCGGGCTGTCCGGGAACGAACGCGTGGTCGCGGCGGTCTGCACCATCACCACCAGCGCGATAAGCAGGGCGAGCGGCGCGACGATGCGAAACTCCTCCCAGGAGATCATCGGCAGCGAAAGACGAGGCGGGGCGCCGGAAAGCGATCCGAGCGTCGCCACCCCGCGCGCCTCGAGATGAAGCGCCGCCGTCATGAGGCCGGCGAGACAGAGGGCGATCAGCGCCGCGGGAAACCGGGGGCTTAAGCGTTCGCCCGCGAACATGATCGCGAGCACGCCAAGGCCGATGACCAATGTCCAGGGATTGGCGGACTGAACGTGCTCGACCAGGGACACAGCCTGCTGCACGAGCGGACCCGGACTCGGCTCGAGGCCCAGCACCGGCGCCGCCTGAGAGACCAGAATGTGGCCGGCGATGCCGGCGAAAAAGCCAGTCGTAACCGGGATGGACAAGAGGTCCGCGATGAAGCCAAGCCTGAGCGCGCCGCTGCAGACGAGGATGACCCCGACCATCAGCGCCAGCGCCGCGGCTGCCGTCGCGTAATGGTCGGGCCCCGCCGCGGCGATCGCCGCCAGCGCGCCAGCAAAAATGGGCGCAATGGTCGAATCCGCGCCGACCGAAAGGCGCCGGCTCGCGCCGAACAGCGCAAACCCGACCGCGCCCGCGGCAAGCGCGAAGAAGCCGATCCGCGATGGCAGCCCGGCGAGGCGGGCGGTCGCCATTTGCGAGGGGATGGCGACTGCGGCCAGCGTCAGGCCAGCGAGGGCGTCCGCCTTCAGATCGCGGGCGCGCCAGCCGGCAAACGAACGCAAGACGAACCAGGGCGGGCGAGCGTCAGCGGGCGCGGCGGGAATGTCTTGGCGCGGCTGTGTCAATCTATCGCGGCCCTAAAACAAACAAACGGGGCGGCGGGATTTGACGCCGTTGACCCGCGACACTAGAGTAGACTGCATTCGCTCTCTCGACTTGACCAACTGAACGTTGGATTGCGGCGGCCGGACGTTCACCCTGATTTTTCGTTGAAATCCCCGCTTTCCGGGAGGTTATGACATGTCCGAGCAGCCACGGGCCGCCGGCGCCAGTTCCGACGATTCCAAGCCCGGCAAAGGGCCCGACCCGATCTCCCCGTTCTCGGTCGAGAGACGCGCGCTCCTTTTTGGCGCCGCCGCCGTCGCGGCCGGCGCGCTTTCCGCTCCGGCCTCCGCCGCGCCCGAGGCGCCCCAGGCGCCCGACCTCTCGGCGGCGCTGGCCAAATTCCGCGCAACCATTCCAAGCCATTTCGATCGCGCCTATGTCGAGCATGCGGTGGTCCCGTTCTTCCTCGGCAGCATATTCGCGGGCGAGCGCCCGATCCTGCCGATGATCGATCTGCCGCTCACCAAACAGGACGCGATCCCGTGGGACTTCTGGGGGATGCTGTACGAAGACTGGAAGCCGACCCCCTCGGACGGCGTGACCGTCTTTCTCGAAGGGCTCGAGAACCGCGGCCCCGACAACCTGCGCAAACGCATCTATTTCGCCGGCGTCACCCCCGACCTCTACGCGCCGAAATACCAGGCGAAGGTCGTCGACTTTCTCGACAAGCTCCTCGATCCGCAGCACGCCGACAAGCCCTTCATGCGTCATTATCTCGACGATTACTGGGACATCTACTGGGATCTGCATCTCGGCGTGAAGGGCGACGCGGTGCCGCCTCAGGTCCGCGCGATCGGGGAGGCCTTCAACACGGTGCTCGCCTATCGCAATCCTTTGGACGAAATCGTCTACGAAAACTACATGACCGTGCGCGCGCTGCGCCCGTTCCTGACCCGATGGATCGACGAGCGGCTCGAGGACATCGAGAACGGCCGGATCGCCGACCCTGACAAGACGATCGCCTATTACTGGCTCAAGAACGCGGGCGACGGGAAATATTTCGACAAGAAGGACGTCGTCTTCGAATGCTTCCACAATTTCGTGGCGCTGAGCCAGTGGGGCAATTCGATCTTCGGCGTCATGAGCCGCCTCAACGAGAACGGCGGCGACCCGGCGGTGCGCGCGGCCTTCCAGAAGACGATGAGCGGCGACTTCGACAACGCCAACGGGAAGCCCTACACGCCGCTTGAGCTTCTCGTCATGGAGCTTTTCCGCACCATCTCGCCGAATGGCGGCAGCATTTCCGCGATCACCGATACGCGGGCGGGGTCTTTCTATGGCGGCTCCCCGTTCGCCCAGTTCGGCGTGCCTTACGAGCGGCACTCGTACATGAACACGCCCCACACCGACACGAGCTTCGACACCCGGCTGTGGAACGAGCCCGACCGTTTCGACCCCGAGCGCTATCTCGGCGTGGCGACCAGCGCCGAGATCGACGAGGCGAAATGCAAGCAGATCGGCCTGCCGCGCTGCCCGTTCGATATCACCACGCTCCCGGTCAGCGACGGGCGCAAGACCGACATCACCAACAGCGGCTTCGGCACCGTGTTCGCGGTGACCGACGGCAAGCCGGCGCCGCTCTGCGACTATGCCGGATTCGCGCCGTTCGGCTTCGGCTACCGGCGCTGCCCCGGCGAGCAATTGACGATCGACGTGTTCGGCGATTTTCTCCGCAAGGTGCACCGCGACAATATCACCTTCCACAATCTCCATCAGCCGAATCCGCGACGGGTTCCGGTCGGGCCGGGCGCGGTGATCGACGACGACATCGCCTTCTCGAGGCCGGCGTAAGCGTCACTCGACCGGCGCGCGCTTTGCGAATTGGGCGCGCGCGCTTGCGGGAGACTTGATTGCGCGCGCGAAGCACACGCCCGGCGAAGCGATTGAGAACGCTCGCGAGCGCGAGCATCGCGGCGGCGCTGTGGCCTGCCGCGGCCGCCCACGCGGGGTCGGCGCGCGACTATCTCAACGCGCCGGTCGACAGCTGGCTTCTCAACTATAACGCCGGCTACACGACCTCGCTCACGCCCGAGGACGGCGCCGATCTCATTCCCGGCGTTCGCGCCAATGTGTTCGCCCAGTCGGTCGTCATCACCCGCATCATGGACTATTGGGGCCGCACCGGAGGCTTATCGCTCGTTCTGCCTTACGCGCTGATCGACACCAGCGCCGGCCCGTTCCGCGCCAGCACGAACGGCGTTTCCGATGTCGGCTTCCTCTGGCAGATGAACATCTTCGGCGGACCGGCGCTGACCCGCGAGCAGTTCCAGTCCTTCGTTCCCCAGACCTTTTCGAGCTTCCATCTGCTGGTCACGACGCCGCTTGGAACCTATCAGCCGAATTCCCCGATCAACCCGAGCGCCAACCGCTGGATGATCTCGCCGACCGTCAATTTCAGCTATACGCCCGATCAAGGACGGAGCTGGATCGAGACCTATGTGTCGGGGCGCTTCTTCACCGACAATGGGAACTATCTCGTGAACGGCGCTCAGACGCTGTCGCAAAAGCCGCTGCTGCGGCTCGAGGAGCACTTGAGCCGCAATGTCACCGACGCGCTGTGGCTCTCGGCGGACGCCTATTACAATCTCGGCGGCGAGACGAGCGTCGACGGGATCGACCAGGACAATATGGCGAACACGCTCCGGATCGGCGCCGGCATGGGGCTGCGACTGTGGCGCGGCGCCGATATGGGGCTGAACTACGAGCGCGTCGTCGAGAAGCCCGCGAGCGAGCCCTATTCGCAGACTGTGCGGCTCACCGTGCGGCAGCTGTGGTAGAGGAGCGCGCCCCGCGCGCCCTCATCCGCCGAACCGCTGTCGATAGTCTTGCGGGCTCACGCCCTGGAGCCGCACGAAACTTCGCCGCATCGTCTCTTCCGAGCCGAACCCGCAGCGCGCCGCGATGCGCTTGGCGGGCTGGCGGGTGTCGGCAAGGAGCTGGCGGGCGGCCTCGACCCTGAGCCGCTCGATTGCACGCGCAGGGCTAAGCCCCGTCGCCTCGCGATAGCGGCGCAGGAATGTCCGCTCGCTCATCCCCGCCTGCGCCGCGAGGCGCGAGAGCGACAGAGTCTCGGCCAGGTGTTCGGCGAGCCAGCCGTGCAGGCCGGCGAAATGGTCGTCCGCCGTTTGCAGCGAGAGCGCCGCGCTGAATTGCGCCTGTCCGCCCGGCCGCTTGAGGAACACCACCAGGTGGCGCGCGACGCCAAGCGCGACCGCGCGCCCGAGGTCCTCCTCCACCAGCGCCAGCGACAGGTCGATGCCGGACGTCACCCCGGCCGAGCTCCACACGGGTCCGTCGTGCACGAAAATCGGATCTGGCTCCACCGAGACAGCGGGATGACGGCGCCTGAGCAGGTCGCAATATTCCCAATGCGTGACGGCGCGGCGGCGATCGAGCAGGCCGGCCGCGGCAAGCAGGAAAGCGCCCGTGCAGACCGAGGCCGTCCGCCGCGCGGCGCCAGCGCGGAGCCTGAGCCAGTCGACGAGGCTTGCGTCCTCGGCGGCCCGCATCACCCCCTGCCCTCCCGCCACGATTAGCGTGTCGAGCGGCTCGGCCAGGTCCGGCAGCGGCTCGGTCAGGAACGCCAGTCCGGACGTCGCCCGGATCTGGGCGCCTTCCGGCGCGATCAAACGGATCCTGTAGGGCGGGAGCGCGCCGGGTCCGTCAGCCTGCTCGTTGGCGGCGGCGAATACCTGGACCGGTCCGGCCACGTCCAGGAGTTGAACGTCCGGGAAGGCCAGCACTTCGATCTGCCGCGGCGCTTGTGGCGGGATTTGAGGGGTGTTTGGCGACATCGCCAAACCGTGCCCGCCTAAATTGGCGATGTCGAGTTCAATTCATGAAGCCAAGGAGCGGACAGATGTCCATCTTTGAAGTCCAGACGATCGATTCTGCGCCCGAAGGGTCGAGGGCGCCGCTCGAGAAACTGCAGCAGGCCTTCGGCATGGTCCCGAATGTCGCTGGCGTGATCGCCAATTCGCCAGTTCTGGCCAACATCTTCGTGCCGCTGTTCGCCGGCGTGCACAACGGAACCTTCACCGAAGCCGAGATCCAGACGCTGCTTCTGACCAATGCGGTCACCAACGCTTGCGCCTGGGCTGTGGCCTTCCACAGCTATCTCGCCCTCAAGGCCGGCCTCGATCCCGCCGACGTGCAGGCGATCCGCGAACGGCGCTGGCCAGCGGAGCCGCGCATCGCCGCTCTCTCGGCTTACGCGCGCGCGCTCATCGAAAAGCGGGGCCACGTCGGCGACACTGCGGTCGCAGCGTTCCTCTCCGCCGGCTTCACGCCGGACCAGGCGCTAGAGACGCTGGCGGTGAGCGCCGCCTCGACGATCACCAACTACACCCTGAACATCGCCGAGCCGCCGCTCGAGCCGATGTTCCAGGAAGCACGCCTGGCGCGCGGCGGCCTGAGATCGCCGCGGTTGCTCCCTCTCGGACAAGAGGCGGATGACATGATCCCCGAGACTGTTCATCTGAAGATCGGCTCGCTGCTGTTCGACGACCTCGACCAGATCGACCTGACCGGTCCGTTCGAGGTGCTCTCGCGCATGCCCAACGCGACGCACCGGATTTACGCGAAGTCGCTCGCGCCGGCGCGCGATCTGCAGGGGCTGCGCATTATGCCGGACGCGACGCTTGCGGAAGCGCCGCAACTCGACATCCTCCACGTGCCCGGCGGACGCGGCCAGGAAGCTCTCATGGATGACGAGGAGGTGCTCAGCTGGCTGCGGGGCCAAGCGGAAGGCGCGAAGAAAGTCCTTTCCGTCTGCACCGGCGCGCTTCTCTGCGGCGCGGCGGGGCTCCTGCGCGGCCGGCGGGCGACCACACATTGGGCGTCGTTCCACCTCCTGCCCTTCTTCGGCGCCATCCCGGTGGACGAGCGGGTCGTCGTCGACGGCGACTTCATCTTCGCGGCGGGGGTCACGGCCGGCATCGACGGCGCGCTTCGGCTCGCCGCGGACGTGCGCGGCGTCCGGGCGGCGATGCGGATCCAGCTCGACATCGCCTATGCGCCGCAGCCGCCCTTTCAAAGCGGAACGCCCCAGACCGCGCCTCCCGAGATCCTGGAGGCGGCGCGCCGGGATGTGGCCGAACTGATTGCGCGGCGCGAAGCGACGGCGCGCCGGGTCGCCGCCAGGCTCGGCGTCCCGGAGCTTCAACAAAGGGCATGAAGTCGGCGCGGGCCGCGCCAGCGGCGGCCCGTGAGGACGGAATCCGCGGGGCCGGACTGCGCTCCGGGGAAGCGCGTGAGCTCACCTATTGCGCGCTGCGCGCGCTATGATCCGCTGTTCCCCCGCAGGCGGACCCCGTCAATGTTTGCGCGCAGACTTGCCTTGGCCATCGCCGTGCTGGCCGGACTCATCGGCTCGCAAGGGCCGGAATTCGCCCAACAATACCGCCAGCGACTGGGCGGGGCGCTCGAAGAGCTCAACCGGATCGTGGCCGAGTTCGACGCCGAGGCGGGGCGCGCGAACCTGACGCGCGTCGAGGCTTTGGGCCGGCTCGAGCGCAACGACGACCCCTTGGCCCGCGAGCGCGGCGAAGACATGCGCAAGGCGATCGATCGCGACCGGCGTCTCAGCGAGCAGATCGAGGCCATGAACTCCGCCGGTCCGCTGATGCGCCTTTATGTGGTCGCGACCAATTTCGATCACTCAGATCGCGCGCAGCACGCTCGACAACTACGAACCCGCCGAGCCTCTGTCGCTCGGCGCGCTTGCGGCGGGCGGGCTCGCCGCCTTTGGGGGATGGGCGGCGACGCTCCTCATCGCCTGGCCGTTCCGCCGCGGCTCCCGCCTCCGCGCGGTGCGCGCCCAATCGCCGGCGACCAACCTCTGATCGGCGGGCGCTCAGGTGAAATCGAACGTAGAGGGATTGGCGGCGATCATCGCGGCGGTCACCCCAGTGAGGGTGAGGCTGTCGCCATCCGAGTCGGAGATCGTCAGGCCGGACACGCCGCTGGCGGCGTGGGCCAGCACGGCCGCGAGTTCCTCAGCCTCCGACATGCCCGCGGTCAGATAGGAGAACGACGACGCCGTGAGACCGATGGTGTCCGGACTTGCGCCCGAAACCGCGAAGCCGTTGATCGTTTCGGCGCCGAAGCCGGCGCTGAAGATGAATTGCTCGCTCCCGCTGGTGGTCGCGTCGATGGTCTCGATGGATGATAGCTGAGCGTATCCGCGGCCGCCGTCCCGATCTGCAGGCATTTCGCTGCCGCCGCCCCGCGTGACCGTCATACTGGGAGCGTAAAGGACCAGTTTGTTCGCGGTCGCGCTGAGGTTCAGGTCGTCGGCCGCAATGGTCGTGCCATAGAACAATTCGTACGACGCATAGGGTCTGCCCTGCACGTTCGAATATGTGTATGCGGTCGGCGCGCCGGCAGCCGTTTGAACCTTGGTGTAGGTCAAGGCCGCGCCGGCCGCCAAATCGGCCGAGGACTGAGCCGCGGTGAGCGCGAAATTGGCGGCGGTGAGCGGAATAAGCCCCTGGAGAGTAATGGTGAAATCGGCCGACGTGTCGCCCGCGAGCGCCGCCTGGACGGTGGTGGTGTTACCCGTCGGGTTCAGTTGATAGCGCACTTCGGCGGCGCCGTCGAACGCGCCGGAGCCGATGAAAGTGAAGTTCTGGACGCCAGCCGCGGTGAGGTCGGCGTCGATGTGGCTGAGGTCGATCACGTCCTTGGCCGGATCGAAACCCGCGACTGTGTCGCCGCCATCGCTCACGGCGAGATAGGTGAGAATGTTGGCGCCCTTGCCGGCGTACAGATGCTGTGCGCCCGCGCCGCCGACAAAGTTCGTTTCGCCCGCCCCGCCCTGCAGATCCTCCCCCACAATGCTATTCCCGAGGACCGTCGTCGGAGTCGACCCGCTGGCGATGGCCCAGACGTTGCTCGTCGTCGCTGAAACCACATTCGCCGTCGGAAGGCCGGCGGCCTGGTAGGCCGCCTGGGCCTGGATCGAAGGGGCGGGGTTCGTGAAGTCGATGGTCGTGTTCCCGGTCTCGGTGATCCCGGCCGTGGGGGGGTAATAGGCGCCAAACACACTGTATCCGATATAATTGTTGGCGATCGAAACGTTGCTGACCGTATATGTGGTGTTTGTGCTTCCAGCTTCGACGGTGTACGCGCCGCCGAGCAGATAGTTGCCGGAGACGGTCACGTTGCTCGTATTGCCCGCTTCATTGGTGATCCTAAGATCGCTGTTCACATTGGCGGGAGAGTCCGCGTTCGTCGTGCCATCGATCAAATTGTTGGTGATGGTGGTTCCGGTCGAGCTCGGCACCCAGATTGCATCGGCATGCGCGCCCGGCAGATACCCGGCGCCGGAGAAATAGTTGCCGCTGACAACGCCCGCGTGCATGTCGATCGCGTCGGCTGGCGAATTCAAAAAGCTGTTGTCCTCGATCGTCATGGAGCCCTGAGTGGAGCCGATCCAGACATTGGACTCAGTCGGCGATTTGGCGCCGGTGAAGGTGCTGTTTTCCACCGTAAGCCCGCTGGAAGCACTAGTCTGCTCGACAGCGTAATAGCCGGTCGTTCCGGTGAAGGTGCAGTCTTTGATCGTCACATTGTTGGCGCCGACCAACACGGTCGCGGATCCGAAATTGATGCCGCTGAGCACCGCGTTGTCCTGCGTAATGGTCACCGTGTTTCTGGAAGGCGTGTAAAAGTAAGGCGCGCTGGAGTTCTGGGTGATCTTGGTGAAGTCGAGCAGCGTGGAGGTGGCGTAGGGATTGCCGGCCGTTGTATCTATGCCCGGCAAAACAACGCCGGGATCGAGGTTGCGGATCATTTGAATTTCTGCGGCGGTGATCATACGGCGCCTCGGTCGCAGCGCGGGGAGATGCGCTAGGCCCGAGCAATAGCGGCCGGCTATTGTGAGGGGCTAAACCCGACTGTTAAATTGCAAACCTGCGGCCGCCTTTGCCGTCGGATAAGCCCCGTCGCCGCAAGCGCGCTTGAAAGAACGGCTCTTTTCTTGCTCTTTTTTCAGTCGAATCCGATTGTCCGCGTCAAGACGAGCGTAAGGCTGGCCTCCCTTCCTCCCGCGGCGCGCGCTTCGCTTCGGCTCAAGAGGGACTGTGTCTGACGATAATGAAGGTGTAGCCAATTCCGGCGACGATCAGGATAACCGCCAAGGCGTTCATTGGCACGTTGTTTCCGGCATGATTGCCGAGCTGATTGGCGATCGCGAAAGCCACCGCCGGCAACATGAAATGCGCGAGGACTTTCATGCCCCCTTCGGTGAACATGAAATAGGTCAGGACCATGCATATGAAGCATATCACCGTGACAAAATCGTAGACCGTCTGCATGCCTGTCGGTCCAACCGTTTTCGGCTAAGCGCGATTGCCGGTCCAGCCGTTCCCCAACACGCCATGGACCGAAAACCCTAAAGGAAGGCGCCAAACTTACGATTTAAATGTGAAAAAGGCTTCTCAGGTCGGATCGAGCGTTCTTAGACCTGCTGCTCCGGCCTCCAATCCTAACCGCCTGGGGCCACAAGCCCGGCGGTTCATTCACTGTCTACGAAACCCGCTCCCGAGGCGCGCGCCCTGCCAGCGCCGATTTCCGCCCGGCGGATTTCAGACCGCTGTTCGAGCGCCGGTCCAGGTCCGACGCGCTTTTCCGATCACGTATTCGAGAGCGATGAGGACGCGGTCGAGGAAGAAGAACAGGATCAGCGCGAAGACGAACAACGCAATGCCGGTAAGGTCGTGGAACAAGCCCTCGATCGTGTCGACGCCGATGTAATAGGCGCCTAGAACCAGCGTCACGACCCGGAAGATATTGGCCCCAACGGTTATTGGAACGATTGACAGGATCAAGATGAGCTTGCGGATCGGGTTGTCGCCCACAAACTCATGAATGTAGAAGACGCCAATCGCAGACAGGGCGAAGATCGAATTGATGCCCGAACAAGCATCTTTGACCATGAGTTCGTAGGAACCGATCATAATCATCGCGCCGTTCTGGGCGACCGGATAGCCGAGATTGTACAGGACGTTTGAAACAACATCGGAAATCCAAACCTTCAGCGGCACAGTGAACGCGTCGAGCAGCCAGGTCGGCGGGGGTATGGAAAAGACCAGAAAGGCGAGAGGAAAGGCGAAGACGCGCGCCAGCGGCCAACCGCCGATGAGCAACAGGCATCCCAAGATGACCGGGATTTGCGTCGCCACTTCGATCATCGGGATGTCCTGGGACCGTGTGAGCGCCATCACCAGCAAGGACAGGAGCAAAATGATCCAGCCGGCGACGAGCGCCGGCTTGAATTCAATGGCGCGGAGCCGGTCGCGCTGCTGCCAGGCCAGCCAGGCCGCGGCCAGCATGATGAGGGGACCGTGCCCCTCCTGCTCGGTGCGCCACGCGCCGTTTGCAAGCCTAAGGTAGGTCGGCAGATAGGCGACAAAGAACGACGCAGCGAGCGCGCCGACAAAGACCATGTTGGCGCCGCGACCTTCGGCGCGGGCCGCAAGCGAGGCTGGCCGAACGGGCTCAGTTTTTATCGAACTCGATCGACATGCCCGCTTTCTCTTGCGTCCTGTTGGGTCCCCCAGCATCCCGGAGCCGCGCGCTTCGCCAGCCGGGATCCCTCTGCGCCTTCAATGTGCGTTATCGCCGATGAAGACAACTAAAGCGGTCCTTATCATGACCGCGAAATCGAGCCAAATGCTCCAATTGTTGATATACCAAATGTCGAGCTCGACCCGTCGCTGCATCTTGTCGAGCGTATCGGTCTCGCCGCGCGCGCCATGAACCTGCGCCCAGCCCGTTATCCCAGACTTAACGTGGTGACGGAACGCGTATTTCTCGATCACGGAAGTGAAGTGGCGTTCATGCGCCGAGGCGTGCGGCCGCGGACCCACCAGCGACATGTCGCCAAGGAACACATTGAGCAATTGGGGCAGTTCGTCAATGCTGTAGCGGCGCAGCCAACGGCCGACTCTCGTCACCCGTTTGTCGCTCTTCTTCGCCTGCTGAACCACGTCGCCGTTTTCCATGACGGTCATGGTGCGGAACTTGAAAATCCGGAACGGGCGCCCGTTAAAGCCGTGCCGCGTCTGCCGGAACAGCGCCGGACCGGGTGAGTCCAGCCGCACGGCAATCGCGGCGGCGATAAGGATCGGCGACAGGATAATCAGGCCGATCCCCGACAGAACGATGTCGATCCCGCGCTTGATCACCTGCTCCCCCGGCGACAGCGCGGCGCGTTGAAGCTCGATTGCGACCGTGTCGCCGATGTCGTAGCGGGCCCGCTGGAACAATTGCGCGAGCGTTCCGAACGGAACCAGCGTGACCGGCAAAGGCAGTACTCTCAGCCCTCGCGCCACCGAGCGGACGTTCGACAGGCGCTCGGGATCGACGAACAGCATGATCTCTTGAATGTCGGACGTGCGGCAGAGCGAGATGACGCTCTCGATGACCCCTTCCGCCTCCGGTCCGTTGTCAGGCATATGGAAATGCGCCACCGCGTGATAGCCGTGGCGGGTCAAATTGTCGGTGAATTCGGGCGGAACGTCCTCCTCGCATGACAGGCTGACGATCGTGCGGCCTTTGAGCGCGCCGCTTTCCAGGGCGCTCGGCAGAACGAACCTCCATACCGCCCTGTGCCCGAGAAGCGCCACGACGCCGACCGCCCAGAACAAAAGAACGTCGCCCCGCGACAGATCGTGGCTCACTCCCCAGCTGAACACGCCCGACGCCAGGATCAGGAAGGCCCCGCACCAGGCGGCGAGCACGCTGCGAGCCTGGTCTTCCCACACCATCAGCCGGGTTGGGCTGTAAAGCTTTTGCACCCGCATGACGGCTACGAACAGAATGGCGACGAAGATGGCGGCCGCGATTGTATGAGAAAATTCGCCCTCGAACGTGTCTGGGACCTTGTGATAGATCGCCTCGGCGACCGCAGCGCTCCCCAGGATCAGCGCCAGGTCGACGCAAAGCGCGAACGAAGCGATCGACCCATAGGCGATCGGCAGACGCCAGCGAGTTCGGGCGCGCGATGAACGCCCCGCTGCTCGTCCCGCCGAGCCCGGCCGCCGATTTCAGGCGCGATTTGACTCTCAGTCGTCATCTGCGGGCTCACAATTGGTTGAGGAACGCGCCTCCGCTCACTTTCGCACGTTCCAGGTCCTCGGTTGTTAAAATCAGCGACAACGGTAAATTCCATTACTCCGTTGTAGTCAAGGCTTTCCGTGACACTGGCCCGCACGCCGCGCCTCGCCCTCGACCACCGCGATTGACGCAGTGCAGTGTAAGCCAAACTCGGTCCAAAACAAGACGCGCCGGCCTTGTGAGGGCCCCGGCGACAGATCGCGCTCGATTCCCGCGCCGCCAGAACCGCTTGGATGCGGCAATATGATTTCTCCCCCATGCTGTTGGCTGGACAAGCAAAGTTCGCCGCGCTATGGGATTGTCCTGTCGCCACCGGCGGTTTGATCAAGAAACAATATCAACACAGACTGGGATTCCCATGTTTAGGGCGCTGGTGGTCCTGTTTCGAATCGTCGCCGGACTGGTTATACTGGCGGCAGCGTGGTTTGTTTTCGACAATATTCACGATAGAAACACGGAAATTATAATAGCGACAATTGGACTGCTGTATTCGTTCATATTCATTATCTCGGGTAGACTGCAGTACTTTGGCCTCACGATATTCTCATTCTTCGGACGAACGTCGTCCTATGTACAAAAGATCCCTTACGACCATGTGATGCGCGAGGAGGTCGGACTGGGCGCTCCCCAAGGATTTACATTCCTCAACGTCCTTTTTGCTGCGTTAATCGAGATTCTTTGCCTGTTTCGCCTCTTTTCCTCCCTTATGGGCCACGCCTCGCTTGTGGGCCGCGGCTGGGAGATGCTGTCCGAACCGATCCGCTCGCTGCTCCATTCCGTTAGTTTCTAGAGATTTGCTTGACAGTCGCCTTGCGGGATTAGCTTTGCTTTCTTTCGTCGCGCGCCCCCTGCGATCGCTCGGGGACGTGCGACACGGGAGAACCATGACGGTTCCAACGAGACTCGTGATCCTTGGTTGCGCTGCCCTCTCGGTTGCGCTGACGCCGACCCAGGGGCGGGCGCAATCGGATCCAGCGGACCTCAGGGCGTTCGCCGTGCACGTCAACCGCACGCCGCGCCAGCCATGGCCCGGCTATGGCGTCTATCTCGGCAACGGCCTCATCCTGACGGCCGCGCACGTGGCCGGAGACGTGGCGCAAACCAAGCCCCATGTCCTCATCGCGGGCCAAGACCTGCCGGCCACGCTCGTCAAGCAAGGCAGCCTGGAGAGCGTGGACCTGACGCTGTTGTCGGTCGACGGGACGAAGCTGCCGGTCGGTCTGCAGATGCGGCGCACGCCCCTGTGCAAGCGTCCGCCATACGCCGGCGAAAAGGTCGTTGTCGCCATCCCCGAAGGAACGGCCCCCTCCAGGATCTTGCCTCGGCAGGCGATTCCGGCCGAGTTGCGCGGTCGGTTCGACACCGCAATCGCCGATGTCGCCACCACCGGCAATTCCGGCTCAGGCGTGTTCGACGCCGCCGATCTATGCCTGTTGGGGATCATGAGCCGCAAGATTTCGATCACCCGGCGGCCATTGAAAATCGGCGCGCAGGCCCACACGACGGACATCGCCAAGTATTTCGTTCCGGCGGCGGCGATTAAGGCTTTCATCCCGCCGAGCGTCTCATTTTAGCTCGCGTCATGCGCCGAGCGCGGCCGGTCAAATTTGGTTGATGATGCTCCGCGCGCCGAAAAAAATGTTATGGGCGCATAATCCCGCGAGAACTGGCGCCTGCAAAGCGTCTGCGCGCCGGGAGTCCGGCGCAGCGCGCCGCCACGCGCGCCCCGCGCCGATAAGGGCGTGAAAGCGGTTCGTCTGCGCGCTTCGTTGAGTTGCAGAGAGGCGTTCGTTTATGAGGCTCGCCGGGTTCGCCTGGATTGTCGTAGCGGCGTGCGGCGCGGCCGCCGCTTACGGCGTTTACGCGCCTGCCGCGGCGGACCGTTGGCTTCCGGCCGCCGGCCGAGTTGCCCATGAGCTGCACGACAGGATTTGGGCCCCGTCCGCTCAGACCGCGTCAGCGCCTTCGAAGGGTCAAACCGCCCAAACGACCGGCCCGGCGCCGATCGTCGTCACCGTGACGCCGGTCAAGCGCGCGGACTTTCCCGTCGTCCTTGAGAGCATCGGACAGGTGCAGGCCTACAACACCGTCCTCGTCCGGGCGCGCGTCGACGGCCAGATCATGAAGATCGCGTTTAATGAAGGGCAAATGGTCAAGAAGGGCGACCTTCTGGCCCAGATCGACGCCAGACCGTTCCAGGCCGCGCTCGACCAGGCCGTGGCCAAGAAAGCGCAGGACGACGCCACCCTCGCCAACGCGAAGCTCGATCTTACGCGCTACTCTACGCTCGCCAAACAGGACTTCGCCACCAAGCAGCAGCTCGACACGCAGAACGCACTGGTGCTGCAGCTCACCGCCACCATCGCCGCGGACGCCGCGGCGATCGAAGCCGCGAAGACGCAGCTCGATTATACGACCATCCGCGCTCCGATTTCGGGCCGCGCCGGGTTCCGCCTCATCGACGAGGGCAACCTCGTCAACGCGGGGCAGCAGACCGGCATCGTCTCGATCGCCCAGTTGCAGCCGATTTCGGTCATCTTCGCCGAGCCACAGGAATATGTGACACGGATCAACGAGGAGCTGGCCTCCGGCTCCCCCCAAGTCACGGTGACGGACGCGGAGGGCCACAAGCTCGCGACCGGGCGCTTGTCGATCAGCGACAACCAGGTTGAACTCGCCACCGGGACGATCCGGCTCAAGGCCGAGTTCGACAACACGGACAACGCGCTGTGGCCGGGGCTGGCGGTCACGACCGGGCTGCAGCTCGGCGTAGACAAGGGCGTCTTGATTGTCCCGAGCGAAGTGGTGCAACATGGCGCAAAGGGACTCTACGTCTTCATTATCGACGATCAGAACCGCGCCCAGGTGCGCCAGGTTAAGATCGCGCACCAGGACACGGTTACGTCGGTCATCTCAGACGGCCTTAAGGAGGGCGACCGCGTGGTGACGTCGGGCCAGTTCCTGCTCCAACCCGGGTCGATTGTCTCAATCGACACGGGAAGCGGAACTTAAGCCCATGTACAAAGGCCTTTCCGCGCCTTTCATTCATCGCCCGATCGCAACCACGCTCATCATGGTTGCGGTGTTCCTGGTCGGCCTGGTCGCCTTCCCGTCGCTGCCGGTCGCGCCGTTGCCGCAGGTCGACTTTCCCACCATCACCGTCTCGGCGTCGCTCCCTGGCGCCTCCCCTGACACGATGGCGACTTCGGTCGCGCAGCCCCTCGAGCGCCAGATCGCGCAAATCCCGGGCGTGTCCCAGATGACGTCGACGAGTTCGCTCGGCGCGACCGCGATCACCGTCCAGTTCGATCTCAACCGCAACATCGACGCCGCCGCCAACGACATCCAGGCCGCGATCAACGCCGCCGCGGGACAACTGCCGAAAGATCTGCCGAGTCCGCCGACCTATCGCAAGGTCAACCCGTCGGACACGCCCATCCTCATCCTGTCGGTTCAGTCAGACGTCGCCCCGGTTATCGACGTCGACGACGCCGCCGAAAACATCCTCGCCCAGCACTTGAGCCAGATCTCCGGCGTGTCTCTCGTGCGCGTCGGCGGCCAGCAGACGCCCGCCATACGCATTCAGGTCGATCCGGCGAAGCTCGTCGAGAAGGGGATGCAGCTCGAGGACGTGCGGGCGCAGATCGGCATTGCGACCGTGGACACGCCCAAGGGCGCGCTCATCGGTCCGAAGCAGACCTTCACCATCCAGGACAACGACCAGCTGACCAAGGCCAAGGACTGGAACGACGTCATTGTCGCTTATCGCAACGGGGCGCCGGTGCGGGTGCGCGACATCGGCCGGGCGGTGGCGGGACCGCAGGACTCGACGCAGGCCGCCTGGAGCAACGGCAAGCCGAGCGTCTTTCTCGTCGTGTTCAAGATCCCCGGCGCCAACGTCATCAGCACGGTCGATGCGATCAAGGGGACGCTGGCGACCCTGCAGGCTTCGATCCCGCCGACCATTCATGTCAGCATTCTCTCCGACCGAACTACCACCATCCGCGCCTCCGTGCACGACGTCGAGTTCACCCTCGCGCTCACCATTGCGCTCGTGGTGATGGTGATTTTCGTCTTTCTGCGCAATCTCTGGGCCACGATCATCCCGAGCGTCACTGTGCCGCTGGCGCTCTTGGGCGCCTGTGCGCTGATGTGGGTCGCCGGCTACAGCCTGGACAATCTCTCGCTCATGGCCTTCACGATCTCCGTCGGCTTCGTCGTCGACGACGCGATCGTCATGCTCGAGAACATCACCCGCCACATCGAAGAAGGGGAACAGCCGTTCCAGGCGGCGCTCAAAGGCTCGGCGGAGATCGGCTTCACCATCATCTCGATCTCCGTCTCGCTGGTCGCGGTGCTCATTCCGCTCCTGATGATGAGCGGAATTATCGGGCGCCTGTTCCGCGAATTCTCGGTCACCATCGCAATGACGATCTTCGTCTCGGCGTGCGTCTCGCTCACGCTCACTCCGATGATGGCGTCGCGTTTTCTCAAGAGCCACGATCAGGAACGGCACGGTCGGCTCTATAAACTCAGCGAGAAGGGTTTCGTGGCGCTCGCCAACGGCTACGAGCGGGGCGTCGATTTTGTGCTGCGCCACCGCTTCGCCACGCTGATCACCTTCATCGGCACGGTGATCGCCACCGGCTATCTGTTCGTCGTCATACCCAAAGGCTTCTTTCCGCAGCAGGACACGGGCATTCTGTTCGGTACGACTGAGGCGGGTCAGGACGTCTCGTTCCACGACATGTATCGCCTGCAGCAGGAAGTCGGGCGGATCGTCATGGCCGATCCGGCCGTCGACACCATGGCGATGGGACTTGGGTCCGGCGTCGGCAATTCGGCGCAGAACAACGGCCGCATGTTCATCACGCTAAAGCTGCGCGACGAGCGCGACGTCGACGCGTTCCAGGTGATCGCCCGGTTGCGTCCGAAGCTCGCCCAGGTGGCGGGCATGCGCGTTTACCTGCAGGCGGCGCAGGACGTGACGGTCGGCGCGCGCTTCGCCAAGACTCAGTTCCAGTACACGCTGCAGGACGCCAATTTCGAGGAGCTCAGCGCGTGGGCGGACAAGATCCTCGAGAAAATGCAATCGCTGCCGGAATTGCGCGACGTCGCGACCGATCAGCAGAGCTCCGGCACGACGCTCACCCTCAAGATCGACCGTGACATGGCCTCGCGCTACGGCATCCAGCCGCAGCTCATTGACGATACGCTCTACGACGCTTTCGGCCAGCGGCAGGTGACGCAATATTTCACCCAGGTGAACACTTATTATGTGATCCTCGAGGTCCTGCCGCAGCTCCTGGGCGATCCGGCGACGCTCGACAAGATTTACATCCGGTCGCCAACCACCAATCAGATGGTGCCGATGAGCGCGTTCGCGAAATGGACGACGGCGCCGGTCGCGCCGCTGTCGATCAGCCACCAGGGACAGTTCCCGGCGATCACCATCAGCTTCAACCTCGCGCAAGGGGTGGCGCTCGGCCCGGCGACCGAGGCGGTCCAGCGCGCGATGCGGGCGCTGCAACTGCCCCAGGGTCTGACGACGACGTTCCAGGGCAACGCGCAGGCGTTCCAGGATTCGCTGACCAGCGTGCCGCTGCTCATCCTCGCTGCGCTCATTTGCGTCTACTTGATCCTGGGCGTGCTCTATGAGAGCTTCATTCACCCGCTGACCATCCTGTCGACGCTGCCCTCGGCGGGGCTCGGCGCGCTCGCTACGCTCATGCTGTTCGGCTACGAATTCAGCCTCGTCGCCCTCATCGGCACGATCCTGCTCATCGGCATCGTGAAGAAGAACGGCATCATGATGGTCGATTTCGCCATCTCCGCCGAGCGTGAGGAAGGCCTCACGCCGACCGAGGCGATCCGCAAGGCGGCGCTGTTGCGCTTTCGTCCGATCATGATGACGACCATGGCCGCTTTGCTTGGCGGCGTGCCCTTGATGCTCAGTCACGGCACGGGCTCCGAGATGCGCCAGCCGCTCGGCTTTACGATGGTCGGCGGGCTCATCGTCAGCCAGGCGCTGACCCTGTTCACGACGCCGGTCATTTACCTCTATCTCGATCGCCTGTCGCGATGGCTTTCGGGATCGAACAAAGGCAAGCCGCCTGCGCCGAAGCGCGAGGAGCGCGAACACGAGGAACGCGCGTGGGAGCCAGCGCAAGCGGCGGAGTAGGCGACCTGCTGGCTTGAGTCAAAAATCTCGCGCGATCCAGAACGCCAGCGCCTGCGCGGCCGCCGAAACACGGAGGTGATTGGATTGCGCGATTGTCGCGGGATCGATCGCCGACGCCCAATATCTCGACGTCGCCCGCACTGGCCGCTCGACGCCCCCTACCGCCACGACTCCGCTGATGTTGTCCCAGGCGCGGCCGTCCTTGTTCGGCCCAAGCGTGAGGGCGTCGACCCGCACGAGGAGCGTGGCGCCCTTCAGCGCCATACGGCCAGACAGCGCCTGAGCGAGCCGGCGCGGCAGCTCCTCGCCGACCCAGGCTGCCGTCGGGTCGCCGGCGTTGGCGCGCAAGGGCGCGACATCGACCCTGATCGCGCCGACCGCGGGGCGCGACTGCGCCGCCGCCCCGCCCACCATCGCCGTGAGAAGGGCAAACGCGCAGCATCCTGCAATCACGGCGCGACGAGCAATCCGATATGACATGACGTAATCTCCGTTAGGATTCGCGCCCGTCCGACGCGCACAGTCGGCAAGTCCGGCCCTCTACTCTCCGAAACCTCCGCAGTTTTGCGCCGAAACCGCCAGTCTCGCGAGGTCTAGGAGAGGTCCCGGGCGATCCAGAACGCCAGCGCCTCGCACACCTGCGCGACCCGATAATGGTTGGATTGCTCGACCATCGTCTGGTCGATCGGCGACGCCGCGTAGCTGGTGGTCGCCCGCACCGGCCATTGAACGGCGCCGAGCATCGCCACGCCCTGGATGGAATCCGGCGATGAGCCGCCGTGAACGGTGGCCCCGGTGTTCGATCCCAGCGTAAGATAGTCGATCCTCACCGTCAGCGTTCCGCCTCTGGACGTTAGGCGGCCAGCCAGCGCCCGGGCAAGACTGCGGGGCAGCTCGCGCTCGACCCAAGCCGCCGTCGGGTCGCCGGCGTTGGCCCGCAGCGGCGCAACGTCGACCCGGATGTTGCGCACCGGAAGGCCCGACTGCGCCCGCGCGGCCCTGCTCCCCATCGCAGCGAAAAACGCAAACGCGCCGCAGGCCGCAATCGCGGCGCGACGGTCCCGTTCAGGGGTTGACATGAGGCGGTCTCCAATTCGCACGCGCGAGCCCGCCCAGCTGAAGGACGCTCCGGCGCAGCTTTCCTATTTACGTCGAGCGCCCCGTCGCGGTTTCGCGGCGATCAGCAGGAAAGAACCTCCCGATTTCGGGCGGTTCTCTCCCGGACTTCCGCTCAGCCGACGGCCAGCGCCGGGCGGCGGCGGCGCGCGGCGAAGAGCGCAAGTCCGCCAAACCCGACCAGCAACATTGCCCAGGTCGACGGTTCAGGAACGGTGGTGATCGACGCCAGGAGGCCATCCGCTTCGCGGTTGAGACCGTCGGTAATGAACAACGTCTCCGGGTTTCCGTCATTGCCCTCGCCGCCGAAAGCCAGCGACCAGAGGCCGCCCGGGGATTGGCCGCCGTCGTCGATCGCGATCGTGCCCTCGACCGCCCACGTCGTGGGGTTGAGGGCGTCGATGACGCTGTCGCCGAAAGCGAAATTGCCAACCAGCAGGTCGCCGCCGAACTGACCCCAATTGCTGGGCGCAAGCGCGAGGCCCCAGGGCGAAGCGAGCTCATCGGCGACAAACGAACTGCTCTTAAGCGTCCCGTCCTCGCTGAAGACCGCCAACGCCCCCATTCCTTTGGCGGCGTCTGTCTGAGCCGATGTGACCGGACGGCGCATAGGTGACATAAACGGCGCCGTTGATGTCCTTGACGTTAAACGGCACGAGCCCTGCCGTCTTGATCGCCGCCGGAGTCGCAAAGGCTCCGGCGGGGAGGTTTGTTGCTGGCGCAAAGGAACTGTTGAAGACGTCGATGCTGCCGGTTCCCGCGTCGTTGGCGGCATAGAGCAGACTGTTGGTCGAATTAATGGCGAGCCCGGTGTAGGTAGCTCCTGGGGTCGTCCGTTCGGTGACCGCCGTCGTCCCCGCGGAGCCGTTCCAGGCGGAAATCGACCCGTTCAAGTTGGCGAAAATGAAGAGAGCGGAACTGCCAGTTCCGGTGACGCCGAACCCAGAGCCGCCGTTGGCGACTTGGCCGGTCGGACCGGCGGCGCCGGCCGGCGGAATGGCGACCGAGGGGAGACCCGCGTTTTTCGCCACGTTCAGGCCGCCGGTCACATTATAAAGTGCCGTAATCTGGCTTCCCTGATCCGAGACCCAGATCGGGCTGCCGGGAAGGAACGACAGGCCCCACGGGTTCTTCAGGCTGGGATCGGTGATTTTGGCGCCGAGTGCGGAGAGATCCGAAACCAGATCGGTCTGCAAATAGGTGGCCGCTCGGGCCGTTCCGGCGCCTGCGCTGAGCGCGCCGGCGGCGACCGCGGTCAATAGGACAGCTTGAAATGATCTCGACATTGGCGAGCGCTCCTCTGCGATTTTGGCGTGAGAGCGAACCCCGCGACCCGGTCCGTTCCGGACTGTCCACAATTCCCCGGCGACAAAGCCGCCGTCCGCCCTCATTCGTCCGGGCGGTGAACACCAAGGGCGCGGATTTATTCGAAGCCCCAGCCGAAAGGACAGGTAACGATCGCGTGACCGTCCTTGTGTCGAAGCTGCGCTGTGCTTCTACGGCGACGGCCTCGGCGCTCGAGACTGATCGCGTGTGCAGCGCAATAAGAGCCCGGAAAAAAGTTCTTGAGTGTCGTAACTCCCAAGGCGGCCGTTCGGAATGTTGTCGAACTCCAGGGACCTCATGCCTCAAGGGCCGCGCAAAGCGCGGCGTCTCGAAGGATGATCCAGATTGGCGCCTCCTTGAGCGTCCTTCGAGGCCGCTTCGCGGCGCCTCAGGACGAGGTCCCGGAGTCCAGCTAGCCAGTTACTGAGTGACAGAAAATGGCGCCTAAGGCCTTCAAATCACCCATGCACGTCAACTTGTGCGCGCTTGCCGGAGACGGCGCTGGAGCCAGTCCCCTCGCCATTGTTGGCGACTCCAATGATCCGCGCCGTCAGGCCTTTCCCGCCGCTCGGCGCTGGCGCGCCTTGGCCGTCGCCGCGGCCCGAAGCGCCGTCGCGGCGTCGACGATGGCGGCGGCCTCGCTGAGACGCGCCAGCGCCAGCGCCCGCACGTCTTCAGCCGGCCACAGCCGGCCATTGAAATCGAGGGCGTCAGCCGCCCGGCACGCATCGGCGACGACAAACACCTGGTAGCCGAGGTCGGCGGCGTGCCGCGCCGACGCTTCGAGCGCTTGGGTCGCGAGCGCTCCGCAGATGACGAGCGTGGTCGCCCCGAGTTCGTCCAGGCCGGCTTCGAGCGCCGTGCCGACGAAGGCGCTGGTCGCGTCGCCGGCGACGAGGATCTCGCCATCGGGCGGTGCGTGAGACAAGGCGGGTGGGCGCCGGTCGACATGGGCCAGCGGCAGGCCCTCGGCCCGCCAGGCGGCGACAAGCGCCGCGATGTTCTCGTCGGCCGCAGACGCGTGGCCCGCGACAGGGCGCGGATCGATCGACTCTTGCGCCTCTACAATGATGAGCACGGCGTCCGCGGGCAATCGCATGGCGCTCAGATCCGTCGCGGCGCAAGCGCCCAATAGTCGAGCTCGAGCACGACATGGGGCTCGTAACCCTCGTCCTCGCGCCAGGGAAAGTCGGCGCAAGGGTGGTTCTTGGTCGCGACTGTGCGCAGCCTCAAGCCGCCGACGTCGTCGCGGTGAGGCAGCGCCGCGGTCTCGATGACTTCGCTCCAGGCGAACAAAGTGTCGCCGGCGAAGAGCGGCGCGACATGCCGGCCGCCGTTGATCGCCGCGATATGGAAGGCGTTGGCGAGGCCGTTGAAACTCAAGGCGCGAGCGAGCGAGATGACGTGCCCGCCATAGACCAGCCGCCGTCCGAAGCGCCCCTGCCCTTCGCTGAACTGGTTGAAATGCACTCTCGCCGCGTTCTGATAGAGCCGGGTCGCCGTCTGATGCTCGGCCTCTTCGACGGTGACGCCGTCGACATGATCGATCCGCTCGCCGGCGCGATAATCCTCGAACCGATGAGGCGAGCCGCTGAGCCCCTCGTCGAACGCCGCGCGATCGATGGGCGGGCAGGCCGCGCCCAGATTCGCCACGCCGACCGCCTCGGGGAGCTTGGGAACGTGGGCCTCAGGCGCAGGCGCGGCCGGGTCGCGCTTTCTGACCATCACCCAGCGGACATAGTCGATGACCGTCTCGCCGCGCTGATTGAACCCTTGGGAGCGTACATGGACGACGCCGCTCTGCCGGTTCGAGTTCTCCTTCAGTCCGATCACTTGGGAAACGGCGGAGAGCGTGTCGCCGGAAAAAACCGGCTTCAGGAACCGGCAATCGGCGTAGCCGAGGTTGGCCACGGCGTTGAGCGATACGTCGGACACGGTCTTGCCGAACACGACATGGAAGGCGAGCAGATCGTCGACTGGGCTTTGAGGGTAGCCGATGGCGCGCGCGAAGGTTTCCGCGCTTTGCGGCGCGAAGCGGCCGCCGGTCAGTGCCGAATAAAGCGAGGCGTCGCCGCTCGTGAGCGTGCGCGGCGTCGGGTGACAGATCGTCTGCCCCAGGCGAAAGTCTTCGAAGAACCGGCCTGCGGCGGTCTTGGACGCTGGAGGAGCGGGCATCCGACGGTCAGAAGACGTAAGGGTAGACGTAGTAGATGATGATCCGCTCGACCAGCATGACGGCAAGCAGAAGAATGATCGGCGAAATGTCGACGCCGCCGGTATTGGGCAGAAAATTGCGGATCGGACGCAGGAAGGGCTCCGTCAGCGCCAGGAACAGGTTCCAGATCGAGCGCACGAAATCGTTGCGGATATTGACGACGCCGAATGCGATCAGCCAGGAGAGGATCGCGCCTGCGATGATGACCCAAGTGTAGAGATTGAGGACGACCATCACGATGTCGAGGATCGCGCGCATAAATTCTCCCAAGCTTTGAGAGGGCGCTCTTAGAAGCGGAGAAGCCCAGACCCCCTGCGCCGACCTCGTTGACACAGATCGGACGCGCACGTAAACACCCGCGCGTCGGGGCTGTAGCTCAGTTGGGAGAGCGCTGCAATCGCACTGCAGAGGTCAGGGGTTCGAATCCCCTCAGCTCCACCAGGGAGTCGGCGCGAACCGCGCTGGGTTCCCGACGCCCACAATCCCCCGACTATTTAATGCGTTAGCGCGGAAGCTAATGGTCTGCGGGGTCTATTCTGCTGGGACGACGGGCCTTGGCCGGCGAACACGGAAATGAGTCTCCGACGCCGAATTTTGGGTTCCCGACTACGCGGCGGCGACCGCATGCTGAGCAAACCTCTTCTTGGCAGGGTGCTCGTCCCAATGAGATCGCGAAAGGTTCGGATTGCAATCAGGGGGCGACGGGCGCTCTTAGCCCCAACGCCGACCATTGGTTTGGCCACGCTATTGGAAGGTCCATCAGGCGCTTGACCCCAAAGCCGCGAGGCAGTCGACCGTCGATCGCCGCTTTGACGAGAGAGGGCGAAAGGAAAGTGAGGGAGATGGTTCGGCGGATCCAACGTTCAGTTTTGCCTTCGCGGGCGGCGAGCGATTCGATGGTTTGGTGGGGACTGGTGGTCAGTTCGTCGAGCCAACGATCAGCGTCGCGAAGCGCGTCGATGACGAGCGCACGCGCTTCGGTTCGCATCGGACGCGTGGCGGAGGGGCTGTCGCCCTCGCCTTGGATGATCTCACGGCGCCGGTGGGGCGACGGCGGCGTCCAAGGGATGATCAGGACGCGAGTTTGATCGTCGCTTGCCATCCCCTCGGCTAGCTCGATCTCGATTGTCGTTCGAGAGATGACGACACGCTCGATGGCGGCGCGTAGGGTTGCATCGTAGTCGCTCGGGCGCATTGCCGGAGAATCGGTTGACGCGCCGTGGCCGCTCGCCTTCGGCTGATGCAGTGCCTGCCAATCCTGCCCCTTGGAGGCGGACGAGGCCGCGCGCGCTGCTTCTGTGACCCGTCGCTCGATCTCCAGCGCCGGCGCCCGGGCGACGGATCCCGCCTCGTGTTTGCGACCTTGCAGGACGGCCTGCGAGACATAGTAGCGCCACTGCCGTCCGTCCTTGGCCGCGTGGCTCGGGCTCATCCGGTTGCCGCGGTCATCGAACAGCTTGCCGGCAAGGAGCGCGTCTGAGTTCTGGCAATTGCAGGCCGTGCGCTGAGCATGCTCCGCAAGCAAAAGCTGGACCCGGTCCCATGTCTCCTGATCAACGATCGGATCGTGAAGACCATCGTGGGCTTGGCCCTTGTGGGTCAACCGCCCAAGGTAGATCGGGTTCGATAGGATCTTGTAGAGATGGCCCCGACTGATCAACCCGCCGCCTATGGCCTTGCCCGTCCCGTCGGTCCGTAATGGCGACCGGGCGTCCTCCTGGTCGAGGATGACCTTGAGCCTGACGACGCTGCCGATCTCGAGATAACGCCGAAAGAGATCCCGGACGAAGGCGGCATGCTCCTCGACAACATGGAGGGCCCGGTTCTCGACCCGATAGCCGAGGGGAACGACGCCTCCCATCCAGATGCCCTTCCTCTTCGAGGCGGCGATCTTGTCCCGGATCCGCTCGCCAGTGACCTCGCGCTCGAACTGGGCGAAGGATAAAAGGACGTTCAGAGTCAATCGTCCCATGCTGGTCGTCGTGTTGAACGCCTGGGTGACCGAGACGAACGACACCTGATGCGCGTCGAAGAGTTCGACCAGCTTGGCAAAGTCGGCGAGCGAGCGGGTCAGCCGGTCGACCTTGTAGACAACGATGACGTCAATCCGTCGAGCGCGAACATCATCAAGGAGCCTCTGCAACGCTGGCCTGTCCATCGAGCCGCCGGAGTAGCCGCCGTCGTCGTAGTGGGGTGCGGATCAGCCTCCAGCCTTCATGGGCTTGGCTCTTGACGTAGGCTTCCGATGCCTCCCTTTGATTGTCGAGCGAGTTGAACTCCTGCTCCAGGCCATGCTCGGTCGAGACGCGGGTGTAGACGGCGCAGCGCAGTATCGTTTTGCCTCTCTGCGATCTCATGGCGACGCCGCCTGCCGGCTAGGTCGTCGGGCGAACGCGGCTCCGCCGTCTTTGATCGGCGTCGATGCGGCGCCGGACGCAGCGGTGTCGCAGTCCCCTGACCTGCGATGGACCATCGCGGATCGGTCCGACCCGGCCGTTCGCAAGCCGAAGAAGCGATGGCCGTTCCAGCTTGTGCCTGTCATCGCCTTGGCGACTTGCGACAGGCTGCCATAGGTCTCGCCGTTCCAGGCGAAGCCCTTATCGAGGATCATCACACGCTCGATCCTGCCATTCCACTCGCGGGCGATCAGAGCCCCGGCCTTCAGCTTGGTCCCTTCCCGCGTTGTCGCAATCCGCGCTTCGAAAGGATGCAAGTCCGATGATCCGAGCCTCCGACCCTTCGGTTGGCGCAGGACGCGCAGCGTCTCTTTGTCGAACCCGCCGAACGCCGTAGCCTGGATGCGATAGGCTAGGATCTTCATGAGCAGCCAACGCGGCAAATGGGCGGGAGGGGTCCCGCCCAAGTGGTTGCGCCATTGCAGGCAAAGTCCGTTCGCGTCGAGCTCGACCAACGCCGCGATCATGTCGTCGAGGGGCAGGACGCTCTCGGGTCGCGGTGGGCGAAGCAGACCTTCGCTCGACGCCGCGCGGTGGTCGGCGCCTAGCCATCAGGCCGCTTGATGGGCTTGCGGCTCCGACCGACCCTGCTCCTTCCCGCGCGCCGTCTCGGAGTTTGCCGGCCCTTCAACAATGCCGGTCTCACCTGCCAGGATGCGGTAGAACGATCCCCGCTTATCGTCTGATCGATCGATCGCGACTGCATAGCCGCGCTTGCGCAGGCCGGTCAGCGCGGCGCGGGTCGTGTGGGCGAGCCAGCCCGTCGCCGCGATCAATTCCTCGATGGTCGCGCCATGATCGCGCTCAAGCAGCGCAATAACACGAGCCAGCTTCGAGCCGCCGCGGGGAGCAGACGGGCCTGCAGGACCAGGCTCCATCGCTTCTGCGGGTCGAGCGTCCTTGGCGTCCAACTTAGACAGGATGGCTGCCTGATCATGCTTCGCGAGCGCGGCGCCCTCCTCGCCCGCATCCTCAGGCTCGGCGGCGTCACCGACCGCGATCGCTTTGGCGCCCGCGGCGGTGAGCTTGAGCGCATAGGACGCCCCCTCGTCCTGTCGCCAGATCGGATCACTGGCCTTGGCCTTGACCTCTTTTATAAAGCCAAGAGAGATCAGCTTACTCGCGACTTTCTGCGCGGTGGCGCCCTTGAGCGTCGGCGGGGCGACGAGAAAGAGGTCCTTGCGCTGGGCTGCGGCGCCCAGCAGAACGAGCTGCGTATCGGTAAGTTTGATGGACATGGATGCACCCTTCGCGTCTTCGATTGGGGCCTAGCCAATCCAGGCCCCTCACCGACGCGAGCCCCGGGTCGGCGCGATCGCCGGGGCTAAGGGTCTGCCGGGCAGCGCCTTCGCACCGCCGGAATATCCACACACACGCTCCTTTTCGAACCGAATGCCAGTCCTTTCTTCGCTGTCGGGACGCGAGGTTAACGACATCGCGCAAGCAGCGGTCGGGCCACGCCGCTGCCCTCCGAAGGCAGAGGCCACAGGTTCGAATCCTGTCGGGCGCGCCACTTCAGAACAAAAAAGAGAACCGCACCGCGGATGCATTCGTTGACATTATCGCCGCCCTCCCAAGCGACACCGCCTGCGGCTCATCTCATAGAGTCCGATCGCGACGAAAGGCCCTACCAGCGCGAAGCCCGCGGCGAGCGGAAAGACAACGTGCAGCGAGTTGCGCAACGAAGGGAAGGAGACGATCGCAAATCCGGAGCGGGCGTAGAACAGGTCGACGAACGCCGGATAGGTCGGCATCGAGACGAAATCGTCGAACCCCTCCTTCAGCGCCGCAGCCATTGCAGCGTCGCGCCCTTCTCGTCGTCAGCCGCCCGTGCCGCCTTGACCGCCTGGAGTACAGCGAGCATCGCCTCTTTTCGACGAGAGGGATCGAATCGGTCCAGTTGATGTTCGCGTCGACCGACTGCGTCGGCTTGCCCCATCCGCCGGATCGGCTTGTGGCAATGCCGCCGCCATGCTGGTCGCTTGATCAGGCGTGAGGCGATCGCCAAGCAGACCATCCCAAAATGCGTGCAAGCTTTCATTGGTGGCGTTTGCCGGCTGGTTAGGTGCAAGATCACGTTGCCGGGTTTCCATCAATGGGGCGGATCAATCAACCGAGCGCTTCGTTTATCCCGTGAAGACGGGCGAAATTCCGAGAGCGCGAGAACAAGGCCCTCGGCTCCAGGAGCGCCGTAGAATACGGCAGCCTGCTCAGGTGTTCTTTCATGTGCGCCCGTTTGAGCCATTGCGCCGTGAGCGAAGCAGAATGAGGATCACCACGAAGACATTGAGGCGCGCCATTGGAGGCGCCGCTCTAGCCACAATCCTGACGACGATGGCGAGCGCGCAGTCACCTTCCTGGCCGACGCCCCCAGCGCCCGCGCCGCAGGCCGAGAGTCCCACGGCGCCGGAGGCTGCAAGCCCGACAGCGCCACAGAGCAAGCCGGCTGCGCAGCTCTCGCCAGCTCGTCTCGGGCAGATGCTCGCGCCAATCGCGCTCTATTCCGACGATTTGCTGGCCGACGTCCTCGTGGCTGCGACCTATCCGCTTGACGTCGTTGAGGCCGCGCGCTGGGTGCAAGACCCTCAGAACACCGCGCTCAAGGGCGACCGGCTGTTCGCCGCGCTGCAACAGAAATCATGGGACCCTAGCGTCAAGGCGCTCGCGCCCTTCCCGCGTATCCTGCGCATGCTGGACGCCAACCTCGAATGGACCGAGCAGCTTGGCGAAGCGTACCTCGCCGATCCGGCCGCCGTTATGGACGCCGTCCAGCGGCTTCGCCATAGGGCTCAATCGGCCGGCAGGCTGGTCACGACGTCGCAAGAGGTCGTTCGCACGGAACAGGAGCCCACACGTATCGAAGAGTCGATTACCATCGAGGCGCCGAGCCCAGAGGCGGCCTATGTGCCGATTTGCGATCCCTCATTCGCCTACGGTCCTTGGCCCTACCCCAATTATCCAGCGTTTTTTCCCGCCTTCGCTGGCGTGACTATGGGTGGGTGCGGTTGGATCACTGGCCCGATCATCGCGCCGTTCGTATTGAACTTTCGCACGCGGCATATCGAAATCGACCGCAAGCGACTGGCGCTGTTCGACAGGGATCGGGACCGAGAGAGGGACCGCGACCACGCGCTGGTCGAGGAGTGGCGGCATGACCCCGGTCACAGGGGCAACGTTCCCTACCGCGACGCGGCGGTAAGCGCCAAGTTTGGGGGCGGAACGCCGGCGGCGAACGCCCGTCCTGGTTTCGGCGGACGCTGGACGGGCCTGCCTCCTGTTGTGGCGCCCCGTGCGGTGGCGCTACCGCAAGCATGGCGGATCGACGGCGCCCGACCGCCGCTTGACGGCGGCCGGCCCTGGCCTGAGGGGATCAGGGCCCCTCTTGAAGGGGGTCGGTCGACAACCGCCGGCGTCCAGCCTCGCTTCGGAGGCCCACAGCCGCCGCTCAAGGGCGTTGATCCGACCTTCCGGCCGCTTCTTGGCATCGGCTCGCAGCCGTTTGGCGGTAGGGGGCCAGGCGCCGTCGGCGCTCGGCTGTTCAGCGGCTCCCGCTTCGGAGGCGTCCAGCCGGCGCTCGAGGGCGTTGATCCGACAGAGAGCAGGACGCCGGATGGACAGTCGCCCGATCGCGACGCCGAGAAGCGAATGCTGATCGAACGAGAACTGTTTGGTCGGGTTCCGCCCCATGCGCTGGCTCCGCCCCTTGGCGGCTTGCGAGCGTCCCCATCGTTCGGCATCGGTTCGAACTCAGTCGCTCGGCGACAGGCGATCCTCCCGGCCGCTCGTTGGCATCGGCGCCCGGCCGTCTGCCGCTAGGGGGCCCGGCGCCTTCGGCGCTCAGCCGTTCAGCGGCAAGCGGCCACAGACGCCCTCAGGAGGCCTTGGAGCGGGCGGCGGCAGGGGCGGCGGCTGAATGATCGACGGCCGGGCCTAAGCCACGCCTTGAGGGCGGCAGGGGGAGCTTCAGTCGAGCGGACGAACCGCGGCGTTCAAGGGCCAGGGCTGCAGCGGTCGAAGGCCGATCGCCGCAAGTGTCGTTGAATTGACACGCTTGTCGGTCTACCGAAAATCCAATGACTGGACCCGGATTAGGTTGGCGAGAGCCCGGGGAACAGACGGATGGTTGCCGCTGGTGCGGTAAAATCGAGCGCCAAGATATTTAACTTAACGTTTAAACCACTACATCGCACCGGGCTTTTCCCTCAAGCCCCGCCGGGGGCTTTAGGCATGACCAGCCGCAATTACCGCTCGCTGGCGATGTGCAGGACGCCGTCGTCGTTTTCGATCACATAGCGCAAGGTCTTCAAGTCCCGTTTGACGAAGGCGCGGGATCGGCGAGGTGTCCGTCGTCAGATGATTTGAGGCAGTTTGCTTGCTTTCGGAAGGGAGGCTCTGGATCATCTGTGATTGAGATTATGCGGCATGCAGGTGGTGCTGCAAGCGACGGTTTGCGATTGTCTGGCGCTTGATCCTTTCGCGTTCGAGGAGGACGGCCTCAGCGCGTCCGAAGTAGACGTCAGCCGGAGTGAGATTGCCGAGGCTCTCGTGATAGCGGGCATGGTTGTAGTGCTCGACGAAGGCCGCGACCTGGCGTTCGAGATCGCCGGGCAGGTCGTAATGCTCGAGCAGGATGCGGTTCTTGAGCGTCTGATGCCAGCGCTCGATCTTGCCCTGGGTCTGCGGATGGAAAGGCGCTCCGCGGACATGCTCCATTTTCTGCTGATCCAGCCATTGCGCGAGATCCTCCGCGACGTATGACGCTCCGTTATCCGACAGCAGGCGTGGCCGGTGAACGACGGTCATCTGATCGAGCCCTGAAGCCGCCAGCGCCAGATGAACGAGGCCGCCGCGGCTGGCCGGCCTTCGGTCATGGAGCGCCTGTTCGAGGGCGTCCAGGACGAAGTCCGCATGCGCTGTCCTGCTGGCTCGCCAGCCGACGATCCGCCGCGCATAAGCGTCGATGACGAAGGCGACATAGACGAAGCCGGCCCAGGTCGAGACGTAGGGGTGAGTAGGCCGAAGGAGTTTCGCCTTCGGCCCCTCGCAGAACCGGACGTGAACCTCTCAGCTCATCCGGCTCCCATCATCCATCCTACGACTGATACCCCATCGACCAATGGACGAATGCGCGTGGCTGACGTTGGGCCAGCCGTTTGAGCGTTTCGGCGGCGCGTGTTTTATGGCCCGCCAGCTTCTTGTGCTTGCGCATCAGCCATCCGACCAGAGCTTGGTTCACGCGTCGCCAGACCGACTTGAGCGCCGAGCCGTGGAAATGGCCGTAATATTGCTGCCATCCCCTCAGGATCGGGCCAAGCATGGCCGAGAGATCGGCCACGCTCTTGTCGTTCTTCAGTTGGACCCGCCAACCCCGGATTGTCTGCCGCATCGCCTTGAGGGCGTCGCGGCTGACCGCCGGTGAGAAGTTCACGTAGACGCGGTCGTACTTGTCCATCGCCTTGCGGGGGCGGAACGTGTAGCCGAGAAAGGTGAACTGGATGTCGGGATTCGCTTCGGTCCGATTGATGTCCTTGCAATACACGATCCGCGTCTTGCCCGGATGCAGTTCGAGATTGCAGGCTTGGAACCGCTCCCGGATGCGGTCAAGCACGTATTCCGCCTGGCGTCGGCTCTTGCAGTGAAGCACGGCGTCATCGGCGTACCGGGCGAACCGGACGCCAGGCAAATGCCGCGTCACCCAGAGATCAAACGCGTAGTGCAGGAACAGATTGGCCAGGATCGGCGACACGACGCCGCCTTGCGGCGTGCCCTTGTCGCGCGCCTGAAGCTGCCCTTCCGCGTTTTGCATCGGCGCTTTCAGCCAACGCTCGACGTAGAGCAAGATCCAGGGCTCCTGACAGTGCTTGCGCAGAGCCTTCATCAGGAGGCCATGATCGAGATTGTCGAACAGGCCTCGAATGTCGAACTCCACCACCCAGTCTTGGTCCCAGCAACGGCGTCTGGTGACAGCGATCGCCTCCAGCGCCGATTTCCCCGGCCGATAACCATAGGAATCGTCGTGGAAGAGCGGATCAAGCTGTGGCTCCAGCCACATCTTGACCGCCGTCTGCGCGATCCTGTCGGTTACCGTCGGGACGCCCAACACCCGCACGCCCCCGGACTTCTTCGGAATCGGCACGCCTTTCACCGGCGGCGGAAAATAGCTGCCGGAACTCATCCGATTCCAAAGCTTGTACAGGTTGGCGGCGAGCTTCGTCTCGAACCGCTCGATCGTCTCCGCGTCGATCCCTGCGGCTCCCTGATTGGCTTTCACATGCAACCAGGCTTCCCAGATCAGCGCCTTGGGAATGCCGTACGATTTGCAGGTCATGCGAGATTCCTCCCAGTCGCCCGGTTGATCTCCCATGCCCGCCAGATGACGCCGTCCCTTTGCTCCCCCGCCATTACAGCGGTCTCAACGCTACTACGGACGGCTCCGTCCCTTGGCGGCGCTTCGCTAATGTCGGCCTCGCTTTTCAGGCTTGGGCCTTTCGCTTGGCATCGCCGCCGAAGGTTCCCGCAGTTCAACGCAAGAGCCTGAAACAGGATCGCGCCGCCTCTATGCCGGACGCCGTCTGGCCCGTCAGCAGGCATCGTCCAGACTGATCCCGGCGCAACTTCACTCACCGGTTTCGACGTCGTCTGATAGCTTTCGACACTTGTACGGCGGTTCACGGGTGTTCGCCTTCCTGTCTCCTACCTGACGCCTTTGAAGCGCCTTTTCCGTAACGCTCACGACCCTGGCTTTTGACCAGCGCCGCTTACGGTGGTTTGCGACCCGCTCCTGCAAGCCGATCGCGGGGGACCTACCCCCATCTCTCACGCCGCTTGCTGCGGCACACTGAAGTCGGTCTGCCAAAGCTGGTTGGGCGCCGTGGTCTTGTCCCTGAATTCCTCGGCCGCTTTGATGACGGTGTAGGCCGGGCCGGCGATAAGATCGTGCGCTTTCAAGAGCCGATAGACCGACGCCTCTGAGACAAAATATTCTGCCTCGTCCGTGAAGCGCACCGCCAGTTCCCGCGGGCTCAGTTCCGGCTGATCCAGCGCCAGGTCGACAATCTGGCTCGTGACGCCGAAGGGATCGCCGAAGCGGCGACGCGTCCGACGATGCGGTTTGTCGAGCTGAAGAGCCAGGAGCAGCTCGACATGCAGACGCTCCACAGATCAAGAGACCGATTGGTCGGTGAACGGACCGCTCTGATCAACCAGTTGCGCGCCATTCTCCTGGAGCGCGGAATCGTCGCCCCTCAGGGCAAGCGGAAGCTGGAGCAATTCCTTGTCAACCTGATGGACGAACAAGGCGGAGTGGGATTGAGCCCTCGGATGATCATGTTGGTCACCGACGCGCGCATCCAATGGGCCGAGCTCGATCGAAGGATCGCCGCTTTTGATGCGGAGTTCGTTCGCTGGACGAAAGAGAATGAGGACGCCCGTCGCCTGGCGACGATCCCAGGGGTCGGCGCGACAATCGCCTCGGCTTTGATCGCGGCGGTGGGAAAGGCCGAGACCTTCGAGCGCGGCCGCGATCTGGCGGCGTGGCTGGGGCTGGTTCCACGCCAGTTCACGACCGGAGGAAAGACGAAGCTGCTGGGCATCAGCAAGCGCGGCAACAAGTATCTACGCAAGCTCCTGATCCACGGCGCGCGAGCGGCGCTGCCCTATGTGGCCGAGCGGGACACCCCGCTCGGCCGGTGGGCCAAAGCGCTACTGAGCCGGGCCCACCCAAATGTCGTCGTGGTGGCGTTCGCCAACAAGCTGGCCCGGATTGCCTGGGCGGTGCTACGGCGAGGGGAGCCTTTTGCCGCGAAGGGCGCGCCCTTGGCGGCGTAGCGGTTGGTCGATCAGAGCTTGAGGGCGCTGTTCGATCGATGAGGTTTGCGAGTGGCGATATCGAGATGGCCTGACAGTCGAACGACGTTTCGGAAGCCTAGTCAAAAAAGCGGCGCTAGACGCCGAACGCTTTATGAGGACCGGAGCGCGCGTATCTCCATCTTGGCCGGGAGACAACCCTCCGAGGCCGGATACGTTGAAGCAGACTGATCTTTCGGCGCTCTCGATCAAACCCCTTGCAAACGGGGCGGGCCATACGTTTTTTGAGCAGCCGGTTTTCGAGGGTGAGATCGGCCACGACCTCTTTCAGCGCCTGCGCCTCCCGGCGAAGGTCCTTCACCTCGTCGGAGGTTGCGGCGCGCGCCGTATCGCCGGCAAGCCGCTTCTTGCCGGCTTCCAGGAACTCTTTCGACCAGCCATAGGACATCGACGAGGCGATGCCCTCGCGGCGGCAGAGTTCGGCGATGCTCTCCTCGCCGCGCAGCCCTTCCAACACGACGCGGATCTTCTCTTCAGCTGAAACATGTCGACGCGTCGCGCGCCGAAGGTCCCTGATCGCGTCTTCCGCCGGCTGCTTTTCCGGCCCGGATTTCTGTCTCATCTTCGCTCCTTGCGGCTACGATGATCCAGAAATCCTCCCTAGGTGAAAACCCCGCGCTGTCTCAAAGGCGATGATGGCAGACAAGTGTGAAATAGGCTGGGGTGAGTTGACCCGGCCTACCCTCGGCGGTTTACAGGTCAGGCCGATCAGGGCTCGGGCCCTCGCCGAACCGCGATCGCCGCGCCATCGGCGGATGGCCGCTATTTGCGCATTCGGGACGGCCGCAGTCGACGTAAACCTGCCGTTGCAGATCGCGGCCTTGAACGCCTCAATTGGGCGGGAAGCGCGCCTACGCGGGTCGCCTCGGGAAGGACCGGAGTGCGAGCCAAAGCCGCCGTTCCAATGCGAGCATCACTGCCCTTTTGCGAACATTACGACATCGACTTGAAGCGTTCATGCGGATGACGACTGTGGGGCGTACTACAAGCGACCCTATGCCATTTCGATTCGCGTTCCCGTTCCGCCGTTTAGCAGTCGTCTAAGGTGGTACTGCGCAAGCGCGTCCGCTGGGGATTCGCCGACCAATGCAGCGAAGGCGGCGAGCGCGCCTGGATCGCGCGCCTCAAGCTTTGCGAAGGCGTCGGCAAAGGCCAAGGCATGGCGACTTTTGCGCTCCTTAGGCCGCAGCGGCTCGAACACCCGCATCGGCTCGGTCCGTCCTCTCAGCAGGAGATCGCCGACCGGGCGGCCGACAAATCCTTCCGCGCGCTCGGCTGCGGCGGCGCTTACGCAGATGCGCGTGCCGAGCTGCTTGTTGACCGCTTCCAGCCGCGCCGCCGTGTTGATGGTGTCGCCGTAAGCGGTGTAATCGTAGAACCGGCCGCCACCGAAATTGCCGACAATCGCGGGTCCCGCATGAACGCCAATGCGGGTGACGCCCAGCGGCGCGGCTCGCGCCACCCATTCCTGCCGATAGCGTTCGGCGTGAGCGTCGAGCGCAAGGGCGCAAGCAATGGCCCGGCTTGCGGCGTCGGGCTGATCGGCGGGCGCGCCGAACAGCACATGGATCGCGTCGCCAATGATCTTGGCAACCGTGCCCTCGTAGGTGAACACGACTTCAGTCATGCCTTCGAAATAGCCGCTGAGAAGCTCCGCGAGCTGTTTGGGATCGAGCGATTCGACGAGCGGCGTGAATCCGGCGATGTCGGTGAACAGAGTCGCGATCTCGCGTCGCTCTCCGCCAGCCGCAAGCGCGTTCTGCTCGGCCGCCAGACTCCGGGCAAGATTGGGCGAAAAATAACGCGAGAGCGACGCATGCGCGCGCTCCGCTTCCGCCTGGCGCTTGCGCGCGTCCTTGAGGTGGGCGACATGGGCGATTGTCTTGCGCAGCGTGGCCTCGAAGTCAGTAAAGTCAATCGGCTTGGTCAGGAAGTCGAACGCGCCCCGGTTCATGGCCGTGCGGATATTCGCCATGTCGCCGTAGGCCGAGACGATGACGGTCGAGAACTTCGTCGCCTCCTCTTGCAGCTTTGCGAGCAGCGTCAGTCCGTCCATGCGTGGCATGTTGATGTCGGAGACGACCATGTCGAAATCGCCTTGCTCGGCGAGCACAGCCAAGGCCTCCACGCCGTCGCGCGCGAACCCGAATGCGATCGAACCCTCTTTGATCTGACGACGAAACCTCTGCCGGACCAGGTCTTCAAGGTCGGGCTCGTCGTCGACGACAAGGACTTTCGCGGTCATAAGGGACTCGCGGCGGCGTCCAGCCGGCGTCCGATTTCGCCGCGGAGCTCCGGGAAGTCGATCGGCTTGGTGAACAGCCCCGCCGCTCCGGCTTCAGCCGCCTTCCGTCGCGTCTCGTCATCGCCGTAAGCGGTAATCATGATGACCGGGACGTCCGGCCGCGCGTGCCTCGCGCGCGGCAGCAGGTCGAGGCCGCTCATGCCCGGCATGTTGATGTCCGAAAGGATGAGAATAAGTTTGGCGGCCTCGGCGGCGCGGACGCGCTCCAATGCATCCGCTGCGCTCAGGGCGAATTCCATGACAAAGCGCGAGTCGCGCAACTCCTTGCGGAATTGTTGACGGAACAAATCCGCGACATCGGGTTCGTCGTCGACGACTAGGATGAGCCCGCTCATGCCCCAGTCGCGCCCCGTGGCAACACGATCGTGAACTGGGTGAAGGCGTCCGGCTCCGTCAACACCTCGATCGTGCCGCCATGCTGCTTGACCACGATGTCATGGCTCAGCGAAAGGCCGAGGCCGGTCCCTTCGCCGGCAGGCTTTGTGGTGAAGAACGGATTGAACATCTTCGCCTTCACCTCGTCGGAAATGCCGGTGCCGTTGTCGCGGATCGCGATCTCAACCTTTGGCCCAAGATCGCGCGTCGAGGCGGCGATCGTGGGTTCATAGGCACCGTCTCCTACGTTCTGTTTGCGCTTGGTCGTCGCGTAGAACCCGTTCGAAATCAAGTTCAGGAGCACCCGGCTCATCTCCTGGGCATAGACCTCGGCGGCGCCCGCGTTCGGGTCAAGCGATTTGGCGATCGTCACGTTGAATCCAGGCTTCTCGGCCCGTGCGCCGTGATAGGCCAGATTAAGCGCCTCCTCGACCATCGTGTTGACGTTGGTCGTCGCTCGTTCGCCCGACCCCTCGCGCGAATGCAGGAGCATGTTCTTGACGATCGAATCGGCGCGCTTGCCGTGTTGTACAATCTTGTCGAGGTTGCCGCCGATGGCGCCGATCAATTCGTCCGCCTCGCCGTGGGTGGCTTCGTTGCCTGCAGCGCCCTTGATCGCGTCGGCAAGCTCGTCGACCAGCTCGCGCGACAGCGCCGAGTAATTGTTGATGAAATTGAGCGGGTTCTTGATCTCGTGCGCGATGCCCGCCGTGAGCTGGCCGAGGGAGGCCAGTTTCTCCGACTGGATGAGGCGGTCCTGCGCCTTGCGCAGATCGTCGAGCGACGCGGCGAGCTCCTTCGTTCGGGACTGAACTTCGTTGAAGAGCCGAGCGTTCTCGATTGCGATCACAGCCTGGTCGGCGAAAGCGCGCACCATCTCGATCTGGCGCTCCGTGAACGGGACCGGATCGGGCCGGGCGAGCGCGAAAACGCCGAGGACTTGGCGCACGCCAAACGGACCCCGCAATCCCTCGACCCGCCCTTCGCGCAGCAGCGGCACCGCCAGCAAGGCGCGGTAGTTGCCGATCCGCGGCCCCTCGCCGAAATCGTATTCGGGATCGGCGAACACATCTGGGAGATGCACCGCCTCGCCGCTCAACATCACTCGCCCAGTGAAGGTCTCGCGTCCAGCCCGGATCGGATGCGCGCCCATGAATTGGATGATCTCCGGAGTGCAGCCCGATTCCGCTCTGAGCCGCATCGCGTCGCCCTCGCGCAGGGACAACGTCACAAAGGACGCGCCGCACAGGTCTCGCGCCGACTCTGCAAGCGTCGTTAGCACCGCCTGCAGATCGAAGGCTGAACGGCTGATGACCTTGAGCACATTGGCGGTCGCGGTCTGCTGTTGCAGCGCCTCGGTGAGGTCGCGCGTGCGCGCCTGCACCTCGTCGAACAAGCGGGCGTTCTCGATCGCAATGACAGCCTGGTCTGCAAAAGTTTGAACGATTTCGATCTGGCGGGGCGTGAACGCGCCGGGTTCGGGGCGCATTAGAGTAAACACGCCGTCCACTTTGCCGTCGCGAATGAGCGGCGCTCCAAGGAGGGCCCGATAGTTCCCGATCCGCGGGCCCTCGCCAAAGTCGTAGTCGGTGTCGGCACGCACGTCAGGAATGTGCACCGCTTCTCCCGTCATCAACACCCGGCCGGCGACGGTTTCCGTGCCGCGCTTAGGAGGATGCTCCTCTATGTATTTGACAAGTTCGGGGTCACATCCCGACTGTGCCCGGATCCTCAGAACGTCGCCGTCAAGCATCTCGACGTCGGCGCTGGCGGCACCGCTGAGCGACCGGGCGGAATGGGTTAGAGTCTGGAGAACGGCGTCCAGATCGAATGCTGAGCGGCTGATGACCTTGAGCACGTCCGCGGTCGCCTTCTGCTGCTCTAGCGCTTCCCGCGTTTCGTTGAATAGTCCGACATTGTTGATCGCGATGACCGCCTGATCAGCGAAGGTCTTGAGAAGCTCGATCTGCCGCTCGGAGAACGGGCGCACGGTGTCACGGCTGACATTGATGGAGCCGATCGGCTCGCCATTGCGCAGCATTGGTACGGATAGCACACTCCGAAGTCCCGTCTTGACGAGCGAATGTGCCGAATATTCGCGGTCGGCGGCAATATCGCGGATGTGGACGACGCCGCGCTCAAGGATCGCGCGTCCCGAGGCGGTGCCACGATCAAGCGGCGCGGGAAACGAGTGTTGCACAGACGCCAGTTGAGCCTGGGACAAGCTGTAATATCCCACGAGATGGATAAGGCCGTCCCGCAATCGAAAGACGGTGCCATTGGTCGCCTCGCACAACACGGCGGCGCTGTGCGCGATGGCGTCGAACACCGGCTGCACGTCGGTCGGCGAACTCGAGATCACCCGCAGGATTTCTGCGGAAGCCGTCTGCTGCTCCAGAGACTCCTGCAGGTCGCGCGTCTTGGCCTGCACCTCCTCGAACAGCCGCGCGTTCTCGATGGCGATCATCGCCTGATCGGCGAAGGTCTTGAGAAGCTCGATCTGGCGGTCCGTGAACGCGCCCGGCTCGGGCCGCATGAGCGTAAACGCACCCTCAGCCTTGCCGTTGCGAATCAAAGGAGCGCCGAAAATCGCCCGGTAGTTCCCGATCTGGGGCGCCTCGCCATAGTCGTACTCGGAGTCCGCGAGCACGTCGGGGATGTGCACTGCCTCCCCCGTGATCACCACCCGACCGGCCACGGTCTGCCTTCCCAGGCGGTGAGGATTGGCGTCAACGTACTCAAGAAACTCAGGCCGGCACCCCGATTCCGCGCGCATCCGCAGGACGTCGCCCTCGCGGAGGAAAACGGTAGCTGCCGCAGCGCCGCTGAGCGACCGGGCGGAAGCAGTCAGAGTTGTGAGCACAGCATTGAGATCGAAAGCCGAGCGGCTGATGACCTTCAGCACGTCCGCGGTCGCCGTCTGCTGTTGCAGCGCTTCGGTGAGATCGCGCGTCTTCGCCTGCACTTCGTCGAACAGGCGCACATTCTCGATTGCGATGACGGCCTGATCGGCGAAGGTCTTGACGAGTTCGATTTGGCGCGAACTGAAGGCGCCGGGCTCCGTCTGAGCGATGACGAGAACGCCTTCGACCCGATCGTTGCGGAGCAGAGGCACAGCGAGCATAGACCGGGTGCGGTTGAGTTCATTCGCGGGGTGCGCGTAGTCCTTGTCCTCAAGGATGTCCGGAATGACGACGACCTTGCCTGTCAGCATGACCCGCCCCGAAGCCGAACCCATCCCCGGCGCCGGCGGATTTCTGACGAGATAGTCGGCGAACCGCTCGGAGACGCCGAAATGAGCGCGGATCCGAAAAGTTTCGCCGTCGCGAACGTAGATCGTGCCATGCGCGGCGCCGATCAAATTGACAGCCGAAGAGATCAAGGCGTCGAAGACCGCCTGCAAATCGAAGGCGGAACGGCTGATCACCTTTAGAACGTCGGCTGTCGCCGTCTGCTGCTGAAGCGATTCCTCGAGGTCGCGGGTCTTCGCCTGCACCTCGTCGAACAGGCGCGCGTTTTCGATGGCGATGACGGCCTGGTCGGCGAAGGTCTGGACCAGTTCAATCTGCTTGTCGTTGAAGGTACGAACCTCGGTGCGCATCAGAGCCAGCACGCCGATAGGGGCGCCGTTGCGCATCATCGGAATGCCGAGACCGGTGCGGAGTTCGCCCGGCTTAGCGAAGTTCACAGGCCAGTATTCGGGGTCAGCCTCGACGTCTTCCACCTGAATCGCTTTGCCTTCCAGCATAGCCCGCCCGCTGATCGAGCCGCGCTCGGGCACTACGGGTATATTGCGGATCTGACCCATGAACTCCTCGGAAAACCCGTATGATTCTGCGCGGTAGTAGACGCCGTTGATCTCGCGGGTGATCGTCGCCTTGTCGGCGTCGCAGAGTTTGGCCGCGGACTCGACCAGTGTATGGAGTACGGCTTGCAGGTCGAACGCCGACCGGCTGATCACCTTTAAAACGTCGGCTGTCGCCGTCTGCTGCTGAAGCAATTCCTCGAGGTCGCGCGTCTTCGCTTGCACCTCGTCGAACAGCCGCACGTTGTTGATGGCGATGACGGCCTGTTCGGCGAACGTTTGAAGGAGCGTGATTTGTCGATCGGGGAAAGGGCGCGGCTCGAGCCGGACAAGCGCGATAGCGCCGATCGGCTGGCCGTCGCGAAGCATCGGCACGGCCAACACGGACCGGAAGCCGACCTCGATGACCGGGGTCGCCGTATATTCTGGGTCCTTTGAAATGTCCGGGATGTGGACCACCGAGCGAGTGAGAATCGAACGCGCAGAAGCGAAGCCGCGGGACGGCGCGGCCGGATAGATCTCGCCCATCGCTCGGAGCGCCTCGGGCGACCAGTTGTAGTGTGAAGCGAGATGAATGAGCTCGCCGTCGAAGCGGTCGACCCCGCCGCTCGTGGCGCCGCACAATTCGGTCGCGCTGCGCGCGATCGCGTCCAAGACGGGCTGCACTTCGGTCGGCGAGCGGCTTATCGCCGCCAGGACCTCGCTGGTCGCCGTCTGATGTTCCAGCGCCTCCGTCAGGTCTCGCGTCTTCGCCTGCACCTCGTCGAACAGCCGCGCGTTTTCGATGGCGATGACCGCCTGATCCGAGAAAGTCTTGAGCAGCTCGATCTGACCTTCCGAGAAGGGCACAGCTTCGGCGCGGCGAAGTCCGATCACTCCGATGGCCTCGCCCTCGCGCATCAACGGCACTACAAGGTTGGCCCGCCAAAGCATCTTTCCCGATCCGGCGGCCACGCCGCGCGAAGCCAGGGCCGCCGCGACTGGATATTCGTCGGCATGTTCCGCGATGTCGTCGATGTGTATCGTCCTGCGTTCAATGACGGCTCGGCCGGAAGCCCACCCGCGACTGATTTGCTGCGAAGCGAATGTGATCGGAATGGGTCCGTGGTGGGCCACAATTCGCAATTGATCGCCCTCGCGCAGCAGCACCACGGCGTCATAGGCGCTGCACAGGCGGCAGGCCGTCTCCACGATATTGTCCAACACCGGCTGGAGATCGTTGGGCGAGGAAGCGATGACTTTAAGAATATCGCTGGTCGCGGTTTGTTGCCGCAGCGCTTCCTGCAGAGCCTCTTCTAGGTCGTGCGTCTTCGCCTGCACCTCGTCGAACAGCCGCGCATTCTGGCGGCGCGCCTCCGCCAATTCCGCCTCGCGCTCCGCCAAGACCTCGGCCAGGCGTTGGCGCCGCGGCTTGTCTCGCTTTTTTGCGGCTGTGGGCGCCTTGCGCGTCACGGACATTGCGCTCGCCTTGGCGGACGTGCGGTTTCCCGCCAAGGCTATTCGACTTCCCTGGAAAGGGAAAGGTCCGCGCCCTGATTCGGACCGGCCCAGTTCACCTTCTCTTGTGAGAGACGCCGACGCAGATCCCGTCTCGGTACGAAAACGACCGCTTTGCCGCAATCTACGCCTTCAGCCGAAGACCGCTTTCTCGCGCGTACCGCCCGTTCACAGGGCCGATCATGATCGTCTGCTCAGGGTCGATTTGATTTATCCGGCGTGCCCTCCGCAATGACCGGTATTTGCGCGAAGCGGCCTTGCACTGCGTGTTCTTCCGATGGCAGCAATCCTATCGCCCGGCACCACCGGCGCTCTGGGCAACGTCGGTGGCATGGCTATGTCCTCCGTCAACGTCGCCTGGCCGCTCGCCATCGTCGCGGTCGGCGGAGCTTTTGGCGGCGGCAGCGGGCGGTACAATCGTTAGCAGAGTGCCGCGGAGGATGCTCTCTCCTGTTCGGCGCAGCTCCAATCGCCGGCTAACATCCCGGCGAGGTCGAAGGACAGGATTTCTCGTTTGGCGTTCATGGGCGCTCCGGTGATAGCGAGCGACGCCGCATCACCTCCAGGATGAATTCGCTCGGCGGCTTGTTCGATTTGACCTTGGGTCGGGGGGGTGGGGAGATCGCCAGGCGTGACCATACGCCAGAGGGCTGGCGAGGATCTGCTCTACCGCCCGCTCACGCCTGCGCCTGTTGGGGCTGTTCAAGTGCTGGATCATCAAGCTCTGGCAATAGATGACGTAGAGATCGATCGCCTCATGCGCCCCGTCCAGCAGCCCGGGATCATGCCACGTCAGCCGGCGAAGATCGGAGGAGCTGACACCCAGCTCCTTGGCCGCAGTGCAAATATCAGCACGATGCTTCGTCAGGACTTCCGCGACGCGCACGAGATCGAGACGAGCGCAACCCGGCGGGAACTTCGAAATGAACGTCATCGTCCTTCACCCTCGCGCGGGCCGCCAGCGCAAATAAGGCTTGAGCCGGAGATGGACGAGGCTTTCAAGCTTAGCCTTGAGCGTCGGGATCCGGAGCGCGGCCCGCCGGCGAGGGCCGGCCGGCTCGCAACGCCACAACACGCCGCGAGCCCTGAGACAGACCCGGCACATGAGCCGGTCGTCGTGCAGGCGCAGCGACTTCGCCTTCCGGCCGCAGCAAGGGGCGACGAAGAAGCTCCAGCTGCCGCCGTTAGGGAACTTCACGAGGGCGAGGCCGACTTCGACAGGGCCGCCGGCGAGGGCGATCACAGCCGACGTCATGTCAGCGGTGATGGCGCCCGCGGCGCGAAGCCGCGGAGTGGAAATGACCGGAAGGTCGTCCTGAAAGACACGCACGGCTCATTGGATAAATCCGAGCATGGGGCAAACGCAAACGGCGTTGGTATAACTCTTTTGTGGACGTTAATTATGTTTCCTCATGGCGAGGCTGAGTGACACCCCGACGTCGGTTCCAACAGGCCCCCGGGGTGGGGGTCGATCGCGGTTCCGCTAATAGGCCGCGGCTCGCGAGCCTCGCTCGCGACGGTGGCGCACGCGGCACCGAAACCGATGACGCTTGCGGCGTTCGTTTCAATCGCTTGCGCATCCGATCCGCAATCGAAGCAGGAGCTAAGCCGACGAACAGCGGGTCGCGCCATGACAGCATCGGCCGACGCGGGTCAGACCCTCCCAGCGGCCGCGCCCTGTTGCGAAGGTGTTGCGATAAAGATTAAATCGAGCGTCAGTTATCAATCAACAAGTTGATAACACTAGTATATTTGTCTTATGATCAGATCAGCCTCATACCCTTCAACGAGGCATGTCCGTTGCGTCCGACGATGATGTGGTCATGCACCACGACGCCCAAGGACTTGGCGATTGCGATGATGTCCAAGGTCATCTTGATGTCCTGGGTCGATGGCGTCGGATCCCCGGAGGGATGATTGTGAACAAGGACGATGGCCGTCGCCGACAATTCCAGCGCGCGGCGCATGACTTCGCGCGGATAGACGGGGGTGTGATCGACGGTGCCTGAGCCTTGGACCTCGTCAGCAATCAGGCCATTTTTCTTGTCGAGGAACAGGACCCGGAAGCTTTCACGGCCTTCGAACGCCATCGACGTGCGGCAATAGTCGATCACCTCGCTCCACGAGCCCAGCGGCAGCCGCTTCTTGACCGCGCCTTTCGCGAAGCGTTGCGCGGCCGCTTCGACGATCTTGAACTCCGAGATCGCGCCGGCGCTCATGCCCTCGATTTCAGCGAGCCGTCCGGGATCGGCCGCGATGACTTCGCCGAAGGAGCCGAAGCGAGCGATAAGGTTCTTGGCGATTGGCTTCACGTCGCGCCGTGGAATTGCACGAAAAAGAATGAGTTCGAGGAGCTCATAGTCGGCAAGAGCGCCTTGTCCGGCTTCCCTGAGGCGGGAGCGCAGTCGCTCGCGATGCCCGTGATAGTGAGGCGTTTCGCCTTCATCGCCGTCGGGGACCACCGGACTGGAGGATTCGACTTGCGCCAGCGCCGACCCGCCAGCCTCGTGCAACTGAGTGCGTCGCGCGCGCCGCGGAGGGTAAGCCTTGCCGTCGCGGCTTGCTCCCGAGGTCATCGAATCGGGGCGCGATCGGCTCCGGTGGGCGAGAGAGTGAAAATCTCGCACCCGGTCTCGGTCACGCCGACCGTATGCTCGAACTGGGCCGATAGTGAACGATCGCGCGTCACCGCCGTCCAACCATCAGAGAGGATTTTCACCCCGTAACCGCCGAGATTGATCATTGGCTCGACGGTGAAGAACATGCCGGGACGAAGCGGTACGCCTTCGCCTTTTCGGCCCACATGCAGGATATTCGGCTCATCGTGGAAAAGCCTTCCCAGTCCGTGGCCACAAAAGTCGCGCACGACCGAACAGCGCTCGCCTTCGGCGTAGGTCTGAATGGCGTAACCAATATCGCCCGTCGTCCCGCCAGGCTTGATCGCTTCGATGCCGCGGATCATTGCCTCGTAAGTGACGTCAATCAGGCGCTGCGCCCGCCGAGAGGCCTCCCCGGCCACGAACATGCGGCTCGCGTCGCCGTGCCAGCCGTCCACGATCAGGGTCACGTCGATGTTGAGGATATCCCCGTCGCGCAATGGCTTCTCATCGGGTATGCCATGGCACACGACGTGGTTGATCGAGATGCACCCCGATTTGCGATAGCCCCGGTAGTTCAAGGGCGCAGGATAGGCGTCGTGGTCGCGAGCAAACTCAAATATGAACCGGTCGAGGCTCGCAGTCGTGACCCCTGGTTTGACGAGCGGGCCTATCAGATCGAGCGCTTCCGCCGTCAGCGCCCCGGCCTTGCGCATTGCGGCAAAGTCTTCGGGCCCATGCAGACGAATCTGGCCGCTGCGGCGGCCAACCTTGTCGTTTGCGAGCACAAATGTCGTTGATGTAGCCACCAGGATTCCCTTGGCCCCGTGTTCCAGAAACTTTCACAAATATGCTCCGCTTTGCGCGGAAGACAAGCGGCCCAACTGAGGCTTCGACTGCAAACTCCCGTGATGGTCAGCCGACAGGTCCATAAAGACCAACCAGGTCGGCCACGTGGCATCCGAATATTTCGTTGTAGTCTAATGAACAATTCTCTTGTGCCTATTTGCGTAGAGTAGATTCCGAAAGGGCCGCTCTATCCCGATGAACCTCGCGTCTACGACCGAAGTCTGAGCTCAGCTGATCACGCAGCCATCGCGAACTTAGGTAGTTCTACCGATTGCGAAGCTGTCTCGGCAAAGTCCGAATCGCGCTGCCGCGGATCACCGTAGCCGCGGCGACGCAGGTCATTCGACCATTCACACGGGGGAAAAGGTTGGAATGAGAAAGTTGTTATTGGGCGCCTTTGCGCCGTTGCGTCTAATGGGTGCGGCGGCCGTGCAAGCGGCGGGCTTTTTCTGACGTAATCCAAGCGCCCACCGGCTACTTCGTGCCTACCGACGCGGAGAAGTACGATGCCCCATATTACAGGAGCTTCGGCCAGGATTGGAGCTGGCAGCACAACGCCATCAGCGGCGCCTTCACGACGGCGGATCTTTTCATCAGCGCGTTTGACGTGGACTCCTGCTGCGGCGAGGTCGATCAAATCTCTGCTTACGACTCGTCGTCGAGTCGTGGGTCGTTCTCGGCACGCTTACGGGCACGAACGACGAATGGGATTACGGCAACGACTTTGCCATTCCAACGAGCCTGTTCCCTGATGTGGCTGCGGGACTGAAAGTGCAGATCCACATTGACGCGGACAACACGGGTTGGGTCGTCACGCTTGGCAAATCGGTACTCTCGATCGACGGCGGCGGCGTTCCCCCGCCTACCCCGGGCGTGCCCGAGCCAGCGACCTGGGCGATGATGATGCTGGGCTTCGTGGGCCTCGGCGCGGTTGCATATCGCAAACGCGCTGCATTCAAGGTGGCTTGAGGGCATCAGCCGGGCCGGCCCTTGCGGCCGCCTGGGAGAATAAGCTTGGGCGGCCTCCCTTCGGCGAGGCCGCCCTTTTTCTTGAACGGACCGTTCACTTGCCGCGGTCGCGACGCTGGCTATGCTCCGCTGGGATTAGCGACAGGGGAACATGCCAGCATGAGCGGACAAAGGACTGTAACAGCCGCCGTCCTGGTGATTGGCGACGAGATCCTCTCAGGACGCACGAAGGACCGCAACCTCGGTTACATCGCAGAATATCTGGCGAAGATCGGCGTTGATGTCCAGGAAGCCCGGGTGGTCCCCGACGTAGAGGACGAAATCGTCGCCGCCCTCAACGCTCTTAGGGAGCGCTACGATTATGTGGTCACGACCGGAGGGATCGGTCCGACCCACGACGACATCACCGCCGATTCGGTCGGGCGCGCCTTCGGCGTGCCCGTGGCCGAGGATCCGAGGGCGATCGCCATCATGCTTGAGCGCTACGCTGCCTGGCGACCTCACGCCCGCGCGCCGTCGCATGGCGCGTATCCCCGAGGGGGCCGACCTGATCGAGAACCCGATCTCCCGAGCGCCGGGTTTCCGCATTGGCAACGTCTACGTGCTCGCCGGCGTGCCGGCGGTCATGCAGGCGATGCTCGACTTCGCCGTCAAGACGATGAAAACGGGCGCGGTGATGCTGGTCGAGACGATCCCCGCGGGGAGCCTCCCGGAGGGGTTGTACGGCGAGGCGTTAGGCGCGATCGCCTCGGCCCATCCGAATGCGGCGATCGGCTCCTATCCATCGTTCAAGGACGGGCGCTTCAGCAACCAGATCGTGGTGCGCGGCAAGGACGAGGAAGCGGTGGCGGCGGCGCGGCGCGCCGTCGAGGCTATGGTTTCGGAGCTGTCAAAAGACGGGGCGACGCGTTAAGCGTCGACCGGAAGCCGGCATCGCAAAAGGTGTTAATCCGGAGCGACGATGGGTCGCGCGCTTTCATCACGCTTGATAGGAAGGGCGAATATTTTGCGAAGGAGCCGCTGGTGAACGCCCCCCGCGACAAGGCTTTTCCGGTTTCGTGGGACCAGTTCCACCGGGACGCGCGGGCGTTAGCCTGGCGACTTGCTTCGTCAGGGCCATTCAGCGCCATCGTCGCCATCACCCGCGGAGGCCTCGTCCCCGCAGCGATCGTCGCACGGGAGCTCGAGGTGCGGGTGATCGAGACAGTGAGTATTGCCTCATATCACGACTACAAGACGCAGGGCGGCCTCCAGGTCCTCAAGACGATCGCTCCTGAGGTCAGCAGTCTCAACGACGGAGCGAAGATCCTTATCGTCGACGATCTGGTCGACACCGGCGCCACCGCCAAGTTGGTGCGCGAGATGCTGCCCAAAGCGCATTTCGCCACCGTCTACGCCAAACCTTTGGGCCGCCCCCTGGTCGACACGTTCATCACCGAGGTCTCCCAGGACACGTGGATCTACTTTCCGTGGGACATGGGCCTTGCTTTTCAGCCGCCAATCGCAGACGACAAAGGCGGCTAAGGTTCATTTCCGCCGCAAAATGTGAAAGAAGCGCGCTTCATGCGGACGTGGCGAAACCGGTAGACGCAAGGGACTTAAAATCCCTCGGCCGCAAGGCTGTGCGGGTTCGACCCCCGCCGTCCGC
>CAVXVE010000039.1:0-57547 GCA_963764955.1 uncultured Alphaproteobacteria bacterium | reverse complement strand
GCCGCGCCGGTGCTCCGGACCTCGAATACGTTGATTTGCCAGGGGGACTGGTCGATGTAGAGGCCGCGATGGACCAAATCGCCGCCATCACGATGGTAGACTTCGCTGCCCATCAGATCCGTGAGAAGCAGCCGCCTCTCCTCAAGCTCGGGGAATGGCAGGCGGAGATAACACTGCCCGCGATCTGCGCTGTAATTTATGACCGCAACGTAACGCCCTTCGCCCTTTCCCGCCCAAGCGTAAGAAACGAAACCCTCTGAGCTCGAGTTGCCGGGCCAAGCCGGCAGCGGGTCGATCGGAGACCAGTCGCCGTTCCGAAAGGCGTCGATGTCCTTCAGTATCGGTAGCAGCTTGTCGTAGAAAGCGGCAACTTCCTGGTTGGTCGGCTCGCTCGGGCCGCGACAGAGGTGCACCGGCACTCGAACCCGTGCGCCCTCGAGCTGACCCTGATGGAAGAAGCGCAGGCCTGGCGACAGGAAAGTGATCGCCGCCGCCGCGCGATGCTTCGGCCATTGGAATGTGGACGCCGCGCGGGGCTCGTCGTGGTTCTCGAGGAATCGGGCGAGCTTGTCCTGGTAGTCGAGGCCGGCGCGAAGGTGTTCGCGGATAGATCGGACGTCACTGGACTGCAGCCGATCATAGAGCCTCTTGTCGTAACAATAGTCGAAGCCCTGCTGCTGCAGCGCCCATTCGAGGTCCCAATAGACCTCCGCCATGAAGGTGAATGCCGGATGCGCGCTGCGCACAGCAACCGTCGCCTTCGGCCAGAAGGGCTCAGGAGTCACGCCCCAGGTGCGCTGGAAGACTTCGGGCAGAACTAGCATCGCCATGTCACATCGAACGCCGTCGCATTTGCCGGCAATGGTGATTAAGTCGTCGATTTGCGACTTCTGCAGCTGAGGATTGGCGTAGTCGAGTTGCAGCGTGTCGGGCCAACCGGGATAATTGGGGTCGCGTCCGTGCGCCAGAACTCGCGGCCCCTGATCGGTTTCGACCCGCATATAGTTTTGAGGCGCGGAGCCAATCTGTTCCTCGCTCCCCTGCACATAGTAGTCCGGGTTGGACTTCACCCAGGGATGATCGGGCGCGGTATTGGTTCGGGACGAAATCCAGCATCAGCTTGATATCGCGCTGGGCGAGCCGGTCGCGAAACTGGGCCAGCGCCGCGTCACCCCCGATCTCGTCGCTGACCGTGTAGGCGGTGATGGCGAAGCCGGAGCCGCATATGTCGTCCTCGTCGAGATCGGGCAGGACAGCTCCGAACTCGGCTCGCCATTCGGGCTTGCTTCGCGAGATGGCGCGGCCTGCGGCACCTGTCCGCCAAACGCTTAGAAGCCAAATCCAGTCGAAGCCTCGCCGCGCGAAGCCGTCGATCGTCGCGTCGTCAATTTCGGCTAGGCTGATTTGCTTGCCACACTCTCGCGACAGACGTCGCAACCAGAGACGGGTGTTGAGCTGATAAAGGGAGGGATAGCGCGGCGCGATCGTCATGGACGCACTCCCATCTCCTACGTTGCAATTTAAGGTGACGTCCTTCGAGACTTTGGAGCGTGCGACGCGCGAGCGTCCGGCGCAGGTTCCGCTTCCTTCGCCCGGCCAAAGGACCTGGCGATGCCACCTGTCAGGAGCACCTGCGGATCGACCCGCCCAAATATCTCGATCAATTTCGCCACGACCCCGGTCCACCCGGTCTGATGGCTGGCGCCGATGCCCGCTCCGTTATCGCCATGGAAATACTCGTAGAACAGCAGGTAGTCGCGCCAATGCGGATCGGTCTGGAATTTCTCGGCCCCGCCGTACACCGGCCGTCGCCCCGATTGGTCGCGGAGGAAAATGCTGGTCAGTCGACGAGCGATCTCGCGGCTGACCTCGAAAAGGTTCATCAGATTGCCGGAGCCGGTTGGACATTCGAGTTTGAACGTGTCCCCGTAATACAAATAGTACTGCAGCAGGGCCCGCACCACCAACGCGTTGACCGGCATCCAGATCGGGCCGCGCCAATTGGAGTTGCCGCCGAACATGCCAGTGTCCAACTCCGCGGGAAGATAGTTCACTCGGTATTCCTGGCCTTGCGCGAAGAAGACAAAGGGGTGCTTGGTGTGATGACACGACAGCGCGCGGATGCCATACGGGCTGAGGAATTCGTCTTCGTCGAGCATCCTGGACAGGATCCTGCGCAGCCGGTCCTGGTTGACAAGACCCATGATGCCGCGCTCGCCTACTCCGAAATGGCCAGGCCCAGTCGCGTGAATGGTGTCGAGCAGATCGGGCATTCGCCGTAGACGTTCCGCAAAAGTCCGCACGAGGTTCGGAAGCCGTTCCCGCTCAGCCGGTTCGATGACGGTGACCGCACAGAGGGGGAGCAGCCCCACGATCGAACGTACCTTCAGTCGCATCGAATGACCATCGGGGAGTCGAAGGACATCGTAGTAGAAACCATCCTCCTCGTCCCACATACCGTCTGGACCGACACCGTTCATCGCGTGGCCAATCCAAAGGAAATGCTCCATGAACTTCGTCGCCAGATCCTCATAGGCTGGATCGCGCTTCGCCAGCTCCACGCCGATTTCCAGCATGTTCTGACAAAACAGCGCCATCCACGCGGTCGCGTCGGCCTGTTCGAGGTAGCCCCCAGTCGGCAGCGGCGCACTGCGATCGAAGACGCCAATGTTGTCGAGGCCCAGGAAGCCGCCTTCGAAAAGGTTCTTGCCAAACCGGTCCTTTCGGTTTGCCCACCATGTGAAATTCAGCGAGAGCTTGGTGAAGACGCTTGTCAGAAACTTCAGATCAGGTTCGCGGCCGAGCGCCTGCTCCGTCCGATGGAGGAAGATCGCCGCCCAGGCATGCACCGGCGGGTTGACGTCGCCGAAGTTCCACTCATAGGCAGGCATCTGTCCGGTCGGATGCAAGTAGAAGGACCTCAACATCAGTTCGAGCTGGCGCTGCGCGAAATCGACGTCGACCGTCGAGAGCGCGATTGTGTGAAACGCCAGGTCCCAGGCCGCGAACCACGGATATTCCCATTTGTCCGGCATCGAAATGATGGCGTCATTGACCATGTGCGCCCATTCGCGGTTCCGCGTCGCTAGGCCTCTCACCTGAGTAGGATCGCGCCCGTGTTCCTGGTGCCACTTGGCCAAGTCGAAGAAATAGTACTGCTTAGTCCACAGCATCCCCGCCAATGCCTGCCGCATCACCCTGGCCGCGTCCTCATCGACGCCAGCTGGCGTTACTGCGCGGTAGAACTCGTCCGCCTCCTGGTGACGGCGCTCCAACATCTGCGAGAAATGGTCGCCGAAAGGATCGCCGATGGGATTGTCACATTGCCATGGGGCGAGCGCGAAGCGTCGGCGGCGCAGGGTTTTTCAGGCTGCTGTGACGGCGGTCCGCCATGTGTCCATCGCCACAGCGCGAAGCTCGCGGTGCGTTTGGGCTGAAGTGAGATGACGTTGGACGTTGAAGACGTTGTAGACGGCGGCATGCGTTGACAGGAATTTCTGGGCTGAACCCGCGCTCTTGAACCGCTGCATCTTGCGCTCCCGCCGCCGCGTTGGCTGATGCGAATTCTCCGCTCGATTGTTCTTCCACCGCCCACGCTCATGCCGGTGTTCGATCCCAAGCTCTCGAACCGCGGCGCTGTACGATCGCAAATCGTCGGTGACCAATCGCTCGGGAACAAAGGCATATTTCCTCAAAAGTTTTCGCATCAGCTTCAACGCGGCGTGCTTGTTTCGCTTGGACTGGACCAGCACATCGAGAACCTCGCCCTCAGCGTCGACGGCCCGCCAAAGGTAGACCATTCGACCGTCGATTTTCAGATAGACCTCGTCGAGATGCCACGTCGTGTGAGGCTTCTAGCGACGCTTTCGCAAGTCGGCCGCGATCATGGGTCCGAAATGGTTCACCCAACGCCGAACCGTCTCGTAGGACACCGCCAATCCGCGCTCGGCCAACAAATCCTCGACGTCGCGAAAACTGAGCGTGAACCGGAGATACAGCCAGATCGCCTGGTGAATAATCTCGGGCGGGAACCGGTATCCGGCGTAGCTGATTTTCTTCATCGACGCACCGTGACAACGCCTTTCTCCATTCTTTGGAATCCAAATGGCCAGACGCGTCGACCGGCGCGACCATCTCATACCCTCGTTCGGCGCTGCCCTCTGAGAATTCTGAACTCCGCGCGAGATGAAGCGTAATGCGTTGAAGCATGCTCAATCCCTCCTCTTCACAACGCTTCTAGCCGAGGCGAAAAAAACCGGAATTGATCTTGCGCAAAGCGGCGCGGAGAAACGCGAGCCGTCAGCCGCAGATCCGTCCAAAGCCATTCCGACGCCTGAGAATTGACCTGTCGCAAGGCCCATCTGCAGCCTCGCGTCATTCTTCGCTGCAGTCAGCGCAGAAGAGGTTATTCGTCCGTGCGCGGCTAGCCGGCCAGCGCGACTACCTGGTCAAAACGCTGATGGAGTTCCGAAATCATACCGCGCCAACGACCCCGTAACCTCGGACCTCAGTTCAGTCTTGCAATGGAAGGAATGCGTCGAAAACGGTCATCCGACGACCGATTGAACAGCTCGATACGACCCGAGGCAGAAGTTCCGCTTCCCAATGCCCGAGCGTCGTCCAGCCGAAGCGAAGGCGCTCCACTATGCGGCCGTGCGGCGCAGGCGATTAACGCCGAGCGTCTTCATCACAAAGCGCTCATATCCCGGCTCGCTGCTACCCCTACGCACCTTCCTGAGGAAATATTTCTCAAAACCGATCTTGGCGAGATGCACCCAGTAGCCCTGGCCCGACCAATTGGCGTTGCGGGGCGGGATCTGCGGCAGCGCGACGAAAGCGACGCCGCTGTCGCCAAAGTCGGCGAGACAAACGGCGTTCCAGGTTGCGACATGGGTCGGCTCGCGACCGTCGATGAGATCGGCGATGTTGTGAGCTGTCGCAGTCACCATCAATTCGATCATGTAGCCCGTCTTGGGCACGCCCACCGGAACAGGCGTCCCCTCATAAGGCGGAATCGCGGTGCACACGCCGACCGCGAACACGTTGCGGAAGCTCGGGTTCCGCTGGTGTTCGTCCATGGTCACGAAGCCGCGCGGGTTGGTGAGGCCGGGAATCCATTTGCCGTCCTCGCCCTTGAGGCAATCGACGCCGCGAAAGGCAGGGATCATCATCGTAAATTTCGAGGTCAGCTTGTGCGTCCTTTTGACCGAGCCGTCGTCATTGACCTCGGTCGCCTCGACCATATTCGGCTCGACCCGGTCGATTTTCGCGTTTGTGATCCATTTGATGTCGCGATCACGGAGGATCGACTCCAGCAGGCTCTTGGTGTCGCCGACGCCGCCGAGCCCGAGATGGCCGATATAGGGTTCGGAGGTGATGAAGGTCATCGGCACGCGGTTCCAAATCTTCCGGCGGCGCAAGTCGGTGGCCGCGGTCAGCGCATATTCATACGCCGGCCCGAACAGGACGCTCCCTGAACCGCGCCGACCACCATGGGGCCGGGATCCTTACAGAACGCCTCCCAACTCGTCGCCGCGGCCGCCGCAGGCTGCACGCTCATTCGAACCGAGACAGTCTCTGGAGGCTCCCGGAACGGTCGCACCGAGCTTGCGTCGATCCTCGAGTTTATTCGTTCTGGCGATGTCCTCATCGTGGTCAAGTTGGACCGCTTGGGCAGGAATACGCGGGACGTCCTCAATCTCGTCCACGAGCTGGAGGAAAAAGGAGCAAGCCTTCGGGTGCTGGAGCCTGCCGTTGATACAGGCGGCCCGATGGGCCGCATGGTCCTGACTGTGCTGGGCATGGTCGCCGAGATGGAGCTTGGCTTCCTCCGCGATCGGCAACGCGCCGGCATCGACGCCGCCCAGGCGAAGGGGATTTACAAGGGTCGCCCAGTCACTTTCGACCGCGCACGCATCGTGTCGCTGCGCAAGGAAGGGATGGGCGCTACTGAGATTGCCAAGGCCGTCGGGTGCAAACGGGGAAGGAAACGTCTATAAGGCGCTCGGATCGGCAACCGAGCCTCCTCTGGAAATGTCGACCGTGGCGGCGCCGAGGCCGCCGATGGGAGAATCACCGCCATGGGCGGGCGGGCTTCGCGACGCTGCTCTTCAGCGCAAGCATCTTCTTGAGCCGCGGCCTGTCGCTGACTGCAAGCTTGAGCACGTTGATTAGCCGGCGCGGCGTGAGCTTGGCGTCGATGAAGTCGTCGGGCAGATCGGGGCCCCACTGATAGAGGCCCGCACGGTCGAGCACGTGGTAGCCGGGCGGCTGAACGGCGTCGAACAGGTCCCCGTCAGCATAGTGCTCATGCTTCTGCCCCCAGGGGTCGCGCCAGTAGTCGAAGATCTGGCTGCCGAGCAGATGCCGGCCGACGCCCCAGGCGTGGCGGTAGCGCTTCGCCATCAGGATCTGCTGGCCCATCTCCACCGCATCGAGGTCGACGACCTCGAAGGCGACGTGATCGGCCTTCGATTCGAGGCCGGTGGCGACGAACAGCGTATGATGGTCGCTCGGCTCGTCGCCCCGGTCGAGCCGCATGAACGACCCGACCGGGGTTCCGTCCGGGAGGCACATCACGTCGGATGGTATGAAGCCCAGCATGTCTATATACCAGCTTGCGCTGCGGTCGAAATCCGGTGTCTCGAGCACAAGGTGCCCGAGCTTTGTAACCTGCGGCGGCGCGAGCGCCGGACGCTGCGTATCGTTGACGCGGACCGTTTGGTTCGGAGCATTGTGAGGAATGGGCGCGCGAACCGGCTCCGGCGCGACCGCGGCGAAGCCATGATGCACGTTGACCGCGACGCCGAGCGGGTCGACGAGGCGCACGACGGAGCCCCCGGCGGGGTCGTCTGCCTGCTCGACGGGACGGCTCACGGCCTTCGCCAGCGCCTTCAGGTCGTCGGCGGAGGGGACGGACAGTCCGAAGCCAATGAACCGGGCCGCGTCGCCGCAACTGACGCGATAGATGTAGGGCGTCGAGCCGGCGCCGCGCAGGAAGAGTTCGTCCTCGCTTTGCGAGACGACCAGCAACCCGAAGTCGACGAGATAGTCCCGCGCCCGGCTGAGGTCGGGCCGTTCGAAATGCGCATAGATGAGCGCGTTCGCCTTCACTGCCGGCGCGATGCTGCGCGGCAGCTCGATGCTTCCCGGACCCTGCCGAACATTGGCCGAATGATACATGGGGCGTCCCTCTCTGGTGATGGGTTCAGGCCGCGACGCGCGGGGCGACGGCGGTCAGGGCAATGGCGAACGGCGCCAGAATGTCGAGGTCTCTGCCGCAGGCGAGCCGCGCGGCGATAAAGCGGTCGGGCCGCACCAGAACCCCCCGAACCTCGTGGCGCCGCGCCCAGTCGGCGAAGGCCAGGTCATCGCAGCCGACCGACAGGGTCCCGGCGTTCCTCGCGGGACCGTTGAGGCAGACAAAGCGGGCGCCGAGCGCCTCGAGGATGGCGAGATCGCGCGCCGACATCAGGGTTGCCGGATCGACTCCAACGCCAAGGGCGAGCCATTGATGGCAGCCGAGGAACCGATCGAGCGGCGAAGCGCCGAGACCCGCCGAGACCGTAGGCTGCGGCGCCATCTGGCCGACGAGCGGATCCCGATCGCGACTCGTGAGCGCGCTGCGACAGATGGCTGGCGGCGGCACGATGCCGCCGCGGTGGATGAAGGCTCGGAACCGACTCGATAAATTGAGGCAGGCGAAAAGGAAATCGCGCGCCGCAGCGGCGATCCGGTTCGTCGGCATGATGACCGCGCCGAGCCGACGTGAGACTTCGACCATCTTGCGCACGACAGGGGCCCGCTCAACCTCATAGGTGTCGAGAATTGCGTCCGGCGCGAGATCGCGAAGGACCGCCGCCAACTTCCAGGCCAGGTTCGAAGCGTCCTTCATGCCACCGTTCATGCCCTGCCCGGCGAAGGGTGGCATCAGATGCGCAGCGTCGCCCGCGAGGAAGACGCGGCCGCGGCGCCAACGGTCAGCGACGCGCGCATGGAACGCATAGACCGCCTTGCGCTCGATCTCGAGCGAGCGCGCGCCGGCGGCCTCGGCGACGAGAGCGCGGATCGTCGCGTCGCTCTGCAGCGTCTCCTCGCTTTCGCCGGGCAGCTGCATGAACTCCCACCGCACCCGCTCGCCGACCGCCGGCAGCTCGACCCGAGGCCGGCGCGGATCGCAACTGAAGGTGATCTGCTTGACGCCGTGATTCCTGACGATGGCGTCGACCACCAGCCAGAGTTCCGAATAGGTCGAGCCGACGAGCTTGACGCCGAGGCGCTCCCGCGTCGCGCTGGCGCCGCCGTCGCAGGCGACGACGAAGTCCGCTTCAACCGTCGTCGCGCCGGATGGCGTCGCGACCGAGAGCGTCACGCCCTTCGCGTTCTGGACGAGGTGGGTCGCCTCGTGCTCGAAGGCGACTTGGACTGACGGGAATCGAGCGAGGCCCTTCAGCAGGACTCGCTCGAAGTCGGGCTGGTAGAAGGTGCCGAGCGAAGAATGGCCGTAGAGGCCGCGGGGGAAGTCGGCCGCCATCAGGGTGACGTTGCGCGCATTCAGGTGGCGCACGTGCGGATTCTGAATGAGACCCGGCGAGATCTCGTCGAAGAGGCCCGCTTGGCTGAAGAGACGCAGCGTCTCCGCGTCATAGGCGATCGCGCGCGGCAGGCCGAGCAGGCCTGCCTTTCGCTCGAGAACCAGCACGCGAATCCCGGCGAGGCCGAGCAAATTCGCCGTCATGAGCCCGACCGGGCCCGCGCCAACGATAGCGACCTCGGCCGCGAGCGGGCGGCCCCCATTCCCGGAATTGTTCTTAGGCGTCATGGCTTCCTCTGACTGCAAACTTTTCTGTTGCGCTTATCGGTCAAAACGACTAACTAGTCAATATGAAAAGCCCGTCTGGATAAGAAAATCATCCTGGCGGTCCTGACCCCGACGCTCCCAAGGAGGATTTCAAGGCATGGCGACAAATCTTGTGCGTTACGAACTCGACGGCGCGCCCCATTGGGGAGTCGCGTCAGCGTCAGGGATCGCGCCGCTCGACGGCGCCTATCCGACGACCGCGGCGCTGATCGAGCATGGGGAGGCGGATTGGCGCGGCCTCGGCGAGAGCGCCGAGCGTGTCCTTCGAGCAGGCGGCGATCCTTTCGCCGGTGACGACGCCCTGTCGCATCTATTGCCAGGGCGCGAACTATCGCCAGCACATGATCGAGTTCGGCATGGATCCGGACGCCAAGGCGTTCAACATGTTCTTCACCAAGTCGGACGCCTCCGTCACCTCTGCGAAGGGGACCGTCACGCCGCCGAAGCACGTTTCGCTGCTCGACTACGAAGTCGAGCTCGCCATGATCTTCCGGCGGCCGATCGTCTCGGCCGTGATCGTAACGCGCGAGAACCTCAAGAACTATGTCTTCGCCGTCGCCATCGCGAACGACTTCAGCGCCCGCGACGTGCAGCTGCCGCAAATGCAATTCTTCAAGGGCAAGAGCTATCGCGGCTTCTGCCCGATCGGCCCGTGGCTGACCGTGCCCGACGCCGACGAATTCGCCGGCCTCGACGATCTCGAGCTGCTTCTCACGGTCAACGACGTAGTCCGGCAGCGGGATTCGACGAAGAACCTCGTGTTCAAGCCGGCCGAGACGATTTCCGAATTGTCCACCTTCGCCAATATCGCGCCCGGCGACGCGCTGCTGACGGGAACGCCCAGCGGCTGCGCCCTCCGCCTACCGCCGGCCCCGGTTCGCCGCATCGTCCAGCTCCTGCCCGAGCGCCGGTTCTGGAAGCTGTTCCTGAATGCGCAGCAGCGCAGGTCTGAATATCTTCGGCCCGGCGACTTGGTCGCGGCGCGCATTTTCAGCGCCGACGGCGCGCTCGACCTCGGCGAACAGACAACCGCCGTCCTCGCCGCGGCCTGATCCGGCTCGGGGGCGGATTACGCGGCCGGCACCCGGTCGATGGGCACTGCCGTGGCGCGCTTGAGCTTCGCAAGCGTCGTCGCCGCCTGCTGCTTTCCGATCCCAATCGCCCCGAGCACCGCGCCGACAGCAGGTTGCGCGACGGCACCCTTAAGGCGACCCTCGCCGATCGCAGCGAGCACCTGCAGCACGACGCCAATCGCCGCCTCCAGGGCAAGATCCAGCGAAAGGCCGCCGCCGGGAAGGTCATCGAGCGCGCGCGCCAAATCCTCCTTCAGACGGCGGCGCGCCGTTTCGCCGACGCTTGGATTGGATCGCGCCATGCGCGCGACCAGTGCGCCCCACGCCGGATCCTCGAGCGCTCTTTCGATGAAAGCGTCGCAGCCGAGGGCGACGCGCAGCAGGGGGTCGGAGGTCGAGGCGCGTCTCAGCTGGATCATTTCGTCGAATGACCGGATCAGCTCGCCGGCGACGGCTACGGTGAGGGCGTGCATGTCCTCGAAATGCACATAGAATGTCCCTTTCGCGACTCCTGCCTCGCGAACGAGGTCGTCGATCGTGACCGACGCCCAGGAGCGCTTGGCGAACAGGGCTGAGGCTGCTGCAATGAGCTGCGCCCGGGTCCGCGCCCGCTTCTCTTGACCGATCTCCGACCGCCGTTCGAGATTGACCTTCGCCATGCAACACCTTGCTCAACCCGGCCATAATAGGCTAATAAAGTCACAATGACCTAATCGTTTTCTTTCCGGTCATCGGCGGAGCGGATCTGATGCGCCACCGCCACCATTCCCAGCGGCGACCTCATGAGCCCGGTATGGCGAGCCCTGACACGCTTGGCGCGCCGATGCTTTGAGCGCATCGACATCGAACCGGCGCGCGACGGCGGGCGTGACAACGGTACGTTCCGGTCACCTATCAGAACTTCCATGATCACGGCGTCTCGATGGTCATGATCAGGCCCGCGCTCCATCGAACTGGTCGCGCTACCGGTTCATCGAGTCGAAGCCCGACTTCGCAAGCGCCGACCCGTCCCGTGGGTGGGCCGTCCGGTTTGGGATCGTCAGCCGTGCCGGGAAGCGCTTTTTCGACGGACGCCGAAGCCAAGGCCGCGCGGCCGGAGCGCAATCGACGGCCCGATGAGCCGCCGCCAATGTATGACGGGTGGACGCCGCTGCTCAACAAAGAGTGGTGGACGCCGCCGCACTGGGACCTCTACCTCGACGACCGGGCTGGCAGGTCGGGTGGCCGTACGATTTGTACGGAGCCTCCGTCACAGCGTTCCTGCTCGCAACGTGACGACGATGAATGAAACCGAAGGAAGGAGCGCTATGGCGGATCGAGGGCGTCGACGGTTGGCGATGCAGTCATTCCTAAGCTTCGTTGGTGACGTCGACGGCAACCCCGATGGCGCGTTTGGCGCCAGCGCCGGCAAGGATGGCCCCGATGAGGAGAGTACGACTCAAGGCGACGAGGGCGAAGGTGGCTTGGGAAGCAAGCTGAACATGGCCCAGATGACGCCAGCCGTGATCGCGACTCCGGCCGTGGCCAGCGCCGCCGCAGGCCACAGCGCGATTTTGAGCAGGCTGTGCTTCGTCTTGAGCCCAGCTTCGAACAGGATTACCGCGAGGGTCATGCTGCCAATCAGGTAGGCGGTTTGGAAGTCGTTGAACACGAGGCCAACCGGACCGTCCTTGCCGAACAGTATTCCGATCGCCAGAAAAACGAGCAGCAGCGGGTGCCAAAGCGAGCCGAGAAGAGTCCCGCAAGGATGCTCAGCAGCCCCAGGGCGCCGGCGAGGAGGACGAAATTGTGGGCAGCGTCCATTACACGCCGGTCCGACGAACGTGATCTAAATCCGCCCGGCAGATCTCGCTGAACGCCAGAAGCGGATCGGGTTCGGGGGTCTTGGACAACGCCTCCTTCGCGAGTTGCCGAAGCTCGATACTCGGCTTCAGCGCGATCTCCACTATGGCTCTGAGCACCGCCTCCGCTCCGTTGACTACAATTGGCCGCGCGAAGAGCCTCATTCGGTTGATAAGCCCGATCAAGCGCTGCTCATCGCCGGTGGGCGCGATGTCGTCGTGTATGAAGGCGTGCAGGAGTAGATTCGACGCACTCATTACGAAATCAGCGTAAACGGCTTCCCTCTTCGCGACCTCGCTTGCGATGCGCTGAACGCGATTTTGGCAGTGCTGGGTATAAATGGCGGCGCATACCGAGGCGCCGCCTCCTACGAGCGCCCCCAAGAACAGTGAGATGGGGGTCAAGATGGCTGTATCGATGTGCATGCATCCTCCAGAAGGCCTTGCCGCACTCACTCTTCGGAGCAAACACGCCTGTATGCGCGCAGCCGGTTGCTGTACTTGTAGGTGTAATCGCAGCCGCTAGAGTTGGAATTGCTGTAGGCATAGACGCCATAAGGCGCCCAGTAGCGGCCTCGCCATCCATAGCCGTAGGCATAGCCCAAGCGGCCGTAGCCGTAGGTTGCGGTATGGCTGTGGGCATAGTCCACGTAGCGGCCGTAAACGTTACCCTGACCGCCATGGAGGCCAGGACGACCGCCTCCGACGCCAGGAAGACGAGGAAGGCCAGCGACCCCAGGACCAGGAGGACCGCCGGGACCAGGGAAACCAGCAAAACCACCGCCGGGAAGACCGGGAGGGGCGCCGGCGGGGAGAGGAGGAGGGCCTACGGGAGGAGGAGGCAGCTGGGCGAGCGCGGCATATGGCGCGATGCCTGCAGCGCCAAGCATCGCGCTCGTGGACACCGTCAACAGGGTCTTCAGCAACATCGTATGTCTCCTTAGAGATGCGTCGTTGTTTCCAATTCGGGAATGGCAGCATTTGTGATGCCGTCCCGACGGTCCCCGAGGCTGATCTCAGGGAGCGGCTCGATTTTCATGCTTTGGCTATCGGCCGGGCGAGGTCTCTTGATCCGGAACCAGGTCACATAGAGCGCCGGAAGGAAGACAAGCGTCAGAAGCGTTGCGACCGCGAGGCCGCCCATGATCGCGTAGGCCATTGGGCCCCAGAACACGGTCGGCGCGATCGGAATCATGCCGAGGATTGCCGCAGCAGCGGTTAGCATGATGGGGCGGACGCGGTGCAGGGTGGCGTCGACGACTGCATCCCAGGGGTGGAGCCCCTTCGCCCTATCCTTCTCGATCTGGTCGATGAGGATCACGGAGTTGCGGGCGATCATGCCGGTGAGCGCAAGCACGCCGAGGATCGCCACGAAACCGAAGGGCTTGTGCGCGAAGAGCAGGGCTGCGACGACGCCAATGATACCCAAGGGAGCGACGCTGAGCACCAGGAACAGGCGGCTGAACCTCTGGAGCTGAATCATCAGCGCGGTGAGCGTGAGGATGAGCATGAGAGGCAGGACGGCGGCGACCGACATCTGCGCCTTCATGCTTTCCTCCACGGTTCCGCCGACGTCGACATGGTATCCGCTCGGCAAACTCGCGTTCAGCGCCGCGATCTGTGGCGCCAGCGCCTGCACGATCGTCGCGGCCTGCATGCCCGGTGCGAGGTCGGCTTGCACAGTCACCATTGGCAGTCGGTCCCGACGCCAGACGATCGCATATTCCTGACCGTATTCGACGGAGGCGATCTGGCTCAACGGAACGGTTTTCCCGTTGGACAGCGGGACCTGAAGCGTCCGGATTGTCGACAGTGACATGCGCTCATCGGCGGAGGCCCGGACCAGCACGTCGACAAGATAGATCCCACTGCGCACCTGCGTCGCCGTGACGCCGGACATGGCGGTGTTGAGCCACTGAGCCAATTCCTGTGAGCTCAAGCCCAAAAGCCCGGCCTGGTCCTGGTCGACCCGGATTTTGACGGTGCGGCCAGGATCCATCCAGTTGTAGTTGACGTTGGCCGCGCCGGGGGCTGAGCCTACGAGCTCAGCCACTCGGGAGGCGATTGTTCGCACCTCATCGGGCTCCCGTCCCTTAACCCGGTATTGGAGCGGCCATCCGACGGGGGGCCCGAGCTCGAGCGGGTAGACCCGCCCGACAACGTTCGGGAACTCGGTCGCCAGCGCGCGCTCGAGTTTCGCCTTCACGCGCTCGCGCTGCTCGAGGCCCTTGGTAACAACAACGGCCTGGGCGAAAAAATCATTCGGGAGCTGAATGTTGAGGGGCAGATAGAACCGCACGGCGCCCTGCCCGACATCGGTGCTCCAGTGGTCGACATCCGGATCGCCCGTAAGGAGCTTGTCCACGCGGGTCGAGATGTCCTTCGTTGCGTAGATCGACGCGTTTTCTGGTAGCTGCAGGTCCACCAGCAGCTCGGGGCGGTCAGACGACGGAAAGAATTGCTGCGGAACGAAGCGAATTCCATAGAGCGCCATCCCGAACAGGATGAGCGTGGCGGCGATCGTGACCCAACGCGCTCGCATCGCGAGTACGAGGAAACCGCGAAATGCCCGCATGATCCACCCAGGCTCCTCCGAATGCGCGATCTTCGGCTTCTTGAGGATCCAAACGCCGAGCAGCGGCGCAAACAGGACCGCGACGATCCAAGATGCGATCAGCGCAATGGCGACGACGGCGAAGATCGAGAAAGTGTACTCGCCAGCGGCGCTACGCGCGAACCCGATAGGGACGAACCCGCAGACAGTGACCAGTGTGCCAGTCAGCATCGGAAAGGCTGTTGAAGTGAAGGCGAAGGTGGCCGCGTGTTCCTTGTCGTCGCCGTGCTCCAGCCGCGCGACCATGGTCTCGACCGTGATCATGGCGTCGTCGACCAAGAGACCGAGGGCGATGATGAGGGCGCCGAGCGAATTCGCTGAAGGTCGATCGCAAACATCATCATTGTCACGAAGACCGCGGCGAGAACGAGCGGGATCGAGAGGGCCACCACGGCCCCCGCGCGCACGCCGAGGCTGGCCAGGCTGACTCCAAGGACGATAGCAACGGCCTCCCAAAGCGCCTTCATGAACTCGTTCACCGCATCCTCGACGGTGACGGGCTGGTCGGCGACGAGCGCCGGCTCGATCCCAACGGGCAGGTTCGCCTTGATCTCGGTCATGGCGTGCGCGACATTGTGTCCGAGGGCGAGGACGTCGCCGCCCCTGCGCATGGCGATGGCGAGTCCGATGCCCTCTTTCCCATTGACACGAAACATCGGCTGCGCCGGATCGGCCGGGCCGCGCGTGACACGCGCAATGTCGCTTAGACGAATGATCCGCCCGTTGGCGACGAAGTTGACGGCGAGGATGTCCTGCTCGGACCGGAACGCGCCCGAGACGCGGATGAGGATCTTCTCGTCTGCGGTCTGCACCACGCCCTGAGGGGTGACGGCGTTCTGGGCGTCGAGGGCGGCAATCAGCGCGGAGCGGTCGATCCCGAGGCCCGCCAGCTGCTCGGTCGAGAACTCCACATAGACGCGCTCGTCCTGGGCCCCGAGAACGTCGATCTTCGAGATGTCCGGCAGCTCAAGGAGCCTCTTTCGGACGTCGTCCACAAAGTCCCTCAGCTCCCGATGGGTGAACCCCTCCGCGGTAAAGCCGTAGACGATGCCGTAGGTGTCGCCGAACTCATCGTTGAAACCGGGCCCGACGATGCCTTGCGGTAAGGTGCTTCGGATGTCGTAGACTTTCTTGCGCACCTGGTACCAGATGTCCTGCACCTGAGCCGGGGGCGTCGAATCTTTGAGGTAAACGAAGATCGTCGCCTTGCCCGGCGTCGTGTAGCTCTTCAGGTAGTCTAGGCTCGGCGTCTCCTGGAGCTTGCGCTCGAGACGGTCCGTGATCTGCTCGATCGTGTCGCTGACCGTTGCGCCCGGCCATCCGACTTGCACGACCATGGTCTTGACGGTGAAGTCTGGATCCTCGCTCCGGCCGAGCCGGAGGTAGGACGCCACGCCTGCAACCACGATGACGAGCATGAAATAGGTCACGAGCGAACGATGGCGGATCGCCCATTCCGAGAGGTTGAAGCGGTTCATGAGGCTGCTCCGAGGAAGCGGACCTTCTGTCCGTGCCGCAACGTCTGGACGCCGGCAGTGACCACGAGCTCGCCTGTTTCCAGGCCCTGGGAGATCACGATGGCGGCCGGATCGTACCGCAGGACCTCCACGTCGCGGAGCGACACGGTGTGGTTCTGCGGATCGACCACCCACACGGCCGGGCGTCCGCTTTCCTGAGTTAGCGCGCTCGCCGGCACCTCGACGCCGGGTGGCGCGGTCAGCCGGATACGACCGGTGACAGTGGCTCCAAGCCGCATAGCCTCCGGAGGATCGATGATCCCGACCTTGACCTGATATGTACGGGTCGCGGCGTCCGCCTGGGGCGCAACCTCCCGCACCCGGCCGGTCGCTCTGACCTGCGGGTCGTTGGTGAGGGCGACCTCGACCACAGGGTCTTGCGGGCCATTCCGGATGAGTTGCTCGGGGACGTCGAAGACGGCGTCGCGTCCGCCCTCGCGCGCGAGCTGCACAACCATCTGCCCGGCCCGGACCACCTCGCCTGGCTCGGCGCCAACCGCGGTGACAGCGCCCTGCGCGTCGGCGAACAAAACCGTGTAGCTCTGCTGTTCCCGCGCGGTCCGCGCCTGAGCGTAAGCGGAAGTCGACCTGGGGGTGCTGTCAGACAAAAAGGCCGCCAGCGTCTCGTCGTGGTAGCTTCAGTCCATGAGCACAACCCGTTCCGCTATTTCAATAGCTCGCCGGAGGTCATCCGTCTGGTCGTGATGATGTACGTGAGATACCCGCTGTCGCTTCGAAACGTCGAAGATCTCTTGGCCGAGCGCGGGATCGACATCAGCCACGAGACCGTCCGGTTCTGGTGGAACCGGTTTGGCCCGATGTTCGCCGCCGAGATTTCGCAAGAGACGCGTCGCGCACATGCGCGGCTATCCGCAGTGGCGCTGGCACTTGGACGAGGTGTTTGTGAAGATCAACGGCAAGCTCTGCTACCTTTGGCGCGCCGTCGACCATGAAGGCGAGGTGTTGGAGGCTGTGGTCACCGCGAGGCGGGACAAGGCTGCGGCGCTAAAGCTTCTCAAGCGGATCAGGAAGAAGTACGGCCGACCGCAGAGCATCGTCACCGACAGGCTTCGGGCCTACTCTGCGGCAATGAAAGAAATTGGCGCTGCTGATCGGCACGAGGTCGGTGGCCGGCTCAACAATCGGGCGGAGAATTCTCATCAGCCGTTTCGCCGACGAGAGCGCGCGATGCAGCGGTTTCGAAGTATGAAGACGCTGCAGAAATTCAGTTCAGTTCACGCCCAGGTGCACAACCAATTCAATCAGGAGCGGCATCTCATCACCCGGCAGGTTTACAAGCAGAGACGCTTGATTGCATTGGCGGAGTGGCGCGCACTTGCAGGGTAAGGCGTCGCTTGCGAGCGGGCGTGTCGCGCTACGCGTCGGCGAATGCGGTTACTCTGACGACGCCCGTGGTGGCTGAACTCGTCCTCAGTATTGTCGTGGATATACTGGGACATGTCCGCGTCAAGGTTGTTCATGGCGGCGGTGTAGGGCGCGCTGCCCCCGGTGGGCAGTCCAGGAAGTTCGCTGGGAGTGGTTTGGACTCCGCCGAGTTCGGCGTATTGCAGCCACAGGTCCTGCTCGATTTGTTCGACCGCGGACAGGAACCGGAGAATTGCAGCGTCTCCCTTGTTGAGCCCGCCATCTTTGGCGATTGCGGGCGAGATGTCGGTCAGCGCCCCGACGCGCTCGAAGCGTCGGGGAACGGCCGTCGCGCGGTGAACTCCGTCCAGTGTGGTGCCGATCGCTGGGCGCTCGCCCCACGAGATTCGGAAAGTCTGCTCAGGGCGGTGAAGCCTACGCGCTTGCAGTGGAATGCGGGCTTTAGCGCGGACTCCGGTCCTTCACGCGGCGGTCCTCGTAGGCGCGCTTACCGCCCTTCTGAGACGTTCCGGCGCACCGCTCAGCGATGACCGCCTTCGACCCGAAGCAGCGTCTAGAGCGGTACGAAACTCAGGAATTCCGCATGCCGGATTCCGTTAGGGCTCTATTGCGCGACGGCCTAACAAGAGACCACTGAACCTTCTGGGCGACTAGCGTCGCGCCGAGTTTTGCCTGCGCCTCACCCGCATGACCAAAGCTCGCGATTAGTTGGCCGGTTGCCCGTATGCGTAGTCGGCGCTCCCCTTGTTTGCGGGCGCCGTCGATCGAATGGTTCCGAGCGGGTGGGGAGCGCCCGGCGCGTTGGGATGTTGCGATGGATCGAAGGCGTCGTGGCGAGCTCTTTGTTCCCGTCTTCGCGCCAGCGTTGCGGATACTGAGTGATCGACGACTGGATCGACAGCGAGCAGCGCCGCGATCTTCAATCCAATTCGATCGATCCTGTCGCTTCCGTTGGCAAGCTTCTCCATGGGTTTGGGCGGTAAGCGGCTGGTCTTGTCCGCGGCCTCGACAATGCCAGGGCTGGCTTCGTCCTTCGCCGCCTCAAGACTCGGTTTCGCCGGTTCAGGGGCGCTAACTTCCTTCGTGTTCAGGCTTTGAGCGGCGTGCATTGCCTCGACTTCCGCCCTTTGGGCGTGGGATTCCTCGGCTGTTTTCTGCGCCGGAAGATTGATCTCGGCCCTCGGCAGGGTCGGCGCGGGATGTTGGATATTGGACCACCCCAGGCACGCGAGACCAAACAGGCCAGCCGTCAGGGCCGCGGGAGGACCATAGCGTTTGAGCGGTGCTCCCCTGCTATGCGCCGCGGCTGCCTTAGTCCATCTGAGACATGCGAGGCCGATTGCAGCCGTCCCTGCTTTCGACCCTGACGAGGCCTCGTCCGCTATGACCGAAGGACCCGCTTGGTCGGGAACATCATCCATCTGATTGCTCCAAGATGGCTGGGCGCTCGACTAGCCTTGCGCCACTTCCCTTAAGGTTGCCTTAACCCGTGGGCGCGTGCCGACGCGCGGGCGTTGAGCCAAACGTCGAGGTCATCGAGACCCGACCGGCCCGGAAGCGCTCATTTCAAAATGGTCGCCTCGCCGTCGCCGCAGAGGGCTGTGCGTGGGAGGCGGCGTACCACAAAGAGGAAAGGCTAAGCGGCGAGCGGCGAAGCCCGCGAGGCGCGGTCCCGCTGCAACAACCTAACGGTTGCAACAGCCGTAGCATAAGCGTAGGCATTGAGCCGTCACAGGGAATCGGCTTTCCCTCATGAGACCGACGTTGACCATGGCGGCGCTCATCGCCGCTTCGCCTGCGCTCGCCGGGCGTTGTCCGCAGGGCCAATTTTATCGCGTCCGCCTCGCTGAATGCGTGAGCTTGAGCTCGCCGCTGGCGCGGCCATATCTCGGCGCATGGAGTTCGCAGAAAAATCGCGCCGAGGGGGAAACAATCGACACCGCGAATCTCGGTGAAGAAATCGAAACGTCGCCGGAGGACGGTCCGCCCGCCACATCTGATCCGCTGACCGCAGATCCTCCTCCCGACGAAGTGGACGAGGCGGCATGGTTGATGATCCCGCTCTTGCGAGCGGCAGAGGCGCGCTGGGCCGCTATGGTGTCGCCGCTGCGCGATGAGACGCCACCGCCAGACCCTTGGCCTTGGCTGAGCGTCTATGGGCTAGGCAAGCGCCCGCAACAATAAGACCCATACGGTGCTGCGGCAGTCGTCGGTCGCGCCCACGACGGACGAAGCGCGCAAAGGTCGCCTCGATGCGCCCGAACGCGGCAGAGGTCTGAGCGAAAGCGACGGGTCGAACACTCGGCTTCGATCGGCTTTAAGGTTCAGCCCAACGAGCGAATGATTTCGCGGTAAGCGGTCTCCGGGAATGCCTTCAAGGTCTTGGTGCGCACGAAGCCAAGACCCCCGAGCTGCAAAACGTAGCGGGCCATCACTGCGTCGTCAGGCGCCTCGCAAATTCCGACGAAGTCGAAGTCGCCCATCACCATGTAGAACTGCTTCATCTCGCCCCCCATGTCTGTCAGAAGCTTCTTGGCGGCGTCGAGGCGGCGCGGCGAATCCTTGGCGGCCTTGACGCCGGCGTCGGTGAGGCTGAAGAGCGCGATGTAGGTGGTCATTGTTTTCCCTCATCCTATGGTTCACGCCAACGGGCAGCGCATTGCTACTTCCTCCGTCCCCCATCCAGCCGCCTAGAGCGGCGTAACCGTGCTAAGCGCCGCGGTCGAATGGCGGCTCTGACAGCGACTCCGGTCCTTTCCGAGGCGACTCTCGTAGGCGCGCTTCCGCCCACTTGAGGCGTCCAAGGCCGGGGACCGCTATGTCCGCAATACGTGTGCGCCGTGAGAAGGCGGCGCTTTCCAGTGGGTGCAAGCCCGACCCGGCGAACGCTCCAGCCGGAAGCAACCGGAGCAGTCATGGAGGTGACGAAATGGCTGAAGCCTTCGGTGTAGCTGGTCACATATAGGTGACGGCGCGAGTGTGCGGGCCGCAACGCAAGTGAACGCCGAGCAAGCTCCGAAAAGGTCGATGTGCAGGCCGACCCGACTGCAACTTCGGGGAAGGCTGGTACGGCTAGGCGAGATGAGCGAAGACGACGCCCAGTCGCTGCACCGGGGTACTGGCGGCAGCACGCACACAAGGAAAGCGCGCGCAACACGGGAAGCCCCAAAGCGTGGTTAGGTCAGAGATGACAGGACCAACCGGACGCCCGTGAGGGACAGGCCGGGCGCTCTGGGGTGGCGGAGAGGTTCGTAGTACCGCGGAAACCGGGTAACTCCGGCGGAGGGAAGGGACCTCAGTTCAAGACAGACGCAGAACGTAGCGAAGGACATGGAGATTGGGCAACCTCACATGGGGAGCTTTGGGTCAAGAGCGTATTCATTCGGGCATGTGGCAAACTCCGAGGGCTGTTTCCGTATCCGAGGTCCGAGGTCCGAGCCCGATTGCATGACGCGGCCCGTTTCCGAGCACGATCAACCTCACATCCGGTCGCCGCTCGAGACGGCTGTACCAACATCCCGCTTGCGGCGGGCAGGGGCTCAGGGGACGAAACCATTCTATCAATCGGCATGTCGGGCCATGGTTACCATCGGTTCGTCCACCCGGATTCCGCCAGAACTGATCAGGTCCTGGGAGATTTGATAATCTGTTGAGCGTCTATCGTCAGGCGTCCTTCATCACGGCTCCGTCGATGACGACGCCGGCGGTGACATATTTCCATAACGCCACCAGCAGCTTGCGCGCGAGCGCGACGATGGTCGACTTCTTGAAATGACCACCGTTGCCGCTGACCCGTTCTTTGAACCACAGAGTCAGCGCCGATTGCGGCTGATGGCGCAGCCAGAGCCAGGCAAGCTGGATTAGGCTGGTTCGCAATCGCGGATTCCCGGCCTTGGAAACACCCTGCTCGTGATCGACTGAGCCGCTTTGCCAGGGCGTGGGCGCCAGCCCAGCGTAAGACGCGAGCTGGCGGCGATTGTCAAAGTGGCGAAATAGCGCCTCCAGCCAGAGGACGGCGGCCAACTCGGCGCCGATGCCCTTGAATTCGAGCAACATCCTCCCGGCCGGCGCTGGCGCGGCGGGCTGTGGCGCGGCGAGCAGCGCGTCGCGCTCGGCCTCGGCCTCCTTGATTTGATCAAGCAGCAGTTCGAGCCGATCGAGTTCGCGCCGGATCTGGGTCTTGAGATGCACCGGCAAGGGACGGCCGTCGCCCGTCGTCAGCTCGTCGAGCCGTTGGCGCCGATCGCGGCGCAACGGCTCGTAACCGGAGATGCCTTGGGAAAAATCGCCCTGCAGCACTTCATTGTCGGCCGGCTGTCCAAGACGCGGGGGGTGGCGAATATCCGCTCCAGTTTCGCGCTGAAACAGGTGAAGTACAAAACGGCGCTTCCTATCGGTGATCTGACCGATCGAAGATAGCCGGCGCCGCGATCACGGCGTGGGCGCGTCGTGCGCGATCAGACCCTGGCTCTTGAGGTCCGACCAGAGCGACGCCGGGATCGGATGCCGGCAGTGGTCGACGTTCTGTCGGACCTGGTCGGGGCTGAATGCGCCAGGGATGATCGAGGCGACAATTGGATGGGCGAGGGGGAATTGGAGGGCCGCCGCTGCGAGCGGCGTGCCGTGGGTCTTGCAGACGGCCTGAATCCTGGCCACCCGATCCATCTCTTCAGTCGTGGCGTCCCTGTAGTTGTACTTGGCGCCCGGTGTCGGACCTGTCGCCGTGATTCCGGAGTTGAAGACGCCGCCAACCACGACGCCGACGCCGACACGCTGACAGTAGGGAAACTCCTCCTTCAAGACATCCTGTTCTATCAGCGTGTAGCGGAGCGCCACCAGAAAGAAATCCAGCGGGATCATATCGAGGAACCGGGGCATCATCCCCAGTTCGTTGATCCCGGCTCCAACTCCGCGCACCAGACCGTGCGAGCGCAACTGATCGAGCGCCCGCCAGCCGGAGGTAAAGAGCTGGTTGAGATGGGCCGAGACTTTCGCTTCGGTCAGGTGGAACCAGAAGTCGAGATCGTGAATGAGCAGGAGATCGATCCGATTCATGCCGAGCCGCATCTGCGACTGTTCATAGGACCGCATGATGCCGTCGTAACTGTAGTCATGCACGTGATCGAAACGGAGCCCGCCCGCCCATGGTTCAGATTGGAACTGGTCGGGTTTGGCCGGCGGGAAGAACCAGCGGCCGACTTTGGTCGATAGAACGAATTCAGACCGCGGCTGCGTGTCGAGGAAACGGCCCGAGCGAATCTCCGCCAGACCCCGACCGTAATAGGGGGCAGTGTCGTAATACCGAATACCGGCGTCCCACGCCGCTTTCAGCGTGGCGGCCGCCGTAGGTTCGTCGACCCGGACGAAGAGCTCGCCTAGTGGCGCGCTACCGAAACCCAGTTGCGTGAGCCGGACTCCGCTCTTTCCGAGCTCTCTCAGTTCGAAAGGATTTATCGGCGTCCAGCCTCCCAATAAGGACTTTATTAGCGTGTCGTCGCCGTCAGGAAGGGACCGTTCACGAGATTGCGGAGGCGTCCCTTCCCCAGATACATCATCGCTGTCTCGACCGAGAGACGCCGGGCGTCCGCGCGACTTTCAGGGCTGGCCCAAGCGGCGTGAGGCGTCACGATCAGGCGATCGACTATCCCTGCCGTCCTCAGATCGCGGTAGGCGACCGCGATTTCGTCCCTGGGGTTCGGCGGTTCCGTCGGCAACACGTCGATGCCCGCGCCCGCAATCAGCCCTTCGCGGATGGCGGCGATCATGGCGGCCACGTCTACAATCTGACCACGCGCGGTGTTAATCAGGATCGCGTTCGACCTCATTCGCCGGAAGGCTTTCGCGTCGATCATGCCCCTGGTTTCCGCGTTCAAGGGACAATGGAGGCTGACGACATCGGCGGCCCTCAGAAGCTCTTCGAGCGCGTCTAGGCGCTCTATCCCGATCGCGATCTCCGTCCCGGCTGAAGCATAGGGATCGTAGCCCACGACCCTAAATCCGAAGGCCTTGGCGCGAAGCGCAGTCGCTGTGCCGATCCGACCGAAGCCGACCACCCCAAACGTTCGGCCGCGCAACCGGCGTACGAGCGGCGCCCGCGAGCTGTCGAACCCGCCAACCGGATCCCGAACGAGATTTTCATGGAAGCAGACGATGCCGCGAGTCAGCGCGAGCATCAGCGCGATGGCATGGTCGGCGACTTCGCTCGTCCCATAGTCCGGAGTATTGCACACAGGGATCCCTACGCGGCCTGCGGCTTCAAGGTCGATGTGATCGAAGCCGACGCCGGCCCGCACAATCACCCGACATTTTGGGACTTTGGCTATAAAGGCGGCGTCGATCGGCATCTCATGCCAGGACACAATGCCGTCCGCCCGCGCGAGAGCGTCGACGGGAAGCCGGTCGAGGTCGCGTTCCCGGCAGATCGTCCAGTCGACATCTGGTCCAGCGGTCTTCCGCTCGATCTCGTCATTGTCGGTATATTGCGCATCGGGCGTGAAGAGATGGAGACGCAAAGGTGTTTCGCTCCTGGTTGATCGCGGCCGCGCGGAGCGGCTAAGGCACGCAAAGCCTTTCAGGTCTTCGCAGCGAGATAGTCGTGAATGACGCGCCCCGGGACAAGCGTGAAGTCCGCGCGCCAGTAAAGGCCATCGAGCATTTCGACGACAGGCAGGCGATGAATGGGGGCCTGAGCGTTAGGGCGCAGTTCCACTGTGCAAGGTCCTCCCCAGCATTCGTGGACGCTGACGTCCGCCAGTCGACGCGCGGTCAATTGCCGGATCGCCGGGCGGCCATCGATGTGATCGACCGTTTTCAAATTGATGTTGAGAGCGAAATCGAAGTGCCGCGCCAAGCTGTCGAGACTGTCCGGCCGCTGCTTCGTCGCAATGGTTCCGGTCAGTACCTCGATCCCGTTTCGCCTGACGAGGCCGACCGTCAGGTCGCCGCGGATCTCGAGAACGGGCTCGCCGAGTTTCTTTGGCTGGCCGTGAACCTCGCGACCATGCGCAACGCCAACGTCCGACGACAGAAAGAGATACGGCGAATAGGAGCCGGCTATGTCCGTGCCGGGCAGCATGCAGCCGACCGACAAATTGCTCTCGCCGTAGGCGCCAAGCCAATCGACATCGTTCATCCGGTACACGTGGGCGAGCACTACGTCGGACGCCGGCTCGAGCGGCGGCGGCAACAGGCGCGCGACCGCCAACTGGCTGGTCCGCCATGCGAGCGTCAGAACCTCGACATTGCGAAAGGTGAAAGGGAAAGGAGGGACAGTCGGCGCATCCCACGGCGTTGAAAATCCAGGTGCCAGGATGTCTTCAACAGTGAGACGATCGAGACCGCCGCGACGCAGGTCTTTTCCGGTCATTCCCCCCTCCACAGCAAAGTTGCCTGGCAACGAACTACACCTCTTCGAGGCGGCCCGAATGCGCAGAACGATAGAGCGCGTCGAGAACCTCGACGGCGCGCATGCCCACAATGCCTGGCGACTGGTTCTCGACCTGCTGGCCAAGGCAGATATCGACGAGGACGTTCAACGGCTTTTCGCAGGCATAGGCGCCCGCGCCCTTCGACATTTCGACGACCCTATCCTGCCCGTCACGCCGCCATACCTCCAGGCGCTCACGTTCGATGTCGAGCACAAGAACGCCTTCCGAGCCAAACACGCGCAGATCGATCTGGTTGCCGCGGTGCTTGGGCGCCGTCGCCGAACCCGAGACCGAAGCGGTCGCGCCATTGGCGAACTGCACGACGGCAGCGTCGTAATAGTCGACGCCGGTCGGCGACTTGCCCGTGAGGGCGAACACCCGCGTCGGCTCGAGATCGGCGATGCGGAACAACAACCCAAGCGCATGCACGAGCTGGCCCCAGCCATAACCTCCCGCCCGCTTGGGATCGGCCCACGTCGACGGCGGAGGACGAAACATCTGCCCTTCGGTTTCCTTCATCGGCTGACCGGCGAAGAGGTCCTCGAGCGCAGAGGCCATCTGCAGCACGACATGTTCGACACGCCCGATCCGTCCGTCCGCGACCAGTGCCCGGGCCTCGTCGGTCCAGTCCTTGAAGTTCCAGCCATAGGGAACGAGCACCTGTTTGCCCGCCGCGTCTGCTCTGGCGATCAGGTCCCGGGCGTCGGCGCTGGTCGTCGTCAACGGTTTTTCCACCAGCAGATGACAGCCTTTGGCCAGCGCAGCCACAGCGTGCTCATGGTGGAGCACGTGAGGCGACGAGATCACGACGCCATCCATCGGGATCTCATCTAGCATGGCGCGATAGTCTTCGAATCCGGCGGGAATATCGAATTTGCGCTGCAGCTCGGCGAGTTCCGGAGCTCCAATACGATTGACTGCGACGACCTCGCAAGCCTCATTGGCTTTCAACACCGGCAAGTGGTTGACCGCCGCCCACCAGCCGGCGCCGATCACTCCGATGCGCGCCTTCCGAGTCATTTCGTCGCCGCCCTAGTTTGATCGTCGATGCCCGATTCCCGATGCTACGGCATGCCGTCCGCATTGAAAATCCCGCCGCAAGCTTGACGCTATCGGGCGCGCCACACTAGCGTTCTGCCAACTCAGATAGTTGGGCTTGCAATGGCGCCGCAGTTGAAGATCGAGCGCATCGAATGCGTGCCGCTCAGCATGCCGCTTCCGCGCAAGGAGGCCGTCTGCGCAGGAGTCGTCAAGGCGCTCCGTGAGGACGACTATGTCAGCTACACCTATCGCGGACACGGCCAGTGCCTGGCGCGCGGCATGGATCTCGAAGCCGCCTTCGCTGAGCTAACTTCATGACGCATCGCTGCACGATCATTACGAGGGTGCGCCAGCCTTGACCTTGGCAGCGATCCGGTCGGCGAGCTTGAACGTACCCCAGTCGCGCTTCACCTCGAACGGGGCGCCGGCAACCTTCTCCCCGCTCGTCGGGATCTGCGACTGGCTGTCCGCCGCGTGGGCCGTCGGCCCGCCGACCACGCCGGCGAGGACGGCGGTCGTAACGTAAAGTTTCAGCTTCGATTTCATTTTGATTCGTCCCAGGGTTCGGCGCTTGCCGATTTCTTATCGCGCGATCATTTCACGACGACACAATCTTCTCGCTCCGGAAGCTATCAACCACTTCCTCGATGACTTCAATGCCAAGGCCAGGGCCGGTCGGCGGGTAGACCCAGCCCTCGACGTGCTCAAACGGCTTTGTCACCAGATCGTGCTGCATCGGATTGCGCAGCGGTTTGAACTCAAACAGCTTGCAAGCGGACGAATTGAAAGAAATAGCCAGGCTCGCCGCCGTAACGATCGCCGACGACCAGGCATGGGCATTGGCCTGCCGGCGGTAGAACTCGCATCGCTCGGCGATCTTCTTGAACCCGGTGATACCCTCGGCGCGGCCGGGATCAACACCGACGACGTCGACGGTGCCGGTCGCCAGGACGCGCTCGAACTGCTCCAACGTCCATTCGCGTTCGCCATAGGCGATGCGAGTCATGGTCTTGGCGCGGAGGTTCGCGTAGCCCTCGGGATCCCACGCGCCGAGCGGCTCCTCGATCCACGCGAGGTTGTATTCCTCCATCGCCTTGGCGCGCCGCACGGCGTCGGTCACGTCCCACTTGATCGCGATGCCGTTGTCGATCATCAGCATCTTGTCGCCGAGCACTTCGCGCATGGCCTTGACATAGGCGACGTCGCGATCGTGATCGTAGCCGAGGCGGGCGTTGCCGCGCTTGCCGAAGCCGGTCTTGAGTCCTTGCAACCCGGTGGACACCCATTCGGCCGTCTCTTCGGCCATCTCTGGGATCGACTCGTAATGGGCGTGACAGGAGGCGATGGCCGGCAAGCGGTCGTGGGCAGGGCCGCCGAGCAAGTCGAGGACGCTTCTGCCCAACGCCTTGCCTTTGAGATCCCAGAGGGCGATGTCGATGGCCGCGGTCGCGTACGAGGCGATGCCGCCATGATAGCCGTACCACCAGGCCTGCTGCTTGTTCTGCCGCCAGAGCGTCTCGGTCTGCACTGGATCCTTGCCGATCAGGTTCGGCGCCATACCCTCGATGATCGCCTTGGCGGCGAAATTGGCTTCGGGAAATTGCGTGATCGACTCGCCCCATCCGACTTGCCCGTCGTCCGCCGTGATCTTGGCTAGGCAGAGATGGCGAAGGGCGTTGAAATCGTTCGGCTCGGGATAGCTGACTGGGATGGCCTCGACCCTGGCGATCTTCATCTTCGACGCCCCTACCCGATCGCGCCACGAAACAACGGCATGCCTTCGACGCCGACGTCAACTTTGATCAGCCTGCCGGTCATAGCCGCGCCGGTGACATCGAACGGTCCCATATCACAGCAATAGAGCGCGCCCCCCTTGCCGAACACGCAGTTGAGAATCGTGCCGCCGGTTTCCAGGAAATTCAACGGCTTACCATTCTTATCGATCACATCAACACCGCCGGCCGCAACCGCAGTGATCCAGAAGTTGCCTGCGGCGTCGATCTTCAAGCCATCGGGAATGTGCCCTTCAGGCATTGTGTGGATCACCTGTTTGGAACCGTTGGGCCTGCGCCGCACGACCTTCAGGGTGTACGACTCCACCCAGACGACTGAACCGTCGGGCTCAACGACGATTCCGTTCGGATACACGTGATCAAGCTCCTCGAGTACGCTCGCTTTGCCGCTTTTTGCGATGACGACGATGCGCCCTGGATGGGGCTTGGCATCTGGCGCCCAATCGCCCGAGTCGGTGAAATAGAGGCGCCCGTCAGGCCCGAACGCAAGATCGTTGGGCCCGTCGAACTTCACGCCATCGGCTTCGGTGACCAAGATCTCGGCTTTACCGGCTGGGCTGGTCTTCTGGATCGATGGTGGGCGGTGGACAGGTGCGGTCCAAGACCCGACATTAGGAGTTTGAGTGGAATAGACGCAGCCGTCGCTTCCCAGCATGCAAGCGTTTGGTCCCCCGCCGACGTCGGCGTATGCGCCTGCCCTGCCTGTTTTCGGATCCCACACCCCGATAGCGCTCGCATAGGTGTTCGCGTAAATGACCCGGCCGTCGTCGAGTTCGTAGGGACCCTCGGGGTGCCCGAGGCCGCCCGTACAGACAGAGATCGGCTTTTTCATACGCTCCTCCCTATCGCTCACCAGGTCACAAGGCCGCCCGTGAAGTTGATCGCCTGTCCGGTCATGTAGGCGGCTTCATCCGAGAGGAGGAACCGGATCAGGCCAGCGCATTCCGCGGGCGACGACCCGCGTCCGAGAGGCACAAGCTTCGTCCACGCATTGCTCAGTTCCTCCGCCGTGAGGCCTCGCATTGGCGCTATCCGCTCCAGCACATCTTCCTGCATCGGCGTGTCAACAATCCCGGGCAAGATGGCGTTGACCCTGATCCGCTGCGGGGCAAGGGCGTAAGCGAAGGAGCGAGTGATTGAAAGGATTGTGGTCTTGGAGGCGGCGTAGGCGGCAACTTCGATGGTCGTCGCGAGCTTGACCGAACTCGACGACAGATTCACGATCGCGCCGCCAGGCGCAAGCCTTGGACCGATCTTCTGGCAAAGGAAGAATGCCGCCTCGGCGTTGACGTTCTGCGCACGGCGCCAATCCTCGACCGTCAGCTCAAAGATCGGCTTGATAACAATGACGCCGGCGGAGTTGACAAGGTAGTTTGCGCCCTCTGCCCAGTCGGCGAGCTTGGCGCGAGCTTGGGGATCGGTGATATCGGCTTCGAAAGTCTCGCAGCCGTCCTTCTCTAAGTTGCTAAGACCATCGCGGTTGATGTCAACGGCCAGGACCTCGACGCCTTCACGCCGCATTCTCGAAACGACGGCTTTGCCGATGCCGCTGCCTGCTCCGGTTACCACACCCCGACGCCGTCGCAATGGCGACCCCATCCTCGAAACGCCCTTAGGCCGTCCGGCGTTTCAAGGACCTCGGCGCGCGCGTCTCCGCGGTCGTGTCGGATAGGCCGCCTTGACGCCGCTCCCACTGGCACTTGCCGACGGCAAGCGCCGCTCTTCGCGGGAGAACTATATTGAGACGTCGTCGAGACGCGCAAGCTTATTCTTAACTGGCTTCGCTTGTTGCGCACGCGAGGACGCTCAGTTATGGATCGCGGCGACAACTCTTCCGCTCTCGCCCTCAGAAGACGACTGACTACGTTTTCAGAGACCGTCGCGGAGCCGGTCGACAAGGGCTGCGACAGCGACAGCCCCTGCTGGAGGGAACGCCGCGGTGGCCGAAATACCCCTGGTTGACACCCACTTTCACCTGCATGACATGAAGCGTCCGGAGCTGCGGTATGCGTGGCTCGAGCCGGCCTCCGTCCACGGCTTCCTGGGCAACATAGACGCTCTCAAGGCGCAGCACTATTGGATCGAAGACTATATCGCCGAGATCCGCTTCGCGAACGTGCGGAAAGCGGTTCATGTTCAGGCGGCGCTCGGCATTCCAGACCCCGTCAATGAGACGAAGTGGCTTCAGGCTTTTGCCGACAAAACCGGTTACCCGCATGGCATCGTCGCCGAATGCCATCTTGCCGATCCTGACGCCGCAGAGGTGCTTGATCGACACATTCAATATGCCAACGTGCGTGGCATCCGAGACTTCGGCAATGGACGCTACCTTGTGGACGGGTCCTGGCGCGCGGGCTTCAAACACTTGAGGCGGCACAATCTGGTCTCGTGCATAGACACGCGTATCCAGCATTTTGACGACCTGATCGACCTCGCCGCCGCTTTTTCAGACACGATGATCTGCGTCGACCATTGCGCAATCCCCGAGGCGCGTGACGACGACTACTTCAAGCGCTGGACGGCGGCGATGCGCGGTCTGGCGAAGGCGGAAAATGTCGTGATGAAAATTTCGGGCCTCGGCATGATGGATCGCTTGTGGACTGTCAATTCGCTGCGTCCCTGGGTTCTCGGCAGCATCGAGGCTTTTGGGGTGGATCGCGTCGTTTTCGGCACCAACTGGCCCGTCGACCGGATGTTCAGTTCCTACCCTGATTTGATCAACGCCTATGCGAATATCATTTCAGTCTTCACCAGGGATGAGCAGTCGGCGATGTTCTCGCGCAACGCCGAAAAGCTTTTCAGAATCTGAACCTGAGGAGACGGCCTTGGCCGACGCCATATCCAAACCAGGAACGACCGCCACGGCCGTTCACCACGTCGGCATGAGCGTCGCAAGCCTCGACGACGCGCTGGCGTTCTGGGAGCGTTTCCTTGGGGCCCCGGCACTTTGGCGCGAGCTGCTCAACCGGCCCTATCTTGCGAGATCGTTCCTCAAGGGAGCATTCGTAGCGCTGCCGGGCGGGGTGATTCTTGAACTGTTAGACTACGAAGCTTCGGACAAGCGCAGCAACCCGGAGTCAACCGCAAATCCGGGCAACATCCATCTTTGCCTGGCTGTCGAGGATGCTCGCCTGGCGTGGAAGCATGCTGTCGACTGCGGCGCAACACCCGTGAGCCTCGAGGGCCCAATCGAGGTTGACGGCGGCCCGAACGTCGGCGCGCGCGTTGCATATCTGCGTATCCATGATGGCATCACTCTCGAGCTGTTCCAGCCGCCGGCGCGCGTGTGAGGATATGATTGATCATGATTAGACGCGTCAGTTTCATCCGCCGCAAGCCGGACCTTACCCGGCAAGCGTTCTTTTCCCATTGGACCGGGCGCCACGCGGAGATCGTTCGCCAGCTTCCCGGACTGCGCGGATTGCGTTTCAGCCGCGTCGATCGCTGCGTTCCCGCGGAAGCTCAGTGGGACGGCGTCGGCGAGACGTGGTTCGACAGCATCGCCGATGCCGACCGGGCCTTCGGGGCCGATCCGTTTCGCGAAATGCTGATCGAGGATCGGGCGAAGTTCATCGGCGAGGCTCATTCCTGCTACATCGAAGAACCGTGGGCCTCCCTGCCCGACGAAGTGAAGTCGGCCATGACTTGGAATCTGGCGTCGGGGCTTGAAGGCAAGCGCGTTCTGGTTACCGGCGGGGTGGGCGGGATCGGGCGGGAAGTGGCGCTGGCCTTTGCCGCGGCGGGCTCCCGGGTCGCGGTGGTCGATCTATCTGAAGACAAGGTCAAGGCGGTGGTCGCGGAGATGGAGGGCGGCCCGCATCTGGCATTGGCCGGCGATCTGCGCCCAGTCTCCGGTCACCCGAAACTGGTCGAGACCGTCGTCAGCACGATCGGCGGCCTCGACGTCCTGGTCTGCGCGGCGGCCGTCCTCGTGCGCCGCCCAAGCGTGGACGAAGTCTCCGAGGCTGACTGGGACTTTCAGCACGACATCAACCTCAAATCGACGTTCTTCCTCAATCAGGCCGTATCTCAAGCGTTTCGGCGACAGGGACGCGGCGGGCGGATCATCAACTTCACCTCGCAGGGATGGTGGAGCGGCGGCTTCGGCGGCTCTGTGGCTTACGCCGCCACAAAGGGCGGCATCGTCTCGATGACACGCGGGCTCGCCCGCTCGCTGGCGAAGGACAATATCACGGTCAATGCAGTCTCGCCCGGCGCCGCGGATACGGCGATGATGCGCAGCGGAATGACCGACGAGCAGTTGGCGTCGACCGTAGCGGCGATCCCGCTCGGACGGATGGCGGCGCCGTCGGAATTGGCGGGCGCAGTGCTGTTTCTTGCCTCCGACCATGCAGGCTACGTCACTGGCGCGACCATTAACGTAAGCGGTGGCTGGCTGATGTACTAAGCGGGTGCGAGCGGTGGAAAGGAGCAAAGCCGATGTCCAAATCCCTGGCGGGGGCGCAGCGCTGTCGTGACCGGCGCCGCGCGCGGCATTGGCGATGCGATCGCCGAGAGGTTGCTCGCCGACGGCGCCAATGTCTTCTCCCTCGACAAGGTCGCTGCTGAAGAGCCGCGCGCGGGCGTCGTCTATCTCGAAGCCGATGTCACCGATCCGTTCAGCGTCGCTCAAGCGTTTAAGGCGGTCGATGCGAGGACGGATGCCATCGACATCCTCGTCAACAATGCGGGCCTCCAGCGGGTCGGGCTTGTCGGGAATATTTCGTTTGCGGAGTGGTCGGCGGTCGTCGCAACCCATCTCAACGGCTTTTTCCTCTGCGCGTCCGAAGCCGTCCCGCGCATGGTGGCGCGCGGCAAGGGCGGCGCAATAGTCAGCATTGCGTCAACCGCTGCTTTTGTTGGGCTGCCGGGACGTAGCGCCTATTGCGCCGCAAAGGCCGGCATACTGGGCCTTGTACGAGCGCTAGCTCTCGAGGTGGCGTCCACCGGCATTCGGGTGGATGCCGTTGCCCCCGGCTTCACCCGAACCAAATTGATCGAGCAGGGATTGGCCGACGGGTCGTTGCAAGAGGATTGGATGGTCGCGCGGGTTCCGATGAAGCGCCTCGCCACCACCCGGGAGATCGCCAACGCCGTGCGCTATCTCGCCGGAGACGAAGCATCCTACGTGACCGGCCAGACGATCATCGCCGACGGTGGTTGGACCGTGCAGGGCATACCGCACGCGCCAACCTGGTTGCAGACCCCCACAGCTGATTGACGCCGCCGAGACCAGCGGAAAGTCTCAAGGCGTATTTATTGCTGACCCGCGGCTGCAAGGTACTTCGCCTGAAGGCTTTTGACCATCCAGACCATGGCGTCGTTCAAGGGCGTCGGCTCGGAGTGACGCCTGCCGCCTTCAACGATCGCGCCATTGACAACGTCGATCTCCGTCTGCCGACCCGCTTCCACATCCTGCAGCATTGAGGCGCGCGCGCCGATCGCCTGCTTAAGCAGGCTAGTGATGGCTTGCCAGCGCTCCGCCTGATCCAGGTTGATCCCCTGCGCCTTAGCCACGGCCACGACTTCGGCGAGCAGTCCTTGCATCAGCGCGATTGTCCCTTCGTGCTGGATCAGCTCATGCGCCGAAAAATGAAGCAGAGCCGCCGTCGGCAGAGTGCAGACGTTCAAAGCGAGCTTCTTCCATATCTCGTCAACGATGCGTGATGAGGCGGCCGTCTCGATACCGGCTTTGCGAAAGGCCTCGACCGCAGTCTCCAACCGCTGTGACTTCAAACCATCGAGTTCGCCCACGTGGGTCATTCCAATTCCGGAATGCTTGATGCGGCCAGGGGCAAGGAGCGTTCCTGAATGATAAGTGAGACCGACCATCACGCGCGACTTGCCTGCCACCGCCGCGATCCGATCCGCATTGCCCCAGCCGTTTTGGAGCGTCAGAATCGCGGTATCCCTGCCCAGCATCGGCGACGCGGACGCGATCGCCGCCTCCGTGTGGTAGCATTTGACGAAATTGACAATGAGATCGACCGGGCCGACATCCTTTGGCTTCGACGAGGCTTTGACGCGGATCGTTGCGGTCGAGCCGTCCTTCTCCTCGACCGCAAGGCCATCGCGTTCGATCGCGTCGACTGACGCCTGAGAGACATCGACGAGAACAACGTCTTCGCCGGCCCGTGCGAGATAGCCGCCGAACAGACCACCCATCGCGCCGCCGCCACCAAGAACTGCAATCCTCATCGGTGATAGTCCTCCCCCGGCGGCTCTCGTGTTAGCTTCGCCTACCTACTGAAAGCGGGTCAAGATGCTCACGGCTGAAACCCTTCATTCCTCTGCACCGGCGTTGCAAAAGTCCGTCGACTGCGCCAATCTTTGGTGTGTGGAGCTCGATAACGGCTTCAATCGCTCCGGATAGAGAGTCGGGCGCCATGTCCAAAACCATTCTCGTCACTGGCGGCTCGCGTGGCATCGGCCGGGCCACCAGTCTTCTTGCAGCGCAGCGCGGCTGGTCGGTCGGCATCAACTATCTGAAGGATAGCGCGTCCGCTAAGTCGGCCGTAGCTGAGGCCGAGCGCTCGGGCGGGAAGGCGGTCGCCGTGGCGGGGGACGTGTCGCAAGAGAGCGACGTGATCGCCATGTTTCAAGCGACGACAAAGGCGCTGGGGCCTCTCGATGGCGTTGTCGTTAACGCGGGCGTGGCGGCCACCTCGTCCCGCCTCGTCGACATGAGCGTCGAGCGCATGCGGCAGGTCTTCGACGTCAATGTGCTCGGCGCATATCTGGTGGCTCGCGAAGCCGCGCGAAGCATGAACAAGAGCCGCGGCGGCAACGGCGGCTCGATCGTCCTGATCTCGTCGGTAGCGGCGCGAATCGGCGCGCCAGACACCTATGTCGACTATGCCGGTTCAAAGGCTGCAGTCGACGCCATGGCGCTAGGGTTATCGAAGGAACTGGGCCGCGAGGGGGTGCGGGTCAACTCGATTCGGCCGGGCGTCATCGAAACTGACATTCATGCTGCCTACGGGGAGCCTGAGAGGCCCTACAAAATCGGCGCGTCCACTCCACTCGGCCGTCCGGGAACTGCAAAAGAAATCGCGGAAGCGATTGTCTGGCTGTTGAGCGATGCTTCCTCCTATGTCACGGGCGCGATCATCGACGTGACGGGCGGTCGCTGACAGATATGAACGAAACGTTGGGCCTTGCCGACGGAGCGGTGGTCGTCGCGCCGATCCTGGAGATCCGCGGGGTCTCCAAGCGCTTCGACGCTACCCAGGCCCTCGAAGACATCTCTCTTGCGCTTCACCCCGGTGAGATTCACGCCCTTCTTGGGGAGAATGGGGCCGGCAAGTCGACACTCATCAAGATCATAACCGGCGTGCATCAGCCGGATCGCGGCGAGATACTACTGGCGGGACAGCCTGTCACGATACGGAGCGCCGCCGAGGCGCAGCGACTTGGCGTCGCCGCCATCTATCAGGAGCCTCTGCTGTTTCCCGATCTCAACGTCGCCGAGAACATTTTCATCAGTCACCAGGATCGCGGGGTGGTGGTCGACTGGCGGCAGATGTTCAAGGACGCCGAAAGCATCCTGGCCGAACTCGGCGTCGCGCTGGACGTGCGAAATCCGGCGCGAGGACTGACATTGGCTGCCCAGCAGTCGGTCGAGATCGCGAAGGCCATTTCTCTCAACGTTCGCATCCTAATCATGGATGAGCCGACGGCGTCGCTCTCCGCCCATGAGGTCCAAGAGCTGTTCAAACTTGTCCGTGACCTGAAAAGGCAGGGCGTCGCCATCCTCTTCGTCAGCCATCGCATGGAAGAGGTGTTCGAGATCGCCGACAAGGTCACTGTCTTTCGCGACGGACGGTTGATATCGACGCGCAAGCGGGATGAAGCGACGCCCCAGCGAGCAATCGCCGACATGGTCGGGCGGGAGATTGACTTAACCAAGGCGCGGACTACCTGCGCCCGAAACGATGTTGTTCTCGCGGTGACCAAGCTCGGTCGCCAAGGAGTATTTGAAGGCGTCACCTTCGACCTCCACCGGGGCGAGGTGCTTGGATTCGCAGGCCTCATCGGAGCGGGCCGCACCGACGTGGGGCTTGCCCTTTTCGGCATCGAACCCGCGACCTCGGGAACCATTCTCCTCGACGCCAAACCCGTCTCTGTCCGCTCTCCACGCGAGGGGATGAATCTCGGGATCGCTTACGTTTCCGAGGACCGCCGCCAGCTTGGGCTCGTTCTCCCGATGGCGATTTTCGCCAATATCACCTTGCCGGTCCTGCGTCGTTTTCTCAATCGCTTCGGACTCGTCCGTACCGGCGTCGAGCGGCGAACCGCCGACACCTTCCGCACCCGCCTCGCGATCCGCGCGCCCTCGGTCGATCTCGAGGTCGCGAAACTGTCGGGTGGCAACCAGCAGAAGGTCATGCTGAGCAAATGGCTCAATACCAACCCCTCGGTCTTGATTCTCGACGAACCGACGCGTGGCGTTGACGTGGGCTCCAAGGCCGAGGTGCACGCAATCATCGGTCAGCTTGCGGCGGAGGGAATCGGAATCATTGTGATCTCGTCGGATCTGCCCGAAGTGCTGGTTCTCAGCGACCGCGTCTTGGTCATGCGTGAGGGACGGCAGATGGCCATCATCGATCGGGGCGAGGCCAATGAGGAGACCGTGATGACCGCGGCGATGGGCCAGAGAGCGGTCGAACCGTCACTTGGAAGGCCGTCATGAACTGGCTCAAGCGACGGGTCCGCCCGGAGCAGATCCGCGAACTCAGCCTGCTCGTCCTGATTGTTCTCGCCATTGTGATCTTCGGGTCGTTCATCGCCAACTACTATAGCTTCCGCACGTTCAACCGCATTGCGTCGAGCGTCGCCATCATCACGGTCGTCGCCGTCGGCCAGACGCTTGTCGTGCTGACGCGCAACATCGACCTGTCGGTGGGCTCGATCGTCGGCTTCACCGCCTATTTCGTCGGGACGCTGATCGCCAACCACAACGGCGTCAATCCCCTCCTCGCCGTCGCGATCGCGATCGCGCTCGGCGCGGGGCTGGGCGTCGTCAACGGAGTCATCGTGGCCTGGGGCAGAGTGCCCGCGGTCGTGGTGACGCTCGGGACGCTGGCGATCTATCGCGGCCTACTGGTCGACCTTTCCGGCGCCAAGACGGTGACGACCGACAGCCTGCCCCAATGGCTCATCGATCTCCCGCTGGTCAACGTCGTGCCGATCGGCGGTCTCGACATTCGTGCCCTGTTCGTGCTGGCGCTCCTCATCGTCATCGTTTTCCAAGCGGGAACGAGGTATCTCAGCTTCGCCCGACGGTTCTATGCGATCGGCTCCAATCCCGAAGCGGCGCAGCTCATCGGACTGCCGATCAAGGGGGTCGTCTTCCTGGCCTTCGTAATCTGCGGCGCCCTGTCGGGGCTCGCCGGCTTCATGCTTCTCGCGCGTTTCGGCAACATTACGGTCGAGGCTGGGCGCGGCCTCGAGCTTAGCGTGGTCGCAGCTGTCGTTGTCGGCGGCGTGAATGTCTTTGGCGGCTCGGGGACCGTATCGGGCGCGATGCTCGGCGCGGTGATGATCGGGACGCTCGAGCAGAGTCTCTTTCGCCTCGGTATCAGCGAGTTCTGGCTCGATGCGGTACTCGGGCTCCTGATCTTGCTGGCGGTCGCGAGCGACGCCGTCATTCTCGAGCGGCTGCGCCAGCTTTGGGGCGGCGCAGAACTGAAGCTGGTCGCAAGAGAAGCGGAGCCGGTTTCTAAGGAAGGCACATAGCGGCCGTGAGCTTGCTCGAGAGACTCAAGGGCTGGGAAACGATGATGCTCGCGCTCTTGGTCGCGATCGTCGCGTTCAACAGCGTTGGATCCCCGTACTTTCTTAGCGTCGGAAATTTCGTCAATCTGTTCCAACTCTCGATCGAGAAAAGCATCGTCGCGCTGACGATGGCGCTGGTCATCATCGGCGGCGAAATCGATCTTTCGGTCGCCTCGGTCATGGGTCTTTCGGCCTGTGTCATGGCCTGGACGTTCCATGAGGGCGCCCCATTGCCGCTTGCCATTCTTATCGCGCTGGGCGCAGGCATTCTCGCGGGACTCAACAACGCCTTCTGGATCGCGCGGGTTGGTCTGCCGTCGCTCGCCGTCACTCTCGCCGGCCTTATCGGTTATCGCGGCATCGCCCGCATTCTGCTGGAGGATCGTGCGATCGGCGGTTTTCCAGATTGGTTCAACACGCTCGGTCAGCAGGGTTTGATCGGCCCGCTCACGGCCGCGATCTCAATTTTCTTTGTGCTCTTTGTCTTCTTCGCAATTGTGCTGCACAGCTCCGCTTTCGGTCGTCTCGTCTATGTCGTGGGAAGCAACGTTCAGGCGGCGCGCTATTCCGGCGTGCGGGTCGGATTGATCAAGGCGAGCTTGTTCGTTGGCTCGGCTTTTGTGGCGGCGCTCGGCGGAATCCTCTATGCAGCGCGATTGGGATCCGTGCGCGGAGACATGGCGGAGGGCTTTGAACTCGACGTCATCACCGCCGTGCTTTTGGGAGGGGTCAGTATTTTCGGCGGCAAGGGCAACCTGGTCGGTGTCGGCCTCGCCCTGCTTGTGATCTTAAACCTCCGCAATGGAATGGGGCTTGCCGACATCACCGGCAACACCCAGAACTACGTGATCGGGGGGCTTCTCATCCTCTCGGTGTTGATCCCGAATGTGTGGCAAGACCTGAACAACAAATGGAGAGGGAGAGAAACATGAGGAAACTTCTTTTGGGCGCCGCGGCCCTAGCTATGATCGCGGCCCTGCCGCAATACGCAATGGCCCAGGACGCCATGGCGACGCCAGGCAAGGCCGTCGGGATGGTGCTGCTGCCGAAATTCCTCGGGATTTTGCCGTTCGACCAAGCGCACAAGGGGGCGGAGGAGGCCGCCAAGGAGCTTCAGAACCCCACCCCGCTGCAGTTCCTCGGTCCGACGCCGCAAAACAGCGTCGCCGGCCAGATTGAGATCGTCACCAACGCTACTACCCAAGGCGTCAAAGCAATCATGATCTCAAATAACTCCGGTGATCAGATCGTGCCCGCAGCTAAGGCGGCGCAGGCCAAAGGCATCAAGGTCGTGACCTGGGACTCGCCGATCCCCTCCTCCGAAGGTGAAGACGTGTTCGTGGCGCAGGTCGATTTTGCCGACATCGGCAGGGTGATGGCCGACATGACCCTCGACCTCACGGGGCCGGGCGGCGGCAAATTCGCCATACTTTCGGCTTCGCCTGACGCCGCCAACCAGAATGCCTGGATCGCCGCAATGAAGACGGCGCTGAAAGATCCCAAATACGCGAAGCTTGATTTGGTTGACACGGTCTACGGCAATGACGAATCGGAAAAGAGCTATACTCAGGCGCAGGCGCTCGTCGACAAGTATCCCGACCTTAAGGTGATCATGTCGCCGACATCAGTCGGCATTGTCGCCGCCGCCAAGGCGTTGCAGGACGAGAAGCTCTGCGACAAGATTAAGATCAGCGGCCTCGGCCTGCCGAGCGAAATGCTCGCCTACACCAAGAACGGTTGCGCCCCGGAGTTCGCTCTTTGGAGCTTCGTCAACCTCGGCTACCTCACCTATTACACGTCCTATTTGCTCGCCACCGACGCTCTCAAGGCTGAGGAAGGCGCGAAGCTGAAGGCCGGCCGGATGGGTGAGTTTACCATCACCAAGGATCCGACCCGCGCCAAGGGCCTGCGTATCCTGATGGGACCGTTCACGATCTACAACAAGGACAATGTCGAAGCGGCGGCAAAGTAGTCCGCCTGAAGCGCACTGGAGAGAAATGAGCGTCGGGTCGTCACCAGACAGCCCGGCGCTCTCGATCTCGAAACAGTCGGCTAAAGCCGCGCGAAGGAACGCTTTAGGGGAGGGTCGATGGACCACTACGACGTCATTGTTGTTGGCGCCGGCTCGAGCGGCGGCGTCGTTGCGGCGCGATTGTCCGAGAACGCCGCGCGGCGAGTTTTGCTGCTCGAGGCCGGCCCGGATTTTCCCCAGGAGGAAACGATCCCGCCGCTGTTCACCTTCAGCGGCGAGCACCATTGGCGCGGCGCGGCAGGGATACCGGAATTCGACTGGGACTTCGTCAACACCGACGGCGCCGGGACATTGGGGGGCCGCAGCTTGCGGACGCCACGCGGCCGGCTTGTCGGCGGCACGTCGATGATCAACGCGACGATCGCCGCGCGCGGCGCGCCGTTCGATTTCGATCGCTGGGCCGCGATGGGGAACAAGGGCTGGGCGTGGGCGGATCTGTTGCCGCTCTTCATCGCGATCGAAAACGACGTCAATTTCGGCGACCAGCCGATCCACGGCCGCAGCGGACCGATCGTCATCCAGCGCTACAAGCCGCAGAGCTGGGCGCCCGTCAACCGCGCCATGTACGACGCCTGTGTCGAGCTCGGCGTGCGCGAGGCGCCGGACCTGAACGCCCTCGACGCCCATGCGGGCGTCATCGGGCCGATGCCGCATAACCGCTACAAGGAAGTGCGCCTCGGCACGCTTGTGACCTACGTGCGCTCCGCCCGCTCGCGGCCGAATCTGACCATCCGCGCCGGAAGCCATGTCGATCGAATCCTGTTCGAAGGCGACCGCGCCAAGGGCGTCGTCTATCTCGACCCCGCAAGAGAGCGGCGAACCGCGACGGCCGACGAGATCGTGATCAGCGCCGGCGTCTACAACAGCCCCGCCATCCTGCAGCGATCCGGAATCGGCCCGGCCGAATGGCTGCGCCCGCTCGGGATCGACGTCGTCGCCGACCTTCCGGTGGGCAAGAATCTCACCGATCATCCGGGCTTTCCGATGCTGTTCAGGGCGGATGGGCTCGGCGTGACGACCGGACGTTTCTTCGCCGCAAACGTTCGCGGTCCGGCGAACTCGGCGGGCGAGCCCGAGTGGCAGACCCATCCGTTCCCTGTCGACGAAGAGGAGCATACGGCAGGCTTCTGGACCTATCTCACGCGCCAGGAGGTGACAGGCGAGGTTCGCATCCAAAGCACCGATCCGACGCGCGCGCCGCTCATCGATCATCGATACAACACCAGCCAGCGGGATCGCGAGCGGTTCGCCGACGCCCGCTCGTTCGTCAAGGCGATGCTGGGGACCAAGACGTTCCGGTCGCACAACGCGGCGGCGATCGACGATCTCGATAAGCCAATCGCCGAGGCGCTGACTGAAGCCATGGGCCCGGCTCATCATCAGGCGGGGTCGGTCAGGATGGGTCCGGCCGGCGACCCGACCGCGGTCGTCGGACCTGATCTGCGCGTCTGCGGCTTCGACAATCTGCGCGTCGCCGACACCAGCATCTATCCCGATAACGTCATGCACAACACTAATCTCACCGCCCTCGTGGTCGGGGAAATGGCGGCGCGCCTCATCAACTCGACGCAGCGCCTCAACACGTGGAGCGGCGAGCAGCGACAGACGGGTTAGGGTGAGTTACGAAGGCTGGGCTCTGTCTCTCTGCCGCTTGACGATCTGGTCGAGGGCGACGGCGAGCACGATGACGGCGCCGGTCACGAAGGTGCTCCAGGTCGCGTCGATGCCGAAGAAAATGATCCCGCTGCTGATCACCTGAATGATCAGCATGCCGACGACAGCGCCGATGACGGTTCCCCACCCGCCAGACAGAGGGGTGCCGCCGATAATCACAGCGGCAATGACGATGAGCGCGAAATCGGCCCCTTCCTGGGGATCGATCGCGCCGCGGAAGCCGACATACAACGCTCCCGAAAGCCCGCAGATCGCTCCCATGAGGACCAACGTCTGCAGGCGGACGAGGGCAATGGGAATGCCGGCGAAGCGGGCGGCTTCCGGGTTGCTGCCGACCGCCTGCACCCGATAGCCGAATCGCGTGCGGTGCAGCACGACATGCAGGACGATCGCCAACGCGACGAAGAGGACGCCGACGATCGGGATGACTCGAAACATCTTCATCGAGGCGAAGCTGAAAAAGCTGCTCGACTGGTCGGCCGGAAACACCGCGCGGCCTTGATTGGCGACCAGCGACAATCCCTCGAACATCGAATAGGTGCCGAGCGTGACGATGATCGAAGGCAGCCGAAGGCCGATCGCAAGCAGGCCGTTGACGAGGCCCAGAACAGCGCCGAACGCGATGCCGACAAGCGCGGCCAGCCACGGATTGACGCCTGCAACCATCAAAAGCGCGGCAATGACCGCGGAAAAATTGAACATCCATCCGACCGAGAGATCGATTTCGCGAATGGCGAGCAGGAACACCATGCCGAGCGACAGCATGCCCTCGAACGTGGTGTTGCCGAGAATCGTCAGCAAATTGATCGGATTGAGAAAGCGCGGCCGCGCGATTCCGATGACCGCCACCATGACCAGCAAGGCCACGATGACGCCGATCTCGTCCGGCAAGCGAAAGGGCCTCCGGCGTGGAGCCGGCGCTTCAGTGGCCTCAGGCTCGGGCGTCGTCAGATGATCCGTCACGCTATTTTTGCCACGGCAGGGAGTCCGCTCCCACGCTCCAACTTGGGATCGGAGCCTGCAACCCGTCTTTGATCCACAAGAACTGGCCGTTGACCAAGGCGGCTTCGTCGCCCATCAGATTGAGGATCAGATCGGCCGCCTTTTCCGGATCGTCTCCGCCGGTCTTCTCGACCCAGTCGGCCCATCGCAGGAAAGGCTCCGCGGGCGCCCCGAGGCGCTGGGCTTTGGTGCGGATATCGGCCCACATCTCGGTCTTGACGTCGCCGGGGTGGATGAGATTGGCGGTGACGCCGGTCCCGTTCACTTCCGCGGCCAGGTGCCGGGTGAAGTGGTTGAGCGCCGCCTTGCTCGTGCCATAGGCGCTATGCAGCGGTCCGGGCGGGTGCAGCGCGTTGGCCGACGTCACGTTGACGATCCGGCCCCATCCGGAATCGATCATGCCGCCGACGAACGCGCGGCAGGTCAGATAGTGGCTGACCATATTGACCATCAGCGTTCCGATCCACTCGCTGGGCTCGCTGTCCTTGATGAGTTCAAGTGGCCCGTAAACCCCCGCCGCATTGACCAGGATCGACGGCGCGCCGGCTCGGGTCGCGGCGGCTACAACTGCGTCGAGGGAGCTTGGATCGCTCAGGTCCGCGGACACGACTTCGGCGCGGCCGCCCTTCTCGCGGATGCGGCGGGCCGTCGTCTCCAGAGCCGCGTCGCTGCGCGCGACCAGCACCAATGTCGCGCCTTGCTCCGCAAGCCTAATGGCGGCTCGCTGGCCGAGGCCCCGGCTCGCGCCAGTGACGACCGCGACCTTGCCCTTGAGATCGGTCATCGTTTCGCGGCGGCCTTGGTCTCGAGGTGGAAAATTTCTCGCAAGGAACTCGAGTCGACGATCCCATCGTCGCGAAAGAACATCAGCGGGTTCATCGCCTCTTCCGACCACTTGTCGTGGATCTTGGTATGCCAGAGCTTGTCCCACGCGTCCTCGTTCACGATCTCCGAATAGAGAAAGAGGACCGGATCGTTCTCGAAGATGGTCATCGTGGCGATGCCGCTCCGTTCGATCTCGGCGACCAGCTGCGGCCACACGTTGTCGTGAAAGTGCTTGTATTCGGCGAGCTTGCCGGGCTGCAGGCGCATCGTGAAGGCGCGGCGGATCATGGGTCTTCCCTTTCAGTATGGGTTTGCGGTTCAGGTTTTCGAATCGTCACGTTCTCTCATTGAAGCGCCGCCTGGGGCATCTCTCCGGTGTTGACCGCATGCAGCAAAGCGCGTCCGTCAATGTCGCCGCCTTTGATCTCGCCGGCGATTCCACCGCGATAAAGAACGATGATTCGATCGCAAAGCCCGATCAGCTCCGGCAACTCGGTCGAGCTGAACAGAACGATGCGCCCGTCGGCGGAAATCCGGCGGATCAGGGCGTAGATTTCGCGTTTTGCCCCGACGTCGACGCCGCGCGTCGGGTCGTCCAGCAGAATCACCCTCGGCGCGACCTCGAGCCATTTGCCGACCACGATCTTCTGCTGATTGCCCCCCGAGAGCTGGCCGGCCAGGGCGTCCGTCGATCCGGCCTTGATGCGCAGGCGATCGATCTGCCGAAGCGCGCGATCGAGCGCCGTCTCATGATCGAACCACGGCAGCCCGCTCTTGAGCGCGCCGACCGCGACGTGGCTGATGTTGAAGAGGACGCTCTTGTCGAGCATCAGGCCGTTACGTCGCCGGTCGGCGGGGACGAGTGCGATGCCGCGGCGCGCCGCTTCCGTCGAACTGCGCGGCAATCCTCGCGAGTCCGGAAAGATCGCTTCGCCGCCGTGCGCCTTCTGCGTCCCGAACAGCAGTCCGAACAATGTCGCGACGCCCGAGCCTTCGAGGCCGGCAAAGCCGACGACTTCTCCCGACCGGGCGGTGAAGTCGACTTCCTTGAGCGGACCGCCGCTCAATCCCTTGACGACGATCGCCGCCTCTTCGCGATCGGGCCGGCTCGGTAGCGGCGGCGGAAACAAGGCCGTTTGCGGCGCCCCGATCATCCCCTCGATCACCTCCGGTATCGTCAGATTCGCGCGATCCCTGGTCATGACGTCGCGGCCGTTTCGAGTCACTGTGACCCGGGTGCAGATCGCGAACACTTCCTCGAGCCGGTGCGAGACATAGAGCATCGTGATGCCGCGGCGATTGAGCTGCCGCAGCACATCGAACAGCCGCTGCGTTTCGCGCTCGTTGAGAGCCGAGTTTGGCTCATCCAGGATCAGGAGACGCGGCTCTTCTAGCAACACGCGCGCGAGCTCAACAAGCTGCTGCTCGCCGATGCTGAGTCGGCTGACCGGCATATGAACGTCGAAACGCAGGCCGAGCCGATCCAGGAGATCGGCGCTGCGTTCCTCCATCTCGCGGACGGAGACGAGGCCGTTCCGCAACGGCTCGCGGTTGACGAACAGGTTCGCCAGCACCGATCGCTGCGGGAAGAGACTCAACTCTTGATAGACAATGCCGACGCCGTACTGGCGGGCCACGACCGGCGAACTGATGACGACGGGGACGCCGTCGAATTCGATCTCGCCGGCGTCTGGGCGAACGACGCCGGCGAGCGTTTTCATCAGCGTCGATTTGCCTGCGCCGTTTTCGCCCACGACCGCATGAACGTCGCCGCGGCGCACGACCAGGTTCATGTTGTCGACGGCGACCACGCCTCCGTAACGCTTGCGGAGGCCGCGAACCGCGACGAGCGGCGTCTCGTCCATGTTTGGTCCAGGCGGGTCATGCGGCGGCAAGGCCGCGTGTCCCAATCCTTTGCGCGGGCTTATTGACCTTCAGCGGCGATCGGCTCGATCGTCGCGCAGCTCTTGCCGGCGTCCGGGCCGTTGACGCACTTGGTCCAGGGCTCATAGAAGGCCGCAGTCGCCTTCGGGTCCGCTGAGATCGTCTGAAGCTGCGGAAAGGTCAGAGGCGGCAGGTTGTTCGCCATATCGACGCTGGTCGCGGTTACGACTTGGGTGCCAGCGTTGTAGAATCCGACTTCGAGCGGCTTCTTGGCCTTGATCGCGTGGACAAGCAGGGCGACCGGCAGATAGCCCTGGACGAACGCGCTTTGACCAAGCGTCACATAGGCGTGGCCGCCCTTGACCGCCTGGAGATTGGGCGCGGTCAGATCGTAGCCGCCGGCGACGAATTTGTCGGAATTGGCCGCGTTAAGCTTGCCGAGGCTCGCGACGTCCGGCGCGCAAAGTCCAACAAGCGCGACCGCGTCGGGATTGGCTGCGTAAAGCTGCTCCCAATGATTGTAATTCTCGACGGCGCTGACCTTGACGTCGAAGGGCCCGAGGATCGTGACGCCTAACGCGGCCTTCAGCGACTCTTCGACGCCCTTGGCGCGGTTCTCGAGCACGGTCAAGCCGGGGAAGCAGTTGCCGAGGATGACCTTGCCCTTCGCCACGGCGCCGCCGATCTTTTCGACGATCGCCTTGCCGAGAATACGGCCGCTCTGGGTCGACTTCTCGCCGACATAGGGCGCCTTCACCGCCGCGCTCAAGAGATTGTACTGCACGACCGGAACGCCGCTTGCGATGATATCGTTGAGGCTGCTGGCCATGGAATCGCCGGGGACCGAAGTCGCGATCCCCGCCGCTCCCGCATTGACGATGTTCTGCACGAGCTTGAGCTGGCCGTCCGGCGCGGCGCCTTGCTGCTGCGCCACCTTGAGCGTGACGCCGAGATCGTTGGCCGCCGCCTGAGCGCTGTCGATGATCTGCTGGATAAAGGGGTCGCCTTGTGAGTGGGTGACGAACCCGATCGTTATCTTGTCGTCGGCCTGGGCGGCCGAAGCCAGAACACCGAACCCAAAAACAAAAGTCACACACGCCAAATGCCTGCCCATTGACATAAACATTTCCTCCGCCCGCATTGCGTTCAATTTTCCGACTCAATCTGAGAAGGCTTCCGGTTCTCGCCCGGTCACGCATTTCCTATCATTCTCGCCGCTGTTTCCGCAATGCGCCGCTCCGTGATTGCGTGTGCGCGACGTCGTTTGCGCGGTCTTGTGTCGAGGGGCGTTCGCAGTTTGACACCCAATATGGCGGGTGATTGGATGATCGCAAGTCAGGAGCCGGACGCTGCCCACCGCGCGTCGTTCGAGGCGACCGGGCTTCATAAGAATGGCTTTTAACAAGGGAGGTCTATCTCATGCGTGCAAGAAAATCGCTTTTCGCGGCGGTGCTGGCCGGGGCGCTCGCCACTGCGACTTCGGCCTCGGCCAAGGACTACAAGATTGGCTACTCGGTCTTCTGGGGCACCAATCCGTTCCTGGTGACGATGGTCAACGGCGCCAAAAAGGCCGTGGACGAGTGGAAGGCGAAAGGCGTCAACATCGACCTGCTCGTCACGAACGGCGGCGATGACGACAAGGCCAAGCAGGTCTCTGATCTGGAGGACCTCAGCGCTCAGAAGATCGACGGCGTGCTCATCTTCCCCGGTGACAGCGTTATGGTCGCTGAGCCGATCAAGACGATTTTCAACGCCCAGAACATTCCCGTCGTCATCACTGACATCGGCATCAGGTCGGGCAAATACATCAGTCTGATCATCACCGACAACAAGAAGGGCGGCGAATCGGCTGGCGAATATATGGCGTCGCTGCTGCCGAAGGGCAGCAAGGTCATTACGCTTGATCACGCTCCGACCAATGACAACGGTCAGACTAGGCGCAAAGGCTTCGAGTCCCGGTCGGCCGAACTCGGTCTGGAAGTGCTCCCGGAGCAACCCGTCGCGCGGTTGACCTTCGACGACTCGCGCAAGGCCATGGAGGACCTCCTGGTCTCCGAGCCCGACGTGAAAGGCGCTTTTGCCTTCAACCAGCTCGTGCTGCAAGGCGCCTACCAGGCCCTCGAGCAGGCCGGAAAGGCTGGCCAGGTCAAGCTTGTCGGATTCGATCTTGACCCCGTGTCCTATCAGATGGTCAAGGACGGCAAGATTGACGCACTCGTGATCCAGGACCCGTTCAAAATGGGTTACGAGGGAATGAACACGGTCATCACAAAACTTCAGGGCGGGCAGGTCAATGAGTTCATGGGGCTCGATACGAAACTGCTGACCAAAGCGAACGCCGCCGACTTCGCCAACGATCCGCAGGTCACCGGCAAGTGACGGTCTCGTCCGTCGGGACATTCGCTGCAAAGGCCGGCCCGCGCGCGATCACGACGCGCGGGCGAGACACGAACGCCACACCCCCCGGCAACACTCGTGGCTGATCGCGAGGACGCCGTCCTGCTGCGATGCAAAGGATTGACGCGGAGCTTCGCGGCGGTCCGCGCTCTTCGTGGCGTCGATTTCTCGATCGCGGCGGGTCGCGTTCGGGGCCTGGTCGGGGAGAACGGCGCCGGTAAGTCGACGCTAGCCAAGATCATTGCCGGCGTGCACGCGCCGGAGGCCGGAACAATCGAGATCGAAGGCCGGCCGGTTCGGTTTACCGGCGCCGAGCAGGCCCTGCGGCAACGAATTGTCACCGTGCATCAGGACATCAATCTCGTCCAGACGATGACCGTGTGCGAGAATCTCCTGCTCAACAACGAGCCCACTTATCGCCTCGGGATTATTCGTCGCAAGGCAATGCGCGCTGCCGCGCAGAGCCTGCTCGAGAAATACGAGGTCGCGGTCGACCCAGACGACACCGTGAGCTCGCTGACGAACGATTTGAAGAAGATGGTGCAGATCATCAAAGCGGTCAGCCTCGAGCCGAGGGTTCTGATCTTGGACGAACCGACGTCGTCGCTGACGGAGCCGCAGGTTCGGGTCGTATTGCGCCTCATCAGGCAGCTTGCTTCCCAAAGCGTCGGCCTTGTCCTGATCTCGCACTATCTCGCAGAAATTTTCGAGGTTGCAGACGATCTGACCGTCATGCGCGACGGGAAGGTGGTCGCGGATGGTCCGGTCAAGGAAACGACGCTCCCGCAAGTCGTTACCCAAATGGTTGGGCGCAAAATTGAGGTTTCGCGCCGCGTGGGCCACCTCGGCGTGTCCGCTGAAGCGACGCCCTTGATGACTGTCGAGAACCTGAGCCTTCCCGGGATTCTGCAAGATGTCAGATTTAGCTTGCGCAGCGGCGAAGTGCTCGGCGTGACTGGCCTGGCCGGCTCCGGTCTTCGGGAACTGTCGAGAGGATTGTTCGGGGCGAGCGGCCGCGAAGCGTCTGGCCGAATCCTCGTTGAAGGAGTGCCTGTCCCCTCGGGAGATCCGGCGGCGTCAGTGAAGAGCGGGATCGCGCTCCTAACCAGCGACCGGCTCGGCGAGGGCATTTTGCCCAATTTCACGCTTGTCGAGAATATTTCTCTTCCGATCCTGTCGCGCTTTCGCCGTCGCAACGGAGCCCTCGATTTTGGCGAGATGGAGCGCGCGACGGCGCAAAATATCCAGCGTTTGCGTATCCAAGCCTCCGGCCCCTCAGCTGTGGCGCGCCAGCTTTCCGGAGGAAATCAACAGAAGGTCCTGTTCGCCAAATGGCTGGAGACGAAGCCGAAAGTATTCGTCATGGATGAGCCGACGATCGGCGTCGATGTCGGCGCCAAGGAAGAGATCCGGAAAATCATTCACGAAATCGCCGGCGCGGGCGTCGGCGTCGTGCTGGTGACGACGGAGCTCGATGAGCTCGTATTGTTATGCGACCGCGTGCTTGTCATGTTCCGCGGTGCCGTGATCGGCGAGCTGTCGGGCGAGGCCGCGAGTCGCGAACGCATTCTGCATGCCTCGGCCTGCGGAGAAATCCGGGCGGCCCCGGCGTGACCGTTTCCTCGCCAAAAACTGAGCGTCTAGCCGCGGCTTCACGCATTTTCGTAAGCCTGAAACGCTCCTACAGCCTCATCCAGGCGCTGGGCGTGCTCGCGATCCTGGTGATCGTGATGCAGATCGCCAACGATCGCTTCCTCTCACCGGTCAATGTCGGCAATCTGCTTGGGCAGATGACGATGATGCTTATCGTCGCCGCAGGAATGACGATCGTCATGATCGCCGGCGAGTTCGACGTTTCGGTCGGTTCCGTTGTCGGCTTGTCGGCTGCCGTCGCCGGCTGGATCATGGTCCGCTGGATTCCGGCGCCGACCGCTGCTGATCACCCCTGGTGGGTGATTGTTCTCGGACTTATCGCGCCGCTCTTCATTGGGCCGATTCTGGGCCTCTTTGTTGGCTTGATCGTCACCAAGGCGAGAATTCCCTCATTCATTGTTACGCTCGGAATGTTGATGATCGCCCGGAGCCTGACTCTCGTCGTAACTCAAGGGCAGCCAATTCCCGACATTCCGCTGATTGTCCGATCTTTCGGCCAAGGCCGGTGGGCGCAAATCCCGCTGCCGATTGCCTTCGCCGACTATTTTCGCACCGGCTCGATTGCCAACCTGTTCGTCTGGTTCCCGATTCAGAACATTGTCTGGGTCGCCGTGATCGTCTACGCGGTCGGGTGGTTCGTCCTGGAACGCACGGCCTTCGGAAAGCGCGTCTATGCGGTCGGCTCCAACCGAACTGTGGCGACTTTGTCGGGCGTCCGCGCCGACCGCATCAAAATCCAGTGCCTGATGATCGTCGGATTCACCGCTTCGCTCGCGGGCGTCGTCAGCGTATCGCGACTAGGAGCGGTCTCGCCGAATACCGGCGAGGGCCTCGAGTTCGAGGTGATCGCCGCAGTCGTGATCGGCGGCACCGGTCTTTACGGGGGACAGGGCAAGATTCTTCGCACGATCATTGGTGTGATCATCATCGCACTGACGAGGAATTTCCTCAATCTGGCGCGTATCGCGATCTTCTGGCAGGGCTTCGCAACCGGCGCGATCATATTGGGCGCAGTCCTGCTTGAAGCGCTGCAACGCCGCATCTCCGAACGGCGTTGAAGAGCGCTCGACCTCTCATGACTGATGTCGATCCCGCGCTGGGCCAGGAGCTCCTCAACGTTGCGCAGTGACGCGTCATTGACGCGTCAGCTCTGCCAGACGCTGAAGTTACGAGGCATCACTTCCGGCTCGCCGAGAAGCGGTTCGTTGCTGAAGGGGGCGGGCCAGGGCGTTTCGCCGCAATTGAATGCGAATGTAAGATCACCGCGGCGGCGCAAGCGTACCTCCGTTGGCAGCTCGATCGTCGCGAGGCCCGCCTTTTCGCAGAGCAGCGCCATCAACATGCCGAGCGCGCCGACGTCGGGCCAGCAAGCAAGATAATGGTAGTTGTCCTGGGCGACGAGGGCGGGCGCGCCGTCGGCGAAGGTCGCAAGCGTTTCAGCGCGCGTCTCCACTTGCTCCCGCCAACGCTCGGCGTGGCCGCAGATCGCTCCCGAAATCTCGACAAGCACGCCGGGCCGCGACGATGAGACTTCGGTCACGCGAGTATTTAGGAAGCGCTGCAGCGGGCCCGGGGGCAATTCCTCCGGGATCGAAAAGTGGCGGGTTTTCGAACCTGATCGAGGGCCGAAGACGACAATTCCTCTAGACGCTGGGAAAGCCCTCTCAGCAGAGACTGAGACGATCGGCAACGAGGGAACCAGGACCAGACGATAATTCTCGAGCGTCGCGCCTGGCGGACATGATGTGGCGATGATCGCTGCATCCATAGCGGATTTGACCGAGGATCTCGGCGAGGATCTCCAAGACGCCGCCGCTCTCGTGCAGCGGCAAATCAAATATGGTCTGACCGAAAGATCAGCGATTGCTTTCCACGAGGCTGGCTTTGCCGATCGTCATGTAGCGACGCTCCTCGGGGTCGCCTGGGGAAATGTCGTGGATCGGGCCGCCGTCCGTGCCGCCTGCCAGCAAGAAGACGTGATGCGGGCCGTCCTCGCGCACATCCCAAGCTATTTTATGGTTGTGGCCGCCGAGTTGGGTGGCTGGGCATAGTTGCGTCGGTGAAACCGACGGCTCCGGCCCGGACCCGCGGCGGCCGGGCGCCGGCTTCCGGTGAGAGCCGGCGACATCTCCAGCGCCGGGCCCGCCCGAGCATTGGGTCGGCGGTCATGGCTTGTCCTCGCCGATGCGGTTCGACTTTTCCCAACACTGCCTTGATGGGCATCGAAAAGCTCGACCAGCTTGGCAAAGTCGGCGAGCGAGCGGGTCAGCCGGTCGACTTTGTAGACAACGATGACGTCAATCCGTCGAGCGCGAACATCATCAAGGAGCCTCTGCAACGCTGGCCTGTCCATCGAGCCGCCGGAGTAGCCGCCGTCGTCGTAGTGGGTGCGGATCAGCCTCCAGCCTTCATGAGCTTGGCTCTTGACGTAGGCTTCCGACGCCTCCCTTTTATCGGCGTTATCTAGTCGCCACCTCCGGAGCCTGTGCCCTTCCTGTCGGTCATGCCGCGCTCCCTTTCGAAAGCGCTACGCTGCCACGGTGCTGCTCGACGTCTTCGAACGTCTCGCCTGTGGCTAAGAGCATCGCCTGCTTGCCGGTCACACGCTCGAAACGACGCAAAATCGTATCGCAATAGGCGGGATCATATTCGATGAGACGCGCCGATCGGCCGGTCTTCTCCGCGGCAATCAGGGTCGTGCCAGACCCGCCAAACGGATCAAGCACCAGGTCGCCGCGTCGGGAACAGTCCTTAATCGCATCAGCGACCAGCCTCGTTGGCTTGACGGTCGGATGCATCGCGAGCTCCTCCATCCGACTGGGTCCGATGCTGCTGACGCCGGGGTAATCCCAGACGTTGCTTCGGGGACGCCCTGTCTCCCCGAGTCCGAACGAATTCACGTGCGGCGCGGTCCCTTTCTTGAAAACGAAGACCAGTTCATGCTTGGAGCGGTAGAAACTCCCCATTCCGGCGTTGGACTTGTTCCACACGCAGAGGTTCTTCAGTTCGGTAAATACGACTTTGCCAGCGGCCATAAGCTCTCCGCGTGCCGCCAGTCCATGCAGACAAAAGCGATTGCTCCATCTCGGCACCGCTCGGCCGCAGGGCCGAGGGTCTGTTCCAGAAAGGCCGTGAATTCCGCCGAGGACATCTCTCCGACGCCCATGGCGAATTCCCGATGGCGAATGCGGCCCGAGCCGCAGACGTGGCCGTCGATGGGGACGTTGTAGGGAGGGTCGGTAAAGATCAGGTCGGCGCGTTCATTGCCGAGAAGCGCCTCGTACGCAGCTTTGTCGCGAGCGTCGCCGCAGACCAGCCGATGACGCCCCACCCGCCACACGTCACCGCTGCGTGAGACCGCCGCGTCACGTACGAGAGGAATTTCATCCTCGGCGCCATCCGAGGGATCGTTCGGAGCGCTCTCCGCCGCCTCGTCCAATATGACTTCGATCTCGCCGAGGGCGAAACCGGTCGTCTCGACATCGAAGCCAAGATCGATCAGTCCCTGGAGCTCAATGGCCAGGACCTCCCGATCCCAGCCGGCGTTGAGCGCCAGCTTGTTATCCGCCAGGACATAGGCCTTTCTCTCCGCAGGGCTGAGGTCCGATAGACGAACGATCGGCGCCTGCTTCATGCCGATCAGCTGAGCCGCCGCGGCGCGCCCATGGCCGGCAAGGATCTCAAGTTCGTCACTGACCAGGATCGGGTTGGTGAAGCCAAAAGCCTCAATGCTCTTGGCGATCTGCTTTATCTGCGCGCGAGAATGACGTCGCGCATTTTTGGCGTAGGGACGCAGCGCGGAGAGGTCGATCATTTCGATCGCCAAGGAGCGGTGCCGAATCGATTCGTTCATGATTTGTTCTAGCACGAAATCGGCTTCGCCAGCGAGAATTTGGTTGAGTTTTGACAAGGGCAACAGCGCGTCTGTCAGTTTTAGCGCCCCGAGCCGCCGCGCAAAGAGGACAGCGCCAATGGACGCGATTTCCCTGTTCAGAGGTGCTGGCTGGGTCCCTAGTCCCTGTTCGCAGGAGGTCAATTCCCTGCTTTGTTTCCGCCGCATTTGCCTGAGAACGTCCTCCCGAGGCATCATTAAGGCATTGAGAATTCGTTTGTTTTTCTGGTCGGGCAGATTTGCTGCTCGCCGCGGCCAGAGAAAAATTCCCTGATCCGGGCGGAAACAGGGAATTTGCCATAAGAGACCGGTTTTGCAGGACTGCCTCCACCACCAGGAAGTCGGCGCGAACCGCGCTGGGTTCCCGACGCCCACAATCCCCCGACTATTTAATGCGTTAGCGCGGAAGCTAATGGTCTGCGGGGTCTATTCTGCTGGGACGACGGGCCTTGGCCGGCGAACACGGAAATGAGTCTCCGACGCCGAATTTTGGGTTCCCGACTACGCGGCGGCGACCGCATGCTGAGCAAGCCTCTTCTTGGCAGGGTGCTCGTCCCAATGAGATCGCGAAAGGTTCGGATTGCAATCAGGGGGCGACGGGCGCTCTTAGCCCCAACGCCGACCATTGGTTTGGCCACGCCATTGGAAGGTCCATCAGGCGCTTGACCCCAAAGCCGCGAGGCAGTCGACCGTCGATCGCCGCTTTGACGAGGCCGGGGCAAAGGAAAGCGAGCGAGATGGTTCGGCGGATCCAACGTTCAGTTTTGCCTTCGCGCGCGGCGAGCAATTCGATGGTTAGGTTGGGACTGGTGGTCAGTTCGTCGAGCCAATGATGAGCGTCGCGAAGCGCGTCCATGACGAGCGCGCGCGCTTCCGTTCTCATCGGACGCGTGGCGGAGGGGCTGTCGCCCTCGCCTTGGATGATCTCACGGCGCCGGTGGGGCGACGGCGGCGTCCAAGGGATGATCAGGACGCGAGTCTGATCATCGCTTGCCATCCCCTCGGCTAGTTCGATCTCGATTGTCGTTCGAGAGATGACGACGCGCTCGATGGCGGCGCGTAAGGTTGCATCGTCGTCGCTCGGGCGCATTGCCGGAGAATCGGTTGACGCGCCGTGGCCGCTCGCCTTCGGCTGATGCAGTGCCTGCCAATCCTGCCCCTTGGAGGCGGACGAGGCCGCGCGCGCCGCCTCGGCGACCCGTCGCTCGATTTCAAGAGCTGGCACGCGGGCGACGGATCCCGCCTCGTGCTTGCGACCTTGCAGGACGGCCTGTGAGACATAATAGCGCCACCGCCGTCCATCCTTGGCCGCATGGCTCGGGCTCATCCGGTTGCCGCGGTCATCGAACAGCTTGCCGGCGAGGAGCGCGTCTGAGTTCTGGCAATTGCAGGCCGTGCGCTGAGCATGCTCCGCAAGCAAAAGCTGGACCCGGTCCCATGTCTCCTGATCAACGATCGAATCGTGAAGACCATCGTGGGCTTGGCCTTTGTGGGTCAGCCGACCAAGGTAGATCGGGTTCGATAGGATCTTGTAGAGATGGCCCCGACTGATCAACCCGCCGCCTATGGTCTTGCCCGTCCCGTCGGTCCGTAATGGCGACCGGGCGTCCTCCTGGTCGAGAAGTGCCTTGAGCCGCACGACGCTGCCGATCTCGAGATAACGCCGAAAGAGATCGCGCACGAACACGGCATGCTCCTCGACCACATGGAGCGCCCGGTTCTCGACCCGATAGCCGAGCGGAACCACGCCCCCCATCCAGATGCCCTTCCTCTTCGAGGCGGCGATCTTGTCCCGGATCCGCTCACCAGTGACCTCGCGCTCGAACTGGGCGAAGGATAAAAGCACGTTCAGGGTCAATCGTCCCATGCTGGTCGTCGTGTTGAACGCCTGGGTGACCGAGACGAACGACACCTGATGGGCGTCGAAAAGCTCGACCAGCTTGGCAAAGTCGGCGAGCGAGCGGGTCAGCCGGTCGACCTTGTAGACAACGATGACGTCAATCCGTCGAGCGCGAACATCATCAAGGAGCCTCTGCAACGCTGGCCTGTCCATCGAGCCGCCGGAGTAGCCGCCGTCGTCGTAGTGGGTGCGGATCAGCCTCCAGCCTTCATGAGCTTGGCTCTTGACGTAGGCTTCCGATGCCTCCCTTTGATTGTCGAGCGAGTTGAACTCCTGCTCCAGCCCATGCTCAGTCGAGACGCGGGTGTACACGGCGCAGCGCAGCGCCGTTTTGCCTCTCTCCGATCTCATGGCGACGCACGCCTGCCAGCTAGGTCGTCGGGCGAAGGCGGCTTACACCGCCGTCTTTGATCGGGGTTGAGGGGGCGCCGGACGCAGCGGCGTCGCAATCCCCTGACCTGCGAGGGATCATCCGGGATCGGTCGGACCTGGCCGTTCGCAAGCCGAAGAAGCGATGGCCGTTCCAGCTTGTGCCTGTCATCGCCTTGGCGACTTGCGACAGGCTGCCGTAGGTCTCGCCATTCCAGGCGAAGCCCTTATCGAGGATCATCACACGCTCGATCCTGCCATTCCACTCGCGGGCGAGCAGAGCCCCGGCCTTCAGCTTGGTCCCTTCCCGCGTTGTCGCAATCCGCGCTTCGAAAGGATGCAAGTCCGATGATCCGAGCCTTCGACCCTTCGGTTGGCGCAGAACGCGCAGCGTCTCTTTGTCGAACCCGCCGAACGCCGTAGCCTGGATGCGATAGGCTAGGATCTTCATGAGCAGCCAACGCGGCAAATGGGCGGGAGGGGTCCCGCCCAAGTGGTTGCGCCATTGCAGGCAAAGTCCGTTCGCGTCGAGCTCGACCAACGCCGCGATCATGTCGTCGAGGGGCAGGACGCCCTCGGGTCGCGGCGGGCGAAGCAGACCTTCGCCCGCGCCGCGCGGTGGTCGGCGCCCAGCCATCAGGCCGCTTGATGGGCTTGCGGCTCCGACCGGCCCTGCTCCTTCCTGCGCGCCGTCTCGGAGTTCGCCGGCCCTTCAACAATGCCGGTCTCACCTGCCGGGATGCGGTAGAACGATCCCCGATTGTCGTCTGATCGATCGATCGCGACTGCATAGCCGCGCTTGCGCAGGCCGGTCAGCGCGGCGCGGGTCGTGTGGGCGAGCCAGCCCGTCGCAGCGATCAATTCCTCAATGGTCGCGCCATGATCGCGCTCAAGCAGCGCAATAACACGGGCCAGCTTCGAGCCGCCGCGGGGAGCAGACGGGCCTGCAGGACCAGGCTCCATCGCTTCTGCGGGTCGAGCGTCCTTGGCGTCCAACTTTGACAGGATGGCTGCCTGATCACGGTTCGCGAGCGCGTCGCTTTCCTCGCCTGCATCCTCAGGCTCGGCGGCGTCATCGACCGCGATCGCTTTGGCGCCCGCGGCGGTGAGCTTGAGCGCATAGGACGCCCCCTCGTCCCGTCGCCAGATCGGATCACTGGCCTTGGCCTTGACCTCTTTTACAAAGCCAGCGGAGATCAGCTTACTCGCGACTTTCTGCGCTGTGGCGCCCTTGAGCGTCGGCGGGGCGACGAGAAAGAGGTCCTTGCGCTGGGCTGCGGCGCTCAGCAGAACGAGCTGCGTATCGGTAAGTTTGATGGACATGGATGCACCCTTCGCGTCTTCGATTGGGGCCTAGCCAATCCAGGCCCCTCACCGACGCGAGCCCCGGATCGGCGCGATCGCCGGGGCTAAGGGTCTGCCGGGCAGCGCCTTCGCGCCACCGGAATATCCATACACACGCTCCTTTTCGAACCGAATGCCAGTCCTTTCTTCGCTGTCGGGACGCGAGGTTAACGATATCGCGCAAGCAGCGGTCGGGCCACGCCGCTGCCCTCCGAAGGCAGAGGCCACAGGTTCGAATCCTGTCGGGCGCGCCACTTCAGAACAAAAAAGAGAACCGCACCGCGGATGCATTCGTCGACATGATCGCCGCCCTCCCAGGCGACTCCGCCTGCCGGCTCATCTCATCAGAGTCCGATCGCGACGAAAGCGCCCTACCAGCGCGAAGCCCGCGGCGAGCGGAAAGACAACGTGGAGCGACTTGCGCAACGAAGAGAAGGAGACGATCGCAAATCCGGAGCGGGCGTAGAACAGGTGGACGGAACGCCGGATACGTCGGCATCGAGACGAAATCGTCGAACCCCTCCTTCAGCGCCGCAGCCATTGCAGCGTCGCGCCCTTCTCGTCGTCAGCCGCCCGTGCCGCCTTGACCGCCTCGAGTACAGCGAGCATCGCCTCTTTTCGACGAGAGGGATCGAATCGGTCCAGTTGATGTTCGCGTCGACCGACTGCGTCGGCTTGCCCGTGCCGCCGGATCGGCTTGTGGCAATGCCGCCGCCATGCTGGTCGCTTGATCGGCGTAGGCGATCGCCAAGCAGACCATCCCAAAGTGCGTGCAAGTTTCATTGGTGGCGTTTGCCGGCTGGTTAGGTGCAAGATCACGTTGCCGGGTTTCCATCAATGGGACGAATCAATCAACCGACCGCTTCGTTTTTCCCGTGAAGACGAGCGAAATTCCGAGAGCGCGAGAACAAGGCCCTCGGCTCCAGGAGCGCCGTCGAATACGGCAGCCTGCTCGGGTGTTTGTCGCGCCCGTTGAGCCATTGCGCGGTGAGCGGAGCGATCAAGATCACCGACGAAGACATCGACGCTGGCCATCGGAGGCGTCGCTGGCCCGCATCCTGACCACGATGGCAGGAGCGCGCAGATCACCTTCCTGGCCCATCGCCCGGCGCGCCGCGCCGCAGGCCGAGTCCCTCGGCGCGGGGCTCCACAAGCCCGAGCGGCGCGCGGCGGCCGCTCGCGGCTACTGGCGGCTCATCTCGGCAGAATGCTCGCGCCGATCGCTCTCTCCGACGTTGCTGACCGA
>CAVXVE010000038.1:0-56350 GCA_963764955.1 uncultured Alphaproteobacteria bacterium | reverse complement strand
GATAGGCATGGGCATTGCGAAACGCCAGACCGCTCATCGCTCGAATATCCCCATCATTGAGATAGGTCGTCAGGCACCTCGAACTGGAAATCGACGAGCGCCTCGAGCAGACTGGTCTCGATATGCGCGCCCTCGCCCGTACCGGCCACGCCGCACCAGCGCTGCGAGCACGCCCTGCACAATCGCGCCGCCCGCGAGCAAATCCGCAATAGCAAGCCCGAACGGCACCGGACCCTGATCGCGATCGCCGTTCAGCCATAGAGGCCCGACCGCGCCTGCGCGAGCAAGTCCTGGCCCGGCAGCATCGCCCATGGCCCGTCCTCGCCATAGCCGGTGATCGAGGCATAAACGATGCGCGGATTGACGGCCTTCGCGGTCTCGTAGTCGAGCCCGAAGCGTTCGACGACGCCCGGGCGGAAGTTCTGCATGATGACGTCGGCCTTGCCGACGAGCGCCTTGACCGCCGCGACGTCGGATGGATTCTCGAAGTCGGCGACGAAGCCGAGCTTGCCGCGATTGATCGCATGAAAAAGGGTCGAGTCGCCGCCAATCTCGGTGTCGGTCAGATAGAGGCGGCGGCAGAGATCGCCGCCGTCTGGCCGCTCGATCTTGATGACCCGCGCGCCGAAGTCGCCGAGGCGCAACGCGGCGAACGGCCCCGACAGGAACTGACTCATATCGAGGACCAGGTAAGCCCCTCCAGCAACCCTCGCTCATGCGCCCTCCTCGACACATCGAGCGAACGCCGAAGCATCGCGATATTTCACAGTCTGCAGATGCTCGCAGTACATGACCAGCTCGCCCTCGCCCTTGAAGACCTGATAGCTCGCGCGAATGATCCCCAGCCTCTCGTATTTCGCACGCTCTTCGAGGTGCGTGCGGCGCTCGAATGGATCGTGTCGCCGATGACACCGGCTTGATGAAGGCAACTTGTCGATAGCCGTACGAAAACCGCTGACGCAGTGGTGGCCGACAGCGCCGAGGCCCGCCGAGAACACGAACGCGCCGGCGACGAGCCGCTTGCCGAAGATGCCTCGCGCTCGGCGAACCTGGTCGGCGACATAAGGGTGCATGTCGAGACCAGCGCGTTGAAGGCCATGAACTCGCCTTCCGAGATCGTGCGCCGAAGCGAGCGGATCCGGTGGCCGACCTCGAAATCCTCGTAGAACCAGTTCTCGGCGTTCCAGACCGGGAGGCTCGGCGTGATCGGCAGGCATGTCGGTCGGATGGGTGGTGGAAACTTCCGACGTGGTCGGGCGAAGGCCATCTTGATGCTCGTCTCAGGAATGCGCGGATCGCCAGGTTGGCAGACGCCAGATGCGGCGCGCGTTCGCGCTGAAGAGCCGCGCCGCGCTCGTCCGCCGACAGCCCAGCGTGATCGCCTGCGACCGCCGCCACCCAGGTCGAGAGCGAGGCGGTCAGCGTGCACACCGGCCAGTCGCTGCCCCAGACGACGCGATCCCAGCCGAAGCTTTCGATCGCATGTTCGACATAGGGGCGGACGTCGTCGACGGTCCAGGTCGCGCCTCGGCATAGGCGACGACGCCCGAGATCTTGACGGCGACGTTCGGGCGCCTCGCGATTTCGGACGATTTTCTCGCGCCACGGATGCTCGGCGCGCTCCTTGATCGCCGGCACGCCGCAATGGTCGAGCACGAACTGGACCGACCGGCCCGAGGTCGGCCAGCGCGATCGCCCTGTCGATCTGGTCGGGCGCACGCAGAGATCGAACGGCCGCGCCGCAGCCGGCGAGACGCTTGCACGTTGGCGCGAAACGTCGCGACTCGCTGACGTCGTCCGGCAACGACGTGCAGAACGCGGCGGAAGCCCTTCACGAACGGGTCGGCGACCTGCCGTTCGAGGAACGCGGGAAAGCCGTCGTCCTCCGGCCGGCACGCGCTGATGGCGCCGCGCAGCAGGCTTCCCGGGCCGCGCGCAAGCTCATCGACGTTCCGCGTTTCGGCCTCGATGTCGCCTCGCGCGACGTCGACCTCCATGTGGATCGCGTCGGTGACGCCGCAACGCCCGGCCTCGGCTGCGTAGGTCTCGTAGGCGAAATCGCGATTGAGCGCGCGACATCCGCGAGCCACGGATAGCTGAGTCGGTCGCGATAGATGAGATGGAGATGCGTGTCGATGATCGGCGTTCCATCCCGTCCGCCTCGGAATTTACTCGCCCGGAGATAATCACATATGAAGAACCATTCAAATAAAAATCATGCGGCCCTCCACCTCCGAGCTCGGCGTCGATCTGGCCGCAATCCGCATGACAGCGCCGACGCGGTGTCCTGCAGCATCGCGATCGTTTCGCGGGATGTCCGGCGCCTTCGGCCGATTGAGCGGCGCGATATAGGGGCAAGTCAGCGCGGCAAGCGCGGTATTGTCGGCGCCCAGCACCGGCGCCGACAGGTTGTACACGCCGGCTGTCTGCTGGCTCGGCATGACCTCGTAGCCGCGCTGGCGAATTCTGCGCTGAGCCGCTCCTCGAGGTCCCCGGGCGCGCCTGCTCGTCGTCCCGCGCCTTCCTGTTCGGCGATCATCACGGCCCGCTCCGCGCGGTGCGAAACGCCGAGCAGGACGTGGCCGGAGCCCGTGTTGAACAGGCCGACACGCGCGCCGACCCGAATGGCGATGCCCCAGTAGCCCGGCGCATCCATCTGCGCGATCACCGTGACGCTGGCGCGGTCGTAGACGGCCAGATGATTAGCCTGCATCGTGCGGGTCGCGAGCGCCTCATCAGCGGAGTCGCCTGCGAACCAGCCGTCTTATCGGGCGATGGAAATGGGCGAGCCCGAACAGCTTGAGGGTCAGCTCATAACGGTCGCTGGCGTTGCGGAGACGTAACCGCGCCGGACCAGCCGCTCGAGCATGCGATAGGTGCTCGTTCGGAGTGCGCCCGAGCGCCTTGGCGATCTCCGCCTGGCTGAGACCTTCCTCCTCCCCCGCAAGCAATTCGAGAATGTCGAGCCCCTTATCGAGCGCTGGAGCGCGATATCGGTCGAGATCGTCGAATCAGTCATGTCGTCGCCCGCCAAGCGCTTGTCCCGCCAATTGGCGAATACGCCGGCCCATGTCGTTGACAGCAAAGAGCCTCTATGATTTGGAATTAAATGTAAATTTCAAGTATGGGCGGGCGTTGGCGTCGTCGCTCAACCCGCCGTCAGTGATCCAGAAACGTCAAAAACTGGCGGAGGAAATCCCATGAAGCGCGCACCCTTGATGATCGCTGCGGCGCTCGTCCTGGCGCCTGGTCTCGCATCAGCCGCCGAGCAGCCCGGATCGTTTCCCGGCGTCGTCATCGGCGCAAAGCTCATCGGCGGCGACCAGTATGAGCCGCTCTACAGCCGGATCGGCGAATGGGAAAAACTGGCCCGGCCAAGGTCAACATTCTCACCAAGAAGAATGGATTCGACATCGACAAGGAGTTCAAGTCCGACATCGCCGCCAACACCGTCGACTGGTGCGTCGGCCTGAACCACACCTCGTTCCTCCCGCAATATACCAGCCTTTACACCGACCTTTCGAAGCTCGTGCCGAAGGAGGAGCTCGACAAATACGTGCCGGGGATCATCAAGGGCTCAACCATCGACGGCAAGCTTTACATGCTGCCGCGGGCGCAATTCGACGTCTCGGCGCTCTACTACCTGAAGAGCAACTACGCCGACGACGCCAAGAAGAAAGCTTTCAAGGAGAAATACGGCTACGATCTCGCGCCGCCGACCACATGGGCGCAGGTGAAGGACCAGGCGATCTTCTTCTCCAATCCGCCGAACTTCTACGGCACCGAATTTGCCGGCAAGGAGGAGGCGATCAACGGACGCTTCTACGAAATGCTGGTCGCGGAGGGCGGCGAGTATCTCAATTCGAAAGGCCGGCCGGCCTTCAATTCGGACGCCGGCGTGCGCGCCCTTCAATGGTTCGTCGATCTCTACAAGGCCAAGGCCGTGCCGCCCGGCACGCCGAACTATCTCTGGGACGATCTTGGCCAGGGTTTCGCGTCCGGGACGGTCGCTCTTGATCTCGATTGGCCGAGCTGGGCCGGCTACTTCAACGACCCGCAGAAATCGAAAGTGGCCGGCAATGTGGGCGTCGTCGTTCAACCCGCCGGCTCGTCCGGAAAGCACACGGGCTGGTCGGGAACGCACGGCTTTTCGGTGACCGAGACCTGCAAGAACAAGGACGCCGCTGTATCGCTCATTCTCTGGCTGACCAACGACGACAGCCAGAAGATCGAAGCCGCCCACGGCGCGCTGCCGACCCGGCCTGCGGTATGGGCGTGGGACATCGAGCAGGCGGCCAATGACCCTTACAAGAAGGAAGTGCTGAGCGCATTCCAGGAAGCCGCGAAATACGCCTTCCGGTCCCGCCGATCGCCGAATGGATCGAGATCTCGAACGTCGTCTATCCTGAACTGCAAGCGGCCGTCGTCGGCGACAAGACGCCGAAGGCGGCGCTTGACGAAGCCGCTCAGAAGGCGACGAAGATCCTGCAGGACGCCGGCAAAATCTGACAAGGTCGCTCAATCGCCATCGAGGCGGGGCCGCAGACAGCCCGAGCCCCCGCCAGAATGACATCCGCTGCAACGCCGATCGCCGAGCCGGCCAAACGGATCCAGGTGAACGACGTCCCTGCGGCGCCTGCACACGCCGTTTCTGCTTCTGCTGCCGTCAATCGTCATCCTCGTCGCGGTCATCGCCGCGCCGCTGCTGTTCTCGCTCTATTCGAGCTTTACCGCCTATCGCCTGACGCGGCCCGAGACGCTCTGGACTTTCATCGGCTGGCGCAACTACGTGAATGTCTTTTCCGACCCGGTCTTCTGGCAGGCGTTCGGACGCACCGTCCTGCTGTTGACCGTCGCGCTCAATCTCGAAATGCTTTTCGGCCTCGGGCTTGCGCTGCTGGTCGAAAAGGCGACGCGCGGCCAGCGCCTGCTGCGCACCTTGATGATGTTTCCGATGATGTTCTCGCCGATCCTGGTCGGCTTCCAGTTCAAGTTCCTGTTCAACGACAACGTCGGTCTCGTCAACAATGCGCTGCAGTCGCTCGGGATCACGGAACAGGCAATCCCGTGGCTGATCGACGGCAGGCTCGCTTTCTTCGCCATCGTGGTCGCCGAGGTCTGGTCCTCGACGCCGGTCTTCGCCATCCTGATCCTCGCAGGCCTGCTCGCCATGCCCCGTGAGCCGATCGAAGCGGCCAAGGTCGACGGCTGCACGCCCTGGCAGAGCTTCCGCTATGTGACGTGGCCGTTCGTCATGCCGTTCGCCTATATTGCGATGACCATCCGTTCGCTCGACGTCGGCCGGGCCTACGACATCGTCAAGATCATGACCGACGGAGGGCCGGCCCGAAGAACCGAACTCATCTGGACTCTCGTCGGGCGCACGGCTTATAGCGACGCGCGCATGGGGGTCGGCGAACGCGATGGCCTACGCTTCGATCCTGCTCTCGATTCTCTTCACCGTCTATTTCTTCCGGAAGCTCGCGGTCGCGCGGACGCAGATTGCGGCGGACTGGTGAGATGGCGCTGACCCGCAACCAGACCTCTCATCTCGTCCGCATGGGCGCTGGCGTCGCTCACACCGCGAGCCTGTTCCTGGCCATGCTGGCCATTTGCGCGCCCGGCGCGTGGATCGTGCTCAATTCCCTGCGCCCGACCGTGGAGATCATGGCCAAGCCCCCGGTCTGGATCCCGCAGAAGCTGTCGCTCGACGCCTACACGTCGATGTTCGGCGGCCTGGGACAGGGCGGCGTGCCGGTGCTCGACTATTTCCGCAACTCGCTGATCGTTTCGGTCACCTCGACCGTGATCGCGGTCGCTGTGGGCATGGCCGGCGGCTACGCCTTCGCCCGCTACCGTTTCAAGGGCAAGTCGGCGCTGTTCCTCGGTGCTCATGTTGACGCGGACGGTGCCGGGCATCGCGCTGTCGCTGCCGCTGTTCATCATCTTTGCGCGCACCGGACTGATCGACACGCACCTTGGACTGATCCTGGTCTACGTCGCTCTCAACGTGCCTTTCACGATCTGGCTCATCGACGGGTTCTTCCGTCAGGTGCCCCGGGACCTGGCAGAGGCAGCGCAGATCGACGGCTGCACGCCCTGGCAGGCGTTCTGGCAGGTCGAGTTTCCGCTTGCCGGCCCCGGCATCGCCTCGGCCGCGATCTTCGCCTTCCTGACGTCCTGGAACGAGTTCGCGCTCGCTTCGCAGCTCACCCGTTCGGTGAATGCGAAGACGCTGCCGGTCGGACTGCTCGACTTCACCTCGGAGTTCACCATCGACTGGCGCGGCATGTGCGCTCTTGCGGTGGTGATGATCGCGCCCGCGCTGGCGCTGACCTTCGTCATCCAGAAGCGGCTCGTGTCCGGGTTGACCTTCGGCGCGGTGAAAGGCTAAACCCGTGGGGACAGTGACGCTCGAACGGCTCGTCAAGCGCTACGGCTCCGTCGAGGCCGTGCGCACGATCGACCTCGACATCGCCAAGGGAGAGTTCGTAGCCCTGGTCGGACCGTCGGGCTGCGGCAAATCGACGACGCTCAGAATGATCGCCGGGCTCGAGGAGATCACCTCGGGGGCGATCCGCATCGGCGGCGAGATCGTCAACGACCTGCCCCCGCGCGCCCGCAACATCTCGATGGTGTTCCAGTCCTATGCGCTATATCCGCACATGAGCGTGCGCGAAAACCTGGGCTTTTCGCTCAAGATCGCCAAGCGTCCGCAGGCGGAAATCGATGCGCGCGTGGCCGAGGCGAGCGACATTCTACATTTGCGCGAACTTCTCGACCGGCGCCCCTCGCAGCTGTCGGGCGGGCAGCGCCAGCGCGTCGCGATGGGACGGGCGATCGTGCGCAAGCCGCAGGTGTTCCTGTTCGACGAGCCGCTCTCCAATCTCGACGCCAAGCTGCGCGCGCAGATGCGCACCGAGATCAAGCTGCTCCACGCGCGCGTGCCATCGACCGTGATCTATGTCACGCACGACCAGGTCGAGGCGATGACGCTCGCCGACCGCATCGTCATCATGCGCGACGGATTGATCGAACAGGTCGGCACGCCGGACGACGTCTTCCATCGACCGGCCAGCCGGTTCGTCGCCGGCTTTATCGGTTCTCCCACCATGAACCTGATCGACGCGGAAATCGCCGACAACCGCATCGTCTTCGAGGGCGGCGACTGGCTGCCGGTTCCCGACCGGTTCAGGAACGCCGCAAATATCGGCGGCCGCGTCGCGTTCGGATTGCGTCCGGACGACGTCTATCCGACCGGGCACGGCCTGCGATCCGGCGCCGGCAGCCAGCTGGTCGAACGAAACCTTGCCGTGTCGGTCACGGAACCGCTCGGCAACGAGACGCTCGTCTTCGTCGCCTTGGGCGGGCGGGACTGGGTGGCCCGGATGCTCAATCCGGCGCCCCTCGAGCCGGGGCGGACCATCGGCGTCTCGTTCGATCTCGCCAAGGCGCATCTCTTCGCTGAGGACGGGCGCGCGATCGCGACGGCAGGGAGCTAGCCATGGCGAAAATCGAACGTGTCGAGCTGAGGCTCGTTGACATTCCGCCCAAGGTCGTGCGCACCGACGCGATCCAGAGCTTCGTGTCGCAGGAGACGCCGATCGTCTCCATCACGGACAGCGACGGCGCGGTCGGGACAGGCTACAGCTATACGATCGGCACGGGGGGCTCGTCGATCATGCGCCTCCTCGCGGATCACCTCGTTCCAAGGCTGATCGGCAAGGATGCGGAGCGGATCGAGGCGATCTGGCGCGACCTCGAATTCGCCACCCACGCGACAACCATCGGCGCGATCTCGGCGCTCGCGCTCGCCGCGATCGACACCGCCCTCTGGGACCTTCGCTGCAAGCGTCGCGGCCTGCCGCTGTGGATCGCCGCGGGCGGCGCGGCCGATCGCAGGCCGCTCTACACGACCGAGGGCGGCTGGCTGCACATCGACGAGCAGGCGCTGGTCGACGACGCGCTCGCCGCCCGGGAGCAAGGCTTCACAGGCTCGAAAATCAAGATCGGCCGGCCGCGCGCGTCGGAGGACTATCGCCGCCTCGCGGCGGTGCGCGCGGCGCTCGGCCCCGACTACGAGATCATGACCGACGCCAATCAGGGGTTCGCGCTCGACGAGGCGATCCGCCGCGCGGGCCGCTTCGCCGACCTCGACCTCGCATGGATCGAGGAGCCGCTGCCGGCCGACGATTGCGACGGCCACGTCAGGCTTTGCGAGGCGACCACGACGCCGATCGCGGTCGGCGAATCGATGTACTCGATCCGGCATTTCCGCGAATATATGGCGAGGGGCGCGTGCTCGATCGTGCAGGTCGACGTCGCCCGGATTGGGGGAATCACGCCGTGGCTGAAGGTCGCGCACGCCGCGGAAGCCTTCGACATGCCGGTGTGTCCGCATTTTCTCATGGAGCTGCACGCGAGCCTCGTGTGCGCCGTCCCGAACGGGAAATATGTCGAGTACATTCCCCAGCTTGACGACCTGACGACCTCGCGCCTCAAAATCGAGAAGGGAATGGCCCTCGCCCCTTCCGCGCCAGGCATCGGGGTCGAGTGGGATCTCGACAAGGTCAAGGCGAAGAGGGTCGCCGAGTTCACCCAAACGATCGGAGGAAAGCGATGAAGCGCATGGGCATGGTGATCGGGATCAGGCCGGAGCGGATCGCCGAATACAAGACGACGCATGCGGCGGTCTGGCCGGAGGTGCTGGCCAAGATCACCGACTGCAGCATGAAGAACTACACGATTTTTCTCGAGAGAGCCGGAGAATCTCCTGTTCGCCTATTTCGAGTATCACGGCCAGGATTGGGCGGTGGACGCCGCCAAGATGGCGGCGGATCCGAAGACGCAGGAATGGTGGGCCATTCACATGCCGATGCAGGCGCCGCTCGTCACCCGCAGGCAAGGCGATTGGTGGGCGATGGCGGAGGAGGTGTTTCACCACGACTGAGGCCCGACCTCTTTCGCCATGAGTTTCGATCCCGCCTTGCTCCGCCAGTCTTGGCCGGCGCCCTCGCACCCCAAGCCGATCGTCACCATCGGCGCGGGCTCGATCGTGGCCGACGCCCACTTCCCCGCTTACCGGAAGGCCGGACTTCCTATCGCAGGCGTCTATGATCTCGACGCAACTCGGGCGAAAAGCGTCGCCGGCAAGTTTGGCGTGGCCAAGGTTTTGACTCGCTCGACGAGGCCGTGTCGACCGAAGGCGCGATCTTCGATCTGGCGACGCCGCCGGGCGCTCACAAATCGGTGCTCGAGCGCATTCCTGTAGGCTCGGGCGTTCTCATCCAGAAGCCGATGGGCGCGGATCTCGATCAGGCGACCGAGATTCTGAAGGTCTGCCGCGATCGCAAGTTGGCCGCGGCGGTCAATTTCCAATTGCGCTTCGCGCCGATGATGCTTGCGGTGAGAGACGCGCTCGATCGCGGCCTGCTCGGGCGCCTTGTCGATGTCGAGGTTCACCTCGCGATCGACACCCCATGGGGTCTGTTCGCCTTTCTCAAGGGACTGCCGCGCGTCGAGATTGCGGTGCATTCGATCCATTACCTCGATCTCATCCGTGGCTTCCTCGGCGATCCGAAGGGCGTGCACGCCAAGACGATCGGCCATCTGTCTTCCGACATGGCACAGACCCGTACGACGGCGATTCTCGACTATGGAAACGAAGTCCGCTCCGCGATGTCGATCAATCACAATCACGCCTTCGGCCGCAAACATCAGGTAGCCGAGTTCCGCTTCGACGGGACTGAGGGCGCCGCGCACGCCAAGCTCGGCCTTCTCCTTGACTATCCTCGCGGCGAACCGGACGAATTGTCGATTTCGGCCGAAGGGCGAGGCGGAATGGACCGAGGTTCCTCTGCGAGGCTCGTGGTTTCCCGACGCTTTCGTCGGCAGAATGGCGAACCTGCAGCGTTTCTGCGCCAACGAGGATCCTGTGCTGATCGCATCGGTCGACGACGCCTGGACGACGATGGCGCTAGTCGAGGCGGCCTTCGAATCGAGCGCCAAACCCGCGACGCCGCTCAAGGCGCACCCCTGATGGCCTGGATCCTCGTAAGAGACGCAACGATGCCGCGTATCCGACGGTTGCCGAGCTTGCAACGTTGCAAATGTGTTCATCAAAAGCGAATCGTGCGAGGCCGGCGGCGGTGAAATAACTATGGAGATTAAGGAACGCTATTTCGAGGACTTTGAAATCGGCGAGAACCGTCGGACGCTCGGCCGCACGATCACTGAGGCTGACATTGTTGCTCACGCCGGCCAGACAGGTGACTTTTTTCCTCACCATTTGGACGCAGTTTGGTGCGCCACTCAGAACTTCAAGCGTCGCATGGCCCACGGCACGCTGATCTTCAGCGTCGGGGTGGGCATGACAGCGAGCACGATCAATCCTCGCGCGATGTCCTACGGCTACGATCGCTTGAGATTCATCAAGCCGGTTTTCATTGGCGACACGATCCGCGCCTCGGCGACAATCAAGGATAAGCGGGACCATCCGCGCCGCGCGAGCCACGGGATCGTCGTGGAATTCCTCGAGGTTTCTAACCAAGACAACGAGAACGTGCTGGTTTGCGAGCATCTGTACCTCGTCGAGCGGCGGGATAGAGCCTTCTGCATCGAGGTTGACGCCTATCCTGCGCCAGTGAGCTAGTTTGCGCATGGTGCTGTCAGGTTGCGGTACAACGAAAGCGAAGCGTCGGCGCGGCATTGTCACATCTAGCAGGCTGTTGAAGAGGTCGGTAGCTACTGGAATGGCTTAGTGATTCTGTTTCTGCACCAGGGAGTGGAACCGAATCATGCGAGGCGAGGACAAATGGTCTGGGGGGCATCGTCACGTTGGCACGTGACGAGCGCGAGCGGACTATAAGGGGTACGGATTTTCATGCGGCCGCGACGACCTCGCGCCACGTGGTCATCGCCGCGGCGCGGAGCACGCGGTGTGATTGAGCTGACGTGAGATGGCGTTGGACGTTGAAAGTGTTGTACACGGCGGCGTGGGCTGAGAGGAATCTCTGCGCGGAGCACCGCTCTTGAAGCGCTGCATCTTGCGCTCCCGCCGTCGGGTCGGCTGATGCGAATTCTCAGCCCGATTGTTCCTCCACCGCCCGCGCTCATGCAGGTGCTCGATGCCGAGATCGCGGGCCGCTGGGGCGTATGACCGCAAGTCGTCAGTCACCGACCGCTCCGGGGCGAAGGCATACTTCTTTAGAAGCTTGCGCATCAGTTTCAGCGCGGCGTGCTTTTTGCGCTTGGATTGGACCAGCACGTCGAGAACCTCGCCCTCGGCATCGACGGCGCGCCATAGATAAACCATCCGCCCATCGATTTTCGGATAGACTTCGTCAAGATGCCAGGTCGCATGCGGTTTCGGACGGCGCTTGCGCAGATGCGCGGCGATCATCGGCCCGAAGTGGTTCACCCAGCGGCGCACGGTCTCGTACGAGACCGCGATCCCGCGCTCCGCAAGCAAATCCTCGACGTCACGAAAGCTGAGCGTGAACCGGAGATAGAGCCAAATCGCCTGATGTATAACCTCTGGCGGGAACCGATATCCGGCGTAGCTGATTTTCCTCATACCCTCGGCTACAGCGCGTACGTAGATCCAACAAGCTACCGCCGGCGTGACAAAGCCCTTGACCCGGAACCCCGTAAGGGGAGAAGAACTTCCTTAAGCCAACAAGCGCGGCGCCCCGGGCGGGATCATCTCGTTACAGGGGGGCGGCATCATCCAGGAATCCCTGGGCGCAATCATCCCGTTACAGACGGGCGGCTTCATCGGAATCGGCAAAATATGTTATCAAGAGTAAATCCGGCGTGGGGGCGAGGGCTCCGGGATGGTTCTTTAGGGCCCGCCAAAGGCGGGCCGCCGCTTCGATCGAGTTCCTCGCCGTCACGATCGAGACCCCTACACGCGTGGCCTATTTCCGGCGTCCGGTGATTCTTCGTCTGGCGCGAAGGCAAAAGGCCTCGAGGAGCTCGTCGTGATCGAGTCTATTAAAGCGTCGCGTCCAAACTCAGCCGTCATAAGCGGGATCACGGAACCGAATCGACCGTGAATAGCTCCCGTGGTCGTGACACGCCGCGCAACGCATATCGTCCCACCGAAAGGAGGCGATCTTTCGTTTCGCCGACATCTGCAAATGCCGCCGACAGTAGAATGGGCTGATCGACCGAACGGCACATCGCCGCAATGCGGCTTGCTTCATTCACCGCGGGTCCAAGAACGGTGAAGTCAAGCCGTTCGCGGCTTCCAACATTGCCGAAGAACACCTCGCCGACATGCAGGCCGAGATACATATCGGTTACGGGCTTCTCTTGCGCTGACCGGCGTTTGTTTAACTCAGCGACGCCTTGGCGCGCTGCGATTGCTGCAGCCAATGCCGCACTGCACGCGTGTGTGCGGTTTTCGGCCGTGAAGATGGCGAGAGTGCCATCGCCGATCAACTTGAGGACGTCACCGCCATGTTCTTGGATCGTCGAGACGATCACGTCGGAATAGTCATTCAGCAATGAGATGACCTGCTCGGGCTCGGTGTCGGTAATCCGTGTGAAGCCGCGCAAATCACTGAACCAAACAACAGCGTCAAGTCGCTCGGCAATGCCGCGCACAATTCGGCCACGAAGCACCCGCCGACCAGCGTCGCGGCCAAGATAAGTTTCCATCAGCGTTCGGGTCATGCGCACCAGCGAGACCGACTTGATGGCCAACGCCAGGTACGGAACGACACGCTCAAGCGCGATTAGTTGATCCTCGTCGAATCCAGTGGCTGCCTTCGTCCCCCACGACGAGTACAAAGCATCCATTTCGCCGATGACGCCTTCGGCGGCAAAGCGTGTGAGGACTGCGACATATTCAGTTAGCCCGGCTGCATACCATTCAGGAAGCAGCGAAAACTCGTCGACGGTGTCGGGGCCGAGTCGGCGGCGCAGCAGCGAAGCGCCCGTTTCCAGCATCCTATAGAAGGGGCTACGTTGCCAGACCTCGGTTGCCTGAGCATCCAAAGATACGGCGCCTGTTGCATCAAGCCCCTCGAAGCTGGTGCGGCCGTACTCGTGCATCGGGGATTCGTCTGGATAGCCCCAGCGAAACAAGCGCCCTTCGTGGACTGGATGGAGCGTGTCGATAAACACGTGCGCGCGGTCAAGCGAAATCCCAGCTGCGACGCAACGATCGCAGAATCCAGAGACAATGTCAGTTTCGGGAGCGCCAGCAAGGCCGGCTTCGGTCAGCCAAGCCGGCAATTCGCTGAGGAGCCTTTCATCCATGACGCGACTATACAGAAGTCCATGCCCCGGCCCCGGCACATTTCGAATTCGTGGCTCTGCGTGACTTGGCTGAAGTTAGGCAATTCAAAACGGAAGGCCTTCCGTTGATCCAGCTAACGCTGAACGTCGCAATTCACGTCGGGACTCACTCTTTGCCAATCACCTCCGTCGCTCATTTCCGGCTTGTTCCTCGCACTGAGTGGTGGCTGCTTTGGTTCATCGCGGGGCTCACGGTCGACCAGGCCAGGGTTTCCTTTATCGTATCATGGTTGATCGGATCACGGGCGACGGCCTCAACGGGAAGTTAACGCTACGATCGCTTGCTCCGCAGCGCGAACGCCACTGTCATAGGCGCCGTGGGCGGTCGAGAAGTCATCGGGGTGTGTCGCTTCGCCGGCGAAGAATAGGCGCTGTTCGAACGGAAGCGCCAGGTCTTTTCGCGCCGCCGCATGACCGGGAAGCGCGTGACTATAGGCTCCGCCCACAAATGTCATTCGCCCCCAGTTCGACGCGACAAGCGGACGCATACTGCGGCGTACGCTCGATCCGAACAGACCGGTAAGCTCATCGGTCGCCTGCGCAAAGCCTGCCGCCGGCCCTGTCTCCTCGACCATTCGCGCCGCTTCGTCGCCCACAAAGCACTCGATCACGGGCCAACCGAATGGGCGGATGTGGTAGACACCGGTGCGGCGGTCGCGAGGATTCCCAATTACGCGCGTCTCGGGGGCGAACGAACTCTCGCCAACGATCTCGAGGAAGAGCTTTTCGTCGCGTCCAAGCGGCAGGCGAGCGGCGGCATGCCGCCAAGCATCCAGATCAGGTGGTAACCTGATTGAGCTGCCGGCGAGCACCGTGGTTGAGACGGTAAGGATAGCCGCCCGGGCGCTGACAGCGCCGACCGGCGTCATCAACGCTACGCCGGGTCCGTCCAGTTCGATGGACTGGACCGGCGTCGACAGGCGCAAGTCGATTGGGTGAGGGAGACTGGCGGCGATAAGTGTTCCGTACCCACCTGGGGTCCGCCAATTGCAGCCGGTGGAAGCAGCGTCATAAGCAGTATAGTCGGCGACCGAAACGTGCTCCAAACCTGCACCGTTCATGAAGCCGCTTATCGCCTGAAGATAGGCGTTCCACTCCCCTTCTGGCTCCAACGCGTCGGCGGCGCAGTCGCTCGCGGGTGGCGTCGACTCCATCCGCTGTTCCCAAGCAGCGTAGGCGCGCCTCGCGGCGGCCTGCTCCGTTTGCGAGAAGCCGATGTCGTGATACTGCCGGCCCCACGCAGGAGCGCGACGATCGACAGCAAAGCCGGCCGCGTCGGCAATGCGAGTCCATGGGTTGCGGTCGGCGGAATGGAGCCATCCGCAGCCCAGATCGAGTTGCATACCCGCGACATCGCATGTCCAAGCTCGTCCTCCGACCCGCGCTGTCGCCTCAAGCACTATCGACGAGAGATGACTCGCCGCGAGCCGCCGCGTCGCAGCAATGCCCGCGGCGCCGGCCCCGACTATCACGACGTCCCTCGTCAGCGGCTCATTTGCTGCATACTTAGTGGTCTGTTGGTCTTGCGTCGTCCTACCCTTCCCGCAAGCAGCAGCGGCTGCCGCAGGTCTAAATTTCACGAAATGGGAGTTCAGCTTCCGCACCCGTATTGGGCAACCGAAAATTTGAAAGCGTCACCCCGACCAACCGGATCCCTTTCTGCGGCGGGAAAACAGTTCGGATCAATTCGAGGGCAAGTTCATGCAGCTTGTCCCTGGTTTCAATCGGCGTTTCGATCGATCGGCTGCGGGAGGATATCTGGAAGTTCGCCCATTTGATTTTCACCGTGACGGTCCGGCCGCGACAATTCGTTTTCTCGCACCAGGCCCAAACATCGTCGGCCATCGCGATCACGCCCGCTTCGATCCGAACAGGATCAATCAGATCCTCCGGGAAGGTTGTCTCCGACCCCGAGGATTTTCGCTCCCGGTCGGGTTGAACCGGACGATCGTCTCGGCCACGCGCGATTTCAAAGTACCAACTGCCCGCTTTGCCGAACCGCTCTTGCAAGAAGGCGAGGGTTTGACGTCGCAAATCCGCGCCTGTCTCAATGCCAAGCGCGTGCATCTTGGCCGCCGTCTTCGGGCCTACGCCATGGAACTTTGCGATCGGAAGCGTCGCCACGAAGGCCTCAGCTTCGTCCGGCAGGATAGCGAACTGGCCGTTTGGCTTGCGATAGTCCGATGCGATCTTGGCAAGGAACTTGTTGCAGGAAATTCCGGCCGAGGCCGTGAGCCTGGTTTCCTCGTAGATGCGCGCCCTGATTTCCTTGGCGGTCTCCCACGCGGTCGGGATGCCTTTGAGATTGTCGGTTACGTCTAGATAGGCTTCATCGAGAGAGAGCGGTTCGACCAACGGGGTGTAGTCCTTGAAGATCGCTTGAACCTGTTTGGACACTTCGCGGTAAACGTCGAACCTTGGCGGGACAAACACGAGTTCGGCGCACTTCCGAATGGCGACCGTTGACGGCATCGCCGAGCGAACTCCGAAACCTCGCGCCTCGTAGCTTGCCGCAGCAACGACGCCGCGTTTGGCCGGATAGCCGACCGCCACTGGCTTGCCCTTAAGGGTCGGATCGTCGCGTTGCTCCACCGACGCATAAAACGCGTCCATGTCGATGTGGATGATCTTGCGAATCCGCCCTTCGTCCATCTGAGGTGTGGTACCTGACTACATAAGTCGACGACCTCAATCGAATCGCTCAGCACGAGCTACGATGATAGCGACATCGATCCCTTCAAGGGAGGAGTGAAAGCCATGCCGAAAAAGAAGAGTTCCGTTCGCAATCCGTGGACTAAAGACGACATACGGCAACTCAAAGCCCATTCGAAAACGAGGACACCTGTGGTGGAGGTCGCGAAGGCGATGAAGCGAACCGAGGCGGCGGTCCGGCAAAAGGCGAAGACAATCGGCATCGGTCTTGGTCATCGTCGTTGAGGACGCTCACTTTGATCGACTCTCCCGAGGGCAGCCGAACGTGAAGTTGGATCGCCACCTGCGCTCAGCAATGCAAGGAAGCCCACCTTAGGGCATGTCGGCCGCGGCTAGATAACAGACTGACGATCGACGTCACATCTTCCTGTGAACCGCCACGGTCCTTTGCTGTGCTCACGCGCGATCGTCGATTAAGCATCCGACGCGCCTAAGCGAAGCGCAGGAGGAAGCGCCACATCCCGGTCTAGAAACTAACGCAAAATCGGAGATGACTCTGGATCAGCGAGTCGCCGTCCGGGAATGACGCCGCCTCTCACTCGCCGAGCGAATTGAGATCGACCTCGCCAAACTGCGCCAGGATCACCGCGTCCTGAAACTCGCCTGTCGTCGGATCGCCGGTGCGAGAAAACGCCAAAGCGCCCGCATGTTCGAGCGCGAGCGCGCGAGCCCGGCGTTCGGCCACGATTGGACTTAGGACCTCACGAGCTTCACCCGGCTTCAGGTCGCCTTCCGCATCCCGATCGAATGCGATGACGACATGATAGGTCACTGGCAATTTCAGGCTGGCTTCAAATTGTCCGCTGAGGATTTGCCGGTGCGCCTGTCGGCGACAACCTCGTAGGCGATCTTCTGCCCTTCATTTAGGTCACGCATGCCCGCCCGTTCGACGGCGCTGATATGGACGAAAACGTCGGCGCCGCCGGCGTCAGGTTGAATGAACCCGAAGCCCTTCGTTGCATTGAACCATTTCACTGTGCCGGTCGCCATGACGCGCTCCTCTCGAATAGGCCGACGAACCTAGCCGAGCCCCTATTCATTGCAAGGCGAAGCCTAGGCGATCAGAGAGGGCGTTGTCGTCACGTCCCGAGAGGTCGCGTGGTTGCGACAATGATGCGACAATGAGGCCGTGCCGTAGACGCCTCGAACCGAATCACGAGAAACCTCTGCAACGAAAGCGCGTGGCGTAAGCGAGGCCAAAGCGAAGTTGAATGTGCGAGGAAGATGATCGATCACCGCCAGTACGCGCCCGCGACAGTCCGCAATCGCGATTTCATTCTCGATGTCCTTCGAGATGTCCTGCCGATGACGGGTGTCATCCTCGAAATCGCAAGCGGCTCGGGTGAGCACGTCGTTCATTTTGCGAGAAATCTCCCGAGTCTCGTTTTCCAACCTTCCGATCCTGAACCGGAAGCCCTGCTGAGTGTCGCCGCATGGGTGAAGGATGCACAGGTCACGAATGTGCGCGCGCCGATTGTCCTGGACGCTTCGCAATCGCCTTGGCCGATCGCTTCGGCTGACGGCATCATCTGCATCAACATGGTTCACATCTCGCCTTGGGACGCGACGGTCGGATTGATCAGGGGTGCGGCTGCGATACTTCCTCCAGGGTCACCGCTCTATCTCTATGGTCCCTATAAACGCAAAGGGTTCGCAACGGCCCCGAGCAACGAAGCATTTGACCGGAACCTTCGCGATCGCAATCCGACCTGGGGTCTGCGAGACCTCGAGGCGGTCGCTGCAATAGCGCAGTCCGTTGGATTCTCGGTTCCCACGGTCACCGAAATGCCCGCAAACAATCTGAGCGTGGTGTTTCGCCGGATGTGAGCTCGGGGACGTGCTTACGTCGCCGATCGCTCGGACGGTGGACGGCGATTTGACCCGCCAGTATCACTCGACGCTAACGCTTGGATAGCAACACGAGAAGTTTCAGGGGCGTCCTTGGAAGGCGGTTGCGCGGGAGCACCCCTTCTCGGTGGACTTCGCTCCTACCAGGCTCGAAGCAAAGGGCGGAGTTCGCCGAAAAACGCGCCTCTATCGAGATGCATCACTCTGTGCAAACCTCCTTCATAGGCTTTCAGGAACGCTCTTCGACGTCCGACCCGTCAACCCTTCCGGAGAAGCAAGAGCGCCCGCAACCCCGGAAGGACGAGACTCATGCGCTACGATGTGGGACTGAGCGTCGCGCTCGGGTTGGCGCTTATCTTCGCAACGCCGGCCTTGGTTCAAGCTCAAACTCCCGACGCTCAGAGCGCAGCCGCAGACGATGGCCCCGGCGGCGCAGCTTCATGGACAACGGGAAACAAGCTTGCTGTGGGGACGTCTGCAGGCCTCGACAGCAAGCTCTGGTTCACGGTAGCCAAAGGGATAACCAGCGAGGTCTTCTATCCCCGGCTCGATGTCCCCAACATGGAGGACATGCAGTATGTCGTCGCGGACGGCTCGACCGTCGTCGACCTCGAACGCGACTCGACAAGCCACGCGATCTCCATGCCCACGGAAAAGGCGCTCGAGTACACCGTCACAAATACCGATATGAGGCCATCGCCCAAATATAGGATCACCAATACGTACATCGTAGACCCGAGCCGGGATTCGCTGCTGATCCGTACGCGTTTCGAGTCGTTGGATGGAGGCGTCTACCGGCTTTACCTGCTCGCGAACCCGAGTATGGCTGGCGCCGGGGCGAATAACAAAGCTTGGTGGGACGGAACGAACTCCGCGCTCATGGCCAGCGGGACGCGATCCCTGTTTGGCTCGCCCACGACGGTCGTTTCGGCGCTCAAGGTCGGAAGTCCGAACACCATCGCCGCGAACGACAATGGCTTCGCGACGATGGCGAGCGACTGCAATGTCGAATTGCACAAGAACATGGGCCTCATCAGCCGTTTCGACCAGGCCAGCGACGGTAATGTTGTCCAGTGCGGCGAGATCGTCGGCGTTGGCGCGGACACGACTTTCACCATCGCGCTCGGCTATGGTGGCGACGCGGCGACGGCCCTCGCTGCGGCAGAGGGATCGCTTGCGGCTGGTTTCCCGGACCGGGAGGCCTCTTACCGCAAGGGCTGGAGCGATTACGTGGACGGGCTGCGCCCCGCCCCATCCAGTGTCTCGTCGGACACGCTGCGCCGGCGGGTTTATTATACAGCGGCGATGGCGCTGCACGCCGCCGAGGACAAGACATTCCGAGGCGGTAGCGTTGCAGGCTTCGGCACGCCTTGGGGCGATTTCGTCAACGGGGACCAGCCGAATGACGGCTACCATCGGGTTTGGGGCCGTGACCTCTACCAGCAGGCGATGGGGCTGATCGCCGCGGGCGATTCCAGCCAGGCTTTGCGCATGGCGCAGTTCTTATGGAGCTCGCAGTTCGTCGGAACAACGACGCCCGGAGATGGGACGACTTACCAGCCCGGTTCGTTCCCGCGTTACACCCCTGTGAGCGGAATCAGCGCAGCGACCGCCAAAGACCTCGGCTGTTGCGAACAACTTGACGAGGAGGCCTTCGCGATTCTGCTCGCATGGATGACAGGCCTGTCTGACAGCTCCACGTACCAGAAGATCAAAACAACCGCTGATCATATTACTGGGGTGGGGCCGGCGACGACGGAGCGCTGGGAGGAGCAATTCGGTCAATCCCCTTCGTCGATCGCGGCGATCATCGCCGGGCTCGTCGCGGCTGCGGACATCGCGCGGCAGAACAACGATCCCGGCACCGCAGCCCGCTGGGAATCGACAGCCGATTCCTGGCGTTCGAGCCTCGCCGATCGGACGTACACCACCGATGGGTACTGGGGCAGCCATCGTTATTTTGAACGCATCGATCCGACGCAAGATCCGAACGGCTCTCAGACAATCCACTTCGACGAGGGCGATTTCTTGGCCCACGACATTGCGGACTTTGGCTTTCTCGATCTCCTGCGGCTTGGCGTCATAGCGCCCGACGACGCCAATGTATCGAGTTCGCTCTCGCCATCTGCTTCCGCATCGGATGGCAATTCTACGGTGCAAGTCACGATGCCCAATGGCGACATCTACTTCCACCGCTACAATCACGACAATTACGGCGAGAGCAATAACGACTGCACGGGGTGGCCCGCCGGCGGATCCCATCGTTACGGACGGTTCTGGCCTGTTCTCTCAGGGGAACGCGGGGAATACGAAATCGCGAACCGCCGCTCGGCAAATGTCTACCTGCAGTCGATGGCTGACGCGGCCAATGACGGCTACTTCCTGCCCGAGCAGATTTGGGACCGTCCCGACATCGGCTGCTTTACGGCCGGGCGCCCGACCGGCAGCGCGGCTCCTCTCAACTGGGCTGAGGGCCAATATCTTCGTCTCGCCCAATCGATCGACGCTGGTTACAACCTCGACACGCCGTCCGTGGTCAAAGCGAAATATCGCGGCACGGGTCCAATCCTCGGCGTTGCCGGCAAGTGCCTTGACGATGCCGGCGCGAGCACGGACGACGGAGCGGCGATCCAGGTTTTCGCCTGCAACGGAACGGCCGCGCAGAGCTGGGCCTGGAACAGCGAGGACGGCACACTCCGCGCGCTCGGCAAGTGTTTGGACGTCACTGGCGGCGCGACCACCAGCGGAACGCCGCTTCAGCTCTGGGACTGCAACGGCACAGGCGCTCAGGAATGGCGCTGGCGACAACAGACCCGACTCGTGAACCCGCAGTCAGGCCGCTGCTTGAATGTCGCCGGTGGAAGCGTCGCCGACTGCGAGAGGCTCCAGATCTCAGACTGTGACGACACGGCGGGTCAGGTTTGGGGGCTGCCCTGAGGTGGGCTGGTCTCGACTGAACCACAGGCTCTTTTCCGACACTCGCTGCGATCGCTCCCGTCTGAGCCGATGAAGATCGCCAGTTTCAACATTGACAACATCAATCGTCGCTTGAGCAACCTTCTGGCGTGGCTCCGTGAAGCCGAGCCCGACATCGTGTGTCTTCAGGAACTCAAAGCCGCGGACCGCGATACGGGCTCTAAGAGCCCGTCCGGGAACATATTGAATCGTCGGAATCATTTGTGATTCAAGGGAGGCGGCCTGATTCTTTGGGGGGTCGCCGATGTGGACGAGTAGGAATCGCGGACGCTACGATCGAAGCCGATTGCGTTATCCGAGCGATGCGACGGACGAGGAATCGGGCGCTTGTGGAGCCGCTCATTCCGCCGGCCAAGCGCGGTGGGAACCGGCGTCATGTCGTCGTGCGCGAGGTGATCAACGGGCTGATGTACATCCTGAGCACCGGTTGCCAGTGGCGGGCGATCCCGAAAGACCTGCCGCCCCGCTCGACCTTGTATGATTATTTTGATCTGTGGAGTTGGGACGGCACGCTCGATCGCATCCATCACGCCCTCTATGTCGAGTGCCGCGAAAGGGCAGAGCGCGAGGCCTCTCCCACGGCCGCCATCATCGACAGCCAAAGTGTGAAGAGCGCTGAAAAAGGGGGCCTTACGACCCGCATGGCTACGACGCGGGCAAGAAGATCAAGGGCAAGAAGCGGCACATCCTCGTCGATACGCAGGGTCTCCTGATGCACGCGCTCGTGCACACCGCCGACGTTCAGGACCGCGACGGCGGCGCGCTGCTGATGGCGAGCCTGTTCGGCGCGTTTCCGTTCCTGCTGAAGCTCTATGCCGACGGCGGCTACCAGGGGCCGGAGTTTCAGGCTGCGGTGAAGAAGGTCCTGGGTCGGGTGAATGTCGAGATCGTCAAGCGTTCGGACCAAGCCAGGGGCTTCCTCGTTCTGCCCAAGCGCTGGATCGTCGAGCGCACCTTCGCCTGGCTCAATCGTTGCCGAAGGCTGGCCAAGGACTGGGAATGCCTCAATCACAAGGCGCTCGCCTTCCTGCGCCTCGCCTCCATTCGCCTCATGCTGCGAAAGCTGATGCAACCCCGCATGATGTTCTCGGACAAGACTCTAAGGCTCACAGTGGAACTTCATCGCGGCTAATCTGTTCTCGCGTTAGCCTCGCGCCTCCCGTCCACCCCACTTACGCCGCCATCTTAGTGGCAGCCATCTTGTCGGCCTTGCTTGCCCCGATTTGCGTCAGGAGCCTTTCCGCCTTCATCTCCTCTTGCAGTGTTTCGCTCAGCAAGGCTGCGGCCTTCGGCATATTGAGCTGACCGGCCCACGCAATGAGTGCACCGTAACGCGCCATCTCGTAGTGTTCGACCGCTTGGCCCGCTGCAACCAGACCGGTATCGATCGCGGCACTTTCGCCGAAATCTTCGATCGTTTCCTCACCCTCCGCCACGATGCCATTTATCGCCTCGCAGGGCTGGGTTTGCGGTCGCTTGCCCAACATTTCAAACACTTGTTCGAGACGCGCAATCTGACCCTCTGTCTCTTCGCGGTGCGCCGTGAACGCTTGCTTAAGTTCGGGTACCTGGGCCGCCTTCACCATCTTGGGGAGAGTCCGGAAAATCTTCTTCTCCGCGTAGTAGATATCCTTCAACTGCGCCAGAAACAGGTCACTCAGTGTTTTCTCAACCATGGGGAATCTCCTTGTAACGGGTAAGGACGCGCGAGGCGACATATGGTTCTCGCTGCGAACGTCCTCACGCGGGGTGGAACACCACTTTCACGCAGCCGTCCTTCTTGGTTTTGAAGGCCTGGTAGAGATCGGGGCCGTCAGCGAGATCCGTGCTGCTTTGGGTGATGAGGAAGGTGGTGTCGATTTTCTTCTCCTGAATGAGCTTGGTCAGCGGCTCGAGATAACGCTTCACGTGCGTCTGGCCGCTGCACAGTCTGAGGCCTTTCTGCACGATCGAACCCATGTTCACCGAAGCTGGCCGCCCCGTAGACAGCGGGAACCGAGACCACGCCACACGGCCGCACCGCCTTGATGGCCTGGTCGAGAACATAGGTGTGCTCGGCTGGCATAACTTTTTCCTTCACCGCGCTGACTAGGCCGCCCTGTCCATGAGCAGGGCTTGCTTCCGTGCCGACGCAGTCGATCACGACATCGGCGCCTTCTCCTTTGCTGATCTCCTTGATCCGCTCGAAGACGTCCTCTTTCGCGAAGTCGACGATGTCGGTGGCGCCGGCCTTTCGCGCCATAGCTCGGCACGCCCTTGCGAAGCTCCCCCTCCATGCCGACCGCCGAGCAGATCTGACCCAGCGTGCAATAGCCGCACTGGAACCCCGCGTGTTCGACGAACGCCGGCCCGATCCTTTTTCCTCCTACCGGTCCACGTTCGAGATCCGGACCTATCGGCGCGTTCAGCGCATTTTGTACTTCAACAACTTCCCGCAAGAAGCCACGGCGGGCGCCGATTGTCTGGTGCGCTCGACGGACTTCGCCTATTCGGACCAGCAAACGCCGTTAGATCCGCACAATCCTATTTACAAGTTCCTGGTTTCCGCCACGCAAACTGGATATCGCCGGAGTGGGACCACATACATCAGCCGGTCGTTTCCGCCCCTCGAGCTCGAATACACTGTCCCGCAGATTCATAGCGCGGTGATGACCGCCGACCCCGAGAGCCTTGCCAATTTGCCGGAGGGCAATCGAAATTGACATGAGTTGGCGGCCTCCCCGACGAGCTCAAACTCGTCGGGGAGAAGCGCTTTGAGGCCTTCGGCCATCACGCCGTGGTCGTCAGAAGACATCCCGCACGCACCTCGGAAACTGCAGTCCGATTCCATTGACACTTGGTATACCGTATGCATGATTATCAACTGCGCCAACTTGATGCGGAGCAGCCGATGAAACGGTCTATTGATCGTCTGACGATGAACCGACGCTGCTTCCTGGGTTCAGCGGGGCTGTTCGGTTTGGCGGGCGCAACGATAGCAGGCTCAGTGAGCGTGGCGCCCCTTCTCGCGCTCGCGGCGGCCGGCGCGCCGGCCGGCTCTCTCACCTTCGGCAACGCGGAGCCGCCGACGGCGAATTATTGGGATCCGGCCGCAGGTTTCGGCCTTGTGGATGAACAGGTCGCTTCACTGGTCCACGACACGCTGATCGGGTGGGATGAGACCGGCAAGATGACGCCCTCGCTCGCGACCGCCTGGGAGCTCAAGAGCCCGACGACGGTCGCGCTGACGATCCGAACCGACGCGAAGTTCCACGATGGGACACCGCTGACCGCAGAAGACGTTAAAGCCAGCATCGATCGGCTCGGCAAAGGCAAGCTCGCGCAATCCATGGTCGCGACCCCCGGAATTGCGGTGAACATCCTGTCTCCGAGCAGCATCGAGGTCGTCTCGCCGACCGCGTTCGGCGTCATCCTCAACGCTCTCGCCTTCATCAAGATTTTGCCGAAGGTCAATATCGACAATCCCGATTCCTTCAAGAAGGGCGCGATGGGATCAGGGCCGTACAAATTCGTCTCCTATGCCGGCAACGCAGTGACCCTGAAGGCGAATACGGATTACTGGGGCGGCGCGCCGAAGATCGAGACGGTCGTCTTCAGCTACATCGAGGACAATCAGGCGCGCCTGGCGGCGCTGCTCAGCGGCCAGGTCGACATCCTCTCCCGCTGCTCGGCGGAAGATCTGGCGCGCGTCGAAGGCAACGATCAGTTCACGTTCACCCACGTTTCGCCGCCTGCGCAGATCATCGCGATCTACCAGCATAACGGGCCTTTGAAGGATTTGCGGCTGAGGCAGGCGATCGCCTACGCCGTCGACCGCGAGGGCATCTCGAAGTCGCTGATGCATGGGAAGATTCCGGTCGGCTTCTCGTCCCTGCCGACGGACGCGCCGTTCTACAAGCCGCTCGAGCCCAAGTTCGCGCCGAATCTCCAAAAGGCCGCTGCGCTCGTGAAGGAGGCCTATCCGGACGGCGTCACCCTGCGCATGTCCACTTCGACCCTCGTGCCCAACCAGATCGAGATCGATCAGGTCATCGCCGCGACGCTCCAGCAGATCGGCGTCAATGTGAATGTCGAGCGCCTCGAGGTCGGCGCGTTCCGGACTTCCTACAACACCTATGACATCAACCTGAACACACTCGCCTCGTTCAACAACGACGCGGATTTCATTCTCGGCCTCTATACGGGCGGGGCTGGCGAGGCGATCTTTCACTTCAAGGATGAGAAATACGACGCCTTGTACGCCGCCCAGCGCGCCGCGACTCCCGACAAGCGCGCCGACGCCGTAACCGCCGCGGCCCAGTATCTCTGGGAAAACCAGGCGACGCTCTACCTCACCGACGAGGTCTGGTACTTCATCGTCAATAAGCGCGTTCACGACTACAAGCGCGCTCCGCTCGTCGGCGAGAACCTCGTGCCACAGGCGTCGATCGCCTCCTGACGGTATCACCTGGGAGGCCCGCGCTCCCAACGCAGGCCCCGCTCCGGAAACGAGACCGCATGGCGTCTTTTGCGCTGAGGCGCATTCTCCAGGCGATCGTCATCGTGATCCTGATCGCGGTGACGGTCTTCCTGGTGCTGCGGACTGTCCGCCGGCGATCCGGCGCGCATTCGCGCGCCGGTCTTCGCGCGACCCGACGTGATCGAGCAGTATCGCCATGAGTTCGGCACCGACCGACCTTTGCTGGCGCAGCTCGCCACCTTCCTCTTTGGCGCCGCGAAAGGCGATTTCGGCCAGTCCTTCCGTTTTCAGACCTCCGTCGCAAGCCTGATCGCCGAAGCGATGCCGCGAACGCTGTTGCTTGCATCGGTCTCGCTCGCGCTCTCTCTGGCGATCGCGGTGAGCCTTGGGAGCGCGGCGGCGATGCGCCCGCGCTCCATCTGGGCGTGGCTTTCGTCCGCGCTCGCCGCTCTGGGACAGTCTGCGCCGGTCTTCTGGACGGCGGCGGTTCTGGTGCTCATTTTTTCGGTCGGATTGCGGTGGCTTCCGGCTGGCGGTTTCTCGGGTCTGTCGAGTCTCGTGCTGCCGACCGTCGCCGTGACGCTCTCGATCCTGCCGACGCAGTTGCGCGTGCTGCGCGCCTCGATGGAGACGGCGCTCGCGGAAGAATATATCCGCACCGCGCGCGCATTCGGATTGCGGCAGAGGCGCATCGTGTTCGTCTATGCGCTGAAGAACGCCTGCCTGCCGCTCCTGACCGTGATCGGAGTCGATGTCGGATATCTGCTCGGTGGCGTCATCGTCGCGGAAGTGGTGTTCAACTATCCGGGCGTCGGCGAGCTTGCGCTGACGGCCCTCAATGCCCGGGATTATCCGCTCATTCAGGGCATCACCATCGTGACGGCGAGCGCTTTCGTCCTCGTCAACCTGCTGATCGATCTTCTCTACGCCCGGATCGACCCGCGCATTCGACTGGAGCAGCCATGAACGTTCTTGCGATCGGGGCTCATCCCGATGACATCGAACTCCAGTGCGCCGGCACGCTCGGCCTGTACGCGAAGGCTGGCCACAAGGTTTTCATGGCGGTCGCGACCAATGGAAATGTCGGCTCGCCGACCCACAGTCGGGAGGAGATCGCCGCCATTCGCCGGAAAGAGCAGGAGGCCTCATGCGCCCTGATCGGCGCCATGCTGATCTGGATGGATTTCGACGACGAATGGCTCTTCAACGACCGTCCCACCCGCTCACGGTTCATCGACGCGATCCGCGAAGCCAATCCGGACGTGATGATCATTCACGGGCCGACGGATTATCATCCTGATCATCGCGTCGCGGGTCAGGTCGCGGAGGACGCGCGCATTCCCGCCTCGGTCAGACTTGTCGAGACCACGCTGCCGCACATCGCCAAGGCGCCGCACGTCTTCTACATGGACAATCCGACCGGGCTCGGCTTCGAGCCGGAAGCCTATGTGGACGTCACCTCCGTCATGGACGTCAAGCGGCGGATGCTCCTGAGCCACAAAAGTCAGGACGCCTGGATCCGCGCGATCTACGACGACGCGTCGATCATCGACATCCTGGAGAAGAACGCCGCGCTTCGCGGCGCCGCGGCCGGAGTGCCCTTCGCGGAAGGATTTCGCGAGGTCAAGACCTACCCGCGGACGGGGTCCTTCGCGATGCTGCCAGGCTTCGGCGCGTGACCGCAAGCCTGGCGGGAATGGTGGCGGAGGACTTGCCCCGACGCGCGGCGTGGAGGCCGCCGCCTGTCAATCTTCCCCTCGCGATCGGGGTGGCGCTGCTTGCGGTCATCGTGCTTTCGGCGATCTTCGCGCCTGTTCTGCGGCCGGCCGGACCGACAGCGATGGACCTGGCGTCCGTGCGGCTGCCGCCGTCGCTACGGCACTGGTTCGGAACGGACGCGATCGGCCGGGACGTGGTGGCGCGCACGCTGTTCGGCGGCAGGGTTTCGCTGCTCGTCGCGGGCGCGGGCATGGCGGGCTCCCTGCTGGTCGGCTCGATCATGGGCATGCTCGGCGCCTTCGGCGGCCGTTACGTACGGCTCGTCGTCGATCGCGTCATCGACATCCAGCTCGCCTTTCCGTACGTGCTGCTGGCCATCGCCATCACGAGCGCGATAAGGCCGAGCATCCCGGTTCTCATCGTGCTTATGGTGCTGGCGGCCTGGGCAGGTGCCGCACGCGTCGTGCGCTCCATTGCGCTGCAGGAGCGCGGGAAGGATTACGTCAAGGCCGCGACGGTGATCGGCGCGTCGCCGGCGCGCATCGCGCTCATTCATGTCTTTCCATCGGTCGTTCCGAGTCTCCAGGTTCTGGCGGCGATGCAGATGGCGGCGATGATCGTCTTCGAAGCGACCCTCTCTTTCCTTGGCATGGGCGTCCAGCCTCCGACCCCGAGCTGGGGCGGGATCATGCTCGACGGGAAGAATTACATGACCTCCTCCTGGTGGCTGACCGTCTTCCCCGGGCTCGCCATCGTGCTGACGTCGCTGAGCCTCGTGCTGATCGGCGACGGCCTGCAGGCGGGACGCGACGCGAGACGCTCGCGCGAAGGAGCCGCCTGGTGAGCGCCACCCTCGAGGTTGAAAATCTCAGCGTCCATTTCCCCGGCCGCGCGGGTCCCGTCGCCGTCGTCAACGACGTGTCGCTGTCGCTGGATGCGGGGAGCAGTCTCGTGCTGGCGGGCGAGTCCGGGTCGGGCAAGTCTATGATCTGCCAGACCCTGCTCGGAATCGTTCCGCGCGGCGGGACGGTAACCGGCGCGCGGCTCGAATGGCGCGGACGCGACCTCCTGAAGATGAGCGAGGCGGAATGGCGAGCCGTCCGCGGCGCCGAGATCGCGATGATCTTTCAGGACCCGACTGCGGCCCTCAATCCCCTGATCACCGTCGAGCATCAGATCACCGACGTCATTCGCGCCCATCGCGCTTGCACGGCGCGCGAAGCGCGGGCCCGCGCCGTCGAGTTGCTCGTGCTGGCGGGCTTTCCCGAGCCCGAACATCGGATGAAGAGCTATCCCTCCGAGCTCTCGGGCGGGCTCAGGCAGCGCGTCGCGATCGCGCTCGCGCTGGCCTGCAGGCCCGCGCTGCTGATCGCCGACGAAGCGACGACCAATCTCGACGTTTCGATCCAGGCGCAGATCGTCAGGTTGCTCCTGTCGCTTCAGCAGGAATTGGGACTGGCGTTGATCTTCGTCACCCATGATCTCGGTCTGGCCGACGAGGTTGGCGGCGAGCTTCTCGTCATGTATGCGGGCTATCCGGTGGAGCGGGGACCAACCAGCGACGTGCTTCGCGACCCGTGCCACCCCTATACGCGCGGACTGATGCGGTCCGCGCCGACGCTTCGCTCGAGTTGGGCCAACCCGCTGCGGCCCATTCCCGGCTACGCGCCGCAGCCCGGGACGATCGGCGGAGGCGCGCCGTTCCGCTCGCGCTGCTATGTCGCTGTCGAGGGTCTCTGCGAGCGCTCCGCTCCGGGCTGGACTGCCGCTGGGATGGGACACGCCGTCGCCTGCCATCGTTTCGCGCAAGACGGGAGGGCGGGGCTGCCGTGACCACCCTCGAAGCGCGCGACATCGTCAAGACGTTCACGACCCGTCGCGAGGGCCGAACGCGGACGCTGAACGCAGTGAGCCACGTCTCGCTCAGGGTCCAGCCCGGCGAAATCGTGGGGCTTGTCGGCGAGAGCGGCTCAGGCAAGACGACCGTCGCGCGCATTCTTATCGGCATTGACGAAGCGACGAGCGGCCAAGTCGTCTATGGCGGTCGACCGGTCGCAACCCGCGCCGACTGGCGGGCGCTCCGTCGCGAAGTGCAATATGTCTTCCAGAACCCGTTGACTTCGCTCTGCCCCACGATGCGGGTCGGCGAAGCGCTCAGCGAACCGTTGGCGATCCACCGGGTTTGCCCGAGGCCAGTGCGCCGCGAGCGTGTCGTGCGAATGCTCGAAACGGTCGGGCTTCACCCGGACCTGGCCGGGCGCCTGCCGCATCAATTGTCGGGCGGACAGCGCCAACGTGTCAATCTGGCCAGAGCACTGATGCTCGAGCCGAAGGTCCTCATCTGCGACGAAATCGTTTCCGGGCTCGACGTCTCGATCCAGGCGCAAGTCCTTCAATTGCTGCTCGGATTGCAGCAGAGCCTGTCTTTGAGTCTTTATCTTCATTTCGCATGACCTGCGGGTGATCCACTATCTGTGCGACCGCGTCCTGGTCATGTATCTGGGCGAGATCGTCGAGCATGGCCTGACGTCGGATGTGTTCGACGCCCCGAAGCATCCCTACACGCAGACCTTACTCACGGCGATCCCTGATTCCTCTTTTGCCCTTGATATCTCCTCACCCCGACCCGCGTCCCACGATGCAGCACACCCTTACTGAGAGCCGGACAAGATTTTGGCGCTTTCTCCGATCCGTAGGCCGCGGACGACAGCGGACGAAGTAGAAGAGCGCCTGATCATCGCCATCGCTCGCGGAGACAAGGCTTCGGGCGAGCGCATCACGGAAGCCGAGATCGCGTCCGCGCTGCAGGTCAGCCGCGTGCCTGCGCGCGAGGCGATGCAGAAGCTGCAGGTACGCGGTATCTTGGTCGGCGGCTCCAAGCGGGGCCTGCGCGTCTCCGACTACGGCCAACGCCGAATTGCGGAACTTTTCGAACTGCGATTCGCGGTCGAGAAGATTATCTTCCAGCACGTCATGCGTCCGGATCACGACAAGACGGCCCTTCTGGAGGAACTCGAAGGGATCCTCGCTCGCATGGCGGAGCTCTCGGATTCCGGAGATCCAGTCGCCCTGAGTTCGGTCGATCTCGACTTCCATCGAGCCGTCGCAAGACATTCTGGCGCCGAACTCGCCGCCCAGATGTGGGAAGGCCTCGCCCAGCATCTCATTATCGTCTTCTGCCGCGACTGGTCGAAGGCGTCGGACCGGCCGGGCGAAGTGCGCCTGCATCAGAAGATGATCGATTTTCTCCGCTCGGGCGCGATCGCGGCCGTCGACGCCGTGCTGACCGATCATTTCTCGGAGCCCGGACTTACCAAGGGGACGCGAAGGGGCCGTGCGACGTTATGAGCGCACGTCGCAGTGAAGTCAGGCAGCTTGAAGGACGGACCGCTCTGGTGACCGGCGCTGCGCGCGGCATCGGAGAGGCAATCGCGCGCGAGCTTGCAGCTCGGGGCGCGCTGGTTGCGATTGCGGACCGCGACGGAGCGCCGGCCAGGGCAGTCGCAGCCGCAATCGCCTCCGAAGGAGCCGATTGCTTCGCGATGGAAACAGACATCACCGAGGCCGATAGTCTCGCGGCGCTTGCGGCAGCTGTGGAGGCGCGATGGGGCCGCCTCGACATCGTCGTCAATAATGCCGCGATCCTGGACGTGACGCCGCTCTCCCGCCTCACGCGTGCCCGTTTTGAGGAGGTTCAGAACGTCAACCTAAACGGGGCCCTATGGGTGGTTCGGGACTCTCTCCCGTTGCTTCGGCGCTCCGCGCACGCGCGCATCCTCAATATCGCCTCGATACTCGGCGTGCGCGGGACAGCCGACAGCGTCGCCTATGCGACGGCGAAGGGCGGCCTCGTCAACTTGACGCGAACGCTCGCGGTCGATCTGGCGGCTGATGGCATCCTGGTCAACTGCATTTGCCCGGGCTTTGTTGACACGCGCATGGCCTTGCTGCCCGACGGAAGCGGGCACGAACATCAGACGGACTGGTTTCGGGACATCTACATCAAGTACGGCCGCATTCCGCTGCGGCGCCCCGCCCGCCCGGAGGATGTCGCGTGTTCGGCGATGTTCTTCTGCGGCGACGATTGCCGCTACGTGACGGGCCAAGTTCTACTGGTCGACGGCGGCGTCTCAGCGACGTTTTGAAGGTGGAAGCGCGTGAAGATCAAGTCGGTCGAGAGTTTGGGCTTGTTCGGCAAATCACCAAAGGGCGGGTGGACGAACGAAATCAAAGCCGAGGATTCCATCCATGCGCTGGTGATTGTCAGGACCGACGACGGCCATATGGGCGTCGGCAGTGTCTTTACCGACGCTCGTCTGGTCGAGGCGGCCCTCGCCGTGCTACGGCCTCTCGTGATCGGCGAGAGTGCGGTCGAACCGATGCGCGTCACCGAGAAGCTGCATCAGAACACGTTTTGGATGGGGCATGGCGGCACACTGACCCATACGATCTCCGGCATCGACATCGCCCTCTGGGACATTTTCGGGCAAATCTGCGGCCAGCCGATCGGACGGCTGCTCGGCGGCTCGTATCGCGGTCGCGTCAAGGCCTACGCATCAATCCTCATGGAGGCGCCCGAGCGGATGCGGGAGCAAACTGCTTTTTATCGCGCGCAGGGTTTCCGCGCGATCAAGATCGGCTGGGGCCCGTTCGGGCGGGTCTCGGCCCGCATGGACGAGAATATCGTCCGCGCCGCCCGCGACGGCGCAGGCGAGAACTGTCTGCTAATGGTCGACGCCGGCGGCTCCGACGCCTTCTGGCCGAATGGACTCAATTGGGCAATTAACGCGGCCGCCATGCTCCACGATCACGGCGTAACGTGGTTCGAGGAGGCGCTGCGCCCTGACGCAATCGACGATTTCAGGGCCCTGAGAGAGCGCAGCCGCGTGCCGATCGCGACCGGAGAATGCCTTACGCGCCGGCAGACTTTCCTGCCTTGGTTCGAGCGCCGCGCCCTTGATATCGTGCAGCCCGACGCCACAAAAGTGGGGGGGATCTCCGAGCAGATCCAGATTGCGCGGATGGCGAACGCCTTCGGCGTCAAATATGTAGGGCACGGCTGGAACACCGCGATCGGGCTAGCCGCCGACTTACATCTCGCCTCCGCCGTCCCCACTGCCGATCTCGTCGAATATATCGGCGGTTCACCCTATGTGGATGACATCACGCGCGGCGGCTGGAGCCTCGACGCGGAAGGCATGCTCGCCATTCCCGAGTTGCCCGGTCTCGGCGTCACGCTCGACCGCGATTCGCTGCGGGAGCTGACGCGCAATTCCGACGCGGTGCTCGGTTCGATACGATTCTGCGCCTCACGGCGGGACGCCTTACGCTCGAATTGACGCCGGAAGCGGGCGGTTGCGTCAGCGCCGCGCGCCTGCGGCTCGGCCGGCGCGATTTTGACCTATTGCGGCCCCTCGCGACGCCCCCGGGCTTGCTACCGGACGCTCTTCGCGCGGGCATGTTCCCGATGGCGCCCTTCGCCAATTGCATCCGCGATAATCGCTTCGCCTTCGACGGGCGCGTCTGGCGCGTGAGGCCGAACATGCCAGGCGCCCGCCTTAACTTCCACGGCTCGGGCTGGCGCTCGGCCTGGCGTATCGGCTCGGCCGACCCGCGGAACGCGGAGCTCGTCCTCGATGATGGCAGAGTCGACGACGTCTATCGTTACGCCGCTACTCAACGCTTCCGCCTTGAGCCGGACGGGATCTCGGTCGAGACCGAGCTCGTCAATCGGAGTTGCACCCGTATGCCCTTCACCTTGGGGCAACATCCATGGTTCCCGGCCCACCAGGCGTCGTTGTGCGTTTCGCCGCGTTGTCCCTTTGGGTCTGCGACTCGGACGGCCAGACTGAGCGCCACGGGCCGATCCCGCCGGAGGCCAACTAAGCAACGCCGCGTGCTCCCCCATCGAGTTATCGCAATGTCTGCTACGCGGGCTGGGACGGCCGGGCCGATATCGCATGGCCAGGTGCCGGCGTCGCTCTTTTCATGATTGCCGATCCTGTCTTCGGTCATCTCATGCTGCACGCCCCAGCGGGCGGAGAGCCCGTCTTCTGCCTCGAACCACAGACGGCGCCCCCCTGCGCATTCGACGACCTCGAAGCCGGGCCCGCCGCAGGCGTCCATATACTCGAGCCCGACGACCGGGTTTCGGGACGCATCCGTTTCGTGGTCCACAATTGATAGGCCCTCCCGCGCCGGAGGCCGGGGGCGCCGTACGACAGGAACACCATCGCCATGAAGATCGAAAGCGTAGATTTCTTTTACCTCGCGATGCCCGTCGTGACGGAAGCGGCCGACGGCAGCCAGGACGCTCTGCTCGTGCGCGTCACTTCCGGCGCGCATCAAGGCTGGGGTGAATGCGAGGCGGCCCCCCTGCCCTCGATCGCGGCCTTTGTCGCGCCAATGTCGCACGGCGCGTGCCGACCCGTCTCCGCATCGGTGGTCGGCGAGCGGCTCGAGGGGCCGGACGACATTGCCCGCATGTCAGCGAATGTCGCCTATAACAGCATGGACTTGCTGCAGGCTGCCCATACGTGGTCCGGCGTTGAGATGGCGATGTGGGATCTGCTCGGCCGGCGCAGGAGTGTTCCGGCTTACCAGCTTCTTGGCCATGCGAAAGCCTATCCGAAGCTCCCTTACGCCTCTGTCCTGTTCGGCGCCGCGCCCGAGGAGACGCTTCGGCGCGCCACGCAAATTCGTGAGGCAGGCTTTCGGGCGGCGAAATTCGGCTGGGCTCCCTTCGGCGAGTTGCTCGCCAATGATATCCTCCATATCGATGCAGCGCGGGAAGGTCTCGGGCCCGAGGGCGTTCTGCTAATCGATGCGGGGCAGATCTTCGGCGAAGACGTGCAGGCCGCCGCTCTGCGGCTGGACGCTATGGAGCGCAACCGCGTAACATTCTTCGAGGAACCCTTCCACGGCTCCGCTTACGACGCATATCGCGCGCTTGGCGAGCGGACGCAGACGGTTAGGACGGCGGGCGGCGAGGCCGCGCACAACCGTTTTATGGCCGAGCACCTGATGAAATACGGCGGCGTCGGATACGTTCAGATTGATTGTGGGCGCATCGGTGGCCTCGGACCAGCGAAGCGGGTGGCGGACATCGCTGCGCAAGCCGGCGTGACCTATGTGAACCATACATTCACCTCGAACCTCGCCCTCAGCGCCTCGCTTCAACCCTATGCGGGCCTGGCCGATCATCTTATCTGCGAATATCCGACCAATCTGCAGCCGCTTGCGCGCGACCTAACCCTGACCCACATCGCGCCGAACGGAAATGGAGAGATCAGCCTTCCTGAATCGCCCGGCCTCGGAATCGAAATCAATCTGGACGCGCTCACGCAGTACAGGGTCGATGTAGAGATTCGGGTGAACGGCAGGACGCTGTTTTCGACGCCTCACGCTTGACGCTTTGACGCGACACAGGATGCTATCCGAGGCGCCGCGCGACGCTATCTGCAATTGCCTCCGCCCGCGCTTCCCGCATGCTCACGGCGGCCGAGTTTCAAAAGCTCGCCGACGTGCCGCCCGAGATTGGCACCCGAAGCGTTCGCAAAGCCTCAACCAAACCCTTGACGACGGGGCGCCAATGGTATGGACCCCGCCCTCCTGGCGCGGGTTACGATCGGCCGTCAACTGCATCGAGGGAGGACAGTCATGCAGATCGCTCGTATTGGTTTGGACCTGGCGAAATATGTCTTCGAGATTCACGGCGTCGACGCTCATGGAAAGACGGTGCTGCGCAAGACGCTTCGTCGTCACGCATTGACAATGTTTTTCGCAAATCTGCCGCCGTGCGTGGTCGGCATGGAGGCCTCGAACGGGGCGCACTTTTGGGCGAAGGCGCTTTCTGAACTTGGTCACGATGTCCGACTGATCAGTCCGCAGTTCGTTACGCCCTATGTAAAGTCCAACAAGAACGATCGGAATGACGCCGAAGCCATCTGCGAGGCGGTCGGCCGTCCAAATATGCGCTTCGTGCCGATCAAGTCCGCCGAACAGCTGGCGGTGCAAGCGGTTCATCGGATTCGCAGTCGCCTGGTCGCTGATCGCGTCAGGCTCGTCAATCAGGTCCGCGGCCTTCTCGGGGAGCACGGCATTGTCGTTGCAAAGGACATCGGCAATCTGCGCCGAGCTCTAGCAAAGATCGTCGGCGACAATGAGGACCAGGCTCTCAATCCCCTTGTCCGCGCGCTGATGGGAGAACTGCGCGAAGAGCTGACCGAACTCGATGCGCGGATCGCCGGTTACGACCGAAAGATCCGAGAGCTCTATCGCAACAGCGAGATCTGCCAGCGTCTCGGCAAGGTCGAAGGAATCGGCCCGGTGACGGCGACCGCGTTGGTCGCCGCGGTCGGTGACCAAAGCTCCCTCAAGAACGGGCGACAGTTCGCAGCCTGGCTCGGCCTTGTGCCCAAGCAGCGATCGAGCGGGGGCCGCACCAGATTGTTCGGCATCAGCAAACGGGGAGACCGCTATCTGCGCACCTTGCTGATCCATGGCGCTCGCTCCGCGCTTGGGCGGGTTCGAGACAAGCAGGATCCCAGAAGCCTGCGGCTAGGCAAGATGCGCCAGCGGCGACACCCCAACATTGTCGCCGTCGCGCTCGCCAACAAGAATGCGCGCATCGCCTGGAGCTTGCTTATAAGTGACAGCATCTACGACGCTAGCCTCTCGGTTCGCGCAGCCTGAAAGCAAATCCTAGCCGAAAGGATCGATAGGTCTCACCTGGCAATTGCACATGCCCGAATGAATACGCTCTTGACCCAAAGCTCCCCATGTGAGGTTGCCCAATCTCCAGGTCCTTCACCACGTCTTGCGTCTGTCCTGAACTGAGGCCCCTTCCCTCCCCCGGCGTTACCCGGCTTCATCGGTACTACGAACCTCTCCGCCACCCATGAGCGCCCGGCCTCTCCCTCGCGGGCGTCCGGTTGATCATCCCTGACCACGCCCATGGGCTTCCCGTGTTGCGTGCGCTTTCCTTGTGTACGTGCTGCCGCCAGTACCCCGGTGCAGCGACTGGGCGTCGTCTTCGCTCATCTCGCCCGGCCGTAACAGCCTTCCCCGAAATTGCGGTCGGGTCGGCCTGCACATCGTCCTATTCGAGATCCCATGAGGCGATGGTAGCGACCGGCGATTTGGGAGCATGAGGTCGCTTACCACCCACTCTGGAGGCGACCATGCAAGACGTAGCTGATCAATTAGCACCGACCACGATCCGGGCCGATCTTTGCGCAATATTCATCTCATTGGAACTGAGCCGATCGATCTGGCTGGCTACGTCGTTGTCGCCAGGCCGCGGAGAGAAGATGTCAAAACACAGCGTGTCCGCCGGGGATATCGCGGCGCTGCTGGCGCGCTTTTCGGAGCTCAGGAGGAAAGCGTACGCGCGGACCGGAAAATCCTTCCCGATCATCGTCATTCAAGAAGCGGGGTTGGACGGCTTCTGGATTCACCGTGTCTTGCTAAGCGAAGGAATTGAGAGCCACGTTGTCGATGCAGCCTCAATTGCGACTTCGCGCCGGCGGCGTCGGGCCAAGACCGACAGGATCGATGGCGAGGCTTTGCTTCGCGCGCTGCTCGCCCACAAGCGCGGCGAACCGCGGGTCTGTTCAATGGTTCGGGCGCCGACGCCTGAAGATGAAGACCGCCGTCGGATTTGCCGTGAGCGCAAGGTGCTGATCATGGAACGGGTTCAGCACGTCAACCGGATCAAAGGATTGCTCTTCTCTCAGGGCTCATTCGGGTATGAGCCGCTGCGTCGCGATCGACGGGCGCGGCTGGATGCGCTCCAGACTGGCGACGGCCGTCGCTTGCCCGAACATCTCAAAGCCCAGGTTTGTCGAGAACTCGATCGGCTCGAATTGCTTCTCGAGCAGATCAAAGCTGTGGAGGCCGAGCGGGACGCGCTGCTCAACGCACAACAAACCAAAGCGTCGGCCCCGCCGCCGATGTTGCTGGGTGTCCATGGCGATTGGGCCGGAATTCGCTTCGGTCCTCTGGTCTGAGGGACTCTCCAGACACTTCGATAACCGCCGACAGGTCGCCGCTTATGCCGGCCTTGCCCCGACGCCTTGGCAAAGCGGGTCGGTCAATCGCGAGCAGGGCATCTCGCAATCGGGCAACCCGCGACTACGGACAACGATGATTCAGCTCGCCTGGCTTTGGATACGCTATCAGCCGCGCTCCGCACTCACCCTCTGGTTCCAGGACCGAAACGAACGTAACGGCGGTCGTCGGCGCAAGACGACGATCGTGGCGCTGGCGCGAAAGCTGCTGGTCGCGCTCTGGAAATATGTGAGCGCCGGGGTCGTGATCGAAGGCGCCATGATTAGGCCTGCCTGACGATAGGCCCCGTCTTCCACGTCATCCGTAATCCTCGGGACGTAATCAGTCCTGACGGATCCAGGTGGACGAACCGAAGCAAGCCGTGGCCTGAAACGCCGCTTTCGAGAAAGGTTCTCGTCTTCCTGAGCCCTAGCCGCCGCAAGCGGGATGTTGGTGCAGCCGTCGCGAACGGCGACCGTATGTGAGGTTGATCGTGCTCGGAAACGAGCCGCGTCACGCAAGAGGGCTCAGAACCTCGGATACCGGATAAACCGCTGGAGACTTATCACCCGGAAACAACCCACTTGACTGACACTCGCTCATGTGAGGCCTGCTCAGCGTTCACTCGCGTTGCGGCCCGCACACTCGCGCGGTCACCTATATGTGACCAGCTACACCGAAGGCTTCAGCCATTTCGTCACCTCCATGACTGCTCCGGTTGCTTCCGGCTGGAGCGTTCGCCGGGTGGGACTTGCACCCACTGGAAAGCGCCGCCTTCTCACGGCGCACGCAAATAGCGGTCATGGGGCGACGCGGAACGGGTCAAATTGGACCCTGAGCTGAAGTTGAGTGCCGTCCTCTGATCGACTGCGGCTGACGCAAAGCCACAACCCCTCCGATTGCGACCGACGGCGGCAGAGAGGCGGTCAATTCGCCCCGATGAGCAGGCGGTAGCGGATCTGGTCGACGATGACAGCCAGTATGAGCAGCACGCCAAGCAGGACCATCTGCATGTACGAGCCGATCTGCATGAGGTCCATGCCGTTCTGGATCAGCACAATGAAGAAGGCGCCGAGCACCACCCCTTCGACGCGGCCGATGCCGCCGCGAAGCGAAACGCCGCCGATGACGCAGGCGGCGATCGATTGGAGCGCGATGGTTCCGCCGAGATTGGCCTCGCCCAACTCGACGCGCGCCGTCAAGAGCAAGCCGTCGATCGAAGCTAGTAGCGCGCTCGCCGCGTAGGCGATCAGCAAGGTCGCCGTGGTGTTGATGCCGGAAAGCTTCGCGGCCTTCACATTGCCGCCGACGGCGTAGAGGTGGCGCCCGAAGCGCGTCCCGTAGAGAAAGATCGCGACCACCGCGATCGCGATGATGGCGATCGCGACGGTAGCCGGCACGCCGAATATGCGGCCGAAGCCGAACGTGTCTCCGAACGCGTGCGGAAAGCCGGTCACCGGCACGCCTCCAGTGAGAAACAGAGCAACTCCCGCGCCCACCGACTGAACCCCCAGCGTCATGATGAAGGGGGAAACCCCGAAGACCGCCACCCCGGTCCCATTGATGAGGCCGATGAGGAGCGCAACCGCTATGGCGCCGAGGCAGCCGGCGGCGATGATGAGCCCGACGGAATCGGGAATGGCGGCCATGACCGAGATCATGATCATCGCCGAGATGACCGAAGTGAGAGCGATCGTCGTTCCGACCGCGAGATCGAACCCACCCGTCAGCAATACGATCATCTGACCGAGCGACACAAGCACCAGATAGACCGACTGCCGCGCGACATTGACGATGTTCTGCGCGGTGAGGAATTGCGACGAGGCGAGGGTGAAGACCACGAGCGCGGCGAGAAGAAAGAACGGCAGCACGCCCACGCGCATGAGCAGTAACTTCGCCGCGTAGGCGGCGCGAAGGTTCGTGCGAACGGAGGTGGTCGTCTCGACGCTCACGCGGCGGCCTTTTTGCGCTCGAAGAAGCGCGGAAGCACCGCCGCCTCGTTGATCTCCTGGCCTTCAAGCTCGCCGCTGATCCGCCCCGCGGAGAAAATCAACAGCCGGTGCGAGAAACTCATCGCCTCTTGCAGATCCGAAGAGATCACGACCACCGCTTTCCCGCTCTCGGCGAGCGACTTGATCACACGATAGAGCTGCGCCCTCGTGCCCATGTCGACGCCGACGGTCGGCTCGTCGAACACGTAAATCACATAGTCGCGGCCGAACCCTTTGCCGAACAGAACCTTCTGCTGATTGCCACCCGAGAGCTGAGACACAAGGCGGCGAAGCATGGCGCGATCGAGGCCGACGGTCCTGGCGATCCCTGCAATCGCCTCGACCGCCCGCCGGCCGCGCAGGCTGTCGGTCCCGAGCATGCCGAGCGCGATATTGTCGGACGCGTTTGCGGTGAGCACCAGTCCTTCGTTCTTTCGGTCAGGCGGGAGGTAATGCACTCCCGCCGCAATGACCGCATCCGTCCGCGCGCCGGTCATGTCCCGGCCGTTGAGGACGACCTTGCCGGCAAGCGTCCGGTTGAGGCCCATCACCGCGCGCCAGACGCGCGACTTGCCCGAGCCGACGAGCCCTGCGAATCCCGTCACCTCGCCGGCTCGGATCGCGAAGCTTGCGTAGGCGACGCCGGCGGCTCTGAGCCCCTCGACCCGGAGGACTTCGGGCCCGCCTGGACGCTCGATTTGAGGATAGATTGCGCCCATGACGCGCCCGGTCATCATGGCGAGCAGTTTCTCCTCCGACAATCCTGCCGCAGGCACCGTGCCGAGATGGCGTCCGTCCCGAAGCACGGTGATCCGGTCCGCGATCCGTTGAAACTCGTGGATCCTGTGGGAGATGTAGATGACGCCCACGCCCCTGGCCTTGAGCCGCGTTATGAGTCCGAACAAGATCTCCGTCTCGCGATCGGTCAGCGACGCGGTCGGCTCGTCCAGGATGAGGACACGCAAGTCGCCGCGCATCGCCTTGGCGATCTCGACGAGTTGCTGCTCGCCGCGCGACAGTTGTGAAACGGGCCGGTCGAGATCGATGCTGCGTTCGAGCGCGGCGAATAGCGCTTCGGCTCTGCGGCGTCCCTCGCCCCGCCGCAGGAAGCCGAGAGAGGCCGGCTCTTCGCCGAGAACGAGATTCTCGAGAACGGTTTGAGTGGGGACGAGCGAGAATTCCTGGAATACCGCCGAGACCCCGAGCTTGCGGGCGTTCCGCACCGTGAAAACCGTCACCGGCTCGCCCGCGATTTCGATCGAACCGCTGGTTGGGGCCGACGCGCCGGCGAGGATCGAAATCAGAGTGGATTTGCCCGCGCCGTTCTCACCGAACAGCACGTGAACCTCGCCCGCTTCGAGGGCGAAGTCCACACGGTCGAGCGCGACGACGCCCGGATAACGCTTGGTGAGGCCGCGTGCTTCGACAATCGGTTTTTGAAGATCGGCCATGACCGGCGCAATAAGGGGCGCCGGCCCAAGGGCCGACGCCCACGAGGGATGAGCGTCCTCAGTTGACCTTGAATATGGCCTTGAAGTCGTTCGGCGGCAGAATGTTGTCGTGCGGCACGGTCTTCAGGTTCGATTTGTCGACGACGAAGATCTTCGGCCCCACGTGCTTGACGAGGTCCTTGCCTTCGAGGAGACGCGTCGCCTGGTCGATCGCGATGCGGCCTTGGATGACCATGGAGTCCGCCGGCGCCGCAGTGATGAAGCCGCGGTCGATCCCGTCGTAGACTCCAGGCGTCATGTAGAAAGCGAGAAGGCCGATCTTGTCGATCAACCCGCGCTCGCGCAATAACCCGATCGAGGCCTCTGCGGTGACCGCAGTTCCCGCGATATATTTCATGTCCGGATTGGCTTGCAGCACGTCCTCGACCAGCTTGAGCTGCACTTCCTTGCCGGTGTCGCCGTATTTGGGCGGAAGCACTTCGACGGCGGTTCCCTTGATCGCGTCCATGAAGCCCTTGTTGGCGGCCTCGACCCAGCCGGCGCCGGCCGGACCGGGGAACCAGCCGACCTTCACCGGCGGCGATCCGGCCGGATGCTTCTCGGCCAGATATTCGCCGGTGGTATGGCCCATGGTGTAGAACGAAACCAGCGACTTCGCCGAGATGTCGGCCGAATTGATGCCGTTGATTACGTCAATGACCGGAATGTTCTTCGCGTGCAGCTCCTTGACGAGGTTGTTGAGCCCGTCGGCGGAGATGGCGCCGATGACCACCGCCTGGGCGCCGTTGGCGACGCAGTCCTCGATCTGGGAAATCTGTCTGTTGAGCTCCGTGTAGCCGCCCGCCTCGACAAGGTTCATCGAGACGCCGAGGCGCTTGGCCTCCTCGACCACACCGTAGTCTACGCCAAGCCAGTAGGCGTCCTTCATATGCGGGAACGACACGCAAATCTTCCACGGCTTCGACGCCTTCTCGAGCGGCGTGTACTCGACCGGCGAAACCTTGCCGTTGGGATCGAAAGGCGGAGTGACCTGCTCGGCCTTGTACGGGAACCACTCGGCCGCGGAGAGAGGCGCGGCTGCCGCGAGCGCCGCGACACTTACGAAAACTGCTGCAAGGGCTTTCATATCGTCTTCTCCTCACTAGGGCGTCGCCGGACTGTCTTAAGCGCCCTTGTCACACTCGGCGCGTCGGCGTTCAGGAAAGGCTCTCCTTCACCTGACCCGCCATGGCTTTCCGCCCCGCCCGCGCTTTCAAGGCAGTTTCCATATCGACCTTGACGAAGCGCGTCGGCTGGTGCGGTTGCAACTGGCCGATCAGGTCCATGTCGGCCGAGATGACGGTTCCGAGCATGAAATACCCGCCGCCCGACACCGCGTCGCGGTGAAGGACGATGGGTTCAGTGCCTCCGGGAACCTGGATCGATCCGTATGGGTAGCAGCTGTCGACGATGTTGGACGGGTCCGAGCCGGCGCCGAATGGCGGCTTCCTCGGCACGAACGAGAGCGCGCGGCCGCCGCGGAAGCGATATCCAATTCGATCGGCCTCGGGCGCAACCTTCCATTCGTCCTCGAAAAAGGTCTTGCCCGCCTCTTCCGTCAGACGATGCCAGTAGAGGCCGGGGAGCACCCGCAGTTCGGGCGTTCCGGGGATCTCGAAGCGCAGTTTGGCGGGCACGCTCCGGCCGGGCTTCGCGCGCCCGGATTGGGCTCCCACATTCACGCGATCGCCTGCTTTCAGGGCGCGGCCCTCGAAGCCGCCCAGCGCGCCGAGCGGATAGGTGGAGCGCGAGCCCAGCGCCAACGCGGCTCAATGATCCTTGAAGGGAGAGCCGGAGGTCGCAGAGCGTGTCCCAAGCGGCACGCGCCCTACGCGCCGCGCGAGGGCGTCGAGCACGACGTGGTCAACGACCAGCTGAAGGATGGCGGTGACGCCGAGCGCAAGGCCATGCTCGACCGGTTCGTCGCCGGCGGTTCGCGCCGACTTCCTGGTGGTGGACGCAGTCCCGCGAAACCGGTCTCTGACGTCGAAATTCCCTGCTAGCAGGGAAAGAGCAGGGAATTTCTCTCATTTTGGCCTCTTCTACCGATTTTTGGCGTTCGTAAGGGACGGATTTCGCTGGGTTTTCCGGCATAGTTCCCTACTCGAGGTTGCAGGGAATGTTCACGGACGAGCTTGGTCTGAGCAGGGATTTCAGATCGAGCGAGCAGGGATTTCCCCAGCTATCCTTGCAAAAGGCCATTTGGAGGCCGGGAGAACTCTGCTAGATGGGACGCTTCACCAATTCGGTCACAACGGCCAGCGCGATTAGCCAGACCACGAAGAACAAGGCGAACAAGCGCGCTTGTCGCGTCCGTGCGCGAGCGGCCTGAGCGGCGTACACGCGTCAGGTCGACCGAACACCTAAGAGGATTCTCTTTTCATCATGTCGGCTCCGATAACCCAAGGACTAGGCTCTAACGGCTATGCCGTTGCCCGCAATGTCAATCCCAAATTTACGCCTGTTTCGACCCTGAAGCCTTTGGGCCGCGAAACCCGTAAGCATCCGCCGGCGCAGGTGCGCAAGTTGGCGGAAAGCCTTGATCGGTTCGGCTTTGTCCTGCCGATCCTGATCGACGGCGAGAATCGCGTGGTGGCCGGTTGGGGGCTCGTCCTCGCCGCGCGCAAGCTCGGCGTTGTCGACGTCCCTGCGGTCATCGTGTCCGATCTCAGTGAAGCCGATCTGCGCTTGTTGCGCCTGGCGCTCAATCGACTGGGCGAGGATTCGAGCTGGGACGTCGATGCTTTGAAGCTCGAGTTCGGCGACCTGCTTGAGATCTCGCACGATATCGATCTGACTATCAGCGGCTTTGAAATGGGCGAGATCGATGTCGCGCTCGGCGGCGCGATCGACGAAGAGGACGCGCTGCCCATCGTCGACGAGGTTGATCCTCCACTGACGAAGCTCGGCGACCTCTGGCGTCTCGGCGACCATCGATTGCTCTGCGCCGACGCCCTCAGGGCAGAAAGCTACGCTCGCCTGATGCAAGGAGAGCGGGCTCAGATGGTCTTCACCGATCCGCCATGGAACATCGCGATCGAAGACAACGTGTCCGGCCTCGGCGCGGTCAAGCACAAAGACTTCGCCATGGCTTGCGGAGAAATGACTCCGACCGAGTTTGAAGCCTTTTTGCATTCATCACTAGGCCATGCAGCGGCACATTCCGACGACGGAGCGCTGCACTACGTATGCATGCATTGGTCGAAGATGAAGGAGATTCTCGCTGCCGCCGATGGCGTCTATAACGATCTGGTCAATCTCTGCGTCTGGAACAAAACCAACGCCGGCATGGGCTCGCTCTATCGGTCGAAGCACGAACTCATCTTCGTCTACAGGAAGGGAAAAGGCGCCCACGCCAACAATGTGGCGCTCGGCCGGTTCGGCCGTCATCGCAGCAACGTCTGGGATTACCCTGGGCAGAATATCTTCAACGGGACTGCCAAGAGCAAGCTCAAGCTGCATCCGACCGCCAAGCCTGTCGCGCTGGTCGCCGATGCGATCCGGGACGCGTCGCACCGAGGCGGGGTCATTCTGGACCCTTTCGGCGGCGCCGGTTCAACACTGATTGCAGCCGAGAAGACCGGCCGCCGGGCGCGCCTGATCGAACTCGAGCCGCGTTACGTCGACGCGACGATCAAGCGCTGGGAGGCGCTCACGGGCGCGCGTGGGGAACGAGTTGGTTCGGAATCGGCGCCCGGCGACACCTCTCGCGCCCACAGCCCCGCGCTCTCGATGCCGGAGGTAGGTTCGGCCGGCCAAGGCGAGACCGTGTCCGCCGCTGGGGAGGAGGCGCGACATGACTGACACCTCCGGCGGCGGCAAAACGATCGGCTACAAACGCCCGCCACACCATACGCGATTTCAGCCTGGCGTGTCCGGCAACCCGCGCGGACGGCAAAAAGGCGTGCGCAATTTCGCCGCCGACGTGAAGCGGACGCTTGAGATGCCAGTCCACCTCAGCGAGAACGGCAAGTCGAAGCGCGTCTCGACCCAGGAGGCGCTGATCCTTCGCCTGCGCGAGAAGGCCCTCAAGGGCGACATCCGAGCTCTCGAGACGCTGCTCTCCCTCGCGAGGACCCACAACGAGGATTTTGCAGGCCACAGCCAAGATGGTTTGCCCGCGGAGGACCAGGCGATCCTCGACGCTTACCTCGAAGACGCGCTGGCGCTTCGCTCCCAACCCCAGGGCTCTGTTTCGGCGACTGACCCCGGCGACCGCAAGGGCGAGGAGGAGGGCCCATGAAGCGCCTCCTCGAGGCCGTCCTGCGCACCGACCTGCGTTTCTTCATCCGCAAGGTGTTTGTTACGGTGTGCCCTGGTGAGCCCTACCTCCACAACTGGCATATCGAGGCGATCGCCTATCAACTCGAGCGCGTCTTCCTTGGCGAGACCACGCGCCTGTTGATCAACCAGCCGCCGCGGTCGCTCAAGTCGATCTGCGTCTCGGTCGCCTATGTTTCCTGGCTTTTGGGGCGTGATCCGACCCGACGGGTGATCGTGGTCAGCTATTCGGGCGATTTTGCCGCCGAGCTGCATCGCCAGTTCCGCCAGGTCGCGAGCTCCGAATGGTACGCGGCGCTGTTTCCGCACACCCGATGGGCGAAGGAGACCGGGCTCGAATTCGTGACGACCCTCGGGGGAGGCCGGTACGCCACCTCGGTCGGCGGCACGTTGACCGGGCGGGGCGCCGATCTCATCGTCATCGACGACCCGCTCAACGCCGCCGAGGCGCAGTCGGAAGCCGCGCGCAAGCGGGTGATCGACTGGTTCGGCGGATCGCTGGTCTCCCGCCTCAACGACAAGCGCACCGGGGCGATCGTCGCGGTGATGCAGCGACTGCACGAGGACGATCTCGCCGGACACGTTCTGCGTCTTGGCGGATGGGCGCATCTCGACTTGCCGGCGATTGCTGTCGAAGAGCAAGTTTTTCAGCTTGGACCCGGAAAGTCCCATTTCCGCCGCGTCGGCGACGTCCTGCATTCGGAACGCGAGGGCACGGCGGCGCTCGAAGCGCTCAAGCGCGAACTCGGCGGCATGATGTTCTCGGCCCAATATCAGCAGCGGCCGGTTCCGCTCGAGGGCAACCTCATTCGGCGCGCCTGGCTCCGCTACTTCACGCCATCGTCTCTGCCGCCGCCCGCCTATTCGACCAAGATTGTGCAAAGTTGGGACGTCGCCATGCAGACAGGCGACGCGAACGACTACTCAGTCTGCACCACCTGGCGCGCCGACCAGGACGACGTTTACTTGCTCCACGTTTCCCGTGGCCGGCTCGAATATCCTGAGCTGCGGCGCAAGGTGATTGCGCTGGCCCAGGAGCACGCCTGCGAGCGCGTGCTTATCGAGGACGCTGGTCCCGGCATGAACCTCCTTCAGGATCTCAGGCATTCGCCAGCGCCGGGAACTCTTCGCCCGATCGGCGTTCGCCCCGAGGGCGGCAAGCTCGAACGCATGGCCGCCCAAACGGCTAAGATCGAGGCGGGCCATGTGCATCTTGCCGAGGATGCGCCCTGGCTCGGTGAGTTTTTGTCGGAACTTCTGGCCTTCCCCAACGGCCGGCACGACGACCAGGTCGACAGCCTCTCGCAGTTCCTGTTCTGGTGGCAGCGGGAGAATTTCCAGTTCAACATATCTATCGTCGCGCCGATCATAGTCTCCCAGCCCAGAACCCCTCCTCCCTATTAGAGCGGATTCCTTTCAGGCGCGTACATAGCCGGCGTTGCGGAAATAGTTGAGGCGCTCTGCGGGGGAGACGTCGTCGAGGGCGACGCGGACCGCATTTCAGAGGCCGTCGGTCCGTCGCCCCATTTTTCGCAGCTTGTTTTTTGACCTTGGCGAACACCGGTTCGATGGGCTCGAGATGGGGGCTATAGGGCGGCAAGAAGCCTCCCTCAGCGCCGACGCCCTCAATGGCCTGGCCGATGCTGGCGACCTCGTGGGAGGCCAGATTGTCCATCACCTCGAGGTCTCCGGCGCCGAGCGTCGGGACCAGGATTTGCCCGACATAGGCGCGAAACTTCTTGCCGTTGATCGGGCCGTCGAACACGCATGGCGCAGTGGGGCGGTCATGACGCAACGCGGCGACGAAAGTGGTGGTCTTCAGTGACCGAACGGGGCATGCGCGACTGGGCGTTCCGCGCCGAGCCTTTGCGCCACAAGCCAACCACAGCGCGCGTTTAGGCGAAAGAGGTCCCCGAGGGGACGGCACTGCCAAGAGCATCGCGGTTTGAATCCCCTCAGCTCCACCAGGAAGTCGCTGCGAACCGCCCTGGGTTCCCGGCGCCCACAATCCCTCGACTATTTAGTGCGTTAGCGCGGAAGCTAATGGTCTGCGGGGTTTACTCTGCTGGGACAACGGGCTTTGGCCGGCGAACGCGGAAATGAGTCTCCGACGCCGAATTTTGGGTTCCCGACTGCGCGGCTGCGACCGACATGCGGGTCAATCTCTTCTTGGGACGGTGCTTGGGATGAGATCCCGATCAGATCGCCAACCGTTCGGATTGCAATCAGCGTTCGGCAGGCGCTCTTAGCCCAAGCGCCGACCACTGGTCAGGCCACGCTATTGGCAGGTCCATCAGGCGCTTGACCCCAAAGCCGCGAGGCAGTCGACCATCGATCGCCGCTTTGACGAGGGCGGGCGAAAGGAAGGCGAGCGAGATGGTTCGGCGGATCCAACGTTCAGTTTTGCCTTCGCGCGCGGCGAGCGATTCGATGGTTAGGTTGGGACCGGTGGTCAGTTGGTCGAGCCAGTGATGAGCATCGCGAAGCGCGTCAGTGAGGACCGCGCGGGCTTCGGTTCTCATCGGACGCGTGGCGGAGGGGCTGTCGCCCTCGCCTTGGATGATCTCGCGGCGCCCGTTCTACTCAATCGGGCGCAAGCACATTCGATCGTTCTACATGAAATACTTTTGGCACTCTCTTGTAGCAAGTGCTAGCAATAGCCAGTTATAGGTTTAGGTCGAGCCGAACAGCAAAGTCACTGAGGCGATTTCGCCTCTCATTGTTGACGCGCGCCGACCGGAAACGAGTCCCATGAAATTTCGTCCGTTACACGACCGCGTCGTCGTCCGCCGCATCGAAGGCGAGGACAAGACCAAAGGCGGCATCATCATTCCCGATACTGTCAAGGAGAAGCCGCAAGAGGGCGAGGTCGTCGCGGTCGGACCCGGCGGCCGCGACGAGAATGGCAAGATCACGCCGACCGAACTCAAGCCCGGCGAGCGCGTCCTGTTCGGCAAGTGGAGCGGCACCGAGGTCAAGATCGACGGCGAGGAGCTCCTGATCATGAAGGAGACCGACGTCATGGGCGTCATTGAAGGCGCGCCAGCCGCCAAGAAGAAAGCCGCCTGAAGCAACATCCCTTATCAAGAATTGAAGGAACCCCACCCATGCCCGCTAAAGACGTACGCTTCTCTTCCGACGCCCGCGACCGCTTGTTGCGCGGCGTCGATATTCTCAACAACGCCGTCAAGGTGACTTTGGGCCCCAAGGGCCGCAACGTCATTCTGGACAAGTCCTACGGCGCGCCGCGCATCACCAAGGACGGCGTGACCGTCGCCAAGGAGATCGAACTTTCGGACAAGTTCGAGAACATGGGCGCGCAGATGGTGCGCGAGGTCGCCTCCAAGACCAACGATCTTGCCGGAGACGGCACCACCACCGCGACCGTGCTCGCCGCCTCGATCATGAAGGAAGGCCTCAAGCTTGTCGCCGCCGGCATGAACCCGATGGATCTTAAGCGCGGCATCGACATCGCGGTCAGCGCGGTCGTCAAGGACATCGAAAAGCGCGCCAAGAAGGTGCAGTCGTCGGAGGAGATCGCGCAGATCGGCACCATCGCCGCCAACGGCGACAAGACGATCGGCAAGATGATTTCCGACGCCATGAAGAAGGTCGGCAATGAGGGCGTGATCACGGTCGAAGAGGCCAAGAGCCTCGAGACCGAGCTTGATGTCGTCGAAGGCATGCAGTTCGACCGCGGTTATCTCTCGCCCTATTTCGTCACCAACGCCGAGAAGATGATCGCGGAGCTCGAGGAGCCTTACATCCTCATCCATGAGAAGAAGCTCTCCTCGCTGCAGCCGATGCTGCCTGTGCTCGAGGCGGTGGTGCAGGCCGGCAAGCCGCTCCTCATCATCGCAGAGGATATCGAGGGCGAGGCGCTGGCGACCCTGGTGGTCAACAAGCTGCGTGGCGGCCTGAAGGTGGCGGCCGTCAAGGCGCCGGGCTTCGGCGATCGCCGCAAGGCGATGCTCGAGGATATCGCCATCCTCACCGCCGGCACGATGATCGCCGAGGACCTCGGCATCAAACTCGAGAACGTGACGCTGCAGATGCTGGGCAAGGCGAAGCGAGTCCGGATCGAGAAGGAGAACACCACCATAATCGACGGCGCCGGCAAGAAATCCGACATCGAGGGCCGGATCGCGCAGATCAAGGCGCAGATCGAGGACACCACCTCCGACTACGACAAGGAGAAGCTGCAGGAGCGGCTGGCCAAGCTTGCGGGCGGCGTGGCCATCATCCGCGTCGGCGGCTCGACCGAGGTCGAGGTCAAGGAGAAGAAGGACCGCGTCGACGACGCCATGCATGCGACCAAGGCCGCGGTCGAGGAAGGCATCGTATCGGGGGGCGGCGTTGCGCTCCTGCGCGCCAGGGCCGCGATCGGCAAGCTCACAGACGAGAACGAGGACGTCCAGTCCGGCATCAACATCGTGCTCAGGGCGCTCGAAGCCCCGATCCGGCAGATCGCCGAGAATTCGGGGGTCGAGGGTTCGATCGTCGTCGGCAAGGTTCTCGAGAACAAGTCGCAGACCTTCGGCTTCGACGCCCAGACCGAGCAATATGTCGACATGCTGAACGCCGGCATCGTCGATCCGGCGAAGGTGGTGCGGGTGGCGCTGCAGGACGCGGCTTCGATCGCCGGTCTCATGATCACGACCGAAGCGATGATCGCCGAGCGGCCCAAGACCGACGCTCCGGCGATGCCGGGCGGCGGCGGAATGGGCGGCATGGGCGGGATGGACTACTGAGCGCCCGATAGAAAGAAGACCGGGTCTCGGCGACGGCTCCACGGGAATGTGTCGTCCAATACTCAGAGAGGGGCGGAATCCTTCCGCCCCGATCGGGAGGAGAGGCTCATGCAAAATGTGGCTTGGTATCAGGGAGACTCGCTGAAGCGGCTCCTGCAAGGCGCCGCCGTCGGCGTCGTCGCGACTGTCGCCATCGGCTTCGGCTGGGGCGGGTGGATGCTCGGAAGCACCGCGAAGACCCTGGCGGATAGTACGGCAAGCAGCGCGGTGGTTGCCGCCGTCGCGCCGATCTGCGTCGACCAGTTCCAACGCAGCGCCGACGCCGCCACGAACCTGACGACGCTGAAAAAGACGGATTCATGGCAACAGGCAGCCTATGTCGAAAAGGGCGGCTGGGCCGTGATGCCCGGCAGCAAGGCGGCTGATTCCGGCGTGTCCCAGGCATGCGCCGCTCTGCTCAGCAGCGTGAAATAGTTCGGCCCGCAAAAGCCGAAAAAAGGACATCGGCGGTCGGCGCGACGCGCGCGCCGATCGCCCCGCATTGATGAGTCATTCATTTCGAGGGTAGCGCCGAGGGCCCCCTTGTTGTCTGCACTCATCGCCATCGCTTGAGCCAACGCTCATGGCGCCGATCGGAGGAAAATTGCGCATCGCCCAGATATCGCCCCTGACTGAAGCTGTTCCGCCGAAGCTTTATGGAGGCACCGAACGCGTGATCTCGTGGTTGACCGAGGAGCTCGTCTCGCTAGGGCATAACGTTACGCTGTTTGCGAGCGGCGATTCGGTCACAGGCGCGCGGCTCGAGCCAATGTGGCCGACTGCCCTACGACTCGACGGCTCTGTCCGCGATCCTAACGCTCTTCACATGAGCATGATCGAACAGGTCGCCCGGCGAGCGAAGGAGTTCGACCTACTGCATTTCCATCTCGACTATTACCCTTTTTCGGCGATGTCTCGGCAGTCGACGCCCTTTCTCACGACGCTGCACGGCCGTCTCGATTTACCTGAGCATGGGCCAGTCTTCTCGACCTTTCCAACAGTTCCGGTCGTCTCGATCTCAAATTCGCAGCGTCGGCCCGCGCCCAACGCGCATTGGATCGGCACTGTTCATCACGGGATGCCCGCGGGCCTCCTCAAGCCCGTGCCGGCGGACCCGTCCTATCTCGCCTTTCTGGGTCGCATTTCGCCGGAGAAGCGGGTTGATCGCGCGATCCACATCGCCGAACGATGTGGCCTGGGGCTTAAGATCGCAGCGAAAGTCGACCCGGCCGATCACGACTATTTCGAGAAGATGATTAAGCCGCTTCTCGCCAAACCGCATGTCGAATTCGTCGGCGAGATCACGGACGCGCAGAAGTCCGAGTTCTTGAGCCGCGCCATCGCGCTGATCGTGCCGATCGACTGGCCTGAGCCTTTCGGACTGGTCATGATTGAAGCCATGGCTTGCGGCGCGCCGGTTATCGCGTTCAATCGCGGCGCCGTCCCGGAATTGATCGAAGACGGCGTGACGGGTTTCGTTGTTGAGGATGAAACCAGCGCCGTCGGGGCCGTCGGCCATCTCCCGCGGTTGTCACGTACGATGATCAGAGAGCGCTTTGAAGAGCGGTTCACGGCGCGCCGCATGGCGAGAGACTATTTGGCGGTTTACCGGGATTTGCTCGGCGCTGCGGCGCCACGCCCGAGAATCGTATCCGGAGCGAAGAGCTAGAACTCGAAACATGCCGGTTCCACTCTTGCTGTCGGTTTAATGCGGGATCTGACCCGACGGGGTGTCAAATGGAAGACATGACTGAACTTCAAGCCAAGCTCCATCGTGTGCAAGGCGAAATCGAGAAAGGCGTTGGACATCTCACCAAGCAGAGAGTTCTCATCGCCGATAGGCTCGCTGACGGGGAAGAGGTGACTCAATTTCGTGACCTGCTCGCGACTCTCGAAGATACCCAGCTTATCCATGTTCAGCACCGCGACCGGCTGAGGAGAAAGCTGGATGGAGTGGTCGCGCGGAAGAATTGGGCGAGCTGAGGGTGATCCGCTCCCCGAAAACTGGGCCGTTCTGAGTTAGAGTTTTCCGCGGTATTTTCCCGTGGCTGGGAGGAGCGGAAAACGATGAAAACGTCACAAGTTCTCGGACGCCCAGAAGGCGTTCATTCTCCGGCAGGGCGCGGACGGGGTTCCCGTCGCCGACACCTGCCGGAAGGCCGGAATCAGTTAGGCGACCTGCCGCCGGCTGAGGGCAATTCCAGGGGTCGGCCAACTGACCGCGCTCGCCTTTGTGGCTGCGATCCACGATCCTTCGCGCATCCGCCGATCCAGAGATATCGCCGCCTACCTGAGCCTGGTTCCAAGGCGCTACAAGGGCCAGCTCGAACTCAAGGACTGGGCCTTCGCGATCGCCAAGCGATCAACGATGCCCGCAAGGCAGCAATTCGAGGAGCGCGCCATTGATCCAAAAGAACGCCTGCCAGCCCATCAACATCGCCCAAGGCTTTGTCACGCCGGCGGCAGCTTGTTGGTTGTATATAGGCGCTGTAGCCGAGGGCATGAGGAAAATCAGCTACGCCGGATACCGGTTCGCGCCCGAGGGGCCTGACCGCTTCGTCCCAAGGCCCCCGCTGGATGGCGCTTTGAGCTTGTGGGGGTTCCGGTTGTCGATCGCCCAGCGTCCGCGCTCCCAAACGAAATCGTAACGGATTTTAAAGCGGCGGCGCAGTCATCAACGCGCGGGTGCCCGTACTGCGGAGGTCAGGGGTTCGAAGCCCTGGCGAACCGACCCGGTTTCTCGGGCGACAAAAACCCTCGCAATACCGGTAGGTTAGCGAGCCGTAGCGCGTCTGCGAACCGAATTCGAGTCGTTCTCCTGTGGTCTGCGCCGAATTTCACCGGCCAGTCTCTACCCGCAAAATTCCGTTTCCCGGGCTGCACGATAGAACCGGTTGGACCGAGACGGCGGGCGCCCGAACATAGCGTCAGCAAGCAGTCGAAGACAGCGTGGATCAGCCGTAGAGGGCGGCCACATTTGGCTGTTGGCTCCGTTACAGACGCCGGGACTATCGGCCTAAATTACGTTTCGCCTGACGCACGATTTAGAGGCGTGAGCCGGGCTTTGTTGCAGGCATTAGAACTCCGTGCGGTCGAGCGAGGAAACACTCGTTGCAACCTGATCAGCACGGAAACTGCGCGCCAATTCTACCTGTCAAATGGCTACGTACAGTCCGGCTCGCCGAGCGGCGCTTTCGGTACAGGCTCCGGTTACCCAATGAGCAAGCACCTATAATCCACCTTTAGGCGTACATTTGAATTAAGCCGCCTTTCTTCGCGGAATGGATACATGGGAAGTCAACCACCTATCGTAATCCGTGAGATGCGCTCTACAGATGCACGAGCTTTTCTCGATGTGCGGCGTGGGGCAGTGCGGGCGTCGCTGCAAAAGATTATCCTCTAGCGGTGATCGAGGCTTGGGCACCAATGCCGGTGACCCGAGATGCAATAGAGCGCGTCCGCGCGAACCGGGTTGCACACTCTTGTGGCCCACGCGCAGCTTGAGGTTTGGCGAGCATGTTCCTCTTCAAATCGCTGCCGTTGCTCTGACAACGCCTGTGCCGGAGATCGGCTGAAGGCCTTTCAAGGTCGGATGCCTGCGCCCGCGCGAGGAGACCTTCGACGTGAGCACCCCTTGCAGAATGATAATCGATGTCGACCCGGGCATCGACGATGCGATGGCGATTTTCTACGCTGTCCGCCGGCCGGGCATAAAGCTCGAGGCTCTCACCACAACCTTCGGCAACACCGAGACCGCGATCGCAACCGTCAATGCGCTACGTCTGCTGGAGCTTCTGGGCCGGCCGGACATTCCCGTGGCCAAAGGCGTCGGGCGCTCGTTCATTCACCCTTATGTCCGCCGCGCCGATCACGTTCATGGCTCGAATGCGATCGGCGATATCGAGCTTACGGAGCCGAAGATCAGGCAGACCGACGAGCATGCCAGCGATCTTATCATCCGCATGGCGAAAGAGAGCCCGGGCGAGATCACGCTTTGCCCGGTAGGACCTGTCACCAACCTCGCGTTGGCGATCGCCAAGGCGCCGGAGATCGCCAAACTTTTGCGCAAGATTGTCATCATGGGATCGACGATATTTCATCCCGGCATTCACGGGCCCGCAGCTCCGATGGTCGATGCGAATTTCGCCAATGACCCCGAAGCTGCGCATATCGTGCTCCGGTCGGGCGCCGACATGACCCTGGTCGGTATGGACGTCACGATGACGACCCTGTTTTCGGCCGAGATGATCGACGACGTCGCACGCGAGGGCGACAAGGCGGCGAAGACGCTGATGCGGATGACAGAATTCTACCTTAGGGCCTATAAAGCCATGTATCCGGGCATAGCCGGCTGCGGTCTGCACGATCCGCTTGCGGTCGCAGTCGCGGAAGATCCAAGCCTGGCCAGAACGGAGCGCATGTTCGTCGACGTGGAGCTGCACGGAGAACTCACCCGCGGACAGACGATCGCCGACCGACGACTGACCGCCGTCGCACTGCGCAATGCCAACGTCTGCATGGACATAGACCGCCCGCGCTTTTTGGCGAACTTCCTCGCCGCGATCAAAGGACGATAAGCGCCGCAATTCCTGGCGCCCCGATGCTCGGTCGATGTCGCGCTGCTTGTCGCAGCCGTCGTGGCGTCAAGAGCGATCGCCAACCGGCGGTGATTTCATCGATCCCACCCTCACCCTTACTCTTCTATTGCCGTCGCCGCCGATTGTCTTGATCGCTGCGAGGCGCGAATTCGGCGGCGATGACTGATGACAAGCGCAAGCAGAGTTGCGACATAGGGAGCAATATCCGTGAGCTGATTGGGGAGGCCGTGACTCTGCAGGTTCACCCCGATCGCGTCGGCGAAGCCGAAGAGCGCACAGGCCGCAGCGGCGTAAAGTGGATTGTTGCGACCAAGCATGACCGCGACGACGGCGATCCATCCGCGGCCCGCGCTCATGTCTTCGGCAAAGACGCTGACCGCGCCAAGCGACAGCTGCGCACCCGCAAGACCTGTAAGCGCCCCGGCGATAAGCACGGTTACGATCCGGTAGCGGACGACGTCGATGCCTAGCGCCCCCGCCGCCTCTGGCTGTTCGCCTACGCCCCGTAACCGCAGTCCGACTGGCGTCAGGAACAGAACGACGCTGATCAGCGCGGTTAGCGCCCAGACCGCCAACGTCGGAGCCGACTGGCGGGCGAACGCCCAGCCGAGCACGGGCACGCCGATAAGCGCCGGGATCGTGATTCGGCCAAGCCCGACCACATTCGGGTCGCTGAAGGTTCCACTGACGCCGAACACGACTCGCAGCAGATACGCCGTCAGTCCCGACGCGAGTAGGTTCATGCCGATGCCGATGACGACCGGATCGCCGCGGAATATTGTCGCCCCACAACCGAGGATCAGCGAAAAGACGGCCGCCGCGGCCATCGCCGCGGCGACGCCCCCGACCGCGCTGTGACCAAAATAGCTGCCGACAATCGCAGCGAAGGCGCCGACAAGCATCTGGCCCTCGAGCGCGAGATTGAATACCCCAACCCGTCCGCACAGGACGCCAGCAAGCGCGGCGAAAAGGATCGGCGTGATCGCTTGAGCCGTGGATTGGAACAGAAACGGGGTAAAAAGGCTCTCCATCACATCCGCCGCCCCAGTCCCCGCCGCATGGCGAGGAAGAGGATCACGATCGCCTGCAAGACGAGCGTCAGCACGCGGGGCACCGAAGTCTCGCGCTGCATAGCGAAGCCCCCGGTTTGCAGCGCGGCGAAGAAGAGGGCGGCGACGATCGCCCCCACGGGCTCCCCGTTGACAAGAAGCGCCGCCATCAGCCCGGACCAGGTGTAGGCTGGCGTGACGAGCGCCCCGTCGATGAACCGGAATTGCGAGCCAAGCACGATGATCGCCCCCACGAGACCGGCCATCGCGCCGCTCGCGAACATGGTCCGTACGGCTTGCCGTCCAAGCCGTACGCCGCCGTATCCGACGAAACGCGGGTTCTTGCCCCGCATCCGCAATTCGTAACCCGCGCTCGTCCGCCGGTCGACGAAGACGACGGCGAGCGCGATCGCCGCGATGAGGAGACTGCCGGTATTGAGCGCTCCGGACAGGACGTAAAGGCGCGCGTCCGACGGGATCATGAGGGTTTGCGGCAGTCCGGTCGAAACGTCGCGAAGGGGAAAGCGCGCGAGGTAGGATGTGACGCCGATAGCCGGGTAACTCAGGAGCAGACTCGAGATCAACATCGGGACGCCGTGCCGCACCTCGCCCCAAGCCGCGAGCGCGGCGTAGAGGCCGCCGCCAAACCCCGCGAGCGCCAGTCCGAGCGCGGCGCCGAACGCGCCGTGCCCCGGAAGAAACAGAGGCACGAGCGCGCCGATAAGGCCGCCGATGACAAGCTGGCCGTCGCCGCCGAGGTTCACCATGCCGCCTCGGAGCGGGATGGCGGCCGCAAGCGTCATTCCGACAAGCGGCGTCGCCCAATTGAGCGTGTCCGGCAAGGCTCCAGGCGATAGCGAGCCTCTGGCGATCTCAGCATAGGCGCTGAGCGGATCGTGGCCGGAGACCAGGATGAGCGCCGCTCCCACCAATGCCGCGAAGCCGATTGCGAGCGCCACTGGTGGAATGCGCAGGCGGTGGCCGCCTGGTTTCAGCGCACTAGAGAAGGGGCTCATCCGGCTTCCGCGCCTCGACCTGCCATGAGCAACCCGACATTGTGTTCGTTGGCCCTCCCTTGTGGA
>CAVXVE010000037.1:0-612686 GCA_963764955.1 uncultured Alphaproteobacteria bacterium | reverse complement strand
TTGTATCAGATGCCTGCCATCGTCCGCCTTGCGGCTCGAAGCGCGCTCGACCCGGAAGAGTCTCAGTGTCGATCGCCGGCTTCGGCCGGGGGCGGGGCGGGATTGCGCCACGGGCCGTCAGCGCCGATGAGCGCGTCAGCCGAGGCGGGACCCCAGGTCCCGGGCTCGTATTCTTGCACCGCCGGTGGATTCTTCACGATCAACTCCACGATCCGCCACTGTGCGTCGATTGCGTCTTCGCGCCCGAACAGCTCGCCGTTCCCGCGCATCGCGTCGCCGAGCAGGCGCTGATAGGGAGGAATCTGCGACGCGGTCCTCTCCATCAGCGTGAGCTCGACGGCGTCGCCGGTCATGCGCTCTCCGGGGTGCTTCATTCGCAGCCCCATGCCGAAGTTGACGTCCGGTCCCAGCCGCATGCGCAGATAGCTGCACGAGCCTGCATCTTCGCCGAACGTCGGACGCGGCGGCGGCGTGAAGTCGACCCTGACCTCGGCGGCGGTGAGCGGCAGGCATTTGCCGGCGCGAATGTAAATGGGAACCCCCGCCCAGCGCCAGCTGTCCACGAACAGTCTCACCGCGACATAGGTCTCGACCGTCGAATCCGGCCTCACGCCCTTGACCGCCCGATACCCGCGATATTGCCCGCGCACGACACTCGCCGAGTCGAGCGGGCGGACCGCCTTCAGGAGCGCGGCCTTCTGGTCGCGCTGCGCCTCGTGCGCCTCTCCGGTTGGCGGATCCATCATCACGACGGCGAGGACCTGCAGCATGTGGTTCTGAACCACATCGCGAAGGGCGCCGACGAAGTCGTAGAAGCTGCCGCGGTCCTGAACGCCAAAGGCTTCCGCCATGGTGATCTGGACGCTGCGAACATAAAGGCGGTTCCACAACGGCTCGAACGTCGTATTGGCGAACCGCGTATAGAGGATGTTCTGAACCGGCTCCTTGCCCATATAGTGGTCGATGCGGAAGATCGCGCTCTCGGGGAAATGCTCGAGCAGCGTCCGGTTCAGCGCCTCAGCCAACTCCTGATCGCGGCCGAATGGCTTCTCGACGACGAGACGCGCATCGACGTTAAGACCGGCCTTGGCCAGCGCGGAAACGACGACGCCAAACAGGCTCGGCGGAATCGCGAGATAGTGCAGCGGCCGCTTGGCGCCGCCAAGCGCCTTCTTCAAATCAGCAAAAGTCCGCGGATCGTTATAGTCGCCGTCCACATATCGCAGCAGCCCCAACAGCTTGGCGAGTCCGGGGTCGTCGCCGCGGCCGTGCTGCTGGATGCTGTCCTTGGCGCGCGCCCGCAGTTGCTCGACCGTCCAACCGGCCTTGGCGACGCCGACGATGGGGACATTCACGCCTTCGTCGGCCACGAGTCCCAGCAGAGCCGGAAAGATCTGCTTGAAGGCGAGATCGCCGGAAGCGCCGAAGAAGACCAGGGCGTCGGACTCGGCGGCCTCCATCGAAGCTCCTCTTGGCTTTTCGTGAACGGGACTGAATGTAACCACACTCTCGCACGAATGGCCAACCGGGGAGGCGGCTCGGCAGTTTTTATCGGCGCCGGCCCGGTCGCCAGATGAGGTTCGTGCTGACCGCGTAATTCCAAACGACGCTCAGCAACGCGCCCGCCAGCCCCGCCACCCACCAGGTCTCGCTGGCGTTAAAGAGCCAGGAAGCGACGTCGATATTGGCGATGGCTCCGACGCTGCATCCGAGAGCGAAAGCGGCGAAGCCCTCGATCAGGCCAAACCCACGGTAGCGATAGGAACTATAGGTGATTTCATTGTTGAGGATGAAGTTGCTCGCCATTGCGACGACGGTGGCGATGAGCTGTCGCGGAATCGAAGCTCAGCGCGCCAAACCAGTGAAGGACAGCCGAAAGCGTTACGATATGGACGACCAGACCGCTCGCTCCGATCATGGCGAACAGGACAAAGCGCGATGGAAGGAGCGCCGCCGGTGGCGTGATGAACGACGAACCCGAGGAAGTCGATGCCGACCAGCGGCGTCAGTTTGAACTCGCCAGCGATCGCGCTTGCGGAAGCGGTAAGGGACTTCGACAATCTTCAGATCGCCGCCGGCTGAAAGAATGACGTCGACCAGGATCTTGAAGCCGTCGGGCGAAAGGCGCGGAGCGAGACGCGAGACGATCTCGCGCCGGAGCATGAAGAAGCCGCTCATCGGGTCGGCAACGGCCGTCCCCGCGATTCGCCTGAAGAACCATGCGCCCATGTCGCTGAGCGCCTGTCGCGCCGGAGAGAGACTGCCGTGATCCGCCTCCCTTATCCGGGTCCCGATCGCCAAATTGGCCGAGCCCTTGGCGAGCGCACGGTACATCTCCCGCAGAATGGTCTCGTCGTGCTGGAGATCGCCGTCGATGACCGCGACGAAGTCGGCGCTCGATGACATCCATCCCTCGATGACCGCGCCCGCAAGACCCGAGCGATTGACGCGCCTCAGGCAGCGGAGGCGCGGTCCTCCGCCGCAAGCGCAAAGGCGACATTCGAGGTGCCGTCGGGGGAATCGTCATCGACGACGATCATCTCCCACGGCAGGCCTTCGAGCGCGGCTTTGACGCGCTCGAAAAGAATCGGGACGTTGGCGGATTCCTGATAGGTTGGGACGACGACCGAAAGTGTCGGAGTCGGCCGCCCGGGCGTTTCATCGCTGGCCATTCCACGCCACGCTTATTTCGCTCAGCGTCGATGAACGCTATCTGCCGGTCGCGCCCGGATAAGGCATCGGAAGCGAGCGCGTCAAGCCGGTGGCCGGGATGAGAGCGAGCTTGATCTCAGGGCGACCGAGACGGCCCAGCGCATAAAACTGGGGCTGTCCCAGCCTGGCGAACAGGGGGCCGGCGACGGCGCCGATCGATGCGGCGTCTGCGGCCGGCGTGACGATGACTCCGCTCCGGCCGATGAAGTTTTCGCTGTCGTCCAGGAAGGCCCAGCCGCGCGGATCGTTTGAAAGCACGAAGACAGGGATCCGAGGCCCGAAGGCGAGCGCGATTTTCCCCGCGTCCGACCATTTGGTCGAGATAACGAAGCTTGGCGGCGGGTCAAAAACCGGCGCCTTGGCGAGATCGCGCCAGTCGAAGCTCTCGAGCAGGGGGTCGGAGGAGCGGGAGCCGGTGGCGAGAACCGTCCACGGCCAGCCTGTCGACGCGTCCACGACGGCTGCTCCGGCGATCGCCGCCAGCAGCGCCGACGACGCGAAAGCCCAGCGCCGAAGCGCGCCGATGGAGACGCCGAGCTCGTCGACCCATGCGCCCATGCAGTGGGAACGCAAAGAACCAGCCGGGCATCGTCCAGTGAGGTTGACCGCGGCCGCCCCAAAGCGGCGTCAGCGTGAAGAGAACAATCGGCGGCAGACTGAGGCAAAGCAGAAACAGGTAGCGATCGTCCCGCCAACGGCGGAACGCGCTGACGATGCCCGCGACAAGTATCGCGAATATCCAGGGCGACAGAAAAGCGATTTCGCCCAGCGCCATCGTGAGAAACTGCGCTGGGCGCAGTCCGCCGCCTGGTACGCCACGCGCGCCCTGAAATTCAAACGACGCCCAACCGTGCCGCGCGTTCCACAAGATGACCGGAGCGATCATCGCGAGCGCGACGATTGCGGCGACATATGGCGCAGGATGTTTGAGCCAATGGCGCTGCCTGGGCGAAAGCAGGACGAACGCCGCCAATCCGCCTGCGGTCAGCACGGCGCTGTATTTCGACAGTCCAGCCAGACCCAGGCCGACGCCGGCGAGGAGCCAAAATCGCCAGGCCGAGGCCTCGTCGTCGCGCGGTTCCGGAAAGAACACCCGGCTCGCCGCCCATGCCGCGGTCGCGAGCCCAAACAGCAGCGGGCCGTCCGGAACGATCCAAGTTCCGGCTGAGGCGAAGAAGAAGGGCGTAACGTTCAGGGCGAAAAGCGCGATCAGAGCCGCCCGAGCGCCGAACAGACGGTTCGCGAATCGATAGGCGATCCAACCCGTCGCCACGAAGAGGACGACAAAAGGGGCGCGAGCGACCACGTTTTCGCCAGCTGCGCGCGCGGCGAAATGCGTGATCCACAGATGCAACGGAGGATGGTCGAAATAGGAAAGGGCGAGGCCGCGTGAAATCGCGACCGTGTAGCTTTCATCGATGCCTAGTCCGAGCATCAAAGCAAAAAAAGCGCGCGCGACCAAAAACCCCATAAGGATCGCGACGGCGAGTCGATCGTTGTCGGGATCAGGCATTTCCCGCGTTCGAATTATTTGCCAATCTGGCGGTCGTCAGCGGCGGACGGGCGAGACGCGTGCACGGTCGCCCAAGCTAGCGAAGGCCGGTCGCCTCGACCCACCACCCTGGATGCTCCGCGGCGACCATTCGACGCGCGACCGCCGCGCGGCGCCGGTCGCCGAACAGGGCAAAGCACGTTGCTCCCGAACCCGACATTCCCGTCAGCCCCGCCGCGGGGATTTGGGACAAGCTTTTGAGCACAGCGGCGATAGGCGGGGCCACCCGGATCGCCGCGGCCTCCAGATCGTTCCGGCGCCCGGAACGAAAATCCAGGAGGGCGTCTCTATCAGATATCGCCTCGGGAAACGACCAGTCCACTGACTGCAGCCTCGACCCACGCGCGAGGCCAAGCGCGGCGAAAACCTTGGGCGTCGGCGCCTGAACCTGGGGGTTGACCAGAACCGCGAAAATGCTCGGCAGGCGAATCGCCGGACCGAGCTGATCGCCGATGCCTTTCATGATTCGGGCTTGTGGAGAAAGACAGGCAAGGACGTCCGCGCCTGTCGCGAGAGCGGACGCGCGCACGCGCGGATCGTCGATCGACAGCCCGAACTCGTCGGCGAGCAACCGCAATGCGGCGGCCGCATCCGCCGAACCTCCGCCAAGGCCCGCCGCGGCGGGTAACCGCTTGATCAACCGGAAGCGGCCAAGTCTCAAGCCCGGCGCATGCGCGGCGAGCGCTCGCGCGGCGCGCATCACCAGGTTCTCTTCGACGGGGCCAGTTTGATCGGCGCGAGGACCGAAAACCTCTAGAGTGAGATCGTCGTCGGGCTCGAACCCGAGCCAGTCGCCAAGCCCGGCGAACGCGACCAGAACTCTCAAGCTCATGGTATCCGTCGTCGCGGCGCCCGAGCACCCGCAAAGTCAAATTGATCTTCGCCGGAGCGCGCTGCCATCGCATCGAGCGGAATGCAGCGCCTCAGCCGCCGCCTTCCTTGTTTGGCGATGCTTTTGTCGCGCCGGCGCCGGTTGTCGCGTCCGGAAGTCCATCCTTGATCTTCTTCAAAATCTCCGGGAGATCTTCAGGATCGGGTCCCATGTCCCGAGCGTGATTCCACTGAAAGTGCGCCTCGATGCGGCGATTGACCCGCCAATACGCGTCCCCAAGGTGATCATTCAGAACCGGGTCGGCAGGTTTCAGGTCGATCGCCTTTTCCAGCGTCCCAGCGGCTTCAGCGTATTGTCCGAGCTTGTAATGGGCCCACCCGAGGCTATCGACGATATAACCGTCGTTAGGGCGTAACTCGACCGCTCTACGGAGCATCTTGAACGCCTCTTCCAAATTAAGCCCCTTGTCTACCCAGGAATAGCCAAGATAGTTGAGGACGAGCGGCTGGTCCGGATAGAGCTCCAAAGCTTTCTTGAAATCGGCTTCCGCCTTGGGCCACTGTTTGGATCGCTCGTAGCAAATTCCACGGAAATAAAACAGCGTCCAATTGTCCCGTTGCGGAATTCCAACAGCGGCGATCGCCCGATCATACGTCGCCGCCGCATCGGCATATTTCTTGGCGGACCGTTGCAACTCCGCCAGAGCGGTCAGGGCTTCAACATCGTGCGGCCGCGCCGCGACGATTTCCGTGAGGCGTTGTGTCGCCTCCTGGTTTTTTCCCATCGCGTCGAGTTCGAGCGCAATTTGAATATCGGCGCTCATTTTCAACGGCGATGACGACGGAACCATTTTGTAGGCGGCGATAACCTGGTCGCCTTGTTTCAGCTGCTCGAACAGGCTTGCCAGCGTGACCGCGGCCAAATCATTCGATGGTCGAAGATAAAGCGACAACCGAAGATAGACGAGCGCCGGAAGCTCGTCTCCCTGACGGCTCCCCGCGCTTCCAAGGCCATAGAGCACTTCTGCGGCGCCGTCCTTTGCGCTGTGCATGAGGGGCTCAAGCGTGTGATTCGCTTTAAGGTCCGCGAGCGCTTGCTCGATCAGCGGATGGTGAGGAACAATGGCCGCGAAATCCTGGTATATCTTTGTGGCTCCGGCCACATCGCCTTTTTCGGCGAGGACGCGGGCGTAGGCGTCGGCGAAACGCAGGCTGTTCTTGTCGTTGTCGTATGCGGACTTGAGCCTCCGCTCGGCCTCCGCCGAGTTTCCGAGGAGACCGGCGATCAGACCCGCATGATAATCGCGAAAGGCGAGGACCGAGCGGTCGTGAATCCGGTCAAGGGCGTCGAGCGCGTGATGGAGATCAGACTGACCCGCATAGGACCAGGCCGTGAGCAGCGCTGTGGTGACGTCCCGCGCGCGCGACGCGTCGGCGCTCCCCAGGTGGGCGCGCGCCGCCGCAAACTGTCCTTGTCCGATATCGTGTACTGCGATTGCAAGGCGCGCCAGGTTGTTGTTCTGATCGCGCGCAAGGAGCCTCTCGCCGAGAGAGTCGGCGCTCGCTTCGTCGCCATTAGACAGCGCTGCGCCGAACGCGCGCTCCAAGAGATCGGGATTTCGGGGATCGGCTCGCAGCGCCTCGCGATAGTAGACTTCCGCGGCGGGCGTGTCCCGATCGGCGCTGGCGATTAGAGCTGAAAGATAATTTCCGGGTTGGCTGTCGCCGATCTCCAGTTTCTCCGACGGCGTGTCGGTCTGCACGGCCGCCGCCAAGGCGGTCGCCGCCGGATAACGATAAAGCCGAAGCCAGGAGAAAGGCTATCCTCGGCGTCCAGGAGTGAGAACGGCTCTGCATGTCTTGCGGTTTCCTACACCAGTCCCGTGAGCGCCGGCATAAAACACCGCCCGGCCTCGCCGACAAACCCCACGCGCGTCATTCCGTCCCCGCTGACAGTTGAAAACGGCAATTTTGCGCCACGGCGCATCCACATCTCACATATCGAGATAATTTGGCCCGCCCCCGCCCTCCGGCGGGGTCCATTCTATGTTTCTGGCCGGGTCCTTGATGTCGCAGGTTTTGCAATGGACGCAGTTCTGCGCGTTGATGACAAAGCGCGGGTCCGTTCGGGCGGCGTCGTTTGCGTAGACGACCTCGTAGACCCCGGCCGGGCAATAGAGCCGAGCGGGTTCGCCGAAACGAGGAAGATTATCGCGGATCGGGACGTCTGGATCATGCAAGCGAAGATGAACAGGCTGATCCTCTTCGTGATTTGTGTTCGAAAGATAGACGGAAGAGGCTTTGTCAAAGGTTAAGACGCCGTCGGGCTTGGGATAGGCGAGGGGCGTGACTTCGGACAAGGGCTTCAGCGTGTCGCTATCCGGCTTGCCGTGCTTGAGCGTGCCGAAGACCGAGCCCTTGAACAAGGCGTTGGTCCACATGTCGAATCCGCCGAGGCCGACCCCCGTGACCAGGCCGTATCGGGTCCAGAGCGGCTTCACGTTGCGGACCGAATAGAGATCGCGGCCGATGTCCGAAATCCCGCCAGGAATTCTCATAATCGGTGAGTTCGTCGTTCGCCCGGCCCGCGGCCAGCGCCGCATGGGTCTTTTCCGCCGCCAGCATTCCCGACAGGATGGCGTTGTGCGAGCCCTTGATGCGGGCGAAGTTCACAAATCCCGCGGCGCAGCCGATGAACGCCCCGCCGGGAAAGACGAGCTTCGGGACCGACTGCCAGCCGCCGGAGGCGATTACCCGCGCGCCATAGCCGATCCGTTTTCCGCCCAGGAAGGTCTCGCGCACCAGCGGATGGGTCTTGAACCGCTGAAACTCGTCGAAGGGCGAGAGCGTCGGGTTCTGATAATTGAGATGGACGACGAACCCGACCGAAACCAGCCTGTCGCCGTAATGATAGAGGAACGAGCCGCCGCTTGCGCCCCTGGACAAAGGCCAGCCGAATGTGTGGCGGACGAGGCCCGGGGAGAAGCGGTTCTCGGCGACCTGCCACAGTTCCTTGAGACCGATTCCGTATTTCTGCGGCCCGCTCGCCTTGTCCAGGCCGTAGCGCGCGACCGCCTGTTTCGACAGCGAGCCGCGCGCGCCTTCGGCGAGCAGCACATATTTGCCCAGAAGCTCCATCCCCCGGGTGAACCCCGCCTTGGGATGACCGTCGCGGTCGACGCCCATGTCGCCCGTCGCAACGCCGACGACCTCCCCCTTGTCGCCGTAGAGAAGCTCTGTCGCCGCAAAACCAGGATAGATCTCGACGCCGAGCGCCTCCGCGCGGGCGCCGAGCCAGCGTGCGATTGCGCCAAGCGAGCCGATGAAATTGCCATGGTTGCCCATCAATTTCGGCATCGCCCAGTTGGGCAAGCGCAGCGCTCCCCGCTCGGTCAGATAATAGAATTGATCTTCTGCGACCGGGGTTTTGAGCGGGCATTCCGCATCCGAACGCCAGTCGGGAATCAGCCGGTCAAGTCCGATCGGATCGATCACGGCTCCCGAGAGGATATGCGCGCCGACCGTCGAGCCCTTTTCCACGATGACGACAGAGATTTCGGAATCGAGTTCCTTGAGCCGGATCGCCGCGGCGAGGCCCGCGGGACCCGCGCCGACGATCACGACATCGTAATTCATCAATTCCCGCGCGGGCAGTGTCGAATCCTGGGCCATGATCCCTTTTGCCATTCAAGGCTGGGCGCGCAGCATTTTGCGTGAGTTCGTTTTCGCTCGGCCAGCCCCGCTTCTCGCGCGGCGCCCCGTTTCAAGGCTCAATATGATAGTTTGTCTTCGCGCGGGCGCGCAAGCATCGAGGTCGGCCCTGATCAAATGCCTCCGACAAAGGATTTCATAGATCTTCAATCTGGCGCGGCCGCGGAAGCGCTTCGCTGGTGGATTCGGGCCGGCGTCACCGAGGCGCTCGACGAGACGGCGCATGATCGTTTCGCCGAGAGTTCCCGCGAGAACGGAGACCGGCGCGACGCGCCGAACCTGCCGATACGCCAAGCCCCGCCAGCGGCTTCCGGGCAAGCCCCGCGAGCGGCTTCCGGGAATGCGTTCCCGCGCGCCTCACAGCGCCCAGGCGGGTTCGCCGCCCGACGCCGCGGAGACTTCGGCTCGCGCGCTAGCGGAAGCGGCGACCGATCTCGAGGCGCTGCGCTCCGCATTGGCCGATTTCGACGGCTGCGCGCTCAAGCGGACCGCCACCCGGCTTGTCTTTGCGGACGGCGTCCCCGGCTCGCGGGTCATGTTCGTCGGCGAGGCCCCGGGGGCTGATGAAGACCGGCTCGGACGACCGTTCGTGGGCAGGGCGGGGCAATTGCTGGATCGCATGCTGGGAGCGGTCGGACTGGATCGGCAAACAGTCTATGTCGCCAATGTCGTTCCCTGGCGCCCGCCAGGCAATCGAACGCCGACGCCTCAGGAGACGCAGGTCTGTCTGCCTTTCATCAAGCGGCAGATCGACCTCGCCGATCCGGAATTCCTGGTCTGTCTTGGCGGATCCGCGGTTCGCACGCTTCTGGGCGTCCAGACAGGGATCACGCGCGCGCGGGGCTCATGGTTCGCTTATCCGCGCCAGGACGGCCGCGAAATCCGGGCCCTCGCCATGCTCCATCCGGCGTTCCTGCTGCGGCAACCGGCGCATAAGCGATTCGCGTGGGCGGACATGCGGGCGCTCGCCAACGCGCTCGAAATTCCACCGCGTTGAAGAGGCGTCGCAGGCGCCTTTGAATAACTAAATCGATTTGTACTTTAATGGAGTCGGTCTGGCTCTTCCGGCGGGTGGTCGCGATTGTCTTCCGGTCGATCCGGCTTGGGTTTGCGATTTGGGTTTTCTTGGGCGGTTGACCCTTTGGCCGCGAAACCCCCGTTTTTGGCGGTTGGAAAAGCTTGGATTTCCTTGGATTCTCTCGTCCGAATCGAGACTTTTCAATGGGTTACACGGGATTTTCGCGCAAAATTTTTCGCGCGGCGTTTCCTCGTGTTCGCAGCCGGAATGGGAGCCAGCGGCCGAGGCCACGCGAAAGGTCAGTTTTGTTCATGGGGCGAGCTTAACTTGTTTTCTGATTTCCTGCAATAGATTGTTGGCCGCCGCCGCCCGCTTTCGGCCGTTTAAGTCGCCGCCGCGTCCAGCGGGACGGCGGGCGCGGGATGGTCGCGCTTGAGCTCGCCGCTCAGCGCCCGCGCGATCAGAGCGCGGGTCTCCTCGAGCCCGTAGATCGCGATGAACGATCCGAGCCGCGGGCCCTGACTTTCGCCGAGCAGCACGGCATAGACCATATTGAAGAACTCGTTCGACACGCCCGGCCGCGCCGGGGTCGCCCCCTTGGCGGAAAAATCCTGATAGCGGGGAATCGGCCGGGCGATGTCATAGAGCGCGTGCTGAATGTCTTCCGCGCTCGCGCTCGCCGGCATGTCCGCCAGGCGAGAGGAAACCGCCGCCAGCGCGCCGCGCTCGACCTCGTCCGCCTCGCGGTAGCGCTTTCGGGGGGCGACAAAATCGCGGAAATAGGCGACCGCGTAGCGAACCAGGCTGTCGAGCCGCGGGTGGGTCTCCGGCGACGCCGACGGATAGTGGCGGCGAAGGAAGCCCCAAAGCACCGCCGGATCGTCGCTATTGGCGACCGCCGCCAGATTGAGCAGCATGGCGAAGGAAATCGGGTTCGAACCCTGCCCGCCGTCGCTCAGGACTTCCGGCTCGGGCGGCGCTCCGCCATGGATATGCCAGACCGGATTGCCGAGCCGCTCCTTCCATTCCTGGCGCGGATAGGCGGCGAGAAACCCGAGATAGTCGTCGACGTTGCGCGGAATGACGTCGAAATAGAGCCGCTTCGCCGCGCTCGGCTTCTGGAACATGAAGAGCGAGAGGCTTTCCGGACTGGCGTAGGCCAGCCATTGGTCGATCGTGAGGCCGTTGCCCTTCGTCTTGGAGATCTTCTGCCCGTTCTCGTCGAGGAAGAGCTCGTAATTGAATCCGGCGGGCGGTTCGGACCCCAGAACCCGTGCGATCCTGGACGACAGCTTGACCGAATCGATCAGATCCTTGCCCGCCATTTCGTAATCGACGCGGAGCGCATGCCAGCGCATCGCCCAGTCAGGCTTCCACTGCAGCTTGCAACGGCCGCCGGTCACGGGCGTTTCAAACTCCTCCAAAGTCGCCGGATCGCGCCACCGGATCGTGCCCGCGGCCGAGTCATGCGCCAGCACCGGCGCCTGCATGACCACGCCTGTTTTCGGGTGGAGCGGCAGGAAGGGCGAATAGGTGGCGGCCCGCTCCTCGCGCAGCGAGGGCAGCATGATCGCCTGCACCTCGTCGAACAGGGAGAGCATCCGCAGGAGCGCCTCATCGAACCGCCCGGACTTGTAGGTCTCGGTCGAGGACATGAATTCGTATTCGAAGCCGAACTGGTCGAGAAAGGCGCGCAGCATCGCGTTGTTGTGCTCGGCGAAGCTCGCATATTCGCCGAAAGGGTCGGGAACCTGGGTCAGCGGCTTGCCGAGATGGGGCAGGACCAGGTCGCGGTTCGGAATGTTGTCGGGAACCTTGCGCAGGCCGTCCATGTCGTCGGAAAAGGCGATCAGCCTCGTCTTGACGCTGCCTCCTGTGAGGATGCCAAACGCGTGCCGCACCATGCTTGTGCGCGCGACTTCGCCAAACGTGCCGATATGCGGCAGACCCGAGGGGCCATAGCCGGTCTCGAAGATCACTTCCTTGCGTCCGGAGCGTTCGAGGCGCGCGATCAGCTTTCGCGCTTCTTCGAAAGGCCAGGCTTTTGAAGTTTCGGCGGCCTCACGCATGGGTTGCGACGACATTGATCTTCACTTGGCTCTTCACTTGTCCTCAGCGCGGCCGAACGGCCCGCGCAGCGGTCCCGCGGTCATCGGCCAGAAGGCGCGCGCGAAGCTACGCTGAAAGTTGCGCTCGGCGGACGAGTGGGCTTGGCGCCTGCCGACTTCTTCCGTGAGCGGTCTTCGCCCAATAGTGCGGCCGGAAGAGGAGATCAAGCATCGCCGCCCAGGTCGCCGCAGTCACCAGGAGGTAGTAGACGGGAAGCAGGAGAAGGGCGCTCGCGGTCACTTTCAAGCGCCGGAGCCGGCCGGCGATCAGCGCCGGCAGGAGGATTGTCCACACCCCAGCCAGCGCCAGGATGTAAGTGAAGACGTCGCTCAGCTCCCGCGAGGGCGTGAGAGCGCCGCCGACCGTCAGCGCCCGCCAAATCGTTCCCATGGCGAAAAACGGCCAAAAGAGGCAGCCAAAGATGGCCCCGACAATCAAGGTCGTGGCGGCGATCGCTCGTCGAGGTCCGAGGTCGCGCCAAAAAAAGACAGGCCGCCTTGAATGGACGATGAAGGTTTGCATCCAGCCCTTTTGCCATCGCATGCGTTGCCGGAACCAATTTCCGAGTTCATGCGGAGCTTCTTCCAAAGTATCCGAATCGAGCGCTTTCACCCGGTAGCCGAAGCGCGCCAGGCGAACGCCGAGGTCGGCATCCTCGGTGACGTTCCACTCGTCCCAGGCGCCCACCCCGACAAGGGACTGAACCCGGAAGTGGTTCGACGTGCCCCCGAGCGGAATTGGCAAATTGAGCGCGCACAGGCCCGGATTGATCACGTCGAACAAAATCGCGTACTCAATCGCAAAAACCTTGGACACCCACGACTCGTCGTGATTGCGGATCGCGAGGCGCGCCTGGAGACAATCCACGTCTTTGTCTGCGGCGAAACGCGCCGCGGCGAGACGCAATTGGTCCGGGGCCGGGATGTCTTCAGCGTCATAAACGACGATCAATTCTCCCCGCGCGCTGGCCAGGGCGATATTGAGCGCGCGCGGTTTTGTCTGGGGTTTGCCCGAAGGAGCCACGATGACCTCGTACCGGCCGGGCAGCCGCAGTTCGACAATTCGACCCAGGGTCTCGGCGTCGCGTTGCTCGACGACCAGCTTGATATCAAGCTTGCCCTTGGGATAATCGAACGCGTCGATCGCCTTGACCAGGTCCTCGACGATCCCCGCCTCGCGATAAAGCGCCACCACGACAGTATAGTTCGGCAGCTCATCATCAGTGAGTTCCGGAGGATACACCGCCTGTCCGCTGGCGACCGCCGCCATCGACCGAAGCGTGACGGTGGCCGAGAAAATAAACCAGAGAATCGCCGTCGAAACAGCCTGCAGGGCGTTGAAATCGGCAACGCCGAGGACCAAAGCCAGCGCCGCAAGCGCTCCGGCGGCTCCGACCTGCAAAGCGGTCATTCCCTCCCTTGCGGTGAGGCTCCAGGGCAGACGGCCAAGAGCGACATCGAGGAGATCCGAGCCGTGGCGGGCCGACACCAGGCTTGCAAACCGCTGCGGCGAGGTCACGGCGAACGACCCGGAGCGGATCGTCCCGGAACGAGTCGCTTCGATCAGCCGCGGGACGAACTTGGCGCGAGGCGCGATGACCATCCGGGGACCTGCGCCACCCGCCTCGAGCGGCGCCACGCCGCAGCGCAGTCCTTTGACCGCATCGAACGCTCGCGCAAAGGGCGGGGAGCCCGAATAATACTGGCAGCCGAGATGGCTCGCCAATGCGCGATAATAGGCTTCCTCTGTTATCTTGCCTTCGCTCAATAGCTGATCGACCGGCAGAACCGTCTTGGGCGCCGCGCTCACGGCATTCAGCAGCGGTTCCGACGGAAACCCTTCTGCAGCCAGAAAAGCAAGTTCCGGCGGGAGTCCGCGCGCGACATGGTCGGCATGCCCATGGGAGGGCGAAGAAGCCCGCTCATGCGGCGAACGCGCGCTGGCGCGCAGCGTCGGCGCGGGCGCATTACGTCCTTCATTCGTACTCACGGCCATGACGCGAAACGCCAACCTTTTCGGCGCGATGCAGAATTGGTTCAGCTATCGCCGCCGTGTCCCCAACCAGCGATAAGACACCAAATTTTCGTTGTTGTCTCGCAGAATCTTGCGGGCGCCGATTCGATTTTGACGCAACCGCACGCGTGTGCCGCCGGTCGAGATGGACCGGCGCGCATCGGGCAGGCGGATCGCGGATTGGCTTGTCGGGCCGCGTGTCGGGGGCCGACCCTCAACCTGGTCGAGCGTTCAGTCCTTCGCTCGCTCCACGTAGCCGCCGTCCTCGGTCTGGATGACGATCCGGGCCCCGACCGAAATATGCGGCGGGACCATCACGCGCGCGCCATTGGCGAGCTTCGCGGGCTTATAGGATGAAGAGGCGGTCTGGCCCTTCATCGCCGGTTCGGTTTCGAGCACCTCCAATGTCACGCGGGGCGGCAATTGAATGGCGACAGGGTTTCCGTTGAATAAGGACAGAGTTGTTTTCATGCCCTCCTGAAGCCACTGCGCCTGATCGCCGATCACGTCCGTGGAGACCTGAAGCTGGTCGTAGGTGTCGGCGTTCATGAAGTGATAGCCGTCCGAATCCGAATAGAGGAAGTCAAAAGTCTTGTCCTCGACGAATGCGCGCTCCACCTGCTCCGTCGTCTTGTACCGGTCTGTTACCTTGACGCCGTCGGAAAGCCGTCGCATGTCAATTTGGGTCGTGGGCGTGCCTTTGCCCGGATGAAAACTTTCCGCCGAAAGAACGACGCACAGCTGACCGTCATCACGTTCGATAATGTTGCCCTTCCGAATCGAGCTTGCGATAACTCTCACGTCTTGTCCCCAGAATTGAGGGCGCGAATTCGCCCCCGCTATAGCTTACTTGCGCTGATTGGCGGATCGGTGCTTGCCGCGCGCACCATACTGATTTTGCCGCCAAACGCCACCCGGGATCGACTTCGATCCTCCCTTCCTTTCCGCCGCTGCGTCTTTTGAGTTCGACCGTGGCGCCGCCTTTCTGGAGCAAAGACCGATACGCTGAACGGCGTGGCCGGCTGGCCGCCCGAGCGGAGGTTTCGACCCTGCTGCGGCGCTGGTTCGACGCCAAAGGCTTCGTTGAGGCGCAACCGGCCATCCTCCAGGCTTCGCCGGGAAATGAGACCCACTTGCACGGCTTCGCGACCACGCTCATTTCGCCTGACGGGTCGCCACACGAGGCGTATCTGCACACCTCGCCCGAATTTGCGATGAAAAAGCTTCTGGCCGCGGGCGAGAGGCGGATCTTCGCCCTCACCAGTGTCTTCCGCAATCGCGAGCGAACGGCCCTGCACGCGCCCGAGTTCGTGATGCTGGAGTGGTACCGGGCAGGCGCCCCGTTGGAGCGCCTCGTTGAGGACTGTGCTGCGATCGTCGCCCTTGCCGCCCATGTCGCGGGCGCGAAAACCTTCATCCATCGTGGCCGCGAGGCCAGTCCATTCGAGCCGCCGGAGCGAATGACGGTGCGGGAGGCTTTCCGGCGCTATGCCGGCGTCGACCTTTACGACAGTCTGTCAGTCACCGGCCGTCCCGACACGGAAACGCTCGCCCGGCAGGCGAAGGATTCCGGCGTTCGCATCGCGCCGGATGACGACTGGTCGGATATCTTCAGTCGAATTCTCAGCGAGCGGGTCGAACCCAATCTGGGTCTAGGGCGGCCCACCGTCCTTTATGCCTATCCGGCGAGCGAGGCGGCCCTTGCCCGGGTCAGCCTCGACGATCCGCGTGTCGCCGAACGTTTCGAGCTCTATTGTTGCGGCGTTGAACTGGCCAATGCTTTCCACGAATTGCGGGATCCGGATGAACAGCGGCGGCGATTCATTGCAGCCATGGAAGAACAGCAGCGAATTCTACGGCGCCGCCTATCCTCTTGATGAGGACTTCCTCGCAGCCCTTGCCCATATGCCGGACGCAAGCGGCGCCGCGCTTGGCTTCGATCGCCTGATCATGCTGGCGACCGGCGCGGAACGCGTCGAGTCCGTTCAGTGGACGCCGGTCTTTGATCCGGCCGAGGGCGGCGAATAACGTCAGAGGAGCCGCAAAAAGTCGCGCGGCTCTCTCACCGGTGAGTTGGGACTTTCGAGATGCCTGAACTGCCTGAGGTCGAGACTGTGCGGCGCGGCCTCGAACCCGCGATGGCCGGCGCCCGGATCCTCAAGGTCGAACTGCGCCGGGCCGACATTCGCTTCCCCTTTCCCCCTTCTTTCGCCAAGCGGCTCACCGGCCAGCGCATTCTCGACCTCAAGCGTCGGGCCAAATACCTTCTGTTCCAGTTGGACGGCGGCGAGACCCTGATCGCGCATCTGGGCATGTCCGGCTCGTTCCGGTTGGAAAAGACCGCGGCTTCGACGCCGGGCAAGTTCCATCACGAGCGATCGAAGGATCCGAAGCACGATCACGTCGTTCTTGTCCTCGATAATGGCTGGGTCGTCACCTATAACGACCCTCGACGTTTCGGCTTCATGGACCTCGCCCCGACCGAGGCGCTGGAGCGTCATCCGCGCATGCGCGGGCTCGGGGCTGAGCCGCTCGCGCCGGAATTTGACGCGGCTCGGCTTGCTGGGCTGTTCGCCGGCTCGCGCGCGCCGCTGAAATCCGCTCTGCTCGACCAGAAACGCATCGCGGGCCTGGGCAACATCTACGTCTGCGAGGCGCTTTTCCGCGCCGGTTTGAAGCCCTCGAGGCCAGCCAGCATTTTGGCCGATGCGCGCGGCGCCCCCACCAAAGCGGCCGCCGCCGTTTCGGAGGCCATTCGCGCCGTGCTCGAGGAAGCGGTCGCAGCGGGCGGTTCGACATTGCGCGATCACCGGCAGGCCAATGGGGAATTGGGTTATTTTCAGCACGTTTTCAAAGTCTACGATCGCGAAGGATTGCCCTGCATGCGGGAGGGGTGTCGCGGAAACATCGTTCGGATCACCCAGTCCGGGCGCTCGACCTTCTACTGTTCGAAATGCCAGCGCTGACGGCGTCTCATGCGGAAAAGGCTGCGATCATTGACAAGGCGGAGCGCGCCTCCTATCTCACGAGCAATTCCGTTTAGCTGCGCGAAAATGGGCGGTTTTTGGCCTTTTTCGCGCTTTTTATTGTTGCCGCCATCTCGTCCGCGCCGCCTCTGCTCGCGTTTGGCCGGGCAGAGAAGCGGGCCACCCGCTTCGGACGGGCGGATAGGAAAGGTCGAAAATGCTCGGCGCGCTTAAAATCAACTCGGTGATGAAGCGGGTCTTTGGCTCGTCTAACGACCGGCGGCTGAAGAGCTACCGGCCCAGGGTCGCCGCCATCAATGCGCTCGAGCCCGAATTCGCGGCGCTGACCGACGAGCAGCTGCGCGCCAGGACGGATGAGTTCCGGGCCGAGCTCAAGGCTGGCAAGACGCTCGATGATCTGATCCCGCCCGCGTTCGCCGCCGTACGCGAAGCCGCCAAGCGAACCCTCAAGCAGCGCCACTTCGATGTCCAGCTCATCGGCGGGCTCGTGCTGCACGAAGGCGCGATCGCCGAGATGCGCACCGGCGAGGGCAAGACGCTGGTCGCCACCACCGCGGTTTATTTGAACGCGCTTGCCGGAGAGGGCGTTCACGTCATCACGGTCAATGACTACCTTGCGCGCCGTGACTCCGAGTGGATGGGCCAGATCTACAAATTCCTGGGCATGACCGTCGGCGTCATCGTTCACGGCCTCGACGACGATCAGCGCCGGGAGGCCTATGCCGCCGACGTCACCTATGGCACCAACAACGAGTTCGGCTTCGACTACCTGCGCGACAATATGAAGTACGACATGGCGCAGATGGTCCAGCGCGGCCACGCCTTCGCGATTGTCGACGAAGTCGATTCGATCCTGGTTGACGAGGCGCGCACGCCGCTCATCATCTCCGGCCCGTCGGAGGACCGCTCCAATCTTTACGTCGCGGTCAACGCCCTCATTCCGAGTCTCTCGCGCGAGGAATACGAACTCGACGAGAAGCAGCGCACCGTCAACCCGACCGAGGCCGGCAACGAGCACGCCGAAGAGCTCTTGCGCTCGGCCGGCGTGATGGAAGGATCGCTCTACGAAGCGTCCAACGCCACGCTGGTCCATCACCTCAATCAGGCGCTGCGGGCGCACAAGCTTTTCCAGCGTGACAAGGATTACATCGTCCGCAACGATGAAGTCGTGATTGTCGACGAGTTCACCGGGCGCATGATGCCAGGGCGCCGATATTCCGAGGGGCTGCATCAGGCGCTCGAGGCGAAGGAAGGGGTGACCGTTCAGCCTGAGAACGTGACGCTCGCCTCGATTACCTTTCAGAACTATTTCCGCCTCTACAAGAAGCTCGCCGGAATGACCGGCACCGCGGCGACTGAGGCCGACGAGTTCGCGGAAATCTACAAGCTGATCGTCGTCGAGATTCCGACCAACCTGCCGATCAAGCGCAGCGACGAGGACGACGAGGTCTATCGGACCACTGATGAAAAAATGCGCGCCGTCGTGCGCGAGATCGAAGACGCCAACGCCAAGATGCAGCCGATGCTGGTCGGCACCACTTCGATCGAGAAGTCCGAGGTGCTGGCCGAGGTGCTGGAGCGGCGCGGTTACAAGAAGATCGACTTCGCTCAACCGGACGCGCTGAAACCGCTCTACGCCGCGGCCCGTTCAGGCAAACCGGCGAAGACGTTCGCGGTGCTCAACGCGCGCTTCCATGAGCAGGAAGCCTTTATCGTCGCTGAGGCGGGCGTGCCGGGCGCGATCACCGTCGCCACCAACATGGCGGGCCGCGGCACCGACATCCAGCTCGGCGGCAACGTGGACATGCGCATCCGCCAGGAGACCGACCCGAACGCCACGCCCGAGGAGCTGGCCGCGCGCGAGACTGAAATCCGCGCTGAAGTGGCCGAGTTCAAGCAGAAGGCGATTGACGCCGGCGGGCTCTATATCATCGGCACCGAGCGGCACGAAAGCCGCCGCATCGACAACCAGTTGCGCGGCCGATCCGGCCGGCAGGGGGATCCGGGCCGGTCGAAGTTCTTCCTGTCGTTGCAGGACGATCTCATGCGGATCTTCGGCGCCGAGCGCATGGACGCGATGCTCAAGCGCCTTGGACTGAAAGAGGACGAGGCGATCGTCCACCCGTGGATCAACAAGGCGCTCGAGAAGGCGCAACAGAAGGTCGAGGCGCGCAATTTCGACATCCGCAAGAATATTCTCAAGTTTGACAACGTGATGAACGACCAGCGCAAGGTCATCTTCGAGGACCGGCGCAGGATGATGGCGTCGGAATCGCTCGAATCGACGATCGAGGACATGCGCACTGGCGTCATCGATGACGTCGTCGCCAAACATATCCCGCACGATGCTTATCCCGAGGCCTGGGACATTGCAGGGCTGAAGACCGACGTAGAGAACAAGCTCGGCCTCGATCTCCCCGTCGACGGCTGGGCCAAGGAGGAGGGCATCGCCGACGAGGAAGTCGCGGCCAGGCTGCATAAGGCGGCCGAGGACGCTTATGCGCAGCGCGTCGAGCGCAACTCGCCCGAGGTGATGCGCTACATCGAAAAGCAGGTGATCCTGCAGTCGCTCGATCATCTGTGGCGCGAGCATCTCGTCACGCTCGACCACCTGCGCCAGGTCATCGGCTGGCGGGGCATGGCCCAGCGGGATCCGCTGAACGAGTACAAGTCAGAAGCTTTCGACCTGTTTCGCGAATTGATCACCCAGTGGCACGAATCCGTGATTGCGCAAATGTCGCGGGTCGAGGTGCGGTTCCAGCAGCCTGAGCCTGAGCCGCCTTCGATGCAATATCAGCACATCGATCCCGCCACCGGCGAGAATGAATACGCCCTGGCTTCTCTCCCTGCGTCAGCGGAAGCAGGGCTTTTGGCGGCGACTTCCGGCGTAGCCCTGGCTGACCGCGACCCGAAAAACCCGACCACGTGGGGGCGAGTCGGCCGGAATGAACCCTGTCCTTGCGGATCGGGGAAGAAGTTCAAACACTGCCACGGCCAGGTTGCTTGACGAACTGTTGCGCGCTTGAGCCCGGCGCGACCCGCTCCGAGGCGCTAGCCAGTCTTGCCCAGGCTTTTCGTCTCCGTGGAATTGAAGACCCGAGGCGAGAGGCGCGCATTACCCTCTGCGCCGCCTTGGGTGTTTCTCAAGTTGCGTTGATCGCCGCCGGGGATGAGGTCGCTCGGCTCCGCAGCTTCGAGGGTTCGAGACTTTGCGGCGAGGCGAGCCGACGGCGAGCCTCTCTCGAGGATCGTTGGCAGGCGCGAATTCTGGGGTCTGTCGCTCGCGATTTCGCCGCATGTGTTGGATCCACGCCCTGAAACGGAAACAATCGTCGAAGCGGCGAGCAGGATTTTGAACGACCGGCGCGACGAGCCGTTGCGTCTCCTCGACCTTGGCGTTGGCTCCGGCGCGCTGTTGTGCAGCCTGCTCATCGAGTTCGCCAATGCGAGCGGGGTCGGGGTGGATGCTTCAATCGACGCGGCGAATGTGGCGCTCGCAAATCTCGACGCTTGCGGGCTCGCGGACAGGGCCGAGATTCGAGTTGGCGACTGGATGACGGCTCTCGACGGGCCGTTTGACCTGATCGTATCGAATCCGCCGTATATTCCGACCGCCGATCTTCCAGAGCTGCCGCGCGAGGTCCGCGACTTCGATCCCTGGCTGGCGCTGGACGGCGGATTTGACGGGCTTGCCGCCTATCGGCGTGTCATGCCGGAATCGAGATCGCTGCTTGCCCCGCGTGGCTGGCTGCTCGCCGAATTTGGCGCGCGACAGGCAGCCGACGTGACCGCGATCGCGAACCAGTGCGGCTTTACCCGCGCCATGACGTGCAAGGACCTCGCCGGGATAGACCGTGTCATGGCGGCATGCGCTTGAGCCGTGCGGTCCGAGGCGCCTGACGACCGGTTGCAAGACGGTTCGCCAGGTGTGAAAGGTCGCGGATCGTGACAGGCGAAGTTTCAGGCGTGCCGGGCGTGGTGCTTGCGGGTGGTCTGGCGCGACGGATGGGCGGCGGCGACAAGCCGTTGCGCGAAATTGGCGGGCGCACGATTCTCGACCGCGTCATCGAGCGGCTCAAGCCGCAATGCCAAAGCCTTCTTCTCAACGCCAATGGCGATCATCTGCGCTTTGCGTCGTTCGGGCTGCCTGTCGTCGCCGACGGCGTCGCGGATCATCCAGGGCCGCTCGCCGGGATTCTCGCTGGCCTTGATTGGGTCGCGGCCAACCGTCCTGACGCGCAATGGATGGCCAGCGCTCCAGGGGACTGCCCGTTTCTGCCCCGAGATCTGGTCGCGCGACTGAGCCAAGGCACGCACGCTCAGGGCGCGCAGCTTGCGGTCGCGGCGTCCCGAGGGCGATCTCACCCGGTGATCGGACTGTGGAGCGTCGCCTTGCGCGACGGGTTGCGCCAAGCCCTCGTGATCGAAGGCCTCCGCAAGGTTGACGACTGGATCGCCCGCTATCGCGTCGCGACCGTGGCCTGGCCCGGCGAGCCGCTCGATCCCTTCTTCAACGCCAACACCCTCGACGATCTCGCCGAAGCGGAGCGGCTTGCGGCGATCGAAGATCTGGTTTGACAAGCCGCAGGCCGCAACGGCGCCAGAGGCAAGTCCATCCCGATGGGCGGGCATGGTTGGCGCGCGGTCGTTGTCACGCTCTGAATACAACGGGGCTGAAAGAGCGCTTCGCGCTGTCCGTGCGCGGCGGGCGCCTTTCTTTCAAGCCGTCGCGTGTCTATATGATCGGGCGATGAACGCTCACGCGCCTGTGGTCGCTCGGCCGCTCGTCGACCCGTTCGGTCGCGCGATCGCCTATGTGCGAATTTCCGTCACCGACCGGTGTGATTATCGCTGCGTCTACTGCATGTCCGAGGACATGAATTTCCTGCCCAAGCGGGACATCTTGTCGCTCGAAGAGCTTGAGCGATTGTGCTCGACTTTCGTGAGCCTTGGCGCCCGCAGGATTCGCATCACGGGCGGCGAGCCGCTGGTCAGGCGCAATGTGATGTCGCTGTTCCATGGCCTGTCCCGCCACCTGACCGCGGGCGCCCTCGATGAAGTGACCGTCACCACCAACGGCTCGCAGCTCGCCCGCTTTGCTTCGGAGCTTGCCGATTGCGGCGTCCGGCGGGTCAATGTCTCGCTCGACACGCTCGACCCGGACAAGTTTCGCCAGGTGACGCGCTGGGGCGATCTGAAGGTTGTCCTGGCTGGCCTCGACGCCGCCGCCGCGGCGGGGCTCAAGGTCAAGATCAACACGGTCGCGCTCAAGGGGTTCAACGAGGACGAGGCCCTTGGCCTGGTGAAATGGGCGCACGGACGCGGCTTCGACCTGACCTTCATCGAGGTGATGCCGCTTGGGGACATGGAGCGCGACCGGGCGGATCAGTTCCTGCCCCTGACCGAGTTGCGCGCCGGTCTCGAAAACGCGCTGACCCTCACCCCGTCGACTTACGCAACCGGCGGCCCTGCGCGCTATTGCGATGTCAGGGAAACCGGAGGCCGCGTCGGCTTCATCACCCCGCTTACCCACAATTTCTGTGAAAGCTGCAATCGGGTCCGCGTCACTTGCACTGGCACCTTGTATATGTGTCTCGGCCAGGAGGATGCGGCGGATTTGCGCGAGCCGCTCCGCCGCTCCGCGTCTGACGATCCGCTCGTAGCGGCTATCCGCGCAGCCATCGCGCGCAAGCCCAGGGGCCATGACTTCGTGATCGCCCGATCGGCGGCCCCGGTCACCCAGCGTCACATGAACGCGACCGGGGGCTGATAGCTCTTCTTTTGCTTCGCGGTCCGTATTATATCACTGGCGTGAAGGGACGGGGACCTTGAACCTCCGCTCCTATGAGGACCTGATCCATGGCTGATGCTCGCGAACGTATCGAGAAGATCATCTCGGAAAATCCGGTTGTCCTGTTCATGAAGGGAACCCCGGAATTTCCACAATGCGGGTTTTCCGGCCAGGTGATCCAGATTCTGGATTACGTTGGCGCCCCAGTCGTTGGGGTGAACGTGCTCGAGGACCCGGACATTCGTCAGGGCGTCAAGGAATACGCCAATTGGCCGACGATTCCGCAGCTTTACGTCAAGGGGGAGTTCGTGGGCGGATGCGACATCGTGCGTGAGATGTTCCAGTCCGGCGAACTGGCGGCGGCCATGACGGACGCCGGCGTTGAGTTGAAGAGCAAAGCCGGGGTCTGACCCGCTTCGGCGAGCCGGCGCCAAGTTTCCATCTTCGCCGACTTCTCAGGCTGGGCGCGCCCGCGGACGCGGCCGAGCGTCGGCGGCACGTAGGCGCATGCCCGAGCGGGGTCGCCCCCGACGGGCGTCGGCGCCATCAAATTGTGCTTGTGCCTAATCCTTAAGACTAAATTGATATGTTTCGATGCGAACGATAATCTGGCATGCCAGACAACCCGGTTCGCGTCAGAGTGGTGTCTATGTCACTGAGCTACCCCTACCAACTCTACGAGATGGCCCACGCGGCGCTGGCGCCGGCGCGGGCGGTCTCCGATGCGGCCCATTTCGTGTTCCGCAATCCCTGGAACCCGCTCTCCAACACCCTCTTTGGCAAGAATATCTCGGCCGGGGCGGAATTGTTCGAGCGCATGACGCGCCGCTACGGCAAGCCGACTTTCGGGCTCGACGAGGTTCAGATCGACGGCGTCACCTACCCGGTCCTCGAGGACGTCGTCTGGACCCGGCCGTTTTGCAGTCTGCTCCGCTTCGTCCGCGCCGGCTTCGCCGGCGGCGCCCGTCAGCCGAAGCTGCTCATCGTCGCGCCGATGTCGGGCCATTACGCGACCTTGCTTCGCGGCACGGTCGAGGCGTTCCTGCCCCATTTCGACGTCTACATCACCGACTGGACCGATGCGCGAATGGTTCCGCTGGCGGCCGGGTCCTTCGACCTCGACGACTATATCGACTACTTGCGCGAGATTCTCGCTCATCTCGGCCCGGGCGTGCACACCATCGGAGTCTGCCAGCCGTCCGTGCCGCTGCTCGTGGCGGCGGCGCTGATGGAGGCCGGTGGCGACCGCAACGGGCCCGCCAGCCTGACCTTGATGGGCGGCCCGGTGGACACCCGCCGCAGCCCGACCGAAGTCAACAAGCTGGCCGAGAAGCGCGGCGTCGAATGGTTCCGCCGCAACTGCCTGCACACCGTGCCCTTTCCCTATCCGGGCTTCGGCCGCGAGGTCTATCCGGGCTTTCTGCAGCTCAGCGGCTTCATGGCGATGAACATTGATCGCCACGTCACCGCTCACCTCGACATGTTCAAGCATCTGGTCGCCGGCGACGAAGACCCGGCCGAGAAGCATCGCGAGTTCTACGACGAATATATGGCGGTGATGGACCTCGCCGCCGAATATTACATGCAGACGGTCGAGACGGTGTTCGTGCGCCACGCCCTGCCGAAGGGCGAGATGACCCATCGCGGCAAGCCTGTCGATCTTACGGCCATCCGCAATGCGGGCCTCCTCACCGTGGAAGGGGAAAAGGACGATATTTCGGGCGTCGGCCAGACCTACGCCGCCAATGAATTGTGCGTCAACATTCCCGACGCCAGGAAACATTATTACTTGGCCAAGGGGGTTGGCCATTACGGCGTGTTCAACGGCTCGCGCTTCCGCAAGGAGATCGCCCCGCGCATTTGCGAGTTCATCGCCGGGATCGAGGCTGGCGCGAAGCCGGCCAAGCCGCAAGCCGAACGGAGCAGGGCGTGCCGAGGCCTTGACCTCTTAGACAGACTGCATCCGCATTTTGGTCGGGCGTCTCGGCGCTCATCGCCTCGACGACGTCCCCCGCCTTTGCACGGCGGCGATCGAAATTGCGCGGGGCTGCGTCGTTCTCGCGCTATCGGCCCTGTTTGCCGACGGGCTCGACAAGTTCCCAAAAACTTGCGGAACAAATACGCGACAAATGCGTTTTGCTGCGTTCGACGCGCTCAATAGCGTGCACGTGCGGGAGGGGCGCTGGGTTCAAGGGAGGTAAGGCATGAAGATCGTCGTCATCGGCGGCACTGGCCTGATCGGCTCCAGACCGTCGCCATTCTGCGCCAGCGCGGCCACGAGGTCGTCGCCGCGTCGCCCCAGAGCGGCGTCAACACGATCACCGGCGAGGGGCTCAAAGAGGCGCTGACCGGCGCGCAGGCGGTGATCGACCTCGCCAATTCTCCCTCGTTTGAAGACAAGGCGGTGCTGGAATTCTTCGAGACTTCTGAGCGTAACCTTCTTCCGGCCGAGGCCGCAGCGGGCGTCCGGCATCATGTCGCGCTGTCCATCGTCGCAATCGACCGGACCGACAACGGCTATTTCCGCGCCAAGGTCGCCCAGGAGAAACTGATCGCGGCCTCCGGCGTCCCCTACACCATCGTCCGCTCGACCCAGTTCATGGAATTCCTCCGCGGCGTCGCCGATTCGGCCGCGGATCGAGGCATCGTCAGGCTTCCGCCCGTTCTGTTCCAACCGATCGCCGCGGACGACGTCGCCGCCTTCGTCGCCGAGGCGGCGCTCGCGGCGCCGCGAAATGGCGTGATCGAGATCGCCGGCCCGGAACGGGCGCCGTTCAACGCCATCGTCGCCCGCTATCTCAAGGCGGTCGGCGACCCGCGGGAAGTGGTGGGCGACCCGGAGGCCCGATACTGGGGCGGTCGGGTCGAGGAGCGCTCGCTTGTGCCGTTGGGCGAGGCGCGCCTCGGCCGGATCGGTCTGGACGAATGGCTGCGCCGGCTCCGGGCGGCCTGATCCGGTATCCGCTAGCCGCTCCAGCGCTGGCTGTTTAGTTCATCGCCTTGAGGATCTGAGGCTTGATCTCGCGCTCCAGCGTGTCCGCGCTCATCGGCCCGACCAGCTTGAAGGTGAGCTTGCCGTCGCCCCTGACGATGAACGTCTCGGGCACCCCATAAACGCCCCAATCGATGCCGGCTCGGTTATCCGGGTCGAGACCCACCTTGGCGTAGGGGTCGCCTTTGGCGCCCAGGAAGCGGCGCACGTTCTCGTCCGAATCCCTTTGCGCCACGCCATAAATGGCGACGCCCTTCTTCTTGAGCTCGGGATCGGCGGCGAGCGTCATCAGATTGGGATGTTCCTCATGACAGGGCTCGCACCAGGAGCCGAACACATTGACCACGCTGACATGGCCCGCGCGCAAGTCCGCGTCGGTCAGGCGTGGGCCGCCGTCGAGGCCGGGCAGATTGAGCGGCGGAGCGGTCTGGCCGATCAGGACGGACGGAATGCTCGCCGGATCGCCCGCGCCAAGCCGCTGGAACAGGAGCCAGGCGAGCGCCAGGAACACCGCAAGCGGGATATAGGCGAGCCAGCGGCGCGGCCGTGGGCCGGCGGTCTCGGCGTCGACGCTCATTGGCGCCCGGCGCCTTTCGCGCCCCGCGCGCCGTCGAGCGCCCGCGTCGCCCGAGCCAGCTCAGCGTTCAAACGGCGGGAGTCCAGGACGACCCAGCCGATCATGGCGCCGATCGTCACGGCCGCGACCGCATAGGCGGCAACGATGAAACCGATATGCGGATCGCTCATCGTGCGCCTCCGGCGGCCAGCTCCGGCGCGAGCCGGTCGCCCTCGACGGCCGCCAGCATCGTCACCCGGGCGATGCGCCGGCGCAGGATTTCGTTGCGGATCGCCATGAGGTGCAGGGTGAGAAAAAGGCAGGTGAAGGCGAGCGACATCACGATCAGCGGCCAGAGCAGCTTGGGCGCGATCGTCGGCCCGCCGAGCCGGAACACCGAGGCCGGCTGATGCAGGGTATTCCACCAGTCGACGGAGAATTTGATGATCGGCAGGTCGACGGCGCCGACGAGCGTCAGGATCGCCGCCGCCTTGGCCGCGCGGCCCGGATCGTCGATCGCCCGCCAGAGCGCGATGATGCCGAGATAGAGGATGAACAGCACCAGCACCGACGTCAGCCGCGCATCCCAGACCCAATAGGTTCCCCACATCGGCTTGCCCCATAGCGATCCGGTGGTGAGGCAGATGAAAGTGAAGCCGGCGCCGAGCGGCGCCGCCGCCTTCTGCGCCGCGTCGGCGAGCGGATGGCGCCAGACCAGCGTGCCGAGCGCGGCCGCCGTCATCACCGCATAGACGAAGGTCGCCATCCAGGCCGCCGGCACGTGCAGATACATGATCTTGACCGTCTCGCCCTGCTGATAATCGGGCGGCGCGGCGAAGGAGAGCCAGAGGCCCACGACGAACAGCACAATCGTCGCCGCCGCGAGCCAGGGCAGCACGCGGCGGGCGAGATCCAGGAACGCCGTCGGATTGGCGAGATTGACCATGGGCGGCCTCTCTTATGCCAGAGCGAAGGGGGCGGCAATGCGGCGCGTTTGGGGACTTAAACGCTCCGTAGGCGAAGATGTGGCCAAAACGATAGCAACCGGTAAATCTTCCTTTGGCGCGGCTCCGTCGCGCCCAATCAGGATAAAGCGCGGCAGTGCGATCTCCGCCGGAGACGCTAATATGCGGGACGCAAGGAGGTTCCAAATTGCCCGAATTCAGCCGAAACCGAAAGCAGCGCCGGAGCGCCCTTGCCGCTTCAGGCCCTGCGCGTGCTCGACGTTTGCCAAGTCATGGCGGGACCCTTCTGCTGCATGCTTCTGGGCGACCTTGGCGCGGACGTCATCAAGATCGAGCCTCCCGAGGGCGACCAGGCCCGCCGCGCCATGGGTTTCAAGCTCAAGGGCGACGACAGCCTTGGTTTCCTGAACATGAACCGCAACAAGCGCTCGATCACCCTCGACCTCAAAAGCGAGGCCGGGCGCAAGGCGTTCCTCCGTCTCGCCGAGACCGCGGACGTGATTGTCGAGAACTATCGGCCGGGGGCAATGAAGAAGCTCGGCGTCGATTACGAGGGGGTCCGGGCCGTCAATCCGGCGATCATTTACGCCAGCATCTCCGGATTCGGGCAGACGGGGCCATGGGCCGACCGGCCGGGGTTCGACCTTATCGCCCAGGCGGCGTCCGGCATCATCAGCGTCACCGGCGACCCTGACGGTGCGCCTGCGAGGGCCGGCGTGCCGGTCACGGACATCGGCTGCTCGCTCTTCACGCTCTACGCCATCCTCGCCGCCTATATCGGCCGCCAGGCCACCGGCCGGGGCCAGTACATCGATGGTTCGCTCTACGAGGCGGGCATCGCCTTCTCCATTTGGGACATCAGCGAATATTGGGGCACGGGCCGTGTGCCCGGCCGCTTGGGCACTGCCAATCGCATGGCGGCGCCTTATGAGGCGGTCCGCGCCAGCGATGGATATTTCGTCATCGGCGCGAACAACGATCGGCTGTGGCTGAAGCTTTGCGAGGCCCTTGAGCGCCCGGATCTCAAGGCCAATCCGAGCTACAAGACCAACGCCGACCGGCTCGCCAATCGAGGGGCGCTCGCCGCCGATCTGGAGAAGACGTTTCTCACACAGGACCGTGAACATTGGGTCTCGCTTCTCCTTGACGCTGGCGTGCCCGCCGGCCCGATCAGCGACTATGCGGAGGTGTTCGCCAGCGATCACGTCAAGGCGCGCAAGATGAAGATGACGGTCGACCATCCAATCGAGGGCGTCATTCCCAACATCGGCTTTCCAGTGAAGCTCACGGGGACGCCCCAACAGATCCGCCGGCCCCCGCCGCTGCTCGGAGAGCACAACGACGAGATTTTCGCCGAGCTCGGCCTCTCGGATGGCGAACGTCGGCTCGCGACAGGAGGCCGGCGTTGAGCGCGGGGAGCGTAAGGCTTGCGATCGACGGGCGTGTCGCGACGATCACATTCGATCGTCCGGGAATGCGCAACGCCATGTCGCTCGCGATGTATGACGAGCTATCGGCCGCCTGCGCGCGGATTGCGTCGACGCCAGGATTGCGCGCGGCGGTTTTCCGCGGCGCGAACGGCGCCTTTGTCGCTGGAACCGACATCGCCGAGTTTCGCGCTTTCAAGTCTGGCGAAGACGGCGTCCGCTACGAGGCGCGCCTCGAGCGGGGCGTGGCCGAGGTCGAGGCGCTGCCGGTGCCGACGCTGGCGGTGATCGATGGGCCGGCGACCGGCGGGGGGCTTATGATCGCGACCGCGTGCGACCTGCGCGTCGCGTCGAGCACGCTCTCGTTTCGGCGCGCCGATTGCGCGGACGCTCGGCAATTGCCTCTCGCGCGCCAACCTGATGCGGCTTGAGCGTGCTCTCGGTCAGGGGCGAACACGGCGCATGCTGCTGCTTGCCGATCTACTGGACGCCGAAGAAGCGTTTGCCGCGGGCTTTCTCGTGGCGCTGGCGGAACCGGACATGCTCGAGACTCGCGCGGCCGAAGTCCTCGACAAGCTCGTCGCCAACGCTCCGCTCACGCTCGCGGCGACGCGTACGCTCATGCGCGCGCCGTCAGAGCCAGAGGAAGGGGTCATCGCCCGCGTCTATGGCAGCCGGGACTTCAAGGAGGGAGTCGAGGCCTTCCTGGCGAAGCGGGCGCCGGCCTGGGTCGGCGATTAGCATCGGGATCGACGCGCTTGTCCAGGGCCGCTGGGCGCGGGTTCGTTGGTCGGGCTTTTACAACCGAAGCGCGAGTTTATGCCAAAATAAAAGAAAGCGAACGAAAGCAAAAAGGCTTTCTTTCGTTTTCTTTTGCTTTCTTTTATTTTTTGGAATCGGGACTTTTCAAAGGGTTACGACCGAAAAAATAGAAAAAATTTCCCGCTTTTCCAACTCGCGCGACGGGTTGTGGTCAACGCCCTTTCAAACATCCGCAAACTCCCGTTTCCCGACCCGGCAGCTCTCAGCGGGATGAAATTCCGCTAATACGAATACGTATAGCAAAGGCTTCTGATTTTGTCAAGACAAGGTCGTCTGGTCCGGGCTGACGAATTCTCCACGCTCGGCTTGCGCAAGACCCTCCGCGACGGCGGCTTCTTCCTCCGCCGACATCGAATAGACGCCGGTTCGCAAGGCCTCGATTTCCCGCGCGGCCTCGGCGAGCGCCTCCTGGTCCTCCTCGGGCCATTGCGCGATGGCGGGAAGCAACCTTTGCAGGGACGACCCGCGCGCCGCCTCAGCCGGAGATTTCCTCCAGCGCGAGATTGGTCGTGCGCGGGCCGAACAGGCCGATCGTCGCCATGACGACGCCCATCGCCGCGGCGATGAACACGAAGACGCCGAAGGCGCCCGAGCGCGCCAGCACGAAGGCGATGATGAACGAGCTAAAGATGACCGAGAGGCGGCTCCACGAATAAACGAAGCCGGCGGCGCGCGCGCGAATGCCGGTCGGGAACAATTCCTGCTGGTAGGCGTGGAAGCTGAACGACATGATGTTGGCGGCAAGCGTCAGCGCCACACCCATGGCGATGATCAGCGCCGAGCCGCGCGCCTGGCCGAAGACGAGGCCGCAGACCAGGATGACGCCGGCCGCGATGACGATGATCCATTTGCGCTCGAACCTGTCGCCGAGAAAGAACCCGATCAGCGGGCCGACCGGCGCCGCAAGGGCGATCAGGGTCGTATAGCCGAGGCTGGTCGAGACGGTGATCCCCTGCTTGACGAGCAGCGAGGGAACCCAATTGGCGAAGCCATAGAAGCCGATCGTCTGAAAAATGTTGAAGACGCTCATCAGGATGACCCGGCCGCGGATTCCCGGAACCCACAGATCGACAAAGCGGCTCGCCGGCGACACCGGCTCCTCAGCGCCGAGCGGCGGCAGCGGCCGGCCGTACTCGGCCTCGACTTTGGCTTCGAGCGCGCTCAACACCCGGTCGGCCTCGGCGAGCCTCCCATGCTTGGCGAGCCAGCGCGGGCTCTCGGGCAGGCCGCGCCGCAAGAAGACCACCACCGGCGCGGCCAGCGCCCCGATCAGCACCACCCAGCGCCAGCCCTCGAGCCCCAGCGGCGCGGTCGGCACCAGCAGCCAGGCGAGGAACGAGACGACCGGGACGCAGACGAAGCCGATCGCCTGGTTGACGGCGAAGGCGCGCCCGCGAATGGCCTTGGGCGCAAGCTCGCTTAAGTAAGCGCCGATGGTGACGATCTCGACGCCGAGGCCGACGCCGGAGATCAGGCGCCAGAAGTTGAGGCCGGCGGCGTCGGTCTGCAGCGCCACCATGATGTTGGCGGCCGAGTACCAGAGCAGCGACCAGGTGAAGATCGCGCGCCGCCCGAAGCGGTCGGCGAGAAAGCCGCACAGAAGCGTGCCGATGAAGAGGCCGGTGAACAGGGCCGCGATGAAGCTCGCGACGCCGGTCGCGCCAAACAGGCCCCGCGTCTGCGCGGTCAGCACGCCCGACTTGACGAGACCGGGTGCGACATAGGCCGAAAACAGAAGGTCATAGAGCTCGAAGAACATGCCGAAGCCGAGCAGCACGATGATCGTCCAGATCGTGCGTGTCGCCGGCAGCCGGTCGATGCGGGCCGAAATCGTGCCCGGGCTTAACGACGCTCCTCCGCTCACGTTCATGTTTTCCCGCTTTATGTCGGCCGCGCGTATCCCTCGCGCTTTTCGACCCCCACTAGACCCGCGCTTTTGGCCGCACAAGACGCAGCGGTTGTCCCCGCCTTGTCAAATATGCGCGATGGGGAGGGAGGCTCAAGCCTGTTTCAGCACCGCGCGGTCGACGCTCAAGGGGCCAGGGCCAGCAAAAACGAAATAGAGGAAGATGAAGCAGTAGATGACCGCGAGTTCCCCGCCGTTGACGGCCGGATAGAACGAGTGCGGCGCATGCGCCATGAAGTAGGCGAAGGCCATTTCGCCGGAGAGAATGAGCGCCACGATCCTGGTATAGGCGCCGACCAGAAACAAGGCGGCGCCGACGGTCTCGAGGAAGGCCGCGAGAATGAGCAGGCTGTGCAGCGAGGGGACCGGGGACGGGGTGGGAAAATTGAACACTTTCGAGAGCCCGTGCTGGAGGTACAGGAGCCCGACAACAATGCGCAGAATGCTGAGGATAAAGGGCCGAAGCCTCTCGATCCTGGCGTAAAGCGCGTTCATCGGCCGCCTCCCATGTTCACTCGAACGACGTCCTGGACCATCCCAGCGAGGGCGATTCGGGTCCAAGTCCGTCCAAGCCTAGCATAAAAGAAATCCCGCAGCCCGCGGGCTCACTCCCTGACCTGCCTCAGCGCCGCGGCGGCGGCGAAGGGGGCGAGCGCAATGGCCGCGAGCGACAGCGCGCACAGAACCAGAAAGGGCCCGCGGAACGGCGCCGCGCCGCCGCTCGCCGCCGAGGCCGCCGCGACGCCGAAGATCAGCACGGGGATCGTCAGCGGCAGCACCAGAATGGCCATGAGCAGGCCGCCGCGCCTGAGCGAGACGGTAAGCGCGGCGCCGATCGCGCCGATCATTGTCAGAGCCGGCGTGCCGGCGGCGAGCGTCGCCGCGATGAGCGCCAGCGGGGTCGGCGCCATCGCCAGCATCAAGCCGAACAGCGGGCTCAGGACGACAAGCGGCAGCGCGCTCACCGTCCAGTGCGCGGCGCATTTCACCAGCACGACGAGCCCAAGCGGAAGCGACGCGTTGATGAGAAGGTCGAGCGAGCCGTCGTCATGATCGGCCTGGAACAGGCGGTCGAGCCCGAGCAGGGTCGCAAGCAGGGCTGCGATCCAGAGAATTGCCGGCCCGAGCCGCGCCAAGAGATTGAGGTCGGGCCCAAGCGCGAACGGCATGACCGCGACGAGAATGAGAAAGAACACGACGCCAACCGACGCGCCGCCGCCGATACGCCTGGCGATGCGCCACTCGCGGAGGAAGAGGGCGAGCGCGGGAGTCACCTCACGCCGCCGCGTCCGCCGGCGCGCCGAGCCTCAGCTCCTGCGCGCCATCCAGTCCGAGGGGGCCATGAGCGGCGGCGACCAGGATTCCGCCGCCCTCGAGATGCGCCCGCATGATCGCGGCGAGCGCTGATTGAGCGGCGGCGTCGAGCGCGGTCATCGGCTCGTCGAGCAGCCATAAGGGGCGCTTGGCGACAAGCAGGCGGGCAAGCGCCGCGCGCCGCTTCTGTCCGGCCGAGAGCAGCCGGGCCGGGAAATCGACCACATGGGCGAGGCCCAGCGCTGCAAGCGCGGCGAGCTGGGCGGCGCGGGAAGAATCGCCGCCCAGCATGGCGGCGGCGAAGGCGAGGTTCTCGCCCGCGGTCAGCGCGTTCTTCACCCCGTCCGCGTGGCCGAGATAATGCGCCTGTTCGCCGACCGTGCGCTCGGCGTCGCCGCCGTCGAGCGCAAAGCCGCCGGCCTCGATCGGCAGGAAGCCGGCGAGCGCCCTAAGCAAGCTTGTTTTTCCCGCCCCGTTCGGGCCGGTGACGATCAGCGCCGAACCTTCACCCGCTTCGAACGAAAGCCCGGCGATGACACGCCGTCCGCCGCGCTCGACCGTCAAGTCCCAGGCTCTCAGCCGCATCGCGTCTCCGTCCGGGCCCGCCCCCGCGCGGGGGCTCCTGCTTTCGCGCGCCCCATGCGATTCTTTTTCGCCGATTGAGCTTAAAGAAACGCCAGCCCGCCATTCACCGCGATGGTCTGGCCGGTGATGAAGCCGTTGCCGATCACCATAACGGTCGCCTGCGCGACTTCTTCCGCCAAACCCATCCGTCCGACGGGGATGCGGGCCTCGATCCCGCCGGCTTTCAGGGGCGCGGCCATCTCGGTGTCAATGGGCCCGGGCGCGATGGCGTTCACCGTGACCCCGTCCTTCGCCACCCGCGAAGCATAGCCGCGCGTCAGGCCCTCGAGCCCAGCCTTCGACGCGTTATAGACGACGCCGACCGCGCCAGCCCCTCTCGCCGCGACCGAAGAGATGTTGACGATCCGCCCCCAGCGGCGCGCGCGCATGGCCGCAAGGACCGCCTCGGTGCACAGGAACGCCGATTTGAGGTTCACGGCGATCCCGCGATCGAAATCCTCCTCGCGGACGCCGCCAGCCGCGATACCGGCGTTGTTGACCAGGATGTCGATCGGGCCGAGTTCGCCCGCGGCGCGCGCGGCCATCTCGTTCACCTGTGCGCTGATGGAAACGTCGGCGGGGGCCGCGATCGCCCGTCCGCCGGCGGCGCGGATTTGCGCAACGACGGCGTCGGCCTCTTCGGCGCGGGTGTGGAAATTGACCGCGACCGCGGCGCCGCGCTCGGCCAGCGCCAAGGCGATTGCCCGGCCGATGCCGCGCGAGGCGCCCGTGACGAGCGCCACGCGCCCTTGAAGATCAACCATTATCCCGCCCCCGCTTGACGGCGCCCATGCTCAAAACTTGCGCAGCTTACAATTTGTCTAAGCGGCGCAACAGAACTATAAAAACCTCTCTTCCTCTCACGCCTCGTCCGGAGCGCCCGAAATGGCCAGCCTCGACAGTTTCAAGTGCCGCAAAATGCTGACGGTCGGGGCGAAGACCTATGAGATTTACTCCCTCAAAGCCGCGGAGAAGAACGGCCTCGCCGGGATTTCCCAGCTTCCGTTCTCGCTCAAGATCGTGCTCGAAAACCTGCTGCGCAACGAAGACGGGCGCACGGTCAAGAAGGAGGACATCGAGGCGGTCGCGGCCTGGATCGACAATCGCGGCAAGACAGAGCACGAAATCGCCTTCCGCCCGGCGCGCGTCCTGATGCAGGACTTCACCGGCGTGCCGGCCGTGGTCGATCTCGCCGCGATGCGCGACGCGATGGTCGCGCTTGGCGGCGATCCGGAGAAGATCAATCCGCTGGTTCCCGTCGACCTCGTCATCGACCATTCGGTGGTGGTCGATCATTTCGGCACGCCACGCGCCTTCGCCCAGAACGTCGCGCGCGAATACGAGCAGAACCAGGAGCGCTACCGGTTCCTGAAATGGGGACAGCAGGGCTTCTCCAACTTTCGCGTCGTGCCGCCGGGCACCGGCATCTGCCATCAGGTCAATCTCGAATATCTGGCGCAGACCGTGTGGACGGCGAAGGAGAAGCGCAACGGCAAGACGGTCGACGTGGCTTTTCCCGACACGCTGGTCGGCACCGACAGCCACACCACCATGGTCAACGGCCTCGCCGTGCTCGGCTGGGGGGTCGGGCGGCATCGAGGCCGAGGCCGCCATGCTGGGCCAGCCCCTCTCGATGCTGCTGCCCGAGGTGATCGGCTTCAAGCTCGAGGGCGAATTGCGCGAGGGCGTGACCGCGACCGACCTCGTTCTGACCGTGACGCAAATGCTGCGCAAGAAGGGCGTGGTCGGCAAGTTCGTCGAGTTCTACGGCGCGGGCCTCAATGCGATGACGGTCGCCGATCGCGCCACGATCGCCAATATGGCGCCCGAATATGGCGCGACCTGCGGCCTCTTCCCGATCGACGCCCAGACGCTCGCCTATCTCAAGATCACCGGCCGCAAGCCTTCGCGGCTCGCTCTGGTCGAAGCTTACGCGAAAGCGCAAGGCGCGCTGCGCACCCGCCTGACGCCCGATCCGCTCTATTCCGATACGCTCGCGCTCAACCTCGGCGAAGTCACAGCCTCGCTCGCCGGACCGAAGCGGCCGCAGGACCGCGTGGTCCTGACCGAGGCCAAGGCAGGCTTCGCCGCCGCCATGACAAACGAATTCCGGCAGGGCGATGCGATCGCCCAGCGCCACAAGGTCGAGGGGGCGAACTACGATCTCGGCCACGGCGACGTCGTCATCGCCGCCATCACCTCCTGCACCAACACCTCCAATCCGAGCGTCATGATGGCCGCCGGGCTTCTGGCGCGCAACGCGGTCGCGAAGGGTCTGACCGTCAAGCCATGGGTCAAGACCTCGCTCGCGCCGGGCAGCCAGGTGGTCGAGGATTATTTCAAGGAAGCCGATCTGCAGAAGCCACTCGACAAGCTCGGCTTCAACATCGTCGGCTTCGGCTGCACCACCTGCATCGGCAATTCCGGCCCGCTTGCGCCCGAGATTTCGGCGGCGATCGCCAAGCACAATCTGGTCGCCGCCGCGGTGCTCTCGGGCAACCGCAACTTCGAGGGCCGGGTCAATCCCGACGTGCGGGCGAACTACCTCGCTTCCCCGCCGCTGGTCGTCGCTTACGCGCTCGCCGGCTCGATGCAGGTCGACCTCACCCGCGACCCGCTTGGCGCCGACAAGCAGGGCAAGCCCGTCTATCTCGCCGACATCTGGCCTAAGACGGAAGAAGTCCAGCGTTACGTCGAGACGACCGTCAGCGCGAAAATGTTCAAGACGGAATATGCGAGCGTGTTCGACGGCGATTCCAACTGGCGCAAGGTGAAAGCGCCTTCCGGCCAGACCTACGCTTGGGACATCGGCTCGACCTATGTGCAGGAGCCGCCCTATTTCGAGGGACTGACCAAGACGCCGGTCCCGGTCGCCGACATCGAGAACGCGCGCATTCTCGCGCTCTTCCTCGATTCGATCACCACCGACCACATTTCGCCCGCGGGCTCGATCAAGGCCGCAAGCCCCGCCGGGCAATATCTGATCGAACATCAGGTGCGCCCGCTCGACTTCAACCAGTACGGCACGAGGCGCGGCAACCACGAGGTGATGATGCGCGGCACCTTCGCCAACATCCGGATCAAGAACCAGATGGTGAAGGACGACGCCGGCGTCGTGATCGAAGGCGGCTTCACCGTCATGCAGCCGTCAGGCGAGCGCCTGCCGATCTATGACGCCGCGATGCGCTATGAGGCGGAGAAGGTTCCGCTCGTCGTGTTCGCGGGGCGCGAATATGGCACCGGCTCGTCGCGCGACTGGGCGGCCAAGGGCACCAAGCTTCTGGGGGTGCGCGCGGTGATCGCGCAGAGCTTCGAGCGCATCCATCGTTCGAACCTGGTCGGCATGGGCGTGCTGCCGCTCGTGTTCGAAGAGGGAACGAGCTGGCAGACGCTGGGCCTGAAGGGCGACGAGACCGTCACCATCCTCGGGCTTGGCGAGACCTTGAAGCCGCGCCAGACGCTATACGCTGAGATCGTCGGCGCCGACGGCGCGAAGAGGAGCGTGCCGCTCACCTGCCGGATCGATACGCTGGACGAGCTCGAATATTTCCGCAACGGCGGAATTCTGGCTTACGTGCTGCGGCAGCTCGCGGCTTAGAGCGCGCGGCTCGCGACCCCTTCAGGCCCGCCTCAGGCGATGAGGGCCTTCAGCGGCTCCAAAACGGCCGCGAGGCGTTCCCTGATGTCCTTGTCCTCGGCCTGATTTATGCTCAGTTCGAGATCGCTGATCGTGCTCGCAATCTTCCAGCGCTCTCCCGGTTTGCTTCTGAATTCCGCGGCCAGTTTCTCGGCCTTGTCGTATTCGCGCGCGTCGAAGGCGGCGCCGAGCAGGGTCTGCTTCAGCCATTCATCCGCGACGTTCAGTTTCTCGGCTCGCTCGCAGGCGGCGAGAACCACCTTGGCGACGATATCGGCGCGGACCTCGTCGCCGTCGAGCTTCCGCTGTCGATAGAGTCTCGGCAGGTTGCACGAGCAATAATATTGGTTGAGATCGAGCTCCATGCCGCGCTCATAGGCGTCTATGGCGCTATTCAGGAGTTCCGCCTTGTCCTCGTCCTTCGCATTGGCAAACAGGCGCTTGTAGCGCCCGCCAAGCAGGCCGAGGCGTTCGGGCGTCGGCCCCGATCGAGCCAGAAGCTCCTCGAGCTTGGCGATCGCGTCCATCGGCCTTCCCGAATTGGCGAGGGCGAAGGCGTAGGTGTCTCGCCCATCCTCGAGACTGGCGATGTCCGGGGGCGCCTTCTCGATGAAGTCGGCGAGCCAGGCCCAATCCTCTTTGCTGTCAACGCAATCTCTGAGGAGCCGTATCAGGGCGATCGCGTCCGACGGGCCCGTCCGCGCGTCGATCGATTGCCCGGCGAGCGCCTGGGCCGCCGCCATGCGGTCGCTTTTTGGATAGGCTCGCACCGCCCGGATCTTCCCCTGAAGGACCGCCGTCTGAGCCATGACCTCCTTCATCGTCGACGCCGCCGCCGGATCCGGATTCGCCGGATATCCCTTGATCGAGCCGAAGACCGGCGAATCGCCGCGCGACAGGGAATCGATCGGCCCCTTGATCGCCGCCGACACCGCCCCTGCGGTCGCGTCTTCGATGTTCCCCTCTTTCAGGGGATATCGGACGGTCCTCATCTGCGCGAGGTCGAAGAGCTGCTTCGACCAGTCGGCCGCGAGCAGGACGCATCCCGTTCGCTTTGCGGCGTGCCGGACGCCGACCTCGTAATAGACATTGCCGTTCGGGATCGTCATGTCGGCGAGCACGAGGTCGGCGAAATAGATCCGCTCGACCATCTGCGTGATGATCAGCGCGCCCGTGTCCTGATCCGCGCGTATGGGATCGTAGCCGAGCGCCTTGATGGTCGGCGCGAAGGCTTTATCCCAGAGCGCGTTGAAGTCGATCTCGCCCGGCGCGCTGCTGCTCGGTTCGACCTGGGTCGCCCTTCGTCCATAGGGCATGATCATGAAACAGAACGCCATCTTCGCCTCCCGCCGCAGCCAAGTCAGCGTTCACCGGCCGATTCAACCCCATAGCTTGGTCGTGTCGAGCCAGACCGTGCGGCCCCCCTGATTGCGAACCTCTTCCATCATGTGCTGCGCGCCGCCTGGCCCGTCGCCGCCTTCGCCATTCCACAGGCAGACGAGATCGACCTTGTCCGCGCCGAAGCGCATGGCGGCGTCGAGCATCCAGCGGTTCTCGCGCTCATAAGGATTCTCGCCCTCCGCCAGAGGACCAAGCTCAAGCGGCGCGACATGCAGAGCCGACCGCGCCTTGGCGGCGAAATATCGCGCCCGCCAGTCCCTGTCGGCGAAGTCGACCGACTTTTCGAGGAAATCCGGCTCTTCGAACGGGATGTAGATCTCGAGGAGGGCGGATCGCGCCAGCGCCGCTTCAGCGAACAGAAGATCGCCGCCGCACGCTCCGCCGCAAATGCAAAGGTCGTCCGGGCCTATGTGGAGATCCGCCAGGGCGCCGGCGATCGCCTGCGCCGCGACCGGCTCCTTGTCGGGCGGGAAACGCGGCTTTTCGCGGCCGGGCGCGTCGATCATGTGGCCGCTGAACAGCACGACCTTGCGCGGCGGCTTTGGGATCATTTCCGCCATGGGATTCTCCCTTCCTTTCCAAAGAGCGCTAGCGGAGATCGAACGCCGGCGGAAAATGTTCGGCCTTGACCTGCGCCTTCGCCGCAACGCGCCCGATGTCGGCCAGGCTCTCCATGTTGCCGGGCTTGTCCATCTTGCGGATCTGGGCGAGCTTGTCAGGGGAGAGTTCGACCTTGAGCGTGGAGCTCAGCCAGGCCTGTTCGAGCAGCACGTTATAGCGGGCGTAGGTCGCAAGCTGCGGACCGTTCTGGCTGTCGAGCTTCATCTCGCCGACGGCCCGGTCGATCTGCCAGGGCGTCAGACAGTCCGTCAGCCACTGGAGCATGGCCTGGTTTGTGCGTGCGCAGTCGTCCATCAACGATTGCAACGCCCGCAAGCCTTGGCCCGCCGCGAACTTGTCGAGGAGCCCTGGCGCCTGCGGCCCCGGCCTGTAGGTTCCTGTTCCCGCCGAGATGAGCAGCAGCTGATCCTTGCCCGTTCGCCATTGGAAGCCGTGGCCCTCCAGCGCCGCCAGCATGAGGAGTTGCAGCGCCGGATCGTTGAAGGGGCTGACGCCGCCATCGACGAATTCGCCATCGACCACCGAGCCGTCGCGCGCCGAGATCTGGACCCGCTCGGGGTCGAAATAGGTCGGCGCGGCCGTGCTGGCGCGAACGATCTGAGTGAGCCGGAGAGCGCCGTCCTGCGCCGCGTAGCGCCCGCGCCCGCCATTGTTCAAGGGCCAAGGGCTGCCGGTGTCGAGACGCTTGGTCATGATCATGAGCCCGGTCAGGATCCTGTCGCTGTCGAGCGTGGTGTCCGCCCCGAGCGCGCCGTCGAGCGCCTTCTGCAGCGCCGGCGTCTGGAACTTCGGCACGACGAGGCCGAGCCCGGTCGGCACGAAGACCTTCGCGCCAAGGCCGTAGTAAAGCTGCCTTGATGGCCTTAACCGTCATGCCGCAGGCGAGGCCGGCGGCGATGATCGAGCCGGTCGAGGTGCCGCCGATGAGATCGAAATAGTCGCTGAGCAGCAGGTTCGGATCGTTCCGCCGCTGCCGCAGAAGGGCCTCGATGACCTCGAGGTATTCGAGCGTCAGAACGCCCCGGATGCCGCCGCCGTCGAGCGCGAGGATGCGCTTTGGTCCGGCGCCGGGATCGAGATGCTGAGCCTTGGTGAGCGGCAATGGCGCGTCTCCCGCATAATTTTTTTCACCGCTTTTCGCGGCGCAGAAAAATTTGCTTTTAGAAAGCGGACCGAATGTCAGGCCGTGAGACCGTGCGCCGTCAAGTCCAACGCGCTATCGCGAGGCGATGGCTTAAAGGCGGATCGCGTCCAGCTCGGGCAGCATGACGACGCTTTCCTGCTCGTTGGGGTCGGTGCGCGAGATCACGGCTGTCGCCGGCTCGGTCTGGCTCAGATTGTAGGGCAGGTGCGGCGTGTTGGCGGGAATGTAGACAAAATCGCCGGCGCGCGTGGCCATATGGTTCTCGAGCTTTTCCCCGTAATACATGCCCACCTCGCCGCTCAGCACGTACAGCGCCGTCTCGTGCGCTTCGTGCTTGTGCGCCTTGGCGCGAGCGCCGGGCGGGACGGTCAAGCAGCTGCATATGGATGGCCGACGCGCCCGCGGTCTCGGCGGAAATCGCAGCCGCGTAGGTGAAGCCCTGCTTGCCGACGAACGGCTCACCCGCGCGCAGGCGAACGCATGTGACGGAACGTTCGGTGGTCACGCTATCGGACATGACGGCCTCCCTGCCGGATCGCCTGGCGCCCCGCTGCCGATCACGGAGATTCGCCCCGGGTGATTCGCCCCGGAGGGAGCGAACCCGTGCAGGGCCTAAACCCGTCGACCTCTGACCGTCGCCGCGCTATTTCACCAGCCTTGGGCCGGCGGCGCGCGAATATTCGTTCTCCTGCACGACGCCAAGCCTGCGCGCGACCTCGGTATAGGCCTCGACCATGCCGCCAAGATCCTTGCGGAAGCGGTCCTTGTCCATCTTGTCGTTGGTCTTGACGTCCCAGAGGCGGCACGAGTTGGGACTGATCTCGTCGGCGAGCACGATCCGCATCGTCTCGCCTTCCCACAAGCGGCCGGTTTCGATCTTGAAATCGACCAGCCGGATGCCGACGCCAAGGAACAGTCCCGACAGAAAGTCGTTGACCCGAATCGCCAGCGCCATGATGTCGTCGATTTCCTGCGGCGCCGCCCAGCCGAAGGCGGTGATGTGCTCTTCCGACACCATCGGATCGTGGAGCTGGTCGTTCTTGTAATAGAACTCGATGATCGACCGCGGCAGTTGCGTGCCTTCCTCGAGGCCGAGCCGGGTGGACAGCGATCCCGCCGCGACATTGCGCACCACGACCTCGAGCGGAATGATCTCGACCTCGCGAATCAATTGCTCGCGCATGTTGATGCGGCGGATGAAATGGGTCGGCACGCCAATGTCGTTCAGGCGCTGGAAGACATATTCCGAGATTCGATTGTTGAGAACGCCCTTGCCTTCGATCACCTCATGCTTCTTGCCGTCGAGGGCGGTCGCGTCGTCCTTGAAATACTGGATGAGGGTGCCGGGCTCCGGGCCCTCGTAGAGGACCTTGGCTTTGCCTTCGTAGATGCGTCGGCGGCGGTTCATGCGGTGCGACCGTGGCTTGAGGAAATCCATTCTGCTGGCCTTTTCTGGCGGCTATCCCGGCAAAGCCGCGATGGCAGGCACGGGATATGGGGATTCGGACCACGAAACCCAAGCATCGGACTCGTCCGGACCGGGGCCTGCCCCCATTCCGCAATCTACCTGATTGCCGGCGCTGGCACAAACTTTCCAACCGCGGGCGGTCGCTAAACGCAGGTTGCAGGGGCGGAGGGTCGAAGCGGGCCCCGAAATCGAAGCAAAACAGCGGCCAGATTTGGGCAGGATAGCGCCGGCGCGACGGCATAAATCAGAAAGCCTTGTCGGTCTTTCGGGTTCTTGACCCCCAAGGTCACCGGATCCCGCGTCCTCGCAAAAATGAGAAGGGCCGCTCCTTGGGGGAACGGCCCTTCCATTGTCGCGCCCACGCTAGCTCGCTGGCGCCCTAGAGTTCTTGCCTAGCGAGTGCTATGCGCGAAATTCCTTCGCACGGACAATAACCCAGGCCTCGTCGATCACGCGGGGCGGAAGACAATGAGACACTGGATCACCTCCTTTCGGCTGGTTGACGACGGTGACATGTTACGGTGATTCGAAAAATTTAAAAGCAGGATTTTTTTCGTGGAGTTAAGAATTCTTTAGACTTTCGTCGCGAGCGCGCCTCTTGTGGCTCGACCCAGACTCGCCCATGTGACGTAAGGCCGGAGCGTATGGGTGTGATCATGTCCAAGTCCAAACTTGTGCGCCGGGTTGTGATCGCGGCGCTCGGCGCGATGGCCCTTACCGCCATCGCCCCGTCTCCCGGCGCGCTCGCACGCCGCATTCCTTCGCCCGGCGGGGTTCGTGTGGACGTCGCGCCGCTCGCGGCAAACGCTGGCGAACCGACCGCCCAGTGGGTCGCGGAGGCCCTGCCCGGTCAGATCGCTCGAAATCTCGCGGCGCGGGGCGTGAGCGCCAACGTGTCCGTTCAGATCGACTACCTGACCCTCGGGTCGAACGTCGGGGCGAACGGGCCGGCCGGTTCGTCATATGACAACATCCAAGGCGTCGCGACCATCAACGGCGTGGAAATGCCGGTGCGGGCGACCTCGTCCTACTATCCCATGACGAGCGACCAGACGATGATCGAACAATCGAACCGCGACCGGGTGCGGCAGCTCACCCAAGCGCTCGCCTACTGGATCGCCCAGGACGCAGCCCGCTAAGGGCGGGGCCGCCCCGCGGGCGCTCAGGCGGCGCTGGCGATCGCCTGGCAGACTTCGCCGACGAGCGCGTCGACCAGCGCCTGATCGTCCGCCTCCCCCATCACCCGGATCACCGGCTCGGTGCCGGACGGGCGCACCAGGAGCCGGCCGCGATCGCCGAGCCGCTCCCGCGCCGCCGCGATCGCCTTCGCCACCGCCGGATTGTCGAGCGGCCTGCCGCCCTTGAAGCGGACGTTGCGCAGAACCTGCGGCGCGGGCTCGAACCGCCGGCACACCTCGCTCGCCGGCCTGCCGGACTTGCGCACCGCCGCCAGCACCTGCATCGCCGCCACCAGGCCGTCGCCGGTGGTCGAATAGTCGGACAGAATGATGTGGCCCGACTGCTCGCCGCCGACATTGAAGCCCTTCTCGCGCATGCGCTCGATCACATAGCGGTCGCCGACCGCGGTGCGCTCGAGCGTTAGATCCCAGGCCAGCCAGATGCCGCTCGAGCCCCAGATTCGACATCACCGTGGCGACCACGCCGGGCTTCGACAACCGGCCCTCGTCGCGCCACAGCTCGGCGATCACCGCCATCACCTGGTCGCCGTCGATCAGATGGCCCTTCTCGTCGATGAGGATCATCCGGTCGGCGTCGCCGTCGAGCGCGATGCCGATATCGGCCCGCATCTCGCGCACCTTGCGGCTCAGCGCCTCGGGCGCGGTCGAGCCGACCTCGAAATTGATGTTGAGCCCGTTCGGCTCGACCCCGATCTGGATCACCTCGGCCCCGAGCTCCCACAACGCCTCGGGCGCCACCTTGTAGGCCGCGCCGTTGGCGCAGTCGACGACCACCCGCAGGCCGTCGAGCGACACGTCGCGCGACAGCGTCCGCTTGGCGTATTCGATGTAGCGCGCCTGGACGTCGTCGATGCGCCGGGCGCGGCCGAGATCGGCGGAGCGGGCGAGCATCGGCGCGACGTCGCCGTCCATCAGCGCCTCGATGCGCGTCTCGAGCGCGTCGGAGAGCTTGAAGCCGTCCGGCCCGAACAGCTTGATGCCGTTGTCCTCGTAAGGATTGTGCGAGGCGGAGATCATCACGCCGAGATCGCAGCGCATCGAGCGGGTCAGCATCGCGACCGCCGGCGTCGGGACGGGGCCGAGCAGCAGAACGTCGACGCCGACGGAAGCGAAGCCCGCGACCAGCGCATATTCGATCATGTAGCTCGAGAGCCTGGTGTCCTTGCCGATCACCACCCGATGGCGGTGGTCGCCGCGGCGAAAGGCGAGCCCGGCCGCCTGGCCCACTTTCAGCGCCACGTCGGCGGTGATCTCGCTGTTGGCCCGTCCCCGAATGCCGTCGGTGCCAAAATGCCTGCGCGCCATCTTGCGAAAGCTCCCCGGGCGAATTGTCGCTGCTTATGCGAACGCTGCGCCGCCGTCTTACCTCATCTGTGCGGGTAAAAGTTTCACAATTCGTTGCCAGACGTTAACGGGAGCCCGGGCGTTGCCCACGCCGCGCTTGGCGCCTAGAGTGCCTGCGCCTGGAAAATTCCCGCAGCCGATGGGAGAACGCCGATGATCCGGACCGTCGCCACCAAGCCGTTCGCCGACCAAAGGCCAGGCACCTCGGGTCTGCGCAAGCAGGTCACGGTCTTCCAGGGGCCCCACTACCTCGAAAACTTCATCCAGTCGACTTTCAATTCGCTTGAGGGTTTTCAAGGCAAGACGCTGGTGCTCGGCGGCGACGGCCGCTTCTTCAACCGCGAGGCGATCCAGATCGTGATCAAGATCGCCGCGGCGAACGGCTTCGGCCGCGTCGTCGTGGGTAAGGGCGGCATCCTTTCGACTCCCGCCGTCTCGGCCCTGATCCGCGCGCTCCATGCCTTTGGCGGCATAATCTTGTCGGCGAGCCACAATCCCGGCGGGCCGCACGGCGATTTTGGCGTCAAATACAATATCGGCGCCGGGGGACCCGCGCCGGAGGGCGTCACCGAGGCGATCTTCGCCCATACAAAGACGATCGCCGCCTACAAGATTTCGGACGCCGCCGATGTCGACATCGATCGCCTGGGGACGGTCAAGGTCGAGGGGACCGAGATCGAAATCATCGACCCGGTCACGCAATATCTCGCGCTGATGAAGACGCTGTTCGACTTCGACGCGATCCGCGCCCTGTTCGCCTCGGGCTTCCGCATGCGCTACGATGCGCTGCACGCCGTCACCGGGCCTTACGCGCACGCCATCTTCGAGGACGAGCTGAAGTCGGGCGCCGGAACGGTGGTGAACGGGACGCCGCTGCCCGATTTCGGCGGCCATCACCCCGATCCCAATCCGACCTACGCCAAGGACCTCTACGACTTCATGATGTCGCCGGGCGCGCCCGACTTCGGCGCGGCCTCGGACGGCGACGGCGACCGCAACATGATCCTCGGGCGCGGAGCCTATGTGACGCCGTCCGATTCGCTCGCGATCCTCACCGCCAACGCCGACTGTGCGCCGGGCTATGCGAAGGGGCTTGCGGGAGTCGCGCGCTCGATGCCGACCAGCGCCGCCGCCGACCGGGTCGCCGCCAAGCTCGGGATCAAGGCCTACGAGACCCCGACGGGTTGGAAATTCTTCGGCAACCTGCTCGACGCCAATCTCGCGACGCTTTGCGGCGAGGAAAGCTTCGGCACCGGCTCGAACCACATCCGCGAGAAGGACGGGGTGTGGGCGGTCCTGTTCTGGCTCAATATCCTCGCCAAACGCCGCATGTCCGTGCTCGACTTGGTGCGCGAACATTGGCGGACTTATGGGCGCAACTATTACACCCGCCACGACTACGAGGAGATCGATCTGACCGCCGCCAAGGGCCTGATGGCGGCGTTGCGCGAGGCGACGGCGACGCTTCCAGGCAAGAGCTTCGGCGCGCACAAGGTCGAGGCGGCGGATGATTTCGCTTATCACGATCCGGTCGACGGCTCGGACGCGACCGATCAGGGCATCCGAGTGATGTTCGAGGGCGGCGCGCGCATCGTCTACCGGCTCTCCGGGACAGGGACGGTCGGCGCGACGCTGCGCGTCTATATCGAGCATTACGAGCCGGCGTCCGGCAAGCTCGATCAGGAGACACAGGCGGCGCTTGGCCCTCTAATCGCGCTGTCGCGTAGTCTGGCGGAAATCGAGAAGCGCACCGGACGCAAGGCGCCGACAGTGATCACCTGAAGGCGATGCGCCCTCGCTCGGGGCGGCGCGCCGGCGTTATATTTGACTTACTATTTCGTCGACCCGCCGGCGCCGGGACGCGAGCCAGCCGACGCCGCCAAAGCCGATGAGCATAAGCGCCCAGGTCGAGGGCTCGGGGACCGTACCGATCGCGCTTGCCGTCACCGAAACGTTCCCGGTCACCCAAACGCCGCCCGGGGCCGTTGTCTGTTGGGCCCCATACGCGCCCGGAGCCGCGCCCGCGGGATCATAGAGGGTGACGCAATACGAAGCGCTCCCATTCAAGCAGCTGTCGACGCCCGGATAAGTCGCCACGACGAGATATCCGTTCACGCTGTCGTAAGTGTACGCCAGTGAATAGGGTGGATTGGGAAGATTAAATGAATTGATCGTAAGGCCGGCCGTGGACGCCGACGTCACCGACACCGTGGGATCGAAGAGGAGCGTGAAATTGAGGTCGACCGGATCGACGGGCGCCGGCGTGGAGGGCCCGGTGATCAGGGTGTCGAAGCCCGAAGCGGTGACATCGAAAGTGCGCTCGATGACCGCGGCGTGGGCGATCGAAGTCAATGCGGCGAACGCAGCGCCGGCGACAAAGGCATGGAACTTCATTGTTTTTCCCCCAGCGCGAAATTGGTGAATTTCGCCGCCCGAGGGCCAAATTGAGGCCGGGAAATAACAGTGTCAAGCGAGGGACGCGAAATAGCCTTGCCCGACGGAGGCGCACCCAACCAAGCCTTGGACCGCGCGAGCGTCGCGCCAGCCGCCGCGGGCGGGCTTATGGCGCGCCTTGCGACGGCTTGACGATCTCTGAGGCTCTCACCTGACTGCGATACGGTCGCTCGCGGCGTCCGGCGCGAGGATCTCGCCAGGCCCGGCGTTGACCTCGATCAGGCCGTGCCTCATGCGGACGGGCTCGCCGCGCGGTTGGTTCGCCGAGGGCAGGGAGCCGCGAGCGCCGCCGCCGCAATCGCCCGAGGTCCGCATCACGATCCTTGGCCGGCCGCCGTCGGGCGAGGGGAAAACCTCGACGCTGCGGCTGCACATGTGGCCGCCGGAAAGCGTCGAGACGACGGAGAAACTGCGCGCGCCCGGCGCGAGCCGGCCCGAATCGATCAGCGCCAGGGGGTCGGGGAAGCCAATGGCGGAATCCTGCAAACTGGCCGTCTGGTTCAGAAGCGCCTGCGCTTCGCGGTCCATTTCGGCCGACATGCGGTCGAGAGCCGCGAAGGGCGAATTCATGTCCACCCGTTCGATGCCGGGCCAGAACAGCGGCGCTGGGTCCTGGGTCCAGTGGATTTGCGGGGGCCGATCGCCGAGGTAGCGGATCTGCTCGATCGAGCCGTCCGGCAGGCGGACGGTGAGGATATGGGTCCTGGCAAGCTCGCCTGCGCTTGCGCCGGCAAGTCCGGCCGCCGCGAGAACAACGGCGCCGATGAGAGCAGCGGTACGAAACTTCTGCACAAACGGTCTCCAAGCGTTGGTCCATCGTTTGGGAAGCGGAAACGCGCTCCCCACGCGAAGCATGGCGCAGCAGAAGGACGATTTTTTGGCGAAGTCTGGCTGAGGCTGTGGCCGCGCGCAGGCTCCTTACCTCTTCAGCGCCTCGAGCACCTTGACCGAGGCGCGGCCGTTGACCGGCATGCCCGCGCGGCTCTCGAAATCGGCGATCGCGGCCTTGCTCTTGGTCCCGATGTCGCCGTCCGGGGCGCCGCCGACGTCATAGCCGCGCCTCGCCAGGAGCGCCTGCACTTGCTTTCGCCCATCGAGCGGCAGGAGCGGATCGTCAGTCGGCCAGGGGGTGACGATGCCCCGTCCGCCAGCGAGGCGATCGGCGAGCACGCAGGCCGCGAGCGTGTAGGATTCGGCGGCGTTATAGGCATAGACGGCGTCGAAATTGCGCGTCACCAGAAAGGCCGGCCCGTCGCGTCCGGCGGGCAGGAGCAGTCCGGCGTCGCCGCCCCCGAGCGGGCGCCCGTCGATGCGGGTCACGCCGCGCGCGGCCCAGAAGGACATGGATTGCTTCGCCCTTCGTCCCGACGGTCCCGAATAGCCGTCCGGCAATTTGACCTCGAAGCCCCATGCGAGCCCCGGGCGCCAGCCCGACTTGCGCAGATAATTGGCGGTCGACGCCAGCGCGTCGGGCGCCGAATCGACGATGTCGCGGCGCCCGTCGCCCTCGAAGTCGACCGCAAGGCGCAGGAAGGTCGAGGGCATGAACTGGGTCTGCCCGAACGCGCCCGCCCACGATCCGTTGAGCTTGTCGGCCGGCACGTCGCCGCGGTCGATGATCTTGAGCGTCGCCATCAGTTCGGAGCGGAAATAACTGGCGCGCCCGCCGAAGCAGGCGAGCGTGGTCAGCGACTGGACGAGCGGGCGGGCGCCCATCTTCTGGCCGAAACGCGACTCCACCCCCCAGATCGCCGCCAGCATGTAGCGGCTGACCCCGAATTGCTCCTCCGCGCGGAGCAAGCGCGCGCGCCTGCGCCGCCATCGCCGCCTTGCCGTCGGCGACCCGGTCGTCGCCGGTGAGGCCATCGACATAGTCCCAGACCGGCGTCTTGAACTCCGGCTGCTGCCCCTGGAAATCGAGCACTTTCATGTCCGGCTCGAGTCCGTTGAAGGCGACGCTGAGGGTGTGAGCGGAAATCCCGTCGCGCGCGGCCTCGGCTTTGAGCGAGCCGACGCAGGAGGCGAAGTCGGCGCGCGCCGGGGGCGCGATGAACGTGGCGGCTGAGGCGGCGAGGCAACCGAGGACAAAGCGTTTCATGGCCCGATCATCCGCGATTTGTGAATTGTCGTCGAGACGGCGCGATTGGCGCTAGAATGAAGCGACGCAGCAGGAGACCGAATGATGCGATGGTCGATCACCATTGGCAGTGTCGGCGGAACAGCGGTCAAGATTCACATCACCTTCATCCTGTTCCTCGCCTGGATCGCTTTCAGCGCCTGGAGCAGGGGTGGCCCGGCGGCCGCGCTCGACAGCACCCTCTTCATCGTGCTCCTGTTCGTCTGCGTGGTGCTGCATGAATTCGGCCATATCACGGCCGCCCGGCGTTATGGGATCGCGACGCCGGAGGTGACGTTGTTGCCGATCGGCGGCGTGGCCAGCTTGCAGCGCCTGCCAAGCGACCCCGCGCAGGAGCTGGTCGTCGCGCTCGCTGGTCCCGCGGTCAATCTCGTGATCGGCCTCGTGCTGATCGCACTCGTCGGATCGATCCATCCCGACGAGCTGACGCAGATCGACAATCCCAACCTCTCGCTCGTCGGGCGCCTCGCGATCGCCAACATCTTTCTCGCCGTCTTCAACCTGCTCCCCGCCTTTCCGATGGATGGCGGGCGCGTCCTGCATGCGCTGGTGGCGATGCGGGTCGGCGGCCCACGGGCTACCGAGATCGCGGCGAGGATCGGACAGGCTTCGGCTTTCGGCCTAGGCTTCCTCGGCCTGTTCGGCAACCCGCTGCTCCTGTTCATCGCCATCTTCGTCTATATCGCCGCGGCCGCCGAAGCGCAGATGAGCGCCGCGCACGAGGCTCTCAAGGGGGTGAGCGTCGGCGACGCGATGGAGACCCGCTTCACGCCGCTCTCGATCGACGCCAATCTCGGCCAGGCGGTCGACGCGCTGCTGGCGACGGCGCAGCAGGAATTCCCGGTCGTCGACGCGTTCAGGAAGCCGGCCGGATTGCTGACGCGCGACGACATCCTGAAGGCCGTCCGCGAGCATGGGCGCGAGGAGCCGGCAGCCAGGTTCATGCGCTCGGGCGTGGAGAGCGTTCGCGCCTCGGCGCCGGTCGAGGGCCTCATCGAGCGCCTGCAGGATCCGAAAGGCGCGGCGCTCTACGTCACTGACGCGGCGGGCACGATCATTGGGCTTTTGACGCGCCAGGCGCTGGGCGAGGTGATGATGATCCGCGCCGCGCGCCCCGACTGGCGGTTCGAGCGCAAGGTCTGACGCCAGCCGAAAACAGGGGCCGGCTGGCGACCGACCCCTGTTGCGATGCTACGCCCGAGGCCGCGTCAGCATGCAACCGCAGGCTTGACCACGCCGCCGAGCTTCCGGCGATAGGCGCTGGCGCCAGCCAATCCCGCAAAACCGAGCAGCAGCATCGCCCAGGTCGACGGCTCGGGAACGGTGGAGGGGATCGCGCCGGGCTTGAACAGATCGCTCAAGTCAGCCGCGCCCCCGGCGCCGCCGAGATAGGGCCCGTCGGCTTCGACTCGGAATATGTTCTGCAGGGTGACCACATCGGAGGAGTGGGTGTAGTAGATGTCATTAGTGTAAGCGTTGCCCTTGGCGAGCGGCGAGATGACAATCTCGGTGCTCGTGTAGCCGGCGGTGTCGACCGCGCCCTCGCCCTCAGTCTCGTCGTTCCAGATCACGATCATGCCGTTATCCTTGAACGCCTGAGAGGCCTCGATTTCCGGAACGATCATCGACAGGAAATTGTCGCCTTGCGCGATCTGCTCGGAATCCGTTCCGGCCTTGTAGGTGACGCCGTCATAGGTGAAGTCGGTGTTCAGCGCGGTATGCATGTCATTGTACTGATCCGGCGTGATCAGATTGTAGCGCGCAACCGTATTGCTGTTGAGGTTGGTTTGAAGCTGCTGCAATGGGGCGTAGTGCGGCGCCTCGGGGTTGCTCGGCGAGGTGTCCGGGGCTGTGGCCGTTCCGCCGTTCGTGGCGGTGAAGAAGAGCTGCCCGTCGTGCTTGGCGGCAAAGTTATACTGATGTGAGCCATTGTATGGGTTGGTGTAGTCGGCGGACGTGCCTGAGAACGAGCTTGTCGGCACGGTCCACTGATTCTGCGGCGCGACCGCGCTGGTCAGCGTGTTCTTGCCGGGCTGATTGACCGACCCGCTGTTGGGGACAAGGTCGATGTCCTCCTGGTACGACTTCCAACCCGAGGCGCCGTATTTGGTCTGGAGAAGGGCGCTTAAATTCGGCGCGTTGACGATGTTCTTCGGATAGGGATCGCTGTCGTTGAGCGGTCCGTGCATCCCTGACTCCTGCCAAACGTAATTCGGCTCGGAAGGATGAACGCCAGGCACGTTCTGATAGTTGCTCGCGTACGACGTCATCGCTGCGTTGGGATTGCCCGGCGTAATCAGGCTGTTGAGGAACGGCGCGGCGGAATTGCCGAGGAGTTGTTCAGGGCTATTCGCGCCTGACGGCTGCGTGAAATTGTGGTTTTCAAGGTCGATATAGAACACGTCGCCGATTTGCTGAGCTTGCGCCGAGCTGGCGACGAGGAGAGCGAAAAGAGAAACGCCGATTGTTCGTGACATCAGTTGCTCCTTGGCGTGCGGCGTCCCGGGCCACACGCCCCCGCTAGAGAGGTAGACGCCGCTACTTAGCGAGCCAGGATGACGCTCTGTCGCCAGCGCGATGACGAGACGTTGACGCTCGGATGACAGCCAGGTGAACGCGCGGACGCCCGGTCGGAGCGCGCGCCCTGCGGAGAGGCGCCTGTTGACAGCGCTGCTTTCGCGTCGAATATGACGCGCGGCAACACCCTTCCACCGCATGAACATGGACAGAATTGCAGGACGGCTGCTGGCGCTCTCCGCGCTGGGCGTGGCGCTTTGCGCCGCCGCTCCCGCGCTTGCAGACTTGCGCATGTGCAATAACACCAACAACCGGGTCAGCGTCGCGATCGGTTATACCGACGGCCAGGGCTGGGTCAGCGAAGGCTGGTGGAATCTCAAATCGCTCGATTGCGTGACGCTTTTGCGCGGCGCCCTGGCCGCGCAATATTACTATCTCTATGCAATGGACGAGCGCGGCGGCGAGTGGAAGGGCAAGATCTTCATGTGCACGTCGGATCGCGAGTTCAAGATCGTAGGCCGGCAGGATTGCTTTGTCCGCGGCTTCAACCGCACCGGCTTCTTCGAAGTCGACACCGGCAAGGACGCCAAAAGCTGGACGGTGCAACTGACCGACCAGGCGAACCCCTGATCCGCGGAGGCCGGTTCGCGGCCTCGCCAGGCAAAAACGAGCACGGCGGCAATCGCCGAGTCGTGGGAGGAACATCAAGTGCAGGCTCGTCGCCGCCGCGTCAAGATCATCGCCACCCTCGGCCCCGCCTCGAGCGACCGCGAGACCATCGCGGACCTGTTCGCCGCCGGCGCCGACGTCTTCCGCATCAACATGAGCCACGCCTCGCATGACGTCATGCGCGAGCGGGTGGCGATGATTCGATCGCTTGAGGAAGAAACCGGCCGCCCGATCGGCGTCCTCGTCGATCTGCAGGGACCTAAACTGAGGCTCGGCGCCTTCGCCGGCGGCGCCGTGGACCTGCGCAAGGGGGACATCTTCGCTCTCGATGGCGACCCGTCGCTCGGCGGACCTTCGCGCGTCTATCTGCCGCATCCGGAAATCCTGAGTTCGCTCGCGCCCGGCCACCGGATTCTGATCGACGACGGCAAGGTGCTGCTGCGCGTTCTCGATGCTGCGCCGGGACGCGCTTCGACCGTCGCAGAAGTGGCGGGACGGCTGTCGGACAAGAAGGGGGTGAGCCTGCCCGACACGACCATTCCAACCTCCGCCATGACCGACAAGGACCGCGCCGACCTCGCCGCGGCGCTCGAGGAGAATATCGACTGGATCGCGCTCTCGTTCGTGCAGCGTCCCGAGGACGTCGTCGAGGTCAAGACGATCGCCAAGGGCCGCGCCCTGGTGATGGCCAAGATCGAGAAGCCGCAGGCGGTTGAGCGCATCGACGAGATCATGGCCGTCGCCGACGCGCTAATGGTCGCGCGCGGCGACCTCGGCGTGGAAATGCCGCTCGAGCGCGTGCCCGGCATCCAGAAGACCCTGACCAGACTCGCGCGCCGGCTCGGCAAGCCTGTCGTCGTGGCGACGCAGATGCTGGAGTCGATGATCTCCGCGCCGGTGCCGACGCGCGCCGAAGTGTCGGACGTCGCGACCGCGGTGTTCGAGGGCGCGGACGCCATCATGCTGTCGGCGGAAAGCGCCTCGGGCCGATATCCGCGCGAGGCGGTGGCGACCATGAACAGCATCGCGGAAGCGGTGGAATCGGAGGGGATCTATCCCTCGATCATCGAGGCGCAGCGCGCAGCGCCTGAGGCGACGGGCGCGGACGCGATCGCCGAGGCGACGCGCGACGTCGCCGAAACCCTCGATCTCAAAGTGATCTGCGCCTGGACGAGTTCGGGCTCGACCGGCCTTCGCATCGCCCGTCAGCGGCCGCGCTCCTCCATTCTGGCGTTGACTCCGATCGAAGCCGTGGCGCGGCGCCTCGCGGTCGTCTGGGGCGTGCATCCGGTCATCACCGACGATGCGCGCGACGAGCGCGACATGGCCGATCGCGCCTGCCGCCACGCCTATATCGAGGGCTTCGCCGGCGAGGGCGAGCGCATCATCGTGGTCGCCGGCGTGCCGTTCGGCACCCCGGGCGCCACCAACAATTTGCGCATCGCGACCGTCGGCGCTTAGGACGCGGTGCGAAGCGCGCGAAATCAGAGAAGTAGAGCCTTAGGCGCTTCAACCGAATCGCCTAAGGCTCCGGTGTCCGTCCGGGGAGTTTGCGAGTCGCGAGCATCGATCAAGCGAGGTGGTTGGCCTCTAGTGTTCCAGGGCTGGGATGGCGTCGGGGGTCGCACGCAGTAGAGAGGAACGATGGGAAGACAAACGGTCATCGCGCTTTACGTGCTCGCGCTGGTAGCGGTCGTGGTCAGCGTGGACATCCTGTTCTTCAAGAACCGGTTCTGGGAGCGGCTGATGGTGAATGTCGGGATCGTCCTGGTGTTCGCGGCGTTCTACTTGCGGTTCCTGAACGGTCCATGAGCGCAGGCGCCGCAATGCGGCGGGCCAAGAGTGGAAGCAGGTTTTTCGCAAGACGCGCGAGCTTCCGGCGGTTCATCGAATGGCTGAGGCTTCAGGGCGAAGGCAGCCGGGGGCCGGCGCGAACGCCGCGCCGTCACTTGCCCGAGAACGACTCGTCGCTGAACGGGGAGGTCTCGATCGGCGACAATCTGGGGACCCGGATCTGGATGAAACCGACCCCGCTCGCTTCGTGACAATCGTTGCATGCGTCTGTCAGCTTGCTGAAGGAGCGGGCGAATTTCGCTGAGTCCTTCGCCTCGATGGCCTTGCCGAGCTCGTCGGCCGCCGGGTTCATCATGGTCATGTCCGATTTGGAATTGTTTGGGTAAAGCCTCTTCGCGTCGACGACGTTGGCTCGGATCTGGATCAATTCATAATTGGCGAGGGGCCAGTTCTGCACCGCGCCCGCGTACCACAATTTGAAGTGTCCGAGTTGCGTCAGGATCATCAGCGAGTTCAGTCGCGGCGTATAGGCCTGCTGCGCCGGCGCTTGTTTTTGCTCGTCGGCCAGAGCCGCGAGCGAAGCTGCGGCGCACGCGGCTGCGGCGATTGCACTATGCCTGAGCGTGACCATCGCGCTTTTCCCCGGATTGCCGCCAGATCGAAAGCGCCAAGCTGGTTTTTGACCACCATCCGCCGACGACCGCGAGCCCCAAGGCAAAGCCTGCTCCAGTTTCCGGCTTGAGACAAGTCTGGCGCGCGCTCGACCCTCGCCGCGATTCCCTTAGCGGCTCGCTCAAAGACCCGCGTTCGCGGCGGCGAGACGCGCGAGCCCCGACCAGTCGGAATCGCCTGCGCCTCGGGCCACGCCAGCCAGAAAATGATCGTGAACCAGGCTCGCGACCGGCATCGGCGCCGCGAGCGTATCGGCCGCCGCCAGCGCGAGGCGAATGTCCTTCAGGCCCAGCGCCATCTTGAAGCCCGCGGGCTCATATTGTTCGTTGGCGATGATCGTCCCGTAGGTCTTGTAGGCGGGCGCCGAGAACAGGGTGTTTGTGAGGACTTCGAGATAGCGATGAGGGTCGATCCCTCCTTTGCGAGTGAGCGCGAAGGCCTCGCCCAAACATTCGATCATCGCGGCGAGGAGGAAGTTGCCGCTGAGCTTGACGAGATTCGCCGCGGACGGCTTGTCGCCGACGATAAAGGTTCGTTGGCCGATGGCGTCGAACAATGGCTGGCAGCGGGCGAGCGTCGCTTCGGCGCCTGCCGCCACGACGAACAGCTTCGCCGCCGCCGCCGCCTCAGGCCTCCCGAACACGGGCGCGGCGACATACATTTGACCAGCGTTTCGATGCGCCTGCGCCAGCCGGTCGGAGAGCGCGACGCTGATCGTGCTCATCGAGATATGGATGGCGCTCTGGGCTTAGCGTCGAGAGCCCCTCTCCGCTTCCAAAAAGGACCGTTCCGACCGCGTCGTCGTCGGCGAGCATGGTGATCACGACGGGGCGACGGCACGCGTCGGCGGGGCTTTCGGCGATCTCCGCGCCTTCTAACGCCAGCGCCTCCGCCTTGGCGCGGGTGCGGTTGTAGACGGTGACGGAATGTCCCGCCTTGACAAGATTGAGCGCGATCGCCCCGCCCATCTGGCCAAGGCCGATAAAACCGACGTCCATGCTGGTCTCCCTACTGCAAGCCGCCGCGCCGCCGGCAAGGGGGCGCGGCTCAAGGACCTAGCGCTCCTCACGGTTCAGCGCAAAGGCGAGCCACGCGCTGTCTAATGGCGACGCGCGACGGCGCGACGGCTTCAGTCAGCACTGCGGGCTTTGCCGCTCACCGACATATTTGCCGCTGCTGTCGTAAATAAGCTTGTGGATGACGCAAGCCCCTCCGTATCCCGCGGCGGCGGCGGCTGGAGCGGGATCGGCCCCGACATTGATGATGACCGGCGCGCCGTCGCCGACGATGACTGGCGCCGTGGGCCCAGCCGAAGCGGGAACGCCGCCCCAACCCCAACCGCCCCAGCCGCCGATGAGAAGCTGGTTGCGGCCGAAGTGGCCGGCGCCGAAGCGATTGAACCCGTTGGCGCCGAAGCGGTTGAATCCGAAGTGATCAAACCGCTTGGGGGCGAAGCGATTGAAGCCGGAACGGCCAAGGTCGAAGCGCGGGTTGAACCCGCGCGGCGCGATATGCGGGAAATGCCCGCCCCCAAAAGCTGGTCGGGCAAAATGCGCCCCGACCGGCCCGCCGCCCATCCGGGCGGACGCAGGCGCGAGGCTGAGGGAGGTGACGAGCGTCGCCGCGGCGCAGACGCGCGTCGCCCTTGTCGCAAGGGAAATACGCATGGGAGCGTCTCCTGGGAAATGTCTCCGGCGCCGCAACGTCAATTCTACCAGCACGGCGAGGCGATTGTCGATGGGTCATTCGGCGGCGATCGGCGCCGGGGCCGTCACCTCACCACTGTGAGCCGCCGGGCCGCCCTGGTCAGGCCGGTATAGAGCCAGCGCGCCCGATGCTCGCGGAAGGCGAAGCTCTCGTCGAACAGCATCACATCGTCCCATTGCGACCCCTGGGCCTTGTGGACGGTGAGCGCATAGCCGTAGTCGAACTCGTCCGATTCCCGCCTCAGCGCATAGGCGAGCTCCCCTTCCGTCCCCTCGAAGAAGGCCTTCAGAACGGAGACCTTGACGGTCGCGCGCGCCCCCTCGTCCTCCGAGCGCAAGGTCATCTTGACGAAGTCCTTTTTCACCCCGTTTAAGCTCTCGACTCGCCATAAGCCCCCGTTGATGAGGCCCTTCGTGCGGTCGTTGCGTAGGCAGACCAGCCTGTCGCCAGCGACGGGCAACGGCTCCCGGAAGCCCTTGAGATCCCGCATGCGCTGGTTGTAGGCGCGGCGGGTGCGATTCACGCCGACCAGCACCTGATCGGCGCTGAGCACCTGAGCCGAATCGAGGGCGGCTCGCGGGATGACGCGCGTCTCGCCGTAATCGCCGAGGCTAAGCTCGCCGCCCGAGCGGACGATTTCGGACAGGCGGACGATCGGATTGTCCTGCGCCTGGCGATGGATGTGGGTCAGCATCACGTCCGGCTCGCCGTCGGTGAAATAGCCACCGCCCTTGACGGGCGGCAGCTGGAAGGGGTCGCCCAGCACGAGGATCGGCTTGCCGAAGGAGAGGAGGTCGCGCCCGAGCTCCGGGTCGACCATCGAGCACTCGTCGATCACGATGAGCCCCGCCTTCGAGGCGGGCCCGTCGGCGTTGAGGGTGAAAGTGGGCGCGCCTTCCGCGCCCTCGCTCGCCCGGTAGATGAGGGCATGGATGGTCGTCGCAGCCGCGCAGCCCTTCGATCGCATCACCAGCGCAGCCTTGCCGGTGAAGGCGGCGAACGCCGTCTCGCCGCGCGCGCCTTCCGCGATGTGACGGGCAAGCGTCGTCTTACCGACCCCCGCATAGCCGAACAGGCGAAACACCTGCGGCTCGCCCTGCTTGAGCCATCGGCCGACCTGGTCGATCGCCGCCGCCTGCTCGCCCGACCATTCGCGGCCGATCGGCCGCGGAGGCGGCGCGCCCGCTCCGGTAGAGGGCGCCGGCGGCTCGGTATCCCCGGAAATCGCCTGTTCGGCCGCGCGCTTCGGCTCGGCGCTGGCCCCGCAGCGTGAGCAAACCGGCGGCTTGCGGCCGAGATCGTAGTATTTCGCGCCGCAGGCCAAGCACTGACGCTTGGTTCCGAGCCTGCCTGACGCCAGCGTCCTTCTGGCCAATAACTCTCGCCCTCCAGCCCAGACATAAACGATTGGTTCAGATTTAGAGCGCAGCATTTTAACAGAATTGTCAGAAAACCCTCGCCGAGGCGCGATCTTCCGCTACTGCGGCCAGTCTTGAACGTTGGATAGTCGGCCTTATATCCACCTGGTCCGGAACTTTGCATGGGTCCGGATGGTTTGACGGCAAGAACCGGACCGGGCGCTTATCCTAAAAGGCCTGAAAATTCCGGGAAGCGCCTGAACGGGGGCTTCGAACATGGTGCGTGTGACGGCGCTGAGCTCTCCGTTGCTGCTTGGCTTTGACGAGCTCGAGCGGGCGCTCGACAAGGTTGTGAAGACCGGGACGGACGGCTATCCGCCCTACAATATCGAGCGAATCGCGGCCAATGGCGGCGAGCCGGAAAGATTGCGCATCACGGTCGCCGTGGCCGGCTTCTCCGAGGACCAGATCGAGGTCACGATCGAGGAGAGCCAGCTCATGATCCGCGGCCGGCAGCGGGAGGACAAGACGCGGGAATATCTGCATCGCGGCATCGCCGCCCGGCAGTTCCAGCGCGCTTTCCTCCTGGCCGAGGGGATTGAGGTCAAGAGCGCCGAGCTCGCGCAAGGGCTCTTGTCGGTGGATCTCGTCCGGCCGCAGCCCGAGCGGCTGGTGCGGACAATAAAAATAGTGGCGCGCGACTGAAGGAATGCGCGCCGGGCGGGTCGAATCGACCGCCGAAAATGGAGTGGAGTACAGCGATGAGATCGGAAAGCAACAAGGTGACGGCCAGCACGCCAGACCTGACGCCACAGGAATTCGCCCATCTTGGCGACGGATCTCTCGCCTATGTGAAGACGATCGATTCCGAGGACGTCGCACGGCTCTTCCCTCAGGCTCCGCCGATGCGGGCCGGACTGAAGCTGTTTGCGCTGCTCGGCGCTGACGGTTCCCCGATCATGCTGACGGATTCCAAGGATGCGGCGATTGCCAACGCCTGGGAGCATGAGCTGGAGACCGTAAGCCTGCACTGACGCACAAGGCTCCCGCCAAAGCTCCGCGCGGCGCCCCATCAGCCGCCGCGCGCTGAAATCCGAATCGGTATAGACGTGGCGGCCGGTGAGGCGAAAAGGACCCGCCGCCATGCAAGCCTATCTCAATCTCCTGCGCGAGGCGCTCGACAGCGGCGCTGTTAAAATGGATCGCACCGGGACCGGCGTGCGCTCGCTGTTCGGCCGGCAGCTTCGCTTTGATCTCGCGCAGGGCTTTCCGCTCGTCACCACCAAGCGGCTGCATCTCAAGTCGATCGTACGCGAGCTCGTCTGGTTTTTGCACGGCGACACCAACATCGCCTATCTCAAGGCCCACGGGGTCTCGATCTGGGACGAGTGGGCCGACGAGCATGGAGATCTGGGTCCGGTCTATGGCAAGCAATGGCGCGCCTGGGAGGGACCGGACGGGCGGACATACGATCAGATCGCCTGGGTCGTCGACGAGATCCGCCGCAACCCCGAGTCACGCCGGCTGGTGGTCTCGGCCTGGAACGTGGCCGAGATCGAGCGCATGAAGCTTGCGCCCTGCCATTGCCTGTTCCAGTTCTATGTGAACGCCGGCAAGCTCTCGTGCCAGCTCTATCAGCGCTCCGCCGATATCTTTCTCGGCGTGCCGTTCAACATCGCGAGCTATGCGCTGCTCACCCATCTCATCGCCCGCGAATGCGGGCTCGAGGCGGGGGAGTTCGTGCATACGTTCGGCGACGCGCATCTTTACCGCAATCACGAGGACCAGGCCCGCGCGCAGCTTGCCCGCGAGCCGCGCGCGCTGCCGAGGCTCACGCTCGGCGACGTCGGCTCGATCTTCGACCTCAACGCCGACGCGATCGCGTTCGAGGGCTACGACCCGTGGCCAGCGATCCGGGCGCCGGTCGCGGTGTGAAGGCCTTCCCGCTCGTCCTCGTCGCGGCGGTCGCGCGCAACGGCGTGATCGGCGCGAACAATCGGCTCCCCTGGCGGCTCTCGAGCGACCTCAAGCGCTTCAAGGCGCTGACCTGGGGCAAGCCGCTCCTCATGGGGCGGAAGAACTTTCATTCGATCGGCCGCTCGCTGCCCGGGCGCGAGATGATCGTGGTGACCCGCGATCCCGCATTCGCCGCTCCTGGCGTGTTCGTCGCCCATAGCCTCGAAGCCGGACTCGATCTCGCCGCTGAACGCGCCCGATTCATGGGCGCGGATCAGATCGTTGTCGCGGGCGGCGGCGAGATCTATGCGCAGACGATCAAGCGCGCGAGCCGGCTCTTCATCACCGAGGTCGCGCTCGACGCCGAGGGCGATGTGCGTTTCCCGCCGATCGACCCCGAGCAATGGCGGGAGGTCAAGCGCGAGTCGGGGGATCGCGGACCGCGCGACGAGGCTGACTTCGCATTCGTGGAATACGAGCGGCGGGAGTGATTGACCTGCGGCGTCGCTCTTCTGCAGTAGCGCAGGCTTGAACTAAACTAACAGAACTCAGTTCATCGAGCCGCTATGAAGACCGTGAACATACATGAGGCCAAGACCCATCTCTCCCGGCTGGTGGAGGCGGCGGCGAAAGGGGAGCCGTTCATCATCGCGAAGGCGGGCAAGCCGCTGGTCAAGGTCATCGCTGTCGAAGCGCCAGCCGCGCCGAAGCGGTTCGATTTCATGAAAGGTCAGTTCACCGTGCCGGACGACTTCGACACGATGGGTCAGCAGCAAATCGAGACGCTTTTCTACGGCGACAAGTGAGGCTCCTGCTCGACACCCATGTCCTGCTTTGGACGGTCGCTGAGAGCCGGAGGCTATCCGCCGCCGCACGCACGCTGATCGAGGAGCCGGACAACGAGCTGACGTTCAGTTCGGTGAGCCTGTGGGAGGTTGCGATCAAGGCTGGGCTGGGGCGGGATGATTTTCGCATCGACGTCAGGTCGCTTCGTCGAGCGCTGTTTGATAACAACTATGCCGAGCTTCCAATGACCGGCGCCCACGCCGCGGCGCTTTCGGCGCTGCCTGCCATTCACCGCGACCCGTTCGACCGCATGCTGGTCGCCCAGGCCATTGTCGAAGGGCTCGTACTGGTCAGCGCCGATCCCGCGACTGCGAGACATCCGGGACCGGTTCGCCCGGTGTGACCCGCGAGGCGGAGCTAGCGCTCTCGCCCTCTGCTTATCCGGCCGCCTCCCGCAGCCGCGCCGCCGCGGCTTCTGGCGTGAGGTCCCGCTGGGGAGAGCCCAGCATTTCGAAACCGACCATGAACTTCCGGATCGTCGCCGAGCGCAGGAGCGGCGGATAGAAATGCGCATGCATCTGCCATTCGGCGTGCAGCGCGCCGTCGGTCGGCTTCTGATGAAAGCCCATTGAATAGGGGAACGGCGTATCGAACAGCCTGTCGTAGCGCTTGGTCAGTTGGGACAGCGCCTGCGCCAGCGACGTCTTCTCGCCTGCGCTCATCTCGTCGAATCCGCCGATGCGGCGGCGCGGCAGGACCATCGTCTCGAACGGCCAGATCGCCCAGAACGGCGCGACAACGCAAAAATCATCGTTGACGAAGACGATGCGTTCGCCGTGCTGGAGCTCCTGTTCGAGATAGTCGACGAGCAGCGGCCGGCCATGCTGCAGGAAATAATCGCCCTGGCGGCGGCCCTCCTTCTCCAGTTCGTTCGGCAGATGGCGAGTGGCCCAGATCTGGCCATGCGGATGGGGATTCGACGCGCCCATCATCTCGCCCCGATTCTCGAAGATCTGCACCGAGGCGATATCGGGCAGACTGCCGAGGACCTTCGTCTCCTCGATCCAGGCGTCGACGACGCGCTCGATGTCGGCGATCTCCATGCCGGAGAGCGTGAGGTCGTGGCGCGGGGAAAAGCAGAGCACGCGGCACATTCCGGGTTCGCCTTCGGCGATGAGCAGCCCGTCGCTTTCCCGGTTCGCCGGCGCGTCCGCCTGGAGCGCCGGAAAATCGTTGTCGAACACGAACGTATGCCGGTAATCGGGATTGCGGGCGCCGCCCGCGCGCAGGGCGCCCGGGCAAAGATAGCAGTTCGGGTCATGGGCCAGCGAAGCGGCCGCGGTTTTCCGCTCGCGCTGGCCCTGCCACGGACGCTGCATCCGGTGCGGGGACACCAGGACCCATTCGCCGGTCAGCGGATTGAAGCGGCGGTGCGAAACGCCGTGTAGCTTCGGGCTCGCCACGCTTGCCCCCTCAAACCGCGATCAGGCCCGCGCCGTCGGACGGGGCGCAGACAAAGATTTCCGTATCCAGGCCAGTTGCGATGCGATAGCCGTCGGTCAGAATCTGCGAGGCCTTGTCGACCGCCGACGCTTCGACCAGACTGACCGTGCACCCGCCAAAACCGCCCCCTGTCATGCGCGAACCGTAGACGCCCTCGACCGTCTGAGCGAGGCCGACCAGCATGTCGACCTCGGGACAGGTGATCTCGAAGTCGTTGCGCATCGAGACGTGGGAAGCGTTCATGGCGCGCCCGCAGGCGGCGAAATCGCCGGCCTCGAGCGCTCGCTCCGCCTCGAGCACGCGGGCGTTTTCGGTGACGATGTGGCGGCAGCGGCGGTAGATGAGATCGGGCAGCTTGCGGCGTTTGGCTTCGAGTTGCTCGGGCGTTACGTCGCGCAGCGCCTTGATCGGCCCGAGCATGCTGCTGAGCAGCCGCACGCCCTCCTCGCACGCCTCGCGACGCAAATTGTACTCGCCGCCCGCATGCTGATGGCGCACCCCGCTGTTGGCGATGAGCAGCCTCAGGTTTGGCGCGATCGCGACATTGCGCGAGGCGAGGTTGCGGCAATCGATCAAGAGCGCATGGCCGGCGACGCCGCAGCAGGCGATATATTGATCCATCACCCCGCAGCGCATGCCGACGAAATCATTTTCGGCCCGCTGGCAAATCTTGGCGACCGTGACCGGATCGAACGGCTGGTCGCTTTGGCTCAGGAGCGCGTGGGCGACCGAGACCTCGAGCGCGGCCGAGGAGCTCAAGCCCGCGCCGATCGGGACGTCGCTCCAGACGATGAGATCGGCGCCGGAAAGGGGCCATCCGCTCATCTCGAGCATGACCGCCACGCCAAGGACATAGTCGGACCAGTCGCCGCTCGCGGCGCCGGGCGCATCGAGATCGAACTCGCGCGTCTCGTCCATGATCATGGAATAAACTCTGAGGCGCCGGTCGGGGCGTTGCGAGGCTGCGGTCAGGGTGGCGAATTCGAGCGCCGCCGGCATGACGAATCCGTCGTTATAGTCAGTATGCTCGCCGATCAGATTGACGCGGCCCGGCGCACGGCTGACCGTCGGCGCGCGGCCGTATCGGTAGGCGAACTCGACCACGAGGTCGCGCGCCTCAACGCTCATCGGAATTCCTTCCATCGGCGAACTGGAAAACACGGCCGCCCCGCGCGTCAAGCGAGATCGCAAGGCTCATCGGGCGAGCCGAAGCGCGCCAAGCGCACGCTTGAGAAGAGCCGCCGGCATGGCCTGGGTCAGCTGAAGCCCGGCGCCCAGCGCAGCGAAATAAACCGCAGCCCCGATCACGGCGAGCGCCGCAAATCGCGCTTCGCGAGCCAAGCGCGGCAGATGCGACATGAGCGCGATCAGCGGTCCGTCGGCCAGCGTCAACGCAAGCGCAAGCGCGCCGGCGGCAAAGAGAGTCGCCGCGACGGTCGCCACCAAACGCTCGTCTGGCGCGGTCCAGCCGCGGCGGTGGGCGAGCGCGAAAACGCCGGCGACCTTGATCCAGAGACCAGCCGCGGTCGCCAGCGCCAGGCCCGGCGCGCCCAGCGGCCGGAACAGCGCGATCTTGAGCGCCACATTGACCGCAACGCCGACGAGCGTGACCTTGAGCGGCGTCGCCGTGTCGCCGCGCGACAGAAAGCTCGCCGCCACGATCCGGTCGACAAACAAAGCCGGCATGCCGACGGCGTAGGCGGCGAGCACGCCCGCGGCCTCATGGGTCGCGTGGGCCTTGAAGGCGCCGTGCTCAAAGGCGACCGCGACAATGAGGTCTGGAATGAGCAGAAAGGCGACCACGAAGGGCGCGCCGAGCGCGAGCGTGAGCGAGGCGGCGCGATTCTGGGCCGCGAGCGCGCCCTTATCGTCGCCGAGCGCGACCCGGGCGGACATCTCCCTCAGCAGTACGGAGCCGGTGGCGATCACGATGACGCCGCCTGGCAACTGATAAAGCCGGTCGGCGTAGCTGATGGCCGACAAGCCCCCGGTCGGCAACAACGAGCCGACAATCTGGTCGGCGAGCGCGCCGATCTGGTAGCTCGCCGAAATGCCGATCGCTGGTCCAAGCATCCAGAGGAACTTGCGGATGTCGCGCGTCCAGCGCGGCCAGGTCAGCCGTTCGAGAAGCCCGCGCCGGCGCGCGGCGGCGACGGCGATGGCAAGCTGGGTGAAGCCGGAGGCGAGAAATCCCCAGCTCGCCATGCTGGCCACGCCCGGCGAAGCCTTGGAAAGAAGGCGGCGAAGGCGAGAAACGCGATCATGCACACGTTGGCCGCGGCCGGCGCGGAAGCAGGGGCGCCCCAGACGTTGTTGGCGTTGAGCGTCCCTTGATGCAGCGCGAACACGGCGATGAAGGCGATATAGGGGAACATGATGCGCGACATCGCGACGGCGTGGGCGAACTTGTCGGGCTGGCTGACGAAGCCGGGTGAAGTCAGCCGCACCAAGAGCGGCATGTCGAGGTAGACAAGGCCGAGCAGGGCGACCTGCGACAGGATGAGCAGCGTGAACACCTGACTCGCGAACCGGGCCGCGTCCTCCGGGCCTGCCGCCTCGAGCACCCGGGTATAGGTCGGCAGATAGGCGGCGTTGAACGACCCCTCGCCAAAGATCTGGCGGAACTGGTTGGGTAATTTGATCGCGGCGACGTAGGCGTCGTTGAGCGCCCCGCCGCCGAGGAGCGCGGCGAGGGCCACGTCGCGCAGGAAACCAGTCAGCCGGGAGGCGATCGTCCAGCCGCCGACCAGGAAAATATTACGGTACATTGCGCCCGGTTTAGCCGGATTCGCTCCGCGGCAGAAATGCGGCTGTCACGGGGGAAGACTTCTCCTCCCCCCGGCCTTCACTTGGGGCAGGGCGGCAGTCCCGGCCGTCCGCAGGCCTCCGGCCTGCGCTCTGGCTGCGGCGGCCGGCGCTCGGCCTGAGCGGGCGGACGTGCGAGCTGAGCGGGTGGGCGCCCAAGCTGAGCCGGTGGATGCTCGAGCGCCCTCTGTGCGCCGTTCGGCGCTTCGGGTCTGGCGGGCTTCTCAATCGCTGGGCGCCGCTCCTCGATCTTCGACGGGTTCGGCGCGGCCTCGGGCTTGGCAAGTTTCTCGGCCGCAGGCCGCCTCTCCTCGGGCTTTGGAGGAGTCGCAGCAGGCTCGGGCTTGGCCAGCTTCTCGGCCGGAGTGTGCTTCTCCTCGGCCTTCGGCGCGCCGGGCGCGGCTTCCGGCTTGGCGAGCGTCTCGGCCGGGCCATGCTTCTCCTCGGCCTTCGGCGCGCCGGGCGCGGCTCCTGGCGCAAGGGGCTTCTCGAGAGAAGCCGGTTTTTCCTTGGTTTCGGCTGGCGTCGCTTCCGCCGCTTTGCCGGCGGCCCTGGCGGGAACCACGCCCTTCCCCTTGAATTGCCCCGGGCGCTCGGTCGCGGCGACCGCCGGCTTGCCCCGGTTCGTGGACACGAACTGCTCGCTTCTCATTCCCGCATCGCGGGCCTGAGTGACTTGCAGCTTTGTCGCCCTGACATGCGACTCCTTCTCCGCCAGCAGTTGTTCGCTGGTTGGCTTCGCGACCATCCCGCCGGGTCCGCCGTTGAAGCTTGCCCGATTGGGGGTCGGGTTGGCGACGATCGGCTGATGATAGACGTTGGCAATGTGAGCGCCGCCAACATTGTTCACGCTGGTGTTGTAGAAGAAGCGGCCGTTGTCCCAGCGGCCGCCCTGATAGCCGTCGCCGCCGTAGCCGAATCCGTAGTCGATCCCGCCGTAGAATCCGACACGCGGGCCCCAATAGCCGGGCCTGAAGGCATAGGCGCCGCCGACAAAAGCCCAATAACCCGGAGTCCACAACAATCCGGGCTGCGGCGGCTCGACCCACGATCCGGGCACCCAATAGTAATCGTAATTGTTCCAGGCCCAATAGCCCGGCGTCCAGTAGTAGCCAGGCGCGGGAATGGGCGGCTGGTCGTATTCCGGCAGGGGCGGCGGCGCCTCGTCGGCCTGAATGACGTACCCGCCTTCGGGAGCGCATGCGCAGGTCTGGGCGTAGGCCGGCGCGGCGAACGCAACGGGTGCGCAAGCTCCGATAAGCAGCGCTGCGACTGCATGCCGAAGTAGAGCCATCTCAATATCCTTTTCAACGGGTTACGAACGAGGTGACCAGCAGTCTCTTGTGGATTTCCTGGGGCAAAGGCCGGGCTCATCTCAAGAACTCCCCACCAGAACTCGCGGAGTCCAGCTGATGTTCCTTCGCGGCCGGGCCGGCCCAGCCCGGTTTTCTTTCTGCTGACGCAAAGAGACACGAGGTGGTTAATGGATTCTTTACCGCTCAAGATCGCTTGTTTTAGCCAATTCTATGGCGGCCGGACCGATCAGGGCGATCCGCTCAGCGCCTGGTCGATATCGCGCCAGAGATCCTCGACCTCCTCGATTCCGGCCGATAGCCGCAACAGGTCAGGCGGGCAGGGCGAGTTTGGTCCCTCGATCGAGGCGCGATGTTCGATGAGCGATTCGACCCCGCCGAGCGAAGTCGCCCGCTTCCAAATGCGCACGCGGGCCGCGGCGGGGATCGCAGCCTCCGCGCCGCCGCGGACGCGGACCGACAGCATGCCCCCGAACCCGCCTTTCATCTGACGGCGCGCAACCTCGTGGCCGGGGTGATGCGCAAGTCCGGGATAGAGCACGGCGGAGACCGCAGCGTGGTTGGAGAGGCGGTTCGCGAGCTCCATTGCGTTCGCCGCCGCCGCCCGCGCGCGCAAGTCAAGGGTTCTCAAGCCCCGGATCAGCAGGAACGCCTCGAACGGATGCAGGATCATGCCGTGCGACTGGCGGATCGTTCGCGCCCGCTGACTAAGCGCCCCATCCTGCGCGAAGCACAGCGCTCCCGCGATGACATCAGAATGGCCGTTGAGATATTTCGTCGCCGAGTGCATCACCACGTCGGCGCCGAGAGCGATCGGCTGGGTGAAGACCGGCGTCGCGCAGGTCGAGTCGACGGCAAGGATCGCGCCCGCCGCATGAGCGGCGCGGCCCACGCCTTCGATGTCGCTCACGCCCCATAGCGGATTGCTGGGCGTCTCGAGCCAGACGAGCTTGGTCGCCCCTAGCTTCAGCGCCGCGGCAAGCGCCTGCGAATCCTCCGCGTCGACGAAATCGACGTTAATCCCGAAGGCGGGCGCTTCATTCAAGAGCCACGCGCGGAGCGCCCAATACATGCCCTTGGGCGCAATCGCGTGCGCGCCCGGTCCAAGGCTGAGGAAAACGGCGATCGCCGCCGACATGCCCGAGCCGAAGACGAGCGTCGTCGCGGCGCCTTCGAGCGCTCCGATCAACGCCTCCGCCTCGCGCACCGTGTCGTTGTCAGGGCGGCCATAGGAATTGCCGCTGCGATAGAGATTGTCAGGGTCGCGCTCGAAAGTCGTGGCGAGATGGATCGGAGGCACGATGGCGCGCGTGCGCTCGTCGATCACGCCCAGCGCCTGAGCGGCGAGGGTGCGCGGACTTAACGGCTCGGACTGGCTCATAGCGAAAGACCCCTGAGCAGCTTCGGCGCGCCGCCGCCCGCTCCGCCCGCCTCCGCGATCAATAAGTCCTTGAGCGCCGGCGCCCGATCAACGACGCGAAGCGCGAGATCGCGGGTGAAGCGCAGAGGCGCAAGATCGTTGGAGAAGAGGCGGTTCAGCGCGTCGAGGCCGAGGCCGCTCGCCGCGACGTCGAAGCGGCGCCGGCGCTGATAGGCCGCGAGCGGCGCGGTCCCGCCCGGATCGAGGCCGAGACGCATCTCGCCGACGATCGTCTCGGCAAGCGCGCCGACGTCGCGCAAGCCGAGGTTCAGGCCCTGGCCGGCGACGGGATGCACGACATGGGCCGCGTCGCCGACGAGCGCCAGCCGCTCGGCCACGAAGCGCCGCGCGATCTGGAAGCGGAACGGAAAAGCCTCGACCCGGGAGGCGAGGCGGATTTCGCCCAATTTCGGCGTGAAGCGGTATTCAAGCTGGCGGGTCAGCTCCTCGGGGTCGAGGGCAAGCAGCACGCTGGCGTCGGCGCGGCGTTCGTTCCAGACGATGCTCGACTGGCGGCCGGGAAGCGGCAGGATCGCGAACGGACCGGCAGGCAGGAAATGCTGCTCTGCGCGGCCCTCGTGATCGCGCTCGTGGGCGACCGTCGCGACCATGCCCGCCTGGTCGTAGTCCCAGCCCACCGTCACGATATCGGCGAGGCGAGTGAGTTTCGAGCGCGCGCCGTCGGCGGCGACTGCGAGGCGCGTGCGCAATGCGCGGCCGTCGGACAGCCCGACCTCGGCGATGCGCTTGCCCGAAGCCCAATGGGCGACCGAGCCCGTGACGCGCCGAACCCCGAGCCGGTCGCAGAGCGCGGAGAGCGCGCCGACGACGTCGTCGTTGAACGCCATGTAAGCGAGCGGCGCGCGGTCCTTGGCGGCGAAATTGAGATGGGGCAAGCGCACGGCGTCGCGCACGTCCCCGTCCATGATCTCCATCGACAGGATCGGTTGCGCATGTCGCTCGATCGTTTCCCATGCGCCGATGTGGTCGAGGAGACGACGCGGCCCTTCGGCGATCGCAACCGTGCGCAAGGGACTTGCGCTCATCCCCGCCGGCGCCGCCGGATCGACGACTGCTATGGAGACGCCTTCTCCCATCGCCTGCTTGATCGAGGCGGCAAGCGCCAGTCCGGACGGTCCTCCGCCGGCGATGACGACGTCTAAGACGGGAGCGGCTTCGGCCAATGCAGACGCCTCCTTCCGGCCCATTGTCGGACGGACGACAAATCCATACCGGCTCTTGGACCGCAGCGCCATTTTCGAGCCAGGATCTCATCTTTTCAAGGCATTGCGGCGCCATTTCCTTCCGACCGGCGCGGGGTCCGATCCGATGGACGCCGACGCGCGCCGTGCCGAACTTCTCCCGCGCGCCCCGTGGCGTGGCGTCGTCTCATAATATTCGTTGACAGGAATATTCGTGTATGATGATATAAAGAAATGAATGCCGAAATCCTTGCCGCGTTGGGCGAACCCAATCGACTTCGGATCATAGAGCTGCTTCGCGCGGGCCCTCGATCGGTGAACGACATCCATGTCCGGCTCAAGCTCAGGCAATCGCAGGCTTCGCAGCACCTGAGGGTGCTCAAGGATGTAGGCCTGGTGAAGATGGAGCCGCGCGCGCAGCAGCGGCTCTACAGTTTACGCGCTGAGCCGCTGAAGCAGCTTCACGACTGGCTCGATCGTTACCGGCACATCTGGGAAGAGCGTTTCGGAGAGCTGGACAAGATCGTCGAGGAACTCAAGCAGAAGGAAAAGACGGATGGAGCCGGCAAGCACAAGTGAACGGGTCACACGAAACGAAACGATCGTGGAGCGGACCGGCGACCGTGAGCTCACTGTCACCCGGACGTTCGATGCGCCCGCGCATATCGTTTTTGACGCATGGACCAAACCGGAGCTTCTGAAACGATGGTGGGCGCCGAAGTCCTTCGGCGTGTCGCTGTTTGCGTGCGAGCAGGACCTGCGCGTGGGCGGAGCCTATCGCTTCGCGTTCGGGCGCGACCTCAGGGATCCAGAGGTGTTTACGGGGCGGTACCTCGAAGTCGATCGGCCCGCGCGGCTGGTCCTGACGCAAGTCTATGAGCGGATGGCCCGCGTCGGCGAGGCCATCGTGACCGCTGACTTTGAGGAGAGCGAGGGCAGGACTCGTCTCACTCTGCGCCAGCTCTTCCCGAGCAAGGAAGCGCTGGAGGGCGCGCTGGCGTCCGGCATGGAGCGCGGAATGCGGGTGACGCTCGATCAGCTCGACGCGCTGGTCGCCGAAATGCCCTGACGCCCATGGCACTGTCGCCGCGCCCCTGCTCCAGCCCGCCCTCTTAGTGATACTCCCGCGGACCTTGCCGCGAAACCCCCGATACGACCAGCCGGTGTCCGTGAGGATGACCCGTACCAGGAACACAGCGCCAGTAGGAAGAGGGCCTTGGTCGACTGCGAGGACGCGGCGCTCCAGCAACATGTGCAGCCGATCAGCGGCGCAAAGTTGTACCTTTGCGCGATGAACATTCATTGACTGTGGGAACCAATCCCATCCTCAGTCGTTGGGTCCTCAGCCCGGCCTTGCGCCGGCTCGTCACTCTAGGAGGCTGTGATGTCTAAAGCCTTGATATTGGCTCTTGTTTTCGCAGGTCTGCCGGCGGCGGCCTACGCCGATGAGGGAGGCGGCGTCATCGGCGCCATCGTCCGGGCGCCGGGCGAGGCTGCGGCCGGCATCGTCGGCGGCCTGACCGGCACGGAGGCTCCGCGATTCCACCACTATATCGTCGAGGAACACGTCCCGTCTTACACTTGGGCAGAGCATCCGCGCGTCGTCGTCGGCGACGTTCTGCCTTCCGAAGGCGTGACCTTTTATCCGGTTCCGCGTGAATACGGCGTGACGCAATACCAATACACGGTTGTCGACAACACGCCGGTGCTGGTCGATCCGACGACCCGCAGGGTAGTCGAGGTCGTTCCGTAAAGAGCGGAGGCCTTGGGGAGCGCCGGCGGCGTGCGTAAACAGCGGCGCCGGCGCTTCGCTGCTGCCTGCCCAGGCGAGAGATTCTCGGAGCCTCAGCGGCTCAGTCAGTGGTACCCCAGGTCGCCGCGGACCTTGCCGCGAAACACCCAATAGGACCAGCCGGTGTACATGAGGATGACCGGCAACAGGAACACCGTCCCCACGAGCAGGAAGGCCTGCGTCGACGGCGATGAGGCTGCGTCCCAGAGGGTGAATTTGTACGGCACGATCAGCGGAAAGAGGCTGATCGCGAGGCCGAGATAGGACATCACGAACAACAGGATCGCGCCGATGAACGGCGCCGCCTCAGAGCGGTTGTTGAGCGACCGCCACTCCCAGTAGGCGATGAGAGCGGTCAAGATCGGCACCGGCGCTAAAAATACGATATCGGGCCAGGAGAACCACCGCTCGGCGATCACGGGCTTCGCCCATGGCGTCCATAGGCTCACCGCGGCGATTCCAATCAGAACACCAATCAGCGACCAGCGCCCGAGCTGCCTCGCCCACTCCTGAAGCGGGCCTTCGGTTTTCAGAATGAGCCAACCCGAGCCGAGCAGGCTGTAGCCGAAGACCAGGGCGACGCCAGTGAGCAGCGAAAACGGTGTAAAGCAGTCGAATGAGCCGCCCGTGAAGTGGCGACCTTCCGTCTGAAAGCCTTGAATGAATGCGCCGAGGACAACGCCCTGCGCGAAGGCGCCAAGAAAGGAGCCATAGTTGAAGGCGCGATCCCAGAAGGTCCGATGCTCGGCGTCGCGGTAGCGGAACTCGAAGGCGACGCCACGGAAAATGAGCGCCAGCAGCATGATGGCGATCGGGAAATAAACCGCTGGGATGATGATCGCAAATGCGAGCGGGAAAGCGGCCATAAGCGCAAGCCCGCCGAGCACCAGCCAGGTTTCGTTCCCGTCCCAGATGGGCGCGATCGAGTTCATGACCAGGTTGCGCGAATCCCGATCAGGCGCGAATCCATAGAGTATGCCCACGCCCAGATCGAAGCCGTCCAGGAGCACATACATAAAGACGCCAACGCCGAGGACGAGCGTCCAGACGGGCACGAGATCGAGAAAGGGCTGGGTCATAGCCGCTGCCCCGCTTCTGTCGCTGGGAGCGCCTGAACCGGCCGCGCCGGGCGCCCGCCTTCAATCGCGTCGGGCTCACCAGCAGCCTCCGTGGGGCCCTGTCGCACCAGTCTCAGCATCAGCGCCAATCCGGCTGAAAACATGACAAGGTACACAAGACAATAGCCGAGCAGCGAAATGCTGACGTCCAACCCCGTGAGCGAGGGAGACACGGAATCGCGCGTGCGCAGGAGCCCGTAGACCGTCCAAGGCTGACGACCGACCTCGGTCGTCGCCCAGCCGGCCGTCACCGCGATAAAGCCGAGGGGAGAGGCGAGCGTGCAGCACCAGAGGAACCAGTCGGTGTGGAAGAGCTCGCCCCGCCAGCGCAGCCATAGGCTCGCCACGACCACCGCCAGCATGATGACTGCAATTCCGACCATGATCCGGAAGCCGAAGAAGGGCACAATGATCGGCGACGGGCGCTGGTCGGCGGGGAAGTCCTTGAGGCCATGCACCACTCCGTTCAGGTCGTGGGTCAGAATGAGGCTGCCGAGGTCGGGGATCGCGATGACGTCGCGGTCCATCTCGGCTTTCTCGTCAGGGATCGCGAACAGATTGAGCGGAACGCGGCCGTGCGTGTCCCAGATCGCCTCGATCGCCGCCAGCTTCGCAGGCTGATATTTCAGCGTGTTGAGGCCATGCGCGTCGCCCAGGAAAAACTGGAGCGGCACGAGCACGGTGAGGAGCCACAAGGTCATCGATAGCATGGTGCGCGCTTCCGCGACGAAGCGTCCTTGCCGCAGATACGAGGCCGCGACGCCGATAACGACGAAACCGGTGGTGATGTAAACCGCGTCGACGACATGAGCGAGCCGATAAGGAAAAGACGGGCTGAAGATGATCTGAAGCCAGTCCTTCGGCAGGAAACGGCCGTCGACGATTTCATAACCGGCGGGCGTTTGCATCCAGCTGTTGGTGGCGATGATCCAGAAGGTCGAAAAGAGCGTTCCGAGGGCGACCATCAACGCCGCGATGAAATGGGCCCAGGGCGGCACCAGCTTGCGTCCGAACAACAGCACGCCGAGGAAAGCCGCCTCCAGGAAGAAAGCGGTCAGCCCCTCATAGGCCAGCAGCGGCCCGACAACGTTGGCGGTGGCGTCGGAGTAACGGCTCCAGTTCGTGCCGATCTGGAACGGCATGACGATCCCCGAAACGACGCCCATGCCGAATGACACCGCAAAAATCTTGATCCAGAAGCTGGAAATCCGAAGGTAGATTTCTCTGCCGGTGAAGAGATTGAGACCCTCCAGCACCGCGATGAAGGCGGCGAGACCGATGGTGAAGGCCGGCAGGAGGAAATGCCAGGCGATGACCCAGGCGAACTGAATACGGGATAGAACAACGGGATCCATGCTCATCGCGCCCCGCTCATTGCGCTTGGCCTTTGAACCTTGAGGCCATTGGCGCTCCGTCCATAGGATCGGAACCATAGTATCATGGACGGCGGCGATTTTCACGACCATCCCTTGAGCGGCGCGGAATCGCTTGCCCACACGGGTCTGGGAGATTACGGGTTACGCAACGTCGAAGTTGTGGCGAGGTTGAACTCGTTTTCCGGCTGGATACGATGAATTTGGTCATGGCGCGACGGATGGCGCGCGCGGACGGTGTTGCGGCCGTCGGTCTGTGCTCGGCGCTCGTGTGTGGACCGGCGCAAGCGGGCGCTGCGCCGGCATGCCTGACTGCGCCAGGGGCCTTCGCCTTCGCCTGCACGGGCTCTTCGGCTGATTACGCCACCCTGACTCTTCAAGTGGGCGGAAAGACCGTCAGCTTAAGCACTGATGGCTTCCAGGGATGGGTCCTCTCGGCTTCGCGGCTCGCCGCCGCCCAGCGCTGAAACGCCGGGGTTCGGTCTCCGCCCGACGCGGCTCTTTCTAGTCGTTGCATGGCCGGGCCGCCTTCAGGCCGCCCTTTCCACCAGCGCGAAAGGCGGGCGTCTTTGTATGATTTGACGCGCTGTCGTCGATGGACCATTTGTTAGCCCATGGCCGATGTCTCCTTTCCCGCCGCGTTCGGCGCGGGTCTGATCTCATTTGTTTCGCCGTGCGTGCTGCCGCTCGCGGCGCCCGTATCTCTGCTATCTCGCGGGCGCGAGCGTCGAAGCACTGGTCGACGAGAGCGAGGCGAAGGCGAGGCGCGATATTCTCGTCACCGCATTCTTGTTCGTGGCCGGCTTCTCGACCGTGTTCGTCGCCTTGGGCGCCACGGCGTCGGTGCTGGGCGAGCTGCTCAGGCAATGGAGCCATGCGCTGTCGATCGCCGCCGGGATCGGCGTGATCCTGATGGGCCTGCACTTTCTCGGGCTGTTCCGAATCGGCGCGATGCTGCGTGAGAAGCGCCTCGAGCTCGAGAAGCCCGCGGGCCTGTGGAGCGCCTATCCGATGGGCTTCGCCTTCGCGATCGGCTGGACCCCCTGCATCGGCCCGATCCTCGCCACCATTCTCGCCGTCGCCGGCAGCCGGGACACCGCCGCCAGCGGCGCGGCTCTGCTTGCCGTCTACAGCCTCGGGCTGGGTCTGCCGTTTATCCTCGCCGCCGCCGCGATCGGCCCGTTCATGCGCGCCTCGCTCCATCTGCGCAAGCAGTTCGGCCGCATTGAGAAGACCGTCGGCGTCCTCCTCGTCGTGACCGGCGTCTTGTTCCTGACCGGCGGATTCCAGAGCGCTTCGCTGTGGCTGATCGAAACCTTCCCGCAGTTCAGCCGGATCGGGTGATACGGCAAAAAGAAACCGCCGTTTCCGGCGGTCTCTCGGATTGCGCAGACCGGCGGGCGGGATATCGCCCGCCAGCAGGCAGACGGGCTTAAGACTTGTTCTGCACGTAAGTGATCTTGCCGTCGGGCCCCTTCTCCCAAGTGTACCAGACGTAGTCGACGCTGGTGCGGTCGCCCTTCTTGTCATAGGCGATCGGGCCGATCACGGTGTTGAAGGTCATGCCCGAATGCATGACTTCCGCGACCTTCTTCGGATCGAGCGACTTGGCCTTTTCCGCCGCCTGCTTCATGATCTGAACCGCGGCGTAGGAGTAGAGCGTATAGGCTTCCGGATCGAAGTTCTTCGCCTTGAACTCGGCGACGACTTCCTTCGCGGCCGGGTTGTTGCGCGGGTCGGGACCGAACGACATCAAGGTGCCTTCGACGCCCGGACCGCCGATCTGCGAGAACTCGTTGTCGGTGATGCCGTCGCCGGAGATCATGACGGTTTTCATGCCCTGGTCGCGCATCTGGCGAATGATGAGGCCGCCCTCGGTGTGCAGCCCGCCCCACATCAGATAGTCGGCGCCCGACGCCTTGATCTTGGAGACGATGGCCGAATAGTCTTTCTCGCCGGTGTTGACGCCTTCGTACAGCACTTCCTTGATGCCGAACTTGTGCATGTTGTCGAGCGCCGCGTCGGCCAGACCCTTGCCATAGGTCGTCTTGTCGTGCACGACCGCGATCTTCTTGCCCTTGAGCTTGTCGCGCGCGAGTTCGGCCCACAGCATGCCCTGCTGGTCGTCACGCCCGCAGGTGCGGAACGCGTCCCAGAGCTTGCGGTCAGTGACCTTCGGATTGGTGGCGGAGGGGGTGATGAACAGGATGCCGTTTTCCGCGTAGACGTCGGAGGCGGGGATCGTCACCCCGGAATTGAAGTGGCCGACGACGAACTTGACGCCGTCGCCGACGAACTTGTTGGCGACCGATACGCCCTGCTTGGGATCGGAGACGTCGTCGCCCTGTTCAAGCGTGATCTTTTGTCCGAGGATGCCGCCCGCCTTGTTGATGTCGTCGACAGCCTGCTGCGTGCCGTTGACGAGCTGGGCGCCGAAGGCGGCGTTGGGTCCAGTGATCGGGCCAGCGACGCCCATCTTGATCTGTGCGCTGGCCGCGCCAGAGAACGCCAGGGCCGCGACGAGCGCCACCCCAGACAACCAATGTTTGATCATTCAGCTACTCCCATGAGTTGCGGGCGCCCGGCCCTCCCTGACGCCCGTCGGTAGAAGACAAATTCCACCTTGGTCGCGGATACTTTCCCTTTTTTGATCAAGAGTCACCTTAAAAAACACAAAGGTTTGATCAGCCTTTAGGCGATGTTCAGCCATTGCCTTTGGCGCGCCAGTTCACCCCCGAACGCTCGTAAACCCAGGAATATTGGGTCGCCATCTGCGTCGCCCGCATGGACCGGTAACCGAGCGCGCCGACCGCCATCGTCCAGATGTAGGCGACGATGAAGAGCCTCGGCGACAGCAGCGGCTCGCCATAGAGCGCGTAATGCAGGAAGCGCACCGCGGCGGTCAGAAAGATCATATAGAGCGCAACCATCGCCATCTGGCGCCAGGTCTTGGCGATCGCCCGTCCGGTCGCCCACGCGCCCGCCCCGCCCAAGACCAGGGTGATGAGGACGAAGGTGAACGGACCGTAATGCGAATTCGCCCACAGGAAGCCGTCCATCAATGCCCCCCTTCGAGATAGGCGGCCCGCACTTCGGGGCGCGCCAGCAGTTCGGCGCCGGCGCCTTGCATGGTGATCGCGCCATTGACCATCACATAGCCGCGATGGGCGAGCTTCAGCGCATGAAAGGCGTTCTGCTCGACCAGGAAAACGGTCAGGCCCTCGCGCGCGTTGAGTTCGCCGATCACTTCGAAGATCTGCTTGACCACGAGCGGCGCAAGACCGAGCGACGGCTCGTCCAGAAGCAGCAAGCGCGGCCGGCTCATGAGCGCCCGCCCGATCGCCAGCATCTGCTGTTCGCCGCCCGACAACGTCCCCCCGCGCTGCGGCGCGCGCTCTTTCAGGCGCGGAAAAAGCGTGAACACGCGCTGCAGATCCTCGTCGAAATAGGCGAAATTGTTGATCGAGGCGCCCATCTGCAAATTCTCGAACACCGTCATGCGCGGAAAGATCCGACGTCCCTCCGGCGACTGGGCGATCGACAGCCGCGAGATCATGTGCGTCGGCAGGTTGGTGATGTCCCGGCCGTCGAAGGTGATCCGGCCGCGCCGCGCGCGGGGCGCGCCGAAAATGGTCATCATGGTCGTCGACTTGCCGGCGCCGTTGGCTCCGATCAGGGTGACGATTTCACCCTTGTTGACATCGATGTCGACGCCCTTGAGCGCCTGGATCTTGCCGTAGAACGTCTCGATCCCGCGCAGTTGCAGAAGCGGCGTCGGCGCGGCCGCGCCCGCGACGCTCACTGCTCCAACTCCTTTTCGATTTGTTCGACCTCCTCCTCGTCCTCGACGCCGAGATACGCCGCGATCACCTTCGGATCGGCGCGCACCTCCTCCGGCGTGCCGTCGGCGATCTTGACGCCGTAGTCGAGCACGACCACGTGGTCGGAGATTTGCATGACGACCGACATGTCATGCTCGATCAGGAGCACCGAGGTGTTGTGGTCGGCGCGGATCGACCGCAGGAGCGCGTTGAGATCGGCCGATTCGCGGGGATTGAGTCCGGCGGCCGGTTCATCCAGGCAAAGAAGCACGGGATCGGTGCACATCGCGCGGGCGATTTCCAGCCGGCGCTGGGCGCCGTAGGGCAATTCGCCGGCGGGATCGTCGGCGCGGTCGGTCAGATCGATCTTCTCCAGCCAGTATTTCGCGCGCTCGATGCAATCCGCCTCCTTGCGGCGATAGCTCGGCGCGCCGATCAGCCCGAGCACGGTGAGCCCGCTCGCCAGCATGAGCGGATTGTGGTGGGCGACCAGCAGGTTTTCCAGCACCGTCATGCCCTGGAAGAGGCGGATGTTCTGGAACGTGCGCGCGACGCGCGCCTTGCGGGCGATTTCGTGGTCGGGCATGCGCTCGAGCAGAAAGAGCTCGCCGTTCGCCGTGCTCGCATGGCGGCCGCTCGATCGGGTGGCGGCGGCGATGTCCTCCGGCGTCGCGACGCCATCGCGGGCAAGGGCGAGGCGCCCCTCGGTCGGCTTGTAGAACCCGGTGACGCAGTTGAAGACGGTCGTCTTGCCCGCGCCGTTGGGCCCTATGAGCGCGGTGATGTCGCCTCGCCCGACGGAAAAGCTGAAGGCGTTCACCGCGACGAGGCCGCCGAACCGCATTGTGAGGTTTTCAACCGCGAGCAGCGGGCTGGTCCGCCAGTTCATTTAGCCGTGCCCCTCTTTGACCAGATCGCCGGACACGGCCTTTCGCTCCTTGAGGAAGATCGACGGCAGGCGCGTCGAAACGAGGCCCCGCGGCTTCCAGATCATCATGACGACCATCGCCGCGCCGAACAGCAGCATGCGATATTGTGTCGGATCGAAATCCTGGCCGAATATAGCCTTCATCCATTCCAGTTCGCGCATGAGCTCGGGAACGCCGATCATCACCGCGGCGGCGATCGCGACGCCAAGCTGTGAGCCCATGCCGCCGAGCACGACGATGGCGAGGATGGTCGCCAACTCGATGAAGGTGAAACTTTCGGGGCTCACGAATCCCTGCCGGACGGCGAAGAACGAACCGGCGAAGCCGCCGAACATCGCGCCGAGCGCAAAGGCGGTGAGCTTGGTGTTGGTGGTGTTGATGCCGAGCGACCGGCAGGCGATTTCGTCCTCGCGCAACGCTTCCCAGGCCCGCCCGATCGGCAGGCGCCGCAGACGAATCGTCACGAAGTTGGTGAGGAGGGCGAGCGCAAGGATCAGGTAGAAGAGAAAGATCGTGCGGTAGATCGGCGTGTACGGGAGATGGAAGATCGCCGCGAACCCGTCGTCGTCGTCGGTGAAGGGAATGCCGAAGAACGACACATGCGGAATCTCGGAGATGCCGGCGTAGCCGTTGGTCAGGTCGACCCAGTTGATCAGCACCATGCGGATGATTTCGCCGAACGCGAGGGTCACGATCGCCAGATAGTCGCCTCTGAGCCTGAGAACCGGAAAGCCCAGAATGACGCCCCACATCGCCGCAAGGATCCCCGCGAGCGGCAGGCAGATCCAGAACGAAAGGCCGAACGTGGTCGACAGCAGCGCATAGGAATAGGCGCCGACGGCGTAGAAGGCGACGTAGCCCAGATCGAGCAGGCCGGCGAGGCCGACCACGATGTTCAACCCCCAGCCCAGCATCACGTAGATCAGAATCTGGACGCCGTAGTTGTTGATCCACTTGAGCGAGCCGCCAGGCCCGAGAAGGCCAAGCGAGATGAGCGGGAACAGGATGACGAGCCCGAGCGCGAAAGGACCGAAATAACGACTGAAGGCGATTCGCGCGGTTGAGGGCGGAGCCGTGCCCTCGCCCTCCCGCGCCGCCTGCGCCAGCGCGCCGCCCATGCCCCCGGCCAGCGCGGAGCCCACGCGGTCGAACCAGATCCGCCAGTCCGCGCGCGCCATCTGGCGCAAGAAAACGAACACGAAAACGATCGCCGCGATGGCGAACGAAAGCGGCCATCGGCCGCCCAGCACGAGTTCGTTGTTGATGTTCGCTTCGGCGCGGTAGCTGATGATCGGAAAGCAGAGGCCGAAAGCCACGAGCGCCGCGGCCGCGGCGTTGCGGAGGGCGGGAACGAGCTGGGTCGCGGTCTCGCCGGGAGTTGCGATCTGGGAAGCTTGCGAAGGCGCGCTCATGGCTTAAACCTTCTCGACTTCCGGCCTGCCGAGAATGCCCGAGGGCAGGAAGATCAGCGTGATCGCCAGGATCATGAACGCGGCGACGTCCTTGTAGTCGGTGGTGAAATAGGACGACCAGAACACCTCGATGAGCCCGATCAGGAGGCCGCCCAGGACCGCGCCCGGCAAGGAGCCGATGCCGCCCAGCACCGCGGCGGTGAAGGCTTTGACGCCGGGCACGAAACCGTCGGCGAAATTGACCACGCCGTAGTAGATGACAAACATGACCCCGGCGACCGCCGCCAGGGCCGCGCCCATGATGAAGGTGATCGAAATCGTCGCGTCGACGTCGATGCCCAGCAGCGCCGCCATCTTGCTGTCCTGCTCGCAGGCGCGCTGCGCCCGCCCGAGCGAGGTGTAGCGGACGATATACCAGAAGGCCGCGAGCAGGATCGCCGTGACCACCACAATCAGAATCTGCCGCACCGAAAGGGTGACATCATATGCGCCGCCGGTCAGGTTGAAGACATGGTTTGGCAGTTGCGGCGCGGGCTTGTTGCGCGGCCCCTGAACGACCTGGACAAAATTTGACAGGAAAATCGACATTCCGATCGCCGAAATGAGCGGGGCCAGGCGAAACGATCCACGCAGCGGCCGGTACGCCAGCCGTTCGATCGCCCAGTTCCATAAGCCGGTCAGCGCCATGCCGGCGACCAGCACCACGACAAACACCAGCGGCAGCGACCCCACATGCAGAATCTGGGTCAGGATCATGAATACGATCAAAGCGATGAAGGCCGACAGCATGAACAGGTCGCCATGGGCGAAATTGACCATGCCGATGATGCCGTAAACCATCGTGTAGCCGATGGCGATCAGTCCGTAGATCGACCCCAGCGTGAGCCCGTTGATCAGCTGCTGCAGGAAATTATCCATGCGCCAACCCGCCCTCCTGTTTCTCTCCGCTTCGCAGGAAACGTGCCATCGACGAGCGGCCGTCCTGTTCTTTTGCGTTCTCGATCCGCCGAGGTTGCCCGCCGACGCCATCGCTCCGCATTCCACAGCCTAGCTGGCGCGGTCGCCTGCGGCAACCCGAGGGCGGGGCCAGATCCTCGGGCGCGCGTTGGGCCGCGAAACGAGCTTAGAAATGCTGAGGCGTCTGGCGTAATATTCACAAGAATATATCGACTGCCGCGCTGGTCGTTGCTTGGAACGACAATCCCGCCGGAAGCACAGCTTCGCCGTTCTCGCCTCGAAGCGTTCTCCTGGAAGATTCGGCGGCGGCTTGATATTTGTCGCGCATTGCGAAATGCTGTTGGGGCGCCGATCGCTGATCTTGGGCCTTGCGACCGCAAGCGTCGCGACGGATCGGGCAATTCCCGGGAGGCAAGGAAGCGCTCATGGCGATGACGATGACGGGCGAAACGACCCTGCCCGCCGACCGGCCCAAGGTTTGGGAGTTGCTCAACGACCCTGAGGTGCTCAAGTCCTGCATTCCAGGGTGCGAATCGCTGGAGAGGACCGGCGACAACGGCTTCGCGGCCGTCGTGAAGACGAAGATCGGACCGGTCTCCGCCACCTTTAAAGGCAAAGTCGAACTTTCCGACATCGTGCCCCTTGTGGGGTACACCATCAAGGGCGAGGGCGAGGGCGGCGTCGCCGGCTTCGCCAAGGGCGGCGCGAAGGTGTCGCTGGCCGACGCGCCGGGCGGCACGTTGCTGCGCTATGACGTCGAGGCGAATGTCGGCGGCAAGATGGCGCAGCTCGGCTCGCGCCTGGTTGACGGCGTCGCCAAGAACATGGCCGACAAGTTTTTCACCAGTTTCGCCGCTGTCGCCGCGAGCGCCGCCGCGCCTGCTGGCGCGGCTGAGCCGGCCGCCCAGCCCGCGGCCGCGGCCGAACCCGCCGGGGTCGAGCCGCCGGCCGAGCCGGCCCCTGAAGGGCAGGCGCCAAAGAAATCTTGGTTCAGGAGGATATTGGAATGATTCATGTCTCTATGGCGGTGAACGGCCGCCCCGCGTCGGCCGATGTCGATCCGCGAACGCTGCTCGTGCAGTTCTTGCGCGAGAACCTGCGCCTCACCGGCACTCATGTCGGATGCGACACGTCGCAGTGCGGCGCCTGCGTCGTCCACGTCGACGGACGCGCGATCAAGTCCTGCACCGTGTTGGCGGCGAGCTGCGAGGGCGCGCAGGTGACGACGATCGAGGGTCTCGCCGTGAACGGCAAGCTGCATCCGATGCAGCAGGCCTTCCAGGACAATCATGGCCTGCAGTGCGGCTTCTGCACGCCGGGCATGATCATGGCCGCGGTCGACCTCGCCAATCGCGAAGGGCCGAACCTCGACGAAATTGCGATCCGCCACGGCCTCGAAGGCAACATCTGCCGCTGCACCGGCTACCACAACATCGTGAAAGCGGTCGCTCAGGGCGCGCGCGAGATGGGCGCGGCCGGAACTCGCCAGGCCGCCGAATAAAAAAGACGCTTCGAGCCGTTTCAGGGAGAGAAACATCATGGGCGTGACAGCCATCGGCGCCTCGGTCAAACGCACCGAAGACATCCGCTTCGTCACCGGCAAGGGCCACTATGTCGACGACGTCAATCGCCCCGGCCAGGCCTACGCCTATTTTCTGCGCTCGCCGCACGCCCATGCGACGATCGACAAGATCGATACGTCAGCCGCGCTGAAGTCCCCGGGCGTGGTTGCGATTCTAACCGGCGACGACATTGCGGCCGACAAGGTTGGCGGTCTCGGATGCGGCTGGATGATCTATTCGAAGGACGGCTCGCCAATGAAAGCCGTCTCCCACTCGCGCTCTAGCCCAGAGCAAGGTCCGCTACGTCGGCGACAACGTCGCCGTCGTCATTGCCGACACCTACGCTCAGGCGCGCGACGCGGCGGAAAAGATCACAATCGAATACGGCGAGTTGCCGGCCGTCGTCGATACGGCGACCACCGCCAACCCCGGCCAGCCGCAACTGCACGACGATGCGCCGAACAACACCGTCGTTCAACTGGCAACTTGGCGACAAGGCGGCGACCGACGCGGCATTCGCATCGGCCGCCCACGTGACTAAGGTCGACCTCGTCAACAACCGCCTGATCCCGAACGCGATGGAGCCGCGCGCTGCAGTCGGCGACTACGACTCCGGAACGGACACAATCACGCTATACACGACGAGCCAAAACCCGCATGTGGCGCGGTTCGTGCTCGCGGCGGGCGTCGGGCTTGCGCCCGAACACAAGTTCCGCGTCATCGCGCCAGACGTCGGTGGAGGGTTCGGCTCCAAGATCTTCATCTATCCCGAGGAGACCGTCTGCGCCTGGGCGGCGAAGAAGATCAATCGTCCGGTCAAATGGACGGCCGAACGGACCGAATCCTTCCTCACCGACGCGCACGGCCGCGATCACGTCACCCATGCCGAGCTCGCGCTCGACGCGAATGGCAAGATCACGGGCCTCGAGCGTGCACACGATCGCCAATCTCGGCGCTTACATGTCGACCTTTTCATCGGCTATACCGACTTATCTCTACGGGACGCTGCTGTCGGGCCAGTACGACATCCCGGCCATCTACTGCGAGGTCGATGCGGTCTACACCAACACCGCGCCGGTCGACGCCTATCGCGGCGCCGGCCGACCGGAGGCAGCCTTCCTCATCGAGCGCATCGTCGAGATCGCTGCACGGGAGACGGGCGTCGATCCGGCTGAGTTTCGGCGCAGGAACTTCGTCGCGACGTTCCCGCATCAGACGCCGGTCCTTTTGACCTATGACGCGGGAGACTACGCCGGCGCCCTCGACAAGGCGCTCGAGCTCGCCGACTACAAGGGCGTCGCGGCCCGCAAGGCCGCCTCCGCCGCCAAGGGCAAGCTGCGCGGCATCGGGTTTTCCGCCTATATCGAGGCCTGCGGGCTCGCGCCGTCCCAGGTCGGCAGGCGCGCTCGGAGCGCCGGTCGGCTTCTGGGAGTCGGCGGAGGTGCAGGGTCAACCCGGTCGGCACGGTCGAGGTCATGACCGGCTGCCACAGCCACGGCCAGGGCCACGAGACGACCTACGCGCAGCTGGTTTCCTCGCGGCTCGGCATTCCGATCGAGAACGTCTCCGTCGTCCACGGCGACACCGACAAGGTGCAATTCGGCATGGGCACCTACGGTTCGCGCTCCGGCGCGGTCGGCATGTCGGCCATTTCCAAGGCGCTCGACAAGATCGAGGCCAAGGCGAAGAAGGTCGCCGGCCACGTGCTCGAGGCCTCGGAAGGCGACATCGAGTTCAAGGACGGCAAGTTCACCGTCAAGGGCACCGACAAGTCGATCGATTTCGCCTCCGTCGCGCTGAACGCCTACACCGCCCACAAGTTCAACGGGCAGGAGCTGGAGCCGGGCCTCAAGGAAAGCGCCTTCTGGGACCCGACCAACTTCAGCTTCCCGGCCGGCGTCCACATCTGCGAGCTCGAAATCGATCCGGAGACCGGCGTCGTGACGATCGATCGCTGGACCGCGGTCGACGATTTCGGCAAGCTCATCAACCCGATGATCGTCGAGGGCCAGGTTCACGGCGGCATCGCGCAGGGCGTGGGCCAGGCGCTTCTCGAAGGCGCGCATTACAACAGCGACGGACAACTGCTGACCGCGAGCTACATGGACTATTGCATGCCGCGCGCCGACGACCTGCCTTCGTTCAAGGTCGACACGATCGAGACGCCGTGCCCGTCCAACCCGCTCGGCATCAAAGGCTGCGGCGAAGCGGGCGCGATCGCATCGCCGCCCGCGGTCATCAACGCCCTCACCGACGCGCTCGGTCACGAGGACGTCGCCATGCCCGCAACCCCGCAAGTCGTCTGGCGTGCCGCCCAAAAGGCGGTGAAGCGCGCCGCGGAATGAATGGAGCGGGCGGCGCTCCGCCGCCCTGTCTCGCGCCTCGTTTGGGAGAATTGGACCATGTACGCCTTTGAATATCATCGCCCGCAATCGCTTTCCGGCGCCGTCGCCGACCTCGCCAACCCCGACGCCAAGGCGCTGGCCGGCGGCATGACGCTGCTGCCGACCATGAAGCAGCGCCTCGCGTCCCCGGCCGCGCTCATCGATCTCAAGAGCGTTCCCGAGCTTGCCGGCATCGCCCGGGAAGGGGACAATCTCGTGATCGGGGCGATGGCCAGGCACGCCGACGTCGCCCGCAGCGAGGTCGTGGAAGCGGCGATCCCGGCGCTCGCCAAGCTGGCCGGCGGCATCGGCGATCCGCATGTTCGCAACATGGGGACGATCGGCGGCTCGATCGCCAACAACGATCCGTCGGCCGACTATCCGGCGGCCGCTCTGGCGCTCGGCGCCACGATCGTCACCAACAAGCGCCGCATCGGAGCGCAGGATTTTTTCAAGGGCCTGTTCGAGACGGCGCTCGAGACCGGCGAGCTCATCACCCAAGTCAGCTTTCCGATCCCGCAGAAAGCGGCCTACATGAAATTCCCGAACCCGGCCTCGCGCTACGCGCTGGTCGGCGTCTTCGTCGCCAAGACGGCCGGCGGCGTTCGGGTCGCGGTGACGGGCGCTGGCCAGAACGGCGTTTTTCGCCTGAGCGCGTTCGAAACGGCGCTGAATGCGAATTTCTCTCCCTCCGCCCTCGACGGCGTCTCGGCGCCGGCGGACGGCCTCAACTCGGACATCCACGCCGACGCCGACTATCGCGCGCATCTCATCGGCGTGATGGCGAAACGCGCGGTGGCGGCGGCCCGCTGACGGCGGTCCTTTCGCTTGAGACCGCATGGGGGAGCGTTTCTCAATAGGACGAGAGCGCTCGGCCGGACAGGAAGGGGGTCGCTCGCCCCGCGGAAAAGATTTCTTTAGCCTGTCCCAAGGCCTATATTCCCGGTGATGAAATACGACACTGACCTCTATCAATGGACGATCGAGCAGGCCGACGCCTTGCGCCGCCGGGCCGTCAACGAGCTCGACTACGACAACCTCGCCGAGGAAATCGAAAGCGTGGGCAGAAGCGAGCGGCGGGAAATCCGGTCCCGGCTGGGAATCCTGCTTATCCATCTCCTCAAATGGCGCTATCAGCCCGAGAAACAGAGCGACAGCTGGCGCGCCTCTGTCTCCGAAGCCCGGCAGCGGATCGAAGATGTGCTCAGCGACAATCCGTCCCTCCGCTCGTTTCCAGCCGAGGCTCTCGCCAGCGCCTATCGCCTCGCGATACTCGACAAGGCGATCCGGCGGCTCGAACTGTTGCATTTGCCTCAGTCCTGCCCCTGGACGGTCGAGGACGTTTTGCGAGACGATTTTTGGCCCTGACCAACTCATCGCGGCCGGGGGTGGCGTTAAGGTCCAGCCTGGGTCGATTGAGGTCCTGAACCTTCCCTTTCGCGCCGCGCAATCGGCCTCTCCTCCTCGGGCAGACTCTCCATGATTCCGCAAACGCCGGCCGTTCCGGCCTCGATCGACGAAACCTTGGCCCTGCTCGGCAAGGCCGCCTATGTCGGCGATCGGCCGCTGGCGACGGTCGTCTTCCTCAGTCTGCGGCTGGGACGGCCTTTGTTTCTCGAAGGCGAGGCCGGCGTCGGCAAGACCGAGGTGGCCAAGGTTCTCGCCGCTTCGCTCGGCCGGAAGCTCATCCGCCTGCAGTGCTACGAGGGCCTCGATGTCGCGAACGCGGTCTACGAATGGAACTATCCCGCGCAGATGATGGCGATCAGGCTGGCCGAGGCCGCCGGCGAGCATGACAAGGATCGCATCGAGCACGACATTTTCTCCGAGCGCTACCTCATCAAGCGCCCGCTGCTGCAGGCGCTGGAGCCGAGCGCGGGCGGCGCGCCGGTGCTGCTGATCGATGAGATCGACCGGGCCGACGAGGCCTTCGAAGCCTATCTGCTCGAGATCCTGTCCGACTTCCAGGTGACGATTCCGGAAATCGGCGTCATGACGGCGCCCTCTCCTCCGATCGTCGTCATCACCTCCAACCGCACGCGCGAAATTCACGACGCGCTCAAGCGGCGCTGTCTCTATCACTGGGTCGGCTACCCTGACCTCGCCCGCGAGATGGCGATCGTGCGGCGGAAGGCGCCGCGCGCGCCGGAGCGGCTCACCGCCGAGCTCGTCGCCTTCGTCCAGCGCCTGCGCAAACAGGACCTGTTCAAGTCGCCGGGCGTCGCCGAGACCCTGGACTGGGCGGCGGCGCTCGCCGAACTCGACGCGGTCGCGCTCGATCCCGCTCAGGTCTCCAACACGCTCGGCGTCCTGCTCAAATATCAGGACGACATCGCCAAGATCGAGGGCGCCAAGGCGCAGACGCTGATCGAGGAGACGCGCGCCGAGCTTCGCCGCCTCGAGATCGGCTAAAGCCGGCGAGGTCTCGCGCCATGCTTGCGGCGCGATGACAAACCCAGGGGGCGACACTATCTCTCTCAAGCGACGCGCGCGATCGACGTGAGCCGCTTCGCCGTCCGGAGTGAGATCGAGCCAAGCCAAATGAGCGCGATTTTGGAAGCCGAACCCGTGAGCGGCGGCGCCCTCGCGCAGAACATCGTCCACTTCGCCCGCGCTTTGCGCGACGCAGGCGTGCCGCTCGGACCGGGCGCGGTCATGGATGCGCTGGCCGCGGTGGAGGCCGCGGGTTTCGGCGACCGGGAAGACTTCTACACGACGCTGCATGCGGTCTTCGTCAAAAAGCACGAGCACAGCCTGCTGTTCGACCAGGCGTTCCGCATTTTCTGGCGGCGAAAGGGCTTCATCGAGAAGCTGATCGCGATGCTCTCCCCGCAGGCGCCGAGCCAGCCTGACGTGAAGCCTCCGGAAGCCGGGGCGAGCCGCGTCGCCGACGCCCTTTTCAAGTCGGCCCAGGATCGGGCGAAGCCGGTCCCCGCGATCGAATTCGACGCCCGTCTGACCATGTCAGCGGCCGAGATCTTGCGGTCAAAGGATTTCGCCCAGATGACCGCGGCGGAGATCGAGGAGGCCCGCAAGGCGATCAAGCGCCTTGCCATGCCCGAAGACAAGCGCCGAACCCGCCGCTTCGCCCCGGGCGGCCGGCCGGCCCGGATCGACGCGCGCCGCAGCTTCCGCCGTTCGTTGCAGCCCGGAGGCGCAATCGACCTCGAGTTTCGTTCGAGCATCGATCGCGCGCCCCCGGTCGTGGCTCTCTGCGACATTTCCGGGTCGATGAACGAATATACCCGTCTCTTCCTGCATTTCCTGCACGCCTTGAGCGAAACGCGGCGCGTTTCGACCTTCCTGTTCGGCACCCGCCTGACCAACGTGACCCGCGCCATGCGCGCCCGCGATCCCGACGATGCGCTGGCGCGCTGCTCGGCGCTCGCGGTCGACTGGTCCGGGGGCACCCGCATCGGCGAGGCGCTGCATCGGTTCAACCGGGACTGGTCGCGCCGCGTGCTCGGCCAGGGCGCGATCACGCTCCTCTTCACCGATGGGCTCGAGCGGGACAATCTCGACAAGCTTGAGGCCGAGATGGAGCGGCTCGCCAAGTCGAGCCGGCGCATCATCTGGGTCAACCCGCTCCTGCGCTATGGCGACTTCGCCGCCAAGGCTGGCGGGATTCGCGCCATGCTGCCGCATGTCGACGCGTTCCGGCCGATCCACAATCTGGACAGCATGGCCGACCTCTGCCGGGCGCTGTCGGGCGGCAGGGATTTGCATGACGATCCGAAGGCTCGGCTCCTCGCGGCCGATTGACTTCGCGTTATAGCCTTGCGGAGCGGACGGCTGAGTGCAATTCTGCGGCGAAATGCGCGAGGGGCGCGAGCGAAGAGGCGGCGAAAATGAGCGTTGAAACTGCGACCGGAAAGTTGGCGACAATCGAATTCAACGGCCAGCTCTGCATCCATGCGCGCCGCTGCGTGCTCTCGCAGCCGGGCGTGTTCAAGGCGAATGTCGAAGGACCCTGGATCGATCCGGACGCGGCGAGCCCGGAGGAACTGCTCTATGTCGCGTTGAGTTGCCCGTCCGGCGCCATCCACGTCACCCGGCGCGACGGCGGCGCCAATGAGGCCAACCCGAAGGTCAACACCATCTCGGTGCGCGAAAACGGACCGCTGGCGATCAACGCGGAGATCATGCTCAAGGACGCGCCGATCGGAACGCGGGCGACGCTCTGCCGCTGCGGCAAGTCGAAGAACAAGCCCTATTGCGACGGCTCCCACGTCGCCGCGTCCTTTACCGCCACCGGCGAGCCGGCGCCAAAGGAGAGTGCGCAACTCGCCACGCGCGACGGCGCGTTGACCATCACGCCCTATCCGAACGGACCGCTTGGCGTCGCGGGTCCGGTCGAGATCATTTCCGGGACGGGACGCACGGTGAATCGCGTCGAGCGGACGGCGCTCTGCCGCTGCGGCCATTCGGCCAACAAGCCCTATTGCGACGGGACGCACTCGAAAATCGGCTTCGTCGCGCCTTAGAGCGCATTGCGAAAAAGGAGACGTTTCAATGCTCACTCGAGACGAAGACGTTCTCGCCGCCGCGGAATCGTGGCGGGAGGCGGGAAAAGACGTGGCGATTGCCACGGTGGTCGAGACCTGGGGCTCGGCGCCCCGCCCGATCGGCTCGCATCTCGTCATCGACGGCGAGGGGAATTTTCTCGGCTCCGTATCCGGCGGCTGCGTCGAGGGCGCGGTCGTGGAGGAGGCGGCGGACGTGATCGCCAAAGGCGAGCCGCGCATGCTCGAGTTCGGCGTCGCCGACGAGACCGCCTGGCGCGTCGGGTTGTCCTGCGGCGGCCGCATCAAGGTCTATGTCGAGAAGCTCGCCTGATGCGCCTCGATGTCCTCAAGGCGATGAACCTGGCTCGCGCCGAGCGGCGCGCCGGCGCGATCGTCACTCGTCTTTCCGATGGCGAGCAGCGCTTCGTCGGCGCCGAAGGCGTCGACGCCGATCCGCTTGGCCCGGAATTGGAGGCGGCTTTGCGCATGGGCAAAAGCGCAACCGTCGCGCATGAGGGCGAGGACTATTTTCTGACCGTCCAGGCGCCGGCGCCGCGGCTCGCCCTCATCGGAGCGGTGCATATCTCGCAGGCTTTGGCGCCGATCGCGCGGATCGCCGGCCTCGACGTCACGATCATCGATCCGCGCACTGCGTTCGCGACGCCGGATCGCTTTCCCGATGTTCCGGTCATCGCCAAGTGGCCCGACGAAGCGCTGGCCGAGGCGCCGCTCGACCGCTTTACCGCGATCTGCCTCCTGACCCACGACCCGAAGATCGACGATCCGGCGCTCATGGTCGCGCTTCGCGCCGATTGCTTCTATATCGGCGCGCTCGGATCGCGGAAGACGCATGGCCGACGGATTGAGCGCATGCGCGCCCAGGGCTTCGATGAAACGTCGCTCGCGCGCATTCATGCGCCGATCGGTCTCGACATCGGGGCGGTCAGCCCGGCTGAAATCGCGGTTTCGATCATCGGAGAGATTGTCGCCTCGCTGCGCAAGAAGCCGCTGCGCGCTGAGAGCGCCGCGGCATGAAATTCGGCTCAACCCCGATCGAGGAAGCTGAGGGCGCGGTCCTCGCGCACGGGGTGAGGCTTGATGGCGTCGCGTATAAGAAGGGCGATATCCTCACCCACGAGCGCAGGCTGGCGCTGGCGGCGGCGGGGGTGAAATGCGTCGTGGCCGCGCGGCTCGAGCCCGGCGACGTCGACGAAAATCAGGCGGCGCTCAGGCTCGCCACGCGCCTTGCGGGCGCGAATCTGCGCTGCTCGCATCCGTTCACCGGGCGGGTCAATCTGTTCGCCGAGCGCGCCGGGCTCGCTGTCATCGGGGCGGAGGCTATCGATCGGGTCAATGCGATCGATGAAGCGATCACCGTCGCGACCTTGCCGCCCTATCGCGCCGTCGCCGACGGCGACATGGTGGCGACGGTCAAGATCATCCCGTTTGCAACTCGAGGAGGGACGCTCGAGGCTGCGCTCGCCGCGGCTCCAACTGGCGCGATCGCCGTTCAGCCCTTCAAGCCGATGCGCATCGGGGTGGTCTCGACGACGCTCCCCGGCCTCAAGCCCTCGACCGTGGCGAAGACCTTGCGTGTGCTCGAGGCGCGCCTCAAGCCGGCGGGATCGCGGATCGTCGGGCAGGAGATCGTGCCGCACGAGCTCGGACCCCTCGCCAAGGGGCTCGCAGGGTTGATCGACGGCGCCGATGCGCTGATCGCTTTCGGGGCCTCCGCCATCACCGATCGCCGCGATGTGATTCCCGCCGCCATCGAGGCGATCGGAGGACGCATCGAACGGTTCGGCATGCCGGTCGACCCCGGCAACCTGCTGCTCCTCGCGGAGCGCCACGGGACGCCGATCATCGGCGCGCCGGGCTGCGCCCGCTCGCCCAAGGAAAACGGCTTCGACTGGGTTCTGCAGCGCGTGCTGGCGGGCGTGCCGATCCATGACGCGGACATCCGCGCGATGGGCGTCGGTGGGCTTTTGATGGAGATCGCATCGCGTCCGCAGCCGCGCGCGCCCGATGACTGAGGTCGGCGCCATCGTGCTCGCCGCAGGCCAATCGTCGCGCTTTCGCGCCGGCGGTGGCCTGGACGTGACGAAGCTCGTGGCGAAACTCGACGGCAAGCCGATCGTGCGGCGTGTCGCGGAGGCGGCGCTCGCGTCGGGGGCGCGTCCGGTCGTCGTCGTCACCGGCTATGCTCAGAGCGCCGTCGAAGCGGCGCTTGCCGACCTCGACATTGCGATCACCTTCAATTCGAAGTTTGCGAGCGGCCTCGCCTCCTCGCTCAAGGCAGGTCTCGCGGCGACGGCGCCGGATGTCGCGGGAGCGCTCGTGCTCCTGGGCGACATGCCGTGGATCGAGCCTCAGCTCATCGACGCCCTGATCGGCGCCTTCCTTGCGCGCAAGGGCGCGCTCGCCGCCGTCCCGTTGCGCGAAGGCCGGCGCGGCAATCCGGTTCTTCTGGGCCGGGGCCTGTTCGAGGCGGCCATGAGCCTCACAGGCGACGAGGGGGCGCGGCTGCTGATCGGCGCGCTCCGCGCTGACGAACTCGTCGAAGTCGAGGCTTCCGACATGAGCGTGACCCACGATATCGACACGCCCGACGATCTGGCGGCCGCGCGGCGGTCTCAGGGTGGCGCCTAGCGCCTGCAGCCGCTTTGCCCGGCCGGCTCGCCATCTCCCTGATCGAGCTCGAGCTCCGCAAAATCCCGGGCGATGAAGAAGCGCCGGCTGAACCGGACCTGTCGCGCTCGGCGCGAAGTCCAGTCTTTTCTTGACAAAATCAGAAAACATCGCTATACATGTTCCCATTATAGGAATCAACTCGGCGCTTCGCGGCCCGGAGACGAGAGGCTGTGGCTGTTTGAAAACCTGCTCGACACAACCGGCGCGAGAATCGGAAAGCCCGCGAAAATTTTTCTACTTTTTTCGGCCGTAACCCTTTGAAAAGTCCCAATTCCGAAAACTAAAAGAAAGCGAATGAAAGCAGAAGAAAGCCATTTCGCTTTCTTTTGCTTTCGTTCGCTTGCGTCGATTTCGCAGATCGTTCGCGTTAAGGTTGTATCCGGCATCCGGGGATGGCCGCCATCAGGCTGGGCGCAGGCCCCGGGTCAGATCAGCCTCAGGCCCCTCAGCGAGGCGTGCCCGTCGCGCCCCACGATGATGTGATCATGGACGGCGACGCCCAGGCTCTTGGCGATCGCGATGATGTCCTGCGTCATCTTGATGTCCTGGGTCGATGGCGTCGGATCGCCGGAAGGGTGATTGTGGACCAGGATGACCGCGGTCGCCGAAAGCTCGAGCGCGCGGCGGATCACTTCGCGCGGGTAGACCGGGGTGTGATCGACAGTGCCCGACCCCTGAACCTCGTCGGCGATGAGGCCGTTCTTCTTGTCGAGAAACAGGATCCGAAAGCGCTCGCGGCCTTCGAACGCCATCGACGTCCGGCAATAGTCGATCACCGCGCTCCACGACCCCATCGGGAGCCGCTTCTTGACCGCGCCCTTGGCGAAGCGTTGCGCGGCGGCCTCGACGATCTTGAACTCCGAGATGACGCCGGCGCTCATGCCCTCGATTTCAGCCAGCCGTTCGGGCGCGGCCGCGATCGCTTCGGCGAAGGAGCCGAAGCGCGCGATGACGGTCTTCGCCAGCGGCTTCACGTCGCGGCGCGGGATCGCGCGAAAAAGAATGAGTTCGAGGAGCTCGTAGTCGGCAAGGGCGCCTGCCCCGGCCTCTCTCAAGCGCGAGCGCAGCCGCTCGCGATGTCCGTGATAGTGCGGCGTTTCGCTGTCGCCCCCGTCCGTCGCCGGCTCGCCAGGCAAGTGCGGCAGGCCTGCCGCAAGCGGGACCGGGCCCGCCTCGTTCAGGTGATTGCGCCGTTGGGCGCGGCGCTCTCTGCCAGCTTCCGAGGTCATCCGATTGGCGCGCGATCAGCTCCGGTGGGCGAGAGGGTGAAGATCTCATAACCCGTCTCGGTCACGCCGACCGTATGCTCGAATTGCGCGGACAGGGACCGGTCCCGCGTCACCGCCGTCCAGCCGTCGGAGAGGATCTTCACCCCGTAACCGCCGAGGTTGATCATCGGCTCGACGGTGAAGAACATGCCGGGGCGAAGCGGAACGCCTTCCCCTTTCCGGCCAGCATGCAGGATGTTCGGCTCGTCGTGAAACAACCGGCCAAGGCCGTGGCCGCAAAAGTCCCGCACGACCGAACAGCGCTCGCCCTCGGCATAGGTCTGAATGGCGTAGCCAATGTCGCCCGTCGTCCCGCCGGGCCTGATCGCTTCGATGCCGCGCATCATCGCTTCGTAAGTGACGTCGATCAGCCGCTGCGCCCGCCGCGGGACCTCGCCCGCAACGAACATGCGGCTCGCGTCGCCATGCCATCCGTCGACGATCAGGGTCACGTCGATGTTGAGGATGTCGCCGTCGCGCAGCGGCTTCTCATCGGGAACGCCATGGCAGACGACGTGATTGATCGAGATGCAGACCGACTTGCGATAGCCGCGGTAATTCAGGGACGCCGGATAGGCGTCGTGATCGCGCGCGAATTCGAAGGCGAACCGGTCGAGGCTCGCGGTCGTGACGCCGGGCTTGACCAGCGGACCGATCAGGTCGAGCGCTTCGGCGGTCAGCGCGCCTGCCTTGCGCATCGCAGCGAAATCTTCCGGCCCATGCAGCCGTATTTGGCCGCTGCGGCGGCCAAGCCGCTCGTTTGCGAGCACGAATGTCGTCGATGTCCCCACCAAAGCGGTCCTTGCCAGTTCCAGACTTCACACATATGCCCCGCCTCGCGAGGAAGACAAGGCGCCGATGTGGGGCTGGGCGAACTTCGCTCATTTCGGCGGCGGCGGCCTTTGCCGGCGCCCGTGCTAGCGTTGCGCTTCATTGCGGCGGGCTTCGACTGTTGCGCCGCGCCCGGAGAGGATTTGGCCATGAACGAACCGACCACCGTAACTGCAGCCGTCCTGGTGATCGGCGACGAGATCCTGTCCGGGCGCACCAAGGACCGAAACCTTGGCTATATCGCTGAATATCTGGCGAAGCTCGGCGTCGATGTTCGCGAGGCGAGGGTCGTGCCCGATGTCGAGCAGGAGATCGTCGCAGCCGTCAACGCGCTCCGGGCGCGCTACGACTATGTGATCACGACCGGCGGCATCGGTCCGACCCACGACGACATCACCGCCGATTCGATCGGACGCGCCTTCGGCGTGGCCGTGGGCGAGGATCCGCGGGCGATCGCGATCATGCTTGAGCGCTACGCCCCCGGCGACCTCACTCCGGCGCGCCGCCGCATGGCGCGCATGCCCGAGGGGGCGGACCTTATCGAGAATCCGATCTCCCGGGCGCCGGGCTTTCGAATCGGCAATGTGTACGTGCTCGCCGGCGTGCCCGCGGTCATGCAGGCGATGCTCGACTTCGCCGTCAAATCGATGCAGACCGGAGCGGTGATGCTGGTCGAGACCATCGTCGCGGGAAGCCTGCCGGAGGGCCGGTACGGCGAGCCTCTGGCAGCGCTCGCCGCCGCCCATCCCAATGTGGCGATCGGCTCCTATCCGTCGTTCAAGGACGGGCGCTTCAACAACCAGATCGTGGTGCGCGGGAAGGACGAAGCGGCCGTCGCCGCGGCGCGGCGCGCCGTCGAGGCGATGGTCGCCGAGCTGTCAGGAGACGCCGTGGCCGGTTGAGGCTCGACCAGCCTGCATCGGAAAGGTGTTGATTCCGCGCGGCGGCTGCTCGCCCAACGCCATCGCCCTTGCTAAGGAGAAGGCGATCTTTTGCGCCAAGGAGCCGCTGGTGACCGCCCCCCGCGAGAAGGCCTTTCCGGTTTCGTGGGACCAGTTCCATCGGGACGCCCGGGCGCTGGCCTGGCGGCTGGCCTCCGCCGGCCCGTTCAACGCCATCGTCGCCATCACGCGCGGCGGTCTTGTCCCGGCGGCGATCGTCGCGCGGGAGCTCGAGGTCCGGGTGATCGAGACGGTGAGCATCGCCTCCTATCACGACTATAAGACGCAAGGCGGCCTCAAGGTCCTCAAGGCGATCGCTCCTGAGGTCTCCAGTCTCGACGAGGGGGCGAAGATCCTCATTGTCGATGACCTGGTCGACACCGGCGCGACCGCCAAGCTCGTGCGCGAGATGCTGCCGAGAGCGCATTTCGCCACCGTCTACGCCAAGCCCTTGGGGCGGCCTTTGGTCGACACCTTCGTCACCGAGGTCTCCCAGGACACGTGGATCTATTTCCCTTGGGACATGGGCCTCAGCTTCCAGCCGCCGATCGCGAACGACAAGGGCGCCTGAGGTTCATTTTCGCCGCGAAGTGTGAAACAAGCGCGCTGTCCATGCGGACGTGGCGAAACCGGTAGACGCAAGGGACTTAAAATCCCTCGGCCGCAAGGCTGTGCGGGTTCGACCCCCGCCGTCCGCACCACTGGCACCTTAGACCAGCGGTGAACCCATGGCCGCGCATCCCTCACCCCGCCCTCTCCCGGAGGGGAGAGGCGTCGCCTCCTCAGGCGATCTTGACATATTCGAAGTCGCCCGCCTGGTTGTTGACGCCAACGCGCGGCGGAGCGATCCAGCTCGCATATTGGCCCGGCTCGTGGCAGGGCTTCATCAGCGAGCCGATGAAAAGCATGTCCTCTTCGTTGGGCAGCCAGCCGCCGCTCTTCGTCTTCCACTCGTCTTCCGTGAGGACCGCGCCGTCCGGGCTGATGCGCTTGCCGCCGAATTCGCCGATCCTGCGGTTGAAACCTTTATGCGGCTGGATGAACTTGAAGGCGACCCCGGCCTTTTCGACCGACTTGTTCCAGCGATCGATCCCGCCCTGACAATCGGCGATGAAATCGTCGAGGAGCCGCGAATTGAGGGCGCGCAAAGCCGGTTCTTCCAACACGGCGAGCTTGCCGTCGACCACGCGGGTCACGGGATAGGTCGCGTCTTGCAATACGTGATCGTCGCCCTTGAGGTTCGCTTCGTTGAAGCGCCCCTTGATCCCCGCGCCGAATACCTCGGCGGCGTTGCTCGAGACTTCGCTGCCGAACAGGTCGCGGGTCACGGAAGCGTGGAAGTTCAGCTTGCGTTGCAGGAGCGGCAGGTCGACGACGCCGAGCTTGCGCACCGCTTCGACCTCATTCGGATCCTTGATTCCCGCTTTGACCATCGCCGCGCAGGTCGCCTCGATCGTGCGCTGGACGCCGGTCTCGCCGACGAACATGTGGTGCGCCTCTTCGGTCAGCATGAAGCGGCAGGTGCGCGAAAGCGGATCGAAGCCGCTTTCGGCGAGCGCGGCGAGCTGCATCTTGCCGTCGCGGTCGGTGAAGAAGGTGAACATGAAGAACGAGAGCCAGTCGGGCGTGCTTTCGTTAAAGGCGCCGAGGATGCGCGGATTGTCCATCTGCCCGCTTTGGCGCTCGAGCAAAGCCTGCGCTTCTTCGCGGCCATCCTTGCCGAAATATTTGACGAGCAGATAGACCATCGCCCAGAGGTGGCGGCCTTCCTCGACATTGACCTGGAAGAGGTTGCGCATGTCGTAGAGGCTCGGCGCCGTCGCGCCCAGAAAGCGTTGCTGCTCGACCGAGGCCGGCTCGGTGTCGCCCTGCACCACGATGAGCCGGCGCAGAAGCGCCCGGTGCTCGCCGGGCACCTCTTGCCATGCAGGCTCGCCCTTGTGACGGCCGAATGGAATCGTGCGCCCCTCGACCCTGGGCGCGAGCAATATCCCCCAGCGATAGGCGGGCATCTTCACATAGCCGAACTTCGCCCAGCCGGCCGGATCGACCCCGACGGCGGTGCGTAAGTAAACCTCCGACTGCTGGTAGCCGACCGGCCCCATGCCGGTCCACCAGTCGAGATACTTGGGCCGCCAGCCTTCGAGCGCGCGCTGAAGCTGCTTATCCGTGCCAAGCGCCACATTGTTGGGAATGACCTCGTCGTAAGAGATCTCGACGAATTGGTCCGCGGAGATGGCGCCGGCGGCGTCGCTGACGGTGTCTTCGCTCATCGGTTTCTCCTGTTCGAAAGCTAGTAGGTTTCCAGATGCAGCCGCCCGTCGCGCTTGAGCGAGGTCCCGTGGGTCTCCCAGTCGAGGCCGGCGTTGACCGCGATGTCGCGAAGAGCGAGCACCACGCCCTCCTCCATCGCTTTCAGGCCGCAGACGTAGAAATAGGCGTTTGGGTCGGCGATGAGGGGCGCAAGATCGGCGGCCCGCTCGCGCATAAGGTCCTGCACGTAGCGCCTGGGGTGGCCTGCCATGCGGCTGAAGGCGAAATTGATGTCGATGAAGTCCTTGGGCAGATTGCCAAGCGGACCGAAATACGGGAGTTCCTGCGGGGTGCGAGCGCCGAAGAACAGCATCAGCTTCCCGCTCTCGAACTTGCCCGACTTGCGCAGGCGCCGCCGCCATTCAGTCATGGCGCGCATGGGCGCGCTTCCGGTTCCGGTGCAGATCATCACGATCGCGCTTTTCGGATGGTTGGGCATGAGAAAGCTGACCCCGAATGGCCCGGTCACCTCGATCGTGTCGCCGACCTTCAGGTCGCAGAGATAGTTACTGACCATTCCGCGCACCGGGCGGCCCTGGTGATCCTCCAGCACCCGCTTCACGGTGAGTGAGACATTGTTGTAGCCGGGGCGCTCGCCGTTGCGCGGGCTGGCGACCGAATATTGACGCGGATGACGCGTCCAGCCCTCAGCGTCGACGCCGGGCGGAACGATGCCGATCGACTGGCCTTCGAGCACCGGAAACGGCATGGCGCCGAAGTCGAGCACGATGTGGTGCGTGTCGTAGTCCTTGCCGACTTCCGTCACCCGGACATTGCCGACCACGGTCGCCGCGACCGAGCGCGTCGCCGCCTTCGGCCCATAGAGATTGGCGTAAGGACTGGCGGCCGACCAGGGTGGGATGACGGCGGCGTAGGCGCTGACCGCAAACGCGCTTTCTTCGTCTCCCGCGCCGGACGCGGCTTGTGGCGGAGACGCGACGGCGAGCGCAGCTTCGCCAGCGCCGCCGGCTTCGCCGAGCTCCTCGGCGCTCAGTTCCGCCGGCAGGGCGTCCCAGCCAAACTGCGCGTCAACGCTGTAGGCTCGTGCGCGCGGCACGGCGCGCCAATTGTCGATGCTGCCGGTCGGGCAGGGCGGAACACAGGCCATGCAGAGATTGCAGATGTTCGCGTCGACCACATAGTTGCGCGCATCGTGGGAGATCGCGCCGACCGGGCAGGTCGACTCGCAGGTGTTGCAGCGGATGCAGATCTCGGGGTCGATCAGGTGCTGCCTGATGACTGCGGCCTCGGACGCCTCCATCACACCCGGTTCCAGTCGAAGGCGGCCTTTTCGCCCTTGCCGTAGACCTTGAGCGCGCCCTTGTCGCCAACCGCGTTGGGACGCTGGAAGATCCAGTTCTGCCAGGCGGTGAGGCGGCCGAACACGCGCGTCGCCAGAGTCTCCGGGCCGTCGAAACGCAGGTTCGCCTCCATCGCGGTCAAGGCGTCGGGGCTCAGCGAGGCGCGCTCCTCGACCGCGATGCGCACCTCGTCCGTCCAGTCGATGTCGTCGGGAACGCTGGTCGCGAGGCCGAGCGCGAAGGCGGCGTCCGCGTCGAGCGGCTTGCCGATGTTCGCCTTCAGTTTTTCGAGCGCGGCCTTGTCGTCGTAGAAGCGCCGCCCGAGCCGGCTCTGGCCGCTCGCCATCGGATAGTCGCCGAAGTTCGCCGCGCTCATGGCGATTGTCGGGGGTCGGTCGCTCGGCAAAGCGAGATGATAGATCCGGTCGCACGCTAGCGCGATTTCGAAGAGCGCGCCGGCGAAACAGGAGCCTTCGTCGATCAGCGCGAACAGGCTGCGCGAAGTGACGTCGAGCCGGCTGAACGTGCGCCTGAGATAGCCGATGGTTTCGCGGACGAGCCAGTGTTCTCGCAGCGCGTGGAGCGTCGCGTCCATGGCGAGAACCGCGTCGAGGTCGCCTTCGCTCTTCATCAGCCACAGGCCAATGTCGAGCTCGTTGGTGCGCATGGACAGGATCGCGTCCTCGAGTTCGCGCGCGAGCGCGAGCGGATACCAGTTCGCGCCCTGAGCTTCGATCGCCGCTGTGTCCTGCGGCTGATCGCCGCTCGGGCCCTTGATGATGAAGGTCGCGGCGCGCGCGTTGCGGTCGATCGTGACTGTGACATGGCGATAGACGAGCACGTCGGCTTCGATCGTCCGCTCGATCGGGGTGAGCGCTATGCCTTTCGCCGACGAAGGGCGGTCGCTCGTCGCGGCGAGCGCGAGGGCGCGCTCCTTCACCTTCGCCTCGAATTGCGCGGGCTTGGCGATCGCGTCGACCAGGCGCCAGCGAAGCGCCTTCTCGCCGCGCACGCCTTCGCTGGTGGTGCAGAAGACGTCGGCGAGGTCGTGGCGGACGTGGCGCTTGTCGGTGAGCCGCGTCAGGCCACCCGTACCGGGCAGCACGCCGAGCAGGGGCACCTCGGGCAGGCTGACCGCGCTCGAGCGGTCGTCGATGAGCACGATCTCGTCGCAGGCGAGCGCCAGCTCATAGCCGCCGCCCGCGCACGAGCCATTGACGGCGGCGAGGAACTTCAGGCCTTCGTGCCTGGACGAATCCTCGAGGCCGTTGCGGGTTTCGTTGGTGAACTTGCAGAAATTGACTTTCCAGGCGTGACTGGAAACGCCGAGCATGAAGATGTTGGCGCCCGAGCAGAACACCCGCTCGCGGGCGCTCATGATGACCACCGTGCGCACCTCCGGCCGCTCGAAGCGAATGCGATTGACGGCGTCGTGAAGCTCGATATCGACACCTAGGTCGTAGCTGTTGAGCTTGAGCTTGTAGCCGGGGCGCAGACCCGCGTTCTCGTCGAAATCGGCGAGCAGCGTCGCGACCCGGCCGTCGAACTTGAGCTTCCAGTGCCTGTACCGCGACGGCTCGGTTTGATAGTCGACGCGGTCCATGGCGCTCCCGTTCATAGGCAATTTAGTGCAATTTATGCATCATAGTGCGCTATCAGGCCGTGTGCAAGCCGCCCGCAGCCGCGTCACCGGACAGGAAGACCAATCGCCTCGCGCACCTCGGCCCGCAGGATCTGGAAAGTCTCCGCTAGCGGCTGGGCGCTGGTGTCGACGCGCATATCGGCCTTCGAATAGAAGGCCGCGCGGCTCGCGAGAATGGATTTCAAGTCCTCCATCGCCTCCCGGCTCGCGGCCATCGGCCTCAGGTCGCCCTGGGCCATGACTCGGCTCATGTGGTCCTCGGGGTCGGCCATCAGCCAGACGGTCGCGCAGCGGCGCAAAATGAGGTTAAAGCTGCCGAGGTCGCTGACCAGTCCGCCGGCGGTGGCGATGACCGCTTGCGGGTAGGCCTCGATCGCTTCCTCGAGCGCACGGCGCTCGTAGCGACGGTAGGCGTTCTGGCCGTAAAGCCCAAGAATTTCGCTGATGCTGCAGCCGGCCAGTTTCTCGATCTCGCGGCTGAGCTCGACGAAGGGAAAGTCGAGGTCCTCCGCCAGCATCCGGCCGAGCGTCGACTTGCCCGCGCCGCGCAGGCCGATCAGCGCAATCCGCGACGAGCGCAGGGGCGCTTCGTCAGCGCGCGCTGGGGCGCCGACGATGAGCTCGGCTGCCGCGACGCGCACCCGGCGCAAGGTCGCCTCGTCGCGGCTTCCGAGCATCTCGCGCAGCATGAGCCATTCCGGCGACTGCGTGGTGAAATCGCCGATCAGCTCGGCGAGCGAGCATTGCAGCGCCTGCGCCACCTGCAAGAGCACCAGGATCGAAGCGTTGCCGACGCCATATTCGAGATTGGCCAGGTGCCGCTCGGAAACGCTGGTCAGCCGCGCGAGCGCCTTGCGGGTCAGGCCCCGGCGCACGCGCAAGGCTCTCGCGCGCTCGCCGAGCGCGGCGAGAAATGGGTCCCTGCCTTCCGCGGCCCCGGGAGGCCCGCGCGCCTCGACCGGTTCGGCGGGCGCATCTGGGCGGGCGTTTGCAGCGTCGCGCGCCTCGATTGCCCCTTCGGTCGACGAAAACGGCGCATTGTTTGACAAGGTTCCGGCGTCCTCGTAGAGATGAGTTAAGCACAATATTGCATAATGACGATGCGAACGCCATTCCTCTGCGGGCTCATGACCGCAGACCGCCGAATTGAGATGGCCGTCGCTCCGTGAGCTTTTGGACGGGGCCAGGGAGACGCCGATGAATGTGGGCTCCGTTGAACCGCCGCCCGAGGCGTTCAACTTCGCCGCGCATCTGCTTGAGGCCAATGCGGGGCGCCCGGACAAGGCGGCGTTCATCGACGACATCGGCGCCGTCACTTACGGCGAACTCGACCGTCGCGTCCGACAGTTCGCCGCGGCTCTCAAGGAGAGCGGCGTCAGGCGCGAGGAGCGCGCGCTCATCCTCATGCACGACAGCGCAGACTGGCCGGTCGCCTTCCTCGGCTCGATGCTGGCGGGCGTCCTTCCGGTCGCGGTCAATACGCTGCTCACGGCCGACGACCTCGCCTACATGCTCGAACATTCGCGCGCCCAAGCGGCGCTCGCCAGCGGCGCGGTCAAGCCGGCGCTGAAAGCCGCGCTCGCCAAGTCGAAGCATGAGGTCCACACGATCGTCGTGTCGCGCCCCGCGCAGCCGCTCGGCTCCGGCGAGATCGCGTTCGAGGATTTCCTCAGCCGGGCCGCCCCCCTCGCCCAGGCCACCCGAACCCGCGCCGACGATCCCGCCTTCTGGCTCTATTCGTCCGGCTCGACCGGCAAGCCGAAGGGGACGGTGCATTCGCACGCCAACCCCTATTGGACGACCGAGCTCTACGGCAAGGCGATCCTCGGCTTGCAGGAGAGCGACGTCTGCTTTTCCGCCGCCAAGCTCTTCTTCGCCTACGGCCTCGGCAACGCTCTGACCTTTCCCATGAGCGTCGGGGCGACGGCGCTCTTGATGGCCGAACGGCCGACGCCCGAGGCGGTGTTCAAGCGGTTGCGCGGCGGCGTCGGCGCCGTCAAGCCGAGCGTCTTCTATGGCGCGCCGACCGGCTTCGCCGGCATGCTCGCGTCGAACCTCTTGCCGAAGCGCGAGGACGTGGGCCTGAGGCTCGCATCGTCGGCCGGCGAAGCGCTGCCGGCCGAGATCGGCGAGCGCTTCAGGCGCCATTTCGGCGTCGACATCATCGACGGCATCGGCTCGACCGAGATCCTGCACATCTTCATCTCCAACCGGCCGGACAAGGTGCGCTACGGCGCGACCGGCTGGCCGGTTCCGGGCTACGAGATCGAGCTGCGCGCCGAGAACGGGCGGCCCGCGGCCGATGGGGAGCCAGGCGACCTCTACATCTGCGGGCCATCCGCGGCGCTCATGTACTGGGGCGATCGGGTGAAGACCCGCGAGACGTTCGAGGGCCGCTGGGTGAGGAGCGGCGACAAATACATCCGCAACGCCGACGGAAGCTTCACTTACGCCGGCCGGGCGGACGACATGCTGAAGGTTGGCGGCGTGTGGGTGAGCCCGTTCGAGGTGGAGGCTACGCTGGTGCAGCACCCCTCCATTCTCGAAGCCGCGGTGATCGGCGCGCCGGACGGAGACGGCCTTGTCAAGACCAAGGCGTTCGTGGTGCTGAAGGAGGGCGCCTCGGCCGACGAGACGGAGCTCAAGGGCTTCGTCAAGGACCGGCTTGCGCCCTACAAATACCCGCGCAGCATCGAATTCATCGCCGAACTGCCAAAGACGGCGACCGGCAAGATCCAGAGGTTCAGGCTTCGCGAGCGGGAACGGGCAGGCCAGGGCGCGTCCGGCTCGAGCTAGGGACTCCTTTCGCCGGGCGGCGCCGGCGCGGCGCATGGCCCCTTGGACGGCCCGCTTCGACAAGCAGGGCGCGAGGCCACCGTCGGAGCGAGCGTAAATAACCGCCCATAAACGCCAGTAAACGCGCATAAACGCTAGTAAAATGACTCCAATTTACTAGCGTTTATTTTTCCGAATCCGGCCTTTTCAATGGGTTATGACCCATTGGAGTAAAAAAATCTGGGCCTCCTTTCAGGCTCGCCTCCAGGTTGCGCTTCTACCCATTCTAATTGAGGGCGACTCATCGCGTTCGATTCCGCGCAACGGCGCGGGCGCGCATTCGCGCTTCGGCCACAAGGCGATGATCGTTCCGATCATCGCGTCTTGCTATCAGGCCCCCAAGCACAGTTTCCGATCCCCCTCGCCGCTCGCCACCCAGGTCCGGGCGTTCGGTTCCGCCGTGGGATGATCTATAGCATGGACTTCTGTTTTTAACAACAAAAAAATATCGAATTTGTGATGATCGGAATCCGTCGATCCTTATGGCCACGGGGCGCTGGCTCCGCGCGGCCGGCCCGCCGTTCCGCCAAATCCGGCTCGGTCGACACGGGATCGGGGGATCGCGGCGGAGCCCCGATTGCGGGATCTTCGACCCATGACTGCAAGCCCGGCCTAAAGACCGGCGATCAGCTTCTTGAGGAGCGCGCTCAGCGTTTCCTGCTCGGCCTCGCTCAGCGACAGCAAAAGCCGCTCCTCGTTCGCGACATGGCGGCCGATCGCCTCGTCGATCAGGCGCTTGCCTCTGTCGGTGAGCACGATCAGCTTGCCGCGCCGGTCCCTGGGGTCGGGGCGGCGGACCACAAGCCCAGCGCGCTCGAGCCGGTCCAGCCGGTCGGTCATCCCGCCGGACGAAATCATCGTGGCCTCGTAGAGCCGGGTGGGCGAGAGCTGATAGGGCGCGCCCGAACGGCGCAGCGTCGCCAGAACGTCGAACTCGCCCGACTGCAGCCCCGCTTGGGCGAAGAACGGATGGATATGGTCGCGCATTGCGCGTTCGGCGGCCTCGTTGAGGCGCCCGAACAGAAGTCATGGGCAGAGTGCGAAGGTCGGGTCGCTCCCGGGCCCATTGAGCGGCGGCGACGTCGGCGCGATCCATGCCAATTTATCTCGATAGTGAGTCTCTTGACATTAAGAGACTTTATGAATACTCACTTATTAGCGAGACAGATTGCCACATATGGCGCTCGCGGGAAAGGGGAGATTTTTCATGAGCAAGATGATTTTCGTCAACCTGCCGGTGCGCGAGCTCAAGGCGTCAACCGCGTTCTATGACGCGCTCGGCGGCGCATTGAATCCGCAGTTCTCAGGCGACAAGTCGTCCTGCATGATGTTTTCGGACGCGATCGGCGTGATGCTGCTGACGCACGAGCATTATCGCCAGTTCACCCAGCGCCCGATCGGCGACGCGCGGCGCGAGAGCCAGGCGCTGCTCGCCCTCAGCGTGGAGAGCCGCGACGCGGTGAACGCCACGCTCGCGCAGGCGGTGGGCGCCGGCGGCCGCGCCGACCCGAACCCGCCGCAGGACCATGGCTTCATGTTCAGCCGCAGCGTCGAGGACCCGGACGGGAACGTCTGGGAGATCATGTGGATGGACCCGGCGGCGCTCAAGCAAAAGCCGGAGGGGGCCTGACCGGCGTCGGCAATGAGCGGAAGCGCGAAGGGGCTGGCGCGCTCCATTCTCTGCGCGGGCGACTCGCCACCTGCCCTGGATCGCCGCGCCCATGCGGGGTCACGCCCGCGGGTGCTCGCGATGACGGGCGCCTCGCGAAGGGCGGCGGCGAAAAGGCGCTTCACGGCTCAACCCGCAAAGGCCTGAGCGCCACAAGATTCCAGCGTCCCTCGCGACCGCTGAAGCTGGCGAGCGACAGCGGCGCGACGTCGATGCGCCAGAAGGCGTCAGGACCGGCGCCGAGCGCGACCACGATCGCCGCCCGAATGACGGCGGCGTGGGTGACGGCGAGCGTCGCGCCCTCGCGCTCAAGCGCCTGCGCGAGCCAGGCTCGGGTCCGCTGGATCAGGGCCGCGAACGATTCGCCCCCGTGCGGCGCGGCGGCGGGATCGCTAAGCCAGGCGGCGAAAGCGTCCGGTTCGCGACGCGCGACGTCCTTCGAGGCGAGACCGCGCCAGCGCCCATAGTCGCAGTCCCTCAGCGCCGGCTCGACTTCCGCCTCGAGACCGAGCGCCCGAGCCGTCTCGCGCGCCGCGCGCGCGGGAGCGGTCAGGACATGGGCGTAGGGTCCGAGCCGCCCGTGCAAGGCTTCGAGGGCGCGGATTGCGGAGGCTTCGAGCGCTTCGTCATCGGGAAAGCGGGCCGCGCGCGTCGCTTCCGACGCGCCATGCGCCATGAGGTCGAGGCGCGCGGTCACAAGGCCGCCGCGCGCCTTGCGGGCCTAGTAGGCTGGCTGCAGCCGGCCGACCTTCGCCTCGGCGAAATCGCGCTGGACCCACGCGCCAAAACCGAGCCCGAGCACCGTCCAGATGATCGCTTGCGCGCCGAGCGACGCCATGCGGAACTGCCACAGCACGTCGGCCGGGAAGCCCTCGGGGGTCTCGTCGAGCGGGGGCATCGCAAGCGCGAAGACGACCGCCGCGACAACAAAGACGGCGGCGCCAATCAGCGTCGCGTTCCAGGCGCCATGCTGCGCGATCAGCCGGTTGCGGACGTTCCAGGCGGCGATCATGGCTCCAAGCGACAGGAGGATCATCCCGAAGTAGATCGCGGTGCGCAGGCCGATGGTGTCGGGATTGCCGATCGCCGGCGGGTTCGCCGGGTACTTGAGGATCGGGACGGCGTAGATGGCGATGAAGCCCATGAGCGCCAGCACGGCCGAGGTCACGCGAGGGCTCCAGTTCCCGATCCGGCCGTAACAGACCGCGAAACCGAGCGCGAACAGGCCGCCGAAAGCGATGCTGAAGGTGGTGACGCCGGTGAAGAGCCCGATTCCCGCCTGAACATGACGGCTGACCAGCTCCGGCTCCTCGACGATCGGACCCGGATGTTCGCCTCGCGCCACGGCCGCGTCATGGTCGGCCTTGGCCTTCGCGTCGTCCATCGCCGATTCGAAGGCGATGGCGCGATCGACCGCAGGCTCGCCCACGATCTTCAACACGCCGACTGCGAGCAGCGCGGCGGCGAAGCCGACCACCATGCCCCGCCACAACAAAGATCCCGTCGTCATCATGATGATCCCCAGGGCAAGCCTGGCGCGGTCGCGAGAGGCTCGCCGCGGCCGGCTCAAGGCCAAAATGTTTCCTCAGATGAGCGCTCCCGGACGCAGCCGGGCCGCTTGACGCCGTCAGTGGCAGGGGAAGCCGAGGAGATGGCGGCTGTCGTGCACGAATTCATGCACGTACATGCCCTTGATGATCGAGGTCGCGCCTTCCTCCGCGCCGACGAAATAGACGCCGAGCAGGCAAATGAGACCGGCGAAAATGAGCCAGGGAAGCAATTCGCGAATCGGGATCGCCGCTGGCCTCGCGGCTGGAGCTAGGGTCGCAGAGGTCGAAGTCGCCATATTGAACTCCTTGGGGATATCGCGTCCCCGTTCAAGCGGTGCCTCGTCGCGGAAAGGGTCTGACTCTCGGCCAACGGGGCCGATTACAGTGGCGCGACCGTGCCGGACTTGCACCGGCTTCCACCCGCGACGCGCTTGGTCACATTACGAGCCTTGGCGGCGCTGTCAATTGAGCGCCCTGGCGCCTCGCGACGGACGAGGGACCGCCCGGTTCACAGGAACATCGCCCGGTCCCGCGTGACCGCTTTCGCCAGATGCTCCGAGACGGCGCGGATGCGCCCCAGGCCGCGCGTGTCCTCGTGGGTGACGAGCCAATAGGCCCGCGTCGCGCGCCGCTCGGGCAGGACGCGCTGAAGATCCTTGAACCGGCGGGCGATGAAGTCGTGGACCACCGCAAGCCCGACCCCGGCGCGCGCGGCTTCGAGCTGAGTGACGGCGCTTGCGCTCTCGAAGCTGGTCGGCGCGTCGCCGAAAAGTTCGCGCACATAGTCGAGCGCCGAGGAAAACGCGTGCTCCTCGACATAGCCGATGAGCCGGCGCCCTTTCAGCGCCTCGAGGTCAGCCGGCGCGCCGTTGCGCTTGAGATAGGAAGCGCTCGCATAGATCCCGAGCGAATAGTCGGTCAGCTTGCGGGCGACGAACCGCCCCGCCTCCGGCTTGTCGAGGCCGATCACGACATCCACTTCGCGCCGCGCCAGCGGAGTCAGTTGCGGCAGCGGCGTCAGTTGCAGGCGCACGGCCGGATGGCGCTCGGCGAAGTCCCGCAGCGCGCCGGTCAGATAGTAGGTCGACAACCCGTCCGGCGCGCCGACGCGCACATCGCCCGTCAGCTCGAGGTCGACGCCGGAGATTTCGCCCTGCGCGTGCAGGAACGCGCTCTCCATCTGCTCGGCGGCGCTGATGAACCGCTCGCCCGCGCCGGTGAGCTTCGCCCCCGTCGTGCGCCGGTCGAACAGTTTCGCGCCGACCGAGGCCTCGAGCGCGGCGATGCGGCGGCTGACCGTCGCATGGTCGAGCTTGAGCCGCTTGGCGGCGGCGACAAATTGCCCGCCGCGCGCGACGGCGAGGAAGACGCGGACATTGTCCCAATCCATCGGAGACCCTTACGGAGAGATGTGCAGTTTGCGGGCCGAGGCTCAGGCGCCGGCAGTCCAGGGGTCGATCACCGTCAAGCCGACTGCAGCGAAAGCGCTCGCGTCGCGGGAAGCGACGGCGAAAGTGCGCGAAGCCGCTGTAGCGGCGATATAGCCGTCCGGCGTAGGAAAGCCTCTTCCCCCGGAGCGCGCCTTCAGAGCCAGGTCCGCATAGCGGCGCGCAGCGTCCACGTCGAAGGGAAGGATCCTATCGGCAAAAAGGCCGATCACGCCTTCGACTGCAGCGGTCAGTCTGGCTTTGCGCTTCCCGTCCGGAAGGGCGCCGACCCCGAACAGAAGCTCTGCGATTGTGACTGTTGAGAGATACAGCGTTTCCGCCGCCTGCGCGTCGAGCCATTGCCGCACCGAGGACGCCGGCTCGGGCTTCATCGCTTCCGAGATGACGTTGGTGTCGAGCAGAATCATTCGAAGCCCAAGGGCTCGGCGGCCTTTCGGTCGCGGGTCTGCTCGAGGGCTTCCACGTCGGCATTGGTCAGGCCGATCTTGCGGCTCATGTTGGCGATCGCGTCGCCAAGCCTGACCCGATCTGCGGACTGAACCGCAGCCTCCAGTATAAGGCGCATCTCTGCTTCGGCGCTGCGACCATGTTTCGCCGCTCGCAATTTCAAAGCTCGATGCGTTTCATGCGAGAGGTTGCGGATCGTGATGGCCGGCATGATAGCAAAGGTTCCATATTGATTGCGTTGCTATCAAAATAGGAATATTGATTGCATCCTGCAAGGACGGGTGACGTTCTCCCGGCGCTTCGTGTTGTCCCCCAGGCTGAATTCGCGACCAGACCTTAGCACATTTCCGCACAGCCGATGCGCGATCTCTCAAATTGCTGTGCGCAAAATCGTGGCGCATAAAGCGCTCACGACAGCAATTTCAGGGAGCGGAACATGATCGAATACGGCCATTTTATCGGCGGCAAGCAGGTCGCCGGCAAGTCGGGGCGGACCGCCGACGTCTTCCAGCCGATGGACGGCACGGTGCGCGCGCATGTCGCGCTCGCCTCCAAGGCCGAGGTTCGCGCCGCGGTCGAGAACGCGAAGGCTGCCCAGCCTGCCTGGGCGGCAGTCAATCCGCAGCGCCGCGCGCGCGTGCTCATGAAGTTCATCGACCTCATCGCCAGGAACAACGACGAGATGGCCGAGACCCTGGCGCGCGAGCACGGCAAGACGATCGCTGACGCGCGTGGCGACATCCAGCGCGGGGTCGAAGTGGTCGAATTCGCGCTCGGCGCGCCGCACCTGATGAAAGGCGAATATACCGACGGCGCCGGCCCCGGCATCGACCTCTATTCGATGCGCCAGCCGCTCGGCGTCGTCGCCGGCATCACGCCGTTCAATTTTCCGGCGATGATCCCGTTGTGGAAGCTCGCGCCGGCGATCGCCTGCGGCAACGCCTTCATCCTCAAGCCCTCGGAGCGCGACCCCGGCGTGCCTATGCGGCTTGGCGAATTGTTCGTCGAGGCGGGCGGCCCTCCGGGCATCCTAAACGTCGTCAACGGCGACAAGGAGGCGGTCGACGCCATCCTCGACGATCCCGACATTCAGGCGATCGGCTTCGTCGGCTCGACCCCGATCGCCGAATATATCTATGGGCGCGGCACGGCGACCGGAAAGCGCGTGCAGTGCTTCGGCGGCGCCAAGAACCATCTGGTGGTGATGCCCGACGCGGATATGGACCAGACCGTCGACGCCCTGATCGGCGCGGGCTATGGCTCGGCCGGCGAGCGCTGCATGGCGGTGTCCGTCGCGGTTCCGGTCGGCAAGGGGACGGCTGACGAATTGATGAAGCGTCTCATTCCACGCGTCGAGTCGCTCAAGATCGGACCTTCGACCGATTCCGGCGCCGACTACGGCCCGCTCGTGACCAAGGCTGCTCTGGAGAAGGTGCGCGGCTATGTCGATGTCGGAGTCAAGGAAGGCGCGAAGCTCGTCGTCGACGGGCGCGACTTCAGGATGCAGGGCTACGAGAACGGCTTCTACATGGGCGGCTGCCTGTTCGACGACGTGACGAAGGACATGCGCATCTACAAGGAGGAAATCTTCGGCCCTGTGCTTTCAGTCGTCCGCGCGCACGATTACGGCGAGGCGCTGGGCCTGTGCAACGACCACGAATACGGCAATGGCGTCGCGATCTTCACCCGCGACGGCGACGCGGCGCGCGACTTCGCCAGCAAGGTCAAGGTCGGCATGATCGGCGTCAACGTGCCGATCCCGGTTCCGGTGGCCTACTATACGTTCGGCGGCTGGAAGCGCTCCGGCTTCGGCGATCTCAACCAGCACGGGCCGGATTCGATCCGCTTCTACACCCGCACCAAGACGGTGACCGCGCGCTGGCCGTCCGGCATCAAGGACGGAGCCCAGTTCTCGATCCCGACGATGAACTGAGGAAGACGGGGAGTACGGAGAAGCGTATATTCGCACTCCGTATTCCCGTTGCCTGTTCAAACCGCTCGCCATGTCCACCGCTCTCAAGCTGATGACTGTCGACGAGTTCCTGCCCTGGGCCGAGGCCCAGGAAGGGCGCTGGGAGCTGCATGACGGCGTTCCGACGCGAATCACGCCAGAGCGCGTCGACCACGTACGGACGAAAGGGGAAACCTCCGTCGCGTTGAGGTTCGCTTCGCGCCGCGCCGGTTGCGATTGCGAGGTCTTTGGCGGCGGCTGCGGCGTCCTGATCGACCAGCGGACGGTCTACGCTCCGGATGGCGCGATCGTTTGCGGTCCAAAGCTGCCCGGCGATGCGATCCTTCTCGTCAATCTGATCGTCGTTGTCGAAGTCCTGTCTCCCGCCACCGCCGCGATCGATCACGGACGAAAGCTCAGCGGCTATTTTTCGCTTGCAAGCCTCGAGCACTATCTCATCCTCGATCCCGACCGGCGGGTCGTCATTCACCACAAGCGGGGCCAGGGCGACGCGATCGAGACGCGGGTTCTCTCGGAAGGAACCGTCAAGCTCGAACCGCCGGGCTTCCAGGTCGCGGTCGAGGCTTTGTTCCCGCTGCCCTGACCGGCGCCCCATAAGCGCGGGCTCGCGCGCCGCTAAAACCAGAACTCGATGATCGGAACCGATCATCGCCTTGTGGCCGAAGCGCGAATGCGCGCCCGCGCCGTTGCGCGGAATTGAGCGCGATGAGTCGCGCTCAGATACAATGGGTATGAGATCAGAACTTGAACAAAACCCAGCCGGGCGCGGCGTTGCCGAACTGGTCAGTGAGCCTCTCCCGTCCGCGCATGCCGGTGAAGGTGCCCTCGATCGGCGTCGGCTGGGCGAAGGTGTCCAGCGCGTAGCCGTTGCCGACCGTGCCCACGGGAGCCTGCGTGCCGGCGGTCAGGTAGGACGGTGTATGCCGGGCATGCACGGTGACGTCCCGCCCCGCGTGAGCCGGACGCTTGGCGCGCTTCCTGAGCGCTGTCTCGTGGGGTTTCGCGGCGGGTTTCGCCGCGCGCATGGGCGCCGCCTGCTCGAGCGGACCCGAGGTCTGGGCGCGGGCGGCCGGCGCCGCGAGGCCGGCCGCGAGCGCGGCGGCGGCCAGGAGCCGAACGAAACGGACCATGTTCCTTCCTTCCATTCGGCGCCCATGAGCCTGAAGAACAAGGGCGGCGTCCTGATTAAAGCCCGGTTTCATTGATGATTCGGGGGCCGCCTTTGCCGAGCGCCGCCGTCAATGCCCCGGCTTTGGCCGAAAATCAATGCCGGGCGCCCGGCCGCCGGCGCCGGACAGGACTAGTCTCGCGCTCTCTTCAGCGACTTGCGGAACCTGAGAACGCTTCCCTACATGGGGAGCGAAGGCAGGAGTGCGCAAGATGTTCGCGTTGACTGCAGACCAGCTCGCCATCCGCGACATGGCGAAATCCTTCGCCGACGCGCGCATCGCCCCCAACGCGCTTGAGTGGGACGAGACCGAGCATTTCCCGGTCGATGTCTTTCGCGAGGCGGCGGCGCTCGGCATGGCTGCGATCTACGTCGGCGAGGAGCACGGCGGCAGCGGCATGAGCCGTCTCGATGCGGCGCTGATCTTCGAGGCCTTGTCGACCGGCTGCCCGTGCGTCGCGTCGTTCCTGTCCATCCACAACATGGTGGCGTGGGTCGTCGACGGCTTCGGCTCGGCGGAGCTCAAAAGCCGCTATCTGCCGCGCCTCGCCACGATGGAGCTGATCGCCAGCTATTGCCTGACGGAGCCCGGCGCCGGCTCCGACGCCGCGGCGCTGACGACGCGCGCAAGGGCCGACGGCGGCGACTACGTGCTCGACGGCGTCAAGCAGTTCATCTCCGGCGCCGGCGTAAGCGACCTCTATCTCGTCATGGCGCGCACCGGCGAGGGGGGGCCAAGCGGGATTTCCGCCTTCCTGATCGAGAAGGACGCGCCCGGCCTGAGCTTCGGCGCCAAGGAAAAAAAGATGGGCTGGCGCGCCCAGCCAACCCGTCAGGTGATCCTGGAGGGCGTGCGCGTTCCTGCGGCCAATCGGGTCGGCGCCGGAAGGGGTCGGCTTCAAGATTGCCATGGCCGGGCTCGACGGCGGGCGGCTCAACATCGGCGCCTGCTCGATCGGCGGCGGGCAGGCGGCGCTCGACAAGGCGATTGCCTACATGCGCGAGCGCAAGGCGTTCGGCCGCCGCATCGCCGACTTCCAGGCGCTGCAGTTCCGCGTCGCCGACATTGCGACGTCGCTCGAGACGGCGCGCTCGGTCCTGTGGCGCGCGGCGAGCGCGCTCGACGAGAAATCGCCCGAGGCGACGCGGCTTTGCGCCATGGCGAAGCGCGTCGCGACCGATGCGGGCTTCGAGGCCGCCAATGACGCGCTGCAATTGTTCGGCGGCTATGGCTATCTCGCCGACTATGGGGTCGAGAAGATCGTGCGCGACCTGCGCGTCCACCAGATCCTCGAGGGCACGAACGAGATCATGCGGGTGATCGTGGCGCGCGGGCTGATCGAGAATTGAGAGATGGCCTTGCAAGCGCCCTTTGACCTCGACGCCTATCTTTCCCGGATTGGGTACTCCGGCCCGACGAAGCCAGACCTGGCCAGGCTCAGCGGCCTGCTTGCAGCGCACATGAACGCCATTCCGTTCGAGAATATCGACGTTCTGCTTGGCCGCCCCATTCGGCTCGATCTCGACGGCGTACAGAAGAAGATCGTCACCGACCGGCGCGGAGGCTATTGCTTCGAGCAGGCCACGCTTTTCCTCGCCGCCCTTCGCGCGCTCGGATTCGACGCGTCGCCTCGAACCGCGCGAGTGATCCTCGTACTCAAGCCGGACGCCGCGCCGCGCGGCCACATGTACCTGACGATCCGGCTGCCCGAGGGCGAGTTCGTCGCAGACCCTGGCCTCGGAGGGATGGGTTGCCGGGCGCCGGTCGCGCTCGATGGGACGCCGGCCCGGGAAGGCGATGAGCTCTGGTCGATCAGAACAGAGGATCGGAGGCGGGTGCTACAGGTCGAAAGTCCCGAGCGCCGCATCGATGCATGGATCGCCGGGTTCGATGAGGACAACTGGGTCGATTTCGAAGTCGCAAACCACTGGTTCTCGACGCATCCGGCGTCGCCCATGGTCAATCGCCTGATGGTGCGGGCGATGATTCCGGGCGGCCGGCTCACGGTCATGAACCGGGACGCGACCATTCGAGCCAATGGGGCGACGGAACGGTTCGAACTCGCGGATCGAGCGGCTCTTCGCCGTCTGCTCCGGGATACCTGCGGCTTCGATTGCCCAGAGATCGAGGCGTTACGAATCCCTTCGGCGCCTGACTGGCGCTAAATTGGGACCTTAAATCACCGCCCGCGACGCGAGGCGGGCGCCGAGCAGAAGCAAGCCCCAGAAGAAAATCCGCCGGAACGCCTTCTCGCTGAAGCGGCCGCGCAAAGCGCCGCCGGCCGCCAGGCCAAGCAGCACGGGCGCGAGCGCCGCGGCTGACGCGCCGACATCTCCTGGCTGAAATGCGCCGCCGCCCGTGAGCGCCGCCGCCAGCGCGATGGTGGAGACGGTGAACGAAAGGCCGAGCGCCTGGATGAGTTCGTCCTTGTCGAGGCCCAGCGCGCTGATATAGGGCACGGCCGGAATCGCGAATACGCCGGTCGCGGCGGTGACGACGCCTGTCATGAGGCCGACCACAGGCCCCAGGCGCCATTCGGCGGCGGCAGCTACCGAAAAGCGCACGGATGTCAGCCCCAGTCCGGCGTAAAGCATGAGCAGAAGCCCAAGCCCGACATCCGCTTGCCCGGCGTGGGTTCCCGTCAGCAATCCCGTCCCCGCCAGCGCGCCGAGGACAATGCCGGCCAGCATCGGCCAAAGCCGCCTCGCGAGGCGCGGGAAACTTGGGCCGGACGCCAGTTGCCAGACGTTGGTGACGAAGGAAGGCACGATCAGGAGCGAGGCGGCCTTGGCGGGCGCCATCACGAGGCTGAGCAGGCCGATCGAGACCGTCGGGAGGCCAAGGCCGATCACGCCCTTGACGAAGCCCGCGATGAGGAAGGCGAGCGCCGCGACGACGAGCGGGAGGGGGTCGATGGAGAGCATGCGCGCTTTGGGCCTTGAGCATAAAACGGCAGGCTTTGAAAGCTTTGCCTGGGATGGGGCCAACCCATAAATACGGTCGACCTGACACGGATTGCGATCGAGCAGATTGGCGCCGCCGGCGATCGCGCCTTAGCATTGTCGACCGCTAGCGACCCTCGGGAGGAACCATGTCGCACATCGCCTTCATCGGCCTCGGCAATATGGGCGCGCCGATGGCCGCAAACCTCGTCAAGGCTGGCCACGCGATCAAGGGCTTCGATCTCGTCGAAGCGGCGAAGACGGGCGGCTGCCGCCTCAGGCGTCGCCGTTGCGGCAAGCGCGCGCGAGGCGGTCGCTCAAGCCGACACGGTCATAACCATGCTCCCGGCGGGCAGGCATGTTCTCGCGGCGCATGCGGATTTTCTTTCCGCGGCGCCAAAGGGCGCGCTCGTCATCGATTGCTCGACCATCGACGTCGAGAGCGCGAAGAAGGCGCATGAAGCCGGCGCCGCGGCGGACGTGCTGACCCTCGACGCGCCCGTCTCCGGCGGGGTCGGCGGCGCGACCGCCGGCACGCTCACCTTCATGTGCGGCGGGTCGCCGGAAGCGTTCGCTCGGGCGAAGCCGATCCTCGAAAACATGGGCAAGCGCATCGTTCATTGCGGGGGGCCGGGGGCGGGGCAGGCGGCGAAGATCTGCAACAACATGATCCTCGGCGCGACCATGATCGTGACCTGCGAGGCCTTTGCGCTCGCAGAAAAGCTGGGCCTCAAGGCCGAGGCTCTGTTCGATGTCGCCTCGACCGCTTCAGGCCAGTCGTGGTCGCTCACCAGCTATTGCCCGGTTCCCGGGCCGGTTCCGGCTTCTCCCGCCAATCGCGGCTATAAGCCTGGATTCGCCGCGGCTCTCATGCTCAAGGATCTCAGGCTCGCGCAGGAGGCTGCGGCGAGCGTCGGGGCCTTGACCCCGCTCGGGGCCGAAGCCGCTCAACTTTATGCGCTTTATGTCGCGGCCGAGCACGGCGGCGACGATTTTTCCGGAATTATCAATTTTTTGCGCGGGCCCTCGAACAAACCCTAGACCTTTTTCCCTCACAGCATAGTTGATGAGGCTGGCGCAGCGCGCGTCGATCAGTGGGAGGATTTTCCCATGCGCAATTCCATCACGGCATGGCGACGGCTGTCGCCACGGCGCCCACGCCGGCTGCAGCGCAATGGCATGGCGGCGGTTTTCATGGCGGGGGCTTCCACGGCGGCTGGGGCGGGGGCGGCTTTCATGGCGGATGGCGTGGGGGCGGGTGGGGCGGCGGCTGGCATGGCGGCTGGGGCCGTCCCGGATGGGGCGGCGGTTGGGGTTGGCGGCGCGCAGGTTGGGGTCCCGGTTGGGGCGGCGGTTGGGGCGGAGGATGCTGGAATTGCGGCTGGGGCTGGGGCGGCGGTTGGGGCTGGGGCTACGATCCCGGCTGGGCGATCGCAGCCGCGACAGTGCCGCTCGGGGTCGCGATCGCGGCCAACGCCGCTCAACCCGTCTATGGCGGCGGTCCGGGCTGCTGGGTGAGGCGGCGGATTTGGACAGCGGGCGGACATTATCTTGGCCGGCGCCTGGTGAATATTTGCTACTGAGGTCTGCGAGCGGTCGCAAGCAAGATCGCCCGCGAGGCAAAGGCTTCGAAAACTGTAAAACGCGAGCCGCCATTATGAATATTTGTTCAGCGTTTACTGCGAACACTTATTTGTGAAGGCTCGCTACGCGATGGCCTGGACACAAATCTAGCTTCGGCGCCCAAACGACGCGCAGGCGTCAAAGAGCCGCCGGAATTTGGCGTCAAGTTTGAGAAACGCGCCGAGGTTAAGTCCATTAGCCCCGGCGACAGGGGAGATCAGGCGGCTCAGCCGCCGGTCCATATGGAGGTTCTGATGACCAGGATTTCAAACATCATCGTCGCCGGACTCGCGTCGCTGGCGATGGCCGCGGCTGTGGTTCTGCCCACGACTTCGGCGTCGGCCGGCGGATGGAGAGCGGGTGGCGGAGGCTGGCATGGCGGCGGTTGGCATGGCGGCGGATGGCATGGCGGCGGATGGCATGGCGGCGGATGGCATGGCGGCTGGGCTGGCGGCCGGTCGTGGCACCCCGGCTATTGGCGCGGCGGCGTCTGGTACGGCGGCTGGTGGGGTCCGGCAATCGCGGCCGGCGTCCTGACGGGCGCTGCAATCGCCAGCTATCCCTATTGGGGCGGCGGTTATGGGTATGGCGGCGGCTATGGATATGGCGGCGGCTATGGATATGGCGGCGGCTGCTGGCAGGTTCGGCCGACCTACGACGCTTATGGCAACTATCTCGGCCAGCAGTCCGTGAACGTCTGCTGAGGAACGTATCGTCCAAATCTCAAAGGGCCTCGCGCAAGCGAGGCCTTTTCATTTGCCCGCCGGCCAGAACATCCCGCCCGTCATCGGCTTCGGAACGCCGGTCGTGGCCGGAAAGGAGATCGGCAGACCGCGCCGCGAACGTAAAGCCAGATAGGCGAAGCATTGCGCTTCGATGCTGTCGCCGTCGAAGCCGATCGCCTCGACCGGCTCGACCCGCGCTTGCAGCCGTTCGCTGAGCCGGCGCATGAGGTTCTGGTTTCGCCGTCCCCCGCCGCCGACCAGCCAGCGCGCCGGCGCCTGCGGGACGTGCTTCAGCGCGGCCGCTGTCGATTTGACCGTAAACGCGCTCAGCGTCGCCGCGCCGTCCGCGTCGCTGAGGCGCTTGACGCGGGCTGCGGCGGCGCTGAAATGATTGCGGTCGAGGGATTTGGGGGCAGGGCGGTCGAAATAGGGATCGCTCATCAGGCTCGCGAGCGCCTCTGCATCGACCTGTCCGCTTTGCCCAAGCGCGCCATCTTCGTCGAACGCCAGTCCGCGCCTTACGATCAGAAAGTCGTCGATCAGCGCGTTGGCCGGGCCGGTGTCGAAGGCGACGATCTCTCCGTCCGGGCCAAGATAAGTGACGTTGCCGACGCCCCCCCAGTTGAGGATCATCAGCGGCCGCTCGAGGCCCGCGGCCATCGCCGCATGATAGACCGGCGCGAGCGGAGCGCCTTCGCCGCCGGCCGCGACGTCGGCTGCGCGAAAGTCCGAAACCACATCGATTCCGAGCGCCGCCGCTGCGCGCGCGCCGTCGCAGAGCTGGCGGGTCAGGCCAGCGCGCGGCCGATGCAGGATCGTCTGGCCATGCAGGCCGACGAGGGCGACCCGCTCGCGGGGAAGAGAAAATCGCTCAAAAAACGCCTCGACCGCCGCGACATGCGCGTCCGTCACGAGGCGCTCGAGCTCGAGCTGCGGCGCCTGGGCTTCGCTTAAATTCGCGACCACGTCGCGCAGGCGCTCGGCGACGGCTTGCGGATAGGGGAACGTCGCGGCGGGCCCGGTCCTGAGCTCCGCTTGCCCATCGCTTTCGATCAGCGCCACGTCGATGCCATCCATCGACGTGCCGCTGATGACGCCGATCGCCGTCTGCAAGGCCCCGCTATCGCTCATCGTCTTCGGTCTGCTCCGGACCTTCGCTCTGATTGGCGCCGGGCGCCCAGAGGACGTCGGACTTGCCGAAGTCGTTGGCCGCGCGCGCCGCCACGAACAGATAGTCGGACAGGCGGTTGACATAGGCGAGCGCGGCCTCGCCGACCTCCTCGCCCTCGATCGCCGCCAGCGCCACCATGGCCCGCTCCGCCCGCCGGCAAACCGCGCGCGCCTGATGCAGCGCGGCGGCGGCCCCCGTTCCGCCCGGCAGGACGAACGAGCGCAGCGGATCGAGCCTCGCGTTGAGCTTATCGATCGCGCGCTCGAGCGCCTTCACCTGCGACGCCGCGACGCGCAGCGCCGCGCCCGGCGCTTCATGCGGCTGGCGCGGCAGGCAGAGGTCGGCGCCGAGATCGAACAGATCGTTCTGGATGCGCGTCAGCGCCGGCTCGATCGCGAGATCGGCGGCGTCGCCCGCATGGCGCACGGCGAGGATCGCGAGGCCGATCGCGCAGTTCGTCTCGTCGACGTCGCCCATCGCGGCGACGCGCGCGTCGCTCTTTATCCGCCGCGATCCGTCGCCAAGCCCCGTCTCGCCCTTGTCGCCTGTGCGCGTATAGATGACGTTGAGCTTGACCATGGGCCCCCGCGTAGCGCGGCGAAGCGCCGACGTCCACTCCGCCGCCGCGCTCAATTGACCCTGCGGTCGCGTCCTTTCCAGAAAGGCTCGCGCAGTTCGCGCCTCAGGATCTTCCCGGTGATGTTGCGCGGGATCGAGGCGACGAAATCGACCGACTTCGGCGTCTTATAACTGGCGATGCGCGTCCGCGCCCAGGCGATGATGTCGGCCGCGTCCCCGGGCGCTCCGGGCTTCAGGACGACGATCGCCTTCACCGCCTCGCCCCAGGTGTCGTCGGGCACGCCGATCACGGCCGCGTCGGCGATCGCCGGATGACCGAAAAGCGCGTTCTCGACCTCGGCCGGATAGACGTTCTCGCCGCCCGGTCACGATCATGTCCTTCACCCGGTCATAGATGAAGACGTAGCCGTCCTCATCCATGTAGGCGGCGTCGCCGGTGCGCATCCAGCCGTCCTGGATCGAGGCGGCGGTCGCGTCGGCCTTGTTCCAGTAGCCCTTCATCACGACAGGGGAGCGGATCAGGACTTCCCCGACAGCGCCTCTCGGCGCCTCCTCGCCGTCGGGCGCGACGATCTTGAGCTCGACCCCCGGCCAGGATCGGCCGCAGGAGCGCAGCTTGCCCTTCGCCGGATCATGATCGGCGTGCGGGAGAAACGTGCCAGCGCCGCAAGTCTCGGTCATGCCGTAGAGCTGAACGAAGTCGCAGCGAAAGCGGGCGCTTGCGCGGATGAGCAGATCTTCGGAGATGGGCGAGGCTCCATAGGTGACGCTTCGCATGCTGGACAGATCGGCGCTGTCGATGCCCGGCGCCTGCATCAGCATCTGTATGAGCGCGGGAGCGAGGAACGCATGATTGACCCGCTCCTTGCCGATCGTGTCGAGCATGAGCTGCGGCGCGGCGTCTCGCAGAATCGCCGAGCGCGAGCCGCTCGCCATCGCGATCAGCGCGACATTGATGCCGGCGACGTGAAAGAACGGCATCGCCGCCAGCACCGTGTCGCCCGGTTCGTATTCGAGGCCGCCCGAAGTGGCCACGAGCTCGAAGATCGCGAGATAGTTGCGGTTCGTCAGCTGAACCCCTTTGGGAAGGCCGGTCGTGCCAGAGGTGTAGAGCTGGATCACGTCGTCCTCAGGGTCCGCTTCGAGCCTGGGGTCGTCCGGCGTCGCGGCTTCCATCCACGCTTCGAGCCGCTCGTAGCCTTCGCGGTCGAAGCCGAGCGCGATCAGACGCGGCCTCGAGGCGGCCATGGCGACCGCCTGGTCGGCGAGGTCGGCGACATCCGGTCCGACAAACAGGATCCTCGCGCCGCTGTCCTCGAGCAGGCGGGCGATCTCCGGTGCGGCGAGGCGGAAGTTGAACGGCGCGAGCGTCGCGCGCGCCTTGCAGACGCCGAGCAGGCACGGCAGGAAATGATCGGTGTTCTTGCTGAGATAGGCGATGCGCTCCTGCGTCCGGACGCCAGAAGCGATGAGTGCGTTGGCAAGCCGCGAGGCTGTTGCGTCGACTTCCGCGAAGGTCGTGGATCGGCCGTCGAACAGAAGGGCAGGCGCGCTGCCGCGGCGGAGCGCCTGAACGCGCGCCACATCCGCCACGCTGGCAATGCCGTCGAGCTCGATCATGGCGCCCTCCCACCCCAAGACCGCGCGGCTGCGCCTCAAACAAGGGTCCGCTCGCGCAACTGGCCCTGTCGCCTTTGTCTTATTATGGGCGTCCTCGCTGGCTATGCAATCGGCTGTCCAGACGGGCGGCGACGGGTGACGCGCCCATAGCGGGGGCGCCGGCGGGAAAACGCGCAACGTCCCGCGAATTGCTCGCGGGCCGTCTCAGTCCCGCTTCATCAGCCGTTCGAGATAGTCGCGTTCGTCGACCGGGCGGGCGGGGTCGGCGAGGCGGCGGCGCAGTTCTTCCATGACCCGGCGCGCGCGCTCGGCGGCGCCAGCGGATTCCCTGAGCGGCCCCTCCTCGCGGCCTTTCTCGCCGTCCGCTCCGCGGCCGAGGGGATCCTCGCCCAATTGTTGACCCGGCCGGCTCCTGCGCGCGACATAATTGCCTCGCCCATTGCGCCCTTTGCCCTGACCTTGGCCGTCCATCTGCTTTTGCAGGCCCTGAGCGCCGTCGCGCAAAGCCTCGAGCGCGCGGCCCTGGGCGTCGACCGCCGCGCCCTTGCCGGTCTTTCCGCTCTGACCCTGTTTTCCGCCCTGACCGCCCTTGAGGTCGCCTTCGGCCTCTTTCATGTCGCCTTGCGCGTCGTCGAAGCCCTTCTCGCCCTTCATGCCCAGACTCTTGAGCTTGCGCTGCAATTCGGCGAGGCGGTCGCGCAGCTCCTGCTGGCGGTCGCCGAGCTGCGGCTGGCCCTGGTCGGCCTGGTCCTGGCCCTGGTTGTCCGCCTGATCGGAATCGTTGTCGCCCTGGTCGGGGGCGTTCGAGCCATCCTGGTCCTGTTGCCCCTGCAAGTCCTGCTGCAGCGGATCCGATTGATTGCGCCGGGCCCGCCTGCGGGCGTGGTCCTTCTGGTCGCTGCGGAACGTGTCGTCGCGCAGCTTCTGCTGGTCGCGAAGCAGCTTCTCGAGCTCGCCGATCTGCTTGCGCATCTCGCGGTCGGCCGGGCTTTCCTGGCCTTCGCGGGCGCTGCGCATGTTCTCGAACATCTCCTGCATCTGATCGAGCATGGCCTGCGCGTCTTCACGCGAGCCGTTGCGGGCGCTGTCCTCCATCTGGTCGAGCAGCTTGTCGAGATCCTGCGCCTGAAGGTTCTGGTCCTCGGCGTTGCTGTCGGGCGGCGAATTGCGCGCCATGTCGCTCATGAAGCGATTGGCGGCCTCACGCAATTGCTGCATGAGTTTCTTGATTTCCTGATCGCTCGCGCCGCGCTGAAGCGCCTCGCGCAACGCCTGCTCCGCCGCGCGCAGGTCGCGCTGGGCCTGCGTGGAGTCGCCATCCTCGATCTGCTGCGCCATCGCCCAGAGCAGGGCCGCCACGTCGAGCAGATCGGCGTCGCTCCGCGCATGCTCGAGCGACGTCCTGGCCTGTTTGAGGCCGAGATAGATATTGGCCGGCGTGTCGAACAATTCCGGCGCGATGGCGAGGGCGGTCAGCGCGGTGTCGACCTGCTTTGGCGCATGGTCCGGGTCGAGAATGAGGTTGCGGCGCTGCTCGACCAAAGCGCGCGCCAGCGGATTGTGGAAGATGCGCTGCGGCAGCGTCATTTCGATCGGGGCGCTCTCGCCGGTCTTGCCGGAAATACTGACCGCGCTGAGCGTCATCATGACCTTGGCGCCGGCCCACGGATGCTCGGAGAGATCGACGGTCGTGCGCGCGTCGCCGGCGCCGTTGGCCGTCGGCGGCAGTTGCAGGGCCGCCTGGGGCGGCGGGGCCAGCGTGCGCGGCGCTGGACCGGAGCCTTGGTGCGGGCGGGCGAAGTCCGCCCGGGCGCTGGCGAGCCCGAACCGATCCTGAGTCCGGTAGGCCAGCGTCAGCGAGCCGCTGAGGTTGGCGCGCGGATCCTCGGTCGAGACGATCGTCGGCTTGCCGGCTGGCGTGACGGCGAGGACGACGGTCGCCACGGGTCCGCCATTGCGCAGGACCGTCGCCTTGCCCGGCCCCTCGATCGTCCAGCGCTTTTCGGTCGGCGCGCTCGCCTGCGTCGCGCTCTTCTGTTCTGGCGGCGGCGCGCTCGCCTGCGCCTCGCCCTGTTGTTTGGAGGGGGTGATTCCCCCCTCGACGCGCGTGCCGACGACGCTCGGATCGCCGCGCACCACCAGGACGGAATCCTCCGGAACGGTCAGCTTTTGCGGATCGGCGCTCTTGAAGTCGATGACCAGCGGGGGCTGGCCGGCGTAGGGCGGCGGGTCGATCCAGGCGTCGATGCGGCTCGCCGCCACCGCGGCGACGGCCTCGTCGCTGCGCCAGTCGAAAGCGGCGGCGAGGCGGCCATACATCTCCGGCCCCGCAACGACCGCGGCGGCGAAGGCGAGGAGCGCCACACCGAAGCGGAGCGCGTAGGGGTCCCGGTCGACCATGCGCGGCGAGGGCGGGGCGACGCGAATGGTCTCGATTTCGCGCTCGAGACGCGCCTGATGGGCCGCCCAAAGCGCCTGCGTGTCGGCGTCGCCGTGGTCATTGGCGAGCGTATCGGCCAGCGACGTGGCCGGACGGTGGCTCGCCTTCGAGTCGCGGTCGAGCCGGGCCAGGATGTCGGGCCTCGCCGGGCGACGCAAGCGCAGGAGCGGCGAGAGGGCTGCTCCGCAGGCGAGCGCGAACAGGACGACGCCGCCGATGCGGAAGGCGCGCGGCGCGAATTGCCAGACGCCCGCCCATGAGGCGGCGAGAAACAGGATCAGGACGGCGAGCGCGAAGACGAGCGGCGGCCAGGCCCGCTCGACCAAAAGCGCCCGTCGCGCCAGGGTTGCGAGCGTTGCGAGCCGCCCGCCGCCGTTTGATGGTTTATCCAGGTCGTTCACCGCAACGCCATGATCCGCAATTGTTGAGTTAGATTGTGCGCAATTCGTTGAGCGCAAGTTTCGGGCCAACGCGCCGCGGGCGCTATGCCCGACGCTGACCTCCGATTCCCGTGAGTCTAACCGAGTACCCTCACATTAGCCAGTGCGGAAGGGTATCGAGGCCGATCAACTCCTCGTACGTCCGCCGCGGCCGCACCACCGCGTATTCCGCGCCTTTCACCAGCACTTCCGGAATGAGCAGGCGGGAGTTGTAGGTTCCGGCCTGGACGGCGCCATAGGCGCCGGCGCTCATCACCGCGACGAGGTCGCCGGGGCCAAGTTCGGGCAGGTCGCGGCCGAGCGCCAGATAATCGCCGCTCTCGCAGACCGGGCCCACAACGTCGCTGCGCACGAGATTCGCGCCGTGCGGCTCGGGCGCGTTCACCGGCAGGATGTCGTGGTGGGCGTCATAGAGCGTCGGCCGCACGAGGTCGTTCATCGCGGCGTCGACGATCACGAAGCGCTTGTTCTCGCCCTGCTTGAGGTAGAGGACCGAAGCCACCAGCGCTCCGGCGTCGCCGACGATGGCGCGGCCAGGCTCGAGAATCACCTTGCAGCCGAGCGCCGCCGTGCGCTTCGCGACAACCCGAGCGTATTCCTCCGGCGTGGGCGGCGGATTGTTGTCATTGCGATAAGCAATGCCGAGGCCCCCGCCCAGATCGACATGCTCGATTGTGTGCCCGTCGGCCCTCAGCGCCCGCACGAAGTCGGCGAGCAGCGCGAAAGCGTCGTCGAACGGCTGAAGATCGGTGATCTGCGAGCCGATATGCATGTCGACCCCGTGGACGCTGAGGCCCGGCAGGGTCCGAGCGTAGGCGTAGACGTCGCGGGCCCGCGAGATCGGCACGCCGAACTTGTTCTCCGATTTTCCCGTCGCGATCTTGGCGTGGGTCCGCGCGTCGATGTCGGGATTGACGCGAATGGCGATCGGCGCGACTTCGCCGCGGCTCGACGCCACGCGGGAGAGCGCCTCGAGCTCCGGCTCCGATTCGACGTTGAAACAGAAGATTTTCTCGCTGAGCCCGAGGTTCATCTCGGCCAGGGTCTTGCCGACTCCGGAGAAGATGATCCTCTCCCCCGGCACGCCCGCCGCGCGCGCCCGCCTCAGTTCTCCTTCGCTGACCACGTCCATGCCGGCGCCCAGCTGAGCGAGCGTCGCCAGCACCGCCTGATTGGAATTGGCCTTCATCGCGTAGGAAAGAGCCATGTTCTGGCCGGCGAAGGCGCTCCGGAACGCCTCGAAACTCCGTTCGATCGCGGTGCTCGAATAGCAATAGAACGGCGTTGCGACGGCTTCGGCGATCGTCGTCAAAGCGACGTCCTCGGCGTGAAGAACGCCGTTGCGATAGGTGAAAGGGCGCATTGGCTTGGAGACGGCTTATTTCAGCAGGAAATCGAGGAAGAAGGGCTGTTTCGGCGGCACGATCGGCGGGATCGACGGCTTGCTCAGGGCGCCCAGGTTGCTGCCGTTCGAGCTTGGATGGGCCGGTTTGGGCGGCGCATTGGGGTCCGGGGGAGGCTCCAGCGGGCCATATTTGCCGCAAGCGGCGAGAGGCAGCGCGATCAGGGCGCCGAGCGCCATCAGGCGCGCGCGCCGGGCGAAACGATAGGACAATTGGGCGGCCACGAACAACTCCGGATGGTCGGCGGCACTATACAGAAACGCCGCGCGGAGGCGAGGCGGCGGCCGACCGCTTTGGTCCGCCATCGGATCAAGCCTGGTCTATGTCCTCCGGCGGGATCCAGATGAGGCATCGGACGCCATCCGGTTCAAACTTCACCTCCGCCCCGCCGTGCGGCGAATATCCGAGGCTGCGCGTAATCACGACGTGGCCGAAGCCGTTCCTCCTGGGTTTTGTGACGGGGGGGCCGCCAAACTCCCGCCACTCGACGGACGCCGCCTCGCCGGATGCGCCGAGGGTCGAGAATAACGAGACTCCCCCGGCTTCGCAGGACAGCGCCCCGTATTTGACAGCGTTCGACGCCAGCTCGTGGATGATCAATCCAAGGGCGATTGCGGCGCGGGGCTTAAGAGTGATAATTGCGCCTTTCAGCTTCACGCGGTCGTGAGGATCTTCAACATAGGGTGCGAGCTCCGTCGTGACGACTTCGCCGATCGTGAGACCGCTCCACGAGCTTTTGGACAGAAGATTATGGGTCGCGGCGAGGGCGTGAATGCGCGCCGAGAACGATTTCTTGAAATCGTCGATGCTCTCCTCGCGGGTACGGTCGAGAATCGACAGAACCAGCGTCAGCGTATTCTTGACCCGATGATCGAGTTCGCCCATCAACAGGTCCTGCTGTTTCTCCGCGGCCTTCCTCTGGGAGAGATCGACCATCGTGATGACGCATCCGCTGATCGCGCCTTCGGGCGACAGCGGCGCGGCGCTGACCAGGAGATCCTTCGTTCGCGGCGCCTTGGCGGCGTAGGCTTCAAGACCCTGGACGGCGCTGCCGCTGATCGCCATCTGGACGAGCTCCGCAGTCTGGACGAGTCCGGTCGTATCGCTGAAGGTGAGGTGAATGGCCTCATGGAAGGGCCGGCCCAGAACGTCGCCCTCCGCGATCGCCTGCACCGCGGCGTTGGCGTGGGTGATCGCGCCCTCGACGTCGCACACCACCACCGCCTCGTTCGCCGAAGCAATGATCGCACGGGCCGCCCGCTCCGCTGCGACGCTTTTTTCCGCCCGGACCCGGTCCGTCAGGTCCGTCAATGTGACCGCCCAGCCGTTCACGACGCCAGTCTGGAGCGGTTCGGCGGACGCGAGATAGTAGCGATCCTCCTCCCCATCCTTTAGAGAAATTTCGCACGAGCTCGCGGCGTCGTTCGACGCTTCCGCCGCCGCCAGAAGCGATTTGATTTGCGCGCCCGTTGTCTCATCGAACTGCTCGGCGAACGGCAACCCCTGAAGCTGGGAAAGAGGCTTTCCGATCAGTGCGGTCAGGATGCTGTTGGCGTAAAGGATCTCGCCGTGCGCGCCAAGCGCCGCGGCTCCATGGCCCATCGTCTCCAAGAACGCCCGATAGGAATCGTTGTCGCCTCCGAGAGTGAAAATCTGCTCGTGCTGGACCGGCCGTATGACGAGCGCGTCAATCTCGCCCTGCCGGATGGCCCGGATGGTCTCCTCCGCCTCCTCCAGGCGCCAAAGCAATTCCTCGTAAGACTGGGGCCTGTCGTTCGAGGCGCCCGGCTGGGTCATTGGCCAGCGGTGACGTTCAGGCTGATCAGCACCTTATGGGTGTCGGACAGGTCACTGATGATTTTGCGGATCGGCACGGGAAGCTGCCGAACCAGGGTCGGAATCGCCACAATGCTGTGTTCGCGAGCGAGATGAGGTTGCTTCTTGAGGTCGATAACCTCGACAGCGTATTTTCCGTCCAGATGCTCTCTGCAAATGCGCTCGAGATTGGAGATCGCGGCCAGCGACTTTGGCGTCTCACCCGCAACATAAAGCACGAGTTTGCTGACGTCCGCTTCCTTTTCAACCGTCATGACGACGCCTTTCGCTCGGCGAGGCCAGACCGCGCCCCTCCAACGCAGCGCCTTCGTTGGCTGCCGCCTGTTTCACGTAAGCGGTCTCATTGCCCATGACGCTTCAGTTCAATATCGTCGGCGGCCATGTCGGCGCGCAACACTTCAATCTGAGCCTCCAGCTTCCTACGCCGATGCCTGACCTGTTGTTCCAGTCGGGCCACTTAGCGTTGCGCCGTGCCGCGATATTTCACGATGCGAAGCCGGCGGGTGTCTGCATCAGGGGCGGTAGCGGAGCGCCTCCACGAGCAGAGCGAAGGCCGGCGATTGATGGCGGCGGCTCGGGAAATAGAGGTGGTAGCCGGCAAAAGGCGGGCACCAGGATTCGAGCACGCGCGTCAGCCGCACGGCTTCGATGTCCGCCCGCACGTAATCCTCGGGCAGATAGGCGATGCCGAGGCCGTCCAGAGCCGCCTGCAGCGCAAGCGCGATTTCGTTGACGATCAACTGCCCGCCGACCCGGACATTAAGCGCCCGCCCGGCCTTTTCGAATTCCCAGGCGTAGAGGCCGCCGCGGGTGGGGAAGCGCAGGTTGATGCAATTGTGCTGGGCCAAGTCGTGGGGCGTTCGAGGCGCCTTGTGGACGGAAAAATAAGCGGGCGAGGCGACGGCGGCCATCCGCATGTCGGGACCGATCCGCACCGCGACCATATCTTGCGCGATGGTCTCGCCGAGCCGTACGCCCGCGTCAAACCGCTCCGCGACGATGTCGATAAATCCTGCCTGCACGCTGAGCTCGACCTCAATGTCAGGATAGGCGGGCAACAGCCGCGCAAGGGCTGGCCGGAGAATGGCTTGGGCTGCGTGGATGCCTGTAGTTATGCGAAGCGAGCCCGCTGGTTTGTCCCTGAGCTCGCTGAGCGCGGCGAGCTTCGCTTCGATCCCGTCGAAATGCGGGCCGATGGCGCCAAGCAATCGTTCTCCCGCGTCCGACGGAACGACGCTTCGCGTGGTGCGCGTCAGCAGCCGAAGTCCGAGCCGTTCTTCCAGTTTGCGGATCGTATGGCTGAGCGCCGACGGCGAGACGCCGATCTGCGCCGCGGCGCGGGTGAAACTGCGTTCTCGAGCCACGGCCCGAAAGGCGAGGAGGGAGCTGATGTTGTGGCGGGGCATTGTTGAGCAAAATTCAAAGCTTCATGCGGATTAAAGACCTAAACACAAAGGCCTGCAACGGCTAGATACGGGTCTCCACGAAAAGGAATGAGCCCATGGCGGACGTAAAGCCCCCGATGCGCGCTCCCTGGGCCGACATCGCGCCGCGCCTCACGGAGATCAGCGACAACGTTCTGTTCGACTTTGTTTGGCGGCGGCCGGGGCTCAGCCCGCGCGACCGTAGCCTCGTCACCGTCGCCAGCCTGATCGCTCTCTATCGCAGCAACGAGCTCAAGTTCCATCTTGGAAAGGCGCTCGAGAATGGCGTGACCCGCGACGAGATCATCGAGATGATCACGCACCTCGCCTTCCACTCTGGCTGGCCGACCGCCAGCACCGCCATCGGGATCGCCCGTGATGTGTTTGCGGCCGCCCCCCAAACACCCTCTCGATTGAAAGGAACATCGCAAGAAAACGCGTGAACTCGGCCGCAGCGGCCTCAAAGTTTCCGCCATTGGTCTCGGCTGCATGGGGATCAGCTTCAGCTACGCTACCAAACTGTCGAAGGACGAAGGCGTCGCCCTGATCCGCGCCGCGGTGGATCACGGCGTGACCTTCTTCGACACGGCCGAGGTCTACGGCCCCTTCAACAACGAGGAAGTCGTCGGCGAAGCGCTGCGTCCATTGCGCGACAAGGTCGTCATTGCGACCAAGTTCGGCTTCGACATTGATTTCGAGACGCGAGAAAATCGGGGCGTCTCGAGCCGGCCCGAGCATATCCGGCAGGCGGTCGAGGGCTCGCTCAAGCGACTTGGGATCGAAAGCATCGACCTCCTCTACCAGCATCGGGTCGATCCGAACGTGCCGATCGAGGAGGTCGCCGGGACCGTCAAGGACCTCATCGCGCAGGGCAAGGTGAAGCATTTCGGCATGTCGGAGCCTGGCGTCCAGACGCTTCGCCGCGCCCATGCGGTGCTGCCGGTGACGGCGCTCCAGAACGAATATTCGCTATGGTGGCGTGCGCCGGAGACCAATGGCGTCCTCGAGGCGTGTGATGAACTTGGCATTGGCTTCGTGCCCTACAGCCCGCTCGGCAAGGGTTTCCTCACTGGCGCGATGAGCAAAGCCACCGAACTCGGCGAGGGTGATTTCCGCAAAAGCGTGCCGCGCTTCCAGCCCGAGGCGATGGAGAAAAACCAGGCGCTTGTCGATCTGCTGAAGCGCGTCGCGAATGAAAAGGGCGCGACTCCGGCTCAGATCGCGCTTGCGTGGCTGCTTGCCCAGCGGCCCACGATCGTTCCGATCCCGGGCACAACGAAGCTTCATCGGCTCGAAGAGAATATCGCCGCCGCGCAGATTGAGCTGACCCGGGACGACCTGCGGACCATCGCGGATGCAGCCTCGCGGATTGAGATCAAGGGCGACCGTTATGCGCCGCAGCAGCTGGCGATGGTCGGACGGGATGCTCCGCCGGTCGGCGCTGGCGCGTGAGGGCGCAGGGTCCCACGAGAAATAAGGGCGCCACGCGCGATACGGTCGTCGACATGGCTCGTGACGTCCGGACTTAGCCGGGCATGCGCTCGAATACCTTGAGGCCCTCCGGGATCACCGCCCAGGGCGGGCGGCCCTCGGCGAAGATGGCGATCGTCGGGTGGAATGCCGAGGGGTCGTCGAGCGAGCCGGCGTAGATCGTGTAGGAGTTGGTCCTGTCCCGTTCGCCGCCGAATACGAGGCTCATGCAACTCGCGCAGCGGTTGCGCACCGCCTCGCCGCCATTCGCCGCCTTCGAACGGAACGCGCGGGATTTGCCGGTGAAGCGGACGGCCTCCGCCTTGAAGCCCATGAAGGGAATGAAGCCCGACCCCGAGGCGCGGCGGCAGTCCACACAATAGCAATGGCCGGAGCCGAGCGGCTCGCCGAAGGCCTCATAGCGCAGCGCGCCGCACAGGCACCCGCCGGTATGGCGCTTCGCTTCGTCGTTCATGACCGCACCCTGCCGCTTTTTAAGCTCGATGCGTCACAGATGGAACGGTCGCGGCCTGGAGGCAATCGCGAACCGTGCAATTTAAGCTGCGGCCGGGCGGCTGTCTCGCTCGCGCATGAACCTCAGGATGTCGGCGTTGAGCTGGTCCGTATGCGTGAACATGAGGCCGTGCGGCGCGCCCGGATAAACGAGGAGCCGGCAATTGGGAATGAGCTCAGCCGAAGGCTTGCCGGTCAGTTCGACGGGCGCCGAGCGGTCGCGGTCGCCGTGGGTGACGAGCGCGGGAACGTCGATGCGCCGCATCTCGGCGCGGAAGTCCGCTTGGACCATGGCGCGCGAGCAGGCGAGCGTGACCGGCAGAGAGGTTTGCAACAGAGTGACGCCCCAGCGCATCATCGCCGACGACGTCTCGGGGACGAAGAACGGCGCGACATTGTCGTCGACCCATTTGGGATAGTCGCGCTTCCATTGCCCCCACAAAGCCTCGAAGCTCTCCATCGGCGCGCCGTTTGGATTGTCATGCGCCTTGATGAGCATCGGCGTCGTTGGCGCGATGAGGACGAGGCGGGCGACGCGTTTGCCCCCATGCCGCGTGAGATAGCGGACCGCCTCGCCGGCCGCCATCGAATGGGCGATGAGCGTCAAACGCGAAAGATCGGCGTGGTCGGCGAGGGCGGCGACGTCGTCGGCGAAAGTGTCGAAGTCGTAGCCGCTGGCCGGCTCATCGGAGCGGCCGTGGCCGCGCCGGTCGAAGCCGATGCAGCGGAAGCCTTCGTCCGCGAAGGCGGCGATCTGGTAGTCCCACATTCGACTGCCGCAGCCGAGGCTGTTCAGGAACAGGATCGGCGCGCCCACTCCCCACTCACGCCAATAAAGTCTGAGCGCCGTCTTTCGTTGCGATGAAAGGCATGGGAATTGTCCTTGATGTGAAGGCGGTTGGGAGGCTTTAGGCGGCAGCGAATGGATGGTCGACCAGGATCCGCCCGTCGCCGTCGACGATGAGAAACTCTAGCCCGCTCGCCAGCACAGTCTCGCTATCGGCGAGCAGCATCTCCCAGCGGAGCGTCAGAACATCGCCACGGAGGCAGGCGGTCGGGGCGGCGCGATAGCGAATGCCGCTCTTGCGGCCGTTCCCTTCCGACGATCCGAGGATCAGCTTACGGAGCGCGCCATATCCGCGCGCCTCGCGCGCCCCGTTCTGGCGCGGGGCGTCCGGCGCCCAGAGCGCGGCGATGGCCGAAGAGCGCTTGGTTGCGTCGGGTTCGTTCCACGCTTCGACATAGCGATCGGCGAGCGCCTGAGCGTCGAGCATAGTGTCTCTCCAGTCCGGCTTAAGATCGAGGGCCTGCGAGCTCTCTGTCTGAATGGCATCTTGCGCTGGCCAGGGCTGAAATCCATGACCCGGCAGGTCAAAATGCGACGGCGCCCACGCGTCGCTTGACCTGGGAGGTCATGGCCTTGCGCGGCGCCAGGGGCTAAGCTTGGGCCATGACCGCTCATCAGCTTCCTTTCGGCGTTCTGCTGCGCCGCTGGCGCGAGCGCCGCCGCATGACGCAGGCCGACCTGGCCTACGCCGCCGAGAGTTCGACTCGACATCTCTCCTGTCTCGAGACCGGCAAGGCGCAGCCGAGCCGCGAGATGATCGCCCGTCTCGCCGAATATCTCGAGATCCCGCTGCGGGACCAGAATTCGCTCCTGCTGGCGGCGGGCTTCGCGCCTGCTTTTCAGGAGCGCTCGCTCGCCGCGTTGGACGCGGCGAGGACCGCCATCGACGCCATTCTTCAGGCGCACAAGCCTTATCCCGCCATGGCGGTCGACCGGCATTGGAATGTCGTGCTGTCGAATTCCGCCCTGCCGCAACTTTACGAGGGCTGTTCGGCGGATCTGATGCGTCCCCCGGTCAACGCCGTGCGCCTCACCCTGCATCCGGCCGGCATGGGGACGCGGATCGTGAACTATGGCGCGTGGCGCGCCCATATGTTGAGCGTGCTTCGGCAGCAGATCGACGCTCGCGGCGACGCGGTTCTGCAGGGCCTTGTTCGCCGAGGTCTCGGCCTATCCGGCGCCGCCCGGTCGCGAACCAGCGGAGAGCTTCGGGCCCGCGGAGCGGCTGGCGACGCCGTTTCGCGTAGCCACCCGCTTCGGCGTCATGTCCTTCCTCGGCACGGTCACGGTCTTCGGCACGCCGAACGACGTCACGCTCTCCGAGCTCGCGCTCGAAATGCTGTTTCCGGCCGATGACGCGACCGCGCGGATCGCGCACGCCATGGTCGAGGAACTGGAAAGGGCGGCGTGAACGGGTGCGAGATAATAACTATATGAATATGTTTAATAGACTCTTGGACCGTCTTCCCGCGGCAGGGAACGAAAGCGGGTCGTAAGCGATTGAAAAGAATAGGGGCATGGAACTAAAAGGGAACTATGCGGGCTGGCGCCTTGCGCCCCGCCGCTTCATGGTCCACATAGGTTCCGGGAGGTTGGCGAAGGACGTACCGCTCGCCAACCGGGTCAGGTCCGGAAGGAAGCAGCCCTAACGAGACAGGGCGGGTCTTTGTCCAACCTCCCACTGGCGCGCTTGGGCCGCGAGCGCCAGCGAGCCGAGGCGGGTTCGCCTTCGCGAGCGGGCGATCGGTCGAGCGAACCTTGAGAAACTCCGCCTCCTTTCCCGCCGATTAGAGGCCGCTGTTGAGCGATTCGCTCTTCCCTGTCGCCGACCCCGCAGCACCGCAGCCCGACTCCCCCTATCGGGTGCTGGCGCGAAAATACCGGCCGATGCGCTTCGAGGACCTCGTCGGCCAGGAGCCGATGGTGCGCACCCTCGCCAATTCCTTCGCCGCGGGCCGCATCCACCAAGCCTATATCCTGACGGGCGTGCGCGGCGTCGGCAAGACGACGACCGCGCGCATTCTGGCGCGCGCCTTCAATTATTCGCTGCCCGGCAGGATCGAGCGCGCGAGCGTGGAAATGCCCGAACTCGGCGTCCATTGCCAGGCGATCATGGAATCGCGCCATGTCGACGTGATCGAGATGGACGCGGCCTCCCACACCGGCATCGACGACGTGCGCGAGATCATCGAGAACGCGCGCTACCGCCCGGTTTCGGCGCGCACGAAGGTCTATATCATCGACGAAGTGCACATGCTCTCGAAGCAGGCCTTCAACGGGCTTCTGAAGACGCTCGAAGAGCCGCCGGAGCACGTCAAGTTCCTGTTCGCGACCACCGAGATCGACAAGGTGCCGATCACCGTGCGCTCGCGCTGCATTCGCTTCGATCTGCGGCGCATCGAATCGGGCCCGATGATCGCGCACTTGAGCAGGATCTCAGCCGCCGAAGGCGTCGTTGCAGAGCCCGAGGCGCTGGCGCTGATCGCCCGCGTCGCCGAAGGCTCTGTGCGCGACGCGCTGTCGCTGCTCGACCAGGGCATCGCGCATGGCGGTGACGGAGGCGTCACGGCCTCTGCGATTCGCGACATGCTCGGCCTCTCCGACAGGGGCGAGATCATCGCGCTCTTCGAGCGCGTCATGAAGGGCGAGATCGCCGAAGCGCTCGAGATTACGCGCGCGCTCCATCAGGCGGGCGCCGACGCAGCCGACATCCTCGTTGAGATCGCCGAGTTTTGCCATTTCGTCACCCGCGCCAAAATCGCGCCTGCGGCGACTGCGGATCCGGCGGTGAGCGAGGTCGAGCGCGAGCGCGCCAAGGAATTCGCCGACAAGCTGACGCTTGGCGTTCTGGCGCGCGCCTGGCAAATTCTGCTGAAAGGCGTGGAGGATGTGAAGGATTTGCCCCGCCCGCTCGCTTCCGCCGAGATGGCGCTGATCCGCCTCGCCTATGCGTCCGACCTGCCCGCGCCTGAGGAGGCGCTTCGCAAGCTAGGCCAGGCCGCCGACGGGCCGCGCCACGCGCCGCCGCTTCCGTCCGGTGGCGGGGGTCCGCGCGCCTCGATGCGACTCGCCGCCCAGGAACCGGCTCCGGCTCCCGCCCCGGCCGCGCCCGCCTCGCCGCCCGCGCCCGCGCGCGCCGCGTCGCCGCGGCTTGCGTCATTCGACGACGTCGTCGCGCTCGCGCGCGCCAAGCGCGATATTCAGCTCGTCCAGGCGCTCGAGCGCGAAGTGCGGCTTGCCCGCTTTGAAGCGGGCAGCATCGCCTTCACGCCCGTGGAAGGCGCCGCGCCGGGACTGGCGCAGACGATGAGCAGGCGCTTGCAGGAATGGACCGGCGAGCGCTGGATGGTGGCGCTTGTCCCGGGCTCGACCACGCCAACCTTGCGCGAGGCCGGAGAGGCCCGTGAGGCCGAGCGAACGAGCAATGCGGCGTCGCATCCGCTGGTGCAAAAGGTTCTTGACCGATTCAAAGGGGCCCGCATCGTCGACGTCCGGCGTCCCGAGGCGGCGCCGTCCCCCGCGGCTGGCGAGGCCGATGATGAGGTCGGTTACGCAGATTCCGGCGTCGACCCCGCCGATGACGTCTGAGAAGGAGACCGCCGCCATGGATATCATGGGCATGATGAAAAAAGCGCAGGCTGTTCAGGCCAAGCTTCAGGAGGCGCAGGAGGAGCTTGGGCGTATAGAGATCGAAGGACAGGCGGGCGGCGGCATGGTGAGTCTTACGCTCAACGCCAAGGGCGAACTGAAGGGCGTGCAGATCGACGCGTCGCTCCTGACCCCCGCCGACAAGGAGATGCTGGAGGACCTGATTATCGCCGCCTTCAATGACGGCAAGGTCAAGGCGGACCGCGCGGCCGCCGAGAAGATGCAGGCGCTGACCGCGGGCCTGCCCCTTCCGCCGGGCATGAAGCTGCCGTTCTAGAGGCCGGATGTCGACCAGCGTCGCCGGACCGGAAATCGAGCGTCTCGTCCAGCTTCTTGCGCGCCTGCCGGGACTGGGTCCGCGCTCGGCGCGCCGCGTCGCGCTCCACCTCATCAAGAAGCGCGAGACGCTGCTCGCGCCGCTCGCCGAGGCGTTGCGCGTCGCGCACGAGCGGATCCTGACCTGTTCGGTCTGCGGCAACGTCGACACCTGCGATCCCTGCACGATCTGCGCGGACGAGCGCCGCGATTCGACAGCGATCGTCGTCGTCGAGTCCGTCGGCGACCTTTGGGCGCTGGAGCGGGCCGGCGCGACCCGGGCGCGCTACCACGTCCTTGGCGGCGCCTTGTCTCCGCTCGACGGGGTCGGCCCGTCCGATCTCAACTTAGGCCCGCTCGTCGCGCGCGTCGCCAAAGGCGGAGTGAGCGAATTGATCCTCGCCGTCAACGCCACCGTCGAAGGCCAAACGACCGCGCACTACATCATCGATCTCCTGACCAACTATCCCGTCAAGGTGACGCGGCTCGCGCATGGCGTGCCGGTGGGCGGTGAACTCGACTATCTCGATGACGGCACGCTGGCGACGGCGATGCGTCAGCGCACGGCCTTTTGAGCCGGCGGGTCCAAAAGAAGCCGCGGGCCCGTCCTATCCCGCTTTCAAGTTCGGACGTAAGATTGCGGAGCTCGCGCGTTCTCGGGAAAGGCGGTTCTTCATGGCCCCGGCGGCGAACGCTTCTCGGCTCTTCGTTCCCCCGTTTCCCCAGCGTGCCGAGAGGCCGCGCGGCGCGCTCTCGACCCTCCTCACGCTGCGCCGCAACCCCCTGGAGATCTGGGGCAAGGCGGCCTTCGAGCTGCCATTCTGGGTTGGCCCCTCGTTTCTCGGCATGCGGGCCATGGCGCATGACCCGACCGCAGTGCGCCATGTTCTGCTCGACAACGCGTCAAACTATCGCAAGGACGAACTGCAGCTGCGCATCTTGCGCCCCGGACTCGGCGACGGCGTGCTGACAGCCGAGGGCGAGGACTGGCGCGTCCAGCGCCGTGCGCTCGCGCCTGTGTTCTCTCCCCGGCAGATCGCGGAATTCGCCCCTGCCCTCCACCGGGTCGGGCGGGCGGCGGTTGAACGCTTGGCCCGCCGGCGCGACGGCTCGGTGATCGAAGTCGGCGAACTCACGTCGCGTCTGACGCTGGAAGTGCTCGAGCAAACGCTGTTCTCACAAGGGCTCGGGAAAGAGCCGAGCGCGTTCCAGCACGCTATGACACGCTATATCAACACGTTCGGCCGTCTCGATCTGCTCGATCTGTTGGGCGCGCCAGCCTTTGTGCCGCGCATCGGCCGATTGCGCGGACGTGAAACGCTCAAGTTCTTCGACGAGGCGGTCGAAGGGATCGTCGAGCGTCGCCGCGCGACGATTCGCCGCGGCGCAGAGCCGCCGCGCGACCTGCTGACGTTATTGTTGGCGGCCCGGGATCCGGAGACCGGCGACGGCCTGCCGGAGGCCAACATCCGCGCCAATATCGTCACCTTCATCAACGCGGGCCACGAGACGACGGCGAATGCGCTGACCTGGACGCTCTACCTCCTCTCGCGGGCGCCGGGATGGCGCGAGCGGGCGGAGGAGGAAGCGTCTTCGGTGTTCGATCCCGAACGCCCCGCCTCGCTTGAAGGGTGCACAGTGTTGCGCGCGGTCCTCGACGAGGCTTTGCGCCTCTATCCGCCGGTGGCGCTTCTCAGCCGCGAGGCGATCCGGGACGACACAATTCTTGGCCAACGCGTGCCGGCGGGAACCATCGTCCTGATCTCGCCCTTTGTCCTGCATCGTCGCCGGGGCCTCTGGGACCAGCCCGACGCTTTCGATCCTTCCCGGTTTTTGGGCGAGGCCCGCGATCGCATCGACCGTTTCGCCTACATCCCGTTCGGCGCCGGGCCACGCGTCTGCATCGGCATGGCCTTCGCGATGCAGGAGGGGATCGTCCTGCTCGCTCATCTTTTGCGCGCCTTTCGCTTCGACCTGGTCGAGGGCCAGGTCGTCATGCCGCTGCAGCGCGTGACGCTGCGGCCGCGGGGAGGCTTGAAAATGCACGTGAAACGGCGCGACTTGGCTTAAGCCTTCCACAGCGGAAAATTTCTTTGTGAAAGTCCGTTGACAGAAAATCGCCAGGGGCCTATATGCGGCTCTCCCAACGACGGGGCGCCTCTGAGGCCGCCAAGTCAGCGGGTTACGGGAACTTTCGGAACGCACTCCTCCCTGCTAAGAGGCGGGGCGGGTGGATTTTCGTCCGTTTCCGGCCACGCGTGAGCGTGGCGATATGTGGAATTCGAGCTTGGGGTTAAGCTTTGGCGGCGGGTCGCCTCGAAGTTTGGTCTCGTGCTTTTGGGGCTTAGGCTCCTTGCTGTTTGACAATCGCATCGGAAGAAAGAGAGACGTGGGCGGCGGGGTCCTTGCGGGGCTTCGGTTGTCGGTCGAGTTCTGGGCGTGAGCCTGGACTGGTCCGGGGATTGAAGTCCGAAGAGACAACTGACGGTCACGTTTCAAAAATTCATCGCGCTTCGAAGGAATGCGCGCCGGACCGTCGTGAGGCGGGCAGGCCGCAAAGTTCTTTTGAGGCGGATGTGTTTGGAACTCGTCAAGAATACAATGCCCTGACCTTCGGGGTGTTGAAGTGACCAGTCAGGACCAGATCTCATTCAACTTGAGAGTTTGATCCTGGCTCAGAACGAACGCTGGCGGCAGGCTTAACACATGCAAGTCGAACGCTCGTAGCAATACGGGAGTGGCAGACGGGTGAGTAACGCGTGGGAACATACCCTCCGGTTCGGAATAGCTCAGGGAAACTTGGATTAATACCGGATACGGCCGAGAGGCGAAAGATTTATCGCCGGAGGATTGGCCCGCGTTCGATTAGCTAGTTGGTGAGGTAATGGCTCACCAAGGCTATGATCGATAGCTGGTCTGAGAGGATGATCAGCCACATTGGGACTGAGACACGGCCCAAACTCCTACGGGAGGCAGCAGTGGGGAATATTGGACAATGGGCGCAAGCCTGATCCAGCCATGCCGCGTGAGTGATGACGGCCTTAGGGTTGTAAAGCTCTTTCGCTCGGGACGATAATGACGGTACCGAGATAAGAAGCCCCGGCTAACTTCGTGCCAGCAGCCGCGGTAATACGAAGGGGGCTAGCGTTGTTCGGAATTACTGGGCGTAAAGCGCGTGTAGGCGGGTCTTTAAGTCAGGGGTGAAATGCCAGGGCTCAACCTTGGAACTGCCTTTGATACTGGAGACCTTGAGTCCGGGAGAGGTGAGTGGAATTGCGAGTGTAGAGGTGAAATTCGTAGATATTCGCAAGAACACCAGTGGCGAAGGCGGCTCACTGGCCCGGAACTGACGCTGAGACGCGAAAGCGTGGGGAGCAAACAGGATTAGATACCCTGGTAGTCCACGCTGTAAACGATGGATGCTAGCCGTTGGGGAGCTTGCTCTTCAGTGGCGCAGCTAACGCTTTAAGCATCCCGCCTGGGGAGTACGGTCGCAAGATTAAAACTCAAAGGAATTGACGGGGGCCCGCACAAGCGGTGGAGCATGTGGTTTAATTCGAAGCAACGCGCAGAACCTTACCAGCTTTTGACATGTCCTGGACGGATTGCAGAGATGCGATCTTCCCTTCGGGGCCGGGAACACAGGTGCTGCATGGCTGTCGTCAGCTCGTGTCGTGAGATGTTGGGTTAAGTCCCGCAACGAGCGCAACCCTCGCCCTTAGTTGCCATCATTCAGTTGGGCACTCCAGGGGGACTGCCGGTGATAAGCCGGAGGAAGGTGGGGATGACGTCAAGTCCTCATGGCCCTTACAGGCTGGGCTACACACGTGCTACAATGGCGGTGACAGCGGGAGGCGAAGGGGCGACCCTAAGCAAATCTCGAAAAGCCGTCTCAGTTCGGATTGCACTCTGCAACTCGAGTGCATGAAGTTGGAATCGCTAGTAATCGCGGATCAGCACGCCGCGGTGAATACGTTCCCGGGCCTTGTACACACCGCCCGTCACACCATGGGAGTTGGTTTTACCCGAAGACGGCGCGCTAACCGCAAGGAGGCAGCCGGCCACGGTAGGGTCAGCGACTGGGGTGAAGTCGTAACAAGGTAGCCGTAGGGGAACCTGCGGCTGGATCACCTCCTTTCTGGATTCGGAGACATTAACCAACGGCCTGGGTTCGCCCATGGTCCTCGGTTTGTCATCCGGCTCAGAATCAAGCGGCCAAAGTCAGGCCGCATTTTGCGGGACCGCGCCGCCTTCGTCTCTCTTTCTGATAAGGATATGGAAGCCCCGCGCCCGAGCTGGCGTCGCCAGCGTGAGCAGGCGGTGGACTTCTTCTTTCGACCGGGCTTGTAGCTCAGTTGGTTAGAGCGCGCGCTTGATAAGCGTGAGGTCGGAGGTTCAAGTCCTCCCAGGCCCACCACAGCCTTCGGGCGCCGGCGGGTCTTGACGGGGCCATAGCTCAGTTGGGAGAGCGCGTGCTTTGCAAGCATGAGGTCGTCGGTTCGATCCCGTCTGGCTCCACCAAGGCTTTAAGGCCGGGGCTTCGTCGGACGTCGAGCGGCTTTAAGGCGCTCCTATCCTTTCCGGTGCGATCTATCAGTTTGTCGAGCGCGAAAGCGCTTGGCGGTGAAGAAGGCCGAATGGCCCGATGGGGATGTCTATCCTCTGCGGTTCTTTGGTCTTCGGATCTCTGACATTGTGAAGAGGAAGCGCATTCGGTCGAAGACCGGGTGGCGCGAGGCGTGAAGCTGACGGGTCCGTGAGGACCTCGATGCGGAAAAAGCGCCGCGTCGTCATCTTGTCTCTCGAGCAACCAGTCGTGGGTTTGGAGCCTGACCGCTCAGATCCCCGGATGCGTTTGAAGCAAAACTGGTCTTTTCAAGCCAGAGAGCGTGTTTCGATCGATTGCCGATCGATCGACAATACCAAAATGCGCGCTTTGGCGATGAGAGCAATCAAGTGTCTTAAGGGTATCTGGTGGATGCCTTGGCGCTGAGAGGCGATGAAGGACGTGGTACGCTGCGATAAGTCATGGGGAGCCGCGAACAGGCTTTGATCCGTGAATCTCCGAATGGGGAAACCCACCTTCGATCTCTGTTGCTCCGAAGAGGCGCGTCGACGACGCGAGGCGAGTCCGCACAGGACGAGCTTCGGGCCGGAACGCGCCGGCGGCAGACCTTCCCCGGAAGGATTGCTGCGATCTTTGGACCAACAGAGATCAATAGAAGGGACTTATTCTCTGAATTCATAGGAGAATAAGAGCGAACCCGGGGAACTGAAACATCTCAGTACCCGGAGGAAAGGACATCAACGAGACTCCGTTAGTAGTGGCGAGCGAACGCGGATCAGGCCAATGCTTCTGTTTGGATCTATCAGAACCGGCTGGAAAGCCGGGCCGGAGCGGGTGACAGCCCCGTATGAATAGGGTTCGAATGGGAGATTCGAGTAGGGCGGGACACGTGCAATCCTGCCTGAACACGGGGGGACCACCCTCCAAGCCTAAGTACTCCTCAGCGACCGATAGCGAACAAGTACCGTGAGGGAAAGGTGAAAAGCACCCCGACGAGGGGAGTGAAACAGTTCCTGAAACCGGATACCTACAAACAGTCGGAGCCCGCAAGGGTGACGGCGTACCTTTTGTATTATGGGTCAGCGACTTAAAGTATCGAGCAAGCTTAAGCCGATAGGCGTAGGCGCAGCGAAAGCGAGTCTGAACAGGGCGTTCAGTTCGATGCTTTAGACCCGAAACCGAGTGATCTAGTCATGAGCAGGTTGAAGGCAGGGTAACACCTGCTGGAGGACCGAACCGGTGTCTGTTGAAAAAGACTCGGATGACTTGTGATTAGGGGTGAAAGGCCAACCAAACTCGGAAATAGCTGGTTCTCCGCGAAATATATTTAGGTATAGCCTCGAGATGAGGCTCCAGGGGGTAGAGCACTGGATGGGCTAGGGGGGCCAAAACCCTACCAAACCTAACCAAACTCCGAATACCTGGAAGTCATTCTCGGGAGCCACACAGTGGGTGCTAACGTCCATTGTGGAGAGGGAAACAACCCAGACCAACAGCTAAGGCCCCCAATTCACGGCTAAGTGGGAAAGGATGTGGAAATCCCAAAACAACCAGGAGGTTGGCTTAGAAGCAGCCATCCTTTAAAGAAAGCGTAACAGCTCACTGGTCTAAATTTAAGGGTTTCTGCGCCGAAGATGTAACGGGGCTCAAGCCGTGAGCCGAAGCTTTGGGCGTCGCAAGACGCGGTAGCGGAGCGTTCCGTTGGCTGATGAAGGGAGAGCCGTGAGGCCTCCTGGAGGCATCGGAAGTGCGAATGCTGACATGAGTAACGACAAACACTGTGAAAGACAGTGTCGCCGAAAGTCCAAGGGTTCCTGCGTAAAGTTAATCTCCGCAGGGTTAGCCGGTCCCTAAGGCGAGGCCGAAAGGCGTAGTCGATGGGAATCACGTTAATATTCGTGAGCCTGCAGGTGGTGACGGATCTCTTATGTCGTTCGATCTTACTGGATTGATCGGGCGGCGACGAGGTTCCAGGAAATAGCCCCTGCGCAAGACCGTACCCGAAACCGACACAGGTGGACAGGTAGAGTATACCAAGGCGCTTGAGAGAATGACGTTGAAGGAACTCGGCAATTTACCTCCGTAACTTCGGAATAAGGAGGCCCTCGGTTGGCGCAAGCTGATCGGGGGGGCACAGACCAGGGGGTGGCAACTGTTTAACAAAAACACAGGGCTCTGCGAAATCGCAAGATGACGTATAGGGTCTGACGCCTGCCCGGTGCCGGAAGGTTAAAAGGAGAGGTGCAAGCCTTGAATTGAAGCCCCGGTAAACGGCGGCCGTAACTATAACGGTCCTAAGGTAGCGAAATTCCTTGTCGGGTAAGTTCCGACCTGCACGAATGGCGTAATGACTTCCCCGCTGTCTCCAACGTCAGCTCAGTGAAATTGAAGTCCCCGTGAAGATGCGGGGTTCCTGCGGTCAGACGGAAAGACCCCGTGCACCTTTACTATAACTTTGCGTTGGCATTCGTGTAGTCATGTGTAGGATAGGTGGTAGGCTTGGAAACTTGGGCGCCAGCTCGAGTGGAGCCACCCTTGAAATACCACCCTTGAGTTCATGGATGTCTAACCGCGCTCCGTCATCCGGAGCCGGGACAACGCATGGTGGGTAGTTTGACTGGGGCGGTCGCCTCCCAAAGAGTAACGGAGGCGCGCAATGGTTGGCTCAGACCGGTCGGAAATCGGTCGTTAGAGTGCAATGGCATAAGCCAGCCTGACTGCGAGACCAACAAGTCGAGCAGAGACGAAAGTCGGTCATAGTGATCCGGTGGTCCCGCGTGGGTGGGCCATCGCTCAACGGATAAAAGGTACGCCGGGGATAACAGGCTGATACTCCCCAAGAGTCCATATCGACGGGAGTGTTTGGCACCTCGATGTCGGCTCATCACATCCTGGGGCTGGAGAAGGTCCCAAGGGTTCGGCTGTTCGCCGATTAAAGTGGTACGTGAGCTGGGTTCAAAACGTCGTGAGACAGTTTGGTCCCTATCTGCCGTGGGTGTTGGAGAATTGAGAGGATTTGCCCCTAGTACGAGAGGACCGGGGTGAACGTATCTCTGGTGGACCTGTTGTGGCGCCAGCCGCAGTGCAGGGTAGCTATATACGGAATGGATAACCGCTGAAGGCATCTAAGCGGGAAACCAGCCTCAAAACAAGTTCTCCCTGAAGAGCCGTGGAAGACGACCACGTTGATAGGCCGGATGTAGAAGCGCGGCAACGCGTGAAGCTTACCGGTACTAATAGCTCGTTTGGCTTGATTGCTCTCGTCGCCAAGGCGCGAGACTCATGACTTCGAGGCGCAGGCGCGCTTTGAAGTCAAACTTGAAAAACCCAGTTTTGCTTCTTTCCGTTTTTCGCCGACCTGGTGGCTCTTGCAAGGTGATAAGACCCGATCCCATCCCGAACTCGGCCGTCAAACGCCTTAGCGCCAATGGTACTTTGTCTCAAGACACGGGAGAGTAGGTCGTCGCCAGGTCTGCCAAGAACGGAAAATTTCCTCTTCATCAATGGCCCATTGTCCTCTGACGCGGGGTGGAGCAGTCCGGTAGCTCGTCAGGCTCATAACCTGAAGGCCGCAGGTTCAAATCCTGCCCCCGCAACCAACGATCCTTGCGAAAGCAAGGTACCCAAAACCCCGACTTCCGAAAGGACGTCGGGGTTTTTCTTGTTCGCGGCGAACCGAAGGATCGCGGCCAGGTCGCCGCGCAGCACGATCGCCACCTCGGCCTCGTCGGGCACAGCGTCACCTGATCGACCAACGTGCGAAAGACTTCGGCCGCCTCGGCCTTTCCGTCCTCGTTCTGCAGGCCCTCATAGAGCGCCGCGATCCGCTGGCGATAGATCCGCAAGCCGCTGAGCACCGAGGCTTCGAACGCGTCTCGCCGGATATTCAGCCGGTTGTCACAGGTGCCTTTGTTCCGTGACGTCGCGCAGCCGAGCAGATCCTTAGAGATCATGGTGTAACCGCCACCGCAGCAGCCACACTTCACCAGGCCAGCGAACAGGTGCTTCGGCCGCCGCCGTTCATTCAGCGCATTCTCGCCGGGCTCAGACGTCTCATAGGCGAGCGATTGTTGGCGTGCCTTCACCGCATTCCAGACTTCGTGGCCGATGATCCGCATCTCCGGCACCTCCTGAATCACCTACTCGGATTCAGGATTGAGACGCGACACCCGCTTTCCCGTATCCGGGTCTTTCAGATAGCGGAGCCGGTTCCAGACGAGGCGGCCAACATACAGTTCGTTGTTAAGGATGCCGACGCCGCGCTTCGGATTCCCATGGATCGTCGACGGCCCCCATTCGGCGCCCTGATCCTTCCGGAGCAAATGTAGCATTCGCGTTCGGCGCCAAAGGGAGCGCCGAAGGCCTTCGCATCGAGACGCATCAAATCGGCAATGCGCGCTGTCATCTGGTCGATCGCAGCCGAGAGCGGCTGTTTTCACGCATTCTCACCGCGGACGACTGCAATTCGCGGCGCCAAGGCTCATCTTCCCTCGCATGAGTCCCGGCTATTGGCGCTTTCTGGCCGCCTTCAGGCGCGGCAGAACGGCCCATGTCGAAGTTGAGAACGCAGCCGTGATGCAGATGAGCACGGATATTTCGCTCACCGGCTTCACCCGCAAGCTTCGATCGGGGGCGTAGACAGTCCCGACGCCCTGGTTCAGTCGGCGACCAGCAAGTCCGCCCCGGTAGCCAGCGGCCCGCCCGCCTGGGACAAGCGCCCGCCGGTCGCAAGGTTCCCCATGTCAATCGTCTTGAATCCAAAGCTCTGGATCAACGAGACGACCAGCTTCTTTGCCTCAGCGTCGTCTCCGGACACAAGCAGCGCGCGGTGCGCATCGCCTCTTTTCGGCCCCTGCTCAAAATTGTGCATCGTGATCGAGTTGAACGCCTTGACGAGACGGGCGCCCGGCGCGTGACCCGCCACGATCTCGCTCGCGCTGCGGCCGCCTAGGTCCGCCAAGATCAGTTTCGGGCTCGTTTGCGCAAACGGGTTAGTCGTGTCGACGAGGACTTTCCCGGACCAATCCGGAATAGTTGCGAGCGCCTCGGGGACGTCCGGCCACGGAACCGCCAGAAACACCAAGTCGCAGTCTGCCGCCGCCTTCACGGAGCTTGCCGAGGCGCGCTTTCCGAGTTTCGCGGCGAGGGCGGCAACCTTCTCGGGGTTGCGGCTTGCGAGCGTCACTTCGTGACCGGCAGCAATGGCGTAGCGAGCGATTGCGCCAGCAACCGCGCCGGCCCCGATAAATCCGAGTTTCATTGGTCTTGACCTTCACAAAGTGGCAGGAGCGCCTCTCGTTGAGACAAACAGTAGCGAAGCGCCAGCTCAGACCTGAGCTGTTCCGCCGTCTACGAACAGTTCGATCCCGGTGATGAAGCTCGCCTCGTCCGACGCCAGAAAGAGAACCGCTCCCGCGATCTCATCGGCTTCGCCGAGCCGGCCCATCGGTATGTCGGCGAGCAAGGCCGAAGCCAGAGCCTGTTGGGCGGCAGAGTCAGGCGGCGCGAGTCCGAACAGCCCAGGTGTCTTTGTCGCGCCTGGACTCACGACATTGACGCGGATGTGGCGGTCCTTGAGGTCCTGCGTCCACGTCCGGGCAAAGCTTCGAACCGCGGCTTTCGAAGCGCAGTATACACTGAACGCCGGCATGCCCATGCTGGCTGCGGTTGAACCGGTGAGGATGATGGAGCCGCCGTCGACGAGCAGCGGCAACGCCTTCTGCGCCGTGAAGAGCACGCCTCTCACGTTTCGACTAAAGATATCGTCGAAATGGGCTTCTGTGACTGCGCCGATAGGCAGCATCTCGCCGCCGCCAGCATTGGCGAAAACGACATCGATCTTACCGGCCTCCTCCTTGACCTGGCGGAAGAGCCGATCGAGATCGGCGTTTTTGGCGGAATCGGCGGCGACTGCGGTGGCGTTAGGTCCGATTGCTTCCTTTGCGGCCTGCAACTCGGCGTTGCGCCGACCCGTGATGAACACGCGAGCCCCCTCCGCCGCAAAGCGTTTTGCGGTTGCGAGGCCGATGCCCGTCGCGCCGCCTGTGATGACCGCAGTCTTCCCTTCGAATCTCGACGTCATTGCGAGCGCTCTCTGAGTTGTAGATCGATACGTTTGACCCGCTGAGCTTAGGGTCTGAGCAGGACGAGGCCGTCCTTCCCGGCCTGCTCGACGTGGCGGGCAGCCTTGGCGATATCCTCAAGCCGGTATTCGGCCGCGACCGGGAACAACTCGGGACGCTCGCGGGCCAGCTCGACGGCAAGGCCGAAGTCTTTCGCGCGCTGCTGCGCGGGGAGAGAGGGCCACTTCGTCACGACCAAGCCACGGACATGGGTGTCGTGCATGGCGAAGGACAAGGCGTTCGCCTGGAGCGGCTCGCCCGACAGGTCGCCATAAGTGATCAATGAGCCGCCCTGTGCGAGGCGGTCAAGGATGGCTGAACCGACCGGGCCGCCGACCGCGTCGAGGCCGACAAAGAGGCCGCTCGGCGGCGCGACGCGGTCGAGCTGGTCGAGCCAGTCGGGGTCGGCGCTCGCGACAACATCTACGTCGGGCAAGAGTTGTGAAAGCCTTCGGGCGCCCTCGCGACTTCGCACGATGCTGATGACGGGGATGTCCCGACGTCGGGCCAAAGCGGCGACCAATTTCGCGACGGAGGCCCCACCGGCGTCGAGCACGACGGCGCGCTCCCCGCCCGGAACGACGCCAGCCTCGATCGCGGCATTCATCAGCATCACAGCGGTTAGCGGATTGACGTGCAGCTGCGCGGCGATTTTGTCGGGTATGTCGTCGTCTATAGGCGTGACGAAAGCCGCCGGAACAACAACCTTCTCGCTCCACGCCCCGAGACCCGGGAAGAAAGAGACCCGGCGGCCGACTGACAGGCCGCGGCCAGCCGCGATTTCAGGCCCTACCGCCTCGATGACGCCAACGCCCTCGTAACCCTGGCGACCACCGTTCGGGGGCGCCGTCGAGCTATCGCGGGGGCCCCGATAGCGACCTCGTACCGCAAGGAGGCTTCCATGCAAGAAGGGCGCAGCGATGACCTTGATCAGAACTTCGCCAGTAGCGGGCCTAGGGATATCAGCGCTGTCCTGAATTTGCAGGACATCTGATGGCTCGCCATAGTGATGATAAACGATGCTGCGCATTTTGGTTGCTCATAGTGGCAAGCGTTCAAGGCCCACGCTCAACGAAAGTCGAACGGGTCAACAGATTAGACGAGTGCTCGTTGGCGCCGACCTTTCGCGATCGTCGGCGGCCGGTCGGTCCCGCTCTCAGGCGATTGTGATTAGGCCGCCTTCCCGGGCTTCAGCGCGTCGAGAACGGGGAAGATGTCCGATGGCTCGGGGCGACGAGTGTAGTCCGGGTTGATCTCGGCATACGCAATAACGCCGTCCTGGCCGATCACGTAGCGGGCTGGCATAGGCAAGGTCCAGGAGTCCTCGCCGTTGAACGCCTCGAGGTCTGCGCCAAGCATCTTGTGGATCTTCTTCAAGTCGTCCGGCACCGTCCAGCGGATTCCAAACTTCGCCGCCAGACTGCCTGCTCGATCTGCGAGGATCGGGAAGCCGAGGTTGTTGGCGCGCTGTGATTTCCGGCTGTTGGCTGCGGTCTGCTCGGAGACCGCGACGAGGCTCGCGCCGCGCTTCTCGATCTCCGGCCGCGCCTCCTCCAGCGCGGTGAGATCGAAGTTGCAGTACGGGCACCAGACGCCGCGGTAAAAGGTGAGGACCAGCGGTCCCTTCGCGAGCAGTGCCTTAGACGAGACTAGGCTTCCGTCGGGGTCTGGGAGGGCGAACTCGGGCGCTTGGTCGCCGGCCTTCAGCGCGCGCTTGGCTTGGCCCGACGCTATGAGCTCATCCGTCACCCGATGCATTACGGCGACCACCTCGGGAGGGGCCATCTTCGTCTCGAATTCGGTCCTCAGGGCGTCAAGCTTGCCCTGCAGCGGCAAGCCGGATCGCGCAATGCTCGCCAGCGTTTCTTCCAGTGACATGGTGTTTCTCCAAACTCGAGGGGGTTGCTTTGTCTTAATTGAGCTAAAGCTAGCTAATTCATTAGCATCAGGGTAGACGCCAAATACGAGTTTGAGTTATTCATTCTAGCCATGAATGATCGCCTGTCTGCATTGAGGCTTTTTGTGCGCGTGGCCCGCCTCGGAAGTTTCTCTGCTGGGGGCAGGGATCTCAACGTCCCGCAGCCGACAGTCTCCCGGATCATTTCTACGCTCGAGAAGGATCTCGGAGCTGCTCTCTTCACGCGCACCACGCGCGCCGTGAGCCTGACGGACGCGGGTTCCGACTTCCTCGCGCGTGTCGAGCCCATCCTCGCCGAACTCGAAGAGGCCGAGCATGCGGTGCGTGGATCCGGCGAGCTCCGCGGCGTGCTACGGGTAGGCCTCTCGTCCAGCTTTGCGGTGCGCGAGGTCGCGCCCCGATTGCCGGGTTTCATGGAGAGGCACCCGAGGCTTACGGTCGAGCTCAACACGAACGACCAGCGGCAGGACTTTGTGAGCGAAGGAGTAGATGTCGGCATGCGGTTCGGGCCGCTGCCGGATTCCACCGCCACCGCGAAGCGTATCGCCGCGTGGCCCCGTGTCGTCGTCGCCGCGCCGTCCTACTTGGCCCGGACCGGTACTCCGGAAACGCCTGGCGATCTCGCCTTACACGCGGTCATTGTCACTCCGTCGCGCCTCGGGCGATCGTGGTCGTTCATGAAGAAGGGCAAGGCAGACTTCAGTGACGGTGAACGGTCGACTGATCGTTACCTTCAACGAGGTCGGACTCGCCGCCGCGGTTGCCGGGCTGGGGCTCGTGTCGATGACAATTGGAGCAGCGAGAACGGAAATCGCGGAAGGATTGTTGGTGCGGGTCCTCGCCGATTGGAACATGGGCGAGATTGAACTGCACGCCGTCTTTCCGGCGGGCAAGGCTGCGAAGCCGGCCGCGCGAGCGTTCGTCGACTACCTCATTGAGGAGTTCGCGAAAGCCTCGGAGCTCTGATCCGGCCCATTCGCAGCGCGGGTCGGGAAGCACCAATAAGGCCGGGCAACGCGGGCTACGACAGGGTGGGGGTCCGCGACATCGCCACCGCAGCTGGCGTCGATCCGGCTATGGTGCCACGGCTGTTTGGCTCGAAGGAAGCGCTTTTCACGGAGATTGCCAATGGAGCCTTCAGCCTGGAGCCCGCCTTCGAAGGGCCAATGGCAGGACTCGGCGAGCGGGTCGCCCGTCATCTGCTTGGACCCATCACGAATGCTGACCCCGAGCTCTTCGATGAATTCCAGTTCCTCCTGCGCTCGGTCGGCAGTCCCGTTGCAGCCCCGATCCTCTCGACCGCCTTGCATACGGACTTCGTCAGGCCGCTGTCGAAGCGCATGAGCGGTTCGGACATCGAAGCAAGGGCCGCACTGGTCACCGCCTATGTGCTGGGATTTGCGGTTCTACGGGCGGCTATCGGTTCGCCTGCGATCGAGGCGGCGGCGCCGGAACTGATCGTGAGCAAGCTTGGCTCCGCCATCCAGGCGCCGCTGGCTTCGTAGGAAAAAGCAGAGCCGTCTAATCGAGCAAGACGGACCGGAGCGATTAGGATTGCTCCATAGAGAAGCTATGCTGCTAGTTTTGGTACGGCCGTCTCGACCAATCGCAAGAACCGGGTGTTGAGAGCCCCCGCAACCACCGATACAAACACTCCCGTGGGCGTCGCTAAGGGAGTGTTTGTTTTTGTAACCTTTTCAAGAGCTTGCCGCTCTGGCCTGCTTCGTATCCCTCCGGCGAGGGCCGCCTAGCGAAAGCGGGGCGAGGGACGATAGTGGTGTGGGCGCGGTGATCGTGTCCACTGAGTCGATGATGGACACTATCGCAGATGTCGGACGTCGGAAGGCCAAGCACGGATGGCGGCGAGCGCTGGCGACGTGGTCGGCTGATCAGAAGCAATGGATCATTGCGGAGAGCTTTGCGCCAGGCGCGTCCGTTGCGGAGGTGGCGCGCCGCTACCGCCTGAACGCCAACATGCTGTTCACCTGGCGCAGGGTAACCCTCCGGCGAGGGTCGCGGATTCAGAGCGGGTGTAGCAGACCGTCAGCGATGATTGTATTCAGTGCTTCGGTCAGGGACAGGCCGCGATGGAGGCAGAACCATTCGCCGGCGAGACCCTGCGTGGGCTCGCCAAGGATCGAGCTATGCGGGAGAGTTGGTGATGACGGTGTGATTTGAGCGGCGTAACGGGGTTGGCGCCACGCCTGCCCGAGCCTCCCGAAGGAGGGTTACGCCATGAACGAGAATAGAGCTGTCCCTCTGCGTCAGCCAGATGAAATTTGACGATCCTCTGAAATCGTCGCTTTGTGGACATCCATTCCCACGAAGATGGTATCGTGCATCAGGTCCGTCCCCCATGTCTGAGGCTCTGCGCCGGCCTATCCGACGCAATCCTCGAATGGGACATGCCGTGGGACGGACCGCCAGATGCTTCACACAGCCGACATACGGTCTAGATCTGACGCGCCGCCCGCGGCCAGGACTGCGTCTCCCGCACGACGGGCGTGAGGCAGCTGACCGGCGAGGGGAGATTGGTCTCGGTGACCGACGCCGTCTGGTCGGTGAGCAGGCGCGGCAGCCGCTCCACGGTGACGTGCGCCGGCGCCCATGCCGCGTTCATTTCGGCGCACAGGGTTTCGCCGGCCGCCTTCGCCATCGCGTACTCGATCATGCCGCGCGGCCGCTCAGTGACATAGACCGACGAGGGATAGAAGAGCGAGACATCATTGCGGCGCGCCCGCAGGGCCTGCGCCAGATCGAAGAATCCGTCGACATAGACGTTAAGGAAGGCGCTCAATCGCTCGCGCGCGAACAGGGCCGACTGCGCCTTGAAGATGGCGGGAGTGGCGAAGTAGTAGGCGTGCGTCGGCGCCGCGCCGAGCTTGGCCAGCTGCGTCTCGGCCGGCTGGCTCGCGTCATAGGCGAGCATGTCGCAGAGCCCGCCGGCGGCGCGGATGTCGCTCGCGACCGCCTTGGCTTCGTTGGCCCCGACGCGGTAGGTGATGACGACTTTCGCTCCGCCCGCCGCCAGGAGCTTGGCGGTTAGTTCCCCAAGTCCCCGCGAGCCGCCGACCACCAGCGCGAGGCTGCCCGCGAACTCGGCCGGACCGACCACGCCAAGGAGCGCGTGCGACGAGGCCTGCGGCACGGGCGGCAGGCGAGCGAAGGCGTCGACCGCGCCGACCCATCCGCCGCCGGCCACGCGCATCCGCACCATGCGGAATCGCGGATCCGTCCGCTCCACCTTGAAGTGAAGATGATCCGCCTGCGGGTCCGGGTCGTCGCAGGCGTCCACGGTCAAGCCGCTAAATATCGAGTGCAGCCCCGGGCACACCATCCCGACCAGCAGCGTCATGCCTGCGAGCGCGGCGAGGCGGCGCGGTCCGAGCCAGCCGGAGGCCGCGGGGAACATGGCCGCGACCGTTTCCGGGGGCGCCGCGAAGGCGAGCAGCCCGGCGAGACCGTCCATCCGTTCGAAGGTCAGATCATGCGCCGCCGCCGGAGCGGACATCGCCTCGCCTGCCGGCGCCTCCCACATGGAGACGGGGGCGCCGAAGTCGACCGCGATCTGCGCCGAGGTCAGTCCCGCCACCGCCAAATCCAGCCAGACGCTCGCTTCAGTCCGCTTCGTCACCGTCAGCGCCGCCGCTTCGCCGACCGTGACGAATCGCTTGAAGCGCGCGGTCAGACGGCGCACCGGTTTCTTTTCGGCGTCGGTTCGCGCCAGGACGTCCAACGTCCACAGCAACATATGGACGCCGTGTACGACCGGCGCGCCGGCTGGGGTGCGGCGCGCCGCGACGGCGTCGAGGTGCATCGGATTGCGATCGCCGGAGGCCTCGGCGAAGCGGATCTGGTCGGCCATGTCGAAAGTTCGTATGGCGAGCGACTTATCCGGCATGGGCCTCAACCACTTTCAGTATGGCCGCAACGGCGAACCCTCGGCCACGCCGCCGCGTTCGACCGTCGACGGAGCGTCGAACAAGCTGGATTTTATCGTTTGCGATGGTACCGCCACCCCGGCTCGAACGGGGGACCTCTAGATCCACAATCTGTTGCAGAACCTCGCCAGCATCTGACAAATCTAGACACTCTTATCCTCCGTAACGCTATATTTCCCTTGCATCTTGCAGCTTTGTCCGGTAGTGCCTTGGACAACGGGTAACAGGGCAAGAAGGCCTATTCGCGTTACCCTCGGAGAGGTCGGGTAACGTGCTCACGGATATTCAGATCAAAAAACTGGCGCTCCCGCAATCGCGCAAGGAGCTGCCGGACGGCAAGATTCCCGGCCTGTATTTGATCCTACAGCCATCCGGGGCGAGATCTTGGGCGGTCCGATATCGGTTTGCCGGGCAGCCCAAGAAGCTGACGCTTGGACCGTATCCAGCGATTGATCTCGCCACCGCGCGCAAACGGGCTCAGGAGGCCCTTGGCGACGTCGCGGGCGGCAAGGACCCGGCGGGAGCAAAGAAGACCGCCAGGGCGGCCCGCAAGGCCGAGCGAGAGACCGAGGAGCACCGACTTGACAGGGTCGCGACTGCCTACATCGAGCGGTACGTGAAGCGAGAGGTCGGCGCAGCATGGGGGAGGGAAATCGAGCGGCTTTTCAGGGTCGAAATTCGCCCTAAACTCGGCCACAAGCACATTGCCGCCGTCAGCAAGTCGGATGTTCTCGACCTGCTTGACGCGATCGTCGATCGCGGCTCACCGATCACGGCGAACAGGGCGTTCGCGACCCTACGCCAGCTTTTCAATTGGGCGATCGACCGGGATCTGCTCAAGGTGTCGCCGATGCCAAAGAGCGCGCCGGCGCCCGAAACCGCTCGCGACCGCGTCTTGTCGGATGAAGAGATCAGATTGGCGTGGCGAGCCTTCGAAGCTCAGGGTTGGCCATTCGGACCGATCGGCAAGCTCTTGCTTCTGACAGGCGCTCGGCGTGACGAGATCGCCGCGGGAACGTGGGGTGAGATCGCCCTCGACGCGAAGACATGGACGATCCCAGCGAGCAGGACCAAGAACGGGGAGGAGCATGAGATTCCCCTCAGCGATACGGCAGTCGATATTCTCAAAGATCTGCCCCGGATCGCCGGCAAGTCGGGATTCGTATTCACGACCACGGGCCGATCGCGCGTTTCCGGCTTCTCAAAAGCCAAGCAGGCGATCGATGCTTCGATGGTCGAAATTCTGGAGAAGGATCGCGGCGAGGATGCTGTAGCTCCGCCGCATTGGACGCTCCATGACCTCCGCCGGACGGTTGCCACAAATCTGCAAAAGCTCGGCGTCCGCCTCGAGGTCACGGAAGCGGTTCTGAACCACACCTCAGGAAGCCGCGCCGGCATCGTCGGCGTCTATCAGCGCCACAAGTACGCGACGGAGAAGCGCCAGGCTCTCGACGTATGGGCGCGGCGGCTTGAGGCGATCGTCACAGGCGCCTCGGCGACGAACGTCGTCGAACTGGCGACGGCGAGGGGATAGCGATGAGCGACGACGCCCTTGTTTCTCGCGCGCTAGCGATGCTCCCGCGCACCAGCTATGACGACGAGCTGCTCAATGAGGCGATCAGGAAACTTGATATTCCAAGGGAGCGCCAGGCCGAATTCAAAATAGACTTCGACTTTGCAGTCATCCGAATCAGCGAACAATTTCCGATGGAAAAGTGGCCATCCGCTAGCAAGATTTAGGACAAGGCCAAGGTGATCGCCAACGCTGCCGAGTCACTGGTGAAGCATCTCAGCGATGTGCCGCAGCCGCTCGCCCACTATCTTTCCAACGGCACCGCCTGCCACAGAGGGCACGTCGATACCTTTTGAGACAGGCTCTAAGAACATCGCTGTGACGGCGCCAGAGGGCATCGATTATGAACTTGCGCGGCTGTACTACGATATCGCCGGCACGGCCTATCCACCGGCCGTCGCGGCGCTGACGAAGCTGGTTCCCGTCACACAGATTTTGTTCGGCAGCGACAATCCGTTTGTCCCTCTGCAAGAAACAGCGCGACGCATGACGGAACTTGGCTTATCGGCTCCTGAGCTGCGAGCAATCGGCCGGGACAATGCCGTCGCGCTCCTGGCAAACTTGCCTCGCACCCAGCTCACGACGCCAACTCGCCGTCGTCCTTCGCTCCTACCACGCCCGCTGACAGCGTAGTCTGCGCGAAGTTGACAGCTGCCGGCACGAGGAGCCGGTCCTCGAATACAGCCAATCGACCAATCAGAATCGATTGCACCGTTCGGCACGCGGCCGATGGATGACCGCTATTTGCGCGTCGCTGCCATTGCGGCGCGTTTGTCCGAGGTCTGCTTGCCGCCCTTTCGCGACGTTCCCCTCGGGCACTAAGTGTTAGATTTTGACCATTGCCTGTGGATACCAAGCCACCACATCGCGATCGTGAACAGGGCCCAGATCGCGGCGATCACGATCATGCCGGCGACTCGCGCCGCACGTCCTGGCTGAGGCGCCCGGCTATGCTCCGTCGAAAATAGGCCAGTGCCCGGCGCGCCCACGGTCACGCGCTGGCCTCGGGGCCCGATGGTGTACCAAGCGCCACGGCGGCCGATAGAGACGCTCACGCCGCTCTTGCTGAGGTTCACCCGCAGGCCGGGGATGATCCGGACCCGGCGAAAGAAGCGGAGCGTCATCGCATCCTCTCTCTCTCTCCCGGTCATTCTGCGCGCGGCGCCTGCTCGACGCTCATACTGATCATGATTGTCGGCCGCTCAACCAAAACCTTGCTGGCGAGCAATTCTGCCTCGCGCTCGGCGACATTGACCACGGTCAAGTCACCGCTCACGGAATAGCCCACAAACGGTAGGCCTGTCACGTTCTCTAAGAACCCTCGCACCTCGGACCTTGTATCATCGCGGAACATCAGCGCTGCAGGGCAAAAACGGCGCCACGCGTCTTGTAACGCGCCCGCCGCTTCGAGGGCGCGAGTAGCGTAGGCAATGGGCTGCTCTCCGTTCGTGAATTCAACGCCGCGGCCAGGCCTAGTCGGCTCTGCTGCGGAACCAAGCTAGGGCGAGCGCTGCCAGTCCAATAATCAGGGCGCCGAGCCCGTGGTTGAAGTGGGGCTTCACTGACCCCGGCTTGAATCCCGGCAGAAAGGCCGGGAGGTCGCCGGCGGGAGTCAGCCAGTAAAGCGCGGCCAGTCCGATGAACGCGAGCCCTATGATAACCGCGACCGAAACAACAGTTGCTTTCAAGCCGATAGCCCTCCGACTCAGTTAATGTCTTTGCTGCCTTGGCCCTTGTTACGACTCGGGCTCTTCATCCGCACGCCCGGCTGATCCCCATTCGTGAACTCGACGCCGGCGGCCTCGAGCACAACCTGAATCGCCTCCATCGCGTCATCTGAGATCGGCACTTCTCGCTGGCTTTCAGCTCGTTTGATGGTGGGCAAGGATAATCCCGTGTCTCTGGCGACATCGGATTGAGAAAGGCCGAGCAAATGGCGGCCTGCGCGAATTTGAGCGGGCGAGATCAAGGGTATTGACACCTAGGTATCAGTGGGGTACTGATATCTATGTATCATCAACCGTTCAAAGGAGCAACCCAAAATGGGTAACATCCAGCCACATACGAAGGCCCGAAACGGGCGGTCGAGCAAATGGACGCCATCTATAACAATCGCACGAAAGAGGAGGCGCTGACATGACCGCCGCCACACCGGCGATTGACCGTCGCCGCGAGCAGACCGCGCTCCTGGATGCAATTGCCCAGCGGATCGATACTCGAGAGCGCCTTGAGCGCGAGCTCGGAGTTGATCTTGGAAAGATCCTCCGCTTGCCGGATCCGGCGGATCTGAGGCTAGGTCTAGAAATATTGCGGCAAGAGCTCGCGCGTCATGCAAGCCAGGAGGCGGCCTCATGAACGCCGCCGCCAAAAGGACGATGCCCTGGGCCTCTTGCTGGCGCGACTCTGGCTGGTCCACATGCGGCTCCGGATTGCGCGCCTGCTAGTCTGGCTCGTCAAAACGCTGCGGCTGTTACGGGCGCCATATGATGACGACGGGGGCGGCTTTCGGGCCGCCCCTTTCTTTGCTGCGATCTGTGATGGCCGTCACGCCGACGCGCGCGAGATTGTGGTGGATTCCCTAATTCGGTCGGGGCTTGGGGCGCCCGGAATTTCCGAGATCTCTGCAGCGACCACTGGACCTGCGACAGCATGGGACCGAGCGGAATAGAGCCAAAGCTTTAGAACGCGAAAGTGAGGTCAGTCATGGGCTTGACGTCGATTAAGAATATTCCGGGTCCGACGCGCCCGAACGGTTTCGAGCGGTTGCCTATATAGCCGCCGCGGATAAGCACCTCCGTTTTGACGAACTTCGAGAGTTGTCTGCGAGATGATGGCCGAGCAGCGCGAGACGGTTGGGTTGGCGAAGCCGCCGGGAAACAATCAGCATCAGGATCGTCAGAGGGTGCTGCCTGCCAACCCGTAGCGGCGTGATCATCCGCGTTGCGAGGGGTGAGGCAAGGGGCGTTACCCTAATGCATACCCCGATGAAGTCTGATCCGGGAATTCGTACGGGCTGAATCGGCACTAAACTATTGATTTTGCGATGGTACCGCCACCCCGGCTCGAACGGGGGACCTCTAGATCCACAATCTAGCGCTCTAACCAGCTGAGCTATGGCGGCACGGGCCTAGGTTGGCGGGGAAACTAGTGTCTAAGCGGAAGAGTCGCAAGGCCCGCGATCAAGCGGGCAGGTCCTGCGCTTGCCCGATAAAGAACGCCGCCCGCAACTGCGGACGGCGTTCACCGACGGCGCGGGGAGGAACACGCCGCCAAAGGGCGAAACCAGATCAGACGGCGATCTTGAATGATTTCGCCACTTGTTCCTTGATCGGCTCGACGGCGTCCGCCATCGCCTTCTGCGTCAGCGCGCCGAGGTCCTTCGTCTGGCTGGCGAACGTTTCAACCTGCTTGCGGGCGAACTCAGTCTGCAGGGTGATGAGATCGGGGAGCGACTTCACCGCCAACACCGCCTTCAGGAATTCGAAGTTCGCGTCCGCATTGGCGCGCAGCGCCTCGAACCCCTTGGCGTTGATCGCGACCGCGCCGTCCTTGGCGGCGGCGAAGCTCACCTCAAGCGCGCTCGCCGCTTCATCCGCGGCGGTCTTGGCTTTGGCGAAGGCCGCGCGCGGATCGATCACGCTCTTCTCCACCGCGTTGCGGAAGCTCTGTTGAACCTCCGCCATAGGCCCGACCGCGCTCTCGACCTCTTCCGCCAGGGTCTCTGGCGTCACCAATGCGGCGCGCGGCGCGACAAGGCCCTTGTCGATGGCCTTAACGAGCGCGGACTTGGTCGTAGCCGTGACCGCCCGGGCGGCGACGTTCTTCTTCTTTGGTGCGGGAGCCATGGATAGCCTCGATGGTTTGTAGCGATCGATTGCGTTGTTGGCGACTGATTGAGGAAAACGGCGCGGTTCTCAGCTCGAGCCGAGGGAGCCTGAGCCGAGGCTCTTCTGGACAACGGCGCCGAGCTCCTTGGCCTGCTCCTGCAACACCGCGAGCTGCGTCTTCAGGTACTCGCTCTGGAGCGCCAGAGCCTCCTGCGGATCCTTCGCCCGGACCAGCTTCTGAGCCAGATCGAAGGCCGCGTTCACATTGCGCTCGGTGTAGGTGAGCACGTGAGCGCTGACCGCTTTCGCGCCGCCCTGCGGCGTCGCGGTCGCATCTCCGGCGACGCCGCTCGCGCGCTGGGCGACCGTCAGAAATCCTTCGAACGCCTTGCGCGCCTGATCGACGCTGCGTTCGGCGAAATCGCGCAACTCATTGGGAACCTCAAACGGCGAACTGGGCATTTTCTTCACCCTCGGCGGCGGCCGCGATTCGGCGTTGGCTCTATAGCCGGTTTTTTGCTGCAGTGCAACATATTTGCGGAGCATGGAGAAATCTTAACCTTGCGCCGAGATTGAGCCGCCGATGGCGTGGTGTAATTTCGACGGCCGCGTTAAGCTTTCGCTAACGATAAAGCCCGAATCGTCGGCCATTCGCCTGCGCCGATTTGACATCCACTCACGAGCGCCGACTTTGACCTACTCGCCGCCATCGTCCGCCGCCGAAATCACGGGCCTGTCGCGCGAACAGGCGGCCGCGGCCTTCGACCCCCACGACGCGCCAGAGGCGTGGCTCGCCGACAATGCGCGGCTGGCGGTCCTGTTTCCGCCGGGCCTCGTCGTGAGCGCGAGCCCGGCCATGCTGGCCTTGTTCGACGCCAGGGACCGCGAGACGCTCGAGACCCGGCTGGCGCGGGGCGAAGGACCGTCGGCGCGACGCCTGCGCCATCTGGCTGCGACGCTTCCCATTGGCGAGCCGCGTCTTGAGCAGATGCGCCTCACGGTCGACCAGCGGCGCCCGGCCGGCGTTAACTTGCGTTTCATCCGCATCGCCGCGCCGGGAGGCGCGAGCTGGCTCCTGGCCTCGGCGCCGGCTCTGGGCGCGGCGAATGGCGAGCCGCCTGCGGCTGGGAATCTCCAAGATCCCAAGGCCGAAGCCCCCCGGACTGAGGACGATTCGGCGTTCCGGGAGCTCGGCGAAGCGCTTACGCCGAATTCCCGCTTTCTATGGACGCTCGACGGGGAGGGCCGGTTTGGCGCCTCGCATCCAGCGCTCCTCGCGGCGGTTGGGGCCAACGCGCCCCGCCGTGGCGAGTCGGTTGAGGCTCTTGTCCACCGCGCTGAACTGGTCCGCGGCGAGGCGCTGGCGCGCGCGCTGGGCGAACGGCGGACGTTCTCCGGCCTCAGAGTCGAGTGGCCCCTCCCCGAATCCGGCCGGCGCCGGAGGGTCGCGCTTTCGGCCGCGCCGCTGTTCGGCCGCCATCGCGAATTTTTGGGCTACCGCGGCTTTGGCGTGTTGGGTCAGGAGTCCGAGGCCGTCGCGGCGCCCGAGGCCGACTTTTCACCGGCGCCGCCGGAAGGCGACCGACCGCCGGAGACCGAGGGATTCGAACCCGGGCGCGCGCCGCTGGCCGGCGCCCTCGAAATGGAGCCCGGGCCCGGCGAGCCCGCCGCAGGGCCGATCGAATCGGATCTCGCGCTCCCGCCAACGGATATGTCTCGAAGCCCTGACGCCGCGCGAGGTTTCGCCCGATGCGGATGGAGAGCAGTCCGCCGCGCCGCTGTCCGAAGCGTTCGAGCCCGAAGCCGCGCCTCCGCCGGACGAGGTCGCAGCCGAAAGCGAGGCCGGCGAGGAGCCGATCGAACCGGATCTCGAACGCGCGCCAACGAATGTGTCCGAAGCCGCCGACTCGCCCGAGGCGTTCCTCGATGCGGATCGAGAGCCAGGGCCTCCGTGCGCCGCCGAGCGAGGTTCAGCCGCCTGAGCGCACCGCCGAGATTTACGTCCTGCGCCATTCAGCGCCCATGCCCTCGTCCAATATCGTTCCGATCCGCCCTGGCGCGCTCGAGGCGGTGGCTCGCGAGACGGCGCTGAGCCTCCCCGCCGAGAGCGTCGAACTCAGCCGCAGCGAGCGCGACGCATTCCGGGAAATCGCGCGCGCCCTCGTCGGCCGCGCTCCGGCCTCGCGCGAGGACCATTCGAACGAACGGGCAGGCGAGCTCGACGCCGGGGCTGAGCCGAAGAGGGATTGGGCCGGGGAGCCTGGCGCCGCCGGCGTCGAGGTTCAGCGCAACGCCGGCGTGGTGCTTGCCCGGCTGCCGGTCGGCGTCCTCATCGCCCGCGACGGGCAAGCGCTCTACGCCAACCGCACGCTGCTCGATCTCGTCGGCTATCGCGATTTCGCAGAGTTTCAGGCGGCGAACGCCCTCGCCGGAATGTTCCGCGACCGCGACCCGCAGGCGATGCGCGCCGAAGATGCGGGCGCGGTCGCAATCGTGAGGGCGGACGGAGAGATCCTGTCGGTCGACGGCCACGCGCAGGTGATCAGCTGGGACGGCGCGCCGGCGACCCTGATCGCGCTCAGGCGCTCGCTCGAGGCGGAGCTGAGGGCGAGGCTGCGCGCCGCGGATGCCGAGGCGCCGGCGCGCAGCGGCGCGGCGGGCGACCTTCAGGCGATGCTCGACCGGGCGACCGACGGCGCCGTCACGCTCGACTCGGCTGCGCGCATCCTGTCCCTGAACGAGCCCGCCGAGCGCCTGTTCGGCTATCATCAGAACGAGATCGCGGGCGAGAGCCTGTTGATGCTGCTTAGCCCCCAGAGCCATCCCGAGACGACCGCGAGGCTCGAATCCTTGAGCCGCGGCGGTGAAGCCGAAGCCGCCTTTCGGCCGCTGCAGGTCGTCGGGCGCGACCGCGACGGCGCCTCCATTCCCCTGGCGCTGACGCTCGCGCGCATCGGCCCGAGCGAGGCGCCGCAATTCTGCGCGCTTGCGCGCGACTTGAGCCGCGAGCGCGAGGCCGAGCGGCGCCTCATCGCCGCGCGCGAAAGCGCCGAGGCCGCGAGCGCCGCCAAGACCGATTTTCTGGCCCAGGTCAGCCATGAGATCCGCACGCCCTTGAACGCCATCCTGGGCTTTGCCGACGTGATGCTGGAGGAGCGCTTCGGCCCGATCGGCAACGAGCGCTACAAGGACTATCTCAAGGACATCCACGCTTCCGGGCTGCATGTGATGAGCCTCGCCGACGACCTGCTCGACTTGAGCAAGATCGAAGCGGGCAAGCTCGAGCTCGCCTTCGAATCCGTCGACGCCAACAGCGTCATTCGCGAGTGCGTGTCGCTGATGCAGCCGCAGGCCGCGCGCGAGCGCGTCATCATGCGGGTCTCGCTCCACGACCGCCTGCCCCGCGTGATGGTGGACGAGCGCTCGCTCAAGCAGATCATGCTGAACCTGATGTCGAACGCGGTGAAGTTCAACGAGCCGGGCGGGCAGGTGATCGTTTCGACCGCGATCGACGCCGCCGGCCAGGCGGTGATCCGCGTGCGCGACACCGGGGTCGGCATGAACGAGAGCGAAGTCGGTCTTGCGCTGACCCCGTTCAGCCAGGTGGCGAAGGGCGGGGCCAAGGGCGGCGCCGGACTCGGCCTGCCGCTGACCAAGGCGCTGGTCGAGGCCAACAAGGCCGAATTCTCGATCAAGAGCCGGCGCGAGCAGGGCACGCTGATCGAGATCGCCTTCCCCAACATCCAGGCGGCGCAATAGGGGGCGCCCGCCCAGTCTCAGGGACCCGCAGAGCGTTCCGTGGCCGGGCCGATAGCTGCGCTCAGAGCCGCCGCGGCAAGCGGCGCCCGGAAGGTCGCGCCTGCTCTAACCGCAATTTTACCGGCGCGCCCTCACGATTTCAGTGACTTAGGACCCCGTTTAGTTCCGCCCTCAAAAATCATGCGTTTTAGCCCCGGCGCGACCGGCGCCTGACCCATGGGCCCTTGTCGCTGGCCGGGCTCAGGCGTCAAGCTGGCGAATCCTTTTCAGTAAGGCCGTCACGCCAGCCGCGCCCGCAGCCGGGGGGCGGCGAAATCCAGAAGCATCCGCACCTTGAGCGGCGTCAATTCCTGCTGCCCATGGATGAGGCTGACCGGCGACGGCTCGGGCTCGTATTCGGCGAGCACGATCTCGATGCGCCTGTCGAGGACCGCCTGCGCCGCCTGATACGAGAGGACGCGCGTCACGCCAACGCCGGCGGCCGCGCCGTCGATCGCCGCTTCCGCCGTGTTGACCGAAAGACGCGATCGCACCGGCGCGCGAATCTCGCGCTTCGATTTCGGGTCGCGGAAGATCCAGTGCTCCGGCGACGAAAGCTGGTCGAAGGTGACTGCGGTCAGGGCGGCGAGATCCTCCGGCCGCTTCGGGACGCCGTGCGCGGCGAAATAGGCGGGACTGCCGCACACCACGCGGCGCACCGCGCCGACCCGGGTCGCGACAAAAGCGCTGTCGGCGAGCGCGCCGATGCGCAAAGCTATGTCGATATGATCGTCGATGAGATGAAGATTGCGGTCGGAAAGCACGAGCCGCACGTTGATCTCGGGCCATTGCTTGAGAAACTCGGCGATGACCGGCAGGACATGCAGCCGGCCAAAGACGATTGGCGCGGTGATGACGAGATCGCCTCGCGGCGAGGCGTGTTCCCCGGAGGCCGCTCGCTCGGCCTCGCTCACCTCGTCGAGGATGCGCTTCGCCGCCGCGACATAGGCCGCGCCCTGCTCGGTCAGCGCCAGCTTGCGGGTCGAGCGGATGAGGAGCCGCGCATTCAGATGCCCTTCGAGCTCGGAAATCTTGCGGCTGACCGTCGGCAGCGGCACGCCGAGCTTGCGGCCGGCGGCGGATAGGCTACCCGCCTCGGCGACCGCGACCAGAAGGGACATGGCTTCGAGGCGGTCCATATTCCGTAAACTGAAAGAGTCCGTTCCAGGAATAACCGATTATTGCCTTGACTAAAAGACGCTATCTAGCCGGTGCGTCAATTTCCGCCGCGCCAAAGCGGAGCTTCCCCCATGGCTTATGATTTTCTCGACCTCGCCACGACGCCCGCCGTCCGCGCCGCGCAGGAAGCCAACGGCAGCGGCGAATACTGGGCGAGCTTCAAGGGCGACCGGCCGTCCGACCGCTTCACCTCGGCGGAGGCGGCGTTCATCGCCGGGCGCGACAGCCTCTATATGGCGACCGTCTCGGAGAGCGGCTGGCCCTATGTGCAGCACCGCGGCGGGCCGCCCGGCTTCATCCGCTTGCTCGACGAGAAGACGCTGGCGATTCCAGACTTTCGCGGCAACCGGCAGTACATCAGCGCCGGCAATCTTGTCGGCCAACGACCGCGCCGCGCTGATCCTGATGGACTATCCCCACCGGCGCCGGCTCAAGATCTACGCGCATATCGAGGCGAGGGACCTTGGCGCCGATCCGGAGCTGGCCGCGAAACTCACGCCGCCCGATTACCGGGCGAAGGTCGAGCGCGGGCTCGTCATCCATCTCGTCGCGTTCGACTGGAACTGCCCGCAGCATATCGTTCCGCGATTCAGCGAGGCCGAGCTCGCGCCGGCGCTCGCGCCTATCCGGGCGCGCCTCGAAGCGCTGGAGGAGGAAAATAAGGCGTTGCGCGCCAAGCTCGCCGCGAAGGGAGATTGCCGGGCTGCATCCACCGACCTCATCCTGAGGGCCGTGCGAAGCATGGCGTCTCGAAGGATGATCCAGATGGCGGGAACGGTCCCGTCGTCTCGAACGTCCTTCGAGACGCGCCTTCGGCGCTCCTCGAGGCACGAGGTCCGAGGGGAGAGTTTGAGCGTTACAAATTTCCTTAGCCCATGTCACAACGCGCGGGTCCAACTCGTCATGTCGTCGAACCCCCTGATGAAGGAGATGACGATGACGCCCAGATTGAACGCCTTCGCCGCCGCGCCGGCGCCGATGAAGTCGTGGCTCGATTTCAGCCAGGGCCTCAAGCAGCTCGGCCTGGAAGCGAGCCTCATGGATCTCGTGGTGACGCGCGCTTCCCAGATCAACGGTTGCGCCTTCTGCCTCGACATGCACACCTCGGACGCGCGCAAGCGCGGAGAGACGGAGCAGCGGCTCTACCTGCTCGACGCCTGGCGCGATTCTCCGCTCTATAGCGACCGCGAACGCGCGGCGCTGGCGTGGACCGAGGCCCTGACCCTGTTGGCCGAGACCCGCGCTCCCGACGACGTCTATGAGGCGCTCAAGGCTCAGTTCAGCGACGAGGAGCAGGTGAAGCTCACGCTCCTGATCGTCGCGATCAACGGCTGGAACCGGATCCAGGTCGGCTTCCGCGCCGTTCATCCGGTCGATGAGCGCCGGGCGGCGTGATGGCGGCGACGCCGGCCGACGACGCGGCTGCAAGCTTCGATCCGCTGCGTCCGCGATTGATCCGCATCGCCTATCGCATGCTGGGATCGGTCGCGGATGCGGAGGACGTGGTGCAGGACGCGTTCCTGCGCTGGCTCGACGCGGATCGCAGCGCCATTCGCGAACCGGAGGCCTATCTGCGCCGCGTCGTCACCCGCCTCTGTCTCGACCAGTTGAAGTCGGCGCGGCGGCGGCGCGAAACCTATATCGGGCCGTGGCTGCCGGAGCCGTTCGTCGAAGCCGACGAGGACGAAATCGACGACGTCACGCTGCCGTTGATGATGGCGCTCGAGCGATTGTCGCCGCTCGAGCGCGCGGCCTTCCTGCTGCACGACGTATTCGGCGCCGGCTTCGAGGAGGTGGCGGAGACGATCGGCCGGGAGCCGGCGACCTGCCGCCAGCTCGCGAGCCGCGCGCGCTCTCACGTGCGCGCCGCGCGACCGCGCTTTCCCTTAAGCAAGGAGCGCGGCCTCGAGATCGCCGCGGCGTTCTACTCGGCGACCCGCAGCGGCGACATGGATCGCTTGCGCTCGCTTCTCACCGCGGACGTCGTCCTCTATTCCGACGGCGGCGGCAAGCGGCCCGCGGCGAAGCGGCCGCTTGTCGGGATCGACGACGTCATGCTGTTTCAGACCGCGATCGCGCGCATGCTCGCGGGGAAAACCCCGGCAGCGGTGCGCTACGGCTTCATCAACGGCCTGCCGGGCTTCGTCACCGCCGAGTTCGACGGCGTGCAGACGACCGCGCTCGAGATCGCGGACGGCCGGATCGCCGGCGTTTATGTCATGCGCAATCCCGACAAGCTGAGGCATCTCGGGGCTGAGGCCATTCACTGAAACGGCGGCTCCGCTTGAGGCAGGATGCGATCGGGTTAAATCGCCGGCGTCGTCGCGAGCACCGCAGGGTCAGAACCCAGTCGCCTGTTCCGCTGACGACCGCTCATTGCGAACCGGTCGTCCGAGAAATAAGCGAACCTACTCACCGTTGATCAACGTCTCCAATAGCAATTCCGATCAAGTGGGCGGCGATGGTCTTTGGTACGTGGTTCGTATGCTTCGTTGGGAACCGATATGGAAAGCGTTCGCAAAGCGCTGTGGTTTATGGAAGGCCGGTTCGGAGGCGACGTTTCGCTCGAAGAATTGTCTCAGTCCGCTGGAATATCCCGCTACCACTTCGCCCATGTGTTCGCGGCGGCGACCGGCCAGTCCGCGATGCGGTACATGCGCGGCCGGCGATTGAGCGAGGCAGCGCGCGTGCTTGCGAACGGTGGCCCTGACATCCTGACGGTCGCGCTGGATTTCGGCTATGGCTCCCACGAAGCTTTCACCCGGGCGTTTCGCGACCAATTCGGGATCACCCCCGAATCGGTTCGGGCGCAACGCCATCTCGATAACGTCAATCTGGTGGAGGCAATCAAAATGGATGACGGTCCGCTCACGACTCTGGCGCCGCCGCGCATCGAGCAACGCGGGTTGTTGCTAATCGCAGGGCTCGGCGGAAAGTATTCCTCCGACACCCACCAAAACATTCCGGCTTTGTGGCAGCGCTTGCAGCCCCATCTCGGCAACGTCCCGGGGCAAGTTTTTGCGGGAGGCCGCGGCAAAGGACCAGAGATCATAGGGCGTCGCGCTTCATCCCTGGATCGCCACGCCCTCGCTCGCGCTCGGGCTCGCGATAACGACCCTGGTTCGAAGTCCTCAGCCGCTCGGCAGCCCTGGAATCGCGACCCCGAACGTCTGCAGCAGAAGAACACTGTTCAGGCTGAGGATCACCAGCGCCCCCAGGACCGCCGCCGCGTTGGTCAGGCGGCTGTTGGCGAACGCGCCCATGATGTCCCTGCGGCGGGTGAACAGGATGAGCGCGATGATGGGCGCGGGGAGCGCGATGCTCAGCACCACCTGGCTGACGATCAGCGCGTCGGTCGAATTGACCCCGAGCCAAACGACGACGAACGCGGGGATCATTGTCACCAGGCGGCGGACGACGATCGGAATGCGGAAGCCGATGAATCCCTGCATGATCATCTGGCCCGCCATAGTGCCGACGGCGGAGCTCGACAGGCCGGACGCCAGAAGCGCCGTGAGGAACGCTCCCGCGGCGGCGGGGCCGAGCAGCGGGGTCAGCGTGTGGTAGGCGGTCCCGATCTCGGCCACATCGCTGTGGCCGGCGTGGAACGCGCTCGCCGCCATGATCACCATCGCCATGTTGACGAGGCCGGCGACCCCGAGCGCGACGAGCACCTCGATGTTCGAGTACCGCAGCACGAGCCGCCGCTCGTCGTCGTTGCGCGTCGGCGCCCGGTTCTGGGTCAGGCCCGAATGGAGGAAGATCGCGTGCGGCATGATCGTGGCGCCGACGATGCCGACGGCGATCGTCAGCGCGCCGGCGTCGGGCAGCCGGGGCGTCACCGCGCCCAGCCCGGCCGCGGCCCAGTTGACCGGGGCGATCACCATTTCGACGAGATAGCAGACGGCGATCGTCGCCACGAGCGAGCCAATGATGAGTTCGGTCGGCCGGAATCCGCGGCCTTCGAACATCAGAATGCCGTAGGTGAGAACCCCGGTCACGCCCATGCCGGCAAGAAGCGGGATATGCATGAGCAGCGAGAGGCCGATGGCGCCGCCGAGGAATTCGGCGAGGTCGGTCGCCATCGCCGCCACCTCGCTCACGATCCAGAGGGCCCATACCACTGGCTTCGGAAAACGCTCGCGGCACATCTCTGCCAGATTGCGCCCGGTGACGATGCCGAGCTTGGCCGACAGCGACTGGAACAGCATCGCCGCGAGGCTCGCCGTCAGCACCACCCACAGGAGCGCATAGCCGTATCCCGCCCCCGCCCCGATGTTGGTGGCGAAATTGCCCGGGTCCATATAGGCGATCGAGGCGATCACCGCGGGGCCGGCGAACAGGAACGGGCTTCTCCAACGCCATTGGCCGGCCAGCACGTCGCGTATGCCCGCGACGGTCCGGTCCGTCATCGCCAAGCGTGCGGCCGCGTCCGCATTTGTGCGCACAACCGCGTCGCTCACCGTCTGGCCTCCTGCATTTCTCGCCTCGCATCCACAATGTACCCATTGCTACGCCATAGTCAATAGGCTGCAAATGAGCGCAAAGGCTGGATGCGGCCGCCGGACGCGAACTTCGGTTGCATTTTGCAGCCAAGGCTGTATCATGACACTTTGGCGCTAGGCCCTACGGTTGGGCGAGCGAGGATGATTTGGCGAATGGGAAGCGCGCCGTAGAGCCGCCGTCCGCGCATGCGGAACTGGCGGCTGAGCCCGCGCAGGCCGATCGGTTCTTGAAGGTGCGCTCGGCGCGCTCGACCTCGATGCTCGAGGATTACACCGAGCTCATCGCCGATCTGATCGCCGCGCAGGGCGAAGCGCGCACCACCGACATCGCGCGGCGGATGGGCGTCGCCCATCCCACCGCCAGCAAGACCATCGCGCGCCTCAAGCGCGAGGGGCTGGCGCGCGCCAAGCCCTATCGCGGGATTTTTCTGACCGAAGCGGGCGAAGCGATGGCGAAAAGGGTGCGTGAGCGCCACCGGCTGGTGGTCGACCTCCTGATCGCCGTCGGCGCGCCGCAGGAAGCGGCGGAGGCCGACGCCGAGGGCATCGAGCACTATGTCTCCGCCGCGACGCTCAGCGCCTTCGAGGCGTTCCTGCGCGATCGGGGCGACCACTAGAGAAGCCGGTCAGGAACTCGCGCCCAAGTCCGCACGACCCCAGCGAGGCCCGCGCTACCGCGTGCGCGTCCAGTCGAACGACTTGCAGATGAGGCCGCCGAGCACGCAGCCGGCGGTGACGAGGCGGTCGTCGGAGAGCGTCATCTTGCCGCTGTAGCGCCTGCCGTCCTCGGGATTGAACGCAGATCCGGCCCATGAGTCGGGACCGTTCGGCTTCATGTCGAAGAACAGCTCCTGGCCGATCTTGGCCGGGCCGCCCGGGTGCTTCTTCCACGCAAGAAAGCCGCATACCGCCTCCTGCCCGCAGGCCGCGAAGCGAATCTTCGCCGAGCCGTCGTCGCGCATCCATGTCCCGGTCACGTCGGCGGCGGCCGCCGCCGGCGCGGCTGTGGTCAGGATCGCCAAAGCGGCGAGCATAGCGCGGGTCATGATGTCCTCCGGTTCAGGTGCTTACGGCTGCCCGTCAAGACGAAGCCTCAAGCGCCTCCGGCCAGAGCGGCCGATAGCCGGCTTTCAGCGCCGCGACGGTCGAGGGCGGGGTCAGGACGTCGACGAGGGCGTCGGCGTCGAGCGACCCCGGCGCTTCATAGCCGGCGAAGCTCCACGGCAAAAGCCTGCCTGAGCGCACCGCGTGAGCGCGGCGATCGCGCGCGATCATCGCGCCGTCCGGCAGGTCGCCGAGCCGGGCCCGCCACAGGCGTTTCACCCGATTTTCGACCCGCTCGCGGTGGAGCGCCTCGTCCATCGCCTCGACGCCGCTCGGGGCGCCGGGAAAAGCGGCGATAAAGGCTTTCGCCGCGGCTCTCCGGCACTCGAAGCACGGGCGGTGCCCGGCGGCGAGCGCGGTCGGCTCGTCGAGGAAAAAGAGCTCGGTGTAGAACCTGCCCCACACGTCGCGATGACGATTCTTGAACGCGCGGACGCAGATGAGCCAGTGCCTGGTCTTCCACCGGCTCCTGCTTAAGGTCTGGTCGTCGCGATGGAGGCGCCCGCCGCGATTGCCCATGAGCCCGCCGCGCTCGGGCGTCGCGCGCAGTTCGCCGAACGGGTCGACGCAATTCTGCAGCGGGCGGGAAGATCGCGGGACGTCTGGCGGCATGAGTTTGCGTTCCAAGCGCGGCGGGTCCACGCTCGCGGACCCTGACGGTTTTGGCGAAACGACGTGGCGCTCGAACTTCGGCCGAATTGCGAATATTGCGACAAGGACCTGCCGCCGGACGCCGCCTCATGCGCGCATCTGCACTTTCGAATGCACCTTCTGCGCCGATTGCGTCGAGCGATACTTGAGCAATGTCTGCCCCAATTGCGGCGGCGGCTTCGCGCCCCGGCCGATCAGGCCCGCGCGTGAGTGGCGCCGCGGCCTCTCGCTGGCCAAGCGCCCGGCCTCGACCAGGCGGGTGCGGCTATCCTACAGCCGCGAGGACATCGCCGCGTTCGTCGCCAAGATCATGACCGTGCCGCCCGAGAAGCGCTGAGCCTTCATCGGACCGGCGCGGCCTGGGCGCTCACCTGCGCTTCGCCGACATTGTCGATATTGTAGACGTCGTCGCGGAAATTGGCCGGCCCGTCGCCGTTCGACCAGCCGGTCAGATAAACCCAGATCACCGGCACGGCCTTGACGAGGTTGATATTGTAGGACGCGCCTTCCTTGATCTTGGCCTCGAGCGCCGCCTTGTCCCAGCGCCCGTCAGGCCCGCCAGGCGTGCCCTCCAGGAGCCAGACCGCATAATCATAGACGCCCTGCACCCGGACGCAGCCGTGGCTCAAGAACCGGTAGTCGCCGCCGAACAGCCGCTTCGAGGGCGTGTCATGCATATAGACGGCGAGCTTATTGGGCATGCCGATGCGGATCGAGCCGAGCGAATTGCCGGCGCCCGAATCCTGCCTCAGCGTGTAATTGGCCGCCCGCTCCGTGCTCCAGTTGATCGCGCGCGGATTGATCTCCTTGCCCGAGCCGTCGAGGATCCGGATCTTGGCCCGTGCCAGGTAGCCCGGATCACGCTGCATCCGCGGAATGATCTCCCTTTTGATGATCGAGGTCGGCACCGTCCAGGTCGGGTTGAGGTTGATGACCTGGATATGGGCGGAAATCTCCGGCGAAGGATGCTCCGGATCGCCGACGATCGCGACGTAGCGGTGGACGACCCGGCCGTTCTCGACCGCCTCGACCGAGGTCGAGGGCAGGTTGACCACCACGTACCGGTCATCGAAGGAGAAATTGACTCCCGCAAGACGATTGGCGCTGGAGGCGAGCTCGTTGAAGCGCTCCCGGGCTGGAACGTTAAGCTCCTTCAGCGTCGCGCCGGAGACAGTTCCCGTCTCGCGCAGCCCGACATGCGCCTGGAACCGCTTCACCGCCGCGGCGAGCCCCTTGTCCCACGCAAGCCCGCTCGCTTCCCCGCGGCTCCAGGTAGCCTTCGATCGCCAGGCGCTTGCGCAGTCGCGCGACCGCCGTCCCCTTGGCCCCAGGGCCGACCGCGACGAGGTCGGTCGGCCAGCCGCCGGCGTCGACGATCGCCGAATAGCGCTCGGACGCTTTCGCGGTGGCGAAGAAGGTGTCGGGCTGAAGCGTCGGATGAGGATCGTCGCTGAGCGCGGTCTCGCGCGGCGGCGGAGGCCGGCGCCACCTTCTTCGGCTTCGGCGGCGCCGCGGCTTGGGCGGCAGGAGGCGGGGTCGTTGACGGGGAAGCGCCCGTTGATGGGGAAGCGCCGGGCGTTGACGGGGACGCGCCGGGCGCCGAATCGGTCGCGGCGGCAGGCGGCGTCGCCGGCATGAACGGACTGACGAGGCCTTGAGTCGTGGCCGCGGGGCTCGACGGATTCGAGCGTGGTCGCGGCGGGCGCGGGCGCCGGGACGGCCGCTGGCGGGCTTGCTGGATCGGCCGGCGGCGTCGAGGAGGTCGTCGCAGCAGGCGGCGTCGCTGCGGTCTGCGCCAGCGCGCCCGGTACAAGGAGAGGCAGCCCGACGAGCGCCCCCGCAATCCAAATCCGCAGCATCATGCGACAGAACCCGACACCGTAAGGACGCGCTTCATGCGCGGCCCGCATAGTCTTCATTATTCCCATTAAGGTTACTAATTTGTCGCCGTCGCGCTAACCTAGCGGCGGCGCCGGCCTCGCCCGCCCTTACGCCCGGCCGGCCGAAAATGCAAAGGCCGCCCGGAGGCGGCCTTCGAGAAGCGCGGACGCGCTTGCGGGGCTCTCACTCGATGCCGGGAGAAAGCCGATTGTTGCGGCCTCGCCGATAGCCGGCGACGCCAAGACCGCACACACAGAGCGCCATAAGCGCCCATGCGGAATCTGGAGACGCGTAAGTCGCCGCACCGTAAGGCAACCCGATCGCCAGCGCGCCATAGCCCGCCGCAACCGCGATACGACGCGGGTTCACTGAGCTGGTGGACATGTAACCCCCAAGTCCAAACGAGACCAGTGACGCTTGGTTAAGCGTGAACCATGACATGACTGTGGCAATTATTGCAGTTGCGAATAAAATTTTTCGCGCTGCGATATCGCGGCGGCGTGAAACCCGTGTTGGCGGCGTTCATCCAATCGACCTTAGACCGCCGTTGCGTCTCAGGCGCGTGGCCGGAGTCCTCAGCCGACGATGAGGATATGCAGCCGGCGGGGCCCGTGAGCGCCGAGCAGCAGCGTCTGCTCGATGTCGGCCGAGCGCGAGGGGCCAGTGATGAAATTGAGCGTGCGCGGCGCGGCGCCCTTGCCGTAAGTCCCGCGCAGCCTGGCGAACACGCCCTCGTAATCGGCCTCGACCGATTCGCGCGGCAGGACGACGATGTGATTGTCGGCCAGAAAATTGAGGGTGGTCGGGTTGTCCGGACCCGAAACGAGGGCAAGCGTGCCGGTCTCGGCGATCCCGGCGAAAGCGGCCGAGACGGCGTTGAGGTCGCCGCCGTCCGAGGCCCCATGCAGGATCTCGAGCGAGGTTTCGCCCCATGGCATTGCAGCGAGGCGGGGGTCGTCGCCCATGCGCAGCGTTGCGGCGCAATTGCTCTCGCGCAAGAAACGGGCGATTTCCGCCGGCGCGCCCTCCCATCCGGCGATCTCGACGACGCTCGCCTGCGCGCGCTCCGCCTCGGCCTTGAACGTCGCGACCCTGGCCGAGACGTCGCCCTGTCCGCGCTTCGGCACGATTCCAGACGGGGCCTGCGTGAGGCGCGTTTCGACCTCGAACCGGCGCGTCGCTTCGTCGCCGGTGACGCCGAGCGAGCGTCGAATGCTGGCCAGGACCGCCGCGCGGGAACTCATCGCACCGGGCCGCTGCGCGCCCGCCACTGGCTCTGGAACGTCGCGCCCTCCGGGGCTGCGAGGTCGCGATAGCGCGTCCAGCCGCCCGCGAAGGGCAGCCAGGAGAAGCGTCCCTTGCCGCGCCCCGCAAGGCGCATCGCGCGGGCGGCGAGGTCCGTCGCCAGGCGATAAAGCGCCGGACGGCCGGCGAAGAACGCCCAGAAGCCGAGGCCATAGCGCATCGGCGCCGGCGACAGGCGGCGCTCGAACTCGCGCTCGCGCCAATGCCGCATCATGCCGGGCAAGGGAATGCGCACCGGGCACACTTCTTCGCAGCGGCCGCAGAAGGTCGAGGCGTTCGGCAACTGGCCGCCCTCGGCGACGCCGATCAGCGAGGGCGTCAGCACCGCGCCCATCGGCCCGGGATAGACCCAGCCATAGGCGTGTCCGCCGACCGCCTGATAGACCGGGCAATGGTTCATGCAGGCGCCGCAGCGGATGCAGCGCAGCATGTCCTCGAACTCGCCGCCGAGCATGTTCGAGCGGCCGTTGTCGAGAATCACGACATGATAGGCGCGCGGGCCGTCGGGATCGCCCGGCCGCCGCGGCCCGGTCGAGAGCGTCGTATAGACCGAAGCGTCCTGGCCGGTCGCCGAGCGCGGCAGCACCCGCAGGAGCTGGGCGGCGTCTTCCAGGGTGGGGACGATCTTTTCGATCGAGGCGATGACGATATGCGCCTCGGGCAGGATCTGCGTGAGATCGCCATTGCCCTCGTTGGTGACGATGATCGACGTTCCCGTTTCGGCGACAAGGAAGTTCGCGCCGGTTATGCCGACGTCGGCTGCGAGAAACTTGGCGCGCAGCACCTGGCGCGCCTCGGCCAGCAATTGCTCGGGCTCGGCGAGACTGCGCTCGGGCTTGCAGACCGTGATGCGCCTTGCGAAATTCGCGCTCGACGTCCTTGGCGGTGAGATGGATCGCCGGCGCGATGATGTGGGAAGGGGCTTCATGGCGCAGCTGGATGATGTACTCGCCGAGGTCGGTCTCGACCGGCTCGATCCCCGCCGCCTCCAGCGCGTCGTTGAGGCCGATCTCCTCGGCGATCATCGACTTGCCCTTGGTGACGCTCTTCGCGTCCATCGACTTGCAGAGATCGATGATGATCTTTCGCGCTTCGTCGGCGTCCTGCGCATAGTGGACTTCGCCGCCGCTCGCGCGCACCTTCTGCTCGTAGGCCTCGAGATAGAGGTCGAGATGAGCGAGCGTGTGGTCCTTGATCGCGCGCGCGCTGTCGCGCAGCGCCTCGAACTCGGGTAGCCTTGCGACCGCGGCGGCGCGCCGGGTGACGAAATTGCCGGCGAAGGCGAGCGCGCCCTGCAGGCGCGCGTCGGTCAGCGCCTCGTGCGCGTTCTCCTTGAACCTGGCCGAAGTCGCGACGACGCTCATCGGGCGGCCTCGGGCTTCCCTTCGCCGATCGCCGGCCCGTCCGCCATGCCGGCCAGGATTTCCGCGACATGGCGGGCCTTGACCGGCGATCCCTCGCGCTGAAGCTTGCCCGCCATGTTCATCAGGCACCCGAGATCGCCGGCGAGCACCGTATCCGGTTTCGCGCCGCGGATGTCGTCGGCCTTGCGCGCCACGATCGCGTTCGAGAGCTCGCCGTATTTGGTCGCGAACAGGCCGCCGAAGCCGCAACAGGTCTCCGCTTCCTTGAGCTCGACCAGCGTCAGGCCCTCGACCCCGGCCAGGAGCCGCCGCGGCTGCGCCTTGACCCCGAGCTCGCGCAGGCCCGCGCAGGAATCGTGATAGGCGACGGTTCCCTCATAGCGCGCCTCGACCTTGTCGACGCCCATGACGTCGACCAGGAAGCTGATCAGTTCGTGCGCTTTTCCCGCGAATCGCTCGGCCCGCTCGGCAAGTTCCGGCTCGCCTGCGAACAGGTCGGGATAATGCTTGATCAGCATGCCGCCGCACGAACCGCTCGGCGCGACGACATAGTCGCAGTCCTCGAACGCATCGATCGCCTGCCGCGCCAGCCTCTTCGCGGTTCCCCGGTCGCCTGCGTTATAGGCCGGCTGGCCGCAGCAGGTCTGGCTCGGCACGACCACCTTGCAGCCCGCGTCCTCGAGCAGCTTCACCGCCGCGAAGCCGACGCTCGGCCGGATGATGTCGACAAGGCAGGTGACGAAGAGCCCGACGCGAGGCTGAGGTTTGTGGGTCGGGCCTGAAGCGTCAGCCGTCGCGCTCATTTGTTCATTCACCTTGGCCCCGGGGTGAGGCCGCTCTTGTCGCTTAGCCGTCGTGTCCATTAAGCTCGCATAATGGCCACGGATATCGCAACCCGCGTCTATAATCATACGTTCCGCATCGATCCAGCGGTCCGCACGCTGCTCGATACGGACTTCTACAAGCTTTTGATGCTCCAGATGATCTGGAAGATGCACCCGAAGCTCCAGGTGACCTTCCAGCTCATCAACCGGACGACCTCGGTGAGACTCGCCGACATCGTGGACGAGCGCGAGCTCACCGACCAGCTCGATCACGCGCGCACGCTCCGGCTCGCCAAGAACGAGCTCATCTGGCTCGCCGGCAACACTTTCTACGGCACCCGCCACATTTTCGAGCCCGAGTTCATGGAGTGGCTGGCGACGTTCGAGCTGCCGGAATACGAACTGACCAAGCGCGACGGGCAATATGAGCTGCGCTTCGCCGGTCCCTGGACCGGGACGACGATGTGGGAGATTCCGGCGCTCGCCATCATCAGCGAGCTCAGGGCCCGCGCGGCGATGCGCAGCATGAGCCGTTTCGATCTCGACGTTCTCTACGCCCGGGCGAAGGCCAAGCTGTGGTCGAAGGTGGAGCGGTTGCGCATCCTCGAGCGCGAGGCGGGGCCGGTGAGGGTGTCGGATTTCGGCACCCGCCGACGGCACGGCTTTCTCTGGCACCGCTGGTGCGTCGAGGCGATGCAGGAAGGGCTGGGCGCGAGCTTCATCGGCACCTCCAATGTCAAGCACGCGATGGACACCGGGCTCGAGGCGATCGGCACCAACGCGCATGAGCTGCCGATGGTCTACGGCGCGATCGCCGAGGACGACGAGGCGCTCCTCGAGGCGCCGTACCGGGTGCTCAAGGACTGGGCGAAGATGTACGGCGGCAACCTCCTGGTCGTCCTGCCGGACTGTTTTGGCACGACTTCGTTCCTTCGCCAGGCGCCCGACTGGGTGGCGGACTGGAAGGGCGCGCGGCCGGATTCGAAGCCGCCGGTCCCCGCCGCGCGGGAGCTGATCGCCTGGTGGAAGGAACGCGGTCGCGATCCGCGGGAGAAGCTCGTCGTGCTGTCCGACGCGATGGACGTCGATTCGATCGAAGACTCGGTGCGGGCGCTGAAGGGCCAGGTCAACCTGTCGTTTGGCTGGGGGACGAACCTCACCAATGATTTCATCGGCTGCGCCCCGGCTGGGGTCGATGGCCAGCTCAAGCCGATCTCGCTGGTCTGCAAGGTTGTCGAGGCGGACGGGCGCCCGGCGGTCAAGCTTTCGGACAATCCGAGCAAGGTGCTCGGCCTACCGGACGAAGTCGAGCGCTATCGGCGCCTGTTCGGGACAGCCGGCATGAAGGCTACGCCTGTCACGGTCTAGGCGGAATCCGAGGATCGATGACCTTCGCCGGATTCGGCCCCAAGGCGCTGCCGTTCTTCAAGGCGCTTGCGTTCCACCAGAGCCGGGAATGGTTCGAAGCGAACCGCGCCATTTATGAAAGCGCGGTCAAAGGGCCGGTCGGCGACCTGGTCGAGGATGTCGCAGAGCGCCTGGGACAAGCGAAAATTCCGATCAAGGGCGACCGCAAGTCCTCGCTGTTCCGCATCCATCGCGACGTGCGCTTCGCCGCCAACAAGGACCCGTACAAGACCCATGCCGGCGTCGTGCTGACCCGGTCGGGGAACAAGAACGATCCCGGGCTCCTCTATTTCCACCTGTCGCCGGAGGAGTGTTTCTTCGCCGCGGGCTTCTACCTGCCGGATTCTGACAAGCTTGGGCGGTTGCGCGCCGCGGCCGCTCGCACCCCCAAGGGGTTCAAGGCGATGACGGCGAAGCTCAAGAAGGCGGGGCTCGCTTTGTCGGCGGAGGATTCACTCAAGCGCGCGCCGCGGGGCTTCGAGGCGATCGACGATCCCGAGATCGCCGCCGCGATACGGCTCAAGAGCATGGTCTGCCAGCGTCAGGTATCCGAGGCCGCGATCGCTTCGCCTAAGCTGGTCGACGATTTCTGCGCCTTCGCCGCCGACGCGATGCCGCTGCTCAGATGGGGCTGGGACGCCGTCGTCGATTCGCGCTCGCGTTCCCCATCGACTGAGTGACGTAGGATCTGTCGCCCATCGTCGTTTTCGGGTGGCGCTGGCCTTCAGAGCGGCTAATCATCGTATGTCGGCTCAAGATTTTGAGCCGGCGAAAGGATTTTACGGACACGGCCAATGCTCGACATTCCCAGCGCTCCGCCCGCCGGCGCCGACTACGCCACCGTCAAAAGCGCGATCGAGTTCATCTCCACCCGCTACCGCGAGCAGCCGTCGATCGAGGCGATCGCGGGCCATGTCGGCCTTTCGCCCTCGCACTTCCAGCACGTCTTCAAGCGCTGGGCGGGGCTCACGCCGAAAGCCTTCCTGCAGGCGATCACGCTCGAGCGGGCGCGGGAGCTATTGCGCTCCTCGGCAAGCGTTCTGGATGCGGCCTATGACGTCGGCCTCTCCGGTCCGAGCCGGCTGCACGATCTGTTTGTCGCCCACGAGGCTTTGACGCCAGGCGACTACCGGCGCGACGATCTGACGCTCGCCTATGGCTTCCACGCTTCCCCGTTCGGCGAGGCGATCGTCGTCGCCGCGCCGCGCGGCATGGCGGGCTTGGGCTTCGTCGACGAGGGCAAGCGCGAAGCAGCGCTCGCCGACATGGCGCGGCGCTGGCCGCGCGCGCGTCTCGTCGAGGATGCGCGCGCGACCGCCCCTTACGCCGCCCGCGCCTTCGATCCCGCCCTCTGGCGAGCCGACGCGCCGCTGCGCGTCGTCCTCATCGGCACGGATTTCGAGCTTCGGGTCTGGGAGACGTTGCTCAGCATTCCGCTGGGCTGCGCGACCACCTATTCCGACATCGCCCGCAAGATCGGCAGGCCGACGGCGGCGCGCGCCGTCGGCGCTGCTGTGGGCAAGAATCCGATCTCGTTCGTCGTCCCCTGTCATCGGGTGCTCGGGCGCTCGGGGGCGCTCACCGGCTACCATTGGGGTCTTGCGCGCAAGCAGGCGATCATCGGCTGGGAGGCCGGGCGAACGGCGGCGTGAGGCGAAACGCCCTCACGTCTTCGGCGCCGGCTTGCCCTCCGGTTCGAATCTCCAGGGGGTGTCCGCCGGCGGGGGCGCCGGATAGGCGATCCGCAGGCCCGCCTCGCGCATCCGGCGCAGGACGTCGAAATTGATGTCGCTGCGGGTCCGCTCGCCAAGCTCGACGTCGTCGACGAAGCAGATGAGATTGAACTTGAGCGCCCAGTCGCCAAACTCGGCGAAGAGCACCGTGGGCGCCGGAATCGCCAGCACCTGGTCCTGCGCCTTGGCCGCCGCGATCATGAGGTCGCGCACCACGTCGAGGTCGCTTTCATAAGTGACGTTGATCGAGACGATGATGCGCCCAACGCGGTCGTTGTGGACCCAGTTCTTGACGACGCCGCTGACCAGGTTGGAGTTGGGAACGATCAGACTGCCGCGATCGAAGGTCTCGATCTCGGTCGCGCGGGCGTTGATGGCGCGAACGAACCCCTGCTCGCTTCCCACCACCACCCAGTCGCCGACGCGAATGGTGCGCTCCCACAACAGGATGAGGCCGGAGACGAAATTGTTGGCGATCGTCTGCAGGCCGAAGCCGATGCCGACCGAGAGGCCGCCGGCGACGAGCGCGAGCTTCTGCACGTCGAGGCCGATTTCAGCCCCGGCCAGAAGCGCCGCGACGATCACCCCGAGATAGCCGAAAATCGTCCTGACCGAGTTTCTGACCCCGGCGTCGAGGCGTGTCTGCGGCAGAAGCCTCGAGCCCAGCCAATCCTGGAGCAGCCGGGTGAAGAACAGCGCGACGCCGAAAACCACCGCGGCCCCGATCATCGACGACAGCGACAGGGTGACGCCGCCGATCGAGAAGCCAAAATAGGCGGAGCGCAGCGCGCCGAACATGTCCTGCGACTGCACGCCCCACGGCTTCAGCACCGCTGCGAACGCGACCACCACCACCGCGAGGCGCGCGACGCCCTGCAGGACGACGACGATCTGCGCCAGCGTGTTGCGGCGCAGACCCGCCATCGCCAGTACGCGCGCCCCGCCCGGCGCATCCGGCCGCAAGACCGCCTCGGTTCCGTCCCGGGCGATGATGTCCGCGATATAGAGCGCGCTGCCGAGGACGGAGAGGTAAATCGCCTGATTGACGAGGAAAGTGGCGAAGGCGATGTAGCCGGTCACCGCGGCGGCGCTAATGACCAGCGCGGCCGCCCAGCCGAGCGTCCTGAGCGGCGTCCAGGCGTCGTTTTGCGGCGATGCGGCCGGGCCGGATTGGTTGCCGAGCTGGCGCAGGGCGTAGGCGATCGCGAGCGCGGCGAGGAGCGCGCCAAACCCCCGCGCGGCGACCGCGATGTTGAGCGAGGCGGCGGCGTCCGCCGCCGGCTCGACCAGCCGCTCGACGGCCCAGATCGCCGCGATCGTCATCGCCAGGCGATAGACGATCGCCGCCGTCCGGTCGCTCATCGAGACGAGACGCCAGGCGGCACGCCCAGGCGCGAGCATGCCGCGGGCAAGCGCGTTGACGGCGATCAGCACCCGCGCGGCCTCGAACACGGCGTCGATGACGCCCCGCGCGCTCGGGTCGGTGAGGTTGAATGTGTCGAGCGCGCCCGCCAGCACCCCGAGACCGGCGAGGGGCAGCGCCGCGAACAGCACGAATATCCACGCCGCGGCGAGCGCGCGGCGTAGCCGGCTCGGCGCGCCCGTGGCTCTACCCCGGTAGACAAAGCGGCGCGCGAGCCAGCCGAGCGGCGCCGCGGCCAGCGCCAGCGCGATCACGATCGCCGCCATGGCGATCTTGGCGAGCGCAGACTGTTCGCCGACCGCGCCGAGCCAGTTGCCGATCAGCCCCCGCATCACCTCGGCGTCTACCGGCGCTTCCCGCCAGACAGCCGCCCAGAGCCGCGGATTGAGGACGCTCGACGAGCGGGCGAAGGTTCGCTGCGCAAACAACTGGCGCCGCGCGGCGCTGATGCGGGTGCTCAGATCGTCGGCTTCGAGCAGCATGGCGCGTGCGGCGCGCAGGTTGGCGTCCAGCCGGTCGTGCCTTTGCTTCTCGTTCTCGAGCTCCTTGGCCGCGACGTCGGTCGTCGGAGCGGCTTCGCCCGATTTGGGCGTGAGCTCGGTCAGGCGCTGCGTCGATGCCGCCAGGCGGGGCGTCAGGGCGGCGACCGCCCCCTGAAGCGCGAGCGCGAGCGCGTCGCTTTGCCCGCGCAGGCGCTGCAGATCGGCGTCGTCGAGATTGCCGCCCCTGAGCGCATTTTCAGCGGCGGTCAGCGCCGCGCGCGTCTGGTCGAGATCGAGCCGGCGGGTTTCCTGCGCGCAGGCGCGCCCGAGGCCCATCAGGACGAAGACGAGGACGGCCCAGTGCAACAGGCGCAATGCGGACGCAGGCTTCATCGTAAGGTTCGATGGCCCGACCGAGTGATTCGGCGGCGCGCTCCCTCCTTTATCCGACCATGGCCGGGCCGTCGCGGCAACCGGGGCTGCGGCCCGGGAGGGCGTTCACCTTCGCCAAGGTTAGGGGCTGCGCGCTTGCCGCTGCTTTGTTAAAGGGGGCCCAAAGACGTATGAGGGCCATCGTGACCCCAGCTGATTCCGCCTCAATCCTTGCCGATCAAGCGCCGCAAGGCGACGACCCTGTGCATCAAGCGCCGCGCACGGCCGGCGAGCGCGCGCTCGACTGCTTTCTCGCCGCGGGCTTCGAGCGCATCGAGCCGCCGATCCTGCACCCCGCCGCGATCTTTCTCGACATGTCGGGCGAGGAAGTCCGCCGCCGCCTGTTCCTCACCGCCGACGCCGCCGGCGAGGAGCTGTGCCTGAGGCCCGAATATACGATCCCCGTCTGCCGCGCTTATCTGGCCTCGGATAAGGCAGGCGGGATCGCCGAATATTCCTATCTTGGCCCGGTTTTTCGCGCCCGCGGAACCCAAGGCGGCGAGCAGACGCAGACCGGGCTTGAGAGCTTCGGGCGCCGTGACGCCGAAGCGGCCGATGCGGAGGTGTTCTCGCTCGCGATGGAGGCGGCGGCCGCGGCGGGCGGGGCCATGCTCACGGCCCGGCTCGGCGACGCCGGCCTGTTCGAGGCGGTGCTCGAATCGCTAAAAATTCCGGAGCCCTGGCGGCGGCGCCTGCGCCGCGGCGTCGCCCGCGGCTTGAGCCTCGAGGCCATCTTCAGTCGCCCGAGCCAGAGCGCGCTCGCCCAACCCGGCGTGCTGGCGGCGCTCGAGAGCGCCGATCACGCCGGCGCCAAGGCGCTGGTCGAGGATCTGCTCGCCATCGCCGGGATCGACGCGGTCGGGGGGCGAACGCCAGGCGAGATCGCCGACCGCTTCCTCGAACAGGCCTCGCTGAGGTCCGGGCCGCCGATCGAGGCCGAGAAGCGTGCGGCGCTGCACGCTTTTCTGGCGATTTCCGGCGATCCCGATCAGGCGGCCATCGAGCTGCGGCGCCTCGCGCATTCCGCAGGCCTCAACTTGAGCGCGGCGCTGGAGGCGTTCGAGCGGCGCAACGGCTTCATCGCCGCCCGCGGGGTCGCGATCGAGACGACCCGGTTCAGCGCCGCCTTCGTGCGCGATTTCGACTATTACACCGGCTTTGTGTTCGAGGCCCACGACGCCCATTCTCCGGGCGCGAGAACCGCGCTCGCAGGCGGGCGCTACGACGGCCTCGCGCGGCGCCTCGGCGCGCCTCACGACATTCCCGCCGTCGGCGCGGCGATCAACCTCGATCGCCTGATGAACGGGGGAGAGCGCTGATGGCCGGCGGCGCCGGCGCGGAAGGCCCGTTCGTCCTCGCCATCCCTTCGAAGGGGCGGTTGCAGGAGGCCGCGCATGCGTTCTTCGCCCGCGCCGGGCTCGAACTCATCCAGGGGCGCGGCGCGCGCGACTATCGCGGCGCGATCGCGGGGTTGCCGGGGGTCGAGGTCGCCTATGTCTCGTCCGCCGAGATCGTCAGCCAGCTTGCGGCCGGGGCGGCGCATTTCGGCGTCGCCGGCGAGGACTTGCTGCGCGAGAAGGCGATGAACGTCGAGGCTCGGTTCGAGCTCCTGAGCCCGCTCGGCTTTGGCCACGCCAATGTCGTGGTCGCCGCGCCCAAGACCTGGATCGACGTGCGCACCATGGCCGACCTCGACGACGTCGCGCAGGCCTTTCGCGCCAAGCGCGGCGAGCGGATGCGGGTCGCGACAAAATACGTCAATCTGACCCGACGCTTCTTCGCCGAGCATGGCGTCGCCGATTACCGGATCGTCGAGAGCCTGGGCGCGACCGAAGGCGCCCCAGCCTCGGGCGCGGCGGAGCTGATCGTCGACATCACGACGACCGGGGCGACGCTCGCCGCCAATGCGCTCAAACCCCTCGACGACGGCACGATCCTGCGCTCGCAGGCCAATCTCATTGCCTCGCTCGCCGCCCCCTGGGGCCCGAATGCAAGGCAAGCGGCGCGCGACATCCTCGCCCGCATCGCGGCGAGCGAGGAGGCGCTGAAGTCGCGCGAAGTCCGGGCGCGGCTGCCGGTTCCGTCCGGCTCGATCGTCGAAGCGGCCCGGGCGCGATTCGATGCGGTGTCGGCGATTGGCGAGGAGGCCGATCCGCACGGGCTCGTCGCGCTGCACTGCGCCCGCGACAAGGCGGCCGAGCTCGCCGGCTGGCTTTTGACCAAAGGCGCCGAGCGCGTCAGCGTAGCCGCGCTCGAACAGACCTTCGCCGCCCGCAACGCGCTCTATGAGGCGCTCGAGCGGCGCATCGGCGCGGCCGGGTAAGTCCTCGCCGAGCGCCTCGGGTCTCGGACGCCGAAGTGAAGTCGAATTCGCCGCGGCTAGGTGATTCTACCCATTGCGGAGCGATCCCCTTCATGCGCGGGTGTCGCTCTTTGTCTCTCCATTCACGAGAGGATCGGGGGTAGTTTCGCGCGCCCCGGCGAGAACGGTGATCATGGATGTCCGCGGGTGGCTCAGCAGCCTCAGTCTTGGTCAATACGAGGAAAGGTTTCGCGAGAACAAGATCGATCTGGACGTGCTCGCCGATCTCACCGACGGCGACCTCCATGAACTCGGCGTCCCTCTTGGCGACCGCAGACGGCTCCTGAAAGCGATAGCGGAGCTTCCCGCGCACCGGCCGCCTGCGGCGCTTCGCGCGCCGGGGCTCGATTCCGCCGAACGGCGCCCGATCACCATCATGTTCTGCGACCTTGTCGGCTCGACCGAACTCGCGGCCGCGCTCGACGTCGAGGACTGGCGCAATCTCGTCAACAGCTATCTCGATGAGGCCTCGAGGGCGGTGACAGCGCTCGACGGGCGCGTGCTCAAGCGGCTTGGCGACGGGCTGATGGCCGGCTTCGGCTATCCGCAGGCGCAGGAGAATGACGCCGAACGAGCCGTTCGGGCCGCCCTTGGCGTCCAGCAGGCGGTGGAGGAGGTGAACCGCCGAAACACGCCGATCGGCGCTCCCCGGCTTGCCGTACGCATTGGCGTCGAAAGCGGCCAGGTGGTCGTCGACGCCGCGGGCGAAGTGTTCGGGGAAGCGCCCAACATCGCCGCCCGCGTTCAGGCCGCCGCCGAGCCCGGGACCGTGCTGGTCACATCGACCGTTCAGCGGCAGATCGCCGGACTTTTCATCGTCGAGGACAAGGGCGCCCATGAGCTCAAGGGCGCTCCCGCGCCGGTGAAGCTCTATCGGATCGTGCGGGTAAGCGGCGGCCGGCGCCAAAGGGGCGCCCGGCTGCTCACCCCTTTTGTCGGTCGCGAAGACGACCTCGCCGTCCTTGCGCGCTGCGCGGAGCGCGCTCTCGCGGGCGAGGGGCAGTTTGTCCTGGTTGTCGGCGAGCCCGGCATCGGCAAGTCCCGGCTGGTCGAAGAGTTTCGCGGCCAGTTGGCCGAGACGCCGCATTCATGGATCGAATGGAGCGCCTCGCAGCTCTTGCAGAACACGGTTCTGCATCCGGTCCGAGGCTGGGCGCGGGCCAGATTCGGCGGGCCCGAGGCGTCGGCCGAGCGCCGGCTGGCCGAGCTCGAATCGCTTCTCGCCGCCGTCAACCTCGACGCTGCGACCCACGCTCCGCTGCTCGCGCCGATGGTGGATATTCCGCTTCCCCCCGAGCGCCTGCCCAGCCTGTCGCCCGAGGAGACCCGCCGCAGCCAGTCGGCGGCCATGGTCGAATGGGCGATCGCGGGCGCCCGCAACCAGCCGCTTGTTCTCGTCTTTGAGGATCTGCAGTGGTTCGACCCGACGTCGATCGACCTTGTGCAGGAGATCAGCGATCGGGGCGCGCAGGCGCCGATCCTCGTCCTTGGCACGGCGCGGCCTGAATTCCGGCCGCCCTGGTTCCTCAAGCCGCACCATAAGGTCATTTCGCTGGCGCCGCTCGACGAGGCTGAGGTTCAGCGCATGATCGCCGAGATCGCGTTCCGGCACACACTGCCGGCGCAGGTGACGAAGCGCCTCAGCGATCGCGCGGGCGGAGTGCCATTGTTCGTCGAGGAGGTGACGCGGCTCATTCTCGAGCGCGGCGAGCAAGGGGCGGCGCAGGCGATTCCGCCGACGCTCCGGCAGTCGCTGGCGGCGCGGCTCGACCGTCTTGGACCGGCGCGCGAGGTCGCGCAGATCGGCGCGGTCCTGGGGCGGAGCTTCTCGTATCCGCTCCTCTGCGAGGTCGCGTGTTGCGCCGAGCCAGCCTCCAGCAGACTCGACGAAGCCTTGCTCAAATCCGCCTTGGGCAGTCTCGTGGATGCGGACCTTCTCTTCGTCGACGGGACCCCGCCAGAGGCGACCTATCGCTTCAAACACGCGCTTATTCAGGACGCGGCCTACGACAGCCTCTTGCGAAGCCGTCGTCAGGCTTTCCACAGACTCGCGGCGGCGGCGCTCATCGCCGCTCAATCGGAGCCGGAGGCGATCGCTCGTCATTTCACCGCCGGCGGCGCCAAGACGCTGGCGAGCGAATGGTGGGGCGCCGCGGGGGAAGAGGCTCTCCGCCGTTCGGCCTTCAAGGAGGCGATCGCCCATCTCGGCAAAGCGATCGCGCTTGCCGACGAAGCCGAGCGAGCAGCCCCTGAACACGAGCGGAGCGACTCGGCTCTCGCCGAGCGGCGGCTGAAGCTGCACACCGACTTTGGCCACGCGGCGATGTGGCTCAAAGGCTTCGCCGCCGACGAGATGAACGCGGCTTACGCGCGCGCCAGCCAATTCGCCGGACCGGCGGATGAAGCGCCGCGCTTCGTCGCCTATTACGGCGAGTGCCTCAAGAGCTTCATGCGCGGCGAACATCGCCGGGCTTACGCGGCCGCTGAGGCCTTCCTTCGGGAAGCCAAAGCCGAGGGGCGCGAGATGGAGGCGGGCGTGGCTCGCCGCGTTCTCGGCTTTGTCTCGCTCCAGCTTGGCGACCTGCAGGCGGCGCGAAAAAGACTTGAGCGCGCATTGAGCGATTATGTCCGTGAGCGAGACCGGGAAACGCTGTTCCGGTTCGGCAACGACACCCAGGTGAGCGCGACCAACTTCCTCGCCTTGACGGAATGGCACCTGGGCGAGTTCGAGCACGCGCGCAGGCTCATTGACGAATCGACCCGCCGCGCCAGGGAGCTCGGCCATGCCGCTGCTCTCGGCAGCGCGCTCTTCTTCAGGACCGCCATCGAGAGCCGCCGCGGCGATGCTCTGGCGACGCGGATGGCGGTGGAATCGCTGCTTGTGCTGACGGAAGAGCACAACCTGAAGACCTACACCGACCTTGGTCGGGTGTTCGCAAATTGGGCGCGCGGCAAGCTGCACGACCCCGAAGGCGGAGCGCTTGGGCTCAAGGAGGCGCTGGCGTCCTATCTCGCGCTCGGCAACAGAAGCGGCGGGCCGTCGTTCCACGGCCTGCTCGCCGATCTTGAGGCCATGCGGCCGGACCTGGACAGCGCGCTTGCGACCATCGACGCCGGACTGGCGCTCGCCGAGGAGACGGGGGAGCACTACACCGATCCCCATCTCCACCGACTCCGCGGCGATTTCCTGCTGATGCGGTCTCCCGCCGACTCTGTTCGCGCCGAGGAAGCTTTCCGGACCGCGATCGCGGTGGCCAAGGCGCAAGGCGCGCGCGGCTATGTGCTCTTGGCCTCGCACGCGCTGGCCAGGCTCCACCAATCGACGGGCCGTCTGGACGCGGCCAGAGCGACGCTTGCGCCCGCGCTCGAAGGTTTTTCGCCAACGCCGGAAATGCCTGAGATCGCCGAGGCGCAGGAGCTCCTGAGGCAATTGGCGTAGGCGGCTCCTCGGCGATTTCGTCGATCGCCAAGTCCGGGTCACGCGATCTTGAGCGCTGCGCGGCTCGATACACCGTCTGAGCTTCGGGTATAAGAAGGGGCGGTCCTGGTCGACAAGAGGCGATTCGCCGAACGGCGGCTTTCTTCGCCGCCAACATCGGTTGGCGCGCTTTGCCGCGATAACGAGGCGCCTCTTGACCCCGCACGCCGACCGCTCGTCTTTTTTCCTTGCGCTTGTCGCCGTCGATGTGCTCGCCGGCCTCGCGGACGCGATGTCCGGCCCCTACATCGTGCTTTTTCTCGTCGACCAGGCCCACTTGAGCCCGCTTTTGCTCAGCGTCATCCTGACCGCGAGAGCGCTCGCCGGAATCGCGTTCGCCACCGGATTGGGAGGCTGGGTCGACCGGAGGACAAGCGTCGCGCCGCTGCTCCTGGCGCTCGCCGGGTCCGCAATCGGCTACGCGTCTCTCGGCTTCACCACCAATTTCGCGCTTCTGCTCGTCATTGCGGCGTTTCCGGTCGCCATCGGGGCGTCCGCCTTTTCCCAGTCGGTCGCGCTCGTCAGGCGGCGCTTCGAGCATGCAAGCTTCCACACCGCTAGCCGCGCTCTGGGCGTCCTGCGCGCCAGCTGGTCGCTCGCATGGGCGATCGGACCCGCGCTCGGCGCCGTGGCGGTCGCGGCGTTCGGATTTCGCGGCGTGTTTTTCATGAGCGCCGGCTCCGCCCTTGTCGCGCTGGCGACGCTCGCCCTGGTGCGGGCAGAACCGGTCTCGAGCGACGCAGGGCACGGAATTCGGCCAAAGCCAGAGAATGGCGGTCCGGCGATCGCCCTTGCTTTCACGGGGCTCGCCCTGTTCCACACCGCCATGTTCCTGGGCTCGATACCGCTCGCCATCGTCATGACCACCTCGCTCGGCGGAGCGAACAGCGACGTCGGATGGGCCTATAGTCTGTGCGCCGCGCTCGAAATCGTGGTGATGGGCGCAATCATCTGGCGGCCGCTCAGGCGCGCCGAGCGGCCGGCGATCGTGATCGGCTTCGCGGTTTTCGTCGCCTATTTCATCGCGCTCGCGCTGGCGCGGTCGATCGCCGCGGTGCTCTGGGCCCAGATCCTGCGCGCGATCGGCATCGGGCTTGTGACCTATCTCGGGATCAGCTTTCTGCATTCGTTCATGCCGCACCGGGCCGGCGCCGCCGCGGCGCTCTTTTCCAACGCCGGCCAATTGGGTTCGGTGTTCGCCGCGCTCAGCGTCGGCCTGCTGGCGCAAGCGTTCGGCTACCAGTCCGTCTTTGTCGCCTGCGCGATTCTCACGGCCGCGGGTCTCGTCACGGTTTGCCTCGCGCCCGCCGCGCCGGAATGATCTTCCCCGCCACCGCGTACGCCCGCCGCAGGCGCGCGTCAGGACCCGTCGCGAGCTTTCCCGCGTCGTTCGATCGGTGAAAATGTATCTTAGCACTACCTTGCAACGAGTGCTAACAATCGCTACTTAAGGCATAGGTTGAGCGAAACGGCGGAAACAGGAGGCGCTCGCCTCCAAACCGGCGGCGGCTCACTGGGAGATGAGTTTTCATGAAATTTCGTCCGTTACACGACCGCGTCGTCGTCCGCCGCATCGAAGGCGAGGACAAGACCAAAGGCGGCATCATCATTCCCGATACTGTCAAGGAGAAGCCGCAAGAGGGCGAGGTCGTCGCGGTCGGACCCGGCGGCCGCGACGAGAATGGCAAGATCACGCCGACCGAACTCAAGCCCGGCGAGCGCGTCCTGTTCGGCAAGTGGAGCGGCACCGAGGTCAAGATCGACGGCGAGGAGCTCCTGATCATGAAGGAGACCGACGTCATGGGCGTCATTGAAGGCGCGCCAGCCGCCAAGAAGAAAGCCGCCTGAAGCAACATCCCTTATCAAGAATTGAAGGAACCCCACCCATGCCCGCTAAAGACGTACGCTTCTCTTCCGACGCCCGCGACCGCTTGTTGCGCGGCGTCGATATTCTCAACAACGCCGTCAAGGTGACTTTGGGCCCCAAGGGCCGCAACGTCATTCTGGACAAGTCCTACGGCGCGCCGCGCATCACCAAGGACGGCGTGACCGTCGCCAAGGAGATCGAACTTTCGGACAAGTTCGAGAACATGGGCGCGCAGATGGTGCGCGAGGTCGCCTCCAAGACCAACGATCTTGCCGGAGACGGCACCACCACCGCGACCGTGCTCGCCGCCTCGATCATGAAGGAAGGCCTCAAGCTTGTCGCCGCCGGCATGAACCCGATGGATCTCAAGCGCGGCATCGACATCGCGGTCAGCGCGGTCGTCAAGGACATCGAAAAGCGCGCCAAGAAGGTGCAGTCGTCGGAGGAGATCGCGCAGATCGGCACCATCGCCGCCAACGGCGACAAGACGATCGGCAAGATGATTTCCGACGCCATGAAGAAGGTCGGCAATGAGGGCGTCATCACGGTCGAAGAGGCCAAGAGCCTCGAGACCGAGCTTGATGTCGTCGAAGGCATGCAGTTCGACCGCGGTTATCTCTCGCCCTATTTCGTCACCAACGCCGAGAAGATGATCGCGGAGCTCGAGGAGCCTTACATCCTCATCCATGAGAAGAAGCTCTCCTCGCTGCAGCCGATGCTGCCTGTGCTCGAGGCGGTGGTGCAGGCCGGCAAGCCGCTGCTCATCATCGCCGAGGATATCGAGGGCGAGGCGCTGGCGACCCTGGTGGTCAACAAGCTGCGTGGCGGCCTGAAGGTGGCGGCCGTCAAGGCGCCGGGCTTCGGCGATCGCCGCAAGGCGATGCTCGAGGATATCGCCATCCTCACCGCCGGCACGATGATCGCCGAGGACCTCGGCATCAAGCTCGAGAACGTGACGCTGCAGATGCTGGGCAAGGCGAAGCGCGTCCGGATCGAGAAGGAGAACACCACCATAATCGACGGCGCCGGCAAGAAATCCGACATCGAGGGCCGGATCGCGCAGATCAAGGCGCAGATCGAGGACACCACCTCCGACTACGACAAGGAGAAGCTGCAGGAGCGGCTGGCCAAGCTTGCGGGCGGCGTGGCCATCATCCGCGTCGGCGGCTCGACCGAGGTCGAGGTCAAGGAGAAGAAGGACCGCGTCGACGACGCCATGCATGCGACCAAGGCCGCGGTCGAGGAAGGCATCGTATCGGGGGGCGGCGTTGCGCTCCTGCGCGCCAGGGCCGCGATCGGCAAGCTCACAGACGAGAACGAGGACGTCCAGTCCGGCATCAACATCGTGCTCAGGGCGCTCGAAGCCCCGATCCGGCAGATCGCCGAGAATTCGGGGGTCGAGGGTTCGATCGTCGTCGGCAAGGTTCTCGAGAACAAGTCGCAGACCTTCGGCTTCGACGCCCAGACCGAGCAATATGTCGACATGCTGAACGCCGGCATCGTCGATCCGGCGAAGGTGGTGCGGGTGGCGCTGCAGGACGCGGCTTCGATCGCCGGTCTCATGATCACGACCGAAGCGATGATCGCCGAGCGGCCCAAGACCGACGCTCCGGCGATGCCGGGCGGCGGCGGAATGGGCGGCATGGGCGGGATGGACTACTGAGCGCCCGATAGAAAGAAGACCGGGTCTCGGCGACGGCTCCACGGGAATGTGTCGTCCAATACTCAGAGAGGGGCGGAATCCTTCCGCCCCGATCGGGAGGAGAGGCTCATGCAAAATGTGGCTTGGTATCAGGGAGAACTCGCTGAAGCGGCTCCTGCAAGGCGCCGCCGTCGGCGTCGTCGCGACTGTCGCCATCGGCTTCGGCTGGGGCGGGTGGATGCTCGGAAGCACCGCGAAGACCCTGGCGGATAGTACGGCAAGCAGCGCGGTGGTTGCCGCCGTCGCGCCGATCTGCGTCGACCAGTTCCAACGCAGCGCCGACGCCGCCACGAACCTGACGACGCTGAAAAAGACGGATTCATGGCAACAGGCAGCCTATGTCGAAAAGGGCGGCTGGGCCGTGATGCCCGGCAGCAAGGCGGCTGATTCCGGCGTGTCCCAGGCATGCGCCGCTCTGCTCAGCAGCGTGAAATAGTTCGGCCCGCAAAAGCCGAAAAAAGGACATCGGCGGTCGGCGCGACGCGCGCGCCGATCGCCTGCCATCTATCGGTGATCCGATTTGCGGCTTGCGCTGAGGCCTTTCGTCGCGTCTCGAGAAATGTCTTAGGAGCTGGCGACGAATGCTGATCCGTTACGGCTATGAAATCGCGGTCAATTGCGCGCAGCCCACTCCGATGGTTTGCCTGTTGTCCGTGAGCGAGGATCGGAAGGCCGACATACGCGTCGCCGAAAAGGTCTTTACGACGCCGATCATCCCGATGACCACCTATCTCGACACGTTTGGCAACCGTTGCCGAAGGCTGGTCGCGCCCGCGGGCGACTTCGCAATCTGGGGCGACGCCACGATCGAAGACGACGGCAAGATCGATCCGGCGAACTTTGCCGCGGCTGAAGTCCCCGTCGCGGACCTCCCCGAACTCATGCCTCATCTATCTGATGGGCAGCCGGTATTGCGAGACCGACAAGCTGAGCCAGACGGCTTGGGATCTATTCGGCAAAATCCCGCCCGGATGGGGGCGCGTGCAGGCGGTGTGCGATTTCGTCCATCAGCACATCAAGTTTGACTATCAGCAGGCGCGTTCGACGAGAAGCGCGTTCGACGCCTACCAAGAGCGGATCGGCGTCTGCCGCGATTTCGCCCACCTCGCAATTGCGTTCTGCCGATGCCTCAACATTCCGGCCCGATACATCAACGGCCATCTCGGCGACATTGGCGTGCCGGTCGTCGATCCGATGGATTTCAGCGCCTGGATCGAGGTGTTCCTCGACGGGTCGTGGTGGACGTTCGATCCGCGCAACAACATGCCGCGGATCGGCAGGATCGTGGTCGCGCGGGGCCGGGACGCGGCGGACATCCCGCTCATCAATTCGTTCGGACCCCATGTGCTCAAGTCCTTCCGGGTCTGGACCTACGAGGTCTCCGACCCGGCGCTGAGCGCCGCCAACCTCGCGTAAGCAACAAGAGCGGCGCGCTCTCGCTCTTTACGCCGAGATCGCGCGCACGGCGCCTTTTCGCCGCACCGCCGCATAGCCAAGGCCCGCGAAGCCGATCAGCATCATGGCCCAGGTCGACGGCTCGGGAACGGGAGGAGCAGCCGCGGTGACGATTACAAACTGGTCTGCTGAAGATCCTACAAGATATCGACCCGGAGAAAATATCGGTGCAGACTGGGGGCCGGTGAAAATCGGATAGCCGATTGCAGAAGCGCCAGCAAGTTGAGGTATTTGGAGCCCCCCGTTGCCGATTTCGATGTTGTCATACCACACCGCCTGGAACTTTTGTCCGAGATTGTTCGTGCCGCTCACCTCCACCAGGGTGGAAACACCATCAAACGTGACAGGTGTCGGATTGCTGGGCTGGCTCCAGGTGGCCACTTTGCCGGGGGCGTAATCCCAAGTGAAGTTCAAGATCTCCGCGAACGCGGGCGTGACCGATAAAGCTGCGGCGAGCGCCGCAGCGGCGGCTTTGACACGAATAGACATGAATAGTCTTCCCCTTGTTTTGAGCTCAGCGAGCCCAGCCTTGTTGACCTGACGACACGTGTGGATGCAGCTGTTCGATGAGCTTGGCCGTTCGCCTATGCGGAGATCAGGCGCACGGCGCCTTTTCGCCGCACCGCAGCATAGCCGAGGCCGGCGAAGCCGACCAGCATCATGGCCCAGGTCGAGCGCTCAGGAACCGCGGGCGGGCTGACGACGTCAATCGTGAACGTGTCGGGATGGTCGCCAGAACCCCAATTCCAGACGTGGTCGCCGGGCGTCAGACCCAGCGAACTGATGGTGGCGTCGAGATAGGTCGAAGCATCCGATAAGGTCGCGCCGGAAATGTAACCTGCGGGGAAAATAAGAGTGGTAAGGTCGGCAACGCCCGATGCGAAACCCACGGGGCCGCCAGAGGTGCTGCTTGCCTTAGTCTCCGATCCGGGCCCGAACCCCATGATCGACGCAGGACCAAAGATAGCAAACGATGTGTTTGTGTCGGTGAAAATGCCGGAGAAAATTCGGCCTCTCATTGGATCCACTGACGCGTCGCGAGCTATTCCAAACGTGCCCACATCCAGGTCCGTCAGATCGAGGGAGCCACTGCCGGTTTCCACCACATCCGAGCCGACCTGCTGGAAGGTGATCACATAGGCGGCTTGTGCGCTCGGCGCAGCGGGAGCGGCCATCGCCAGGATTGCAGCCGAAGCGAGAAACGCCGTTCGCTTTGTCATGGATTGCCCCCATTTTTCCAGTCGACTGAAACCTATCCGCAAATGTCGCTTAGGCGGAAATTGCGCCGGCGACGCCCTTCCGCCGCACCGCAGCATAGCCGAGGCCGGCGAAGCCGATCAGCATCATAGCCCAGGTCGAGGGCTCGGGGACAGCCGGCGTAACGCCGATGTCGAGCGTGAAGTTCTGGTTGGCCCCGGTCCCCCACGTCCATTCATAGACGCCGGGGGTAACGCCGAGGCTGGCGAAGGTCTGGTTGTTATAGGTCGCGGTGTCCGACAGTGGACTGTCAGAGACGTAGCCAGCGGGCACGTAAAACTGGGAGTTGCCCCCACCCTGTACGCCTACCATATCCCCGCTGCCGCTGCTGGCCAACATGAAGGTGTTGTCCCCGAAGGTCGATGGTCCAGACCCTCCCTCGTAATTGTCAATTAGCCGACGACTTTCTGGCCCGGTGACTATCAGCGCAAAGAGTGGATACAATTGAGATTGGGTGGATAAGTTGCTGTTTAATAATTCCAGGCCGGTCAGGTCGATCGGGCCGCTTCCGGTCGCGACGACGCTCCCCCCAACCTCCTCGAGCGTGACCACATAACCTGCCTGCGCGCTTGGCGCGGCAAGCGCGCCCAAGGCCAGGATTGCAGCTGTCGCCAGATGTGTCGCTCGAATTGTCATGATTTGCCCCCTCGATTTTCCCAGTTGATCATATGGCGCATCCGTTAACGCCAGTAATGACACGATTTCGCGCACGGCTGACGCCGGCTCTGCTCAGCGCCCGCCGCGCCTGTAAGAACGCGGATCAGGCGGCGAGGGCGGCGCTCTTGCGCGAGGTCCGGTAGCCCGCGTAGCCGAGGCCGGCGAAGCCGATCAGCATCATGGCCCAGGTCGAGGGCTCGGGGACAGCCGGTGTAACGCCGATGTCGATCGTGAAGTTCTGGTTGGCCCCGGTCCCCCACGTCCATTCATAGACGCCGGGGGTCGCGCCGAGGCTGGCGAAGGTCTGGTTGTCATAGGTCGCGGTGTCCGACAGTGGACTGTCAGAGACGTAGCCAGCGGGCACAAACAGGTCGCTGCCTAAGGCGACGCCGACCATGTCCCCGCTAGTGCTGCTGGCGTTGGTCGGGCCCCCGCTCCCGAAGTTCTTAGGCCCAGAAAGCCCATTGTAAAAGGAAAGGGTGTTAGAAGGTCCGGTGACTATGCCCGCTAAATTTGGCTGGATGTAAGTAGGCGAGTTGAAGATGGTGCCGGCGAAATTCAGCCCCGTCAGGTCGATCGGGCCGCTTCCGGTCGCGACGACGTTCGAGCCAACCTCCTCGAGCGTGACCACATAACCTGCCTGCGCGCTTGGCGCGGCAAGCGCGCCCAAGGCCAGGATTGCAGCTGTCGCCAGATGTGTCGCTCGCATTGTCATGACTTGCCCCCTCCATTTTTCCACTTGATCTCATTGCAGTTCCGTTGACCCGTGTAAACGGCACGTTCGTGAATGGCTGACGCCGGCTCTGCTCAGCTCGTGTCTGGCCTCGAAGATGCGGATCATGCGGCGAGAGCGACGCTCTTGCGCGAGGCTCGGTGGCCTGCGTAACCGAGGCCGGCGAAGCCGATCAGCATCATGGCCCAGGTCGAGGGCTCGGGAACCGCGGCGGTGACGACCACAAACGACTCAACTTCACTTCCTTCCGTAAATACAAAGTATCGACCCGGGGAAAATATCGGCGCATCCACGGGGCCGGTGAAAATCTGAGAGCCTTCGGATTCAATGTTGCCGACCTCAAGCCCGCCGTTTTCATCCGAGCTGTAAAAGTCCACCCTTAGGAACGGTCCGTGACTGGTGGTCGTGCCGCCACTCACCGCCACCCGGGTGAAACTTGAGTCAAAAAGGAGAGGAGTCGGATCGCTGGGCTGGCTCCAGGTGGCCACTTCGCCGGGGGCGTACTCCCAAGAGAAATTCAATATTTCCGCGAATGCGGGCGTGACCGATAGAGCTGCGGCGACCGCCGCGGCGAGGATTTTGACACGAATGGACATGAATGGTCTTCCCCTTGTTTTGAGCTCAGCGAGCCCAGCCTTGGTGACGTGACGACCCTTGTGGATGCGGCTGTTCCATGCGCTTGGCCGCTCGCTTATGCGCAGACTGCGCGACCCGCGCCCGCTCGCCGAGCCGCAGCATAGCTGAGCCCAGCGAAGCCGATCAGCATCATCGCCCAGGTCGAAGACTCGGGAACCGGCGTCGTCGTCGGATTGCCGAAAATCTCATATTGCGAAGCCGACCCCCCGATTTGCCATGGGCCTCCGCCTTCCGAGTAATAGAGCGGGCTCTCGGGTGATCCTCCCCCAAGCCACACCACAAAATTGGGCATGTCGACCGCGAAGAAATACTCCGTGCCGCTATTGAGCAGTATCGGCGGCCCGCTATAACTCGCGCTGACCAGCGTCGCGGTCTGGGCCGGTCCAGGCGCGGTCAGCGTTCCGCTTGTCCAAAGCGGGGACGGAGCCGGACCGCCGGCGCTCGACGCCGCATAGAGAGCCATCGAGAACGTGCTTCCCGCGGAATCAAAGTTCAGCATATAGGCCGCGGCGCCGGCGAAATCGTAGGAGCCGCCGACCGTGAACGGGACAGCCGCGAGGAAGTCAGGCCCAGCAAGGCCGCACGAACAGTTGCCTCCGACATAAGTACTGAAGACGACCGCAGCTCGGGCGGAATGCGTCTGAAGGCCCGGAAGGCCGCCGGCCAGGGCCAGTAGGACCAGAACCGCACGGATGGCGTTCATCCGCAATCGCGCCAGGCCGATCGATAGCGAAAAAGTCGTCTTTGTCACGGTCCTGCCCCTCCAGGTTTCAGCCATTGGGCGGTGGCGTCAGCCAGTAATCCGGAGACGCGCGCCGCCCGCCGCTTGCCTGCGCTACGCTAGTTCCCGCTGTGCGCCTTTGCGGCGAAGCCCCGCATAGCCAAGTCCCGCAAAGCCGAGGAACATCATCGCCCAAGTCGAGGGTTCGGGAATTGCGCTGGTGCTGGTGATGTTGATGGTGAACGAATCCGCGTGGCCGCCAGCGCCCCACGTGTAGACATAGGTCCCCGGCGTCAGTCCGAGCGAAGCGAAGGTTTTGCCAAGATAGGTCGAGGTTTCCGACAACGACCCGCTAGTGAATCCTACCGGAGTAAAGAGGAACCCCTCTCCATTTCCCTCGAGACCGACAAAATCGCCGCTCGATGAACTCGCCGTGGTTTCAATGCCGGGGCCAAAACTGATGGGACCGGTCACGCCGCTAAAAAACTCGACCGGAGTGCTGCTGGTCGAGCCGGAGAAGATTTGCCCTCCCGTAGGCGATACCGCCGCGACCTCGCTGAACGGCGAGCCATCGTCGGTCAAATCGGTCGTGTCGAGCGTGCCCATCCCGATCTCGACCACGTTGCCGCCGATCTCCTGAAAGGTGACCGTATAGGCTGCCCGCGCGCTCGGCGCCGAAACCGCAGCCAGCGCCAACGTTGCGCCGGCAGCCAGATAACACGCTCGCTTTGTCATGCTCCGCCCCTTCAAAATGCCCCTGTCAGAAGCCCATCAATATCAACAGATTATCAGTGGGCTACATTTAGGTTAACTCGGTTCCCTTGTCGACGCAGTCATCATATGATGACAGCACACGGAGCAGGTTGTAGAGGGCGCGGGTGACGGGGAGGCGGTCCGAGGGCTTTGCCGCGCTTGTGGACTCGATCTACGAGGCCGCTTTCTGTCCGGAGAACTGGAACGACGTGCTCGCGGACGTGGGGGCCGCTAGCGGTTCGGCGGCCGGTTTGCTCATGGTGTTCGACGGCGCCCGTCCGGTCGGGTTTCGCGCCACCCCCATCATTCATGATGTCATCGAGGCCGCCGCCGCGAGCCGCGACGGCCCGAACCCGCGCGCGGCGTTTGCGCTAAAGAACCCGTTCAGAGGGTTCGTCGTCGCCAACGACTACTTGCCGCCCGAGATCCTCAATTCCGATCGCGGCCACGCACGCCGGCTTGCGATCGGCCTGGACAGCGAGGCGAGTTCGGTCACGATCATGCCGACAGGCGAACTTGTCGTCTTTTCCTTCGACCGGTGGCGGCGCGAAGGCCCGCACCGCAAGCAGCATCTCGCGACGCTCAACGCCCTTTATCCTCATCTCGCGCGGACCGCCCTCATTGCGGCTCGCCTGGGCCTCGAGCGCGCCGGCGCCGCCACGACGGCGCTGCAGATGATCGGCCTGCCGGCGGCCGTCCTGACGGGTTCCGGAAGAGTGTTGTCGAGCAACAGCGCGTTCGACCGGCTGACGGGCCTCTTTCTGCCCAGCGCCTTCGGCTGCCTGGCGATCGCCGATTCCCGCGCCCATCGCCTCTTTCAGGAGGCGCTCGATCCCGCCTCGAGGACGATCCGGTCCATTCCCGTGGCCGAAGCGGAGGAGCGGCCGGCCTGCGTCCTGCATATGCTGCCGCTGCGGCGAAACGCGCATGATCTTTTCTCCGGCGGCGATACGCTGATCGCGGTGACCACGCTGAGAACGTCGTCATCGGCGCCGTCGCGTGCGGTGCTGGAAAGCCTGTTCGACTTCACCCAGTCCGAGCTGTCTTTCGCGACCGCATTGACGGAGGGCCTGACGGTGGCGGAGGCGGCGCGAAAGTGCGGCCTGACCCTGAGCTCGGGACGCACCTATCTCGCGCGGATCTTCGCCAAGACGGGCACGCATAGGCAGGCGGAGCTGATCGCGCTGCTTGCGTCCACCCATCCGTTCGAGCACCGCCCGTGACCGGTCTTGCGTGAACGCGCCGGACGGTCCGTTTGAGATCTAAGCAGCGGGCGGCCATCCCGAGCGCTGGTTTGACCGGGTCGCGTCTGTCGCTGCACCGCCGGCTGGTTTAAACCATTTCCGAATTAGTGCGACATTTACTTGTGTAAAACGGAACCGCTGGCTATGATGGTCGGTGATGAGAAACTCGACCCTCGCAAGGCCCGCGTTGCGCCCGGAGAATATCGCCGGCCGCATTTGCAACCCAAGCGTGTTCTGGCGAAAGGGAGAAATTTTTTTCACTTTTTTCGGGCGTAACCCTTTGAAAAGTCCCGATTCCGAAAAGTGAAAGAAAGCAAAAGAAAGCGAAAGAAAGCGATTTGGCTTTCGTTCGCTTTCTTTTGCTTTCGCGGAGTTCGCGCTCAAGGTTGCATTTTCAAAGCCTGCGACCTCAGGCGACCGTCACCACCAGCCGCCCGCGGGTCTCGCCCCTGAGGATGCGGGCGCCGGCGTCGAACACCTCGGCGAGCGGGATGGTCCGCGTCATGGTCGCGAGCTTCTCGCGGTCGAGGTCGAGCGCCAGGCGCCGCCAGGCCTCGAGGCGGCGCTCCTTCGGACAGTGCACGCTGTCGATGCCGAGGAGCGAGACGCCGCGCAGGATGAAGGGGGCGACCGTCGCGGGCAGGTCCATGCCGCCGGCAAGGCCGCAGGCGGCGACCGCGCCGCCGTAGCGGGTCTGCGCGAGCGCGTTGGCGAGGGTGGTCGAGCCGACGCTGTCGACGGCCGCCGCCCATTGCTCCCTGCCGAGCGGCTTGCCGGGCGCGCTGAGCATCGTGCGGTCGATGATCTCGTCGGCGCCGAGCGACTTGAGGTAGGCGGCCTCGCTTCTGCGCCCCGTCGAGGCGATGACCCGCCAGCCCTTGCCGGCGAAGAGCGAGATCGCCATCGAGCCGACGCCGCCGGCCGCTCCGGTCACCAGCGCCGGCCCTGAGGCGGGCGTGAGATCATGGCGCTCGATCGCCATCAGCGCCAGCATCGCGGTGAAACCCGCGGTGCCGATCGCCATCGCCTCGGCGAGCGTCAGCCCGTCCGGCGCCTTGACCAGCCAGTCGCCGTTCACCCGCGCGCGTTCGGCGTAGCCGCCATAATGGGTCTCGCTGAGGCCATGTCCCGTCAGGATGACATGGTCGCCGGCAGCAAAGTCCGGTCGGCCGGAACTCTCGACGATTCCGGCGAGATCGACGCCCAGCACCATCGGAAAGCGGCGGATCACCGGCGATTTGCCGCTGAGCGCCAGCCCGTCCTTGTAGTTGACGGTCGAATGGGTGACGCGAATGGTCACGTCGCCCTCCATCAGCTCGGACTCGTCCATGTCGACGAGGTTGACGGTCTGCCCGGCGTCGGTCTTGTCGGCTCGAATGGCGCGAAAGGTCATGGGCCTCATGCCTTGAGTTGGCGAGCGAAGAGGCGGAAGTCTATGAGCGGGATTCCGGGCAGGTCAAATGGCTTGCCCAAGGGATGGTTGACGAAGGGAAGGCCGCCAGTGCCGGGAAAAGAAAAGCCGCTCCTGCTCGAGAAGGAAAAGCCGCCGCGCGTCTTGACGGCGGTGACGGGCGCGGACGGATTGGCGCGCTGCCCCTGGCCGGGCGTCGATCCGCTCTATCTCGCCTATCACGACGAGGAGTGGGGCGTGCCCGAATACGACGATCGGGCGATGTTCGAGAAGCTGGTGCTCGACGGCTTCCAGGCCGGACTTCTCCTGGATCACCATCCTGCGCAAGCGTCCTGCCTTCCGCAAGGCGTTCGACGGCTTCGATCCTGAGAAGATCGTGCGCTGGAGCGACAAGAAGAAGGACGCTGCTGATGCAGGACGCCGGCATCGTCCGCAACCGGGCCAAGATCGAGGCGACGGCAGCGCTCGCCCGCATCGTTCTCGACTTCGCGGATAAGGGCGGCTTTGCGCGTCATCTGTGGAGCTTCGTCGACGGACGGCCGATCGACAATGCGCGGATAAGCCTGAAGGACGTGCCGCCCGAGAGCGACGTCTCGCGCGCCATCGCCAAGGACCTGCGCGCCCGGGGCGGCAATTTCGTCGGGCCGACCATCATCTACGCCTTCATGCAGGCGACCGGCATGGTCAACGATCACCTGGTCGGCTGCTGCCGTCACGAGGCCTGCCGGGCGCTGGCGCGCGAACTCCGTCCATGAGCGAGCGCCCGCCGCGGCGCGCCTGGCAGCGGATGCTGTCGGGGCGGCGGCTCGATCTCATCGATCCTTCGCCGCTCGACGTCGAGATCGCCGACATCGCCCACGGGCTGGCGCGCGTGGCGCGCTGGAACGGTCAGACAAGGGGGCCCGAGATCTTTTCCGTGGCGCAGCATTCGCTGCTGGTGGAGGCCCTGTTCGCGGCCGGCGAAGCGCCGCCCCCGGGCGGCGCGCGGCTCGCGGCGCTGCTGCATGACGCGCCCGAATATGTGATCGGCGACATGATCTCGCCGTTCAAGGCGGCGATCGGCGGCGACTACAAGCGGATCGAGGCGCGCCTCAAGCGCGCGGTCCTGATCCGCTTCGGCCTACCCGCCGAGCCGCCCGACGATCTCGAGCGCCGGATCAAGGCCGCCGACCGCGTCTCGGCCTATCTCGAGGCGACCGCGCTCGCCGGTTTCTCGGTCGCGGAAGCGCGCAGGCTGTTCGGCGAGCCCGGCCTGCCGATCCAGGATTTCGAGGGCTACCTCGAGCCGATGCGCCCGGCCGACGCCGAGGCCCGGTTTCTCGCCCGTTTCGCCGAACTCGACGCCGGGGCGGCGACGACCTTATAAGGCGCCGCCGAAGGAATCGACCGATGCCGCGCCTTCATGTCTGTTCGCTCGCCCTGATCGCCGAAACCGTCTCCAGGACCGGCGCGCGTTCGCTTGTCACCCTGCTCAGCCCCGGCACGGAGATCGAGCGACCGGTCGAGATCATGCCGGAGCGGCATCTTTATCTCGCCGTGTCAGACATCGTCGAGCCGACGCCGGGCCAGGTGCTGGCGGACGGCGCCCATCTCGATGGGCTACTGGGTTTTGTTCACGCCTGGGACCGCACGGCGCCGATGCTGATTCATTGTTTCGCCGGCGTCAGCCGTTCGACCGCCGCCGCCTATATCGCCGCCTGCGCGCTCAAGCCCGATCGCGACGAGTTCGCCATCGCGCGGGCGCTGCGCGCGGCCTCGCCTACCGCCTCGCCCAACGCCCGCCTGGTGGCGCTCGCGGACAATGCGCTCGGACGGCAGGGACGCATGAGCGAAGCGATCGCCGCCATAGGCCGCGGCGACGCCTGTTTCGAGGGAACGCCGTTCACCCTGGAACTGGACTGAGGAGGACGGGCGTCAGTTCTTGACGGCCTTCGCCATCGCCTCCTGCTCGGCCTCGGTTGGCGAGCCGTAAAAGGCGGGATCATTGTCCTTGCCGCCGAGCGCGCCATAGGCGTGCGTCGCCCTTGGCGTCGAACAGCACCACGAACTTGTGATCCGCACAGTTCGCCGGCTCGCAGACGAATGACAACTCGTAAGGCTTTCCCTCGATGGTGAGGTCCGTCATCTGGCCGGCGACGCCGTCGAAGTTCCGATTGAACCGAATGAGCCAGTCGGGGGTCGGCTGGACGAGCTTCATCAGCTTTTCCCACGAGGCGTGATAGGGCGTCCGCCCATGCAACGCGTCGAACAGGAACGCCATCTCACCCTCCGCCGCGTTCGCGGCGCCGGCGAGAAGGACGAGAGCGAGAGAAAGGCTGAGGCGCATCTTGGAAACCGGGCGCTTGCTGTTGAACGGTGGAAGGAGACCCTTGGAAGTGGCGGCGGCGCCTGGTCGAGCGTCTGACATGTTCACGCCGCCTAGAACGCCTTGAATGTGATGATGGTGCGGGTGTCGACGATTCCCGGGATCACCTGCACTTTGTGGCCGACGAAATGGCCGATGTCGACGTCGGACTCCACGTAGAACTTGGCCAGAATGTCATAGTCGCCCGCGATCGAATAGATCTCGGAGGCGATTTCCGCTTCCGCCAGCGCGCTGGCGACCTCGTAGGTTCGCCCCAGCGCGCATTTGATTTGGACGAAGAAAGTCTGCATCCGGTCACGGCCCTTGTTTGCCGTTCTCTTCTGCAACAACTTCGACGTCGCGGTCCATCCCCGTCTGAACCTGGAATGTCGATTGATAGACCTTGGACTCGTGCCGCGCGATCACGACATATTCGCCCTCAGCGAGCACGAGCGAGGGAAAGGCGCCCACCAGCTCCCGGATGACGTCGCCGCCGGGAGTGAGCACCGTGAAAGTGGTGTTGGCGAGCGCCTCGGCCCCCGGCTTGTTGACGAGCTTGAGCGTAAGCGTCGCACAGTGATGACGAATCGTGACGTCGATCCGCTTGCCGGACATGACCCTGATGTCAGCGTTGACGATCGAATTGGACGGGATTGGAGCAAGCGACGCGGGCGCCGCCGATTTGCCGGAATCGCCGGGAGCGGTCACCGCCGAGTGGGCGCCGACCGTGTCGAGATAGGTGGAGACGATGTGATAGGCGCCTTCCGGCAGTCCAATGATATCGCCCGCCTTGCCTTTGGCGTAGACGAGCTTGCCAAGCGGATTGCGATTCTGGGGCACGTAGATGGCGAGCGACAGCTTGGACGGGTCAATCGGCGCGTCGGAGAGGGTCCCTTCGATCCGCAGCGCCCCGGCCGAGAGGGTCAGGCGTTCGGATCGGACTTCCGCGCCGAGCGTCACGCGCTTGGCCGCGCTCGCGAGCCCGAATGCGACATGAACGACGTAGTCCCCGGGGGGGATGGTCAGGGTCGGCTGAGCGAGGCCGGATTCGACGATCAGGGGATGCGAACCGTCCGGATCGGCTTGCGCGCCGAACACCCGCCAGCGCAGCCCGCCAGCGAGCGGCGCGCCGCCGCCTTTGAGCACCGCCGAGAGGATGAGCGTCGCCTGGGCGGATCCGGCAGCCGGCGTTTCGGCGCTGACGGACGCGGCCAGCGCCATCAGCGCGAACAAAGCAGCCAGAAGTCGCCAAGTCGCTTTCAATCCGCTCTGTGCCTAAAATTGCCGCTGACGATTCGTCCCGCTCGTGGCCGGACATTGAGGCGGATCCAAGGCGCCTTACATCTGTCAGCCACTGGGCCAAGCAGGCGCGTTCGCCTGAGAAAGAAACGCTGATGAACGACACCATCGACATCCTCAAACGCCGCAGATCAGTTCCGCCGCCGATGATGACGGGGCCCGCGCCAAATCCGGACGAGCTTGCGACAATCCTGACCGTGGCCTCGCGCGTGCCGGACCATGGCAAGCTCGCGCCCTGGCGGTTCATCGTCTTCTCTGGCCAAGCGCGCGAGCGCGCAAGCGGGCTTGCGCTGAAGATCCGTCTCGCTGACAGTCCTGACCTGGACGAGGTCGCCCGCGCCGAGGAGCAGCGCCGTTTTGTCCGCGCGCCGCTGGTCATTGCGGTCGTCTCGCGGGCTGCGCCACATCACAAGATTCCGGAATGGGAGCAGGTTTTGTCCGCGGGCGCGGTATGCATGAACATGATCGTGGCCGCGCGCGCGATCGGTTTCTCGGCGACCTGGTTGACCGAATGGATGGCCTATGATGGCCGCTTTCGCGCGGCGATTGGCCTTGCGGACCATGAGCGCGTCGCCGGCTTCATTCACATCGGCCGGGCCACGGCGGCGATCGAGGATCGTCCGCGGCCACCGCTCCCGCAGATTGTGACCAACTTTCCGGAGTGAGGGCTTAAGGCCAATGTTCTATGCGACCGGAGAGCGCGACAGAAAGAGGTTGCCGCACGATCCCTTCAAGGCGGTCGTCGCGCCGCGCCCGATCGGATGGATTTCGACCCGCGCCCTCGACGGACGAATCAACCTCGCCCCTTACAGTTTCTTCAACGGCTTCTCCAGCGCGCCGCCAATCGTCGGCTTCTCCAGCGAGGGCTGGAAGGACTCGGCCTCCTTCGCCAGAGAGAGCGGCGAATTCGTCGCCAACCTGGCGACGCAAGATCTGCGCGGCCCGATGAATGAAACTTCCGCTCCGGTTCCCCGGGGCGACAACGAGTTCCTTCGCGCCGGACTGACCATGGCCGAATGTCGCCTGGTGGCCGCGCCGCGGGTCGCCGAGAGTCCCGCCGCGCTGGAATGCAAAGTGGTCGATGTCATCGAGATCAGGTCGCTGAGCGGCGCCTGGAGCGGCGCCGTGCTCACGCTCGGCGAGGTAGTGGGTTTTCATATCGACGAGCGATTTCTGCTCGACGGCCGCTTCGACACTGCCGGCGCGCGCCCGCTCGCGCGCTGCGGCTACCAGGATTATGCGGCGGTCGACGAGGTCTTCGCCCTGGCGCGGCCGAAGGGCGGCGGCGACATTTGATCGGGCCTTTCGGTCAAGCCGCCGGCGCCGGCGCGCCTCCGCCATGGAGCTCGTGCTCGAGGGTGCTGAGCCCTTTGCCGCCGGCCATGTGGAACATCAGGTTTTCCAGCGTAAGCTCGGCGCGAGGCGCGTCGAGGTCGACCTCGCCGCGCGCCAGCACCATGAAGTGGTCGCCGACAAGGTAGGCGTGGTGCGGGTTGTGGGTGATGAAGATGACGCCGATTCCCTGCTCCCGCGCGGCTTGAGCGATGTAGCGCAACACGAGACCCGACTGCGCCACGCCGAGCGCCGCGGTTGGCTCATCGAGGATCAAAACGCGGGCGCCGAAGTGGACGGCGCGGGCAATAGCGACCACCTGGCGCTGGCCGCCCGAGAGCGTGCCAACCGGTTGTTCGAGGTTTTCGAGATTGATCCCCATCCGGTGCAGTTCGTCCCTCGCCTGCGCCAGCATCGTGGCGGTGTCGAGCCGGCGGAAGGGGCCATTTCCCTTCACCATCTCCGACCCGAGAAAGAAATTGCGCCACACAGGCAGAAGCGGGACCAGAGCGAGCGTCTGGTAGACAGCCGCGATGCCGAGGTTGAGCGCCTCGCGCGGCGACGAAAACCGCCGGGGCTCGCCGTCGACCAGATATTCGCCCGCGTCATGCGGGAACAGTCCGGCGATGATCGAGATCAGCGTCGACTTGCCGGCTCCATTGTCTCCGAGAATGCAGGTGACCTCGCCTTGCCGCACCGCGAGGTTCACGCCTCGCAGTGCGTTGATGGCGCCGTAGTTCTTGCCAATGTTCTTGAACTGAATGATCGACGTTTCCGAGCGGGCCATCTACTTCCCCTTGGTTGCGCGCATCCGGATCCAGGTGTTGGCCACCGTGGCGAGCAGGAGCATCGCGCCGACAAAGAACTGGAACCAGTCCGGGTCCCAGTCGGCGTAGATCACGCCCTCGGTGGTCATGCCGAAGATGAAGGCGCCGAGCGCCGACCCCACGGCGGAGCCATAGCCGCCGGTGAGCAGGCAACCGCCCACCACCGACGCGGCGATATAGAGGAGTTCGTTGCCGATGCCCGCGCCCGACTGCACCGTGTCGTAGGCGAAGAGCAGGTGCATGGCCAGAAACCAGCAGCCGAAGCCGACCAGCATGAAGAGCCCGATCTTCACCCGCTTCACGGGCACGCCCACAGCCCGGGCGCTGTCCCCCTGACCGCCGACGGCGAAGATCCAGTTGCCGGTTTTGGTGCGCAGAAGCACCCAGGTGGCGAGCGCGACGAAGATCAGCCAATAGACGATGGCGATGCTGATCTGCGCCCCTCCGATCATCACGTTGGAGGCGAAAATCGCCTGGAGCGTATTGAAGCCCGCCATCCCGCTGATGTCCTCGGTCGCCACATTGCCGGTGATCAGCTTGGTGATGGCGATGTTGAGACCCTGAAGCATCAGGAAGGTGCCGAGGGTGACAAGGAAGCTGTGCAGCTTCGTCCGGATCAGGAGCAGGCCGTTCAACGCGCCGATCCCGAGCGAAAAGAACAGCGCGAAGACGACCCCAGCCCATAGACTGCCGGCGACCTGGGTCGCGAACATCGAGGCGGCGAGCGAGGAGGTCGTCACCGCGACGCCCGCCGAAAGGTCGAACTCCCCGCCGATCATCAGGAGCGCCACGGCGACCGCCGGGATGCCGATGGTCGCGGACTGATAGAGGATCGTGGTGAAGGCGGCGAAATGCCGGAACGGAGGCGCGATCACCCAGAAGAAGATAAAGACCAGGATCGCGCCGCCGAGCGCGCCCGCCTCAGGCCGGTTCAGGATGCGCCGCCACAGCGCCTGGGATTGAACCTGCCGCCGCGGTTGCGCGAGGCTGACCGGCTCGCTGGTCGTGCTCACCCGTTTCCTCCACCTTGACCCCGCCGGCCGCAGGACGCTCCTCCGGTCGGCGGTCGGTTCATTGATTGGCCGTTACGCCACGGCGCCCCTCGACCTTAGCGCGTGCCGGCCTTGGCGTACTTGGCCACCGCGGCGGCGTTTTCCTTGGTCACGAAGAAGGGGCCAGTCAAAACCGGGCCGCCTCCACCGACGGTATCCCCGTTGGTGAGGTAGAGCCACAGCATGTCGACCGCCTCGTAGCCCTCGACATAGGGCTGCTGGTCGACCGCCCACTCGATCTTGCCCTTCCCGATCAGATCGATCGCCACCGGGCTCATGTCGAAGGTGCCGACCTTGGCCTTCGAGCTTGAGGCGGTGATCGCATCGAGCACAACCGGCGCGAACGGCGCGCCGAGGGTGACGACATAGTCGATCGACGGGTCCTGTTGCAGCTTGGCCTGCACCCGCGCCTTGACCGTCGGCATGTCATAGCCGGTGACGTACAGGATCTCCATCTTGCCCTTGAACGTCTCCTTGATGCCGTCGCAGCGCGCTTCGAGCTGCACCGCGCCCTGCTGCTGGTCGAGGCAGACGACGTCCTTGGCGCCCTCCTTGTTCAGTCTTTCGCCCACGGCCTTGCCGGCCACGGTCTCGTCCTGTCCGGCGTAGCCGAGCAGGTCCTGGCTCTTCCACTGGTCAACGCCGGCGTTGAAGCCGACGATCGGAATGCCGGCCTTTTGCGCGGCTTTCACCGCCCGCGACTCGGCGTCGGGGAACGCGAGCGTCAGCGCGATTCCATCGACATGCTGCTCGACGACATTGGAGATGAGCTGCGCTTCCTTGGTCGCGGTCGGGTCGGCGAGATAGATCAGCTTCACATTGTCCTTCTTGGCGGCCGCCTCGGCGCCCTTGCGGATGATGTCCCAGAAGGTGTCGCCCGGCTGCGCATGGGTGATCATGGCGACGGTCAGCTGCTTTTCCTCGGCCCTCGCCTGGCTCGTGAAGAGCGCCGCCGAGCAAGCCAGGGCGGCGGCCGCGGCGAACACGCCTGTCGTTCTGTTGAGATAGTTCACCCATTTCCTCCCATCAGTTTGCGCCACTTCTGGCGCGGCTCCCGCCGTCGCGGATCGCGCGGCCAAATCGTCCGGAACAGAGAGCAAGGAGTGGCTCGCGGGACCGGCGGGGTTGCTTCTCCATGTAACAAACATTCCAAAAAGAATCAATGGTAGAATAATAATTCCAAACGTGCTAGAAAATCATGCATCGCGGCAGGCGAAAGGGGCGCCTGAAGTCCGCCTGGCGGCCGTGAGACGGAAACTCAAAGCCGGACATTGAGCCGCTGATCGGTTGCCGGTAGGCTCCGGTTTGTCCACAAAGCGGCTTCTGGAGGAGGAAACCGATGTCGGTCGCGATCACTCGAGATTACAGCCTTGTCGGTCCGGAGGCCGACAAGGCTGTCGCGGCCGGGCTCGCGTCGGCGAAATGGTACACCCCGCCGGTCACGCGCGCCGAACTCAAGGAGCTGATGCGTCGCGAGGACGGTCCGGCGATCCGGGACACCTTGATCTGGTTTGCGGCGTTCATCGTGTCGGGCGGCCTCGGCTTTTATTTTTGGGGGACTTGGGCCGCGGTTCCGTTCTTCATCGTCTATGGCGTTCTCTACGGCTCTTCGACGGACAGCCGCTGGCACGAATGCGGTCATCGCACCGCTTTCAAGACGCAATGGATGAACGACGCGGTCTATCAGATCGCCTGTTTCATGATCATGCGCGAGCCGGAGATCTGGCGCTGGAGCCATACGCGCCACCACACGGATACAGTCATCGTCGGCCGCGATCCCGAGATCATCACGCCGCGTCCGCCGGATGTCGTCTCGCTTCTCCTCAACATTTTCGCGCTCAAGAACACGGTCGTCTTCTTTCGCAAGGTGTTTCTGCATGCGAGCGGCCGACTGACGGAGGAGGAGGCGACGTTCGTCCCCGAGCGAGAGCGGCCGAAGGTTTACCGGACCGCGCGCATCTATCTTGCGATCTACGCCGCGGTGATCGCCGCCTGCCTCTATTTCCGTTCGATTCTGCCGGCGATGTATATCGGCCTGCCGACGCTCTACGGCGGATGGTTCGCGCTCTATTGCGGGGTCACGCAGCATATTGGTCTTGCCGAGGACGTGCTCGATCATCGGCTGAATTCGCGCACCGTCTACATGAATCCGATCTTCCGGTTCCTCTACTGGAACATGAATTACCACGTCGAGCACCACATCTTTCCGACCGTTCCCTATCACGCGCTGCCCAAGCTGCATGAGGCGATCAAGGCGGACTGCCCGCCGCCCTACCCGAGCTCCATCGCCGCCTATCGCGAAATCATCCCGGCGCTCGCGCGCCAGCTTAAGGACCCGACCTATTTCGTGCGGCGCGAGCTGCCGCCTTCGGCGCAGCGCGGGCCTCTCGGCGCGGCAAAAGCAAAAACGGCGAAGGTCGCAACGGGAGCGGCTGAATGAGCGAGGCCTGGATCGACGCCGGTCCCGCTGACCGCATCGCGCTCGAGGACGTCGCGCCGTTCGAACACGAGGGCCGGCAATATGCGCTCTACCGCACGGCCGACGACCGCTATTTCGCCACCGACGGCCTGTGCACGCACGAGTTGGTCGAACTCGCCGACGGTTTCGTTCAGGGCACGATCATCGAATGCCCGATGCATAACGGCCGGTTCGATTTCACCACCGGCGAAGCAAAGGGCGCGCCGGCCTGCGTCGATCTTGCGACCTATCCTGTGAAGGTGGACGGCGGCCGGCTGTTCGTGAAGCTCAACTAACCGCAACGAAGGCTCCCGGCGCCCGGCTCTCCGCGTCGCCGCCGCGGCGGCTCGAATTGCCGGTCATTGCTATGGGACGAGCCGGCTCGTTCGGGCGAGGGAGAAAGACCGATGAGGCTGTCGGGGGTAGCGGCGATCGTGACCGGCGGCGGCTCGGGACTGGGCCGGGCGACAGCGGAAGCGCTCGCCGCCAGGGGCGCACGGGTCGCCGTGTTCGACCTCAATCCGGCGGCGGCGGACGAGGCGGCCAGGGCGATCGGCGGCGTGGCGCTGGTCGGCGACGTCGCGGACGAAGCGTCCGCGAGCGCGGCGATTAAGAGAGCAGAGGCGGCGCATGGGCCCGCGCGCGTACTGGTCAATTGCGCAGGGATCGGCGTCGCCAAACGCGTCCTCGGCCGCGACGGGCCGCAACCCCTGCCCGACTTCGAGAAGGTGATCCGCGTCAACCTGATCGGCAGCTTCAACATGATCCGCCTCGCCGCGGCGGGGATGAGCGCGCTCGAGCCGGTCGAGGGCGAGCGCGGCGTGATCATCTCGACCGCCTCGATCGCGGCCTATGACGGGCAGATCGGGCAGGCCGCCTATTCCGCCTCCAAGGGCGGCGTCGTGGCCATGACCCTGCCGATCGCCCGCGAGTTCGCCCAGTTCGGCATCCGGGTGAACGCCATCGCGCCCGGCGTCTTCATGACGCCGATGATGGCCGGCCTGCCCCAGCCGGCGCAGGACTCGCTCGGCGCCTCGGTGCCGTTTCCCGCCCGTCTCGGCCAGCCGGACGAATATGCCGCGCTCGCAATCCACATCATTGAGAACGGCTATATCAACGGCGAGACGATCCGCATCGACGGCGCCTTGCGCATGGCGCCCAAATAGAGCGGAGCGTCGATACAACCAGAGCGGGAATTGCCGGAAAAACCGACGAAAGCCAACGAAAGAAAAAGAAAGCAAAATCGCTTTCTTTGGCTTTCTTTTGCTTTCTTTTAGTTTTTGGAATTGGGACTTTTCAAAGGGTTACGGCCGAAAAAAGTAGAAAAAATTTCGCCGTCCGCTACGCTCGCCTCAGGGTTGTATTAACCCCTTCCCGAACGCGCTCGTTTGCACCTCGCCCGCGCCTCATCGATCGGCCTCGCCCTTTGGTTCGCCTCAGTACAAAGGATAACACGCGATTCTGTTTTTTAGCAAGACAATTCGTCTTGACACTCATATCGCTCCCGACACCCAGAGGAAATTCACGCCGCTTTAGCCCGCGAGCGGCGCCCGCGCCTCGAATAAGGTTGAGGCCGAATGGCCCCCTGCATTAACGTCTCCGCTACGACGTTCCGGCGCCGTTGGGCTCTGCGGCGATGGTTGCGCAAGACAACCGTATCCGTGCGCCTTCAGCGGGCCTGAGGTGGGCAAGGGAGCAAACGATGGACGGAGCAGGGGCGGGACGCCTTGTGGGAAAAGTCGCGCTCATCACTGGCGCGGCGTCCGGCATCGGCCGGGCGACGGCGGCTTTGTTTCATCGCGAGGGCGCCAAGGTCGCCGCAACCGACCGCAACGAAGCGGGCCTGAAGGCGCTTGGGCCAGACGCCGATCTCACGCTCGTCCAGGACGTGACCGACGAAGCGCGCTGGCGCGAAGTGGTCGACGCGGTCCTCGCCGCTTTCGGTCGCCTCGACATTCTCGTCAACAGCGCCGGAATCGCGACCCTCGGCAATATCGAGACGACGACGCTCGCCGACTTTCGCAAGGTCAGCGCGGTCAACGCCGAGGGCGTGTTTCTCGGCTGCCGCGAGGCGGTGCGGGCGATGAAGGACACGGGCGGCTCGATCGTCAACCTCTCGTCGGTCGCCGGAATCATCGGCGACGCCTCGTCGCTCGCCTATTGCGCGAGCAAAGGCGCAGTGAGGCTGCTCACCAAATCCGCCGCGCTCCATTGCGCCCGCGCCCGCTACGGGATCCGCGTGAACTCTGTGCATCCCTCGTTCGCCGAAACGCCGATGGTGCTCGACGGCATCGCGCGGGCGAGGGACCCCGAGCGGCTGCGCGCGGGCCTCGAACGCGCCTCGCCGATGGGGCGGATGGGCAAGGCGGAGGAGGTCGCGAACACCATCCTCTTTCTCGCCAGCGACGAGTTGTCGTTCACCACCGGCGCGGAATTCATGGTCGACGGAGGCCTCACGGCGCAGTAGAGAGCGGCGCCGCGCGACAGGGAAGATCGCGCGTCAAAGCTCCTGCGCCTGCGGCAAAATGACGAGGTCGCGAATCGCGACATGCGGCGGCCGGGTCAGCATGAAAAAAAGCGCGTCGACGACGTCGTCGTTGCGCAGGCCGCTATGCGCCGCGATCCGGCGCTCGATGTCTTCCGGGTCGGTCAGCCCCCAAAGCTCGTTCAGGACCATGCCCGGCGCGAGCGAGCCTATGCGCACGTTGTGCTTGGCGACCTGCCGGCGCACGCCATGAACGAACGATTGCACCGCATGCTTGGTCGCCGAATAGACCGGCTCCCAATGGATCGCCTGGTGGCCTGAGATCGACGAGGTGACAACGATGTCTCCCGAGCGGCGCGCGATCATGTCCGGCAATACCGCGCGAACGGCGCGAAACACGCTCTTCACATTGATGTCGACGATCCGGTCCCATTCTTCGGGATCGCCCTCGGCGACTTTGCCCGCGACATAGCTCCCCGCATTGGCGAACAATATGTCGATGCGGCCGAACCGGTCCGTTGTCGCCTTCACCATGGTCGCGACGTCAGCGGGCCTGGTCAGATCCAAAGGCAGGACGAGGTGTTCGGAGCCGAGCTCGTCCGCCAACGCCTGCAGGCGTTCCGCCGAGCGCCCGACAAGCGCGAGCTTGACGCCTTCCGCCGCAAACCGCCGCGCGGCCGCGCGGCCGATGCCCGAGCTCGCGCCGGTCACGATCATGGTCTTGTTCTTCAGGCTTTCATCCATCCTTGGGCCTCCCAGCCGGCGCGCAGCGCTCGACGCCGCACACTAAACATGGACTTCGCTCAAGCGAAGCGCCGGCCAAAAGCGGCGGATGATTGACCGCGCGACTCGCACATGCCTCAATCCGCCATCATGCCGCCAGCGCTCATCGCCATCGATTGGGGATCGTCGAGCTTCCGCGCTTATCTCATGTCGCCGGAGGCCGAGGTCCTCGATGAGGTCGCCTCCGGCGACGGGATCGGGAGCGTCGAGGCGGGCGCCTATCCAGCCACGCTCACGCGGCTCGTCGGGCGGTGGCTCGACGCGCATCCATCTCTCCCGGTCATCGCCTCGGGCATGGTCGGCAGCCGGCATGGCTGGCGCGAGGCGGCTTACGTCAAATGTCCCGCCGGGCCGCGCGACGTCGCGTCGCACCTTGCCGAGGTCGAGGCCGACGGCCGCCGGGTCGCGCTCGCTCCGGGGCTCTCGTACGTCGACGACGCCGGACTGCCGGATGTGATGCGGGGCGAGGAGACGGAAATCTTTGGCGTCGCCGATTCCGGCGCAGGCCTCATCGTGCTGCCGGGCTCGCATTCGAAATGGGCGAGGGTCGAGGGCGAGCGCGTCGTCGCGTTCAAGACCTTCGTCACCGGGGAATTGTTCGCCGCCCTGCGCGATCACACCGTCCTCGGCGCATTCGCTCGCGCCGCGCCGGCCAGGGCGCCCGGAACGGCCTTCGCGCTCGGAGTCGAGCGCGGCGCCGCCGCCGCGGGCAACGGGAAGTCCGGCCTGCTCGGGCTCATGTTCGGCGCGCGGACGCTGCCGCTCATGGGCAAGCTCGATCCGGACGATTCCGGCGAATATCTCTCCGGTCTTCTTATCGGCGCGGAGATCGGCGAGGGGCGCCGGCTCTATCCCGGCGAGGCGCCGCACGTCGCGGGCGCCGAGGCGCTGGTCAGGCGCTACATCGCCGCGTTCGAGGCGCTCGGCGTTCCCGCTCGCTCCGCGCCGCCACGCGCCGCGGCTCGCGGGCTTTTTCGCATCGCTCGCGATGGGGGTCTCCTGTGACGCTGAACCTCGCTCCGACGCCGCTCGTCGCCATCCTCAGAGGCGTTACGCCGGACGAAGCGGATTCGATCGCAGCCGTGCTTGTCGAGGCGGGCTTCGGCGCGATCGAAGTTCCGCTCAACTCGCCCGACCCGTTGGTCAGCATCGAGATCATCGCGCGCCTGTTTGGCGACCAGGTCCTGGTCGGCGCGGGCACGGTGCTCGAAGCGCATGACGTCGACAAGGTCGCGGAAGCGGGCGCCAGGCTCGTGGTGGCGCCCAACGCCGATCATGCCGTTATCGAGCGGGCCGTGAAGCTAGACCTCCTCGCCGTGCCGGGCGTCGCCACCCCGACCGAAGCCTTCGCGGCGCTGAAGGCGGGCGCGTCGGGCCTGAAGCTGTTTCCCGGCGAAGCGCTTGGCCCCGATGTGCTGAAGGCGTGGCGGTCCGTCCTGCCGAAGGAGACGCCGCTCTATCCGGTCGGCGGAATCACGCCCGAGCGCATCGGCCCGTACCGGCGCGCCGGCGCGAGCGGCTTCGGGATCGGCTCGGCGTTGTACAAGCCGGGCGCGAGCGTCGAGGACGTTCGGCGCGCCGCGCAGATGTTCGTCAAGGCGTGGAACGAGGCGGGTTAGCGGACAACGCGATCACTCCAGATTGGTGTGCCGCGCGCGCATCGTCTCGGAACTCTCATTGAAGCGGGGCTTTAGCTTCAGGATCACAAGCTCGAAGGCGATCATCTGCGCGGTCTCGAACAGCGAGCCCATCGGCAGGACGGAGAGCTTGCCGCCCTGATCGTTCGCCATCGTCTGGGCGGGGATCATGGTCACGACGTCGACATGGGCCGCGAGGCCGCCTTTGGGCTGGGCGGTGACGAGCGCGGTGCGCGCGCCGGCTTCACGCGCGATATCGACGAGGGTTTGCGCGGTCGGAAGGTCGCCCGGACCGGCGGAGGCGATGAAGAGATCGCCCGGCCCGAGCGCCGGCGTCGTCATGTCGCCCCAGACCGCGACGTCGCGGCCCATGTGAAAGAGCCGCATGGCGAAGCCGCGCATCTGCAGCCCCTCGCGTCCGAGCCCGAAGACGACGATGCGCCTCGCCTTGACGATCTCCTCGATCAGCCCGTCGAGCGCGTCCTCGGGCATCGCGGCGAACACGCCGGCAAGATCGCTGAGCGCCCCCTTGGACAACTGGGCCAGGCTTTCGGTCATATGGTCCCTCCCTCGCTAAACAGATCCGCGTTTCACGATCGGGGACTCTAGCTCGATCGGACGCGATGTGCCCTCGGTCGGCGGCGACGAGGAAGCCGCCCGCCTTATGGACCTGGCCGTCGACCGGGTGAAGTCCTCGACCTCCCTGTTCGGCCTCATCTTCGATGGGGGCTCAATTTCGAGAACGGCCTTGGCTGGATCAGCCTCAGCGCCTATTGGCGGTCGGCGGCGCGCGGCGTGCTCCTGATGGTGGCGGCGATGGCGAGCTGAGGGGCGGCGCGGCGCGCCATCCGGGCGGCTTGGCGCTTCTCAGGGATTGGCCTTGCGCGAGGCGCGGCTTGAGGAAGCTGTCGACGGAAAACGGCCCGGCGCCGCCGAATGAGAGGGCAAGCAGACCGGCGAGATAGAGGAGGTCGGTCTCGTAGCCGGGCTGGCCGAAATGCGCGCCCGACGAATTGTAGCCGATGAGCTTGATCGAGCTGAAGCCGTTGGGAAGATGGACGGTGACGATCGCAACCATGAGCACGACGATCATGGGGACGGAGGCGAGAGGCACGAAGGCCCCGCAGAGGATGAGCGCTCCGCCGATCACCTCGATGACGATCGTCGCCCAGCCCAGAAAAAACGAAAACGGCATGCCGATCGCGTGCAGGATCGCGATGAAATTGTCCGGACCGCGCGCGAGCTTGGCGAAGCCGTGGGCGAGAAATCCGTAGCCGACGATCAGGCGAAGCGGCAGCGCGAAGACGCCGGGCGGCCCCGGAAGCGGAGCGAAGGCCAGGCGGACCAACATCGATGCGAACTTCATGGGCATCGGTTCGTCTCGAACACAGATGCTGTTACGTCCCCGCCGCCACGATCGCGCGAGGGATTACGGATTACGGTGACGCGGATTACGGTGAGAGTTGACTTAACCCCCCGCCATGATCGTCGTTGCGGATCTCCAGGCGCGCCCCCGCGGCGCGCGCAGCGGTCGGGAAGGCCAGGGCGGCCAATGGCGATCACCGGCCGGTTAAGTGATTGAGTAAGGCGTCACCGTATTACAAAGTGTACGCGCGTATTAATGAGCCAATGCGCGCGATTTAGACGCGGAACTAAACGGGGTCATAAGGCTCTGAAAACATTAGGGCGCGCTGGTAAACGTACCGCCAGGCCAGCGCGCCCCCGACCCCGCTCCGATTCCGCCTCGGCGCGGGAAGACCCTAAGGCTTGGGCGTGGCCCCCAGGCCCGCCCGCGCTTGAGCGCATGGCGGATGAGGCGGTCGACCAGATCCGAATAGCCGATCCCGAGCGCCTCCATGACCTTCGGATACATGCTGATGTTGGTGAAGCCCGGCAGGGTGTTCACCTCATTGACCACGAGCTTGCCGTCTTCGCGCAGAAAAAAGTCGATGCGCGCCATGCCCTCGCAGCCGAGCGCGCGGAAGGCTTCGATCGACAGAGCGCGAACCTTGTCGCTGACTTCCGGGGGCAGATCGGCCGGGACCCTGATCGCAGCGCCGTCCTCGTCGAGATATTTGGCCTCGTAGGTGTAGAAGCCGTGGCGGTTCGAGGGCGCGATCTCGCCGGGAAGCGAGGCAATGAGCGAGCCGTCCTCGCCCTCGAGCACGCCGCACTCGATCTCGCGCCCGCGCACATATTCCTCGACCAGGATCTTGCGGTCATGCCGGAACGCCTCGGCGACCGCTTGCGCGAATTCTTGCGCCGTCCCCGCCTTGCTGATCCCGACCGACGAGCCGAGACGCGCCGGCTTGACGAACACCGGACGGCCCAACTCGGCGACGACAGCCTCAAAAGCCGGCGCGTCGCCCTTGACGAAGGTGAGAAAGCGCGCGATCGGCAGTCCGCCGTCGCGCATGAGCCGCTTGGCGACATCCTTGTCCATCGCCGCCGCCGAGCCAAGCACGCCCGAGCCGACATAAGGAACGCCGGCGATTTCGGCTGCGCCCTGGACCGTCCCGTCCTCGCCGAAGGGCCCATGCAGGACCGGGAAGACGACATCGACCATACGCGACAAATCGGCCGCCGCCCCTTCCGTCTCGGAGAGGATCGCGAGCCGCCCGCCGCCCCCCGGCACGAGCGCCACGCGCGGTCCGCTCTCTGGAACGGCGGCCGGGAACGCGCCCGCTTCAAGCGAACACATGAGCCAGGCGCCGGACCGGGTTATGCCGATCGGAACCGTATCGTAGCGCGCCGGGTCGAGCGCGCGGAACACGTTGCGGGCGGACATGACGGATACGTCGTGCTCGGCCGAGCGGCCGCCGAACAGCAACGCGACGCGAAGTCTCTCGGCCATGTCGCGATCTCCGAATCAGTCCATTGCCGGGGGACTTCGCCGAAAGCGGCTGGACTGGTCAACCAGCGGCGGCGAGCCGCAGGCGCAGAAGCCCGCGGACCCCCATGAGTTCGCCCCTGTTCGAAGGCCTGGTACAAACGCCGTCCGGGAGCCGTCCGGCGCCTGTCGCGGAACTGGCGGCGGCATCGGCCCGCGCGGGCGGTTTACGGCGGGCCCGCATTCGGGCAAACGCGGTTGAGTAAAAGTACCTAGTCAAGCCCGGTTCAAATTGGAAGTCATACGCCCTATCATGTTTTCCGGTTCGGGGATGGAAATGACCCTGATGAATTCCAGTGACGCGCCTTTGCAGTCTCCCCGGTCCTGGGGCGGCCTGGCCTTGGCTGCGTCCAGGTTTTGGGTGACCGGCGCCGCATTCATCGTGGTCTATCTGGCGCTTAACGTCCTGACGGAATGGCATGAATTCGATCGGCTCGGGATCACGCTGTGGAGCCCTGACGATGGTTTGAGTCTGGCGCTGCTTATCGAAAGCGTCGCGTTTGCGCCGTTCGTCTTCCTGGGCGGCGTCCTGGTCGATCTCTTGATCGCCAGCGTTCATCGCAGCATCGGCGTGACCGTGACGGCAGAGCTTTTCTTGACGATTGCCTATGTCGGGTTCGCCTTGATTTTAAGGAAAGCACTAAAATTCGATATCAGGCAGTTCAGATTGCCTGATGTCGTGGCGTTCCTGCTTCTTGTCCCGGCAGGCGCGGCTATATCCGCCCTTATATATTGCGGAGTGTTGTATTTTGGCGGCGAGGTGCCACATGACAGAGTCTTCGTCGCGATGGCGCACTATTGGATTGGGGACGCGCTCGGGATCATCACGATAATTCCTGTGGTGACCGCGATATTCATGTATTTGCCGCGGCCGAGCCGGCGCTGGTCTGGCCCTACATTGTTCACCGTCTTCATCTTCGTTTTGGGAATGTGTCTCGGGTTTGCGGCCCTCCTCGGAGTTGGCGACAGATTGTACTATCTGTTCAACCTGCTTTTCTTGCCAGTCATCTGGGTGGCGATGCGGGAAGGCTACGCTGGCGTCGCGCTTGCGTTGGTGACCATCCAGCTGACTCTTGCCACAATCACCGCATTCATCGGCTACGACACGACTGATTTCGCCATACTCCAGTTGCTGATGCTGGTGCTTTCAATCACTGGCCTTTTGCTCGGCGCCGTCACGACGGAGCGGAAAGACGCCGCCCTTCGCCTGCGCGAACAGCAGAGGGAATTGACGCGCATGGCGTCGGACGCCCGGGCTGGCGCCTTGGGCATGGCGCTCGCTCACGAAGTCAGCCAGCCATTGTCGACAGTGGCGGCCTATGTGCACGCAGCGCGGCGGCTGCTCCAGTCAAGCGTCGCGAGCGAGCCGGTGATGGACGCGCTCATCAAGGCGGAGGCCGAAGCTCAGCGAGCTCGCGAGGTTCTGGAGCGCGTCCGGGACTTCCTTTCGAGCGGCAACCTGAACTTGAATGCGCTCGACGTTTCGGGTTTGGCGGAGAGAATCAGCGCCATTTGCCGGGAGGAAGCCGCCTCCCGCGGGGTCGAAGTGGAGGTTGAAAGCGTGGGCCAGGTCCCGGCTGTCAACGCGGACGGGGTCCAGATCGAACAGGTTCTCGTCAACCTGGTCGCCAATGCGATCGACGCCGCTTCCGAGCGGCCGGACGGGCGCGGGCGTGTGATAATCCGGGTCGAATCGAACGCGGGATCGATCACGATCCGGGTTGAGGACAATGGCAGGGGCGTTGCGCCGGAGCTGGCGGACAACATTTTTGACGCGTATCAGACGACCAAGCCGCGAGGGATGGGGCTTGGATTGCATCTCAGCCGGCGAATTGTTCAGAGGCATGCGGGACGCCTCTGGTGGGAGCCGATCGGGACAGGGGGCGCACGATTTGCGGTCGAACTGCCGACTAATGGATCCGGTCACAATGCTGCATGAGCGCCGTGTGCATATCGTCGATGATGAAGCCAAGGTGCGGGACGCGTTGACCTTGCTTCTCTCGACCGCCCAGATCGAGTTCGAGATCTTATGGCTCGGCCGAAGAATACCTGAACCTGAACCCGGTCAATGAGCCGGCGTGCATTCTGCTCGACAACCAGCTTCCCGGCATGAGCGGGATTGAGCTCCTCAAGCGTATCGTCGCCGCGACGAGCAATTCGACCGTCATCATGATAACCGCGTACGGCGATGTGCCCACGGCCGTCCTGGCGATGAAGGCGGGGGCCTTCCACTTTGTCCAGAAGCCCTTCGACGCCGAGGCGCTGCTGGAGGCCGTCGAGGAGGCCTTGTCGCTCGGCGAGGACGGTCAGGAGGCTCCAGACGAAGTGAAGGAATTCAAGGCCCGGCTGACGCTGCTGACGCAACGCGAGCGAGAGGTGCTGGCCCTTCTTCTCGAGGGGTTGCCGACCAAGCTCATCGCTCACCAGTTGGCCATCAGCTCGAGAACGGCCGAGCACCACAGAGCCTCCGTCATTCAAAAGATGCGAGCGCACAACATTTCCCATCTCATGCGAATGGCGTTCGTTGCGAGAAACCTCCGCGGCGGCGACCGCGCCGCTAAATAGCGTCGCGCGGTTCGCGGAGGTTTGAACTCCTCGTATTAGCCGCAATTCTCGCGTTGGCGGGCAGCCCGACAGGATTGCGCCAGATCGCTAGCTCGCGCACTGAAACGATGATTGAGAGAGCGTCCGCTCGAATGGATGGCGAGAGTTTCGATTACATAATCGTCGGGGCCGGTTCGGCGGGCTGCGTACTCGCCAGTCGGCTGACCGAGGACGGGCGCTCGAGCGTGCTCGTGCTGGAATATGGCGGGTCCGACCGCTCGATCTTCATCCAGATGCCAGCGGCGCTGTCGATCCCGATGAACTCCAAGACCTACAATTGGGGCTATCGGAGCGAGCCCGAGCCCCATCTCGGCGGCCGGCGCCTCGCCTGTCCGCGCGGCAAGGTTCTCGGCGGTTCGTCGTCGATCAACGGCATGGTCTATGTGCGCGGGCATGCGCTCGATTTCGAGCGCTGGGAGGAGGAGGGCGCCAAGGGCTGGGGCTACCAGCGCGTGCTGCCGTACTTCCGCCGCGCGGAGAGCTTTCGCGGGCCGGCTGACGCCTATCGCGGCGATTCCGGACCGGTTGCGACCTCGCATGGACGCAAATGGAACCCTCTCTACGAGGCCTTCATCGAGGCGGGCCGGCAGGCGGGCTACGCGGTCAGCGCCGATCTCAACGGCGAACGGCAGGAAGGGTTCGGCCCCCTCGACATGACAGTGAGAGACGGCGTGCGGTGGTCGACCGCCAACGCCTATCTGCGTCCAGCGATGAAACGCCCCAACCTCAAGGTGGTCACCCGTGCGTTGGCGACCGGAATCGCCTTCGAGGGGCGCCGCGCGGCCGGCGTCCACTACCGCCGCGACGGGCGCGAGCAAAAGGCGAGCGCGCGCCGTGAGGTCATTCTTTGCGGCGGCCCGATCAACTCGCCGCAGCTCCTGAAGCTGTCGGGGGTAGGGCCCGCAGCGGAATTGCGCGCGCTCGGGATCGACGTGGTCGCCGACCGGCCCGGCGTCGGCGAGAACCTGCAGGACCATCTCGAATTCACCGTTCAGGTCGCCTCCAGGCAGCCGATCACCCTCTTTGCCCACACGGGCCTCATCGGGCGCGCGCTCATCGGCGCCGAGTGGCTGATGCGCGGGCGCGGGCTCGGCGCCTCCAACCATTTCGAGGCGGGCGGCTTCATCCGCTCGCGCGCCGGCGTCCGCTACCCCGACATTCAGTTCCATTTCCTGCCGATGGCGGTCGCCTATGACGGCTCGACGCTGGCTCGCGAGCACGGCTTCCAGGCCCATGTCGGGCCGATGCGGTCGAAGAGCCGGGGCTCCGTGCGCCTGAAGTCGCTGATCCGGCCGAGCCGCCGCTCATTCGGTTCAACTATATGAGCCATCCCGAGGACTGGATCGAGATGCGCGCCTGCGTGCGCCTGACCCGCGAGATCCTGGCGCAAGCGGCCTTCGACCCGTATCGCGGCCGCGAGATCCAGCCCGGGGCGGACTGCGTCAGCGACGATGAGATCGACGCCTTCGTGCGCGACCACGTCGAGAGCGCCTACCACCCCTCCTGCACCTGCAAGATGGGATCGCCCGCCGACCCCTCCGCCGTGGTCGATCCTGAAACCCGGGTGATCGGCGTCGAGGCGCTGCGTGTCGTCGATTCGTCGATCATGCCTTCGATCACCAACGGCAATCTCAACGCGCCGACGATCATGATCGGGGAGAAGGCGGCCGACATGATTCGCGGCCTCGATCCTCCGCCCGCCTCGAACGCGCCCTATTATGTCGCGCCGGACTGGGAGACGAAGCAGCGGTGAGGGCTCAGAAAGGTCCTCCGTTGGTAGGGCTGGCGGAGCCGTGATAGGATTGAGCGATGACCAGACTTCTCGACCTGGCGATTGCCGAAGTGCGCAAACTGCCGCCGGAGGATCAGGACGCCACAGCCGAGATGCTGCTCTGGTCTATCGAGACGCGAGCCGGCTCGCTCCAGCTTGACAGCGAAACGCTCGCGGCGATCGACGAGGGGCTGACGCAAGCGAGGCGAGGCGAGTTCGCGTCGGACGCTGAGATCGAGGCGCTTTGGAGGCGTCACGGTCTGTGATCATCCGCTATACGCGGCGTGCGCAAAACGATCTGACAAATATTCTGAACTACCTTGAAAAGCGCAGCCCGCGCGGCGCTCTCAACGTGAAGCTCGCCATCAGACGGACAATCGACACGATCGGTCAGAACCCCAAAATCGGTCAGCCTACAGGAAGAGAGGCCGCCCGTGGCGCGCCGGTTGGTCGATATCCCTATCTCGTTTTCTGGACGGTCGAGGAAGGCGAAGTCTGGGTGCTTCACGTTCGACATGGCGCGCGGACGGTCTGGCGCGGCTGAACTTTATCACACCGGCACATGGGTTTGCTCGCCGAGGTTGCATTTCAACCAGATTGACTATATTCTGGTCGGAAAGGACAGAATGGCTGGTTTCGCATGGCGACATGGCAGGTCCAGGACGCAAAGACTCGGCTCAGCGAAGTGATCGAGCGCGCCCGCGCCGAGGGGCCGCAGACGATCACTCGGCACGGCAAGGAGAGCGCTGTCGTGCTGTCAATCGAAGACTATCGGGCCCTGGCCGCGCATCGCCCTGATTTCAAATCCTACCTCCTGAATGGTCCGAAGGTCGACGACTTCGGGGTCGAGCGGGATCGGGACGCCGGGCGCGCTGTCGAGCTTTGATGCGATGACCGGGTATCTCCTCGATACGAACGTCATCGCTGAAACCCGCAAGTCTCGCCCCGATGCCGGGGTTATCGCCTTCTTGTCCGCGGCCGAGGGCGACGGATTGTTCCTGAGCGTTTTGACGCTGGGAGAATTGCGCAAGGGAGTCGCCTTGAAGAGCCGCGCCGACCCGGAAGCGGCCGGCCGGCTTGGGGCCTGGGTCGAAGGCATCGCGGCCCATTTCGGGGACCGGATTTTGCCTGTCGACTCCGCGATAGCCCTGCGTTGGGGCGAATTGTCGGCGAGCCGAAACCTTCCGGTCATTGACGCGCTGATCGCGGCGACCGCTCTCAGCCGCGACCTTACTCTGGTCACGCGCAACACCCGCGACTTCGAGTTAAGCGGCGCCCCGCTCCTCGACCCCTGGCGGGCGCGATAGCCGTCGCGATTGGCCTTGTCTTTGTTTCCACGAACAGCACGCATTCGGTTGGCTCATGCCTGCAACGGAATTTTGCGGCTTCAATTCTCTATCGGCTTGGCGCAAGGATTCAGAGTCGAATAGCGCGCTTAAACGCGCCTGAGGAGACGCCGATGTCTGACCATGCCCAGGCCGCCGCCAGGGAGCCGCGCCGCGGCCGCGAAGCGCGCCGCTCGGCGCGCGCGAAAGCTTCGCTCGCCTCCATCCCCTACATCACCCGCAAGATTCCGCTGACCGAGCTCGTGAGCGAAGAAGGGCTCGACACGATCGAGCGCAACGCCGAGACGCTGCTCGAGGAAATCGGCATCGAGTTCCGCGACTTTCCCCGGGCGCTCGCGCTCTTTCGCGACGCCGGCTGCGACATCAAGGGCGAGCGGGTGCGTTTTCCCCGCGGCCTTGCGCGTCGCCTCTGCGCCACGACGCCCGCGCAATATGTGCAGCACGCGCGCAACCCCGAGCGCAATGTCAAGATCGGCGGCGACGCCATGGTGTTCGCCCCCAATTACGGCTCGCCGTTCGTCCACGACCTCGACAAAGGGGCGCCGCTACGGCACGCTCGAGGACTTCCAGAACTTCGTCAAGCTCGCGTATCTCAGCCCCTTCATCCACCATTCCGGCGGCACGGTGTGCGAGCCGGTCGATCTGCCGGTCAACAAGCGGCATTTCGAGATGGTGTACGCGCATCTCAAATATTCGGACAAGCCGTTCATGGGCTCGGTGACCAAGCCCGAGCGCGCCGAGGACAGCGTGCGAATTTGCGAGCTTCTGTTCGGCGAAGACTTCGTGCGCGACAACACGGTGATGACCAGCCTCATCAACGCCAATTCGCCGCTGGTCTGGGATTCGAGCATGCTCGGCGCGGCGGAGGCCTATGCGCGCGCGAACCAGGCCTGCATCATCACGCCCTTCATCCTGTCTGGCGCGATGAGCCCGGTGACGGTCGCCGGCACCCTGACCCAGGTGCTGGCCGAAGTCATGGCGGGGACGGCGTTCTGCCAGCTCACCAGGCCCGGCGCGCCGGTGGTGTTCGGAACCTTCGTCTCGACGCTTTCGATGCAGTCGGGCGCGCCGACCTTCGGCACGCCCGAGGCGGCGCTGGCGATCTTCGGCGCGGGCCAGCTCGCGCGGCGGATGAACATGCCGTTCCGCACCGGCGGCTCGCTCTGCGCCTCGAAGATCCCGGACGCGCAGGCGGCTTACGAGAGCGCCCAGACCCTTCTGCCGACGGTGCTGGCTGGAGCCAATTTCGTGCTGCACGCCGCGGGCTGGCTCGAGGGCGGCCTTACCGCATCCTATGAGAAGTTCGTGCTCGACTTCGACCAGCTCGGCGCGATGCATGTGCTCGCCAAGGGGGTCGATTTCAGCGCCAACGGCCAGGCGATGGAGGCCTTCCATCAGGTCGAGCCGGGCGGGCATTTTCTGGGTTGCGCCCATACGCAAGCCAATTTCGAGACCGCCTTCTATCGCTCCAACATCGCCGACAACAATTCGGTCGAGCAGTGGCGCGAAGAGGGTTCGAAGGACGCCGCGACCCGCGCCAATGCGTTGTGGAAGTCGATGCTGGCCGAATACGAGCCTCCGCCGCTCGATCCGGCGAAGGACGAGGCGATCCGCGAATTCATCGACAAGCGGAAAGCCTCGATGCCGGACGCAACCTATTAGGATTCGGGCTGCGGCCGATCGATGACGCTATTGCATCGGATAGCCTCTCCACAGCCATTCGAGCGCCGCGGGCAAGGTCTGAGCCACGGTCGCCTTGTCGACATGATGCGCGTTGCGGGAGAACAGGAACTGGTAGTGATAGCCCTTGTCGGCGAGAACCTTGGCGAAGCGCTCATCCGCCAGCGTCCAGTCATGCATGCCGTCCGCGACCGGCGTCACGGGATAGAACAGGTCCTGATCCCCGGTCTCGAACCAGATGCGGATCGGCTTGACGGGGCTATTGGGAATGAGCGGCGCGGCAAAGCGCGTGTCCGTCTTCGAGACGTGGACGCCCTCGACGTCGAGGTCGGGGACCGGCGCTCCCGCCCAAGGGCTGTGATACTCCCAGGCGCCGCCCGGCAGGGCAGGATTGTGCGGCCATTCCTGGTTCACGACCGTCGGCGAATAGGCGAGCACCCGATGATAGAACTCGGGATGGAACCAGGCCATGGTGAAGGCCGCGACACCGCTCGAGCTGATGCCCATCGTCGCGCGGTCATCCGGGTTCTTGGTGAGCTTCACATTCGCGGTCTTTTCGGCGAGCGGCAGCACTTCGTTTTCGACGAATTCCGCATAAGCGCCGTTGACCGCATCGTATTCGAGCCCGCGCTCGCTCCCTTGCGCGTCCTGGCCGCCCGCGCCGATGCTGATCGCGGCCATCGGCGGCACGCGATGCTCGTGGATGAGATTGTCGAGGACGGTGAAGAACATCTTTTCATTGAAGAAGCCGTGCGGCCCGCCGTCGCCGAGGACGATGAACGGGATCTCGGTTCCGGCCGCATAGCCCGGCGGAACATAGACGTCGACGGGTCGCGTCCAGATGCCGGCGTGGGCGGTCGGAACGATCAGATTCGACTTGTCGCCGGGCGCCGTCCTGCCGGTGAAGACCGAGGCGTTGAGGCAGCCATTCGGATCGTCGCGGATCATGCCCGGGTCGTAGACCGTGCTGTCGTTCGACGACATCGTGAAGCTGTAAACCTTGCCCGCCGGCACGCCGTCCTGGGCGGTAAGCTCCGGCGCCGGCTTGTGGGTCGGTCCGATGATGAAATTGCCTTCGGCGCCACTCGGGGGAAGCGTGCCGTCCGGCAATTCGGTTGCTTGGGGATAGTTCGGATTCTTGGGGTCGCGCGTCGGCGGCAGGGTTTTGAAGTCGAGGTCCGTCGTGTCAATGTAGAACGGCGCCTTCGGATCGGTTGTGTTTGCGCCCGGAGGAATGCCCGAGTTTCCCTTGAGACAATCAGCGTGCGCGGCGCCTGCGATCAAGAGACAAGAGAAAGCCGTGACTCGAAAAGCGCTCGTGACCGGTCCGCCCATGATTGCCGCTCCTCCCTTTGCTTGTCGGTCATCGTACAAGTGACGGGATGACAGTCAATGAATGATCGGCCCGAAACGACCGAGTTCAAGAGGATGTGATGAGAACGCACGCGCGGGCTGTGGTGATTGGCGGGGGAGTCGTCGGCGTGTCGACGCTCTATCATCTCGCGAGGAAGGGCTGGGCCGACAGCGTGCTCATCGAGCGCAAGGAGCTGACCTCAGGCTCGACCTGGCACGCGGCGGGTCTGTTGCCGCTGTTCAACCTCAGCTACTCGGTCGGGCAGATCCATAAATATTCGGTCGCGCTCTACCAGACGCTCGAACAGGAGACCGGGCTCGATCCTGGCCTTCGCCAGGTGTCCAACATCCGCCTCGCGCGCACCCGCGACCGGATGGACGAATACAATTACTATGCCGGCGTCGCGGAGACGATCGGCGTCAAGGTGAAGTTCCTGAAGCCAAAAGAGGTCAAGGAGATCTGGCCGCTCTGCGATGTTCAGGGAATCATCGGCGCGATCCAGCATCCCGAGGACGGCTATATCCAGCCCGCCGACCTCACGCAGGCTTTGGCGCGCGGCGCCCGCAATCGCGGGGCGGAGATCAACCGCCATACGACCGTGAGCGGCATCGAGCGGCTGCCGAACGGCGAATGGAAGGTCCTAACCGACAAGGGCGACGTAACTTGCGAGCACGTCGTGTCGGCGACCGGCAATTTCGCCCGGACGACAGGCGCCATGGTCGGGATCGATGTGCCCGTGATCCCGGTCGAGCACCAGTATATCGTCACCGAAGCGCATCCCGAGATCGTCAAGCGCAAGGCGCAAGGCCTGCCGGAAATGGGGGTTTTGCGAGAAGTTCGGATTCGTCCTGGTACATGCGCGAGGAGGCGGGCGGCCTCCTGCTCGGCCCATACGAAAAAGGCGCGCCCGCCTGCTATGTCGACGGGCCATCAGCCGACAGCGAATATGAGCTCTTTCCCGAGGACCTCGATCGCCTCGGGCCTCATATCGAGACCGCGATCGCGCGTGTGCCCGCGTTCGGCGAGGTCGGCGTCAAGAAGGTCTATAACGGCGCGATCGCCTATACGCCCGACGGCTCGCCGATCGTCGGCCCCGCGCCGGGCGTGAAGAATTTCTGGCTCAACGAGGGCCATTCGTTCGGCGTGACCGCCGCAGGCGGCGCCGGATGGCAACTCGCCGAGTGGATCGTCGAAGGCGAGCCGAGCATCGACATGCTTGGCGTCGATCCGCGGCGCTTCGGCCCCTATGCGGACAAAGGCTATCTCATCGAGAAGAACGAGGAGGCCTACGCCAAGGTCTTCACCCTGCATTACCCCGACGAAGAGCGCGCGGCGGCGCGTCCGCTGCGCCAGACGCCCTGCTATGGGCGGATGAAGGATCTCGGCGCGGTGTTCGGCTCGGTTTACGGCTGGGAGCGGCCGAACTGGTTCGCCCCGCAAGGCTACGCGTTGAGCGACACGGATCTCGCCAGGCCCGACGTGCTCCTCAACGAGAACCATCCCCCCGCAGCCCCGGGCGAGAAGCCGCGCGAGAAATGGAGCTTCCGGCGCTCGAACTATTTTAAGTTCGTCGGCGACGAGTGCCGCAACGTGCACGACAATGTCGGGATCATGGACATGTCGGCCTTCGCCAAATGCGAGGTTTCCGGGCCCGGCGCCGAGGCCTGGCTCAACTCCATCCTCACCAATCGCGTCCCGAAGAAAGCCGGCCGCGTCACGCTGACCTATCTTCTCAACCTACGCGGCGGCGTGCGCGCAGAGTTCACGCTGACCCGCATCGGGCCGGAGCGGTTCTACCTCATCTCGGCTGGAGCGCTCGAGACGCATGATCTCGATACGCTGGAAAAGCTCCTGCCCGCGGACGATAGCGTGCGCATCGACAAGGTGACGACCGAGCGCGGCGTGCTCGTGCTCGCTGGCCCGCGCTCGCGCGAGGTCCTGGCCAAAGTCGCCGACATCGACGTCTCCAACGAAGCGTTCCCGTGGCTCACCGCGCGGCGCATGTCGGTCAGGAGCGCGGGCCTTATCGCCATGCGGGTCAATTTCGTTGGCGAGCTTGGCTACGAGCTGCACCATCCGATCGAGATGCAGAATGCGATCTTCGACGCGCTGATGACGGCTGGCGCGCCGTTCGGGATCAAACCGTTCGGGATCCGCGCCATGGATTCGCTGAGACTGGAGAAGTCCTACAAGCTGGTCGGACGGGAGCTGTCGATCGAATATGCGGCGCTCGAATCCGGCCTCGAACGGTTCGTCGATCTAGACAGAGGTCCGTTTCTTGGCCGCGACGCGCTCGTCGCCTGGAGGGACAAGGGCTTCGCCAACAAGCTCGTGACGCTCGAGGTTGAGGGCGTGAGCGACGCCGATGCGCGCGGCTCCGAGCCGGTCATGAAGAACGGCGCGATGGTTGGCCGCACGACATCCGGCGGCTACGGATGGCGGACCGGCAAATCGCTGGCGCTGGCGATGGTCGATCCTGAGTTCTCGCAGGTTGGCGGCGAGGTCGACGTGCGCATACTCGGCGAGACGCGCCGGGCGGTCGTGATTCCCGACAGCCCTTATGATCCGGCGAACAAGGCGCTGAAGGGCTAAGATCTCGCCGCCGCGACGAAAGTCGCAGAGAGAGGGGATCGGCGCGGATGTTCACCAAAATCGCCGTGCTCGGCCTCGGCAAGGTCGGCCGCCTCGCCGCTGAGCTTTTGTCCGACACCGGGTTCGATGTCGCAGGCGTCGACGCGCGTCCTTTTCCCGACGCGCCGTTCCCCGTCCATGTCGTCGACCTTGGCGACGCTCGCGCGATGAGCGAGGCGCTCGCCGGACGCGAGGCCGTTCTCTCCTGTCTGCCTTACGCGTTCAACAAGGAGGTCGCGTCGGCGGCGCACGCGCTCGGGCTTCACTATTTCGATCTCACCGAGGACGTCGCGACGACGAAGCATATCCGCGCGCTGGCCGCAATCGTCGAAAGGAATCATGGCGCCGCAATGCGGGCTTGCGCCAGGCTTCATCGGAATCGTCGGCGCGCATCTGGCGGCGCGGTTTGAACGCGTGCGCTCGATTCGGCTGAGGGTCGGCGCGCTGCCGCAGCATCCGACTGGTCTTCTTGGTTATGCCTTCAACTGGTCGCCCGAGGGCGTCGTCAACGAATATCTCAACGATTGCGAAGTGATCGAAGAGGGCGTTTTGAAGACCGTCTCGGCGATGGAATGGCTGGAGACGGTCTATGTCGGCGGCGTCCGGCTCGAGGCTTTCACCACCTCCGGCGGCTTGGGCACGATGTGCGAGACCTTCGCCGGCAGGGTCGAGAACCTCGACTACAAAAGCCTGCGTTATCCGGGCCATGCCTCGCTGATGAATTTTTCCACGAGCTGCTCATGCGTGAGGATCGCGCCGCGGCCGGCAAGATCCTCACTCACGCCAAGCCTCCGGTCGACGACGACGTGGTCTATGTCCATGCCGCGGCCGAAGGCTGGACCAGCGGGCGCCTCGGCCGCAGGGAATTCGTGCGCGCCTACTATCCAATCGAGATCAAGGGCCAGTCGCGGACGGCGATCGCCTGGACGACGGCCGCTTCCGTCGTCGCCGTGATCGAGATGGCGCGCTCAGGCGCGCTGGCGCCCGCGGGCTTTCTCAAGCAGGAGACGATCCCGCTCGAGCGGTTTCTCGAGACGCGCACGGGACGGCTTTATGCCGAGCATGGACGGAGCGGAAAGTGAGCGCGGCTGCGCTTGCGCCTCCAGCTATCTTTCTGTAGATACATAATAGCCCGTGATCATAACCTGGGACAACGCCAAGCGCCTCGCCAACCTCGAAAAACACGGGTTGAACTTTGCCGACCTCGACCTCGATTTCTTTCTGAATTCACTCATCGTGCCGGCGCAAGGGCGTCGATTCAAGGCGATCGGCCACCTCCGACCGGAGGTCGTGATCGCTGTGATCTTCACCCCGCTCGGCTCGGAAGCGGTCGCGGTGGTCTCGATGCGCCTGGCAAGCAGGAAGGAAAGGATCATGCTCCATGACCGCTAGGATAAAAACCGGGCAGGCGCGCGGGGCCTATACGACAGCCGATTGGAACGAGGTCTCGGACAACCCCGAATGGACCGCCGAAGAAATGGCGAAGGCGAAGCCGTTCGCCGAGATCTTCCCAGAATTGGCGGCGAACGCGAGACGTGTGCGCGGCAAACAGAAAGCCCCGACGAAGCTGCTTGTCAGCCTTCGCCTCGACCAGTCCGTCGTCGAGGCGTTCAAGGCCGAAGGCCCGGGCTGGCAAAGCCGCATGAACGAGGCGCTGAAGCAGGCCGCGCAGAACCGCCAACCCGTCGTCCCCCGGCGGCCCGGACCTCGCGACGGACCGAAGCTCCGCCGCTCCCCGGAAGGACGGTAAAATCCTGGACGCCCGAGCGCGCGCCGAACCGGGGCTCGCCCGCGGTTGCCCTTAAAACCCCGCGAACGCCGCGCTGCGCGCCTGCACGGCCTCGGCGCGCTTCGGCGGACTGGGGATCATGTCGATGTTGTAGGGCGTCGACTCGTACACGGCCTTGACCCAATTCGTGTAGATATGCGCCGTGTGGCGCCATAAATTGGGCGCGGCGCGCGACGGATCGTCGCCGGGGAAATAGTGCTTCGGCAGCGGCCAGGCCGGATCGTTCGCCGAGTCGCGATGATATTCGACGCCGAGCGTGTCCGTCTCGTATTCGGGGTGATTGAGAATATAGACCCGGCGGGGAAAGAGCGCGCTGTCATCGTCGAGCGGTTCGGACTCGACCAGCATGTTCGGCCCAGCCTCCTCGGAATCGGCCACGATCTCGAGCGCCGGGACTTTCAGGATATCCTCGCGCCGCGGGCTCTTCCAGCGCGACACCGGGGCCGGGAAGAGGTCCGGAAAGCCGAACAGGAGCCCGGTCTTGTCCGACAGCAGCCGGTGCTCGAACAGGCCGAACAGCTTCTGCTTGCCCTTATGGCTGTCGATGTCGTGGAAGAATTTCAGCGCGGCCTTCGCGCCCCAGCAGAGGAAGAGGCAGGAGAAGGCGTTCGTCGTCGTCCATTGCAGGATGTCGGCGACCTCCGGCCAGAAGGTCTCCTGCTCGACCCGGTCTTTCAGCGCGTTGACGCCGGTGACGATGAAACCGTCGAACTTCTTGTCGCTCACCTCGCTGAAGGGATTGTAGAACTTGCGGATGTGGTCGGCCGGGGTGTTGCGCGTGTGCCTACCGGCCGCGACGCCGCGCACGTAGGAATCCGTCGCAACGAAGCTGAGGTTCACCTGCAGCATGGTGTTGCCGAGCCAGAGCGCGAGCTGGCGCTCGGTCGAGATCTTGTCCGCCATCAGATTGATGATGGCGATCTCGAGGGGACGAATGTCCTGCTGTTCGGCCTGGCTGCGGTCGATCGCCAGCGGGCTGCCAAGCGACGGCAGGAACGGGTGGATTTCCTGGCTATTGATAATGACGGGCATTTCGGACGCTCACCTCAGACGATGCTCTGTGGCGCCGAAGGGCGACAAAGGCAAATTTTCATACTCACCAATTGATCGTGAATTAGGCATGAACCCGCGGGATCGCAAGACCTTCAGCCTTCCACCCCGGCCCGGCGCTGCTGGAGCAGCGCGCGGTAGATTTCGTCGTCGCCGCACAATCCGGCCATCCGGCCAAGCTGGTCGACCAGAACGATCGGGTTGCCCGAGACGCGGCGCAGCGCGATCGCCGATCGCATCTTCAAGTCGATCGGCGCGACCACGACGTCGACATCGTCACGAGGCGTTTCGCCGGTCGCTCCATCCGCGTTCGCCATTCTGCCGGCCGCGCCGTCGAGGGTGACGCCGACCGGCCTGTCTTCGCTGTCGAGCTGCACCCGAACGCGGCCGTCCCGGTCGAGCATCACTTCGTGCGCGCTGCGGCGCAGCGACGCCGCGGGCGTCATCAGCGCGCTGCCGCGCAGCACGTTGAGCGGGTTCATGTGCTTGACGAATTCCGCCACATAGGCGTCGGCGGGGCGCAGCAGGATGTCTTCCGCCGTCCCCCATTGAACGACCCGGCCGCCTTCGAGGATCGCGATCCGGTTGCCGATCTTCAGCGCTTCGTCGAGATCGTGGCTGACGAAAATGATCGTCTTCTTGAGATCCTTCTGCAGGAGAAGCAGCTCGTCCTGCAGCTTGTCGCGGATCAAGGGATCGAGCGCGGAGAACGGCTCGTCCATGAGCAGAATGTCGGCGTCGGTGGCGAAAGCGCGCGCCAGACCCACGCGCTGCTGCATGCCGCCCGACAGCTCATGGCCGAATTTTTCCGCCCATTGCGTCAGACCCACCATGGCGAGCTTGTCGGCGACGATCTTGTCGATTTGCGCCTTGGGCATGCGCCGAAGCTCGAGCCCGAACGCGACATTCTCCTTGACCGTGCGCCACGGCAAAAGAGCGAACTGCTGGAACACCATGGCGATGCGGCTCGTGCGCAGCATCCTCAGTTCATCGGCGCTGCAATGGGCGACGTCGATCGCTCCATTTCCGTTGCGGACCAGAACCTTGCCCCGCGCCACCTTGTTGAGGCCGTTGACCGCCCGCAGGATCGTCGACTTGCCAGACCCCGAAAGGCCCATGAGCACGCAGATTTCGCTCGGTTCGATCGAGAGATTGATCCCGGCCGCCCCGAGAACCACGCCGGTCGTCTTGAGAATCTCGTCGCGCGTCGCGCCCTTGTCGATGAGCGCCAGCGCCTGGGCCTGCTTGTCGCCGAACACGATGTCGACATTGTCGAAAACCACGGCCGACATTGTCAGGCGCTTCCTTTCCGCTCGGGGTTGCGGAAGACGCGATCGAGCACGATCGCGAGCAGCACGATCGACACGCCGGCCTCGATGCCCATCGGAATGTTGACGGTTCCGAGCGCCCGCACCACCGGCACGCCGAGCCCTGACGCGCCGACCAGCGCGGCGATGACGACCATCGACAGGCTCAGCATGATGCACTGGGTGATGCCGGCCATGATGGTCGGCAGCGCATAGGGCAATTCCACCTTCCACAACAATTGCCGCTTGGTCGCGCCGAACGCCTCGCCCGCTTCCTTCAGCGGCACCGGCGCCGAGGCGATGCCGAGATGGGTGAGGCGGATCGGCGCGGCGATGGCGAAAATGACCGTCGAGATCAGCCCCGGCGCCGAGCCGAGATGAAAGAGGACGAGAGTGGGGATCAGGTAGACGAAGGTCGGCAGCGTCTGCATGAGGTCGAGCAGCGGCCGCAGCGCGGCGTAGAGCCAGGGCCGATGGGCCGAGGCGACGCCGACCGGAACCCCGATGATGACGCTGGTCAGCGTCGCGAACCCGACGAGCGAGATCGTTTCGACCGTCGCCTGCCAATAGCCGAGATTGGCGATGAAGAGGAAGGCGATGACGACGAAGGCCGCCAGCCGCCAGGACCTGTGCAGCCAGTAGGCGAGCGCAGCCAGCGCAAAAACGACCACGAGGAACGGGATGTGGAGCAGGACTGCAGTGAAGCCGTCGACCATAAAATCGATCGCCGCCGTCACCGCATCGAAGAAACCGGCGGCGTTGTCCTGCAGCCAGGTGATCCCGATCTTGACCCAGCGCCCGAGCGGTATCTTCGGCTCGGTGAACCAGCTCTCCAACCCCGTCCCTCCAAGGAGTAGCGCCGACGAACCCGCTTCAAGGACGCCGCCCGCGCATAGCGCGGACGGAAGGAGGCTCACCCGGACGTTGAGTTAGGCTAGAGGCCGAGGCTCTTCTTGACCGCCTCGAGCCCCGGCTTGCCGTCGAACGTCGTCACGCCATCGAGCCACGCGGTGAGCTGCGGCGGATTGGTCTTGAGCCACTGCTGCGCCGCCTTCGGCCCTTCGTCGCCGTCGGTGAGGATCTTGTTCATCACCAGGTTTTCGATGTCGACGGTGTAGACGAGATTCTTGATCAGCTTGGCGGCGTTCGGGCATTCTTCCGCCCAGCCGGCGCGCTCGTTGGTGTAGACGACCGCGCCGCCGAAATTCGGCCCGAAGCTGTCATCGCCGCCGGTCAGGTACTCGATCTTGAAGTTGACGTTCATCGGATGGGGCGCCCAACCGAGGAAGACGACGTCTTCCTTGTGGCTGGTGGCGCGCTGCACTTCCGACAGCATCCCCTGCTCGCTCGATTCGACCAGCTGGAAATCCTTGAGTCCGAACTTGTCGCCCTTGATGAGGTCGAGGACGAGGCGGTTGCCGTCGTTGCCGGGCTCGATGCCGAAGATCTTGCCGTGCAGGGAATCCTTGAACTTATCGATATCCTTGAAGTCCTTCAGGCCCTTGTCATAGGTGTATTGCGGGACGGCCAGCGTATATTTGGCGCCGACCGGCAGGTTCGCGCCGACCACGACCACCGACTTGTCCGCGACATAGGGCTTGCGGTCGTTCTCCATCGACGGCTCCCAGTTGCCGAGGAACACGTCGATGTCCTTGTTCTTCATCGATGCGTAGGTGACGGGAACCGAGAGGACCGTGATCTTCGGCGTATAGCTGAGGCCTTTGAGGATTTCGCTGGCGATCGCGGTCGTCGCAGTGATGTCCGTCCATCCGACGTCGGAGAATTTCACGGTCTTGCAGCTTTCCGGATCGCCGGCGAATGCGGCGGTCACGGACGAGAGCGCGATTGCGCCCGATAACGCCAGAACTGCTGAAAGCCTCATCATCGTCTCCCTCGATTGTGCGGCCCGCGCCGCCCCGGCCCAAGTCCTGCCGGGAGTATCGGCGGGCGGCGGAGTGCGGTCAAATCCAATAATGTTCGGCCCCCGCCTCAAAAGTCCGCGCCGTTTGAGCTTCAACCCATGAACCGCTAGAAGCAGGCGCGATCCCGCCTTTGCGAGCCCCACTTGCCCGAGCCCCTCAATCCCACGCCGCAGCAGCAGTCCGAAATCCTCATGCAGGCGCTGCCGCACATGCTGCGCTACGACGACGCGATCGTCGTGGTGAAGTACGGCGGCCACGCCATGGGGGATGAGGACAAGGCGCGCGACTTCGCCAAGGACATGGTGCTTCTCGAGCAGTCCGGCATCAATCCGGTGGTCGTGCACGGCGGGGGCCCGCAGATCGGCCTGATGCTGAAGAAGCTCGGCATCGAATCGCACTTCTCCGGGGGCTTGCGCGTCACCGACAAGCCGACGATGGAGATCGTCGAGATGGTGCTCGCCGGATCGATCAACAAGCAGATCGTAGGCTCGATCAACGCCGAGGGCGGCCGCGCGGTCGGCCTCTGCGGCAAGGACGGCGCCATGGTCAGCGCGCGCAAGGTCCACCGCCCGCACGCGGCCGGCGAGGACGTCGTCGATCTCGGCTTTGTCGGCGAGCCGGACAAGGTCGACGCGACCGTGCTCGAGCAGATCCTCGGCCGCGAGCTGATCCCTGTCCTGGCGCCGATCGCGCAGGGGGCCGACGGGCAGACCTACAACATCAACGCCGACACGTTCGCCGGCGCCGTCGCCGGCGCGCTTCACGCCAAGCGCCTCCTGTTCCTGACCGACGTTCCGGGCGTCCTCGACAGGAACCGTGCGCTCATCAAGGAACTGCGGATCGACGACATCCGCGCCCTCATCGCCGACGGCACGATCACCGGCGGCATGATCCCCAAGGTCGAGACCTGCATCTATGCGCTGGAGCGGGGCGTCGAGGGCGTGGTGATCCTGGACGGCAAGGTCCCCCATGCGGTGCTGATCGAGCTGCTCACCGACTACGGCGCGGGGACGCTCATCACGCGATAGCGAGGTCGGGAACGGACATGCGCATTCTGGCGATCGACACGTCCGTTGGCGCCGCGTCGGTCGCGGTTACGGAAAGCGGCCGGGCTGAGCCGTTCGCGGCGCTGAGCCGGCCGATGACGCGGGGCCACGCCGACGCCCTCGCGCCGATGGTGGAAGAGGCCATGCGCGGCGTCGACGGCGGCTTTCCTTCGCTGACGCGCATCGCGGTCGCGACCGGTCCCGGCTCCTTCACCGGCATCCGCATCGGCCTCGCCATGGCGCGGGCGATGGGGGTGGCGCTCGGCGTTCCCGTGGTCGGCGTTTCGACTCTCGCCGCCTTCGCCGCGCCCCTCCTCAGCGAGCCCCGGACCGGAATTATCGCAGCCGCGATCGACGCCCGCCACGGCTCGATCTATTTCCAGTTGTTCGAGCCATCCGGCCGCCCGCGGGGGCAGCCTCGCTGCGACACCCCCCGGGAGTGCGTGCGCGCGATCGGCGCGGGGCCAGCCTGGCTCGCTGGCGACGCGGCCGCTCTTGTCGCCGGCGAAGCGCAGCGGGCCGGGCTGCCTTATGACCTCGACGCCGCGAGCGCCGCGCCGGACATTGTCGCCCTGGCCTGGATGGGCCTCGCCGTCGACCCCGCCAACAGTCCCGCGCGCCCCCTCTATGTGAAGCCGCCCGACGCGCGACCGAATGCGGCCGGAATCCATCGCTCGCGCGCCGGCCTGAGCGCGCCTCGGCCAAAACCCATGATCTTCGGCCTCAGCCGATCCCCGCCGCCGGTCATCCGCCTTCTCAGGCCCGACCGGGCGCAGGCCTGCGCCCGCCTGCACGGCCAGGGCTTCGCCCATCCCTGGTCGGCCCAGGAGATCGCTGCCCTGATCGCGAGTTCCTCGACCGTGGGCGCCGCGGCGCTCGATCCGGTCAATGGACGCCTGCGCGGGTTCGTGCTCTCGCGCTTCGCGGCGGACGAAGCGGAGATCCTCACCATCGCGGTCGACGTCTCCTTCCAGGGCAAGGGGGTGGGGCGAGCGCTTCTTAAGCGAGAACCTGCGCCAGGCGGCGAATGCGGGGGCGAAGGCGATGTTCCTCGAGGTCGCCAAGGACAACGCCCCGGCGCTCGCCCTGTACGAGCGCTTCGGATTCGTCAAAGTCGGGGAGCGGGCCGGCTACTATCGCCGCAAGGACGGAACCCGGACGGCGGCCGTCGTCATGCGCAAGGCGCTGGGTTGAGGGGGTCGCACGGGCGGCTGCGGTTCAGAATGTTATCTAACGGCCTATTTCCCCGGGACCGGAAAGCGCCTACATTATCAACGGACCCCTCTGGAGCCCCTAATTGTCCGAATCGATTGTGCTTGAAGGCGCCGATGGGGTCGCAGACCGCGCGCGGACCCCACGGGCGTTCATCAAGTCATTCGGATGCCAGATGAACGTCTACGACGCCGAGCGCATGGGCGATCTCGCCGCCGAGGCGGGATACCGGGAGACGGCCCTCGTCGAGGACGCCGAGCTCATCGTTCTCAACACCTGCCATATCCGCGAACGCGCGTCGGAAAAGATCTTTTCCGAACTCGGCAAGCTGCGTGAGCTCAAGGAGGAACGCGGCCGGACGGGCCGCCGGACGACGCTGGTCGTCGCGGGCTGTGTCGCCCAGGCGGAGGGGGCGGAGATCCTGCGCCGCCAACCCGCGGTCGATATTGTCGTCGGGCCCCAGAGCTATCATCGCCTGCCTGAGCTCCTCAGCGAGGCGCGCATCCGCCCGGGCGTCGTGGACACGGACTTTCCGGCCGAGGACAAGTTCTCGAGCCTTCCGGCGGCCCCGCCTGACGCCATTCGCCGCCGCGGCGTCGCCGCCTTCGTGACCGTGCAGGAGGGCTGCGACAAGTTCTGCTCGTTCTGCGTCGTGCCCTACACCCGGGGCGCCGAGGCCTCGCGGCCGGTGGCTCAGATCCTCGGCGAGATCGCGCGCCTCGCGAGCGCGGGGGTGCGCGAGGTCACGCTCATCGGCCAGAACGTCAACGCCTATCACGGGCTCGACGCGCATGGCCGGACGTTGGGACTGGCGGCGCTCATCCGCGCCGCCGCGGCCGTCCCGGGAATCGCCCGCGTGCGCTACACGACCTCGCACCCGAACGACATGAGCGAGGACCTGATCGAAGCCCATCGCGACATCCCTGAGCTCGCGCCCTATCTCCATCTCCCCGTTCAGTCCGGCTCGGACGCGGTGCTGAAGTCGATGAACCGGCGCCATCGCGCCGCCGACTATCTGGACATCGTCGAGCGCGTGCGCGCCGCGCGCCCGGATATCGCCCTCTCCTCGGACTTCATCGTCGGCTATCCGGGCGAGAGCGACGCTGACTTCGAGGCGACGCTTGCGCTCGTCCGCGCGGTCGGCTTCGCCTCGGCCTACGCCTTCAAATATTCGCCCCGGCCCGGAACGCCCGCCGCCGAAATGTCCGGCCAGATCGACGAAGCGACGAAGGCGCGCCGCCTCGCTGAGCTTCAGGCGCTCATCGAGGATGAGCGGCAGGCCTTCAACCGGGCGACGATCGGCCGGCGCGTCGAGGTTCTGTTCGAGAAGAAGGGCCGGCGCGAGGGCCAGGTCATCGGACGGTCGCCCCATATGCAGTCGGTGTTCGCCGAAGGGCCCAGGTCGCTCATCGGCGCGCTCGCGAACGTCGAAATCCTCGCCGCCGAGCCTCATTCGCTGCGCGGACGCATTGTCGCGACAGCGTCGTAAATCGGAACTTTAGTAGCGTGAGAGATGATTCTGAACCTGGACGGGAACCAACGGAGAGAGCCAATTTGAAGCCGCAGGACATGTCGCCGACGCGCATCGCAGCCGCCCCCCCGGTCATCAATCCGACGCTCCGCGAATCCAAGCCTGCCGAAATCGCCATCGCTTTCCCCGATAACGCCACCGCCTCGGTGGTCTTCGGCCATTACGACCAGAACCTTGCCCGCATCGAGCGCTCGCTCGGCGTCTCGGCCTACGCCAACGGCAATCAGGTCGTGATCAAGGGCCCGCGCGAGGCGAGCGAGCAGGCGCGCCGGGTGTTCGAGATGCTGTACGAACGCGTCAAACAGGGTCAGCCGGCAAGCGAAGGCGACGTCGAGGGCGTGATCGCCGAGAGCGCCTATCAGGGGCTTCTGTTCCCCGGCGTGGAGGGGTCCAAGGACAGTTTCAGCGTCATCAAGACGCGCAAGCGCGGCGTCGTGCGCGCTAGATCCGCGGCGCAGGACCAGTATCTGGCGGCCTTGCGCAAATGTGAGCTGGTGTTCGCCGAAGGCCCGGCCGGCACCGGCAAGACCTGGCTTGCGGTCGGCCATGCGGTGTCGCTGCTCGAGCAGGGTCTCGTCGAACGGCTGGTGCTGTCGCGTCCCGCGGTCGAAGCCGGCGAGCGCCTCGGCTTTCTGCCCGGCGACATGCGCGAGAAGGTCGATCCCTACCTGCGCCCGATCTATGACGCGCTCTACGACTTCATGGACGGACGCATGGTCGAACGGGGCATGCAGACCGGCATGATCGAGATTGCGCCGCTCGCCTTCATGCGCGGGCGGACCTTGTCCAAGGCCGCTATCCTTCTGGACGAAGCGCAGAACGCGACCGCCATGCAGATGAAGATGTTCCTGACCCGCCTTGGCGAGGGTTCGCGGATGATGGTCAACGGCGATCCGAGCCAGATCGACCTCGCGCCCGGACAGAAATCGGGGCTTGGCGACGCGATCGGGTTACTCAAGTCGATCCCGCGCATCGGCCATGTCCGCTTCACCCATGTCGACGTCGTGCGCCACGATCTCGTGCGCCAGATCGTCGAGGCTTATGGGCGCGCGGGCGAGCAGGGGCAGCCGACCGCGGCCAGATGAAGGTTTCGCTCGACATCAGCGTATCCTCGCGCCTGTGGCGGGAATTGCCTCGGGCGCGGGCCATCGCGCGCGAGACGATCGCCGCCGCAGCGGAAAGCGCAGGGCCGGGCATAGACCGTCCGGAAGGGCGGGCGTCCTTACAGACGCCCTATGGCGGCGACGTGAGCCTCTGCCTCGCCGACGACGCCGCTGTTGCGCGCGCTCAATGCGCGCTGGCGCGGAATCGACAAGCCGACCAACGTGCTCTCCTTCCCGGCGGCCCGGTCCGGACCTCCCGGCGCCGCCCCAAAGGGCGTCCGGAAGGACGCCCGCCTCGCGACGGGCTATGGGGCGCTGGGCGACATCGCGCTCGCCTTCGAGACGCTCGCGCGCGAGGCCGGGGAGCTTGGCGTGCCGCTCGCCGACCATTATCGCCACCTTATCGCCCATGGATTTTTGCATCTGATCGGCTACGATCACGAGACGGACGCAGAGGCGGAGCGCATGGAGGCGCTCGAAACACGAATTCTGGCGCGGCTCGGGGCGGCCGACCCCTACGCGCGCGCAGTCGCTGGCGGATGACCGTGACGGACGACAGGGAGCCGGCGCCGGAGGCGCCGGCCAGCGTTACCCGCGAACAGCCTTCGGGCCTGTTTGAGCGCGTGCGGGCCTTGTTCGGCCTGGAGCCGCCCTCGGCGCGCGACGATATCGAAGATGCGATCGAGGAGAGCGCGAGCGAGGAGTTCACGCCCCAGGAGCGCGCCATCCTCAAGAACGTGCTGGCGCTGCACGAGGTCAGGGTCGAGGACGTGATGGTGCCGCGCGCAGACATCATCGCGCTCGCGCTCGACACCCCCTTGAGCGAGGTGCTCGACTGCTTTCGCGACGCCGGCCATTCGCGCCTGCCGGTCTATGACGAGACCCTCGACGATCCGCGCGGCATGATCCACATCCGCGATTTCGTTGTCTTCCTCGCCTCCGATCCGCGTTTCGGGCTGATGAAAGCGGCGCATGAGCAGCCGTCCAACGGCGAAGGCCAGCCGGGGCTCGACATGCCTCTCTCCGCGGCGCGAGATCCTGAGGCCCGTCCTTTACGCGCCCCCTTCGATGCCGGCGCTGGACCTCCTGCTCAAGATGCAGGCCTCCCGCACCCATATGGCGCTGGTGATCGACGAATATGGCGGGACCGACGGGCTGGTGTCGATCGAGGACGTGATGGAGGCGATCGTCGGCGACATCGAGGACGAGCACGACGAGGACGAGGCGCCGGCGCTCCACGCGGCAGGCGACGGAGGGTGGATCGCCGAGGCGCGCGCCCCGCTCGACGCTGTCTCCGAAGCGACCGGGTTCGATTTCGCTTCGCTTCCCGAGGCGGAAGAGGTCGACACGATCGGGGGGCTCATCACCGCGGCGGCCGGCCGCGTTCCGGACCGGGGGGAGATTCTGAAAGGTCCCGGCGAATTCGAATATGAGGTGCTCGACGCCGATCCGCGCCGGATCAAGCGGGTGAAGATCCGGCCTCTTGCCCCGGCCGCCCCGTCGCCCGCCGCGCAGCCGCCGGCATTGGGGGCGAAGCCGGGCGAACCGGGGTAGTAGGGCGTCCGTCCAATATTACATATTTAGTATGTCTTATTGTGATTCCGAGTTGCAGAAAAATAAGGTTAAGCAGTTGAAAAGCTTGAGTCGCGCGCAGAATCATACACCGCGTCCACGCGTACAATTTTAGACCCGCGGCCGAGCGGGGCCAGAGCCGCGGAGACGCCTCGCGTCCCGCTTCAGGCAGCGGCTCGCTTGAGGCCGGCCGCCTCGCGCGACAAGGCCTCGACCGCGAAATAATCGCCGGCCGCAATCGCCGCCTTCGGCAACATCCACGACCCGCCGACGCACGGAACGTTGGGCAGCTTCAGATAGTCGGGGGCCTTGGCGAGATCGACGCCGCCGGTCGGGCAGAAGCGCAGGTCGGGCAGGGGCGCGGCGAGCGAGGCGAGCAGCTTCGCGCCGCCGGCCGCTTCGGCCGGGAACAGCTTCAGCGCCCGGAAGCCGAGCTCCCTCAGGCTCATGGCTTCGGACGCCGTCGCACAGCCCGGCAGGAACGGAACCGGCGATTGCGCCGCGGCCCTCGCGAGCGCCGGGGGAGCGCCGGGGCTGACCAGAAACCGCGCTCCGGCCGTGACCGCTTCGTCGATCTGCTCGACCGAAACGATCGTGCCCGCGCCAACGACCGCGTCCGGCACGGCTTTGGCGATCGCCCGGATCGCCGCCAGCGCCGAGGCGGTGCGCAACGTCACCTCGATCGCGTAAAGGCCGCCGGCGACGAGCGCCTTCGCCTGGGCGACGCCATCGTCGACGCTCGCGACGGTCAGCACCGGAATCACCGGCGCGAGCGCCATGATGGCGGCTGTTTCGCCGTCGCGGGTGTAAAGCGGCATGGCGCCCTCCAGGAGTTCGAGACCTTGCCCTTAGCATGGCGAGCGCCTGCGCCGCGAGACTCGCGATCGAGCGCGAATCGATTAGGCTCGCCCTTGGCGAGCGCGCGCCGCCGACGGAGCCCAGGGTGAACGAGCCGGTCGACCTTTCGGTCTACAAGGAGACGCTGCTGTTCCTGGTGACGGCAGGGGTGGTCGCGCCGCTGTTCTTCCGGCTGCGGGTAAGCCCTGTGCTGGGCTATCTGCTCGCCGGCGTCGCGCTCGGACCCTATGGCCTTGGCTCGATCGGACTCAAGGCGCCGTGGCTCAGCGCGCTCGCCATTCATGTCGAGGCGATCGACCGCATCGCCGCCTTTGGCGTCGTCGCGCTGATGTTCACCATGGGGCTCGAGCTGTCGTTCGAGCGCCTGCGGCGCATGCGCCATCTGGTGTTCGGGCTTGGATTCGCGCAGGTCGTCGTGACGACGCTCATTCTGGCCGCAGCCGCCTGGCGTCTCGGCCTCGCCGCGCCCTCGGCGCTGGCGATCGGAGCGGCGCTGTCGATGTCCTCGACGGCGATCGTCATTCCGATGCTGGTCGAGAGCAAGCGCCTCCATTCCGGCGCCGGCCGCGCGAGCCTGGCGGTGCTCCTGTTTCAGGATCTGGCGGTCGCGCCGCTTCTGGTGATGGTCGGCGCCTTCACGGCCGAAGGCGACCGGGGCCTCGCGTGGCAATTGCTGACGACCCTGGGCCCGGCGGTGCTGGGGCTGACCGCGCTGGTCGTTTTCGGCCGCCTCGCCTTGCGGCCGTTCTTCCACTTCGTCGCCGCAACGAAAAGCCCCGAGTTCTTCATGGCGGCCTGCCTGCTGGTGGTTCTGGGCGACGGGCTCGCGGCCGCCGCGAGCCACCTGTCGATGGCCCTCGGCGCGCTTGTCGCCGGTCTTCTGCTGGCGGAGACCGAATATCGCCGCGAGATCGAGATCACAATCGAACCGTTCCGGGGCCTCCTGCTCGGCCTCTATTTCGTCTCGGTCGGCGCCGGGATCAATCCGGCGTTCATCGCCGCCCGGCCCGGCCTCGTTCTCGGCCTCGCCGCGGCGCTCATCGCGATCAAGGCGCTGACGCTTCTTGGGCTCGGACGCGGGTTCCGCCTGCGCTCCGGCGCCGCCGCCGAAATGGCGCTGTTGCTCGGGCCGGGCGGCGAGTTCGGCTTTGTGATGATCGGCGTCGCGCTCGCCGGAGGCCTCGTCGATCGCGCGCTGGCGACGACGCTGATCAGCGCGGTGGCGATCTCGATGCTCGTGATCCCGGGGCTGGCGAAGCTTGGGGCCCTCATCGGCTCACCGCGGCGGGGCGCTGAACGGGCGCCGGAGATCCCGCCGCAGAGCGAAGCGTCTCGCGTTATCATCGTCGGCTACGGCCGTGTCGGCGCCCTGATCGGCGACATGCTCGATCGGCACGCAATCCCGTTCATTGCGGTCGATTCGAACGCCGGGATCACCTCGCGCGCCCGCTCCGACGGCAAGCCGGTCTATTACGGCGACGCGGCGCGCCCCGAATACCTGCGCCTCTGTGGGCTCGAGACGGCCCGCGCGGTGGTCGTTACCATGGATTCGCCCGCGGCCAACGAAGCGGTGGTGCAAGCGACCCGTGACCTGCGGCCGGACGTGACCCTGGTCGCCCGCGCCCGCGACGCCGATCACGCAAGCGCGCTCTATGAGCTCGGCGTGACCGACGCGGTGCCCGAGACCATCGAGGCGAGCTTGCAGCTTTCCGAGGCGGTGCTGGTCGATCTTGGCGTGCCGATGGGTCTCGTCATCGCTTCGATCCACGAGAAGCGGGACGAGTACCGCAAAATTTTGGCCGCGGCTGGCGCGCCCGAACGGCCGCGCTCGATACGCGCCCCGCGACGAGCGTGAGCGGCTGCGAGCCGCTGCTCAGAGATCGTCAGCGCTCGCCGAAGGAGGGGGCTTCAGATAGGCGATCAGGCGACAAATGGTTTCAGAGCGCCGCCTCTGCGGGCCCTATGGCTTCCGCGCCGCGAATATCCCGCTTCCGAGATAGCCGCCGGTCCCAGTCAGGTTGAGCGAGCCGCCCATCTCGCCATAGAGCGGGGTCGAATTGGTCGAGCCGCCCTGAAAGAACGAGCCGGCGAGAGCCGCGCTCCGCCCCCAACGTTGCCGGGCAGCGTACCATTGAACGTGACCGTAGAGGGGACCCAGTCGCCGTGCCGGCGTAGTTCGTTCCGTCGAGACCGTTGATCGTGATGGCGCCGTTGCGGGTGCCGAAGTTGACCGCGGCGGAAAACGTGCCCGGCGGCGAGATAGGACGTGCCGACGCTTCCGGCCGCGCCGATCCCTCCCCGGTATCGCCCTCGCCGGCGCGGCGGTATACGGGGCCGATCCAGGAGGAGACCATGATCGACAGAGCCGGAACGTTTACGCTCGGCGACCGGGTTGTGAAGCGCATGGGCTACGGCGCTATGCAGCTCGCGGGTCCGGGGGTGTTCGGGCCGCCGAAGGACCGCGATGGAGCGATCAAGGTCCTGCGCGAGGCGGTCGCGAGCGGCGTCAATCATATCGACACCAGCGACTATTATGGCCCCTACGTCACGAACGAGCTGATCCGCGAGGCCCTGCACCCCTATCCGGACGGTCTTGTCATCGTGACGAAAATTGGCGCGAAGCGCGGGGCCGACGCCTCGTGGAACCCGGCGATGGCCCCGGCGGAGCTTGAAGGCGCGGTCCACGACAATCTCAGCCGTCTCGGGCTGGAGGCGCTTGCGGTCGTCAATTTGCGGATCATGGGAACGGTCCACGGACCCTCCGAAGGGTCGATCGAGGCGCCGCTCAGCGTCCTGGCCGATCTTCAGCGGCGCGGTCTCGTCCGTCACATCGGGCTCAGCAACGTCACGCCGACGCAGATCACGGAGGGGCGGCGGATCTGCGACATCGTTTGCGTGCAGAACATGTACAATGTGGCGCATCGCGAGGACGACCCCCTGATCGCCCAGCTTGCCCGCGCTGGAATCGCCTATGCGCCGTTCTTCCCGCTCGGCGGCTTCACCCCGTTGCAATCCGCGGCGCTCGACGACGTCGCCAGCCGGGCCGGCGCGACGCCGATGCAGGTCGCGCTCGCCTGGCTCATCCAGCGCGCGCCCAACATCCTGCTGATACCAGGCACTTCGTCGGTCGAGCATCTGCGCGAAAATCTGGCGGCGGCCAGCCTTGAGCTGTCGCCCGACATGGTGGCTGCGCTCGATGATATCGCGACTGGGGGCGCAGCCGGCCTGACGCCCTCCTTCGCGGAGGGCGGCGCGCCTCGGCTCAGAGGCAGCCCGCGCTAATAGCCCTTGCCGCTATTGTCCGCGTAAGCGGGCGCGAGCGCGATGGTCACGGTGGCCGCCGCCCCGCAGGCCATCGTCAGGGCCACAAGAAGAATCAGAAGATATTGCATGGTTCCCCAACCCGCCGTCGTCCCCGCCGGCGCTGCGTCCGCCACAAGCGCCTGCTCGGTCATTCTGTCAGAACTCCGCTATGGCGAGATCGGGCGAAATACGATGTGAGAGCCGTCACACGCCTCTGTCCGCTTACCGCACGGCCTCAAGAAGTTATTGAGCTACCTATTAGCGGTTCGTTAATCGAGCGCGGCCCCCTGCAGCTAAGGCGCCTATCGCCGCGCCGCCGCATCCATCGTCGTCTCCACCGCCCCCGCGCCGCCGGTCAGGGTCAGGCGCAGGGCGACGGGAAGGGCGGCGTCCTTCGGCTTGTCGCCGATTGTCAGCCTGAAGCAGTCCTGACCTTCGTCGGGCTGCGCGGGCGCAACCTTCAGCCACCAGCCTTCCGGCGCCTCGACGAAGAGGTCGCGCGGCGGGCCGTTTTCATGCGGGGCGCACAGGCGCCAGCTATTCGCGCCGAGCGCCTGGAGCGCGCCGAAATCCTTCGGCTGAACGGCGCGCGGCACGGCGCTGAGCGCCGCATTGATCGCGCCCGCATAAGGCGAGGCGTTGGCGGATGAAAGCTTGAGCTCGAGATGCGCCTTGGCGGGCAGGCACACTTTCTCGCACACGGCAAAATCAGCGTTAAGCCGGATGGTCACCGGCTTCGCCGCATCGCGCGGTTTCACCCGCAGCGGAAAGACGACGCCGCTCTCGTAGCCGAACGCCTCGCTGCCGTCGGCCTCCTCGATGCGCTTCGGCGCGGGAAAAAGGGGCTCGACGCTCGCGACATTGTCGGACGTGGAAAAATCCAGCGTCGGCGGGACGCCAGCGTCGCCCGGATCGCGCCAGTATGTGATCGCCCCGGGCGCAAGGGCGACCTCGAACCCGGCGAGGTCGCCGTCGCCTGCAATAAGCCGCGCCTTGGATTTCGCGCCGAGCGCCCAATCGGTCGAGAACGAATCCCCGGCGTTCGCCGGCGCGCCGTGGAGGGCGACCGCAATCGCCGCGGCGAGCCCGGTTTTGATCGCCGCGCGCCACGCGACGCGAAGCCTCTCGATCGACCGTGTCACGCTCATCGTTCGCTGCCTATACCATGCCGCAAATTTCGACTAGCATCCGTATATCACCTTTGCGCGAGCGAGAATCGAGAGGCGATTATGAAACGGGCGGACTCCCCGCCGCCGACCAGTCTGGAGGGACAGTTCCTGATTGCGATGCCCTCGCTGCGGGAAGGTCCTTTTGCGCGCTCGGTCGTCTACATGTGCGCCCATCGCGACGACGGCGCCATGGGCATCGTCATCAATCATCGGGCGGAGGAGATCGAGTTCGGCCAGCTCCTGGCCCAGCTCGACATCGTGCCGGAAACCGAGGCGATCCGCCTGCCGCCGCGCGCCCAAGCGGTGCGCGTGCTGCGCGGCGGCCCGGTCGAGACGGGACGCGGGTTCGTTCTTCATTCCAGCGACTACGGCGTCAACGAGTTCGACGGTCAAGATCGGCGACGTCTGCCTGACCGCTACGCTCGACATTCTGCGCGCGATCGCGCAAGGGTCGGGCCCCTCGCAGGCCGTGCTTGCGCTCGGCTACGCCGGCTGGGCTTCCGGGCAGCTCGAGAGCGAGATCCTCGCCAATGGCTGGCTCACCTGCCCCGCCGACACCGGCCTCATCTTCGACCCCGACTTCGATCGCAAATATGATCGGGCGCTGGCGATCCTCGGCGTCGACGAAGGGATGCTGTCCTCCGACGCCGGCCACGCATAGGGCGTTCGGAAGAACGCCCGTCTTTCGCCGGGCTATTGGACGTCACGCGGCCTCACTCCTGTTTCCGCGGAGACCTCGAACATCTCCGCCCGGCCCTCAAGCTCCGCGAACGTTGCAGGATCGGCGCCGGTGAGGAACACCTGGCCGCCGAGGCGCGCGAGCGCGTCGTAGAGCGCGGCGCGGCGGCGCGGATCGAAATGGGCCGCGATCTCGTCGAGGAGCGCGAGCGGCGCGATTCCCGACATCTGGGCGACCAGGCGCGCATGGGCGAGCGCGAGCCCCACGATCAGCGCCTTCTGCTCGCCGGTCGAGGAGGCGGCGGCGGGAGCCTGCTTCGGCCCGTGCCAGACCAGAAGATCGGAAAGATGCGGGCCGATGAGGGTGCGCCCGGCCGCGGCGTCGCGGCTGCGGTTGTCGCGCAAGCTCGCCCGGTAGCGGTCCTCCGCCGCGAGCGCCGGCCCGTTGTCGGTCATCGCCTCGATCTCGCCCTGAAGCGCGAGCTTCGCCCAGGGAAAGGGCGAGGAATCGTCGCGCTCGGCGGCGATCAGCGCTTGGAGCCGGCGTACGCAATCGAGCCGCGCCGCGGCGACCGCGACGCCGAGTTCGGCCGCCTCGCGCTCGATCGCGTCGAGCCATTGGGCGTTGCGGCCGCCCTCTTCCAAAAGCCGGTTGCGTCCGCGCAAAGCCCGCTCGAACTGTCCGACCCGCGCGCCGTGATTGGGGTCGATCGCCAGCACGAAGCGATCGAGAAAGCGGCGCCGCTCGCTCGCCGGCCCGGCGAACAGCGAATCCATCGCCGGCGTCAGCCAGACGAGGCGCACATGGTCGCAAAAGGCGCGCGACGAGGCGGCGGGCGCGCGGTCGATGCGGTTGCGGCGCTCGGGCGTCTCGCCGTTCGTTCCCGGCTTCCAGCCGGAGCCCAGCTGATGGCTCTCGCCGTCCTCCTCGACCTCGATCGACAGCGCGAAGCCGCCGGCGCCGCCGACCCGCACGCATTCTGCGAGCTCCGCCCGGCGCAAGCCGCGTCCGGGCGAGAACAGCGACAGCGCTTCAAGGAGATTCGTCTTGCCGGCGCCGTTCTCGCCGCATAGGACGACGAGACCGCCTCGGATTTCGAGATCGAGGGCGGCGTAAGAACGAAATTCATTAAGCATGACGCGCCGCACGCGCGGACGCCGTCGGGCTTGGGGGTCGCCGTCAAGGCTGGTCATGAGCCAGGCCGTGTGCCACGTCCGGCGGCCTCGCGAAAGTGCGAAAGACAGGAGCCTTGCAGATGAAGTCCCGCGATGTCCTGATGCCCGCCAAGGGCATGGATGTGATCGAAGATGAGCTCGGCGCGCGCCTTCCGCTACACCGGCTGTGGCTCGAGCCCAATCCCGACCTCTGGCTTGCTGAATGGGGGCCGCGGATCCGCGCGGTGGCGATGGTCGGCGCGCATGCGCCGCTCGACGAAGCCTCTATGCGGCGATTTCCCAATCTCGAAATCATTTCGAGCTTTGGCGTTGGCTACGACAATATCGACGCAAAAGCCGCGGCGCGGCTCGGAATCACCGTCACCAATACGCCTGGCGTCCTGGACGACGAGGTCGCCGACACCACGCTCGGTCTGATGATCATGACGGTGCGCCGGCTGCCGCAGGCGGAGCGATATCTGCGCGCCGGGCAATGGACGGCGAAGGGCGCTTTCCCGCTCAGCCCTTCGCTGAGGGGGCGCACCGTGGGCATTCTGGGGCTCGGCCGCATCGGCAAGGCGATCGCCACCCGGGTGAGCGCATTCGGGCTCGACGTCGTCTACCACGGCCGCCACGCCCAGGCTGACGTCACCTATCGTTACTATTCTTCGCTGATCGACATGGCCAAGGCCTCAGACATTTTGATCGTGGTCGCGCCCGGCGGTCCTGGGACGCGCCATATCATCAATGCCGAAGTGCTCGAGGCGCTCGGTCCCGACGGCGTTTTGATCAATGTTGCGCGCGGCTCGTTGGTCGATGAGAAGGCGCTGATCGAGGCGCTTCGGAGCAAGACAATTTTGGCGGCGGGTCTCGACGTGTTCGAGAATGAGCCGAGCGTGCCGGACGAGCTCATCGCGCTCGATAACGCTGTGCTTTTGCCGCATGTCGGCTCGGCGTCGGTCAGGACGCGCCGCGCGATGGCCCAATGCGTGGTCGACAACCTGTTCGCCTGGGCGGACGGCAAGGCGCCCCTCACTCCAGTGCCCGAGACGCCTTGGCCGGGGAAATGGGAAAAGGGCGGGTAGGGCGCGGCCCGTTCGCCCTGTCAGGCCGGCGTCATTGGCGCCGTCAGCCAAGCGATGTACGAGTAGGCCGTCAAGCAGGGCTGGGTTCTCCTGCGACTGGAAGCGGATAGTCCGGCGGGATGCGCCAGCATCGGACCGAGCTCGGAAAGTTCAGACAGGGAGTGACACTTGATGCTCAACACCACTGCGGCCGGCCTTTGCGCCGGTCTTATCGCGCTCGTGGCGGCGCCGCTCGCCGCATCGGCCCAGGACGCGATCGCCGCGCCCGGTCAGAAGACGATCGGCCAGCCACAGGCGACGAAAGACGCCATGATTCCCTCGCTCGCGGTCATCAATTCGCGTGGAGCGACTCTGCAGGGGGGCGCCTTGACCCTGACCGGCGTCTCGGCGAATTCCATCGTCTTCGCCGATCGTCCGTTCCGCGCGGCCGGGCACGTCCTGACCAAGCACTTTCTAAGGGAGTGGGATGAGGGAAGCGACAGTTTCGCGAAAAATCCGCCGAACGCTACGATATCGGTGCTGAGCGAGGACGGCGATTCTGTCGAGGACGCCGTTGTCGTCCTCAAGTCGCCAAAGCTCGAAGGCGACAATCTGATCTTCCAAGTGTCTGTCCTTGAAGGAAGCCTGTCGAAGGCCACGGGACCCGCGTCGCTGTTCATCGACTGGTTCGCCGCACGGGGTTATGGCGGGCGGGGATTTGTCGCCGGCGGCGGCGGATGGCATGGCGCCTGGTACGGCCATCCTTACGGGGTCGCCGCGGGCGCCGCTGCGGTCGGCCTTGGCGCGGCGGCGGTCGGAGCGGCGGCAGCCAGCGCCTACTACCACCCTTATGCCTATCCTTATTATGCGCCGCCTCCGCCGTCGTGCGGTTACTACCCCTATCCACCCTGCTACTAACGGGCGTTGGAAAGCGCCGTCGATCCGCGCGCTGCTTATGAGCTTCTCACCCCCGGTCGACCGAGGGCGTGCTGATGTCGAGGAGGGCCTCATGCTGGGGAACATTTTAACGCGCCGCGCCGCACTGCTCAGTTTCGGCGCTTTCGCTTCCGCGGGCTTAAGCGGCTGCAACACGACGCCGAGCGCCGGGATTCAGCCGGCAGCGGCGCCGTCGGGACTCAACTTCGGCGCCGTCAATGTCGATACGACGCCCCTCATCGCTTATGTCGGCAATCCGACCGCGGGCTGGGCTCAAGCCGCGTTGCCAGGGGCGATCGCCCAGGCCCTGGGGTCAGGCGCGCCCGGCGGACCGCCGCTTAACGTGCGCATCGATACGCTCTATCTCGGCGGCGGCGGGCCGGCCGATCCCGACCTGATAAGAGGCGTCGCGACGTTGGGCGGCAGGACGATAAAGGTGCGGGCGAACTCGACCTACATTTCAAACCCGACCGATCAGGCGCTGCCGGAGCAGGCGCTTCAGGGTCGCGTGCAGGCGCTCGCGGTGGCTTTCGCCTACCGGTTGAGGAGGAAGCTCCGGGCCTGAGCACTCAGGGCGAGGAGCGACGTTCGCTTCAGGCCTAGCCCGTCAGTAAGCAGTTCGTCGCACCGGCCTACTTAATCTCGCCGCGCTCGCGTTTGGTCTGAACCGCCTTGGCGGCGGCTTCCTTGCGATGGGGTTGCGGATGGGCGCCGAGATCGCGCCATGACGTCTCCGAAAGCTCGACGTCATAATGCTCAGCCGCCTTCTTGATGTTGGCGAAGGCCAAGGCGCGATCCTCATCGGAGACGTCGGTGACCTGATCGAAGCGCGCGACGGCGTTGCGAACGTGTTTGGCGTCGGTCAGCGGCTCTTTGCGCTGGTGCGGGAAGGCGAAGACCGAGCTAGGCAAGTCGCCTTTCGCCGTAAGCTCTCCATGCTTCTCATGAGGCTTCCAGGTCGCATGCATCGGGAACTCCTTGATTCCGCTTCCGGCGCGGATCGCGCGCCATGGGACGTTTCTAAAACTCGCGAGGCGCAATTTTGTGTCGCAAAGGCGGAGGCGCTTTGCGAGAGCGGCGGGCTTCGGCGTTCGCGACGAGAGCCTAGCCGCCCAACGCGGCGCCCGGCGCGTACTGGACCCCGCCGGCGGGCCGGCGATAAAGCGCGAGCGTCGCGATGAGACCGCAGAGCGCCGCGAAGCTCATCCAATAGCCGGGCGCGGCTTTGTCGCCGGTGTGCCGGATGAGCCAGGTCGAGATCAGGAGCGAGGAGCCGCCAAGCGTGGTCGCAAGGCTATAGGCGAGCGAAAAGCCCGCCGTGCGCACCGAAGCCGGCACGATTTCCGTCAGCGCTACCGTCATGGCGCCATTGTACCAGCCGAAAATGACCGACAGCCACAGCTCGACCGCCAGCATCCGGTCGAAGGTCGGCCCTCGCACCAGCCACGCGAGCGCCGGATAGGCGGTCAGAAGGGCGAGAACGGTGAAGGCGATGAGGATCGGCTTGCGGCCGATCCGGTCCGACACGGCGCCCGAGATCGGCAGCCAGACGAAATTCGACGCCGCGACCGCCATCGTCACCAGCAGCGACTGCGATTGCGTCAGCCCGATCACCTGCCGGGCAAAGGTCGGCGTGTAGACGGTGATGAGGTAGAACGACACGGTTGTCATCAGAACCATCGCCACACCGCCGACCACGATCGTCCAGTTGGCGGCAAGCGTCTCGTAGATCTGGGCGAAGGTCGGATGGACCTTGCGCGCCGCGAAGGCCTTCGTCTCCTCGAGCGAGCGGCGGATCCAGTAGAGGAACGGCACGATTGCGCAGCCGATGAAGAACGGAATGCGCCAGCCCCAGCCCGCGGCCGCTTCCGGCGTCATCAGGTTGGCGATCGCATAGCCAAGCAGCGCGGCGAGTACGACCGCGACCTGCTGGCTCGCCGATTGCCAGGCGACGTAGAAGCCCTTGTTTCCCGGGGTCGCCATCTCCGACAGATAGACCGAGACGCCGCCGAGCTCGACGCCGGCCGAGAATCCCTGCAGCAGCCGACCCGCCACCACCAGCATTGGGGCGAGCACGCCGATGGTCGCGTAGCCCGGCACGAAGGCGATCAGGATGGTGCCGCAGGCCATGATCGAGAGCGTCAGAATAAGGCCTTTGCGGCGGCCGATGCGGTCGATGTAAGGCCCCAGCACCAGCGCGCCGATCGGGCGCATCGCGAACCCCGCCGCGAAACTCAGGAAGGTCGCCATCAGCGAGGCGTAAGGGTCGTCGTTCGGAAAGAAGGTCGCCGCAATCTGCCGGGCGTAGATGCCGAACAGAAAGAAATCATACATTTCGAGGAAATTGCCGCCGGTGACGCGCAGAACCGTCTTGACCTTGTCCAAGCCAGTCTCGCCCATCTCGGCCTCTCCTCCATTGGCCCAATCGGTCCGCGGGCCGCGGCCCGACATGCGGCACACTACGCGTCTTGTCGCCTCAGACACAAATCGCCGAAGCGCGGCGCATTGCGCTCAAACGCCCAGCGCGGCTATTCATGTCCTCGCCGCCGCTCTTCGTCGCCTCAACAAGCGCCCGCGAGGCCCACTTATGGCCGACGCCGCCGATTTCCGCCGCATCGCGCTCTCTTTCGAGGGCGCTGGCGAATATCCGCATTTCGATCGCCGCGCCTTCAAGGCGCGCGTCACCTTCGCGACGCTTGCGCCGGACGAACTCAGCGCCAACATCAAGTTTGCGCCGGACGAGCAGGCGCTCAAATGCACGGTCGCGCCCGACGCCTTTTCAGCCCTCGACAACGCCTGGGGACTGCGCGGCTGGACGCGCGCGACGCTCGCGGCGTTGAGCGAGCCGGAGCTTCGAGCTGCGCTCGAGATGGCCTGGCGCCATGCGGCGCCGAAACCGAAGCGGACGCGGCGCTAGCCGGCCGCGCGTTCCTTTTGCGAAGGGGCGCCGACAAGGGCCTCGCTCGCCAGCCACAGCCGCTTCGCCGCCGCTTCGTCCCGCGCCGCTGCTGACGGCTCGGTGATCTTGCGCTTGACGAAATAGGCCCCCGTCGTTTCGGCGACCTCCGGCGAGGAGGCGAGGTAGACGATGGTGTCGGCGCCCTTCTCGGCTGAGATGAAGAACGGCCTCAAGAAAGGGATCAGAAAGCCGGCGAAGCCGCCGCTCGATTCGCCGAACCGCGTCGCGACGACGCCCGGATGAAGGCAATTGGCCGTTACGCCCGTGCCGGCGAGGCGCCGGGCGAGTTCGCGGGTGAACAGGATATTGGCGAGCTTCGAGCGGCCGTAGACCTTGAGCCCCCCGTAGCCTTTGGCGCTCTGCAGGTCGTCGAAGTCGAGGCGCGCGCCCTGGTGGGCCGTCGACGAGGTGGAGACGATCCGAGCCGGCGCGGAAGCGACGAGCTTGTCGCGCAGCGCCTCGGTCAGCACGAAATAGGCCATGTGGTTGAGGGCGAAGGTCAGCTCCAGCCCCTCGGGCGTCACCAGCCGGTCAGAAAAGAGGGCGCCGGCGTTATTGATGAGAACATCGATGCGCGGCTCGCCGGCGGCGATTTCCGCTCCGACCTTGCGCGTCTCCGCCATGCTCGAAAGATCCGCGAGATAGATGCGATGGCTTAAGCCCGGCGCCTTCGCCTCGAGCTTGCGCATGGTCGCTTGCGCGCGCGCCTCGTCGCGGGCGACGAGGACAACGCGGGCGCCAAGCCCGGCGAGCGCGAGGACCGCGGCTTCGCCGATGCCCGAGGTCGCGCCGGTGGCGACGATGGTCTTGCCCTTCATCGAATGATCCTTTGGCTCGCCTCGAACACGGCCATTTAATCGCGCTCGCGGGCGCAAGAAGGGGACGCCTGATCACATGTCTGCGACGAGGCGCGGGCCCAAGGGTATCGCCAGAAAGCCGCTCGCGTTATGGGAGGGCGAAGGATCGACACATGGCCAAAGACCAGCAGGGCCTGACGCTCGTCGGCGCGCCCGAGTCGGCCGCGGCGTTCGATCGCGCGATCGCCGACTATTATGGGCTGACCGGCGATCCGGTCGGCGTCCTCAAATCTGCGCTGGCCCGCGACCCCGATTTTGCGCTGGCCGGCGTCGCGATCGCGGCCCTCTACATGATCGGCGGCTTTCGCGGCGATCATCCGGAGGTCAAGAGCGCGCTGCGTGCGGCCGAAGCGGCGATTCCATCCGCCTCGGAGCGCGAGCGGCGCCATTTCGCGGCGGCGAAGTCCTGGGCGCAAGGCGAGTTCTCGCAAGCGATCCAGGGCTGGGAGAGTATCCTTGCCGATCACCCTGCCGACGCGCTCGCCTTGCGCCTGGCGCAGGACGCCTATTTCCTTCTCGGCCGGTCGGCGCCGATGCGCGATTCGATCGCCCGGGTCCTGCCGGCCTGGGGCCGGGACAATCCGCTCACCGGCTTTGTCCTCGGCGCCTACGCGTTCGGGCTCGAGGAGACCGGAGACCTCAGGCGCGCCGAGGACTTCGGCCGCGAGGCGCTTGCCCTGAACCCGCGCGACGCCTGGGCGACCCATGCTCTGGCCCATGTGATGGAGACCGCGAACCGTCACGAGGAGGGCCTGGCCTTTCTTGCCTCCACCCGCGCGGACTGGAGCCATGCGCATTTCATGGCCCACCACAACGGCTGGCATCTCGCGCTCTTCCTGATCGAGCAGGGGCGGTTCGACGACGTTCTCGCCGACTATGACCGCTTCACGGCCCCGAAGCTCGCCGACGACGCGACGCTCGACCGCGTCGACGCCGCTTCGCTCCTGTGGCGGCTCGAACTCGAGGGGATCGACGTGGGCGACCGCTGGGCGCCTGTCGCCGACAGATGGATGGCCCATGTTGACGACCATGTGCTCGCCTTCAACGACCTGCATTGCGCCTTCGCCGCCGCGCGCTCGCCCGATCCCGACCACGCCCTGCGCCTCAGCCGGTCGCTCGACGGCTATGAGCGCGATGGCTCGGGCGACAATAGGCGGGTGACGTCCGAGGTCGGCCGGCGCCTGATCGACGGCGCGCTCGCTTTCGCCGGCGGCGACTATGCGCGCGCCGTCGAGGCGATCCTGCCCGTCCGCCGTGAGGCGGTGCGGATCGGCGGCAGCCACGCCCAGCGCGACATCGTCAACCTGACGCTGATCACGGCGGCCGAGCGCGCAGGCCAGTGGACCCTGGCGCGCGCGCTGCTGGCGGAGCGCGTCGAGGCGCGGCCGACGCCGCGGACCAGGGCGCGGCACGCCGAGGCGCTGCGCCGGACCTCATGACCTGCAGGTTCGACAACCAGGACGTGAGCCCGGCGGCAAGCCGATGCGAATAAACGCTCATAAACGCGCTTAAACGCTCGTAAGCGCTAGTAAATTGACTCCAATTTACTAGCGCTTATTTTTTCAAATCGGGACTTTTCAATGGGTTGTGAGCGATTGGAGTAAAAAAATTTCCTCTCGGTCCCCGTTTCGCGCGCCGGTTGTGGTTGAGCCAGCTTGTCAAACAGCCACATGCCTTCCCCGCCCGGCTTGTGGACCTGGCGTGGCGGATTCCGTGAATAAGAAATAATGCCGAATATTTCTGATTTTGTCAAGATGAAATCGCGCTCGACAGCCCTTCCGAAGGAAGACCCGGCTAGCGCGGACCTTCCGCCAGATGCCGCCGGTAGCGGGCCAGAACCTGCGCGCGGTAGATCGGGCGCATCGCCTCGTGGCGCAGGCGCTCGGCAAGATTCATCGACCTGCGCTGCACGGTGCTGCCGCCGCTTTCGCGCGAGACGTCGCGGACCGGCGAGGGCGAGGCGACCAGAAGCGGCTGGCCGGTGACCCAGGTCATCTGCAGGAGCGTGTCCACCGGCCGGTCGAACGGCAGGGTGCGCGCGAGCAGGCGCTCGGCGGCGGCGCGCGAGACGATCTGCGCGATCGCCCTTAAAGGCGGCGCGTCGGGCCGCAGAAGCGCCAGCTCACCACGCCGCGCGACGACTGCGCCGCCCTGGATCGGCGTGGCGGGCAGGAGCACATAATCCCAAGCCTGCCGTTCGGCGGCGACGAACGCCATCAGCGCCGCGAAGCCCGCCGGATCGATCTCGGCGTCGTCCTCGAAGATGAAGGCGAAGTCGAGCGCCTCGTCGACGATCCGCCGCCAGGCGGCGCGGTGGCTTAAGAAAGCGCCGATCTCGGTCGCCGTCAGCGCGAACGGATAGGTGGGGCGGAAACGGCGCCGGGCATAGGCCGCATCGACCTCCTGCGGCGTGAGGCGCGCGCCGTCGATCGCCTCGACGAGCTCGCTCTCGATCGGCAAAGCAGCCTTGAGCGCCTGCACATTGGCTTTGCGCGAAACCGCGCGCTCCAGATGGAGAATGAAGGCCTTTGGCTTGGTCAAGGCTGGCTCGCCGGGCGAAGACCTGCAATAGTGCCCCTTTCAGGGGCGCGCGGGCCCTTCATACGCGCCGGCCTGCGCCAAGTCATCTTGCCCTTGCCCTCGCGATGCCGGACGGCGCGGGCGAGGTTCGCCGGCAGAGAATGGCGGTCAGCCCTGGGGAGAGGAGACGGCGGCAGCCCATGAAGATCACCATCAATGTCGATTGCACCCCGCTCGAAGCCCGCCAGTTCATGGGGCTGCCGGATGTCGAGCCGATGCAGAAGGCCGTCATGGCGGACATCGAAAAGCGCATGATGACGGAGATCGAGCGCTATTCGCCGGAATCGCTGTTCAAGGCCTGGCTGCCGATCGCGGGCATGAACGCCGACTGGCTTCAGGAGTTTTTCAAGCGCGCCGGCTCCTGACGGGCAAAACTGATCTTCGTCAATGCCGCCGATCTTCGTTCGGCGTTTAACGGGCTTTGCGCCCTTCCGTACTCGCCAGGCGGCTCCTACATTGGCGGTAAGCCGCGAAAAGGCGGCAATCCGATTGTATGGGCTGGCTCGCGTCGCTTCGGGGCGCTGGCCGGAGCCGAAGGGGTAGAACGCATGAATCTGGAGAAATACACCGAACGGGCGCGCGGCTTCGTGCAGGCCGCGCAGTCGCTGGCGCTTCGCGAAGGCCATCAGCAGTTTACGCCCGAGCACGTGCTCAAAGTGCTTCTTGACGACGAGGAGGGGCTGGCCGCCGGGCTGATCGACCGGGCGGGCGGCAATTCCCGCCAGGCGCTGACCGAGGTCGAGGCCGCCCTCGCGAAATTGCCCAAGGTCGAAGGGTCGGGAGCGGGGCAGCTCTATATGGCGCCGATGACGGCGCGCCTGTTCGACAACGCCGAGAAGATCGCCCAGAAGGCGGGCGATTCGTTCGTCACCGTCGAGCGCCTTCTGCTTGCGCTGGCGATGGAGAAGGGGACGCAGGCGGCCAAGATTCTGGCCAACGCCGGCGTCTCGGCGCAGACCCTCAACGCGGCGATCAACGACATCCGCAAGGGCCGCACGGCCGATTCGGCCAGCGCCGAGAACCAGTATGACGCGCTGAAGAAATACACCCGCGACCTCACCGACGCTGCGCGCAACGGCAAGCTCGATCCGGTGATCGGCCGCGACGAGGAGATCCGCCGCACCGTCCAGGTGCTGTCGCGGCGCACCAAGAACAATCCGGTGCTGATCGGCGAGCCCGGCGTCGGCAAGACGGCGATCGTCGAGGGCCTGGCGCTGCGCATCGTCAACGGCGACGTGCCGGAATCGATCCGCGACAAGAAGCTGCTCGCGCTCGACATGGGCTCGCTGATCGCCGGCGCGAAATATCGCGGCGAATTCGAGGAGCGCCTCAAGGGCGTGCTCAACGAAGTGACCGCGGCCGAGGGCGGCATCATCCTGTTCATCGACGAGATGCACACGCTCGTCGGCGCCGGCAAGGCGGACGGGGCGATGGACGCCTCGAACCTGCTGAAGCCCGCGCTGGCGCGCGGCGAACTGCATTGCGTCGGCGCGACCACGCTCGACGAATATCGCAAGCATGTCGAGAAGGATGCGGCGCTCGCGCGGCGCTTCCAGCCGGTGTTCGTCTCCCAGCCGACGGTCGAGGACACGATCTCGATCCTGCGCGGCCTGAAGGACAAGTACGAGGCCCATCACGGCGTCCGCATCACCGATCCTGCGATCATCGCCGCGGCGACGCTCTCCGACCGCTACATCGCCGACCGCTTCCTGCCGGACAAGGCGATCGACCTCATCGACGAGGCGGCGGCGCGCCAGCGGATGCAGGTCGACTCCAAGCCCGAGGAGCTGGACGAGCTCGACCGGCGCATCATGCAGCTCAAGATCGAGCAGGAGGCGCTGAAGAAGGAGACCGACGCGGCCTCCAAGGATCGCCTGAAGAAGCTCGCCGGCGAGCTTGCCGATCTGCAGGAGAAGTCCGACGCGCTGACCGCCCGCTGGAAGGCGGAGAAGGACAAGCTCGGCCAGGCCGCCAAACTGAAGGAAGAGCTCGACGCCGCGCGCAATGCGCTCGCCCAGGCGCAGCGCAAGGGCGACTACGCGGAGGCGGGACGTCTCACCTACGACACGATCCCGACGCTCGAGAAGAAGCTGCAGGAGGCGGAGAGCCAGGACAACAGCGTGCTGGTCGACGAGGCGGTGACGGCCAACCATGTCGCGCAGGTCGTCTCGCGCTGGACGGGCGTTCCGGTCGACAAGATGCTCGAAGGCGAGCGCGAAAAACTCCTCAAGATGGAGGAGGAGGTCGCGCGGCGCGTCGTCGGGCAGCGCGAGGCGGTGGTCGCGGTCTCGACCGCGGTCCGGCGCGCCCGCGCCGGCCTGCAGGACCCGAACCGGCCGATCGGCTCGTTCATGTTCTTAGGGCCGACCGGCGTCGGCAAGACCGAGCTCACCAAGGCGCTCGCGGCCTTCCTGTTCGACGACGAGAGCGCGATGGTGCGCATCGACATGTCCGAATACATGGAGAAGCACTCGGTCGCCCGGCTCATCGGCGCGCCTCCCGGCTATGTCGGCTACGAGGAAGGCGGCGCGCTGACCGAGGCGGTCCGGCGGCGGCCCTATCAGGTCGTGCTGTTCGACGAGATCGAGAAGGCGCATCCGGATGTGTTCAACGTCCTCCTGCAGGTGCTCGACGACGGACGGCTCACCGACGGCCAGGGGCGCACGGTCGATTTCCGCAACGTGCTGATCGTCATGACCTCGAACCTCGGCTCCGAATATCTCGTCAATTTGCGCGAGGGCGAGGACACGAAGACGGTCGAGAAGGAAGTGATGGGCGTCGTGCGCGGGCATTTCCGGCCCGAGTTCCTGAACCGCGTCGACGAGATCATCCTCTTCCACCGCTTGCGGCGCGAGGACATGAGCGAGATCGTCGACATCCAGCTCAAGCGGCTGAACCGGCTGCTGGAGGACCGCAAGATGACGCTCAGCCTTGACGCGAAGGCGCGGCAATGGCTGGCCGACAAGGGCTACGATCCGGCCTATGGCGCGCGTCCGTTGAAGCGGGTGATCCAGAAATGGGTGCAGGACCCGCTGGCGCAGATGCTGCTGGCAGGCGAATTGCCCGACGGCTCGACGGTCAAGCTCGGCGCCTCGCACGGGCGCCTGACGATCAACGGCAAGGAGGTTGGCGGCGAAGCCGGCGAGTCTTCGCAGCCGAAGTCGCCCTCGGTCGTGCAGTTTCCCAAGGGCTGACCGATGCGCCGCCTTCACGGGTCCAACGGTCTTAAGCGCGCGGCTGGCGGCGATATCCGCTGGCCGGGGCCGGAAGAGCGATCGCCTTGTCGGAGTCTCCCGCGATGACCAATAACGCGCTCGCCCGGTTCGCCGGCGGACCGCCGGCGATGGTGGCCGTGCGCCTCATCGTCGTCTCGCTCGTCGTCGGCCTCGTGCTCGAGACGTTTGGCTTCGATCCGTCGACGTTGATCAGCGATGCGGTGCGCAGCGCAAGAGCGGTCATGGAGCTCGGATTCACCGATATCCACGAGATCGGGCGCATTCTCATCACCGGCGCGATGGTGGTCGTCCCGGTGTGGTTTGCGCTGCGGTTGCTCGAGTTCGAGCCGCGGGCGGTAGGGGATCGTCGCGCCCTATCGGCTCAAGCGCCTTGGTTGGACAGAGGGCTTGGGACAGAGGGCTTGACGCGTTCGCGGCGCGCTGGTCCTTTACGCTGGCGGGATATTATCCACGGGGCAAATGTTAATGGCATTCTCTCATCCCCTCGCACGAGGCGCCAAAGTGTGGACCGCGAAGGCTCCGGACGGCGCCGAGCAGCGCGTGCTCGTCATTGTCACCACGATCCCGCTCGAGCCCAGCGAGAAGGGCTACAAGAAATCGCTGGTCGATCGCCTTTCGCGCGCCGCCCAGGACTATCTCGCCGACTCGAAGGACGCCGCTTCGTTCATGCTCATGAGCCGGTTGAGGGACTGGAAGGGCGCCAAGGCTTGAGGGTCCGGCGGCGGGCCGTTCATCCCGCGCCCCGTTTTGCGTTTCTTCCCCGTCGTTGTGCGTCCAAGACGGGTGCTTCTCATCAACACTGACTGTGATAGATTGCGCCCAGATTCGCGGCGCCAGAGGGCAGCGAAGCTCGCGCCGTTGCGCCGCGCAGATCGGGGACGAACGCCATGACGAATGTTGGATCGGCATTAGGGCTTGGACCCGGCGCGGGCATCGCGCCGCTCAGGACCAAATGGGGCTGGATCGTCGCTCTCGGCGTCGTCTACGTCATCGCCGGCGTGATCGCGCTCGGCAGCGTGGTCATGGCGACCATCGCCAGCGTCTGGGTGGTCGGCATCATGATGTTGCTCGCGGGCGTTTTTGAAGTCATCCACTCGTTCCAGATCAAGTCCTGGGGACGGTTCCTGTTCTGGCTCGCTCTCGGCGTCCTCTACATCATCGCCGGCTTCGTGGCGTTCGACAATCCGCTCTTAACCGCGGTGTGGCTGACCCTCATTCTCGGCGCGGCGCTGGTCGCCTCCGGCATCATGCGGATCTTCCTCGCCTTCAATATGCAGCATGGCTCGCCCTGGATCTGGGTGGTGGTCTCCGGGGTCATCACGCTGTTGCTCGGCGTCATCATCCTGATCCACTGGCCGGTCTCATCGCTCTACGTGCTCGGGATCTTTCTTGGCGTCGATCTCGTGATCGCCGGCGCAAGCTGGATCGGGCTCGGCCTCGGTTTGCACAACGCTCCCGCGGCCTGACAGGGACGGCGATCCGTCGACGGGGCGCTCAAGCCACGGCGGCGGCGCGCGGCCAGCCCGTCTGGGGCAAGGAGGTTCCGGTGCGTTGGCTCTATCTGGCGATCGTAGTGGTGTTTGTCGCTGCGCTGATCATTTTCCTGTTCCAGAACACCGAGCGGGTCAGCATGTCCTTCCTGTCGTTCGGCGTCACGCTGCCGCTCGCCGTGCTCGCTTTCGTCGTCTATGTGCTGGGCGCGCTGACCGGCGGCAGCCTCTATGCGCTGATCAGGCGCTCGGTCGCCGGGTCGAGGCGCATCGGCGCCTGAAGAAGGGGCGCCGCTCCCATGCGCGCCATGGTCCTGCACCGGCTGCATGATCGGCTCCGCATGGAGGAGCGGCCCGACCCAACGCCGGGACCGGGCCAGATTCGCGTTCGGATCGAAGCCTGCGGCGTCTGTCGCACCGATCTGCACGTGGTCGATGGCGAGCTGCCCAACCCGAAGCTGCCCATCGTGCCGGGACATGAGATTGTCGGCCGCGTCGAGGCGGCCGGCGATGGCGTGAGCCTCAAGACCGGCGCGCGCGTCGGCGTCGCATGGCTCGGCCATGCCGACGGGACCTGCCCCTATTGCCGGAGCGGACGCGAAAACCTTTGCGATGCGCCGCTGTTCACCGGCTTTACCCGCGACGGCGGTTACGCCACCCATGCGATCGCGGACGCCGATTTTGTCTTTCCGCTGTCCGACGACCTCGATCCGGTCGAGACGGCGCCGCTGCTTTGCGCCGGGCTCATCGGCTGGCGCTCGCTCAAACTGGCCGGGGACGGGCGGACAATCGGCATCTATGGCTTCGGCGCCGCGGGGCACATCATCGCCCAGGTCTGCCGCTGGCAGGGGCGGCGCGTATTCGCCTTCACCCGGCCGGGCGATGCGGCGGGACAGTCTTTCGCGCGCACAATGGGCGCCGAATGGGCGGGCGGGTCGGACGAAAAGCCGCCCGAACCGCTCGACGCCGCCATCCTGTTCGCGCCGGTCGGCGCGCTCGTGCCCGCCGCGCTCGCCGCGTTGCGCAAAGGCGGGCGGGTCGTCTGCGGCGGCATTCACATGAGCGACATCCCCGCCTTCCCCTATTCGGCTCTCTGGGAGGAGCGCAGCATCGCCTCGGTCGCGAATCTCACCCGCGCCGACGGCCACGAATTCCTGCGCGTCGCGCCGGAGGCGAAGGTGCGGACCGACGACCACGCCCTATCCGCTCGACAAGGCCAACGAGGCGCTCGACGATTTGCGCTCGGGCAAGCTCGAAGGCGCAGCCGTGCTCGTGCCCTGAGCTTTTGCCGCAGGCGGTCGAAAGCGCTGGCTCGCGTAAGTTGCTTCAGTATGATAACCAAGTAGGGTGACGGAACCGCGCGATCCGACCCTCGATGCGCTTCTCGAGCTCGACGGACAGGTTCTTGTGGTGGACCCGGAGGGCGGCCACTGGGTCCGGTTCGTCGTGACGCCGATCCCGGCGTCGCCGGACAAGCCGCACGGTGTCGACTATTCGCTCACGCTGCATGGCCCGGACGGCGAGCGGCTGGTCGGGTTCGACAACGCCCATCCGGTCGCCCGGCGGAAGCGCGGCGACCCGCAGGACCATCGCCATCGTTTGCGAAGCATCCGCCCGTATGAGTACCGGGACGCCGCGACCCTGCTCGCCGACTTCTGGGAGAGCGTGGACGCGGTGCTGCGAGAGAGAGGGGTAATCCGATGACCACTTTGAAAATCGGCATCGCAAACTACGACGAGATGAAGGCGCGCACGATGGCGGTGGCTCGAGGCCAGCGTCACGTGACGGCCGGTGAGCCGAAAGTGTGGTTCACCTCGACGGAATCCTTCGCCAAGGTCCTGTCGGCTGGCAATCGCGAGCTTTTGAGCGTCATCGCCGAGAAGGCTCCTGGCTCGCTCGACGAGCTGGCGCGGATCACCGGCAAGGCGAAATCCAACCTCTCCCGCACGCTCAGGACCATGGAGGGCTACGGCTTGGTCCGTCTCGAACGTGGCGAGCGGGGTCGAATCACGCCGAAGGTTATGCACGACCGCGTGGAGCTCGATCTGCCGCTTACGCGGGCGCGGAAAGCAAGCTGAACCTTTGCTGGAGACATCAAGCGGCCCTATCGGGTAGGCCATCCTCGCGTGGCTCACGGCGACCGAGCCGGCGAAGCCTCTCGACAGGCCAGGGCAAACCTGCGAGTCCGACGAAATGGCCAAGTTTCGTTCTTCTTATGTCTGCCAGAACTGCGGCGCGATCACGCAGCGCTGGCAGGGAAAATGCGAATCGTGCGGCGAGTGGAATACGATCATCGAGGAAGGCGCGGCGCTTGGCGTCGGCGGCGCGGCTGTTCGACGGGGCGCGGCAGGGCGCCCGTTTCCGCTCGAGGACCTGTCAGGCGCGACCAAGACCGAGCCGCGCCTCGTCACCGGCATCGCCGAGCTCGACCGGGTCGCCGGCGGCGGGTTCGTGCCCGGCTCGGCGACGCTGATCGGCGGGGAGCCGGGCATCGGCAAGTCGACCCTGCTGATCCAGGCCTGCGCTGCGGTCGCGCGGTCGGGCGGCCGCGTCGTCTATGTCTCGGGCGAGGAATCGACCGCCCAGGTGCGTCTGCGCGCAGCGCGGCTTGGGCTCGCCGACGCCCCCGTCCAGCTCGCGGCGCAGACGTTCGTCGAGGACATCGTGGCGACGCTCGGCTCGGGCGATGCGCCGAAGTTCGTCGTCATCGATTCGATACAGACCATGTGGAGCGACGCGATCGAATCGGCGCCCGGAACGGTCAGCCAGGTGCGCGGCTCGGCGCAGGCGCTGATCCGCTTCGCCAAGGCAAGCGATGCGGCTTTGCTGCTGGTCGGCCATGTCACCAAGGACGGCCAGATCGCCGGCCCGCGCGTCGTCGAGCACATGGTCGACGCGGTCTTCTCCTTCGAGGGCGACGGCGCCCACGCCTTCCGGCTCTTGCGGGCGGCCAAGAACAGGTTCGGAGCGACGGACGAGGTCGGCGTGTTCGAGATGACAGGCGGCGGCCTCGCCGAGGTCCCGAACCCTTCCGCGCTGTTCCTGGCCGAGCGCGACGGCGCGGCCCATCCGGGCGCCGCGGTCTTCGCCGGCGTCGAAGGCGCGCGGCCGCTTCTGGTCGAGATCCAGGCGCTGGTCGCGCCGACGACCTTCGGCACGCCGCGCCGCGCCGTTGTCGGCTGGGAGCAGAGCCGCCTCGCCATGGTGCTCGCCGTGCTCGAGGCGCACGGGGGCATGAAGCTCGGCCAGTACGACGTCTATCTCAACGTCGCCGGGGGCTTGAGGATCATCGAGCCTGCGGCTGATCTCGCCGCCGCCGCGGCGCTCATTTCCTCGCTGACCGGCGCGAATTTGCCGCGCGATGCGGTCTATTTCGGCGAAATCGGGTTGTCGGGCTCGGTGCGCGGCGTCGCGCATGCGGGCCTCCGCCTCAAGGAAGCCGCCAAGCTCGGATTTCAGCGCGCGTTCGCGCCGCAGTCGCCGCGCGCCGGCGCCGAACCTGTCAATATCGCCACGCAGCCGATCGACAATGTGGCGTCGCTGGTCGCCTTGATCGCCGCGAGCGCGGTCGAGAGAAAGGTCAGTCGCGCCGGCGCCCCTGTCCGCAGTGGGGTGACGAACTGAAGCGGCTTGGCTATAAGGCGCTCGCGCCGGCCGGCAGAGGGCGGGTAAGACGTTGCACTGTCGCAACGAGGTTCTTTCGCAAATGCCATCTTATCTCGATCTCGCGGTTCTCGGCATCGTTCTCGTCTCGGCGCTCCTCTCCATGATGCGGGGGTTCACGCGCGAGGTTCTCGCCATCGCCTCGTGGGCCGCGGCGGCCGCGGCCGCCTATTACTTCTACCCCATGGTCATGCCTTACCTCGCTTCCTATATCCATAAGGAGGTCATCGCCCAGGCGGCCGCCGCGGCCATCGTGTTCTTCGTGACCCTGATCGTGGTTTCGCTGTTCACCGTTCGGCTGTCCGACGCGATCCTCGACAGCAAGATCGGCGCCCTCGACCGGTCGCTGGGCTTCGTGTTCGGCGTCGCGCGGGGGTTTCTCCTTGCGGTCGTGGCCTTCGCCATTTTCAACTGGCTTGTTTCAGAGAAGCAGCAACCAGAATGGGTCAAGAACGCCAGGACGCGGCCGGTGCTCACCGAGACCGCCGATCGAACTCGTCGCCATGCTGCCGATGGATGCGGCCCAGACGATCGACGGCTGGATCCAGTCACGCGCGAACGCGACGACGAACGAGCTGGCGCCGACGAACGACGCCGCTGCGCGCCCGAGGACAGCGGACGATCCGCCCGTAGCGGAGCCGACTCCGCCGCCGAGAAAAGCCGATTTCGGGAGCAGGCGCGGGCGGCTCCGCCACGGACAAGCAGAAGCTCGACGCCCTGATCAACAAGAACGCTCCGTTCGCTCCCGCGCCAAGGCAATGATGGAGACAGTGTCGCAATTAGAGCAAATTGCACTTGGATCGCATGACGATCGTCATTGCGAGCGAAGCGAAGCAATCCAGGGGAACGTAGAGCGCCCCGCAGCTCCTGGATCGCAACGCCCCCCCGACCCAAGAGCCGCGGGTCCTCGCGATGACGATTCCAACAATGCGCAGCCAGCTCCAGCGTCAGCCTTACCCAGCGAAGCCAGCTTCGATCCGGACGGGGACCGGCTGCGAGAGGAATGCGGCGTCTTCGGCATTTTCGATCATCCCGACGCCGCCGCGATCGTCGCGCTTGGGCTGCATGCCTTGCAGCATCGCGGCCAGGAGGCCGCCGGCATCGTCGCTTTCGACGGCGCCCGGTTCCACTCCGAGCGCCGCCAGGGGCTGGTCGGCGACCACTTCTCCAAAGCCGCGACCATCGACCGTTTGCCGGGCGACTCCGCGATCGGCCACGTGCGCTACTCGACAACCGGCGAGACGGTGCTGCGCAACGTCCAGCCGCTGTTCGCCGAACTCGAGGCAGGAGGCCTCGCGGTCGCTCATAACGGCAATCTGACCAACGGACTCACGCTGCGCCGCGAACTCATCCGCTCGGGCGCGATCTGTCAGTCGACCACCGACACGGAAGTGGTGCTGCTGCTTGCCGCCCGCTCGCGCCGGCCGAAGATCGTCGATCGCTTCGTCGAGGCCCTGGTCGAGATCGAGGGCGCCTATGCGCTCGTGGCGCTGACCAACAAGAAGCTCATCGGCGCGCGCGATCCGCTCGGCATCCGCCCGCTCGTGCTTGGCGATCTCGACGGCAGCCCGATCCTTTGCTCGGAGACCTGCGCGCTCGACATCATCGGCGCGAAATTCGTCCGCGACATCGAGAACGGCGAAGTGGTGGTGATCGACGGCGACGGGGTGAAGAGCTTCTTCCCGCTTCCAAGGCAGCCGGCCCGGCCCTGCATCTTCGAGTACATCTATTTCGCCAGGCCCAATTCGATCGTCCATGGGCGAAGCGTCTATGACGCTCGCAAGGCGATGGGCGCGGAGCTGGCGCGCGAGGTCCCGGCGGACGCCGACGTGGTCGTGCCGGTCCCCGACTCCGGCGTTCCGGCTGCGATCGGCTACGCGCACGCCTGCGGACTGCCGTTCGAACTCGGCATCATCCGCAACCATTATGTCGGGCGCACCTTCATCCAGCCGACCCAGTCGATTCGCGAACTGGGCGTCCGGATGAAGCACAACGCCAATCGCGCGGTCGTCAAAGGCAAACGGGTCGTGCTTCTCGACGATTCGATCGTGCGCGGCACGACCAGCGTCAAGATCGTGCAGATGATGCGGGAAGCGGGCGCGCGCGAGGTTCATTTCCGCATCTCGTCGCCGCCGATCGCTTATCCCGACTTCTACGGCATCGACACGCCCGAGCGCGACAAGCTGCTCGCCGCCCGCATGGATCTCGATGAGATGCGCCGCTTTGTCGGCGCCGACTCGCTCGCCTTCCTCTCCGTCGATGGAATCTATCGCGCCATGGGCTATTCCGGGCGCAACCAGCGACAGCCTCAGTTCACCGACCATTGCTTCACCGGCGATTATCCGACCCGTCTCGTCGACCAGTTCGGCGATCCGGCCCGCCAGCAATTGTCGCTTCTCGCGGAGGCGAGCTAATGGCCTATGCGTCGCTTGAAGAACTTGACCGGCGCATCGCGATCGTCCGCGACAATATCAGGGAGCTGACCGAGCAGGCCGCCGCCCTCTCCGGCGCCGAGGACGAGACGCGCGCCTCGGACCGGATCGCCGACCAGGAGCAGCAGCTCGCGGAGCTTCTCAAGGAACGCGAGCAGCTCATCAACAGTGCGCGCTCGCCGCGGAGCTGAGGCGTCGGGCCGCCGGCCGGCTACTGGAACAGCTTCATCGCGTTGACCAGGGTCCCGTAGATGCCCCACACGAGCGGGATGCCGACGAAGCCCCAGGCCAGCGCCAGCTCGAGGGCGGTCGTCCAGCCGCCATTGTTGTCAGCCATGTCCGCCTCCCTCAAGCCACGCCGACGGCGTCGTCCACCGTCTCGAGATCCATATGATGGCGATCGTCGACCGCTTTGATTAGGAAATTGGCGACGAAGCCGACGACCAATAGCCCAGCCATGATGTACATGGTGACGTTATAGGCCTGCGCCTTCGGGACGCCGCTGTCGATCTGATATTGGCGGATGTAGTTGACCAGCACCGGGCCGAGCACGCCCGCGATCGACCAGGCGGTGATCAGCCACCCGTGGATCGCCCCGACATAGCGGGTGCCGAACATGTCCCTGAGATAAGCCGGGACGGTGGCGAAGCCGCCGCCATACATGCTGATGATGACGAGGAAGCAGAGAATGAACAGCGGCAGATTGCCGTGGCTGCCGAAATAGGGAACGAGCGCATAGAGGACGAAACCGAGCACGAAGAACACGAAATAGGTGTTCTTGCGGCCGATGGCGTCGGACGTCGAAGCCCAGAAGAAGCGTCCCGCCATGTTGAACAGGCTGAGCAGGCCGACGAAGCCGCCGGCGGCCGCCGCGGTGACACGGCCCGGAAACATTTCCTGGCTCATCGCCGAGGCCTGGCCGAGCACGCCGATGCCAGCCGTCACGTTCATGCACAAGACGACCCAGATCAGCCAGAACTGCGGCGTCTTCAGCGCCTGATAGACGTAAACGTCCCTGTTGGTGACGAGTTTCGTGGCCTGGGTCGCCGGCACAAATCCCTGGGGCTTCCACCCCGGCGCCGGCACGCGCACGATCGCCGACCCGACCAGCATGAAGAACGCATAGACGATGCCGAGGATCACGAAGGTCTCGGCGACCCCGACATGCGTCGCGGTCGAGAACCGGCTCATGAGCCAGACCGAAAGCGGGGAGGCGATCATCGCGCCGCCGCCGAAGCCCATGATCGCCATGCCGGTCGCCATGCCCGGCCGGTCGGGAAACCATTTGATGAGGGTCGACACCGGCGAGATGTAGCCGAGCCCAAGGCCAATTCCACCGAGCACGCCATAGCCGAGATAGACGATCCAAAGCTGATGCGCCGACACGCCGAAGGCGCTGATCAGGAATCCGCCGGCGAAGCACAGCGCCGCGGCGAACATGGCGCGGCGCGGCCCGCCCTCCTCGACCCAGCGGCCGAGGACCGCGGCTGAAAAGCCGAGGAAGAAAATGGCGATCGAGAAGATCCAGCCGAGCTCGGTGAGCTTCCAGTCGTCCGGGGCGGACTTGGTGACGCCGATCAGCTTCGCCATCGGCAAATTGAAGACGCTGAACGCGTAGACCTGGCCGATGCAGAGATGGATGCAAAGCGCCGCCGGGGGGACCATCCACCGGCTGAATCCGGGTTTAGCGATCGTATGACTACGATCGAGTATCGACAAAAGCGCCATTTGAGCGTCCATCCCTTGTGTTTTTACGTCTGAGAATTGCCTATCCAAGGCGGTTTGGCAATGCTCGTTGGCCGATTCGGGCTAGGCAATTTGTCTAAATGCTTTGCACCATTGGCTCGGGACAGCCGCATGCGCCGCCCGGCGCCTTGCCCCGCGCCTTCACATTCCTGTCATGGGCGCTCGCGATAGAAGAGGCTCGCACGCCCAAGGAGCCCCCATGTCCGCCGCATTCGACGCTCGACTCGGCCCGCACGCCGAAGCGCCGGTGAAGCCGCACCTCAATCATCCGGTCGATCCTCGATTTGCGCTCGGCATCCTCGCTGTCCTGGCTCTCGGCCTGTTCTACATGGCCTATTCGATCCGGACGGACATTGCAGACGCGGGCGGCGGCCCGAGGACAATTCTGCCGTTCATTCTGCTCGGCGTCGCGCTCTTGATCGCGCTCGGCTTCGAATTCGTCAACGGCTTCCACGACACCGCCAACGCCGTCGCCACCGTCATCTACACCCACGCGTTGCCCGCGCAGGTCGCAGTCGTGTGGTCCGGCTGCTGGAACCTGCTCGGCGTCTTGGCCTCGACCGGCGCGGTCGCCTTCGGCGTCGTCTCGCTGCTGCCGGTCGAACTCATTCTTCAGGTCGGCTCCGCCGCGGGCTACGCGATGGTGTTTGCGCTGCTCATTTCGGCGATCATCTGGAATTTGGGCACCTGGTGGCTCGGCATCCCGGCTTCGAGTTCGCACACCCTGATCGGCTCGATCGTCGGCGTCGGCGTCGCCAACGCGATCATCCGCGGCCAGAACGGCACGGCCGGCGTGGATTGGGACCAGGTCACCAAAGTCGGCGAGGCGCTCTTGTTCTCGCCGCTGTTCGGCTTTGCCCTTTCAGCGTTACTGCTGCTGGCGATGAAGGCCGTCATTCGCGTGCCGGAGCTTTACACCGCCCCGACCACCAACAAGCCGCCATCGCCCTGGATCCGCGGGTTGCTGATCCTCACCTGCACGCTGGTCTCGTTCTTCCATGGCTCCAATGACGGCCAGAAGGGCATGGGCCTCATCATGCTGATCCTGATCGGCGTCGCGCCGACCGCTTACGCGCTCAACCGCGCCCCCGCCGAGGGCCACGCCGCCCAGTTCATCGCCTCCGCGCACGCCGCTTCGAAGATCGTCGAAGCCCACGGCGCCGGGTACAATGTCATCGGCGATCCCCGCCCGGCGGTGACGGAATACATCCACGCCCATCAGATCTCGGAAGGGACTTATCCGTCCCTCGCGGCGCTGACCAAGGAGATCAGCAACTCGGTCGAGCAGTATGGCTCGGTCGCCAAGACGCCGCTCGACAAGGTGCAGAACCTTCGCAACGACATGTACCTCGCCTCGGAGGGTTTCCGCGTCCTGGCAAAGGATAAGGAAAGCGAGCTGTCGGCCGCGGACAAGGCGCAGATCGCCGACTTCAAGAAGCAGCTCGACGGGGCGACCAAGTTCATCCCGCTGTGGGTCAAGATCTGCGTGGCGATCGCGCTGGGCTTGGGCACGATGGTCGGGTGGAAGCGTATCGTCATCACCGTCGGTGAGAAGATCGGCAAGACCCACCTGACCTATGGCCAGGGCGCGGCGGCCGAGATCATCGCCGCGGCGACGATCGGCGCGGCCGACGGCTTCGGCCTGCCGGTGTCGACCACGCATGTGCTGTCGTCCGGCGTCGCCGGGACGATGGTGGCCAACGGCTCGGGAATGCAATGGTCGACGGTGCGCTCCATCGCGCTCGCCTGGGTGCTGACGCTGCCGGCGGCGATGATCATGGCCGGCCTGCTATACGTTATCTTCCGCCAGATCTTCTGATTGCCCTTTAGAGCGGTTCGCGTTTGGACGGAGGCCGCCTGGACCTCCGTCCTGGCGGCGGGCGGCGTTGCCCGATCGGTCCATTGGGTTTCCTTGGAACGAGGCTCTTTCGCCGCGAAAACCCTCGTTTGTGGGGGTTGGAAAAGCTTGGATTTCCTTGGATTTTCTCGTCAGAATCGAGACTTTTCAATGGGTTACGCGGGATTTTCCGTGAAAATTTTTTCTCATGCCCTTCCCCCCCATGTTGAACGCACCGGAAGGGAAGGCAGACGGGTCGAGGTCATACGGAAGCGCAGAATTCTCCATGCGGCCAGCTTACGCATATTTGCAATTTTCCGCAATCATTTGTCGACGCGATGCATTGGTCGGCCAACTTTGAACTGCGGGAGGGCGGGACGGCCTCAGGCGGAAGCCAGAAAGCAACACAGAGCGCTATAAACGCCCATTTGTCGTCCGGGCCATTCCTTCGCCCGCCCGCTATCCAAAAGCGGCGCGCGCCGCAATTGACAGGACGGAACTGGGACGACGAATTCCGGACGCCGTGGTAGGAGGAGCGATCACGGGCGACAGCGAGCGACAAGAGGCTTGGGATGGCCACGATCGACGACATTCTTTCCGCTATTGACGCCGGTCAGGCGGCGGCGCTCGAGCGTCTGTTCGCTTTTCTCTCGATCCCGTCGATCTCCGCCGTTCCAACGCATTTTCCCGATTGCGAGCGGGCCGCCGACTGGCTGGTCGGGGAGCTCGGCGGCCTTGGCTTCGAGGCCGCCAAACATCAGACCACTGGCCGCCCGATGGTTGTCGGGCGCATCAAGGCCGCCCGCCGCGAGGCGCCGAACGTTCTGTTCTATGGCCACTATGACGTGCAGCCGGTCGATCCGCTGAACCTCTGGCGCAATCCGCCGTTCGAGCCGAAGCTCGAGGCGGGCCCTGCAGGGCGAGGAGATCGTGGCGAGAGGCGCCTGCGACGACAAGGGCCAGCTCATGACCTTTCTCGAGGCGTGCCGCGCCTTCCGGCAGTTCGGCGGTCCGCCGTGCCATATCACCGCGCTGTTCGAAGGCGAGGAAGAGACCGGATCGCCGTCGCTGCCAGCCTTCCTCGCCGCGAACGCCAAAGAGCTGAAGGCCGACATCGCGCTCGTCTGCGACACCGGCATGTGGGACCGGGCGACGCCCGCGATCACCATCGCGCTGCGCGGCATCGTCGGCGAGGAAGTTGTGCTGACGGGCGCCAATCGGGATCTGCACTCGGGCCTTTACGGGGGGCTCGCGGTCAACCCGATCCATGTGCTGGCAAAGATCCTCGGCGAGCTGCACGACGATAACGGCGCGGTCGCGATACCCGGCTTCTACGACGGCGTCGAGGACCTCCCGGAGGAAATCGCCGACCAGTGGAACGGGCTCGATTTCGACGCGACGGCGTTCCTGCGCGACGTCGGGCTCACGACGCCGGCGGGCGAGCGCGATCGCACGCCGCTCGAGATCCTGTGGTCGCGGCCGACCTGCGAGGTCAACGGAATTGTCGGCGGCTATACCGGCGAGGGGACCAAGACGGTGCTGCCGGCCAAGGCCAGCGCCAAGCTCACCTTCCGGCTCGTCGGCAAGCAGAATCCGGAGCGGGTGGCCCAGGCCTTCCGCGCCTTCGTCACCTCGCGCCTGCCGCCGGATGTGAAAGCTGAATTCATCAGCCACGCCGGCAGTCCGGCCATTTCGCTGCCGGTCAAGAACCAGGCGCTGAAGCTCGCTCGCCGGGCGCTGGAGACCGAATGGGGCAGGCCTGCGGCGCTGGTCGGCAGCGGCGGCTCCATCCCGATCGTCGGCTCCTTCAAGCGGGAACTCGGCATGGACAGCCTCCTGGTCGGCTTCGCGCTCGACGACGACCGCGTCCACTCGCCCAACGAGAAGTACGACCGGACGTCGTTCCACAAAGGGGCGCGCTCATGGGCGCGCATCCTCGCGGCGTTGGCGGCGTGATGGAGGGTCGCGTCGGCGTCGGCTGCGGCGCCGCTGTCGTCTCCAATGGGCGCATCCTGCTCGTCAAGCGACTGAGCGCGCCGGAGCGAGGATGCTGGAACCTTCCCGGCGGCAAAGTCGATCACCTGGAGCGGATCGAAGACGCCATCCGGCGCGAGACGCTGGAGGAAACGGGCCTCGCGATCCGTCTGACGCGCTTCTTGCAACTCACGCAGATGCTCGGCCAGGACGGCGAGCATTGGGTGTCTCCGGTCTGGCTCGCCGAGGTCGTCAAGGGCGAAGCGCGCAATCTCGAGCCTGACAAGGCGGAGGCGGTCGCCTGGTTTGCGCTCGCTTCTCCTCCGGAGCCTCTTGGACAGGCCGCCCGCGAGGCGATGGCGCGGCTCCAAGATGCGGCGAAGCGTCTCGAAGGAGCAGACGCCCAATGAACGCCGACCGCCGCGCCCGCCATCGCGACACTTTCTTAAGCGCGCTGAAATCGTCGCCCCAGCTCATGGGCATTCTCAACGTGACGCCGAATTCGTTCTCCGACGGCGGGCGCCATTTCGACCCGACCGCTGCGGTCGCCAGCGCCAAAGCGATGCTGGCCGAGGGCGCGGCGATCATCGACGTCGGCGGCGAGTCGACGCGGCCCGGCCATGTTCCGGTTTCCGAGGACGAGGAGCTGCGGCGGGTGGTTCCGGCGCTCGAAGCGCTCGCCGAGCTCGACGCGCCAATCTCCATCGACACGTCCAAGGCGGCGGTGGCGCGCGAGGCGGCGCGGCTCGGCGCCTGCGTCATCAACGATGTCTGGGGAATGCAGCGCGATCCGGACATGGCGGACGCGGTGGCGGAGACCGGCTCGGCCGTCGTGATCATGCACAACCGCCAGCAGGCGGACGAGGCGATCGACATTCTCGACGATGTCGATCGTTTCTTCGAGCGCTCGCTCAACCTCGCGGCCGGCGCCGGCGTGCCGTTCGGCCGAATTCTGCTCGATCCGGGAATCGGCTTTGGCAAGACGCGGCGGCAGAACCATGCGTGCATCTGGAACCTCGATCGCTTGCGCCGCCTTGGGGCGCCGATCCTGGTCGGGCTGTCGCGCAAATCTTTCATCGGCGGGATTATCGACGCCGAGGTTGACCGGCGCCTTCCGGGCACGCTCGCCGCCGACACGATCGCGCTCATGCGCGGGGCTTCGGTGTTGCGCGTGCATGACGTCGCCGAAAATCGAGCGGCGCTCGCCGTCTTCATGGCGCTTGCAGGCGCCGCCGCGCCGTCGTCCGCGGCGAAGCCTGGAGACGACGGCCGGACGCCGATCGTCCTCGCGCTCGGCGGCAATGTCGGCGACAAAGTCGCGAGCCTGCGCCGGGCGCTGCGCGCGCTTGCGAGCGAGGGGGGAATCGAACTCGCCGCGGTCTCCCGCTTCTATCTCACCGCGCCCTGGGGCAAGACCGACCAGGACTGGTTCGTCAACGCCTGCGCGCTCGGCCGCACGAGGCTTGAGCCGGAAGCGCTGCTCGAACGCATCAAGGCGCTCGAGGTCGAGCTCGGCCGCGCGCCTGCGGAACGATGGGGGCCGCGCGTCATCGACATCGACCTCATCGCCTACGGCGACGTGACCCTCAAGACCGACCGCCTGACCCTGCCTCATCCCGAACTGTTCAACCGGGCCTTCGTGCTGGTCCCGCTGGCCGAAATCGCGCCCGATCTCGTCATCGCGGGGGTCGGGGTTGGCGAAGCGGCTGCGCGGCTTAAGGCTGAGGCTGCCGAAGTCCTGCCGCTCGATTGACGGGCATGGGCTCCGGATCCGGCCCGGCAAGGTGTGAGTCAGCCAGAGCCTTGATGAAATGTTCGGAGTTTGAGATCCAGCCGAAGAGAAGTTGGATCGTCAGGAGAGAGGCGGCGTGGTTGCTCCTCGGCTGATCGTTTGCGATGGGCTCCGCGGTGCAGTCTTCCAGCACAAGGCAGTGGTAGTCACGGAACATGGCGTCTCTGATCGTCGACTCGACGCAGACGCTAGTGGTGCAACCGGTCACGACAAGATATTCGATCCCTCGATCCCGCAGAATCCGGTCGAGGTTGGTTTCGAAGAAACCACTATAACGATGCTTTGGAACGATGACGTCGCCCTCTCGAGGCGCCAGACTTGGCAATATTTCCGTATTCCATGTGTCTTCGACAAGGACGCGGCTTGGCCGGCCATCCGGCAACTCGGTCGTCTCGCCCACGGCAAGCGGCCGGTGTTTGATCCAATGTGGCGCATTGGGGCGGCCCGCGTTCGCGAGGTCTGCAGTGTGTTGCATCTTAAGATAGACGACGGGGATTGCGGCCGAGCGGGCGGCCGCCAGCGCGCGCATCGTAGGGGCGACCGTCTGCTCGATAGGCGAGATGTCGATGCCGGCGCGGTCGAACATGCCGCCCTTCGCCCCGAAATCGTTCTGCATGTCGATGACCAGCACGGCGCATCTGCCGATGTCGACCTGAATCGATTCCGGTCTTGCTTCGATCGTGATCGCCCAATTTTTGTGGTGCACAACCGCTCCCGTTCGGGCAAGCGCCCACAGATGGGAGTGAATGCCTTGCCGCCAGCCTAGGGCACTATGCGTCGGGAACCAAGTGTGTGATTCTATCAGCCCGGGTGGAGTCGACTACGCTCCGCCGGCCTCATTTTCTCACCGATGGACCAAATCAGCCGATGTCCGCCTGGTCGCAAACCTTAACCTTTCTCGATGGGCAATGGCTCGAGGGCAACGCCCCGATCATCGGAGCGCGCACGCACGCCTTCTGGCTGGGATCGAGCGTGTTTGACGGCGCGCGCGCCTTCGAGGGGGTGACGCCCGATCTCGACAAGCATTGCGCGCGGCTCAACCGCTCGGCGAAGGCCATGTGCCTCAAGCCGACGATGAGCGTCGAGGCGATGATCGAGATCGCGACGGAGGGAATGAAGAAATTCAGGCCCGGGGCCGAACTCTATATCCGCCCGATGTACTGGGCCGAGCGTGGCTCGCTCACGTCGTCCGTTCCGCCCGACCCGGACTCGACCCGCTTTTGCCTGTGTCTCTACGAAGCGCCGCTGCCTCAGCCGACCGGCGTGTCGATCACCCGCTCGCCTTTCGCCAAGCCGCTCGGAATCACCATTCCGATCGAAGCCAAGGCCGGCTGCCTCTATCCCAACAATGGGCGGGCCCTCATCGAGGCTCGGGCGCGCGGCTTCGACAATTGTCTCATGTGCGACATGCTGGGCAATGTCGCGGAGCTCGCGACCGCGAACATATTCCTGGCCAAGGACGGCGTGGTGATGACGCCGATGGCCAATGGGACGTTCCTCAACGGGGTCACCCGGCAGCGGGTGCTGGCCCTGCTGCGCGCCGACGGCGTGGACGCGCGCGAGGCGACCCTCGGCTTCGCTGATTTCGACTCTGCGGACGAGATCTTCGTCGTCGGCAATTACAGCAAGGTGACGCCGGTCAGGCGCATCGACGAGCGCGACCTGCAGCCGGGCCCGTACTTCCGCCGCGCCCGCAAGCTCTATTGGGAGTTCGCCCATGCGCATTAGCACTACTTTGGCAGATTTATTCGAGGCGTCTTGGGAGGGTTCGCCTGCAATGGGGACATCGATAGGGCGGCGCGCGAGCGAGAATGGCGAGCACGGCGCGCCGGATCGCGGGCAGCGTCGGCTTGGGCGGCCCTTGGCGGATTCTTTTTCCCCCGCTCGCCTCGGCGAGGCGGCGGCTTTGCAGGTAGGCGTAGGCGATCATCGTCATCAGCGCGTGGCGGTGCAGGCCACGCCAGGATCGGCCTTCGAAGTGGTCGAGGCCGAGTTCTTCCTTAAGTTGCTGGTGGGCTTGCTCGCAGACCCATCGCGCCTTGATCGCGGCGGCGAGCGTCTTGAGGTTGGCGTCGGGAGGCAGGTTGGAAAGATAGTATTTGCGCTCGCCCGAGGCGCGATGCTCGCCGACCAGCCAGGCCTCCTCGCCTGGCATGTGCTGCATGCCCTTGTCATGGATGCGTTGTGGCGGACCATCGGCGATCCGCACGCGCACGGCGGCGAAGGAGGCCGCCAAAGGCCCTTTGGTTCCTTTACGCCAGCTGACGCGTCGCCACTTTGCGGCGGTGAGAACGTCTTCAGCCGGCGCGGAGAGCTGATCGGGAATATGGCGCTTGCGCGGCCGCCCGCGTCCGGCGATCGGAAACACCAGCCTGACATGGCTCGGATAGACTTTCTGCTGCTTGGGGATTCCGACCGCCCACTTCAGGCCGCGCGCGTCGAGCCCTTGGCGGAACGGCGCGGACAGACCATAGCCTGCATCCGCCAGCACCGTCGCAAACCGAACGCCAGCGGCGCGGATGCGGTCGATCTCGGCCAGCGCGATCTCCGGCTTCGTCCGCGCCGCCCGCCAGGTCTCGGGCACGCGGGCCTTCGCCGTCCGGTCGGGAGCGCCGGTCCAGCTTTCCGGCAGAAACAGGCGCAGGCCGATCATCACCGGAACCTCTTCCCGCGCCAGCGTCAGCGACACCAGCGTTTGGCAATTGGCGGTCTTGCCGAGCGCCGAGGCGTATTGCGGCGCGACCCCGACCGAATGCGACCCCTTCTTCGGCAGTGCCGTGTCGTCGACGACAAGGACTGCGCTGGCGCCCCCGATCCGCTTGTCCGCCTGGATCGCGAGTTCCTCTTCCAGCAGCGCTTCGTTCCAGACGCCGCTCGAAATGAAATGATGCAACTGGTCGTAGTCGCCGGGCGCCCATCGCGACGCCATCGGCTCGACGCTCTTGCGGTCGCCCGGCCCAATCAGCCCGGCAACGTAGAGCGGACACATCCGTCGACGCGCCTTGTGTCCGAGCCGCGCCAGGAACGGCGCAAGCCACCGATCAAGATCCCCGCCCCAGTCCGCCACGCCGCCGGCCCCGCCAAATCGCCGAACCGACCAGCGGTCAAAATCCTTTCCGAACTCTTAATCTGCCAAAGTAGTGTTAGGTGGTAAACCCATAAACGTCGACGTCAGGATTCTTTGAATCACCTCCTGTGTGATTCAAGCTCCCAACCGGGAGCTGGAGACGTAGGACTTAAAGGAACCGCCCTCATGCTACGATTCCTTCCAACTCTCTTCACTAGCGCTTGCGCGGCCTTTTGCATGACGGCAGCCGATGCCCAATTGGGTCGACCAACGAAAAGTCGGCCAGTGACCGCAAATGATCTTGTTGGCAAGAAGATCTGCTGGGACGATGGGGGAATCAGTATGTTTGCAGCCAATGGTCAGTTTATCAATAAACGAGGTCGGCGCCTCGTCTGGTTGGTCACCGAGCCTGGGGTTGTAAAAATTGGAAACGGTTATCGTCAATTGGAGATGTTGCCGGACGGCAGCTTTTATAGGCACACGTTCTGTGGTCGGTGTGGATCTATTACGGGACACAGCGAACACTATGGAACAGCGTGCAACTGAGGCGAGTCCGAACTCGAGGCCTCGGACAGCGGGTTTCTACGCAGATGGCGTTTGGGTTGACACGGCCAATTGTAACCGTGCTTGGCTCACGCGACTGTCGGGAGGAACGGTGGCCACGCGTTTGACGATCCGGCTTGATTTCGAGCTTGGCCGACGCTTAGGCGCCGGCAAGATCGCGCTTTTGGAATCGATCGAGAAGACCGGATCGATCTCGGCCGCCGGCCGCGCGCATGAGATGTCCTACCGTCGCGCCTGGCTCCTGGTCGACGAACTGAACCAGCTGTTCTCGGCGCCGCTTGTCGCCGCGCATCACGGCGGGGCGAAGGGCGGCGGCGCCGCGCTGACCGACCAGGGCCGACGGATCGTCGCCCTTTACCGCGACGCGGAAGCCAAGATGCGGGCGGCGGCGCAAGGCGAAATCGAGGCGATCGAGCGCGACCTCGGCCCCGTCAAGGCGGAACCGGCGGAGGATTGACATATTCTTCGACGGGGTAGGCCGCGCAGGGACACCCGCACGGTCAGTCAGCCAGCAAAACCGCGCGCTGGCTGGATCATCCTTCGAGACGCCCGTTTCCGGGCTCCTCAGGATGAGGTCGGTGGGCCGACCCAAACGCAATCAGCTCTCCCTTTGACAGCGCGGGCGCTTTGACCGAAAGAAGCGCGCGATGACGCCGGTGGTAAAAATTTGCGGCCTTTCCACGGCCTTGACGCTCGACGCCGCGCTCGAAGCAGGCGCGGACATGGTCGGATTCGTGTTCTTTCCCAAGAGCCCGCGCCATATCGACTTCGCGACAGCCCGCGCGCTCGGCCTTCAGGCCCGGGGACGAGCCCGTATCGTCGCGCTCAGCGTCGACGCCGACGACGAGACCTTGAAGCGCATCGTCGACGCTTTGTCGCCCGACCTCATGCAATTACACGGGGCCGAAACGCCGGAGCGGGTGAAGCGGATCGGCGAGCTTTGCGCTCTGCCGACGATGAAGGCGATCGGGGTCGCCGCGCGCGCCGATCTCGCTCAGGCCAGGATTTATGAGGGCGTCGCCGACACCCTCCTGATCGACGCCAAGCCGCCGAAGGACGCAGCGCTGCCCGGCGGCAACGGCCGTCCGTTCGACTGGCGCCTTACGCGGGATTTTCATGTCGTGCGTCCGTGGCTCTTGTCCGGCGGGCTCGACCCCGAGAATGTCGCGACGGCGATCGCGCTCAGCGGAGCGCGCGGCGTCGATATCTCCTCAGGCGTCGAGAGCGCGCCCGGCGTCAAGGATGAGCGCAAGATCAGGGCGTTCGTCGCCGCGGCCCGCCGCGCCTTCGCGCGAGCGCCTGCGGGAGTGACATGAGCAAGCTCGACAAGCCAAATTCCTATCGCGCCGGCCCGAACGAGCGCGGCCGCTTCGGCATTTACGGGGGACGCTTTGTCCCCGAGACGCTGATGCCGCTCATTCTCTCGCTCGAGAAGGCCTATGAGGAGGCGAAGGCCGATCCCGCGTTCAAGGCCGAGCTCGATCACCTGCTCAAGCACTATGTCGGGCGCCCGAGCCCGCTCTATTTCGCCGAACGGCTGACCGAGCACCTCGGCGGCGCCAAGGTCTATTTCAAGCGCGAGGAGCTCAACCACACCGGCGCGCACAAGATCAACAACGTGATCGGCCAGATCCTGCTCGCGCGGCGGATGGGGAAAAAGCGCATCATCGCCGAAACGGGCGCGGGCCAGCATGGCGTCGCGACGGCGACCGCCTGCGCGCGCTTCGGCCTTCAGTGCGTCGTCTACATGGGCGCGGTCGACGTCGAACGGCAGAAGCCAAACGTCTTCCGCATGAAGATGCTTGGCGCGGAAGTGAGGCCCGTGGAGCAGGGCGCCCGCACGCTCAAGGACGCGATGAACGAGGCGTTGCGCGACTGGGTGACCAATGTCCGCGACACCTATTATTGCATCGGCACCGTCGCCGGCCCCCATCCCTATCCGGCCATGGTGCGCGACTTTCAGTGCGTGATCGGCGAGGAGACGCGGGCGCAGATGCTGGAAGCCGAGGGCCGCCTGCCCGATAGCCTCGTCGCCTGCATCGGCGGCGGCTCAAACGCCATCGGCCTCTTTCATCCGTTCCTCGACGAGCCCGAGATCGAAATGTTCGGGGTCGAAGCGGCTGGGCATGGACTCGACGTTCCGGGCGGCCACGCCGCCTCGATCAATGGCGGGCGCCCCGGCGTCCTGCACGGCAATCGCACCTATCTGTTGCAGACCGAGGACGGCCAGATTCTCGAAGGCCACTCGATCTCGGCCGGCCTCGACTATCCCGGCGTCGGGCCCGAGCATTCGTGGCTCAACGATGTGGGCCGGGTGACTTATCTCTCCGCCACCGACAAGGAGGCGCTTGACGCCTTCCAGCTCTGCTCGAAGCTCGAAGGGATCATTCCCGCGCTCGAGCCCGCGCACGCGCTGGCCAAGATCATCGAGCTCGCGCCGAAGCGCCCGAAGGATCACCTGATGGTCTTGAACTTGTCCGGGCGCGGCGACAAGGACATCTATTCCGTCGCCGAGCATCTGGGCGGGATGTAGGTGCCTCCTATTGCGGCGCGGGCACGAGCCCGTGGCGCAGCATGATCGCCTTCATTTTTACCGGATCCGGCGCGCCTTCGGCCAGAAGCGCCGCAATCTCACGAAAATAGCCGGGGCCGAGCACGCCTGGCGTCAGGATGCACAGGCAACTCGCGGCGTCCTGAGTATCGTTGCGGAACGCGTGCACGATCCCGCGCTTGATGAAGATCGACTGCCCCGGCTCGAGCGCGATGTCCTGGCCGTCGACACGCCAGGTCGACACGCCCATCAACCCGTAAATGGTCTCATCCCAGCTCTCGTGATAATGCGCGATCGGCACGCCCGCGTTCGGCTGAACAATCATTTCGAAAGCGTCGAGGCTGCCGGCTGTCTCGTCCTTGGTCTGAAGAAACCTGAGCTCGAGGCCGCCGATTCCAATGGTCTCTGACATCGTCTGACTTCCCATGTCCCCTCGGCCCAGTCTGAGGCGCACAGACTACCTGATTCTCGTGTCGCGGCCGAGCGCTGCGCGACGTCTTCGAGCATCGCATGGCGGTCGCGCGCGGCCACGCGCTTCATCAGCCGGCCCACATACAGCGGCCGACGGAGTGGCCGCGCATGCTGGCGCGACAGCGGAAAATGCAAACCGGATGGGAAGCGTGACGAGCGATGGGCAGCGTGATGCAAGTCACAGCGCGGGGCCTCGATATAGGTAGAAATGCCTATGTTTTAATGGCTGAATTGGTTTGTCAAATTTTCTGGTTGGCGCGTCGACTCACTCAAATCGAGGGAACGACAATGACTGGTCTCATCATTCGTCACGGCAGTCCGAACTGGTGGACCGAGTCCTGACATCTGGGTCGCGAACCCGCCGAGCACAAGCAGCTCCCCACATGTCGGCAATCCGATCGCGGGGCAGGCTTACGACGTCTGGGTGCGCGTCACGAACTCAACCAGCAAGTCGATCAGCGGCCCGCCCCCGGCCCTCGCTTGGCTCCTGAACGTCATTTGGGCGATCCCATCGGCTGGGTCGATCCCGCTCTCCACCCTGCCTGCCCACGACGTCCTCAACGAGAGCGCGCTCATCAACTCCATCCCCGGCGGCGCGTCGGTCGCCATCAAGTGCATGAATCAATGGACGCCGGTCTACGAGAATGGCGGGCACGAGTGCCTGGTCGCCTGGACCTACGCCAGCAACACTACGTACCCGTTGGCGGGTGATCCCAATCTCGAGGGCGACGCCGGGCCGGGGGTCAACTGGAGCATCGCCCAGCACAATCTCGGGGTGTTGCCGGTCGGATCGAGCAAGCGGCATCTGATCAGGTACGCCTTCCAGGTCTGCAACGGCGCCGAGGAAGAGCGCGATTTCGTCGTTTCGGCGCGACAGGCGCCGCTCGAGGGGATCGAAGCCTTTCTTCCCGGCATGCCCGGCGGGCGCGCGATCCTCGACAGTCCCGGCAAGGTCGAGCGTCTTGGGATCGTCGCCTCCGCCGACCCGAGCGCCGCCGAACTCGAGCGAGCGCCGGCAGAACTCACCGTGAAGATTGCGCGGCGGAGCTGCCGCCGGTTCACGCTTGTCGGCGCGCTGCCCGAGGGCAATGCGCTGATCAACGTCACTCAAAGTCGAGACGAGCGGGTGGTTGGCGGGCTTAGCGTCTTGGCGATGGCCGAAGAGAAAAGATGAGCGGCCTGCGCGTTTCCTATCGCGGCGACGTTTGAGTCTCTCCTGACGCGTTAGGCCCGTGCGTTCGCGCGCCGCACGGCCTTCACGTGCCGCACCGCTGCGAGCTGTCCTTTGAGAATGTCGAGTGCGTCCTGTTCGTCAGGTTTCGGATCCCCAAGCTTCACGTGCTCCGCACCCGCGACCGGGCCCAATCGCAGGCTCGCAGACTGCTTGTTATTTTTCCGGCAGGCCGGCCGTGGCGAGATCGGCGACTTCGCGGTCGAGGATTGAAGGATCGCTGTAGAACCACGCCGTGCGCCATGCGCCCCCGGTGAATTTTGGATCGTTCTTCCCAAGGTAGGCTCTCACCTCCGCCCTGGCCTCGTCGATCCGGCCGAGGCGGACGAGCGCGATGGCGAGGTGGATACGCGTGTCCGAGTCCGGGTAATCCGCCTGCTTGAAGGCGGCGATCGAATCCGCGTACTTTCCAAGAACGCGAAGCGCCAGGCCTCGGTTGTAGGCCATGTCTCGCGCACTGCCGGGATCACGAGTCGTCGCCAGATCGATCCACTCCAAAGCCTTGTCCGGCTTGCCGGATGCGATCAGCACGCTTGAAAGGTCGGCGATGAGGGAGCTGTCGTAGGGCGCCAGAGCCATTGCGGCGTCGGCCTCCGTCACCGCTCGGTCGAAGTCGCCCTCCGTCGTGAGCACCTGGGCGAAGAGCCAGTGGGCCAAACGCTTCACCTGCGGCGAGAGGTTGTTCGCGGCGAGCACAGCCCTGCTCAGTTCACCGGCCTTGCGGAACTCGGCCGGAACGTCGTCGCTCCACCATCTCCAACCTGCTTTCATATGGTACCATCCGAGCTTGACCTTCAGCAGGTTCGAGTCCGGATATTTCGCCAGCCCTTCCTCCCAGATCCGCCCGGCGCGGTCATTGTCCTGCCTGGACTTCGCGTTGATGAAAATATCGTGTCCGCGAAGATAGTAATCGTATTCGCCGAGGTCTGTGGTGTCCTTGCCCCACGCGACCGTGATACTGGCCCTGCTTGATCTGCCCGGCCTCGCCGGTCATTGCGCCGACGATCTTCCCCGTCACCTCGTCTTGCAGGGCCAGCGGGTCCTTTCCAACCTTGTCATAACGCTCGGCCCAGACGTGCTTGCCGGTTTCCGTGTCGATCAGCTGGGCTGTGATGCGGATCTGATCAGCGTCCTCGCGGACGCTGCCTTCGAGCGCATAGTCGACATTGAGATCGCGGCCGACCTGGCGGATATCGACCGGTTTGCCCTTGTAGACAAAGGACGAGTTGCGCGCGATCACCGAGAGATCGGGAAAGCGCGACAGCATGGTGATGATGTCCTCGCTCATGCCGTCGCCGAGATAGCTAAGGCTCTTGTCGGGGCTCAGATCGTCGAACGGCAGAACCGCGATCGACGGGACGTGGACGCCGGCCACGCGGGTCGGGGCTGAGCGAACGAAGCCATACCAGCCGGCCGCGACGAGGCCGGCGAGAAGAAGCAAAGCCGCTGCGAGCGGCCTCGCCCAGTTGGCCGGGGCGAGTTCAGCCGACTTGCGCTTCGCCGGCGCCCTGACGCCGTCGAGCTTCACCCGATAGGCGGGGATCGGCTCCAAGATGTTCTTGACCTTCTGCGCGCCCATCGGCTCGAAGCCGAACGCGAGCTTCTTGCCGACCTCGTTCGCCACCTTGCCGGAAACGCAGACTCCCGGAGGGATCGGCGAGCTGCTCAAGCCGCGCGGCGATGTTGACGCCCTCGCCGTGCCGGTCCGTCCCCTCGACGATCAACTCGCCGAGATTGACGCCGATGCGCACGTCGATGCGCTGGTCCTCGGGAAGGCCTGCGTTTCGCTCCGCCATCCCGCGCTGGATGTCGACGGCGCACTCGACCGCGTCGACAACGCTCGCGAACTCGGCGAGAAGCCCGTCGCCCATCAGCTTGAAGATTGCGCCGCGATGGGCCGCGATCGCCGGCTCGACCAGTTCCGTCCGGTGGACTTTGAGCCGCTCGAAGGTTCCCGCCTCGTCCAGCTCCATCAGACGGCTGTAGCCGGCGACGTCGGCGGCGAGGATGGCGGCGAGCTTCCGTTCCACGAACGTGCCCTGTTTAGCCAACATTATACGCCAATCCGCGTCGAAATATGGCTGTCAAAACTTCTAGAGGATGGAATCAGACACTTCGCACCGTTGGAATGCACCAGAGTGTTAGGCCGCACTGCAATGATGAAGCCGCCGAACACAGTCGGCAATGGGGAGAACTACCTATCGTTGACCCCCGACCGCGCCGTATCTGCCGGCCAAACTCGTCCGGATCATCGGCAAGACGCAGCCCAGCGCGGCCTCAAATGTCAGATTTAACCTACTTGCTCACCCGCCCGCTGCGGAACGCCTCGACCGTGTGCATCACGCCGCGCAGCTCGGCCAGGCCCTTCAGGCGGCCGATGAACGAATAGCCGGGGTTGACGCGCTTCTTGCCGTCGTCGCCGAGCAGGTGCCCGTGGTCGGGGCGCATCGGGATTTCGGCGTCGGGGCGGCCTTCCGCGCGGCGGCGGTCCTCTTCGGCCATCAGCGCCGCGACGAGCAGGACCATGTCGGTCTCGCCGGCGAGATGATCGGCCTCGAAGAACGAGCCGTCCGGCTCGCGCCTGACATTGCGCAAATGGGCGAAATGCACGCGCGGTCCGAACTCCTTCGCCATGGCGACGAGGTCGTTCCGGGGGTTGGAGCCGAACGAGCCGGCGCAGAGCGTCGAGCCCATTGGCCTCAGACGGGACGGCGGCGAAGAGCTTGCGCACGTCCTCGGCGGTCGACATGACGCGCGGCAGCCCGAAGATGGGGAAAGCCGGATCGTCGGGATGGATGGCGAGGCGCGCGCCTTCCTCCTCGGCTGTCGCGGCGATCTCGCGCACGAATGCAAACAGGTTGGCGCGCAGGCCCTCGACCGTCACGTCCTTGTAGGTTGCGAGCGCGCGCTTGAAGCTTTGCCGGTCATAGGTGAAGTCGCGCGCAGGCAGCCAGTCGATCAGCGTCCGCTCCAGGTCCTGCATTTCGCGAGGGCTCATCGCCTCGAAGCGCGCCCTGGCCGCATCGATTTGCGCGTGCGCATAGTCGCCCTCGGCGCCGTCGCGCCGGAGGATGAAGAGGTCGTAAGCCGCGTATTGGATTGCGTCGAAACGGAGCGCCGTCCCGCCGCCCGGAAGCGGCCAGTTGAGCTCGGTGCGCGTCCAGTCGGTGATGGCCATGAAATTGTAGCAGAAGACCTTCACGCCGGCGCGCGCGGCGTTGCGGATCGATTGCTTGTGATTGTCGATTTTGGCGCGGAAGTCGCCGCTGCGCGTCTTGATCTCCTCGCCGACGTTGATGCTCTCGACCACCGACCAGACGAGGCCCGCGCGCTCGATCTCGGCCCGCCGTTTCAGAAGCTCGTCTTCGCTCCAGACCTCGCCCCGGTTCCGGTGATGCAGCGCGCTGACGATTCCGGACGCGCCGGCCTCGGCGACATTCTCGAGGCTGACCGGATCGTCCGGCCCGAACCACCGCCAGGTCTGCAGCATGCGAAGCCTCCCTTTGCGTTTCTCCCCTCTCCCCCTCATCCCGTCCCCGGACCTGATCCGGGGATTGTCGAGGGGCGGGAGCGGGGTTGGGGGTGAGAATCACACCTTCCGCCCCATCGCCAAAAACTTCTCCGCCCGGGCGTTGCGCAGTTCATCGGGACCGAAATTGTGCAGCGACCTCAGCGCGTCGCTGATCGCCCGGCCGGTCGAAGCGACCGCCGCCGCCGGGTCGCGGTGCGCGCCGCCGAGCGGCTCGGGAATGATTCCGTCGATGATCCCGAACTTGATCAGGTCCTGGGCGGTGATCTTCATGCCGGTCGCCGCTTCCTGCGCGCGCGAGGAATTGCGCCACAGAATCGAGGCGGCCGCTTCCGGCGAGGCCACGGTGTAGATCGCATGCTCGAGCATCAGCACGGTGTTGCAGGCGGCGATCGCGAGCGCCCCGCCCGAGCCGCCCTCGCCGATCACCACCGCGACATTGGGCACGCCGAGCGAGAGGCAGGTGTCGGTCGATCGCGCGATGGCTTCCGCCTGGCCGCGCTCCTCGGCTTCGACGCCGGGGAAGGCGCCCGCGGTGTCGATCAGCGAAATCACCGGGAGGCCGAAGCGGTCGGCAAGCTGCATGAGCCGCGCCGCCTTGCGATAGCCTTCGGGCTTCGCCATGCCGAAATTGTGTTTGACCCGGCTCGGCGTGTCTTCGCCTTTCTCCTGCCCGAGGACACAGACCGATTCCCCCTCGAATCTTCCCAGGCCGCCGACGATCGCCTCGTCCTCGCCGAAATAGCGGTCGCCGGCCAGCGGCGTGAACTCGGTGACGAGCCCCTTGATGTAGTCGCCAAAATGCGGCCGCCCTTGTGCGCGCGCGACTTGCGTCTTCTGCCACGGCGTCAGGCTGGCGTAGAGATCGGCGAGCGCCTTTTCGGCTCGGGCCTCGAGCTTGCCGATTTCGTCGGCCAGCGCCGGCGAATCGCCCTTCTCCGCCACGGCTCGCAATTCATCGAGGCGGGCCTCGATATCGGCGACTGTCGTTTCAAAGCTGAGATAGGTGCGCATCCGGTCCTTGCGGCGAACCGCACGGGGGGCAAGCGCGGCGCGCGGAAACTGGCGGCGAGGGGCGGCGAAGTCAAGCCGAACGAGCTCGCGGATCGCGGCGGCGGACAGAGGCCTCCTGAAACTCCAGTTACGACCTCACGAACGCTCTAAGATATGAACTTTGTGGAGCGCCGTAGCCGATCGACTGCATTCCAACGTGGATATAAGCTGAAGCCAATTTGATCAGAGGGAAAAGCGCAAGATGATTGCGACGAGGTTGCAAATTTGCCTTGCCACTATGCTGGCGATATTGCGGACGGCAAGTGCGTTCGCGGACGAAGGCAGACCAGTCATCGCCAGTGACGTGGCGGGTAAGAAGGTCTGCTGGAACACGGGCCAGTGGGATATGCGAAGCTGACGGTCAGTTTACAAACAATTATGGTCATCACAGCAGGTGGTCGGTCCCCGAACCTGGGATTCTCGAGCGCGGGCGCCAGTACCGGCAGGTCGAGGTTTTGCCGGACGGACGCTTCCATTTACGTTATTATAGTAATGGCGACCGAGACTATTGGGGAACCGCGTGCAACTGACCCTTGGCTTACTGGCGGCACGCCGAAGCTGGTAGCTCGCTCCATTCCGCGCGAACCGCACGGGGGGCAAGCGCGGCGCGCGGAAACTGGCGGCGAGGGGCGGCGAAGTCAAGCGCAGCGGCGGGCCCGTCCACCTTGATTCCGGGCGCGCGATGCGGCATGAACGGGGTTTCGTAGGAGTGTAGCTCAATTGGTTAGAGCACCGGTCTCCAAAACCGGGGGTTGGGGGTTCAAGTCCCTCCTCTCCTGCCATTCCCGGGAATCAGACATAGCAAGTCACTAATTTTGCTGATCTTTTTTAAAGGTGCGGGCTCGTCTCCTTTGTGGTGCGGGCTGGCATGAGGCTTGTTCGTTCTTTCAGTAGCCCGCTTGGCTAATAGTTCTCGGTTCGCTTGCCGGGTGTAATGGCCGGCCATCCGAAGCCCGGGCCATGCATATTTGGCCTCGAGTTCCGCATCACTCCATCCGGCATGCGTATCAGCCGCGGCGCTCGCCTTGCGAAGCCCATGAGCGCTCTTGGTCACGCCCGCCGCCGAACGCGCTTCGCGAAACCAGGAACCGGGCTAGCGCTTCGACGCCCCCTCGATTCCATTAATCCCTCGACCTTACAGCTTCGTCCAGCTCATCCCGCGTCTTATTTAATTCGGCGAGAAGAGAGAGGCATGTCGGAGGATCAAATACGTATGCAAATTCGGCATTAGCTGTTGAGAGGCCGCACCGACGAAATGCTGTTACAGTCGGCCAACTGAGTTGAGATGCTGCTCCAGCAATCTCTTGCAGGCGAGAAAGTCTGGCAGCGTCAAATGTAGTCATCAGTCCCTGCCGTTCGGGCCGGCGGCGATAATCGACAGCAAGGCAATCGTCGCCACGACCCCGACGATAAAGCAAATCGCGCCTACGAACACATAAGCAAGAATGTGCATCGCACCGATTTCCCTCATCGCAAGGGATAGGAACCGATTCTGGTGCTTGGTCGCATGCCGCACCCGGCACGTTAGGCGCTATCCGGGCATAATGGGCACGCTTGTCTTATGACTTTTGGCGCCGAGGAGGCGAGAAGGAACCGCTGAGAGAGGGTGGCTGCCCTCTCGTCAGCGGCGAGGGTCGGATCGGGAGTACGCTGACCGTTTGACGGGTCGAGCTAGAGTTTGATCGCCCTCGTCTTTTCCTTTGGCCTGAACGGATACCCGGGGGAGAGCCCCGAATGACAAGCAGAGGCGCGGAAAAGATGAAGAACGATACCATCGGCGTCGATGTGTCGAAAGACCATCTCGACGCCCATCGGCCTGGCCGACGGCGCCACCCGGCGTTTCGCCAACACGAAGGGAGGTCACAAAGCGCTCATCAAATGGCTCACGGAGACGCCTTTATACCGGGTCGTGTTCGAACCGACCGGGCCCTATCATCGCGCCGTCGAACGCGCGCTGGGCATCGCTGGCGTTCCGTTCGTCAAGGTCAATCCGCGTCAGGCGCGCCGCTTCGCTGAGGCGACCGGCAAGCTGGCGAAGACCGATCGCCTGGATGCGGCGATCCTGGCTCGCATGGGCGCCATGCTGGAATTGGAGGCGCGCCCAGCCCGAAGCGAGCTCTTGCTCGAACTGAAGGAGCTTTACGTCGCTCGCGAGGCCCTTGTGAAGGATCGAACCGCCGCCAAGAACCGCGGAAAAGCTCTGACGCTCTCGCTGTTGAAACGTCAGAATGCTCAGCGCCTCGAACAGATCGATCGCCAGATCGCGACAGTCGAAGCGACCATTCTCCAGATTATCGAAGCAAACGTGAGCCTCGCCGATCGCTTCGCCATCCTGACCAGCATTCCCGGCGTATCCAACATCACCGCCTCTGCCTTGCTGATCGCAATGCCCGAACTCGGCGCTCTCGAAGCCGGACAGGCCGCCAACCTCGCAGGCTTGGCGCCAATCGCCCGACAGTCAGGGCGTTGGACCGGTCGCTCATTCATTCGCGGCGGTCGCGCCGACGTCCGCCAAGCGCTCTACATGCCCGCCCTCGTCGCCGCCCGCTTCAATCCGGACATGAAGACGAAATACGCACACCTCATCCAAACCGGAAAGCCGGCAAAGGTCGCCCTAACCGCAATCATGCGAAAGCTCGTCGTCCTCGCAAATGCCCTCCTCAAGGCCAATCGCCCTTGGACGCCAAAAACCGCTTGATCAATACGGATACTCTAGCCGTGGAATCAAGCCCTGCTTGACGATGTGGCCTTGGTCAAGGAGCGGTTCAAGTCAAAGAGCGTATGAGAATTTTTGTTGACTTTGTCGCAAAATGCCACTTCCTCCTCTCCTGCCATCGGCTCTGGCCGAGGGAGACCTGCGCGGGCGTAGTTCAATGGTAGAACGGAAGCTTCCCAAGCTTCATACGAGGGTTCGATTCCCTTCGCCCGCTCCAATCTTTTTTGAAACTACGGGGACGACAGAGCCTTCGGCGTGCTGGCGGCCGGAGACATGATCGCGAGGCGTTTGCTTTTTGGCGTGGTCTTTGCGTGCACGAGCATATGCGCGATGGGAGCGTTCGGCCAATCTGGAGGCAGGCCGGTCATCACCAAGGACTTCTCAGGGAAGAATGTCTGCTGGAACGAAGGCCGTAGAGATGTATATGGAGCAGACGGAAAGTTTACAAGCTATTCTGGCCATCATACCACGTGGTCAGTCCCTGAACCTGGTGTCCTCAAACGTGGCAACCTCCAACGACAAGTCGAGTTGTTGCCGGATGGACGATTCCATATGCATTATTACAGCGGAGGTGATAGAGACTTCTGGGGAACGGTGTGCAACTGATCTTTTCTTGACCGAGTGCCACACGGGTTTCTCCCGAGCAAGATCCGTCTCTCTGGCGATGTAGGCGGATTGCCGGGAAAATACTCGGATCACGTCCGGGAGCAGCAAGGGCAGGACAATCAGCAAGCATTTGTGCTTTTATATACTGGCGTTTATTCGCCTTGAGTTTGGCCGACGAGGCAAGCGGCGGCCTCTAGAGAGCGACCAGCAAATGACCTCGCTCAATCTGTCAACGCGAGCCGCGTCCAGTCTCATCGCCAACCTGCACGAGATTGAGCGCGTCGATCGCCGCGATCCGCTCGGCCTCCGCCTGCCGCAAGGCGCGCTCCAGCTCCTCAGTGCTGGAGCGGCTCGAGCCCGTCAGCACCACGCCGCCGATGGCGAGGGCGAGGGCCACGATCATCCGGGTCGGCGTGTAGTCCACGAGACCGAGCGCGAAGCCGGCCAGCATCGCCGGCCCGGCGACGGCCGAGGCCCGTCCGACGAGCCTCAGCCTGCGGCTGCGCTCGATCGCGTCGCGCAATTGCTCGATCCGAATCTCGAGCCGCTCGATCTCGTCCATCAGCGTGCGGCCTCGCCCTATTTCGCGGGCTCTTGCCTCTCGAGCTTGCCCAGAATCTCGAGCACCCGGTCGATGCCGTCGGGCGAAAGCCGGATCAGCCCGGTATAGGGATGGCTGAGCTCGAGGATGAGAAAGATCGCGATCCCGACGGAGATCGCGCCGGCGAGATGCGCCAGCACGCTAATCGGGTTGGTCGCCGCAACGAGCCCGTTGCCGAGAAAAAGCGCCGCGGCCCAGCATATGACCACGGTCAGAACATGGGGCGGGAACGGACTGGCGAGCTGGCGCGCCATCAGCATCTGTGTGTCGGCGAGTTTTCTCACCTGATCCCGCGCTGTGGCCAGAAGCCCCTTCTGGGCTTCGGTCTCAGGTTTCAGACTGTCGAAAAACCTGCTCTGGCTCAGGAAGATCGCCCGCATCTCCTCGAAAGTGAACGGCTGGGGCCCGCGCTTCGAGTCGCCGAAGAAGCGGGCCCTTGAACGCTGAAGGGCCGCAAGCATCCCCGCGCGGCCCGGCGCCGCCTCGGGTCCGTAAAGTTCGAGCGCGAGATCGACCTCGGCGACCATCGGCCCGAGCGAAAAGGCCTCGTCCCGCTGCATGGTGAACACCGAGAAGGCGGTGAATACGAGCAGGCCGAGGACGAGCGCGAGCAGGAGGGTGACGAGGCCGACCATCGCCCCGACCGAGCCCTTGGAGGCGGTCAGCACATCGGCGGGCACGACCCATTGCAGCGCCATGCCGATAAGGCTCGCGCCGAAAGTGATAAGCGCGACAAGGATCGCTCGATTGAAGGAATGCATTCGCCCCCGCCGCCTGAACGCCTGTCCTTTTTGCATGCGCGCGCCGTCCCGGACAAGCGCCGCGGCCGGCGTGCGCTTTTTCATGGAGCCGCGCTTTGGCCCTCCATCGCATAGGCCAGCGGCGACGCTCCCACTCTCGTCCCACAAGAGTGGGCGCCTGCCCACTCCGTCCGCCCACTCGGATTGTGGTTGACACACAAGGGTCCGCCGCTTGACTTTGGGCCGGGGTGGAAACGCGGAATTGGGCCATGAGTTCTCGAAATTCGCCAGCACCAGCCCGTGAGCGCCGCGAACGAGCAGATCCTCAGCGAGATCCGGGATTTCTGCCGCGAAACGCGGACCGCGGAATCGACTTTCGGACGGCGCGTCGTCAACGACGGAAAGCTCGTCTCGCGGCTTCGCGACGGGGCGAGGATCACCACGGAAACACTCGAGAAGGTCCGCACCTTTCTGTCCCTGGGCAGGCCCGCGCCGCAGGCCCCGCCCGAGGCCGCGAGCCTGTCCAGCCGCATCGCCCCGGGGCGCCGCGAGCCGCAGCCGGATACGCCGCCTCCCGGCTTCCGCTTCTTCGACAATAGGCAGAAATATCTTCTGTTCGTCTCGACCTGCAGCGAGAAGACCGAGATCGCGAGCCGCGTCTCGCTCGAGCTCGCCAACATCCATCCTGCTCCGCCGGCGATCCGGGTGTTCGACGCCGGCGTCGGCGATGGCACGGTTCTGGCGCGGGTCATGCGGGCGATGCACGCCCGTTTTCCCACCATGCCGCTCTATGTCGTCGGTAAGGAGATCTCCTACGAAGACGTGCGGATGACGCTCGAGAAAATGGCCGACCGGCTGTTCGAACATCCGGCCACCGTGCTCGTCCTGACCAACCTCTATTACGCCGAGGCGCCGTGGCTGACGCCGCGCTCAGCCTCCGCCGCGCAAAGCCTGATCTGGAAGGATGTCGCGCTCTCCGGCAACACGTCGCACGGCTTCGCCGAGCAGATCGCCGATCTCGAGGGGTTTTTGGCCGAAAACTGGCGGGCCGGGGTCAAGAGCTCGGGCAATCCCGTCTATCTGAGGCCGATCATCCTGACCCTCAGGCGCGAGGATCACACCTTCCTGCTCGATCCGATCCTGCCGCGGCCGGGGCGCGTGATGGCCGACTATGATCTCGTCATCGCCTCCCAGCCTTACCGCGCCAGGGCGAGCCTCGAATTCAAGGCCTCGAAGGTCGTCGCGCCGCTCGTCCAGTCGTTGCGGCCGGGCGGCCGGCTGGTCGGCGTCCACTCGCATGGGCGCGACCCGGGCCTCGAGATCATCAACGACATCTGGCCGGGCGAGACCCCCTTCACCTCCGACCGGCACGCCGTCCTGCGACAGGTCAAGCACGAACTCGGCGCCGCCGCGCGCCACTACAATTTCAACGCCTCTTCCGACGCGCGCTCGATCTTCAAATATCACATGCACACGCTGCCGGACGAAGTCAGCGGCCCGATCGGCACCTCGACGCTGTTCGCCGCCTGGAACGCGGCGATCTATGTCGCGCAGGTCGAGGACCAGCGGCTCGGCGGCGCGGTGCGCGACGGCCGCTATCTCGAAGCCACCGACCGGGTGCTGAAGAAGCACGGAGGCTTGTGGTTCAACGACGAGACCTTCGTGATCTCACGACGCCGCTATTAGCGCGGGCAGAGCCAGGAGGCTTGGCCATGACCGAAACGAACGCCGCTTCGCCCGACCTTGCTGCCCTGTTGTCGAAGGCGTCGGTCGAGGTCTCGTCGGGCGGCCGCCAGCTCGCGGAACTGAGCGATCGCTTCAGCCCGGGCATCGACGTGACGGTCACCTTCCTGCCCGGCGACGACTGTCGCCACAACATCGAGACGGCGGCTGCGCTGCGCAGGCTCGGGTTCAATCCGGTCCTGCATATCGCCGCGCGAGAGATGCGGTCGCGCGAGGCGCTCGACGATTTTCTCGGGCGCGCGCGCGGCGAGGCCGACGCGAATCGCGTTCTCCTGATCGCCGGGGACACGTGGCGGGCGCTTGGGCCGTTCAAATCCAGCATGGACATCTGCGCGAGCGGCGCGATCGAGGCGCATGGAATCCGCGCGGTCAGTTTCGCCGGCCATCCGGAGGGCCATCCGCATCTTGACGCCGAGCAGGCGATGGCGGCGCTCGCGGCGAAGCGCGCGTGGGGACTGAGCTCGGGCGTCCGCGTCGATCTCGTGTCGCAATTCTGCTTCGAAAGCGCGCCCATTCTCGCCTGGCTCAAGGAGCTCGAGGCGCACGGGCTCGACATTCCCGTTCACATCGGTCTCGCCGGTCCGGCCTCGCCGGCGACGCTCGCCAAGTTCGCCCTGCGCTGCGGGGTGGGAAACTCGCTAAGATCAGTGCGCGAACACATTGGCCGCTTCGGGCGCCTCATGATCGATGACGGACCCGACGACGTCCTGCGCGGCCTGATGGCGTCGCCTTCGATCGCCAGGGCGCCGATCGCGGGCCTGCATTTCTTTCCGTTCGGCGGCCTGCGCAAGACCGGCCAATGGCTCAGGAACTTCGACGCCCTCGAATGGTCGCGGACGGCCGGGGGCGCCATGTCGCCCGCGTGAATCGCGACATGCGGCGGCGCACGGGCGGGCGACATGAAGAAGCGGCCGCTGTCGGTGTCGTCGCTTTGAGACTATGATCGCCGCTTCCGCCGAAGCTTTGCGGAAGCACAAAAAAATCGTCCACCTCAATTCGTGGGGTGGAGAACCAGGGAGCAAACGCAATGCCAATCCCGACTGAACCAGTTGGATCGCTGCCGCGGCCGATGAAGCTGCAAAACGCGCTCGCCGACTATGACGCCGGCAAGATCAAGCATGCGGACCTCGAGCGGGAGCAGGACGCCGCCTGCCTCGACTCGATCAAGCGCTCCGAGGCGACCGGCGAGCCGATCATCTCCGACGGCGAGCAGCGCATGTCGAGCTTCGCCACCTATCCGCTCACCGACACGCTGGCGGGAACGGGGCTTGCCGCCAATCTCGCGGCGGACGGGCAATATTTCGCCATCTTCACCGACGGCCATCACCGCCAATTGCCGCGCCTGACGGGCGGCCCGTTCAAATACAAGACCTACGCGTCCCAGTATGTCGAAAAGGCGATGAAGATGACGACCAAGCCGCTGAAACAGGCGGTCATCGCGCCCTCGATGCTGTCATTGCTCTATCCGCTCGACAGCGAGGTCAAGGGCTATACGCGCGAGCAATTCCTCTCCGATCTCGTCGACCAGTGCGAAAAGGATATTCGCGGCGCCTTCAAGGCCGGCGCCAAGCGCGTGTCGATCGACTTCACCGAAGGGCGCCTCGCCTGCCGCAACGATCCCAACAACCCGTGGACCGGCCGCAAGATGCTGTCGCATTTCATCGACCTCAACAACCGGGTGCTCGATCGCTTCACGCCAGAAGAGCGCAAGAATATCGGCATCCACACCTGTCCCGGCGGCGACTGCGACGCGACCCATAGCGCCGACGTCGACTATGCCGAGCTCCTGCCCAGCATGTTCAAGATGAACGCCGGCTATTTCCTGATGCAATTGTCGAGCGAGAAGGACAAGGAGCACGTCTACAAGCTGTGCGGGCAGCACAGCCGCGCCGACGCCAATGGCGTGGCCCAGGTCTGCTTCATCGGGGTGATCAACCCGCAGAATCCGCGCGTCGAGTCGCCCGAGGAAGTGCGCGACGCGCTCATGGAGGCCTCGAAGCACATTCCGAAGGAACGCCTGGGGTCGACCGACGATTGCGGCTTCTCGCCGTTCAGCATCGACGTGAAGCCCAAGCACGGCTCGCCCGACGTGGCGCGCGACATCGCGTTCCAGAAGATCACCTCGCGGGTCAAGGGGACGGCGATGGCGTCCCAGAAGCTCGGCCTGGCGTAGAAGCGCGCTTCGTCCGGGGTGGGGGCGGCGGCGCCCCCCTCCCTCGCCGCCGCCCCTTTCCGCGATTGCGCCGGGCGCCATTCCGCAGGCCCGACCGTCACGGGAGCGCGAATTCTGTTTTTATACCGTTGGCTGTTGTCTCGGGAATTCTGCCTTGAGAGCGTCATGGCCGGCCTTGTGCCGGCCCATCCACGCCGGCCGGCCGCGACGATCTCAGTCGTCAAAAGGTAGTGTTTCTTCTCAGATATTTATCCTGAGAGCGCGGTGTTCTCAGGGATGGCCGCGTCGAGCGCGGCCATGACGAAAAACAGAAATATAGGCGCTGAGAAGAGCCAACATTTCCTTTCCAAAATTGTGAAGTCATGATACAGATATTTCTGATCAGCAGACCCACACCCCGCCCGCCATGAAAGGGTCCCGCGCGAACGGACAGGAGACCGGATGATTCCATGGGCTCGAGGCGCTTCGCCCACAACCTCCGGACGCGAGTTGAGGCGAGCCAAATTTTTTTTACTTTTTTCGCTCATAACCCTTTGAAAAGTCCCAATTCCGAAAACTAAAAGAAAGCAAAAGAAAGCCATTTTGCTTTCTTTTCCTTTCTTTTTCTTTCTTTCAGTTTCGTCCCAACTCGCGATCTGGTTGCATCCGGGGTCCTTGGGCGTCCTTTCAGCCGGCTCGGGGCGAAGGCGCGCCTCATCCTGGCCGCCCTTGCGGGACGGACCGTCGTTCGGCAAGGGTTATCCCAGCGCCGCATCCCGAGCGCCCCCTTGAGCGCTCCAGCCGATGACCCGTAACCGCGACCGCCGCTCGAAGCCCCCTTATCTGGGGTCACGCAAGCCGCCGCCCGCCGCCGGCGGACAGGGAGCGCAGGTCCTGAAAGCGGGGCGGGCGGCCGCCGGCTCGGCCCCCCGCGATCGCCCGGGCGAGCGAAGGGAGGCCAGGGTCTCGCTCATCTACGGCTTTCACAGCGTCGTGGCGGCGCTCCAGGCGCCGCGTCGCGAACTCATCCGCCTCTACGCCACGGCCGCCGCGGCCGAGCGTCTCGGCGCCGAAATCGCGGCGCGTGGGCTCGAGACCCGGATCATGAGTCTGGAGGAAATCTCCGCCCGGGCTCCGCGCGAGGCCGTCCATCAGGGACTGTTGCTCGAGGCGCGGCCGCTCGCGCCCATCGACGTCGCAGACTTGCCCGCGAACGGCCTCGTGCTGGTCCTCGACCAGATCACCGATCCGCATAACGTGGGCGCGATTCTGCGCACGGCCGCCGCCTTCGCCGTCGACGCGCTTGTCACCACCGAGCGCCACTCGCCCGAGTTCGCCGGCGCGCTAGCGAAATCGGCCTCTGGCGGCCTCGAGCACGTGCCGATTTGCAGCGTCCCCAATCTGGCGCGGGCGCTCCAGGAGATGGGGGACATGGGCTATTGGCGGATCGGGCTCGACTCGGAGGCGCAGGGCCTGCTCACCGGCGAGACGCTCACGCGCCCGCTGGCGCTGGTTCTTGGCGCGGAGGACAGAGGCTTGCGAAGGCTGACGCGCGAGCGATGCGACCGTCTGGCCCGCCTCGATCTGCCCGGCGCGATCAGGAGCCTCAACGTCTCGAACGCCTGCGCGATCGCGCTTGCGCTCGTCAATGAGCGCATCTCCAGCGGAACCTGAGGACCGGCCGGGAACGCGGGCGGCCTCACTTCGTTGCGTCGGCCGGCACCACTTTGGCGTAGCTGAGGTCGTAGGTCTTGTTGAGCAGGGGATCGAGCGGAGTGCCCTCGGAGGCGTCATAGATGCGCGGGCGACCGGAAGCGGTTCCATACGACGCCGGAGCGGGCGCGGCGGCGGCGCTGTCCATCGCGACGTTGGAGACCAGCGTCGCCGTTCCATACTTGGCTTCACGCGCCTTCTGATCGGCGAGCATAGCGGGCGAAAGGGGAGCCATGGCGATAGGCCCTGCGCCTGCCCCCGGCGGATCCGTGTCCCCGAAGGCGAGACCTTCCGCCGGAGCGTCGTTGACGCCGGTGATGACAGCGCCCAATTCGTCGAGCGTTTTAGCGCCCGGAGCCGCGAGCGAGGCCAGCGCCGCAGCCTCGGCGTTCCGGCCGGCGCCGATTCTGCTGAGGCGGGCGAGAACCGAGGCGGGCGCGGCTTGCCGCTCGGAAGGGGCAACCAGCGAGCCGAATTGCGTCGATGCGAGCGAAACGGAAGCGCCTGAACCTTCCTTTGCGTCATCAACCGCGCTGCTTTCCGCCGGCCAACGTTTGGGGCCCATGGCGCTCGCCTTCGTGTCGCCTGAAGCGACAGGCGACGACAGCGCTGCATCCTTCGTGTTCCGCTCGGCCCCGATCTTGCTCAGACGGGCGAGAACCGAGAGGGGAGCTTGTCCCTGCCCCGGGCTGACGAGGGCGCCAAACTCGGCCGGATCGACCGACTGGATCGAACCGCGGATCGCGGGTCCGGGCGTCACGTCAGGCGCGAGCTTGTCTTTGACGTCCTTTTCGATCTGGCGCCAGCGGGCGACATTCTTCTGATGCTGGTCAAGCGTCTCGGCGAACGTATGCCCTCCGGTCCCGTCGGCGACGAAATAGAGGTCCTTGCTGCGCGTCGGGTTGGCGACCGCCTCCAGCGCCGCCTTGCCCGGGTTGCAGATCGGCCCGGGCGGCAGGCCCTCGATGAGATAGGTGTTATAGGGCGTCGGCTGGGTGAGGTCGGCCTTGGTGATGCTGCGGCCGAGCGTTCCCTTGCCTCGAACGAGGCCATAGACGATCGTCGGGTCGGACTCGAGCCGCATATGCTTTTCGAGGCGATTGACGAACACCCCGGCGACGCGCGGCCGCTCTCCCGGCTTGCCGGTCTCTTTTTCCACGATCGAGGCGAGGGTCACCATTTCCCATGGCGACCTGATCGGCAGATTCTGCGCCCGCCCCTTCCATATCTCGTCGACCGCCTTCGCCTGCATTTTCGCCATGCGCGACAGAATCGAGAGGCGCGTGTCGCCTCGCTCGAAATAGTAGGTGTCGGGCGCGAGCGAGCCTTCGCGCGGCGGCTCCCGGATCTCGCCGATCAGGACCGGGTCCTCGCGCAGCCGGTCGGCGACCTGCTCGCTCGTCAGACCCTCGGGGATGGTGAGCTTGTAGCGCACCACATGGTGAGCGATGAGCTCGTTCTCGATCTCGTTCATGCTGACGGACGCCTTGAACGCATACTCGCCGCGCTTCAACGCGCCGCGGTTGCCGTCGAGCAGCGTAAGAACGTTGAACCACATCGCGCTGTCGATCACGCCCGCGCGCTCGAGCTGATCGGCGATGCTGCCAGCGTCATCCTCGCGCACGATCATGACCACCTTGTCGGCGGCAAGCGGCCCGGGGCCTCGCGCTTCCTTCATCAGCCAAACGAGCGCGCCGACCGTCCCGAGCGCGCCGAGCAGAACGAAGGTGAGAAGTCCGCTCACGCTCGACAGTCCCAACCGCCGTGGCCTGCGCGGCGGTCGGCTCGGCGGCGGGGCCGGATCGCCGAGCGTGGGCTTGCTCGCGCGGCTGAACAGGCTCACGCGCGGCCGAGAGGCTTTTCCGTCGCCGGAATCGTGATCTGCGCTCATGTCGTCTGCCGCTTCTGCGCCTTCGGCCGCTGATCTTGCCCGTTCAAATCCCGCGCCTGGCTGGATCTGCAGGCCGCGGGCTTCAGGGCAAGTTTAGCCGACCCGACGACGCCGGGAAACACCGAATCGTCCCCGGACCCTGCCGGTCAGTTCGGCGCGCGAAAGACCAGGGAGGCGTTCGTGCCGCCGAACCCGAACGAATTGGATAGCGCCGCCTGAATGGGCCGCTTGCGCGCCGCATGGGGCGCAAGATCGATCGCCGTCTCCACCGAAGGGTTGTCGAGATTGAGCGTCGGCGGCGCGACCTGGTCGCGAATGGCGAGGATGGAGAAGATCGCCTCGACCGCGCCCGCCGCGCCCAGAAGATGGCCGATCGACGACTTGGTCGACGACATGGTCGTTTTGGCGGCCGAATTGCCGAGAAGGCGCTCGACGGCCCGCAATTCGATTTCGTCGCCGACCGGAGTCGAGGTGCCGTGCGCGTTGACGTAGTCGATCTCCGAAGCGGAGATCTCCGCGCGCTTCAAGGCCATGCTCATCGAGCGAAAGGCGCCGTCGCCGTCCGGCGCAGGCGCGGTGATGTGATAGGCGTCGCCGGAGAGACCGTAGCCGATCAGCTCGGCATAAATATGCGCGCCGCGGGCCTTCGCGTGGTCGAGTTCCTCGAGCACCACACAACCCGCGCCCTCGCCCATGACGAAACCATCGCGATCGCGGTCATAAGGGCGCGAGGCCTGCTTCGGCCGGTCGTTGAAGCCCGTCGACAGGGCGCGGCAGGCGCAAAAACCGGCAAGCGAAAGGCGGTTGACCGCCGATTCCGCCCCGCCCGCGACCATCACATTGGCGTCGCCAAGGGCGATCAGCCGGCCGGCGTCGCCGATCGCGTGCGCGCCGGTCGAGCAGGCGGTGACGACCGCGTGGTTCGGGCCCTTGAGATTGTGGGCGATCGAAACCTGGCCGCTCAGAAGATTGATGAGCCTGCCCGGAATGAAGAACGGCGAGATGCGGCGCGGCCCTTTTTCGTGCAACGTGACGGAGGCGTCGTAAATGCCGCCCAGACCGCCGATGCCCGAGCCGAACAGGACTCCTGTCTCGGTCTCCTCGTCATAGGTTTTGGGCGCCCAGTTGGCGTCGCGCAGCGCCTGGGTCGCGGCGCTCATGCCGTATATGATGAAGTCGTCGACCCGGCGCTGTTCCTTCGGGTCCATCCAGTCGTCGGGATTGAAGGCGTCGGGGGCCGCGCCGCGCGGCACTTGCGCGGCGATTTGGCAGGGAAGGTCGGAAACATCGAAGTTCTCGACCCGAGAGGCTGCGGACTCGGCGGCAAGAAGACGGCGCCACGTCGCCTCGACCCCGCAAGCCATGGGGGACACCATGCCCAGACCCGTAACGACGACTCGCCTCAGTTGGCCCATGTCTGTACTCTAGCTGTTCCTGTTTCCATTGTTCAACCGCGGCGCGGCCGCCGGTCCCGCGCCAAATGCGACAAGGGCCGGACTGGACGCCGGCCCACGCAGTTTGAGGAAAAAGCGATTGAGGAAGGCCGGTCTGCGGCCGGCTCAGCGCGCCCGGCAGCTACTTTTTGGTCGACGCCTTTTCAAGATATTTAACCGCGTCGCCGACGGTTACGATGGTTTCGGCCTGATCGTCGGGAATCTCCACGCCGAATTCTTCTTCGAAAGCCATGACCAATTCAACCGTATCCAGCGAGTCGGCGCCCAGATCGTCGATGAAATTGGCGCTGTCGACGACTTTGTCGGCCTCCACGCCAAGGTGCTCGACAACGATCTTCTTCACGCGCTCCGCGACATCGCTCATGTCTTTTTTCCCTTATGCATCAGGCTTCGCCGCCCGACTCCCTGATCAATTCCCCGACCGACCTCGTCGGAGACGACGCTCGCCCTTTGGCCGTCCGCTCCGCGCCGCGAAGCGCTGACAGGTTCGCTCGGGGTTCGCCGACGCCGACGCTCGAAAGATCAGCCCCTCCCGCGTCCTGCGACAAATCGGGTCGATAGCATATCTTTTTTGTCAACGCGAGAGGGCGGAAGACCTGTCACGCCTGACTTTCCCTGCGAGTCCAAGGTCATCAAATCATTGCCATTCCGCCGTTCACATGCAGCGTCTGTCCGGTGATGTAAGCCGCTTCCGAACTCGCCAAATACACGGCGGCGGCGCCAATCTCCTTGTCCGAACCAAGGCGTTCCATCGGTATCGACGCGAGAATCGCCTCGCGCCGCTTCTGGTCGAGCGCCCGGGTCATCGGGCTATCGATGAAGCCGGGCGCGATGCAATTGACCGTAATGCCCCGTGTCGCCACCTCGGCCGCGAGCGCCTTCGACATGCCGATCATGCCAGCCTTGGCGGCCGCGTAATTCCCTTGGCCAACATTGCCCTGAACGCCAACGACCGACGTCATATTTATAATTCGGCCATGGCGACGTTTCAGCATGCCCTTCAGCACTGCGCGCGACAGGCGAAACGCCGCAGTCAGATTGATCGCAAGAACCGTGTCCCAGTCCTCATCCTTCATCCGAATAAGGAGACCGTCGCGCGTCACCCCGGCGTTATTGACCAGAATGTCGATCGGCCCGATCGCGGCCTCAACGTTCGAAACGAGCGCTTCGGTGGCCTGCGAGTCGGCGAGATCGCACGGGATCGGGTGGGCCCGATGCTCAAGTTCGGCGGCGAGCGTTTCGAGCGCTTCCAGGCGCGTGCCGGAGAGCGCCACCGCGGCCCCCTGCGCGTGAAGGGCCCGCGCGATCGCGGCGCCAAGCCCGCCCGACGCGCCGGTTACGAGCGCTGTCCTTCCCGTCAGATCGAACAAGGGCGTCGTCTCTCTCGCCAGATTGATTAGGGTTTCGCCGAGGCGCTGAAGGCTGCAACGTCGGCGGGGGAGCCGACGCTGATCGCCGTCACGCCTTCCGCAATTCGCTTGATGAGGCCAGTCAGCACTTTGCCGGCGCCGAGCTCAATAAACCGCATGACGCCATGCGCAGTCATATAAGCCACGCTCTCCCGCCAGCGCACAGTTGTGGTCACCTGGGCGACGAGGCCGGAGCGGATCGCTTCAGGGTCCGTGACCGCCTTGGCTTCGACATTGGTGACGAGGGGCGGCTTGGGCGAAGAATCTTAACGTCCTTCAGCGCTCCCTCCATCGCCTCTGCGGCCGGCTGCATGAGCGCGCAATGAAACGGCGCCGAGACGGGCAAAAGCAAGGCCCGTTTCGCGCCGGCGAGCTTGGCGAGCTCCATTGCCCGCTCAACCGCCGCTCTTGTGCCTGAGACGACGACCTGAGCGGCGCCGTTGTCGTTGGCGACTTGGCAGATCTCGCCGCCGAGGTAGAGGTTGCTCGCCGCCTCTGTCGCGATCTTCACCACCGCCCCGAATTCAAGGCCGAGGATGGCCGCCATCGCGCCTTCGCCGACGGGAACCGCCTTCTGCATTGCATCGCCGCGCAGCCGCAAAAGACGGGCCGTGTCCTCAAGGGTGAGCGAACCCGCGGCGCAAAGCGCCGAATACTCGCCGAGCGAATGTCCGGCGACATAGGCCGCCTGCCGGCGTGCGTCGAAGCCCTGTTCGGTCTCCAGAACCTTGAGCGCCGCGAGGCTCGCGGCCATCAGCGCCGGCTGGGCGTTGGCGGTGAGGGTGAGTTCGGCCTCGGGTCCGTCGAACATCAGTTTGGAAAGGTTTTGTGACAGGGCCGCGTCGACGCGATCGAAGATCTCCCGGGCTACGCGAAACTCGTCCGCCAGCGCTTTTCCCATGCCGACCGCCTGGGAGCCTTGACCCGGAAACACCAAGGCCGTCTTCATGAACCGGCTTCCCCGACCAAATGCGAAAGGACGACTCCATTCGCACCCTGGCGGCGGTGCACAGACACGGCCCAGACCGGGCTGTCAAGCATCGGATTTGGCTAAACGGCGAAGGGATTAAGCTAAGGCTGACCGTCGAACCCATTCCGGAACGGGTCCCCCGGGTCCTGCACCAGCTTGCTTTCGGCGCAGATGAACGCGCGTCCGGTTATGCGCGGGAGCACGCCCCCGTTCGGGCCCGGTTCGAAGCTTGCGCGAAAGCGGCTGCCGATGATGCTTTCCTGCACCCAGACCTGGCCGGGGCGCAGCTTTCCGTCCGCATAAAGGCACGCAAGCTTGGCGCTGGTTCCCGTGCCGCACGGCGACCGGTCATAAGCGCCGCCGGGGCAAAGCACGAAATTGCGGCTCATCGCGTCGCTCGATCGTGGCGGTCCGAAGATCTCGATATGGTCGATCAAGGCGCCGTGCTTGCCGCGCACGCTCTGGGCTCGGAGCGCGTCGCTGATCGCGGTCGCGGCGGCCGACAATTGGCCGACGTTCTTGAGGACAAGATCACAAGGCGCAAACGAAGTGAGGAAGAACCAGTTGCCGCCCCAGGCGATGTCTCCGCGCACGGCGCCGAGACCCGCGACTTCGACCGAGACCGCCTTGGCGAGACGGTAGCTCTCGACATTCTCGACCGTCGCCGCGCAACCATCAACAAGCTCCACTCCGACCGTCCCGACCGGGGTCTCAAAGCGGTGGCGCCCGGGCTTGAGCCGGCCCATATAAGCGAGCGTCACAGCGAGGCCGATCGTCCCGTGGCCGCACATGCCGAGATAGCCGACATTGTTGAAGAAGATCACGCCCGCCGCGCATGACCTGTCGTGCGGCTCGCACAGCAACGCGCCGACCAGCGCGTCGTGGCCGCGCGGCTCATTGACGGCGAAGCGGCGGACATGATCGAACTCGCCAGCGAAGCGGGCGAGCCGCTCGGCAAGCGGCCCAGGCCCGAGGGGCGGCCCGCCATCGACAATCACGCGGGTCGGCTCGCCCTCGGTATGGGAATCGATGACCCGCATGCAGCTCAGTCCTTCGCGCCCGGCCAGGAAGCCCACCAGGCGCGGAACGTCCCGAACCGGCGCTTCGCCATGCTCTCCTGCGATGGGCTGAGCGCGTCGAAATCGTTCAAGTGCAGCGCATATTCGTCATGACCCAGAAGCGTCATGAGGCGCTTGAAATAGAGCACGAGGTCGACGCCCTCGTCGAAGACCGAGAGCGGCTCGAGCGCGCCCTCAAGTTCGAGCGCAAGCCGCCGGGCCTGAGCGTCGCCCTTCGCCGCACGCTGGCAAAGCTCAACGAGTCGCAGCACCTCGCGCGGCAGCGCGTTTCCGATGCCGGTGATGACGCCGCAAGCGCCGCAATTGACGACGCCATGGAACACCTGGGTGTCGACGCCGACCATGAGCGCGATGTCGTCCGATCGCCCCGCGATATGCTCGGCGGCGTAGCTCAGCGACTCCGCGCCGCCGAATTCCTTGAACCCGACAAGGTGGGGAAACTCCTTGCGCAGTTCGAAGAACAGCTCGGCGCGAGTCTGGAAGCCGTAATAGGGGCTGTTGTAGATGACCGATGGCAAGTCGACCGCCGCCTCGAGCACGCGCACGAAGTGGCCGCGCTGGGCCGCGGTCGACGAGCCGCGCGAGAGCACGCGCGGAATGATCATGAGGCCGCGCGCGCCTTTTTCCTTCGCATGGCGGGCGAGCGCGGCGGCCTGCGCGGTGTTCTGCGCGCCCGTGCCGACGATCACGGGCAGGCCCGCGTTCGCCAAACGCTCGACGCCCTCCATGCGCTGTTCAATCGTGAGCAGCGGCCAGTCGCCCATGGAGCCGCAATAGACCAGCCCCGACATGCCCCCGCCGACAAGATATTTTCCCATCCGCACGAGGGCGTCGAAGTCGGGCCGCCGGTCGGACCCGCAGGGCGTCATGAGCGCCGGAATGGTTCCCGAAAAGACTTGCGACGGCATCCTGGGGCTCCCTAGAGTCGGGCTTTCGCGGTGCTGGACATTCGCACGTCCTTGCTTCCTGTTCTTGATGAAAACCAAGGTTGAGGGTTGAGAATCAGCAAATTTATCCCTCGCGCAGCGGTCAAGGACGATCCGGCTGACTCTCTCGCCGCCGTCCTTGGACGACCATTCCCGGGAATTGAGCTGTTCGACCGGGTCGCCGACACGGTCTTCTTCATCAAGGATGACGAGGCGCGCTATGTCGCGGTCAACGAAACGCTCGCGCATCGCTGCCAGTTCACCGACAAGCGGGCGCTGATCGGCCGCACGGCGAGCGAGGTCTTCATGAGCCCGCTCGGCGAGCGTTTCGAAGCGCAGGATCTCACGGTCATCGCCGAAGGGCTTTCGATCCGGGCTAAGATGGAGCTCCATCTCTATCCGGGCCGCGGCGAAGGCTGGTGCCTGACCTGGAAGGAGCCGTTGATCGACGCGAGCGGCGTCATTCGGGGGCTAATCGGCATTTCGCGCGATGCGCCGACGCTGGCGGGATCAGCCCCAGTTTCGGCGGCGCTTTCCGCGACGCTCGCCTATATCGACGACCATCTCGACCAGCCCTTGCGCATTCCCGAGCTCGCTAGGCGAGCCGGACTCTCTCCGTTCCAGTTCGATCAAAGGATCCGCGCCCTGTTCAGCCTTTCCGCCGGGCAATATCTGTCCCGGCTACGCATCAACCGGGCCTGCGACCGGCTCCGGCATACCGACGCGCCTTTGAGCGATTTGGCGCTCGAATGCGGCTATGCGGACCAGTCGGCGTTCACCCGCCAATTCCATAAGTCGGTCGGCTTGACCCCGGGAGCTTATCGGATCGCGACAGCGCGCGGCCGCAAACGGGCGCCCCTCCCAGCCAAAACCTGAGACGGCCGGCGCGCGACTTAAGGCCCGACCCGGGATCAGCGTCGGGAGGGAGTGCGCCACATTTTCACGTTGCGTCGGGTGCAAAATCCGTCTCGAATGCTCCGCGGTATGCAAGAGATGCCCGACGGGCGCTTCATTTGCGGCTCCCGCGGGCCGAACGCGCCGGGAGGAAAACATGATGGGCCACGGGAGGGTATTCCAATCGGCGTCCGCCGCCGTTGTTGCGTGCGCCTGGCTTGCGGTCTCGCCGGCCTCGGCGCAGGGCGTGAAGATCGGCGTTCTCAACGATCAATCCGGACCCTATGCCGATTTTGGCGGCAAATGGTCGGTCGAAGCGGCGAAAATGGCGATTGAGGATTTTGGCGGCAGCGTGCTTGGCGAGAAGATCGACCTCGTGACCGCCGATCACCAGAACAAGGTCGATCTCGCCTCCGCCATCGCGCGCCGCTGGTACGACGCAGAAGGCGTTGACATGATCACCGACATCACCTCGTCCGCGGTCGCGCTTGCGGTGCAGCAGATCGCCGCCGACAGGAAGAAGATCGATATCGTGGTGGGCGCGGCGACATCGGCGCTCCCGGGCTCGGCCTACACGCCGTACGGCCCGGCGACACGGCGTATCCGACTGCCGCCACAAGCGGCTGCCCATTGACAAAATAAGCGGAAGAAAGTGGGCGAGACCGCGTTCGCCCGATGCGGCGGCGAGGAAAAGATGGCGCGTTTGCTTTCGCTCAATGTCGGCCTCCCGCGGGATATTCCGTGGCAGGGCAAAACCGTCCATACCGGAATCTGGAAAGCGCCGGTCCCAGGCCGCCGCATGGCGCGGCGGCTCAACCTCGACGGGGATGGTCAGGGCGATCTCGCCGGCCACGGCGGCGAGCACCGCGCGGTCTTCGTCTATCAGATCGAGCTCGTACCGCTATTGGCAGGCTCAGCTCCGCCGCGACAACTTTTCTTACGGCCAGTTCGGCGAGAATTTCACGGTTGACGGCCTGCCCGACGCGGAGGTGTGCATCGGCGACCGATACCGGATCGGCAGTGCGCTGTTCGAGGTGACGCAGCCGCGCGTCACCTGCTACCGGCTCGGCATCCGGATGAATGAGCCGCGGATGCCGGCGCTGGTCGTGGCGCATCACCGGCCCGGCTTTTATTTTCGCGTCCTCGAGGAGGGCGAGGTCGAAGCCGGCGACGAGATCGTCAAGATCGTGGCCGGTCCAGAGCGCATGACCGTCGCCGATATCGACGCGCTGCTCTATTTGCCCGGGCGTGACAGAAACGGACTGGAGCGGGCGTTGCGCATCCCGGCCTTGAGCGCCGGCTGGCGCACCTCGTTTGAAACGTCGCTCGAGCAGGAACGGACTGGCTCGACGGCCGGCAATCCCGCCTCGGCGCCCGCGGCCGGGCCGGCGCCGGCATGGGCCGGGTTTCGGCCGCTTAAGATTACGGACAAGCGGCGCGAGAGCATGAACGTCACCTCGCTCATGCTCGAACCGAGCGATGCCCGCGAGCTCGTTGCGGCGATGCCCGGCCAGTTCATCGTGCTGCGGCTCAAGCCCTCGCCAGAGGCGCCGGCGTTGCTACGCAGCTATTCGCTATCAGGCGAACCCAGCAAGCAGCGCTGGCGGCTCAGCATCAAGCGCGAGCCGAACGGCGCGGCTGGGGCCTATGTCGAGGATAGGCTCAAGGTCGGCGACGTCATCGATGCGAGCGCGCCGCGCGGCGCTTTCACGCTCGAGCAAGGCGATGGGCCCGTGGTTCTCATGAGCGCCGGCATCGGCTTAACTCCGGTCCTCGCCATGCTCCATGCTCTCGCCGCCGCCGGCTCGCGGCGAGACGTCTGGTGGATTCACGGAGCGCGCAACAACGCAGAGCATGCGTTGGCAGCGGAAGTGCAGGGGCTTCTCAAATTGTTGCCCCGAGGCCATAGCCACATTCTTTACAGCGCACCCGACCCGAGAGATCGGCTCGCGGTTGATTTCGACGCGGCTGGGCGCTTGGACCTGCACGTCTTGCAGACGCTAGGCGCGCCTCGCGAGGCCGATTTCTATCTGTGTGGACCGGCCGGGTTCATGAGCAGCCTGACGGCCGATCTCGGCGGTTGGGGTGTCTCAGCCGAGCGGGTGCACAGCGAGAATTTCGGCTCCGGGCCGTCGCTGACCCCAGGCGTCGTCGCCGCTCCGCCACGGGCGCCGCATCTGCCCGATCGGCCCGCTGGCGCGGGGCCGATGGTGTCTTTCGCGAGAAGCAATCTGGCTTTGCGCTGGGATCCGGCGTTTCAGAGCTTGCTCGAACTGGCTGAGGCCTGCGACGTGCCGGTGCGGTGGGCGTGTCGCACTGGCGTCTGCCACACTTGCGAGACGGGGCTTATCGCCGGCGCGGTCGATTATTCGATCGACCCGCTTACGCCGCCGGGAGATGGCAATCTATTGATTTGCTGCAGCCGGCCGTGCGGGGACATTGTGCTCGATCTCTAAACCGCGCGGGCGTTGACCTCGGGACGTAGACGCAAAAGACCGACGGCCCGACGCGCGTCACGCTCCGTCTCTCTCTTGGCCACGGAACGGTGATAGGATGATACGGGGCCGCCCCACGATTCGCTAGGCGGGCGGCAGCGCGAGGGACCTGATGACGGCGGCGCCCGGAAAATCCTGCGGGGCCTGCACAATGTGCTGCTCAGCGCTGGAGATCGACCATTTCAAAAAGCCGGCGGGCCCGCTGTGCGTCAATTGCCGGACTGGCGGCGGCTGCGCGATCTACGCCGCGCGCCCGCAGGTCTGTCGCGACTTTGAGTGCGAGTGGCTGACCCGCCGGGATCTCGCGCGGCAATTGCGCCCCGATCTTGTCGGCACGATCCTCATGGAGGACGCCGACAGCGACGAATACCGCGCCGTTTGCGCCCCCGAGAAGCCCATGGCCTGGCGCCATCCGCGCGTGTTCGCCCATCTCGTCTCGGTCGCCAAGTCCGGCCGAATCGTGGTCGCCAAGGCAGGGCTGACCTCATGGCGGATCTTCGCCTCAGGGGAATATGGACCGACGGTCTGATTGATCGCCCGATTTTTGAACAGGGCGCCTATTGGAAAGGCGCCGCAATGGTCGCCATCGCGTTCTGACCCTAGTGTCCGTCCGGTGGCATGATCCGGCGTCCGATGCTATTGGAGCGCCGCCTGCGCTTATCGGGCGGGCCCACGGCCTGAGGCGGCAAAAACGTCTGCGGCGCCAAGCGGGGATTGAGGGAGTTTCGCCCAAATGAAGAAGATCGAGGCGATCATCAAGCCGTTCAAGCTCGACGAAGTGAAGGAGGCGCTGCAGGAGGCGGGAATCCACGGCATTACCGTTCTCGAGGCGAAGGGCTTCGGCCGCCAGAAGGGCCATACTGAGCTTTATCGCGGGGCCGAATATGTCGTCGACTTTCTGCCCAAAGTGAAGATCGAGGTGGTGGTCTCTGACGAGAATCTCGGTCCGGCGATCGAGGCGATCCGCGCCGCGGCCCAGACCGGCCGCATCGGCGATGGCAAGATATTTGTATCGCAAATCGATGAGGCCATCCGGATCCGGACCGGCGAAACCGGCGCGGACGCGGTCTGAAGCCATTTCAGGGGGCTCATCAAAGCGCAAATCGCCGCTCCCCGCGGCGAGCGGGAACGTTTGGACCTTCAATCTTGAGGAAAGGCAAATCATGAAGACCGCCAAGGATGTCCTGAAGGCGATCAAGGACAATGATGTCAAATATGTCGATCTGCGCTTTACCGATCCGCGCGGCAAGTGGCAGCATGTCACATTCGATCAGAGCCTGGTTGACGAGGACGCATTCGCTGAGGGGCTGATGTTCGACGGCTCGTCGATCGCCGGCTGGAAGGCGATCAACGAATCCGACATGACGCTGATGCCCGATCCGACCTCGGCGTGCATGGATCCGTTCTTCGCCGCCTCCACGATGGTCATCACTTGCGACATTCTCGATCCGGCGAGCGGCCAGCCCTACAACCGCGACCCGCGCGGCATCTCCAAGAAGGCTGAGGCCTATCTCAAGTCGACCGGCGTCGGCGACGCCATCTTCTTCGGCCCGGAGGCCGAGTTCTTCGTGTTCGACGACGTGCGCTTCGCCTCCGAGCCCTACAACACCGGGTTCCAGATCGACTCGATCGAGCTGCCGACCAATTCCGACACCACCTACGAGGGCGGCAACCTCGGCCACCGCGTCCGCACCAAGGGCGGCTACTTCCCGGTTCCGCCGCAGGATTCCGCGCAGGACATGCGCGGCGAGATGCTGGCGGCGATGGCGCAGATGGGCGCGATCGTCGAGAAGCACCACCACGAGGTCGCCTCCGCCCAGCATGAGCTCGGCCTCAAGTTTGGCCCCATGACGACCATGGCCGACCACCTGCAGGTCTACAAATACTGCATCCACATGGTGGCGCAGAGCTACGGCAAGACCGCGACCTTCATGCCCAAGCCCATCTACGGCGACAACGGCTCGGGCATGCACGTCCACCAGTCGATCTGGAAGGGCGGCAAGCCGGTGATGGCCGGCAACAAATATGCGGACCTCAGCCAGGAGTGCCTTTACTACATCGGCGGCATCATCAAGCACGCGAAGGCGCTCAACGGCTTCACCAACCCCTCCACCAACAGCTACAAGCGCTTGGTGCCGGGCTTCGAGGCGCCGGTGCTGCTCGCCTACTCCGCGCGCAACCGCTCGGCCTCGTGCCGCATCCCGTGGACAGCGAACCCGAAGGCCAAGCGCGTCGAAGTGCGTTTCCCCGACCCGACAGCCAACCCCTATCTCGCCTTCTCGGCGATGCTGATGGCGGGCCTCGACGGCATCACCAACAAGATCGATCCCGGCCCGGCGATGGACAAGGACCTCTACGACCTGCCGCCGAAGGAACTGAAGAAGATCCCCACGGTGTGCGGATCGTTGCGCGAGGCGCTCTCAAGCCTCGACCGCGACCGCGCCTTCCTCAAGGCAGGCGATGTGTTCAACGACGACTTCATCGACAGCTATATCGAGCTCAAGATGGCGGACGTTCATCGCTTCGAGATGACGCCGCACCCGGTCGAGTTCGAGATGTACTACTCTTACTGAGCCGTTGGGGTTCATGAAGGCGAAAGGGGCGGCCAGCGGGCCGCCCTTGGCGCTTCAGGGGCGCTCCCCTGGCCCAAATAAGCGCTAGCAAATGCACGCTAAACGCTAGGCCATGTGGACGAATTTGATCAAGCAGAGGCCTGCGGCGAAGGCAACGATAGACCTGAAGTTCCTGGCTGTCTTTTCGCATCGGAGGGCGACGCGTTTGAAGCGCTTGAGCCGTCCGACGCCCTGCTCGATGCGGGCGCGGGCCTTGTAGAGGGTGCGTGCGAAGAAGGCTGGCTTGTTCTTTTCGTTGGCCTTGTGGGGAATAACGGGAGCGACGCCGCGCTCTCGCGGCGTCCCGATTGGCCTTGCTGGCGTAGCCTTTGTCGAGAGATGACGGCGCGAGGGCGAATGTCGGGCCCGATGTCGAGCAGGGTTTCGAAGTGACGCCCGTCGAAGGCTTCGCCGCCGGTCAGGTCGAAGGCGATGATGTCGCCGGAGGCGTCCGATTTTGCGTGGATTTTCGTGGTGAAGCCGCCGCGCGAGCGGCCGAGCGCCTGCCCGTCTTGCCCCCTTTTGCTCCGGCCGCCGACACATGCGCGCGCACGACGGTGGAGTCGAACATCTGAATGAGATGCGCCGTCGAACTCATGGATGCCAGAGTGTCGAAGAACGCCTCGAAGACGCCAGCCTTGCTCAAGCGATCGAAGCGCTTCCACACGCTGTTCCAATGACCGAAGCGCTCCGGCAGCGCGCGCCAGCGAACGCTCTCGACGGTGAAGAAATGCAGCGCCTCGAGGAAGCGGCGATCGTCCTCAGCTTCCGTCCACCCAAAATGCGGCTCACGCCAACGATAACTGCATCCCTTTTTCTTTTGATTATACACTTGGCATAGTCACGCTCTGCCCGGCGAAAATCGGTGAGAGCGATTGACCCAGCAGGCCCAAGCAGCGCCAGCGCGAACCCCGGTTCCCCCGCCGGCAGCAGAGAAAGAGCTTGCCCGTCACCTGACCGCCAGCCGGCTGGCCGCCCGAGGCCGGGAAAGCTGCCGATTGACCATTCACGTCTCTGTTGACGTGGCCTCGGTTCGACGGAACCGCCTTTCGTCGGGCTGCGACCACGCCAATCCGGCTCCACAGCCGCCCATGTTTCCGACTGCAATCTCTATCGATAGCAATTTCCTACCAAACTCGGAGGTAATTGCAATGCCATTCCTATTCACCGAATCTAGCCTGCTTTGGAGAGATGAGGTGTGTTTGAGACAGATTGTGGGAAGGGTCGGATTTTTAGGAGATTATGCGCGGTCCTCCTGGTCGCGTTCTCACTGAACGGCCGAGAATGACTTCAACATAGTGCTCAGCCCTACTCCGCCTACCTCCCGAGGTAGGACGCGATCTCAATTAGGTTGCCGTCCGGATCGCGGCAGTAGACCGACGTCAGCGCGCCCTGCGCGCCGCGTCGCGGGCCGGGGCCGGCGACGATGGCGACGCCTTGAGCTTGCAAATGGCGAACGACCTCGCCCGGCTTCGAGTTCGGTGAGAAAACAAAGGTCTTCGCTGCCGGGGGCTTCATGGTTGGCGGTGAACCAATCCGCCTTGCTCGCCGCGATGGGACGAAGGTTGATCTTCTGGCGGCCGAACTTCATCTCGGTGCGCGGCGGCTTGCCGCCCGCCTGGGGAACGTCCTCGCGCGTCATGCCGAGCACGCGCGCGTACCACGAGGCCGAGGCCTCGAGGTCGGAGACCTGGACGACCAGATGGTCCAGCGCCTGCACCGTGATCGCCATTGCGGACCTCCTTCGCTTGCGCGCCAGCGCGGGCGCCGATGGGCGGCGGCCGGTAACCCATTCTTAACCATGATCCGGGAACTTTCGCCTCAACTCGGACGGGCCGGATCCTAAGGAACGCGCGGCCCGCGAGAAATGAACGCCGCAAGAGGTCTCTTCATGGTCAAGAAGGCAACCAGCGCCGCCGTCAAGACGCCGAGCAAAACCAAATCGAGCGCGAAGAAAGCGCGAGCCGCGCCCGCTGAGCGCTCGCCGGCCATCTCATTCGCGAGCCTGCCCGACGAGACTCGGATCCGGGAGCGCGCCTACCGCATCTGGATCGAGGAGGGCCGGCCGCACGGGTGCGACCTCGCGCACTGGCGGCGCGCCTGCCAGGAACTCCAGCGGGAGGCCTGAGCGAAACGCCTCGAGCGCTCTGGTCGCCTTCGCCGCCAAGCGGCTTGACGGACAAGGTCGGCGCAGGCTTCCGGAGCGTTTATCCGGCCGGCGGGCGGCCTTAGCCTGCGCATCTCCAAGCTGCGCCAGACGCGCGCACCGAAAAAGCAGCCGGTTTCGCAAACGGCCCTGCGCAAAATTCCAGAAGCCTCTTGGCCAACGCGATTCTGGGACCGGCTATCGCCTCAACCGGACGCCGGATTGTCGTCGATCAGCGTGTGCGCGTGGCAGCGGCAGTGAAGCGTTCTCACCCTCTCATCGGGGTCATGCCAGTGCAGCATGGCTTCGAGGCGATGCTCTTCTTCCTGCTCGATCTCGGTCAGCCGAGGCGCCCGCATCCGGGCGAGGATGTGGATCTCACGTAACTCCGGCAGGCGCCGCACCTCCTGGGCGATGTTCCTGAACATCGGCATTGTCGCCTCCGTTCCCCGCCACAGACAACCAATCGGGGTTCGTGGCCTTCGTTCCCTCCGCAGTGAAATTTAATATCCCCGCGGGGTCGTTTCAATCGGGCGACGCATCCGTATTGGATCAATTCGCCCGCGTCATGGCGGGCGACCCCTCAGATGACGAATTCTGCCTCGTAGGTCTCCGGTTCGGGCACGACCGCGACCTCCACGGGAACGACCCAATTGGCGGCGTAGCTCTCGGAATCGGACTGCTGCGCTTCGGGCTGACCGCGTCCCGCTGCGTCGATGGCGCGACACCGCAGCCGGTATCTCCCGAGGTCTCGAGGAGTCCAGATATATTCCCATAATCGCCACGCATAAGGGTGTTCTTTGCCGAGAATGCGCGCCTCCCGCCAGCCCTCGCCGTCGCCGGCGCAGACATGCACCTGCCGGACAGGGGCCTCGCCGCTCCAGGCGGCGCCAAAAATCCGATAGGGTTGGCCGGCGACCAGGCTTGCGCCATTCACCGGGCGGGCGATCTGCGCCTTGACCTCCATCTCCGTCAGAGGAACCAGCATGGGCTCCCCCGCCCCGCGCTCCCAGCGGAAATAGTCGCGCGCCTGCCAGTAGCCGAGGAAGGGCTGCTCCAGCACCCGGACATGGGTGATCCACTTCACCCACGCCATGCCGAACCAGCCGCCTACCACCGCGCGCAGCGGGTGGCCGTGGTCGGGCGTCAGCGGCGCGTCATTCATCGCATACGCAAGCAGGGTGCTGTCGGCGATCGCCTTTTGCAGCGGCAGGCTGCGCGCGAATGCGATCGGGCCAGGCGAAGCCGTTTTCTTGTTCGAGTCGACGACGCCGCGGTCGGCGCCGACGAGCAAAACCTCTTGAGCGGCGCCCTTGAGTCCCGCGGCAGCCAATATGTCGCGCAGAAGAACGCCGGTCCATTCAGCGTTGCCGACCGCTCCGTTCTGCCACTGCAGCCCTTCCCTCGCCGGCTCATAGTAGACCCGTCCGTTGCCTGCACACTCGACGACGGCGGCGAGGGTTGTGGGCGCCATCGCCTTTATCCGGTCGAGATCAAGTTCGAGGGGCCGTTCGACCGCGCCATCGATGCGAAGTCTCCAGGCTCGGGCATCGAGGTCGGGCGACGGGAAGTGGTTGCGCACGAAGAAGAGGTCGGCCGGGATCAGCCACTCCGAGAGCGACGCAAACGGAAACTCGAGGTTCGACGGGGAACTCTGTCGAACGATCAAACTGGGTTGCTGCTCCGGCGCGGACATCAGAGGCCTTCCTTCGATTCTAACGGCTTAGCGCCCGTCCCTCGAATCGCGAGTTCAACGGCGCCGTCAAACTGCCCACAGGATCCGGCGATAAATGTTTCGGGCCCTCATAGCAGATTGCGGCGATCTTCCGGAGGCGCGCGATGCGCGCGGCGATCCTGGTCGCCGATGTCGACGACGATAAGCGGCGACGCGGGCGCAGAGGAGTCTAATGAGGCCAGCGCCTGGCGACTTCGTCGCGCACCGGCGTCTCGACCTCGGGCGGCGCATTGCGAATATAGGCGTGCGCCTGCGCGAACTTGGCGGCGTCCTCCTTTTCCAGCGCTTCGAGATATTGCAATGCCGCGGTGACGGAGAAGGGCTCGCCGCCCTTGCCCCAGTCAGCGAAGTTGCTCTTGAGCGCAGTCCAGATCGCGGCGTCGTAGCCGGCCGACTCGGCCCAGGCGCCGATCGTCGCGACAACCTGGGGATGGCTTTGCGCCGCGAAATCGCTTTGCCTGCCGGAGGCCGTTTCGACAAAGCCGACCGCGCGCGCGTGCGCCATCCCTTCTCTGGCTTGAAGGTTCTCGATCGCCGCATCGAGACTGTCGAGCCCGCTTGACGCCGAATAGGTCTTGCAGATCGCGCCGAAGGCTTCGTCGATCGCGAGCGTGAGGCGCCCGTCGGCCGAGATGCGGCAGAACTCGATCGGCAAGAGTGGGCCGTCGGCCGCGAATTTGGCGGCGGTTTGCAGTTCGCGGGGATCCCACACCAGCGACCCCCACGCCAGAATGGCGATTTTCACTTTTCAACTCCTCACGAAAGTCCAAAATCGGCGCCCCTCCTTCTCTCCGCTTCACATGGGAGAAGGCCAGGATGAGGGGCTTGGCGATTTGACGATCGACCCCCTCGCCGCAACCCCTCCCGTCAAGCGAGGCGAGCGGAGGCGCCGCTCAGGCGTAGAACACCTTGCCAGGATTGAACAGGTTCTGCGGATCGAATGAGGCCTTGATTCGCCGCATGAGGTCGATCGCGACCGGCCCGTGCTCCTCTTCCATATATTCCCGTTTCTTCTGCCCTACTCCGTGCTCGCCGGTGCAGGTGCCGCCCATGGCGATGGCGCGATGGGCGAGGCGGGCGGCGAGAGCGTCCGCGGCCTCGACCTCGGCCGTGCTCTCGATGTCGATCAGCGGGGTCACGTGAAAATTTCCGTCGCCGACATGGCCGACGATCGGAGCGACGAGGCCGCTGCGGGCGATATCCTCAAGCGTCTCCTCGACGCAATCGGCGAGGCGCGAGATCGGGACGCAGGCGTCGGTGGCGAACGGCCGGCTGCCTGGCCTGAGAGTCATTTGCGACCAATAGGTGTCGTGACGGGCCTGCCAGAGCTTGTTGCGCTCTTCGAGCTTGGTCGCCGAGGTGAGCGTCCCGCCGCCATGGCCGGCGGCGATTTCGCCGAAGCGGCGCGTCTGTTCGGCGACGCTTTGCTCCGTGCCGTGGAACTCGACCAGGAGCAGCGGCTGCTCGGGCAGTGCGGTATGCGAGTAATTGTTGAAGGCGCGCACCGACAGCGTGTCGATGAGCTCGATGCGGGCGATCGGCAAGCCCGACTGGATGGTCTCGATCGTCGTCTCGCAGGCCGCGCGTATGCTGGGAAACGAGCAATGCCCGGCGGCGATCGCTTCCGGAATCCCTGAGAGCCTCAGCACGATCTCGACGATGATTCCAAGCGTGCCTTCCGAGCCGATGAAGAGATGGGTGAGGTCGTAGCCGGCGGAGGACTTCTTCGCCCGCGTGCCCGTGCGCATGAACGATCCGTCGGCCACGACCACGCCGAGCGACAGCACGAGGTCCTTCATCGTGCCGTAGCGCACTGCATTGGTGCCCGAGGCGCGGGTCGCCGCCATGCCGCCGAGAGAGGCGTCGGCGCCCGGATCAATGGGAAAGAAGAGCCCGCTGTCGCGCAGGTGCTCGTTGAGCTGCTTGCGGGTGACCCCAGGTTCGATGACGCAGTCGAGATCGTCCGCGTCGACGGCGAGAACATTATTCATCCGCGAGAGGTCGAGCGAGACGCCGCCATGCGGAGCGTTGACATGGCCCTCGAGCGACGAGCCGACGCCGAACGGAACGATCGGCGCGTCATGGCGGGCGCAAAGCTTGACGAGGTCGATCACGTCCTCCTTGGACTCGGCGAACACCACCGCGTCAGGCGGTTCGTTCTTGAGCCAGGTCAGCGTGTGGCCGTGCGCCTGACGGATCGCCTCGGACGCGGTGAAGCGATTGCCGAAACGGGCGGCGAGATCGGAATTGAGCGCGGCGACCGCTTCGGGCGAGAGGCGGCCTTGGCGCTGGCGAACGGAGAGTTGGGTCACGGAGTTTCACGCTTTCCTTGGAAGGCCAAGACTAGGCGCGCGCGGCCGCTTTTGCTAGAGCGCCTGAAAGCGATTGGCCAAAGGCCCCGCGCGAAAGCGCGTCACGGGGCGCCGACACTGGTCACCCGGAAGGTCAGAAGCTCACCCTCCTCCTCGCGGACCGACACGTACTCGCCGACCTTGAAGGCGTGGTCGCCAAAGCGGAAGCCTTCCTCCTCCTCTTCGTTTCTGGCCCCCTTGTTCCATTCGAACGACCAGGTCGAACCGCCGCGGCCGCCGGCGCGATGAACGAGAAGGCCGCGCAGCGACGGCTCGCCGCCCCAGAAGCGGTGCGCAAAACATTCGCCACGATGCGCCTTCCAGGCTTCGAGATCGATGTGGCCGTCGTCGGTCAGGGGAGCGACGAAATCGTAGCCGTGCCGAATCGAGCCTTCGGGGAATTCCTTCGAGCGCGCGGCGTTCAGCGTAACTTTGCGCAGCGCGGCGTGAGCACTCGCGGCCATCGACCGTCCTCCCTTCGGCTCGGCTCTTCTGCGAGCCGTCAGCCCTCCAATGTCTTTATCGGATCAGACGCGTTCGAGCGCCAGCGCCGCGCCCTGGCCGACGCCGACGCACATGGTCGCCAGCCCGTAGCGGCCGCCGCGCCGCCTGAGTTCGAGCGCCGCGGCGCCGGCCAGGCGCGCCCCTGACATGCCAAGCGGATGGCCGAGCGCGATCGCCCCGCCGTTCGGGTTGACGTGCTCGGAATCGTCGGCGAGGCCGAGCCCCCTGAGGCAGGCGAGCGCCTGCGAGGCGAAGGCTTCGTTGAGCTCGATGACGTCGAAGCTTGCGGGCTTGAGACTCGAGCCGCTCGCTCAATTTCCCGACCGCCGGGATCGGGCCGACCCCCATCACCCGCGGCGCAACGCCCGCCGTGGCGTAGCCGAGAATGCGAGCGATCGGCTGAAGTCCATGCGCTTCCGCCGCTTCGCCCGAGGCGACGATCAGCGCCGCGGCGCCGTCGTTCGACGCCGGAGGCGTTGCCCGCCGTCACGCTGCCGCCCTCGCGCACGATGCCGCCGAGCCTGGCCAGCGCTTCGAGGGTCGTGTCGGGGCGCGGGTGCTCATCCGTCTCGACGCGGGTCACGCTCCCTTTGCGATCCTTGATCTCGACCGCGACGATTTCTTGCCTGAACGTGCCTTTCGCCTGCGCCGCCGCGGCGCGCTTCTGCGAGCGCAGCGCGAACGCGTCCTGGTCGGCGCGCGACACCTGATATTCGTCGGCGACGTTCTCGGCCGTCTCCGGCATGGAATCGACGCCGTAGAGCTTCTTCATCGCCGGATTGATGAAGCGCCAGCCGATGGTGGTGTCGAAAACGTCCGCCGACCGCTGAAACGGCGTTTGAGCCTTGCCCATGACGAACGGGGCGCGGGTCATCGATTCGGCGCCGCCGGCGATCGCGAGCTTGATCTCGCCCGCCTTGATCCCCCGAGCCGCGGCGGCGACCGCCTCCATGCCCGAGGCGCAAAGGCGGTTGACGGTTGCGCCAGGAACGGACTCGGGCAGGCCAGCGAGCAGAAGCGCCATGCGCGCGAGATTGCGGTTGTCCTCGCCCGCCTGGTTGGCGCAGCCGAGAAAGACCTCGTCGAGCTTCTCGCCGAGGCCGGGATGGCGGCGCATGAGTTCGCGGATCGGCGCCGTCGCGAGATCGTCGGCGCGCACGCTGGCCAGCGCGCCGCCGTAGCGGCCGATCGGCGTGCGCACATAGTCGCAGATGAAGGCCTCGGTCATGGGCGCCGCTCTCGCCGGTTCGACCCCAAACCCCATTCCGCCATTGTCGCCTCCGTTGACCGGCGTCTAGTATAGACTCCGGCGCCGCGCGCTTGCGAGGGCGCTCGATTGCGTTTTCTCCGGTCATCGAGCAATAGTTAGGCGAGCTCGGCTCTCGGGCGGCGCGGGAGGAGCGGCTTAAGGTAAGGGAGGCTTCGGCATGGGCATTATCAGCTGGATCATTCTGGGGCTGATCGCGGGTTTCATCGCAAGCAAGATCGTCAACAGGACCGGCTCGGGCTTGATCCTGGACCTCGTGCTCGGGATCGTCGGCGCGGTGGTCGGAGGCTTCATCTTCTCCGGTCTGTTCGGGATGCGCGGGGTCACCGGCGTTAACATCTGGAGCATCATCGTTTCGGTGATCGGCGCGGTCATTGTGCTGTGGGTTTACGAGAAGCTGATCGCGAAAGCCTGACCCGGAAGGGAGAACGCGCGTGACGGCCGAGGCTGAGGTTTCGTCCCAACCGGTTCTCCTGGTTCAGCTCCAGGCCGGCGTGCTGACGCTGACCCTGAACCGGCCCGAGCGCCTCAATGCGCTCAACGCCGCCCTTACCCAGGCGCTGTCGGCGGCGGTGGGACGTGCCGCGGCGGACCCGGACTGCCGCGCGATCCTCATCACTGGGGCTGGGAGGGGCTTCTGTTCGGGGGCGGACCTCGCCGACCGCGCCGTTAAACCCGGCGCCGCCCGGCCCGACCTTGGCCAATCGCTGGATAAGGGCCTCAATCCGCTCATCCGAGCAATTCGCAATCTCCCAAAGCCGGTCGTCTGCGCGGTCAACGGCGCGGCTGCGGGGGCTGGAGCCAATCTCGCGCTCGCCTGCGACATCGTGCTGGCGGCGAAGTCGGCTCAGTTCCTGCAGGCGTTCGTGCGCATCGGCCTTATTCCGGATGCTGGCGGCACTTTCAATCTGCCGCGGCTGCTCGGCGACGCGCGCGCCCGCGCGCTGATGATGCTGGCCGAGCCAATCGGGGCCGAACAGGCTCAGGCCTCAGGCATGATCTATCGCGCTGTCGCCGACGAGGACCTGATGGGAGAAGCGCGCATCGTCGCGGAGCGCCTGGCGGGAGGCGCGACGCAAGCGCTTGGCCTAATCAAAAGGGCGCTCGCCGCTTCGCCCTGCAACAGTCTCGACGCCCAGCTCGACCTCGAGCGCGATCTGCAGCGCGAGGCGGGATTCGGCGACGAGTTCAGCGAAGGCGTGCAGGCCTTTCTGGAGAAGCGGACCGACGGATTTCCGAGCCAAGCCGGGCGCGTGACGCCTACCGCGCTGCGCCTTGCCTTGAGCGCGCCGCGCGGTCCGTGAGATCGGCGCCCGCCGCAACGACGCGTCCATGAGCTCACCAGATCGTTCGCAGAGACTGGACCTCGCGCAGGCGGTCATCGTGGGTGACGAGCGGCGCATTCCGCACGATTGCGCGCCTCAGGCCGCGACGTCGGCGACCACGGTGTCGAGCAGCGGCGCGCCCATCGCGGTGACGCGAATGCGCCCGCGCTCGTCGCGCTCTAAAAAACCATCCTCGATCAGGGTCCGAATCCGTTCCGGATCGATGAGCCGGCCGCTCACCTTTTCAAAGGCTCGCGGATCGACGCCTTCGCTCAAGCGCAAACCCATAAGCAGGAACTCGTCGCCCTGTTCCTCGCGGCTGAGCGGCGCGCTCTCGACCAGGCCGTTGCCCTCGCTCTCGACGAGGGTCAGCCACATTTCCGGGTGCCGTTCGGTCTCCTGCGCCAGCCGCCCTTTCGCCGTCACGAGGCGTCCATGGGCGCCCGGGCCAATGCCGGCATATTCGCCATAGCGCCAATAGATGAGGTTGTGGCGGCTTTCGCCGCCGGGTCGCGCATGGTTCGACACCTCATACGCGGGCAGACCGCGCGCATAGGTGAGTTCCCGCGTCGCCTGGAAAAAGGCAAGGCTCAGCTCTTCGTCTGGCAGTTCGAGCTTGCCCGCGTCGCGCAGGCGCTCGAACATCGTGTCTGGCTCGATCGTCAGCTGGTAAAGCGAGACATGGTCGCCGACATAGTTCAGCGCCTCGGCGAGCTCGCGGCGCCAGCCGGCCTCGCTCTGTCCGGGCCGACCATAGATGAGGTCGAAGCTGTAGCGCGGAAAGAGCGACGCGGCGAGCCTCACGGCGGCCAGCGCCTCGACGACCGTGTGCTTGCGTCCGAGCGCCTTGAGGTCAAAATCGTTGAGCGCCTGCACGCCGATCGACAGGCGGTTGACGCCGGCCGACCGGTAGCCGCGAAACCGCTCCGCCTCGACGCTGGTCGGGTTGGCTTCGAGCGTGATCTCCGCGTCTTTCTCGACGCGCCAGGCGGAGGCGATTGCGTCGATGATCCCCTGTACGGTGTCAGGGCGCATCAGGGACGGGGTGCCGCCGCCGAAAAACACTGAGCGCACCGTCCGGCGCGGCGCGAGCGCCGCGCGATGGGCGATTTCCGCCTTGAACGCGGCGAGATAGCGCGCTTCGTCGATTCCGCCGCCTCGCACGTGACTGTTGAAGTCGCAATAAGGACATTTCGCCAGGCAGAAGGGCCAATGAACATAGACCCCAAAACCGGGATCGGCGGGCGCGCCAGGGTTGGCGCGCGCGACGCTCATGGTCGCGCTGCGAATCATCGGATCGTTATGCCAGCGAATTATGGCGCGCGCCAGCGCGGCTCGGGCGTCCTTTTCCCGTCACAGCGCCTCGTCGCCGGTCTCGGCGGTGCGGATGCGCATCGCCCGCTCGATCGGCAGGACAAAAATCTTCCCGTCCCCGATCTGGCCGGTGCGCGCGGCGACCCGAATCGCCTCGATCGTGGACTCGACCTCATGGTCGCTGACCGCGATCTCGAGGCGCACTTTCGGCATGAAGGCGACGTTGTATTCCGAGCCGCGGTAGATTTCGGTATGCCCTTTCTGTCGGCCATAGCCGTTGGCTTCGCTAACGGTCATCCCCTTGACGCCCAGCCGATCGAGCGTCGTTCGGACCTCGTCAAGTTTGAACGGCTTGATGACCGCCAGGATGAGCTTCATAGCCGCACGCCCCTCGGAACGACAAATTTACGGGCCTTCGCTATGCCGGCAGGCCCGCCCGCGCAAGCGTGCATTTGCGTGTTCCGGTCGAGGCTTCGCCCATTGCTCGCCGGTTCGACCATAGCCGTATGGACCGCTGGTTGCATTTTTGCTTAAGGTCGCGAGCCCGGGTCTCGGCCGGCTTCTGCCGCGAAGCCTTCCACAAGGGACCCGCCTCGGAGAGATGATCGATGCGATTGCCGAGCGCGAAATTCCTTATTCTCACCCTGATCGGAGCGGCCGCGCTGCTCATTCCGGCGCTGACGCAGGCGGCCGAACCCAAAATCCTGCGCTTCGCGTTCCAGGGAGAGCTGAAATCGGTCGACCCCTATCAGATCAATGAGAGCTTCAGCCTGAGCGTGAACGGCGCCGTCTATGAAGGGCTCGTCCGGCGCGGGCCGGACATGAAGCTTGAGCCCTGCCTCGCGACGAGCTGGGAAGTCCTCGATCCCCTGCATTGGCGCTTTCATCTGCGCAAGGGCGTCAAGTTCCACGAGGGCCAGGACTTCACCGCCGACGACGTCGTTTTCTCCGCCCAGCGCGTGCGCGGCCCCGGATCCGACCTCAAGGGCCGAATTCCCGCAGACGCTCAAGTCGTCAAGGTCGACGATCACACTGTCGACTTTTTATTGAAGAGGCCCGATCCGCTCTTGATCAACGAGTGGGAGACCTGGGGCATCTTCTCGAAGAGCTGGGCGGAGGCGCATGGCGCGACCGAGGCGACCGCGATGAACGCGACGACCCCGCCCTATGCCGGGCTGCACGCCAACGGCACCGGACCCTTCATCCTCGTCAGCCACGAGCCCGGCGTGAAGACCGTCTGGAAGCGCAACCCGAACTGGTGGGACAAGCCGAAATCCAATATCGACGAGGTTGTCTTCACCCCGATCCCCAACGCCGCGACCCGGGTCGCGGCGCTCCTGTCCGGCGAAGTTGACTGGATCGATCCGGTGCCGCTCAACGACCAGGCGCGGGTCAACGCCAATCCGGGAACCGAGGTTTTGGCGGGACCCGAGGTGCGCACCATTTTCCTCGGCATGGACCAGTTCCGCGACGAGCTCGGTCATTCCAGCGTCAAGGGCAAGAACCCATTCAAGGACGTCCGCGTGCGCAAGGCGTTTTATCAGGCGATCAACGAGGATGCGATCGCCAAGAAGGTGATGCGCGGACAGGCGACGCCGAGCGCGCTCATGATCGCGCCGTCGCTGTTTTCGCTGTCGAAGGACTTCCACCGTCTTCCCTTCGACCCGGCAGATTCGAAGAAGCTGCTCGCCGCGGCCGGCTATCCTGACGGCTTCGAAGTGCAGATGGATTGCCCGAACGACCGCTATGTGAATGACGAGCAGATCTGCCAGGCGGTGGTCGGCATGCTGGCGCGGGTTGGCGTCAAGGTCGACCTCAACGCCGAGCCAAAATCGAAATTCTTCGCAGCCATCTCGGCGGCGGGCGGCTTCGATTCGTCGTTCTATCTCCTCGGCTGGACGCCATCGACGCTCGAGAGCTTCAACGTCTTTCAGTACATCATGGGTTGCCGCGACCCGAAGACCAACTGGGGCGGCAACAATGTCGGCGATTATTGCAATCCGAAGGTCGACGCGCTGGCGCGCGAGGCCCTGCAGGAGCCGGACGAAGAGAAGCGCGACGAGATCTTCGCCAAGGCTTGGAAAATCTCGCTGTTCGACGACGTCGGCTACATTCCGCTGCATCAGCAGGCGCTGGCCTGGGGCGTTTCGAAGCACACTCACGTGATCCAGCGGCCGGACAATTATTACATCTTCGCCTGGGTCAAGAAGGATTGATCGCCTTCATCCTGCGTCGTCTCGTTGCCTCGGTCGGCGTCCTGATCGCGGTCGGGCTGATCGCGTTCGTGATGTTCCGCTATGTCGGCGATCCGGTGAACCAGATGGTCGGAATCGAGACCTCCGCGCAGGAGCGGGCCGAGCTGCGTCATCAGCTCGGCCTCGATCAGCCGGTGATCGTCCAGGCGGCGCGATTTCTTCTGAACGCGGCTCGGTTCGACTTCGGCGTGAGCTACCAGTTCAAGCAGCCGGTCGCCGACCTCATCGGCGCGCGGATGCCCGCGACCCTCGAGCTCGCGCTGGTCGCGTCGATCCTATCGCTCGCCCTCGGCGTGCCGATGGGCGTCTACGCCGCCCTGCGCCGCGACAGCGCGCTGGCCAGCCTGCTCCAGGCGTTGTCGCTCATCGGCATATCGCTGCCGACGTTTCTGATCGGCATCCTCATGATCTATCTGTTCGCGGTCGTGCTTCGCTGGCTGCCATCGTTCGGCCGCGGCGACGTGGTGCGGATCGGCTCGTGGTGGACGACCGGCCTGCTCACGGTTTCGGGGCTGAAATCCCTCGTCATGCCCTCGATCACGCTCGCCCTGTTTCAGATGACCCTGATCATGCGGCTGGTGCGCGCCGAGATGCTCGAAGTCATGCGCTCGGACTATATCCGCTTCGCCCGCGCGCGCGGGCTTTCCGAGCATGCGGTCCATTTCCGCCACGCGCTCAAGAATACGCTCGTTCCGGTGATCACCGTCGTGGGCTTGCAGCTCGGTTCGATCGTCGCCTTCTCGATCATCACCGAAACGGTGTTCGCCTGGCCCGGCATGGGCCAGCTCTTCCTGCAATCGATTCAGAACGCCGACATTCCCATTATGGCCGCCTATCTGCTGATGATCGCGACGCTGTTCGTGATCATCAATCTCGTCACCGATCTCATCTACGTGGCCGTGGACCCGCGGCTGCGCGTCCACCTCAATCGCGCCTGACATGAGCGAGATCGCGGCGCCGCCGAACGAAGCGTCCGAGCCGCGCCGGGGCCTGATCGAACGCCTCAGCGACAACGATCTTCTCGCGAGCTTCTTTAAGTCGAAGATCACGGTCGCCGCCGGGCTCGTCACCCTCGTCCTCTTTCTCGCCGCCGCGCTTGCGCCGTGGATCGCGCCGACCGACCCGTTCAATCCGGCGACCAATTACCTGACGGACTCGCTCGACCCGCCGAGCTTCGTCGCCGGCGGAGATCCGCGATTCCTCTTGGGCACAGATGACCAGGGACGCGACATGCTGTCGGCGATCCTCTACGGGCTTCGTGTTTCGCTCGCCATCGGCTTTTGCAGCGTCGCGCTCGGTGCCGCGATCGGCGTCACGCTCGGGCTCATCGCCGGATACGCGGGAGGCTGGACGGATTCCGTGATCATGCGGATCGCCGACGTGCAGCTCACCTTTCCGGCGATTCTCATCGCGCTTCTCCTGGACGGCGTCGCCCATGCGCTGCTCAAGCCCGCAAGCCGCGACGAATCCGCCTTCGCCGTGCTCGTGCTCTCGATCGGCCTCTCGTTCTGGGTGCAATATGCGCGCACCGTGCGCGCGTCGACCATGGTCGAGAAGAACCGCGACTACGTGCTGGCGGCGCGGCTGATCGGGCTTTCGCACGCGCGCATCCTCATCTCCCACATCCTCCCCAACGTGATGGGGCCGGTCCTGGTGATCGCGACCATCAATCTCGCGCTCGCGATCATCACCGAAGCGACGCTCTCCTTTCTCGGCGTCGGCCTGCCGCCGACCCAGCCTTCGCTCGGGACCCTGATCCGCATCGGGCAGAACTATCTGTTCTCGGGCGAATGGTGGATCGTCGCGTTTCCCAGCCTCACGCTGGCGGCGCTGGTGCTGGCGGTGAACCTGCTCGGCGACTGGTTGCGCGACGCCCTCAACCCAAGACTGAAATGACCGGCCCGCTGCTTTCGGTTCGTGATCTCAGAGTCGAATTCGTAACGCGAAAGGGGCCGCTCATCGCGCTCGACGGCGTCTCGTTCGACATTGCGCCGGGCGAGGTTCTGGGGGTCGTGGGCCAATCGGGCGCCGGCAAGTCGCTGACCGGCCTCGCAATCATCGGCCTTCTCGATCCCCCGGGGCGGATCGCCGGCGGCGAAATCCGCCTTAAAGGCGAGCGCATCGACAACCTGCCGCCGGCGCGGATGCGCGAGGTCCGTGGAGGTCGCATTGGCGTCATTTTCCAGGACCCGCTGACCAGCCTCAACCCGCTGATGCGAATCGGCGATCAGCTTGCCGAGACGATCCAGGCTCACAAGCGGCTCGGGCGAAGGCAGGCGAGGGAACAGGCGCTCGCGTGGCTTGGCGAGGTCGGCATTCCTTCGCCCGAGAAGCGCATCGACGGCTATCCGCACGAATTCTCCGGCGGTATGCGCCAGCGGGTGGTGATCGCGCTCGCGCTATGCGCCGAGCCTGAGCTCGTGATCGCCGATGAGCCGACGACCGCGCTCGACGTCTCGGTGCAGGCGCAGATCATCGCGCTCCTCAAGAATCTGACCCGCCGGCACGGCGCCGCAGTCATGCTGATCACCCACGACATGGGCGTGATCGTCGAAACCGCCGATCGCGTCGCGGTCATGTATGCGGGGCGCATCGCCGAGATCGGCGAAGTCCACGAACTCATACGCCATCCTCTGCATCCCTATACGCAAGGGTTGATGGCCGCCATCCCGACGCTCGAGGCGCGCGCCAGCCGGCTGGCGCAAATTCCCGGCGCCATGCCGCGGCTGTCGGCGATTCCGCGTGGCTGCGCGTTCGCTGCGCGCTGCCCGCGCGCGTTCGAGCGCTGTAGCGAGCGCCCGCCGCTGATCGCGGTCGGCGATCGGGGCGCGGCCTGCTGGCTCTATGAGCGCGCGTCCGCCGCCGCGGACATTCGGAAATGAAAGGCGCCGGCGCAATCGTCGAAGTGCGCGGCTTGAGCCGCGTGTTCGACGTTTCGAGCCCCTGGATCTCGCGGCTGATCGCCCGTGAGCCGCGCCGGACGCTGACCGCAGTCGACGGTCTCGACTTGGCGATTCGCCGCGGCGAAACGTTCGGGCTCGTCGGCGAGTCGGGCTCGGGGAAATCGACTCTGGCGCGCATGGTGGTCGGGCTGCTCGAGGCGAGCCAGGGGCAGGTCGTGATCGACGGCGTCGATCTGGCTCGGACCGGCGATCGCGCCGCGCGGCGCGCGGTGCGCCGGCGGATGCAGATGATCTTCCAGGATCCGTTCGCTTCGCTCAATCCGCGCTGGCGGGCCGGCGACATCATCGCTGAGCCGGTCCGCGCGTTTGGACTGGGCGACGCCGGCGTCGAGGGCCTCGGCAGGCGCGCAATTCTTGCGCGCGTCGAAGAGCTGCTCGAACTGGTCGGCCTTCATCCCGCGGACGCGCGCAAGTTTCCGCACGAGTTTTCCGGCGGCCAGCGCCAGCGTATCGCGATTGCGCGGGCGATCGCCGCGCACCCGGATTTCATCGTCTGCGACGAGCCGACCTCGGCGCTGGACGTTTCGATCCAGGCGCAGATTCTGAACCTGATGCGCGACCTGCAGGAGCGCCTCGGCCTCACCTATCTCCTGATCACACACAATCTGGCCGTCGTGCGCTTCATGGCGACTCGTGTCGGCGTTATGTATCTCGGCCGGCTGATGGAGATCGGCGAGACCGAGGCGCTGTTCGCAAGGCCGCGCCACCCTTACACGCGCATCCTTCTCGACGCCGTGCCCGATCTTTCGATGAGCGGGCGCCCGCGCACGTCCATCGGCGGCGAGCCGCCCAACCCGATCGATCCTCCGTCCGGCTGCCCGTTTCATCCACGCTGTCCGCAAGCGATCGCGATCTGCCAATCCGAGCGGCCTCTGTTTCGCGACAACGTCGCCTGCCACCTCGCCTCGGCGGATTAGCCAGGGCTGGCTGACGCGTGACGGCGCGCGGTGCGCGCGCGTTCACTCGCCCTTCGCCTTCAGATGCGCCTTGGGAAAGTAAAGACCCGCCAACCGCCGCTCCCACCATCGGCCATGATCGTCATTTCCAGCAAAAGTGTACTCGTAGAGCTCCGCGCGCACATAGGTCGGCGGGTGATCGGGAAAGGGATTCGTCTCAAGCAGCGCCGTCACCGACGGCTCGTTCTGCAAGAGCCGTTCGAGAAAGCGCGAAAACCAGGGATTCTGTTCAGCGCCGTCGAGCGCGGCGAACCACATCTGCCAGTCGAGCCGCGGCTGGTGAGGGATGTTCCATTGCGCACGGCGGTTCACGTCGCCCGGCTTGTAGCGGAATTCATATTCGCGCCAGTGAGCGCCGTCATCGGAGCCCTCGACGATGATCTCCTCGCGGGTCGTGGTCACGACCGCGAACAGACCGTAGGGGCTGGTGAGGTGGAACGGCTCAAAGAGGTCATTGACGGCCATCGCCAACCCGGGCGGGGCGCCGCCGAACCGCTCGTCCATCTGCACGAGACTCAACACCACCATCAGCGCCGCCGCGGCGGTGACGGCTACTCTCACTCCCCGCCGCGGCGCCTGACTCTGCGGGCGCGCCCGCGTGAGCTCGAGCAGGCGAGGCGGCAGAAGCCGCCGCAGCGCCGCGTCGTCGAGGAGCGGCAGGCAAAGCAGCATCGTCTGAAGATTGAACCAGTTGTAGTTGCCGGTGAGCAGAATGCAGCTTTGCAGGATGAGGATGCCGAACGCCGCTACGAACCTTAAGCGGCGCGGGCAGAAGATGAGGAACGGCAGAACGAGCTCGACGAAAAACATGGCGCCGGTCGCTGCTTTCAACACGCCGGCTGGCAGCTGTGCGGCATACCAGGCGAGCGGCGTCGGCAGCGGCTGGGTCAGAAAGTGGTAGCTCAGCGCCGAGAGATCGCGCCAGTTGGGATCGCCGCTGATCAGCTTGACGACGCCCGACATGAATATGAAACGGAACAAAAGCCAGCGCGCGAGCCAAACGCCGATGGTCGGGCTCAAGCTCATGAGAAAGGCGACAACCGCCGTCTCCAGCAGGAACGTGTCCCACTGAAAAGTCATGAAGGTCTGCCCGGCATAGAGCAGCGAGAGATAAAGCGCGTAGATCAGAACGAGGCTGAGGCGCGGGAGGAGGTTGAGGACGAGCATGACCGAGAAGGCCGCGCCGGCCCAGCAGACGGCGGAAATGGCGAGATCGCTGTCGTTGAGCCAGAACACCATCGGGACGAGGACGAAGCGCGCCACCCCGAGCCGGGGGGCAAGAGCATCGACCAGTTCGGCGAGCGGCAGGATGCCGCGGCTGCCGATGAGGCCTTGCGCCTGCACGGCGAAGGAGATGAAGGCGCAAAGCGCAATGAGCCCGAACAGGCGAAGGAACAGGAACGAGACGAGCTCGTATGCCGGCGGCTCGTGGCCCCGGCCCCACAGCATGAGGCTCAAGCGGAAGAATGCCAGCCGGCGCCTGGCGATATGGACGTAAGCGCGCTCGGAGACGGGCGCGAAACCGGGCAGATGTCGATAGAGGGCGAGCCAGAATTCTTTGCCGGGCGCATGGCTGAGCGTCAGGAAACTTGCCTCGGCGCCGCTCGCCTGCCGGCCATCGGGCGCGATGAATTGCACCGCGCGCCGGAATTCGGCTTCAGGAATCGCCGGATATTGGGGGCGAACCTGCTGATAAGGCCGATAGTCGACGCTGTCGCCGGTCAGCTTTTCCCAATAGCGCGCCCAATAGGCGCAGAACCCGCAATCGCCGTCATAGATGAGCAGTGGCCGAGCTGCGGCTGGGGGCGCTTCGGCGGGATCGACGGACTGGGTTTCGGATGGCTCGTGCACGACATCAACGGCGGCTGGCGCTCACTCACTTAGCCAACGCTTTGTTGGCGAAACTGTGAGCCGCTATCCCTTCGGGGCTTACAGATTTACCGCGGGCGCCGTCGTCATCGCGGGCGCGTTTGGAACGCGATGAAACCAGGGTCTCGCCGCCTCGAGCTGACCCGCCACCCGGAATAGCGTCGCCTCGCCACCGAAAGGCGCGCTGAACATGACGCCGATCGGAATGTTGGCCTGAGACCAGGAGAGGGGAACCGTCATGCTCGGCTGCCCCGTCAAGTTGAATAGTTGAGTGAAGGGCATGAACGCGACGAGTTCGCGGCGGTATGCCTCCAGGTCATGATTATCTGTGCGAAGCACGCCCAAAGGCGGCGGCGGCGTCGCCAATGTCGGGCTCACCACCAGATCGTAGGCCCTGTGAAACTCGGCCATTCGCCGGCCCTGTCTATGCACGCTCGCAAGTGCCGCGGGATAGGCCTCGACGTCGAGAAGTCGACGCAAATTCGACCGCGCTCCAAGTGACCCGATCGACGTCCTCAGCAGATACCGGACGTCCTGCTTCGGCGGCGCGCCGCTTGAGCGAAAGCGACACGTTGGCCGCAACCAGCACCCACATCGCATGGCTCAGTTCATCCCAATCCCCGGAAGGCTGCGCTTCCTCGATCGTGTGTCCGAGACTTTCCATAAGGCGTCCCGCGTCCTGCAAGGCGCTCTCGCATTCGGAAGCGACCGCTGCGCCCGACAGCGGCCTTCTCTGCAGCGCGATCCTGAGACGGCCCGGCGGAGTGGAGACTTCCTGAAGATAAGGGCGTTCCGGACGCTGAACCTGATAAGGGTCGCCATCCGCCGGCCCCTGGATGGCGTCGAGCATGGCGGCGCTGTCGCGCACCGAACGAGACAGGACGTGATGGACGGAGAGGCCGCCCCAGCCCTCTCCGACCAGGGGCCCAGAGGGCGTGCGCGCGCGTGTCGGTTTCAGTCCGAACAGCCCACAACATGAGGCGGGAATGCGGATCGAGCCCCCGCCGTCGCTGCCATGCGCGAGTGGGACGATGCCCCCGGCCACCGCCGCCGCGGCGCCCCCGGAGGACCCGCCGGCGGTAAGCGCAGGGTCCCAGGGATTACGGGTGGCTCCCGTCAGGCTGGTCTCGGTCGATGGCGCGAGCCCTAGCTCTGGGGTCGTCGTTTTGCCGAATATGATGACGCCCGCCTTTTTGAAGCGTTCGACCAGCGTGGTGTCGCTTGTCGCAGGAGGCGCATCGACGAAAAACCGCGAGCCTTGAGTGGTCCTTGCGCCGTTCAGCATCGCGGAAACGTCTTTGAGAAGGAAAGGGACGCCCGCAAAAGGGGCGGACGGGTCCATGCGAGATGTCGCCGCGAAACCCAGGTCATAGAGCTTCTGCGATAGCGCGTTCAGATGTGGATTGACGGCTTCCGCTGCGCCGATCGCCGCTTCGAGGGCCTCTCGAGCTGAGATCCTGCGACCGCGGATGAGCTCGGCCATTCCGAGCGCGTCGCATTCTCTATATTCTGCCTCTATATTTTGCGAAGCCGCCCAAGTTCACGTCTCCGATCGTGTCGCGCCGCCTCTAGTGAACCTCCGCATCTCACCACAGAGATGAAGGGGGCGCCCAAGGGTGCCGGCGGCGCCCATGGCGCTCCGATCGAAATCGTTATGAGCACGGTTTCGATCGTCACGGTCGAGCAGGGCGTTTCACCGCCCACGACGATACACGTCTCTGCTGGCTCCATGGCGATCGCCCGCGTTGGCCCGGGGCCGCGTGCGCAATTATTCGGGGCTTCGGGCACCGCGTTGACCAGACAACAATGAGGGTATTGCTGATTCGCATGACCCCACCGACAGAGCCTTGTCGCCCCGTCGTAGGGAATTTCCGTCATCGCCGTTTCGATGGGGGGCGCCGGCTACCTCGCGTGCTGATAACGAGGATCCGCAATTGCGCCTCCGATCGGCGGCGTGCGTTACTTTTCGAGATCGGCCAGGGTCGGCATGCGGCCATTCGGCGTCATATGATTGATGATCTGCGGCAACACAGTCGAGAGCTGGTTCAGCAATTCTTGCTGGCTCATGCCGGTGCGCTGCGAAAGTTCCGCAAGCACATTCTGGCCGAGCGCCGAACCGAGCTGTCCGGGTGGAACCGGCTCATTCGGCCCGTGGCCGACCCAAGAATTGACTTGCGGCGCGACCCCGCCTGCGCTGAGCTTGCCGATGAGGTCCGTAAGGCCACCAAGGATGCTGCCGGCCGGCGCATTTGTAGGCACGGGCTGAGCAGGCGCCGGCTGGGGCGCGACCCGACCGGGCGCGGGCGCCGGCGCGGAGCCGCCGCCGAACATCTTGCCCAGGATCAGCGCGCCCACCGCGACCGCGATCGGGGTCGCGAGATTGCCGCCGGGCACTGCGTTTTTCATTGCATCGTCAAACGAAGCCATCGCTGTCTCCTCCGAGTGAACCCAAGTCGAAAATGCCGCTCCTCAACCACAAGCTTAGCGCCGCATTTCGAAGATCTGACGACCAAGAGTACCGGCTTGCGTTTTCCCCGTCCATCCCGCACATTCTCGCGCCGGTGGGCGGCGCAAGGGAGGCTGCGAAAATGGGGGTCATCGCCTGGATCATCTTCGGTTTAATCGCCGGGTTCATCGCGAGCAAGATCGTCAACAAGACCGGCTCCGGAATCCTCACGGATATCGTGCTCGGCATCGTCGGCGCGATCGTGGGCGGTTTCATCGCCGCCGAAATCGTCGGCGCCGGCATCACCGGTTTCAACATCTGGAGCCTGGTGGTCGCGGTGATCGGGGCGGTCGTCGTGCTCTGGATCTATCACGCGGTCGTAAGCCGCGCCTGACGCCGGCGGGCTCAGTCGGTCGCGCTCCAGCGCGCCGCGGACCGGTCGTCCTCCCGTTTCGCTTCGACCCACCCGGCGACGTCGCCGTCGCTACCGATCGCCCGCTTCCAGAACGGCGCCCGGGTCTTGAGGTAGTCCATCAGCATCTCGGCCGCAGCAAAGGCTGGGGCGCGATGCTTCGCCGCGACGGCGACGAGCACGATGCGCCCGCCCGGGGCAATGCGGCCGTAGCGGTGGATGACGGTCGCGCCGATGAGCGGCCAGCGCGCCTCGGCTTCCCGCGCTACGCGGACGATCTCATCCTCCGCCATCCCGGGGTAATGCTCAAGTTCGAGCGCGCCGAGCGATCCGCCCTCGTCGCGGCAATAACCGACAAAGCTCACCACCGCGCCGACGTCCGTTCGCCCGCGCGCGAGCGCCTCGGCCTCCGCTCCTGGGTCGAAGTCGCCCTTTTGCACGCGGACGCTCGCCATTGCTTTCAGCCGCCAGTCATCGGGGGGAAGAACGCCACTTCCTTCGCGCCCGCAATCAGGGCGTCGCTGCGGGCGTGAACCCGATCGAGCGCCACGCGAACGGCCGTGGGCTTGTCGAACGCGTGGGCGTAGCTCTCGCCGCGCTCAGAGAGCCAGGCGACAAGGTCGCCGACCGTCGTAACTGACGGGGGGGGATCGAGCTCTTCCTCCGCCCTGCCCACGCGCTCGCGCACCCAAGCGAAATAAAACGCCTTCACTTTTACCTCAGTCGCCCCCGACATTGTCGTAGCTCGCCTTCATATAGTCCCAGCCGGTGTAAAGCGTCAGGATGGCGGCGATCCATAAAAGCACAATCCCGGTCGTGATCGAACCCGGCAGCACGGCTTCACCGGCCGGGCCGGCGATTAGGAACGCCAGTGCGGAAAATTGTGCGGCGGTCTTCCATTTTGCGACGGCCGTAACCGGCAGCGCAACTCTGAGCTCCGCCAGATACTCGCGCAGGCCCGAGACCAAAATCTCCCGGCAAAGGATGACGATCGCCGCGCAAAGCGTCAAACCGGAAATCGTCTGGCTGGCCGCCAACATCAATATGGCCGCCGAAACGAGAAGCTTGTCGGCGATCGGGTCCAGCATTCTTCCGAGCGAGGACTGTTGCGACCAGGCGCGCGCCAGATAGCCGTCGAAAAAATCGCTGATCCCGGCGGCGATAAAGATCGCCAGCGCCGTCCACCGCGCCCATGGCTCTTGCGGCCAGAACAAGAAGCTGGCGACAAGCGGAACCGCCGCGACTCGCGCGTAGGTTAGAATATTGGGCAGAGACCAGTTGCGGCCGAGCTGGCGGGCGGTCGAGGAGGCCATTTGCAGCGCAAGAGACATCCTGTCAGTTCGCCCGTCAATAGCGCCCGCGGCGGAGCGCAGCGCGGCCGCGGCCAACGGGCGCCCACAAAGCTGGGGACGATCGCGCGGGCAGGGGCCCTTGGCGGCTTAACTTCGTCTAACGTTCAGAGCCTTCACTGTCGCCCAGGACCTCGCGCCTCATGTCGAACGTTCATGTCGTCAGCCATCCGCTGGTGCAGCACAAGCTGACGCTTATGCGTGACAAGACCGTTTCGACCAAGGGCTTCCGGCAGCTCATGAACGAGATCGGCATGCTGCTGGCCTACGAGGTCACGCGCGATCTGCCGCTCGAGATGGTGGAAGTGGAGACGCCGATCGCCACGACCAGGGCGCCCACGATTGCCGGAAAAAAGCTGGTGTTCGCGCCGATCTTGCGTGCGGGCGTCGGATTTCTCGACGGGATGCTCAATCTCGTCCCGAGCGCGCGCGTCGCTCATATCGGTCTCTATCGCGATCCTCATACGCTCGAAGCGGTGGAATATTACTTCAAGGCCCCGGCCGACGTGGCGGACCGGCTGGTCGTCGTAATGGACCCGATGCTCGCGACCGCCAATTCAGCGGTCGCCGCGATCGACCGCCTCAAGCGGCGCGGGGTGAAGGACATCCGCTTTGTCTGTCTTCTCGCGGCGCCCGAGGGCATCGAACGGCTGACCAAGGCGCATCCCGACGTGGAAGTCTGGACCGCGGCGGTCGACGAACGGCTAAATGAGCACGGCTACATCATTCCCGGCCTGGGCGATGCGGGCGACCGCATGTTTGGCACGAAATAGAGGCGCGTTTGGCGTCCGCGCCCCGGATCGGCCACTCCGGGCTCGGCCGCCCGGCGAACCCGGAGGTCGGACCCGGACAAGAAGTCCGTCTTACTTGCGTCGGCGGCGCTGTTGGCCAAGGCCCATCTGCTTCGCCAGGGCCGAGCGCGCCTTGGCGTAGGCGGGGGCGACCATGGGATAGTCGGACGGAAGACCCCATTTCTCCCGATATTCTTCGGGTGACAGGTTGTACTGAGTCCGCAAATGCCGCTTCAACGACTTGAACTTACGACCATCTTCCAAGCAAATAATGTAATCGCTGGTAATTGACTTCTTGGGTGGAACAGCGGGCTTGGCCGCTTCGACCACGACTGGTTGCGCGCCAGTCGCGACCCGCACGATTGCTGCGTGAACGTCGCTGAGAAGCGACGGCAACTCGCTCGACGGCACCGAGTTGTTCGACACGTAAGCCGATACAATCTCGGCGGCGAGTTCAACGTGGTTGGTAGATTCGCTCATTGTTGACGTTACTCCAGAAAGTTGGCTGCCGAGAGCGCCTTTTTCCTGTGATCAGCTTCGGGGCATTCGGCTTACCCGACCACGGTGAGCATCCTCACCGGTTGTCGCCTATCGCGACTGGGCCAAACAGGCACATAGCCGAAAAGAAAACATCGCACAAGATAAGATGTGATCACTTTAACTGACTCGTCCATCGAGATCGGTCGAATACTCAAAAAGAGTCGGACGCGGGACGCTCAATTTACACAAAAAAAGAACTTTCTTCACTTGACAGAGCGCCGTTAGCGTGCCGCAAACGCTTTCAGCGAATCATCGAGCCATTTTCAAGGTTGCCAGGCGTCAAAGCGAAGGCTCGGGAGTTCTCCCAACTCTAGGCCAGGGACAAGTCGCGCCCGTCATCTGCCGCGGCGATGGGCGTGTTTCACCTGCGGCGCTGCTTGGCGGGCAATTATCCAGCGCAACAATATGGCGGTCGTGAGGATGTCATCGGCGCCAAAAGCGATTATATGCGCCCTGCCGGTCGAGTTGATCGGCTGTCCATGAGCGTCAATGCAGCATCACAAGACGTCAACATTCATCGCCGCGCACAACAACCCGGCGGGACGAGGCACGCTCACGGGAACCGTTCGGCTCCTGTGGCCCTACATCTGGCCGTCGGACCGCGCTGATCTGAAGCTGCGTGTATTTCTCGCAGTCGCGTTGATGCTGCTCTCGAAGCTGTTCACGATAGCGATTCCCTATTCTTACAAGTGGGCGACCGACGCGATCGCCGGTAAGCTCGCGCTCGATGCGGTCCCGCTGCCGCGAATCCTGGTCGGCGCGGCGGCTCTGACGCTGCTATATGGGGCGTTGCGCATCCTGATGGCGTTCACCCAGCAAGGGCGGGACGCCCTGTTCGCGGCCGTCGCCATGAACGCGGTGCGCCGATTGGCGCTCGAGGTGTTCGAGCACTTGCATCGCCTGTCGTTGCGCTTTCATCTGGAGCGCAAGACCGGCGGACTCACTCGGGTTCTCGAGCGCGGCCGCAACGCAATCGAGACGCTCGTTCGCACCTCGATGCTGACCGCGGTTCCGACCGTCGTCGAGTTTGCGCTGGTCGTCGCCGCGATGCTCATCTCGTTCGACTGGCGCTATGTCGCAGCGATCAGCGCCACGGTGGTCGTTTACCTAATCTATACGACCCTCGCGACGAATTGGCGCATCGGCATTCGACGTTCGATGAACGAAAGCGACACCGACGCCAACACCAAGGCGATCGACAGCCTTCTCAACTTCGAGACAGTCAAATATTTTGGCGCCGAAGGGCGCGAGGCGGCGCGATACGACAAAGCCATGGCGCGATATGAACAGGCGAGCGTGCGCACTTATGTCTCGCTTGCGGTTCTCAATGCTGGTCAGGCGTTCATTTTCACCCTTGGCTTGATCGTCGTGCTTCTGATGTGCGTCGCCGAGGTGAGAAACGGAACCAAGACTGTCGGCGCCTTCGTGCTCGTCAACCTGATCATGCTGCAGCTATACCAGCCGCTCAATTTCATGGGGATGGTGTATCGGGACATCAAACAGGCGATCGTTGACGTCGAGGCGATGTTCGCGATCTTGGGCCAGAATCCCGAGGTTGAGGACATCCCCGGCGCGCAGCCCTTGAAGGTGAGCGCCGGCGCGGTCCGGTTCGAGAACGTCGACTTCGCCTATGACCCCGGCAGACCGATCCTGCGCGGCGTCTCGTTTGACGCGCCCGCTGGACACACGATCGCCATCGTGGGCCCGTCAGGCGCAGGCAAGTCGACGATCTCGCGGCTCCTGTTCCGATTCTATGAGCCGGACGCGGGGCGCATCTTGATCGACGGGCAGAACATCGGCGCCGTCACCCAGAGTTCGCTGCGCGCGGCGATCGGCATGGTGCCGCAGGACACGGTCCTGTTCAACGATGCGATCCTCTACAACATCCGCTATGGGCGCGACGACGCCAGCGAGCATGGGGTGATCGCCGCCGCCGAGAATGCGCAGATCGACCGGTTCATCCGCTCATTGCCGCAAGGCTATGAGTCGCCCGTTGGCGAGCGCGGCCTCAAGCTTTCAGGCGGCGAGAAGCAGCGCGTAGCCATCGCCCGCACGATGCTCAAGGCGCCGCCGATCCTGGTGCTCGACGAAGCGACTTCGGCGCTCGACAGTTTCACCGAGCGCGACATCCAGTCGGCGCTGGAGCGCGTCTCCCGCGGGCGTACGACGATCGTGATCGCCCATCGCCTGTCGACCGTGGTCAACGCCGACGAGATTCTGGTGCTCGACAAGGGCGTCATCGCCGAGCGCGGCTCGCATCAGGAGCTTCTGGCGCGGGGCGGAATCTATTCGGCGATGTGGAGCCGCCAGCGGCAGGTCGACGCCGCGCAGGAAGTGTTGCGTCAGGCTGGTCGCGAAGACGATCTCGCCGCTCCCGGCGGAGCGGCGCCGCAGCCTGCGCCGTGACATCGGAGACGTTTGGCGCCATGAGTGCGCGCGGCTTGTTTTCGGGCGTCTTCCAATGAGCATCGTCAAGTCGCTGCGCGGGCAGCTCGCGCCAATTCATCCCGAAGGCTATGTATTCGTCTTCGGTTTCGCGGTCGCGACGCTCATCCTGTGGTGGATCTGGGCGCCGTTGGGCTGGCTCGGGTTCATCGCCACCTTGTGGTGCGCCTATTTCTTTCGCGATCCCCAGCGCGTCACGCCTGTGCGGGCCGACCTTGTCGTTTCCCCCGCCGATGGCGTGATCCGTTTCGCCGGCTTCGCCGCGCCTCCGCCTGAACTCGGCGTCGGCATGGCGCCGTTGCAGCGTGTGTCGATCTTCATGTCGATCTTCGATTGCCACGTCAATCGCGCTCCGGTCGAAGGCCGCGTCGCCCAGATCGTTTATCACCCAGGCCTGTTCCTCAGCGCCGACCTCGATAAGGCGAGCGACGACAATGAGCGCAACAGCATCATAATCGACACGCCCTCCGGCCGGTTTGGCGTGGTCCAGATTGCGGGCCTGATCGCCCGGCGGATCGTCTGCTTCACCCACGAAGGCGCGCTGCTTGGCGCTGGCGAGCGCATCGGCCTCATCCGCTTCGGCTCGCGCGTCGACGTCTACCTGCCGCCAGGCGCGCGCATCGTGGTCGGCCTCGATTCGCGCGCGGTCGCCGGCGAGACTGTGATTGCGCAGGTCGCGGCCGAGAGCGAGCCGCCGCCGTTTCACCGGAGCTGAGCGTGAACGAGACCGGCCCAATGCCCCGGTCGCAAGTCGAAGGCGTCGCGGCGTCGCGGCGTCGCGGTCTCCGGGCGGTGCCGCTACGGCTTTTGATTCCGAACCTTGTCACGCTATTCGCGCTCGGCCTTGGGCTAACCGCGATCCGTCTGGCGATGGAGGGGTCTATCGACTGGGCGGTGAGCGCGGTCGCCGCGGCGGCCGTGCTCGATGGTCTCGACGGGCGAATCGCGCGCGCGTTGAAGGGAACCTCGCGTTTCGGCGCCGAACTCGATTCGCTTGCTGACTTCGTCGACTTCGGGGTCGCGCCGGCGCTCGTGCTGTATGTCGCCAGCCTGCACGCGGCGAAAAACTTCGGCTGGGTTGCGGCGCTCCTGTTTGCGATGGCTTGCGCGCTGCGCCTCGCCCGCTTCAATGTGATGATCGACGAGGATCAGCCGGCGTGGCGCGGCCTCTTTTTTGTCGGCATGCCGGCGCCGGCCGGCGCGATCGTCGGTCTCCTGCCGATCTACCTTCATTACGCCTTCGGTCTCGGCCAGCCGACAGGGCAATTCGCGGTGGTCGAGAGCCTGTACGTGCTGGCGGTGGCGCTTCTGATGGCGAGCCGCGTGCCCCATTTCTCCGGCAAGTCGATCGGCCGCGTGCCGCGCGAATATGTTTCGGTGGTGCTTGTCGGTGTCGCCGCCGCCCTCCTCATCCTGTTCAACTTTCCCATGCAGGCCCTGGTCGCTGTCACTCTGGCCTATCTCGCCTCGATCCCGTTCGCCGTAAGGCGGTATCGCGCGCTCGACCGCGCCGGGCGGTAGCTACAAAATCGCATGCCTTATTGGCCTCTTGCGCTCAGGCGCCGGTCAGGCATCATGGACCAGCAATGGCCATCGGGCTCGCTCATCGGTATTGTTCGTCCGCTTCCAGGATTCGCGCTCCATGTCGACCCGATCACCTCGTTCCATGCTCTGGCCGGTCGTTCGTGCGGCCGCCCTTGGGATAGGCGTGATCACACAGGCGGCCTGCAACTCGAAGAACGCCTATATCCCGCCGCCGCCGCCTAAGGTGCAGGTGGCCCAGCCGCTGCAGCGGCCGGTCACCGAATATCTTGAACTCACCGGAAATACGCAGGCGTTCGCCTCCGTCGATCTCGTAGCGCGGGTGCAGGGCTTTCTCACTTCAATTGATTATGCGGACGGCGCGAACGTCAAGAAGGGCGCGCAGCTCTTCAGTATCGAGCGGGACATTTATCAGGCGCAGGTTGACCAGCAGGAGGCGACCCTTGCCTCGGACCAAGCAACCGAGGAGTACAACAAGGCCGAGTACAACCGGCAGGCCACGCTGGCGCGGCAGGATTTCGCGAGCCAAGCGACGGCGCAGGAGTGGAAGTCCAAGTGGGACCAGTCGGCGGCCGATATCCTAAACGCCAAGGCCGCCATCTGGCTCGCCAAGATCAACCTTGGCTACACCCAGGTGCTCGCCCCGTTTGACGGCGTCGTCACCAATCACCTCGTCGATGTCGGCGCCCTCGTCGGCGTCTCCGGGCCGACCAAGCTCGCGACGATCATACAGACCAATCCGCTCTACGTATATTTCACCTTGAGCGAGTCGCAGATCCTGTCGATCCAGAGAAACCTCGCCAAGCACGGCGTCGCATTGCGCACCTCGAAGCTGTCCGACGTCCCTGTGGAGATCGGGCTGCAGGGCGAGGAGGGCTACCCGCACAAGGGCCATATGGACTATGCTTCGCCGCAGGTTGATTTCGCCACCGGCACGCTGACCGCGCGCGCTTTGTTTGACAACAAGGACGGCTCCCTTCTGGCGGGCCTGTTCGTGCGGGTGCGGACGCCGATTGCGCAGCAAGAAAAGGCGCTGCTCACGCGCAACGACGCGATCGGGACGAGCCAGGAAGGGAGCTATGTCCTGGTTGTCGGCCCCAATAATGTCGTCGAAAGGCGGGTGGTCACCACCGGAGTGCGCGACGGGCAGTTGCGGGTGATTGAGTCGGGCCTGAAGCCGGACGACTGGGTGGTGACCGAAGGCGTCCAGCGCGCCTTTCCCGGCGCCAAGGTCGATCCCCAGCGCAGCCAACTGGCTTTAGCCGAGCCGGGGCCTGCATCGAGCCCTGAGAAGGCTTCGTCGCCCACCTCGGACAAGAAATGAGCTCTGAAGGCCGAGCGGGAGCAATCTCGCGTTTTTTCATCGAGAGGCCGGTGCTCGCCAATGTGCTGGCGCTCGTCATCGTAGTCATCGGTCTGGTCGCCCTCGTTAACCTGCCAAGCTCGCAATATCCCAACGTCGTTCCACCCACCGTCCAGGTGACGACGAGCTATCCCGGCGCAAGCGCGATGACTCTCGTCAACACCGTGGCGCTCCCGATCGAGCAGAACGTCAACGGCGTCGAGAACATGATCTACATGCAATCGACGAATGCGAGCGACGGCACGTATACCTTGACGGTCACCTTTGCGATCGGCACTGATCCCGACGAGGACGAGATCCTGGTGCAGAACCGTGTGTCGGCGGCGATTCCGGCGCTGCCGCAGGAGGTGCAGCGCCAGGGCGTGACGACGAAGAAGAAGTCGACGTCGATTCTCGAGTTCGTCGTCCTGACCTCCCCCGACAGTCGCTTCGATTTCCTGTTCCTGTCGAACTACGCCGTGATCAACGTGCAAGACGAGCTGCGCCGCCTCCCCGGCGTCGGCGATGTGACGGTCCTCGGCAGCGGGCAATACGCCATGCGCATCTGGCTGGACCCGAACCTTCTGCAGGCGCGGGGACTGACGCCTCAAGACGTCATCAACGTCATCCAGCAGCAGAGCCAGGAAGTCGCGGCGGGCCAAGTCGGCGCGCCGCCCGCGCCGAAGGGGCAGGACTTCCAATATACGCTCGACCTCAAGGGCCGGCTCGACGATCCGAGGGAGTTCGAGAATATCATCGTCAAGGTCGATTCGGCCAACGGCGGCCGCATCACCAGGATACGGGACGTCGGGCGCGCCGAGCTCGGCGCGCAGACTTATAGCGAATCGTTCAATCTGGACGGCCGGCCCGGCGCCGGCATCGCCGTCTCGCTTCTGCCCGGGGCGAACGCGATTGCGGTTTCGAACGAGGTCCAGGCGAAAATGGACGAGCTCGCCAAAGCCTTCCCGCAAGGCCTCGCCTATATCGTGCCCTACAACACGACGAAATTCGTCAAGGCGGCGATCGCCGAAGTCTACAAGACCCTGATCCAGGCGGCGATCCTGGTGCTTATCGTCATCCTCGTTTTTCTGCAGGACTGGCGGGCGATGCTCGTGCCCGCGACGACCGTACCGGTGACGCTCATCGGCGCGTTCGCAGCGATGGCGGCGCTTGGCTTCTCGATCAATCTTCCGACCCTGTTCGCCATCGTGCTTGCAATCGGCATCGTGGTCGACGACGCAATCGTCATCGTTGAAGGCGTCGCGCGATACGTCGAGGAGGGAATGGCCGGCCGCGAGGCCGCGGCTCGGGCAATGGACGAACTCACAGGTCCGGTCCTTGGCATCACGCTAGTCTTGATGTCAGTGTTCATCCCCGCCGCCTTTCTGCCTGGACTGACCGGGCAACTCTACCGGCAATTCGCGCTCGTCATCGCCGCCACGGCCTTCATCAGCGCCGTCAACGCCCTCACGCTCAAGCCCACGCAATCGGCGCTGTGGCTCAGGCCGCCGAAGCCTCCCGAGCGGCGCAACTTTTTCTCCCGCGGGTTCAACACCGTCTATGGCGCTCTCGAACGCGGCTACACCCGACTGATCGGCGGCATGGTCCACCGCAGCGGCCTGATGGTCGCTCTGGCGCTTATTCTGGTTGGCGTCGCGGTCTGGGGACTGACGCGCGTGCCGACCGCGTTCCTGCCGACTGAGGATCAGGGCTACGTGATCGTCGCTGCGCAGCTGCCCGACGGCGCGTCAAAGGAGCGGACAGATAGGGTGCTGCAGCAGATCCAGGGCATGGCCAGCAAGGTTCCCGGGGTCGAGCACGTCGTGACCGTCAGCGGGGTATCCATTCTCGACAATCTGGCGAGCCTCGCCAACGCCGGCGTCGCCTTTGTCGTCCTGAAGGATTGGGACGCGCGTCTCAAAGAGCCAGGGCAAGACGTCCGCACGATCCTCGAGCGCCTCAACGGCGGGCTGCAGGGCGTGCCGCAAGCTTTCGCCTTCGCGCTCCCCCCGCCGCCGATCCAGGGCATCGGCAACGTCGGCGGCTTCACGATGCAGGTCGAACTCAGGAATGGAAATTTCGACTACGCCTTGCTTCAGAACTCTGACCAACGCCGTGGTTGCGAATAGCAATGCGCAGTCGTCGCTTCAGCGGGTCGCCACGACATTCCGCGCGGGCGCGCCGCAAATCTTTGTCAATGTAAACCGCATCAAGGCGGAGACGCTTGGCATCACAGTTGGACAGTTGTTCGCCGCCCTCTCCGATTATGTCGGTTCGAACTATGTCGGCCAAATCACCAAGTTCGGCCACGTCTTCCAAATCTATGCGCAAGCGGAGGCCAAGTATCGCGCCAACGTGGACGACATTCGCAATCTCAAGGTCAAGGCGGGCGACGGAACCATGACGCCGATCGGAACGGTGGTCGACATCAACGAGGTTCAAGGCCCATCGCTCATCAGCCTCTACAACCTCTATGCGTCGTCGACCATCGTCGGCAGCCCGGCGCCCGGTTTCAGCTCGGGGCAGTCCCTCGACATCATGGAGCAGATCGCCAACAACACTCTGCCGACTGGGACGGGCTACGAATGGACCGCCATGTCGTACCAAGAGAAGCAACTCGGCAACCAGACTTATTACGTCTTCGGGTTCGCGCTCTTGCTCGTCTATTTCGTTCTGGCGGGCCAGTATGAAAGCTGGATTCTGCCGCTCGCGGTCATCCTGTGCGTGCCGATGGCTCTCCTCGGGACGGTCGCTGCGCTGACCACGCTCGGCGCCGTCAGCGTCGCCGCCAGCCAAGCCGGCGTCGCCGCCAACAATCTTTACACACAGATTGGCCTCATCCTCTTGATCGCACTCGGAGCCAAGAACGCGATTCTGATCGTCGAATATGCCCGCCAGCAGCGCGCCGAAGGAAAAGGAATTGCCGAAGCGGCGGTGGAAGGGGCGCGGCTGAGATTCCGGCCCATTCTCATGACCTCGTTCGCCTTCATCCTCGGCGTTCTGCCGCTTGTGCTGGCGACAGGCGCGGGCGCGTCGGCGCGCAAATCGATTGGGATGGCGGTCTTCTTCGGCATGATCGCCTCGACCTGCCTGGTGGTGGTGTTCGTTCCCTCGTTTTATGTGGTCATGCAATGGCTCGAGGAGCGCAGAAAGGGCAAGCGCGTCCCTGAGGCCGCCCCCCCTCCGTCGCAGACGACAGACGCCGGCAGCCCGTCTGCAGTCTGACCGCGCTCTCGACAGTTTGAACACGTCAAGGCTCGCCCTGGCGCGCCATGCGCCTTATACGAACCGGGTATTTCGAGGCCACGCCTGAGACGCGCGCCGGGGAGGAAATGGTATGAGCCTTCGAGTCTTTTGTTCCGCAATGGCGACGAGCTTGGCCCTGTCGGGCGCTGCTTTTGCGGAATCGCCGCGCCTGACGGTGACCGAAGCGATGATCCCGTCGACGGATCCGAACATCAAGCTCTACGTACGCAACAAGCACGCGGAGAACATGACATCTTTCTCCCCGGACAAGACGCTGCTCTTCATCCACGGCGCCACATATCCTGCGGAGACGAGCTTCGACCTGCCGATCGAAGGCGTGTCGATGATGGACCTGTTCGCTGAGAACGGTTTCGACGTCTATCTGGTCGACGTGCGCTCGTACGGACGATCGACCCGTCCGCCGGAAATGGATCAGCCTCCCGAGGCGAACAAGCCGATCGCGACTTCCGAAGAGGCCGGCGCCGACCTCGGCGCCGCGGTCGATTATATTCTGGGTCAGCGCGGCATCCCGAAGCTCGACCTCATGGGCTGGTCCTGGGGCACCTCGATCGCCGGCGCCTACACCGCCAGCCACAACGACAAGATCAATCGGCTCGTGCTTTATGCGCCGGCTTGGACGGTCGAGCCTCCAGTCGAGCCCTCGCCGAGCGTCATGCCCGCCTATCGATTGGTGGCGAAGGAGGATGCGAAGGCGCGTTGGCTCAGGGGCGTGCCTGAAGACAAGCAGGCGACGCTGATCCCGCCGGGCGTCTTCGACGCATGGTGGAACGCGACGATCGCCGAAGATCCCGTGGGCAGCAAGATGAACCCGCCGCGGCTTCGCGCCGCCAACGGGGTAAGGGCGGAATTCGCCAATTATTGGGGCGCCGGAAAGCCATTTTACGATCCAGGAAAGATCACGGTCCCAACGCTGCTCATCCACGCGGAATGGGACGCCGATCTTCCGACCTATATGACGAATGCTTATTTCGCCAAGCTGACAAACGCGCCCTACAAGCGCCTTGTCCAGCTAGGCGAAGGCACGCATACGGTGATGCTAGAGAAGAACCGCATGCAGTTCTTCGATGAAATTCTCGGATTCCTGAACGAATCGAGCCCAACCGCGCTGAAGTAGCTTGGTTTGACGAGCGGGCGCCGATAAAGTGCCCGTGAGAGGCGGGGCGGGGACGCCACCGCCCGGGCGGCGTATTCGGCCTTACAACCCCGTGGTGGTAGGACAGGCCGCGGCTGGCGTGCTAGGCGGTTCCGGACCGCCGTCCGTTTTGCGCCGCGGCGACACGACAAGGAGTCTTATGTCGAAAGAAGAATTGCTAGAATTTCCCGGATACGTCGTGGAATTGCTGCCCAACGCGACTTTTCGCGTCAAACTCGAGAACGAGCACGAAATCATAGCGCACACCGCGGGCAAGATGCGCAAGAACCGCATTCGCGTGCTGGCCGGGGACAAAGTGCTGGTGGAGATGACGCCCTACGATTTGACCAAGGGGCGCATTACCTACCGCTTCAAATGACCTTAACTCTCGGGCGGCGCGGCGATCGCTCCGCCTCGCACTTGGGCCCGCATCTCGTACTGGGGTCAGCTTCGCCGCGCAGGCTTGCGCTGCTCGCGCAGATCGGCGTCAAGCCCGATGCGGTCCTGCCGGCCGAGATTGACGAAACGCCGCGCCCTCGCGAAGGGCCACGCGAGCTTGCGGAACGGCTGGCTGGGGAAAAGGCGCTCGCCTCGGCGGAGATCGCCGGCGGGCGCACGGATCTTGCGCCGTTCTTGACGCTTGCGGCGGACACGGTGGTCGGCGTCGGGCGCCGCATCTTGCCGAAGTGCGAGACGCTCGCCGAGGCGGAGGCGTGCCTCGCCCTGTTGTCCGGCCGGGGCCATCGCGTGTTCACCGGCCTTACGCTCATTACCGGAAACGGCGCCGTGCGGCGCCGGCTGGTCGAGACCCGGCTCAGGTTCAAGCGCCTGTCGCCCGTTGAGGTCGAGGCCTATCTCAAGAGCGGCGAATGGCGCGGCAAGGCCGGCGGCTATGCCATCCAGGGCCTCGCAGGCGCATTCGTCGAGCGCCTCGTCGGCTCCTATTCCAACGTCGTCGGCTTGCCGCTCAGCGAAACAGCCGCGCTGCTTGCCGGCGAAGGCTATCACGTCTACCGGCATTGGGACGCGAACCCCATCCGATGACCACCGAGGACAAGAAGGCTCCCGCGCAGCAACCGAGGCCGAACAGGAGCAAGCGCGCCTGCCCGGTATGCGGCAAGCCGCGCAGCGAGGCTTATGACCCGTTCTGCTCGAAGCGTTGCGCCGACGTCGACCTGCATCGCTGGCTGAAGGGGAGCTACGTGATCCCCGGCGCCAAGGCCGAGCCTGACCCGGGCGACGAGGGCGGTAACGATTGACAAGGTCCGCGCCTGGAGCGCGTTGCGCCTCAATGGAGTGGGTCTTGGCGCGCGCGGCGTCGGTCGCTCGATCCGTTTTGGGTTTTCTTGGCGCCTCGCCTTTTCGCCTCAAAAGGCCCGTTTTTGAGGCTTGGATTTCCTTGGATTTCCTTGGATTCTCTCGTCCAAAATGAGTGTTTTCAATGGGTTACGATGGGTTTTCGCGAAAGAAAAATTTCTCGCGCATTTTCCCCTGGCGTTGACCGGCGCGGCGACGGGCGCAGGCGTTCTTGCGCTGCGGAAGGGCGGGACTGGTCATGGAGCAAGCTTAGCCAGATTTCCGATTTTCGGCAATAAATTGTCGACCTGCCGTTCGTCCGCCTCAATCCAAAAGCAGCGCGCCTCAGGCGCCTCTTTGCACCTGCATGGTTTTTGATGGCGAATTTCCTGTGGACGGATAATCTTATTGTCAAAACCAGAAAGTGAAGCCACCGTCTTTGTTGGCGGAATTGAGACCGACGGGAGAGGGACAGGCTCTTGAGCCGCGGCGCACGGGGCTGTTGAAACCGTCGCGCGTAACCTTGAAGCGCGAGTTTTGACAAAGGCGGGAGATTTCTTTATTTTTGGCCGTAAGTCATTGAAAAGTCCAGATTTAAAAAAATAAAGGAAGATACAGGAAAGCCTGCTTTGCTTGTTTTTATTTGCGTTTGCTTGCGCGGAACTCGGGCGCTGGTTGAATTCGGGCCCACCGCCCGATCCTTTCGACCGGGATCTGGGGAGAAGTCTGGTCCGCCGGGGCGAAACCCTGGCCCGTGACGAACGTCGCGACTGCAGGTTTTTGGGGGATACAGAGTGAACATGAGCACGATCGTAGACAGCGCGAAGTCCGGGTTCGAACCGCTCGTGCGCAAGCACGACATCGCCGTGCTTGTTCCGTGCTTCAATGAAGAACTGACGGTCGGTAAAACCGTTGAGGCTTTTCGCGAAGCGCTGCCTTCGGCCACAATCTACGTTTACGACAACAACTCGAGCGATCGCACCGTCGACATCGCCCGGGCGGCGGGCGCGATTGTTCGCCACGAGACGCGCCAGGGAAAGGGAAATGTTGTCCGGCGCATGTTCGCCGACATCGACGCCGACATTTATGTGCTGGTGGATGGCGATGCGACCTACGAAGCCGAAGCCGCTCCACGCATGGTCCGCCTGATGATCGAAGAAAATCTCGACTTCGTCAATGGAGCACGCGTGTCGCGGAGCATGGAGGCCTACCGAAGAGGCCATCGCTTCGGCAATTACGTCTTGACCTCAATGGTGCGCAATATCTTCGGCAGGCAGTTCACCGATATGCTCTCTGGATACAAGGTCTTTTCTCGCCGTTACGTCAAATCCTTTCCCGCGATGTCGAGAGGCTTCGAAATCGAAACCGAGTTGACGGTGCATGCGCTGGAACTGCGCATGCCGTCCGCGGAAGAATTGACCGCCTATGGCGAACGTCCCTCGGGGTCGGTGAGCAAGCTCAGCACTTTTCGAGACGGCGCCAGAATCCTCCGCCTCATCTTCGATCTCGTGCGCAACGAGCGTCCGTTGCCGTTCTTCGGTCTTGTCGGCGCGGTCCTCATCATAATTGCGGTCGTGCTCGCCGTTCCGCTTGCCGAGACCTATTTCAAAACGGGACTGGTGCCTCGGCTGCCGACGGCCGTCCTCGCCATAGGGCTGATCATCATCGGCTTCTTGAGCTTCCTTGCCGGACTGATCCTCGATGTCGTGGCGACGATGCGCAGCGAGATGAAAAGGCTAACCTATTTGTCTTATCCGCCGGTCTCCGCCGGGTGAGGTTGATGAGTTCGCCGCGCTGATCGGGCCTTATTCCGGGGCCTGCTGAAGCGCGCCCTCGACGCTCGCGATGGCAAAAGCGTATTGACGTGCGACGTCCTCGAGCCGGTCGAAGCGTCCGGACGCGCCGGCATGGCCCGCGTCCATCGCCGTGCGCAACAGAATCGGCCCGCCCCCGGTCATCGTCGCGCGCAGGCGCGCGACCCACTTGGCCGGCTCCCAGTAGGTCACGCGCGGATCGGTCAGGCCAGCAAGCGCCAAGATCGCCGGATAGCGCTGTGCGCGCACATTGTCGATCGGGCTATAGGAGCGGATGGTCTCGAACGCCGTCCGGTCGTGGATCGGGTCGCCCCATTCCAGCCATTCTGGTGGGGTCAGCGGCAGGCTCGAATCGAGCATCGTCGCCAGCACGTCGACGAACGGCACGTCGGCGATGATCCCGGCGAAAAGGTCAGGCGCGAGATTGGCGATCGCCCCCATGAGCAAGCCCCCGGCGCTGCCGCCTTGAGCCACGACTCGTCCGGCGCCGGCGAAACCCTCGGCGATGAGGAATCGCGTCGCGGCGAGAAAATCGCGGAAGGTGTTCGCTTTCTTGCCGAGCTTGCCGTCCTCGTACCAGCGCCAGCCCTTGTCCGTGCCGCCGCGTACATGGGCGATCGCGAACACGAAGCCGCGGTCGACGAGCGAGAAGCGGTTGGTCGAAAAACTCGCCTCGACTGCGTAACCGTAAGCGCCATAGCCGGTGATGAGCATTGGCGCCGAGCCGTCGAGCTTCGCGCCGCGCCTGTGGAGCAGCGACACCGGCACGCTCTCGCCGTCGTCGGCAGGAGCGAATATGAGACGGGCGACATAGGCCTGCGGATCGAAGCCGCGCGGCATCGTCTGCCGCTTGACCAGGGTTCGCTGGCGGCTGACGACGTCGTAGTCGTAGGTTTCCTGCGGCGTCGCGGGCGAGGAGTAGCTGAAGCGGATGAGCGAGGTTTCGAATTCATAGACCGGCTCGAGCCTGAGAAAGTATGTCTCCTCGTCAAATGCGATCTCGTGCGATTCATCGCTGTTTAAGTCGATGACAACGAGGCGCGGCCGGCTCATCTCCCGCATGACCAGGACGAGGTGGTCTCTGAACAGCGTCGCGTCGGCGATGAAGCGTCCGTCGCGCTCGGCGACGCAGTCGCGCCAGTTCGCCTCCTGCGGCGCATCGCGCGGCGCGATCACGATCTTGAAGTCGGGCGCCCCGGCGTTGGTGCGAATAAAGAAGCGATCGCCGTGGTCCATGACCTCGTAGCGGAGGCCCGGCCGGCGCGGCGCGACGAGCCGGGGCGGAAGGGTCGGATGGTCGAGATCGACGATCAGCGTCTCCGAGGCGTCGTGGCCATGCACGGAAATGATGGCGGCGCGGCCGAGGCGAGAGGGTTCGATGCCGATGAACCAGGCCGGATCGGCTTCCGCGAAGATCTCGACGTCGTCGGTTTGCGCGGTCCCCAGCTGATGCAGCATGACGCGGCAGGGGCGGTGGCTCTCATCCTGCTCGACGTAGAGAAACCCTTCCGAATCGCGCGTCCAGACGGCGTCTCCGGTCGTCCCGACGACGCGGTCAGCGAGGTCCGTCTCGCGCTCGACATCGCGGACTACAATGGTCAGGATCTCGGACCCGAGGTCGTCAGAGCTCCAGGCGAATTTCGAATGATCCGGCGAATGGCGCCCGCCGGCGAGATGAAAAAACGCTTTCCCCTCGGCGCGCGCGTCGCCGTCGATGAGCACCGTCTCCGGGCCGCCCCCGCGGGGCCTGCGGCAATAGATGCGGCGCTGGCCGCCGCGACGAAAGCGCGAATAATAGGCCCACGGCCCGTCGACCTGAGGCGGCTCGCTGTCGTCCTCCTTGAGGCGCGCGCGCATCTCGCGCCTGAGTTCTTTCTGTAGGCCGAGCGTCGGCGCCAAAACGGCGTCGGCATAGGCGTTCTCGGCCTTGAGCAGCGCGCGGATGTCGGACGGCAGCCGGCTCGGATCGCGTAGCACCTCGCGCCAGTTGTCGGCCCGCATCCAGGCATAATCGTCAGCCCAGGCAAGACCGTGCGCGGAGAGCGAAGCCGGCCGAATTTCGGCGCGCGGCGGCGTGGGCGCCGCGGCTTGCGAACTCGGAAGGATCGGCTCGGATCGCGCGCTTGTCATGGCGCTCGCGCGCCGCGCGAAAGCGCCCGGAAGGCGGCTGGAACCTCGGACGGCGCATCGCAGAAGGCCGCCGCGCCCGCCGTGCGAAGCTCCTCGGCGCCGCCGTAGCCCCATAGCGCGCCGATGGTGGGGATTCCGTGCCGGCTCGCGGCAAGCACGTCATGCTTTCGGTCGCCCCACATGCCGCAATCGTCGGGCTCGAGCCCCTCACGCTCGAGAATGTGGGCGACCAAGTCGGCCTTGTCCTGAAAGCGCCCGCCGAGCTCGTCACCGTAAGCCGCCTCGAAGTGATGCTCAAGATCGAAGTGGCTGAGGATTCGCTCTGCGTAGACGAGGGGTTTGGCCGTGCAGAGGAAGAGGCGCGTTCCCGCCGCGCGCAAGGCGGCGAGTGTCTCCTTCACCCCGTCATAGACGACCGCTTCGAAGAGACCCGCGGTGGAATATCGGCCACGATAGATCTTAAGGGCCTCCTCGGGGTCGCCTTCGGCGCCCAGCGCTTCGGCAAAACATCCGCGCAGCGGCGGGCCGATGATCCAGGTTAGTTCGGCGGCGGGCGGCGGGCTTCGGCCCAATGTTTCGAGCGCCAGACGAAAGCAGCCAATGATGCCCTCGGCCGGATCGGTGAGCGTTCCGTCCAGATCGATGAGGAGCGCGCTACGCCGGTCGAGCTTGGTCATGGCAGTCCAGCATTGCGGCGGGCTCCCGGCGTTGGGTCAGGTCGATCGAGACTGCGGACGCGATCCGGCGGCCTGCCGTCGGCGCCGACCGGCTAGCCGCGGATCGGTTCGTGGGCGAGCGCCGCACGCAGGAAATAGAAGAGCCCGGTCAGCGCGGTGAGAATGAGCGCGCCTTCGAGCAGGCGGGTGATGGGCTCGCCAAGCTGAAACAGGCCGCCGATCGCCCAGCCTGCGGCGGCGCCGGCGCCCACCAGCTCGGTGCCTACCAGAATGGCGACGCTGATCAGGGTCATTGCATTGGTCCAGTTGACCGGCGCGACCTCCGCCAAAGCGCTTTCTCCTTCAAATGCTAGCGAAGCGCTGGCGGATATACCAAGGCGCCCGGCGGCGCAAGCTTTACGCGTTGGCGGCGGTCGCGGCGCGCCTTATCGCCGCCTCGTAGGCCTTCACGTGAAGCGTGGCGACGCGCAAAAGCGAACGATCGTCCGGATTCCCGGCGCGGCGCAGGAGATCGCCGAGAATCTGGTCGCCTTCCACCGGCTTGCCGCCTTCGATGTCGCGCAGCATCGAGGCCTTCAGCGCCGAACCCGCGGCGGTCATCGCCGCCCGCGCCCGCTCCAGCGCCGGCTCGCGAGGAGGAAAGCCCTGCTCGGCCGCGATCGACGCACATTCGGTCAGCAGCCCAGTCGCAAGGTCGGTGGCGCCGGCGGCGACGTAGTCGCCAACCGCCGACCTCATCAGGCAGGTTATGCCCGCGGCGGTGGCGATGAACACCCATTTCTCCCACATTTCCTGCCGAATCTCGTCGCTGAGCCGGGCGTCGAAGCCGGCATTGAGCAGCGCCGAGGCGATCGTTTCGATCCGCCTCGAGCGGGAGCCGTCCAGTTCTCCGAAGGTCAGCGCATGCAAATCGTTGAGGTGGAGGATCGCGCCCCCGGCGTCGAGGGTCGCCGAGATGACGCACTGCCCGCCGAGGACGCGCTCAGCCCCGAAGCGCTCGGCGAGACGGTCGAGGTGCCCCATGCCGTTCAGCACCGGCAGAATTGCCGTCTGCGGACCGACCGCCTTGGCGAATGACGCCATCGCGCCGTCGAGGTCGTACGCCTTGCAGCTCAGCAGCACGAGGTCGAACGGCTGCCGCCAGGCCTTCCTGCGTCACGATCGGGGGCGACGGGCGGTGGAAGTCGCCGAGGCGGCTGCGAATGGTCAGCCCGTGTTTCGCCAGCTCCGCGGCCCGGCGCGGGCGAACGAGGAACGTCACGTCGCGGCCAGCCTGCAGCAGACGTCCGCCGAAATAGCCCCCAACCGCGCCCGCGCCGACCACGAGAATTCTCATTTCGTCCGATCCTCCATCGCAAAGGCGATCCGCCATGCTCGTCAGGGGCGCGCCTGGCCACGCCAGGGACGCTGGTCATCCCCCGATAGTGGGGGCAAAAGCGATCGATCCGCGTGGCGAGAACCCCTGAATGTGCAGGAGAGCGCGGGTGTGGGCAAATCCCCCGTCGCCCGTTCATGCTTGACGCTCTCATATTTGAGAGTATTTTCCCTGATATGGAAACAAGCGCCCCATTGCTCGACGCCGCCGACATGCGCCTCGCCGAGCGTCTGCGCGAACTGCGGCGCGCGCGGCGCTGGTCGCTCGACGAGCTTTCCGCGCTGAGCGGGGTCAGCCGCGCTTCCCTTTCCCGGATCGAAAACGGCGAAGTCAGCCCGACGGCTTCCGTGCTCGGGCGGCTTGCTGGAGTGCATGGCGCCACGGTCTCGCGCCTGCTCGCCGACATTGAAGGCGAGGCGCCGGCGCTGGTCCGGCGGGGCGAGCAGCCGGAGTGGATCGATCCCGCGACAGGCTTTCGCCGGCGCTCGATCTCGCCGCCGTCGCTCGACTTCGACTGCGAACTTCTGTGCTGCGAATTGCCGGCCGGCGCGCGCATCGACTATCCCCTTCCGCCACGGCTCGGCCTCGAACATCATCTTTATCTCATGGACGGCGCGCTCGAGCTCACGGTCGAGGGGACCCTCCATCATCTTCGAGCTGGCGACTGCCTTCGCTACAAGCTGATGGGGGCGAGTCGCTTCGTTGCGGCCGGCGGGGAGCCGGCGCGCTATATTCTCGTTCTGCGGTGAAGCGCGGTGGACGCCCAGGCCATCACCGTCGCGGCGCTCGATCCCGCCGCTTTCCCCAAGACCGTCGACCGGCTCGCCCAGATCCTGCACGCCTGCGTGCATGAGGGCGCGAGCGTCGGCTTCGTCATGCCGTTCGATCGAAACGACGCGCGCGCCTACTGGGAGAACAAGGTCGCTCCGCCGCACGCCGCGGGCGCCAGGCTCGTCCTCATCGCAACCCTGGCCGGGGATCTCGCCGGAACGGCGCAGCTCGATCTCGATTCGATGCCGAGCAAGCGTCATCACGCCGAAGTCTCCAAAGTCCTGGTCGATCCGGGCTTTCGCCGCGCCGGGGTCGGGCGGGCGCTGATGCGGGAGATCGAACGGCGAGCGGCGGAGAATGGCCGCTGGCTCCTCACGCTCGACACCGCGGGCGACGCGGCCGAGACCCTCTACCGGTCGCTCGGCTATCGTCTTGCGGGCGCGATTCCGAATTACGCGCGCGACGCTTTCGAAGAAAGCTACGATGCGACGCGGATCATGTACAAAGACTTGCGCTGCGCTTAGCTTCCGTCGTCTAAACCCGGCTGAAGGAGACCTCTCGTCTTGCTCGCGGAGGATCGGCCGATGGCTGACCGAAACGGCGCGAGCCTCTTCGGCCGCGTCGCCCTCTTGCTTCTGACGATCTACGCGCTGGCGATGATCGCGCCCGACCTGCTTCGGGTCTTTCGTCCGCTGGGCTCTTTTGGTCTGGCGACCAACGGCGACGGGCTGATTTACGACGTTGAGGGTCCGTTCGCGAGCGAGCAGGATTCGCCCGGCATGGCGGGCGGGCCTGCGCGTCGGGGATCGGCTTGATCTTGCCGCGATGCGCTGCGCGCCGGTCGACACCAATGTCTGCGCGAGCATGCTGGCGCAATGGGGCGGCGTCAATTACGTCATGCCCGGACGCGAGGCGACGCTTTTCATCGCCGCGGCCGCGGATCGCCCGGCGCGCGAAGTGAGGCTCGTCGCGGAGCCGCGCCCCGCCAATCGCCTGCTCGACCTCATGATCGGGCTCCGCGCGATTGCGGGAATCCTTGTTGTCCTCGGCGCCGCGTGGCTCGTGTGGACGCGGCCCGGAGCGATGACCTGGGGCTTTTTCGTCTATGTGATCCAGTTCAATCCCGGCGAGGCGTTCCAGTTCTGGGCCTGGGCCCAGCTTTGGCCGTGGGCGCTTTTGGCGCAAGACGCGATCTTTCTGGTGATGCAGGCCGCCGCCTACACCGGGCTCCTCCTGTTCGCGCTGAGGGCGCCGGTCGACCAGACCAATGGCCGATGGCGGGGAATCGAGCGCGCGCTGCCCGTTCTGACGATTGTGTTCCTGGCGGTCGCGCTCGCCAGCATGGGAACCGTGTTCGGCTATCCCGCCGAAATCTGGGCGCGCGGCCTGCTGTTCGTCGGCTTTGCGGTGAGCGCCGGCGCGCTCGCGATCCTTGTCGGGCGCCGCAGCGATCTGTCGCCTCGCGACTATCAGCGCATCCGCTGGGTGATCTGGGGCTGCCTGATCGGCCTGCCGGCCTATCTGCTCGCCCAGCTTTCTCAGGAAACCTCGGCGTTTGACGAATTGTTCGGCCCGGGTCTGACCTCGGAGGAGGTCGCGGGCGTCCTCTTCCTGGTCAACGGGATCTTGTGCCTGTTCGTCGTCGAGGCGGTCCGCCGGCCGACCGTGGTCAATGTCTGGATCCCGCTCCGCCGGGCGACCGTGCTCGGGCTTTTGTTCAGCGTCCCGGTCCTCTTCCTCCACAAGCAGATCGAGACGATCGACGAGTACATCCACCTGCCTTACTGGGCCTGGCTCGCGGTCGCTTCCGGTCTGGTCTACCTGATCGCGCGCGGCCACGAGTTTGCGACCGAGCTCATGGACCGGCTGTTCGATCGTCGATTCATCCGCGCCGAGCGCCATCTCGCCGAGGTGGGCGAGGCCATTCTGCAAGCCGACAGCACGGTCGAGATCGAGCGCCTGCTGGTGAACGAGCCGATGCGCGCGCTGGGCCTCGCGTCGGCGGCTTTGTTTCGCGAGCAGAACGGGGTCTTTCGCCGCCGGGTCAGCGCCGGATGGGGCCCTGACGACGCCGATATGCTTCCAAGCGACGACCCTCTGCTTTCCGCAAGGTTCAAGCGGAAGCCCTACGCCGTGGCCGACGCGTCCCACGCCCGGCTTCCGCATGACCTCGCGCGCCCCGTTCTGGCCGTGCCGATCGGCAACGCGCGCCGCTGCTACGCGGTTCTCCTCTACAGCGGCCACGAGGCCGGAACCGATCTCGACATCAGCGAGCGCCATCTCATCGGCAGCCTTGCCCATAACGCCGAGATCGCCTACGCGCAGGTCGAAAGCGAGACGCTGCATCGTCGCGTCGCCATGCTGGAGACCGAGCTCGCGCAGGCGCTGGAGCCCCGCTGACGCCATCACCAATAGGGATCCCCCATGCCAAGCAACCGATCTCTCCAGGGCGTCCGCGCCTGCGTGTTCGACGCCTATGGCACGCTCTTCGACTTCGCCTCCGCGGCGGCGCGCTGCCCCGACGTTCCCGAGGCGAAGCGCGCTCCCTTAACCGCCCTCTGGCGCGACAAGCAGCTCCAGTACACATGGCTGCGCACGCTCGAGAACCGCTACGCCGACTTCTGGCAAGTCACTGGCGACGCGCTCGATTTCGCCCTCGAGAGCCTCGATCTCGCATCCCCCGCGCTGCGCGAGCGCCTGATGGAGCTCTATCTCGGCCTCGAGCCGTTTCCCGAGGTTCCCGCGGTCCTTGCGACCTTGCGCGAGGCCGGGTTCAGAACCGCCATCCTCTCCAACGGCTCGCCGCGGATGCTCGAAGCGCTGGTCAAGCGCTCGAACCTCGATGCGATGTTCGACGCCGTTCTCTCGGTCGATGCGGTCGGCGTGTTCAAGACCCACCCCAAGGGCTATCAATACGCCCTCGACTCGCTTGGCCTGCCGGCCAACGCGATCTCGTTCCAGTCCTCCAACGCCTGGGACGCGCATGGCGCCTCGGACTTCGGCATGCGCGTCGTCTGGTGCAACCGCTATGGCCAGCGCCGCGAGCGGCTTCCGGGCAGCCCTGACTTCGAGATCAGGACGCTGGCCGAACTGCCGGCGCTGCTCAAGGGGGGCCCCGGCTGACCGGGGCGATGCAACCGGGTCTCACGCAATCGAGGAAAGAAAAAGAAAGAAAAAGAAAGCAAAATTGCTTTCTTTTGCTTTTTTTCCCTTTCTTTTACTTTTCGGAATCCGGACTTTTCAATGGGTTACGGCCGAAAAAAGTAGAAAAAATTTTCCTGTCTCATCCGCTCGCCTTCCGGTTGCAAATGGGCCGCGCACGATGATCCTCTTCGCCCGAACATGCGGCCTGACGAGTGACAGCGAAGCTCAGTATATTCTGTCAAGGAGAATATATCCAGTTACGTGTCAGCAAGCTCTATTCGACCTGTTGATCTTGTAATTCAGTTGTCAGATCGATCAGCGTATGCCCTTAGTTGCCAGATCGCGGTATGCTCGATATTGTTCATATTGTCAAAATCTGGTCCAGGGCCTATCGTCAAGCCCGGCCATGACGAAAAACAGAAATAAAGGCGCCGCACGGAGATCAACAGTATCGCTATAAGCGCTACATTCGGGCTCAAGGGCCGATCCGAGATCCTTATGGGCCGCGTAAGAGGCAAAAGCGTAAGAGGGCCATAAAGCGCCGCCGGCCGGCGCGGGCTGTTAAAGTCAAACTTACCGGTTCCGATCTAAAGGACGTCTCTCTGCCGCAAAGGAAGCCAAGCATGGCGGCGCGGCGCCTTGGGCAGGGCGCAGGAATTGAGGAGAGGTCATTGCCGCTCAGGTTTCCCATCGCAATCGGACTTGGCGTCCTGATCGCGCTCGCCGGGTCAAGCCCGTCGCTCGCCGCGGGGCAGCCGGGCGTTCCGGCCTGGCTCGAGGCCCATGTGGGCGAGGGCGACGGCCAGATCGCGCCCGTCGTGCTCGAGCGGGCCCGCGCGCTCTATCAGCGCAAGGGGGTCCGCAATCCCTGCTACTTCGCCATGGACGCGACCCGTCCCCATGACCTCGGCGGGGGCGGACTGGGGCGGCGTTTCTACATCATCTGCGAGGCGGAGCAGTCGTTTCGCGCCATCTCCGCCGGCCACGGCGGCGGGCGGGACCTGGGGGGCCGCGGACTTCTCCAACGGGCGCCGCTGCGTGAAGAATTTCGGCAACGCGATGGATTCCAATCTCACGACCGGCGGGGATTATGTGACGGGCGAGACCGTCGCCTCGTTCAAGGGCTATTACCGGGCGGCCGGAGGCGACGCGCTTTTCGAGCGCGCCTTTCTCAAGTTCGACGGCGAAGGCGACACGGCGAACGCCAGGGCGCGCGCCATCGGCGGCCATCCCGCCGTCCTGCTGAGGGGAGTCTGCCGCCTCAGAGATCCGGCGAGCCCGCACGCCGACCCGCAGGGCTACGTGCCGCTCGGCAAGCTCGTGAGTTACGAGGCCGGGCGCAGCGACGGCTGCACCAGCTGGACGGCCTCGGACGCAGCGGCGATCATGGCGATGGTGAGGAACGATCCGACCACGCTCTACATCTATCCGGAATCGCGCGACATCGAGGCGGTCGCGCGGGCGGTTCAGGCCGGCGAGGCGCCGTCGCGCGCGGGCCTCTACTGGAACGCCGCGTGCCTCAGGGACATCGGCGCCCCGAGATTCTGGCGCAAGGAAACGCTCGAGCCGCTCATCGCGCGCTGGCGGGCGGAGCATCCCGCGCCCCCGCCCGAGCCCCCGCCGATCTGCCGGGGGCCGTGAGGGGGCGTTGGCGGAGCGTTCCCGCGGCCGGGCAAAAAGGCTTACCGAGAGCTAACGCTTTGAGAGACAAAAATTGAGACCGGCCCAGGACAAATACGCGTAATCGCGCCGGCGCCGGCGCGGAAAAGATTAAAACCATCACCGAGGCGCGATAAGGTGACGTTCGCGATGGCGCCGCGGCTCATCGGGCGATCGCTGCGGCGCAGGCTCGGCGGGTTGCGAGCGCGGATTTCAGCGCCGTTGCCTACCGGGGGGTCATGTCCCTCTGCAAGACGTTCGGACTCGCAATTTTCGCAGCAATCTCTCTGCTGAGTGGGAGCATCGGTTTGGCGCGCGCCCAATGCAACGACGGCTGCGCCGTCGAGTGGAGCGGCGGCGGCCCCGTCAACCTGGGAGGCCTGCCGGGCGCCACGTATAGCATTGCCAACGGCGTCAATGATTCCGGGCAGGCGGTGGGATCAAGCGCGGGCCCCGACTTCGAATACGCTGTCGAGTGGAGCCGCGGACGCATTGTCAATCTGGGCGGCCTCCCAGGCTCCGTCGATAGCGTCGCCAGCAGCATCAACAACGCTGGGCAGGCGGTAGGAATGAGCTATTTCGCCACCGGTCCTCAAGCAACAGAATGGAGTGGCGGCCACGTCATCAACCTGGCGGGCCTGCCGGAATCCGTCTTTAGCGCCGCCACCGACATCAACGGTTCCGGGCAAGCGGTGGGCAGGAGTTTTGTCGGGGCGACGCAATACGCCGTCGAGTGGAGCGGCGGCGGCGTCATCAATCTGGGCGGCCTGCCAGGCGCCTCGTCCAGCGTCGCCGACGGCATCAACGATTCCGGGCAGGTCGTGGGATCGAGCGTTGTCGGCGGGACGGAGTATGCCGTCGAATGGAGCGGCGGCAGCCTCATCAAGCTCGAAGACCTGCCCGGCTCCGCCGACAGCGTCGCCGCCGCCATCAACGATGCTGGGGTGGTGGTGGGAGAGAGCGGTGGTTACGCCACGGAGTGGAGCGGGGGCCGCGTTATCAACCTGGGAGGTCTGCCGGGCTCTAGCTTTAGCGAAGCCGAGAGCATCAACAATCCGGGCAAGTGGTCGGATTCAGCGTTGTCGGCGGCGTCACTTACGCCACCGAGTGGAGCGGCGGCAGCGTCATCAACCTAGGGGGCCTGCCGGGGGCCACATTCAGCAGCGCCGAAAGCATCAACAGCTTTGGGCAGATCGTGGGGGAAAGCGATGGGTCCACAGTCGTCCCCGAGACCTCGACCTGGGCGATGATGCTGCTCGGCTTCGCTGGCCTCGCATCCGCGGGCTATCGTCGAGCAAGAGCAGGCCATTCGTAGACACGCTTCTCTCCAGCAAGGCCCAATTTGCGATTGCGTTCGTCGCGTAGGGCGGGGTCAAATTTGCGTGCAATTCTTTCGAGATCCGGATTCTTAGAGCTCAGTGGTTTACGTAAGCCCTACCCCGCCTCGGCGAATTCCTGCGCCTGAGCCAGCTCGACCGACACGAGCTGGCTCACCCCCTTCTCCGCCATGGTGACGCCGAACAGCCGGTCCATCCGCGCCATGGTGACCGGATTGTGGGTGATGGCGACGAAGCGGGTGTCGGCGCGCTTGCGCATGGCCTCGAGCAGGTCGCAGAAGCGCTCGACATTATAGTCGTCGAGCGGCGCGTCGACCTCGTCGAGCACGCAGATCGGCGCCGGGTTGGTGAGGAACACCGCGAAGATGAGCGCCAGCGCCGTCAGCGCCTGCTCGCCGCCGGAGAGCAGGGTCAGCGTCTGCGGCTTCTTGCCCGGCGGCTGGGCGAGAAGCTCGAGCCCCGCTTCCAGCGGATCGTCGGATTCGATCAGCTGCAATTCGGCGTTTCCGCCCTCGAACAGGGTCGAAAACAGGTCCCTGAAATGGCCGTTGACGACGTCGAAAGCGGCGACGAGCCGCTCGCGCCCCTCCTGATTGAGCGTGCCGATCGCGCCGCGCAGGCGCTTGATCGCCTCGGTCAGGTCGTCGCGCTCGGCGACAAGCTTGTCGCGGGCTCCCAGCACCTCGACGAGCTCGTCGTCGGCGCGCAGATTGACCGCGCCGAGCCGCTCGCGCTCCTGGCGCAGGTTCTCGAGCTTGCGCTCGACCTCGACGCCGCCGGGCAGCGGCGCATCGGCCTTGAGATCGGCGAGCGCGGCGAGCCCGGGCGGCTCGCAGTCGAGCTCGGTCGCGATCGCATGGCGAAGCTCCTCGCCCCGCACGCGCGCCCCTTCGAGGCGTTCCTCGGAAGCGGCGCGCTGCTCGCGGGCGGCGCTCATCGCTTCGAGCGCCTGGCGGGCGGCGCGGTCGGCGTCGGCCAGCGCCGTTTCGCCAAGAGCGAGCGCGTCGGCGGCCTCCTTGCGCGCGGCTTCCGCCTGGCCATGCTCGTCGGCGAGCGCGCGCCGGGCGCGGGCGAAATCGGTCGGCGCGTCGTCGAGCGTCGCCCGTTCCTGCTCGGCTTGCGCCTTGCGTTCGGCGAGTTCGGCGATGCGGCTTTGCGCATGGGCAAGCCGCTCGCTCCAGGACGAGCGCTCGGCGGCGATCGCGCCGCGCCGCGCGGCGCGCGCCTGCGTCTCGCGCGCAATCGATTGCGCCGCGGCGCGGGCTTCGGCGAAAGCGGCGCGCTCGCGCGCCGCAGCCTCGCGCGCCTCGTCGAGAGCCTGCCCGACGGGCTCGCCCGGCCCAAGCTCATCGAGCGCGGCCTCGGCAGTCGCCCTGCGCTCGGCGGCTTCGTTGCGCGCGGCGCCGGCGCGGGAGAAGGCCTCCTCGACCGCGGACAGGCGCGACAGCGTCTGCGCCCGCTCGCGCTCGAACTGGGCGAAAGCATCGCGAGCCGCGTCGGAGGCTGAGCGCGCCGCGCGCGCCTGGCCGCGCCATTGCGCCTCCAGGGCGGCGGCTTCGCTGACTGCGCTGGCGGCATTGGCCGCTTCGGCGCTCAGGCCCACGACGATCTGGCGCGCGGCCTCGGCTTCGCGCTCGAGGTCGCCGAGCCTGTTCTTTTCCTTGAGGCGCCGCGCGGCCGCGGTCGGCGCTTCGGCGGCCGAGACGAAGCCGTCCCAGCGCCACAGATCGCCTTCGAGCGAGACGAGCCGCTGGCCGGGTTTGAGCGCGCGCGCGAGGCGCTTTCCGTCCGCCCGCGCGACCACGCCGACCTGGGCGAGGCGGCGCGCGAGCGCAGGCGGCGCGGAGACGCGCATGGCCAGCGGCTCGGCGCCGTCCGGCAGCGAGGGATCGTCGCTTAACGCCGCGATCAGCGACCAGTGCGCCGGCGCCGCCTCGTCGATCGCGGCGTCGAGATCGTCGCCCAGCGCCGCGCCGAGCGCCGCCTCATAGCCGCGCGCGACGCTGACCGCGTCGACCGCGCGCGGCCAGGGGCCATTCGCATCCGAGCCCAGAAGGCCGGCGACCGTGCGCGCCTCCGTCTCCAGCCTTTGCGCGGCGCGTTCGGCCTCGGCCAGGGGGCCGCGATGGCGCGCCTCGATCTCGCGCGCCTCGGCGTGGCGCTGCTCCGCCGCAAGCGCCTCGCGCTCGGCGCTGGCCAGCGCCTCGGCCAGTTCGGCGATCGCGCGCGCGCGCCTTTCGCGCTCCTCGTCCTCGAAGCCCGCCGCGCTGAGCGCGCTGCGCTCGCGCTCGATTCCCGCATATTCCGCCTCGAGCCGCGTGAGGCGGCGCCCTTCCTCGTCGACGGCCGTCGTGAGCGCCCGCTGGCGCGCGGCGCGATCGGAAGCCGCGGCTTGCGCTTCGGCCAGCGCGGCCTCGGCGCCCGCGAGGCGGCGCGCGGCGCTTTCCTCGGCCTCGCGCGCCTGCGCCGCGTCGTCCGCTCGCGCTTCCTGCTCGGCGAGCGCGGCGTCCTCGGCGGCGAACCTGTCCATGACGCCCGCCGCATCGGCGATCAGCGCTTCCTCGCGCTGCAAGGTCGCCGGCGAATTGCGCGATGCGGCGGTCAAGCTCGGCCTCGCGCTCTTTGGCGCGCTTCTCTTCGGCGTCGAGCGCCTCGCGGGCGAGCGCGATGCGATGCAGGGCCGCGCCGCGTCGCGCCTCCTCCTCGCGCAACGCCGGCAGGGCGGCGGCGGCGATCGCCTGCGCCCGCGCGGCCTCGCCCTGGGCGCGGGTGCGCTCCGCCACCTCGATGAGGCCGGCGTCGAGGCGCTTCCGCGCGTCGGCGAACGCCGCCTCATGCTCGCGCCAGGCGATGAGCTTCGCCAGCGCCTCGTGGCGGCGGATCGCGCCGGCCAGTTCGCGGTAGCGGTTCGACTGGCGCGCCTGACGCTTGAGGCTGTCGACCTGGGCGTCGATCTGCTTGAGCACGTCCTCGAGGCGGGTGAGATTATCCTCGGCGCCCTTGAGCCTGAGCTCGGCTTCGTGGCGGCGCGAGTGGAGGCCCGAGACGCCCGCGGCCTCCTCCAGGATCAGCCGGCGCGCCTGGGGCTTGGCGGAGATGATCTCGCCGATCTGGCCCTGGCGCACGAGCGAAGGCGAGCGCGCGCCGGTCGAAGCGTCGGCGAACAGGAGCTGCACGTCGCGCGCGCGCACCTCCTTGCCGTTGACGCGGTAGGTCGAACCATTGTCGCGCTCGATGCGCCGCGTGACCTCGATCCGCTCGGAATCATTGAAGGCGGCGGGCGCGCGGCGGTCGGAATTGTCGAGCACGAGCCCGACCTCGGCGTTGTTGCGCGAGGGGCGCCGGCCGGAGCCGGCGAAGATGACGTCCTCCATGCCGGAGCCGCGCATGTTCTTGAACGAACTCTCGCCCATCACCCAGCGCAAGGCTTCCACGAGGTTCGACTTGCCGCAGCCGTTCGGGCCGACGACGCCGGTCAGGCCCGGCTCGATCCGGAATTCGGCGTTGTCGCAGAAGCTCTTGAAGCCGGTCAGGCGCAAGCGCTCGAATTTCATCGTCGCGACCCTTCGGGCTTCGGCGCAGGCTTGTGCGCCTGCGCGGTTCGTCACGTCTGCTTCGCCCGCGAATCATTTTTCGCGAGGCGCCGTCACGGTTTAGCGGCCATAGGAGAGTCGCGCAATCAATCGGGGGGAACGAAAAAGCTGTGCGAAACCGCGAGATCCCTTAAAGCTGGAAGCGCGAAAGGCGATTGACCCGCGGCCTCGCCGCGCCCGGCGGACGGGCCAGCGCTGCAGGCGCTCGACTTTCCGCGCCCTTTGCGATATGAGCCGCGCCTCAACTGAAAACAGCGCGCCGAAGCGCTTCGCCCGGGGCTTCGCCCCGGCGACACGGCAGGAGTTAGTTGACATGAACGTCATCCAGCAGATCGAGGCCGAGCACGCGGCCCAATTGCCCGGCGCCAAGATGCCGGCTTTCCAGCCCGGCGATACGGTGGTCGTCAACGTCAAGGTCGCCGAAGGCGAGCGCACCCGCGTCCAGGCCTACGAGGGCGTCTGCATCGCGCGCAGCGGCCACGGCTTGAACGAAAGCTTCACCGTGCGCAAGATCTCCTACGGCGAGGGCGTGGAGCGCGTCTTTCCGGTCTATTCGCCGATGATCGACTCGGTCAAAGTGGTGCGGCGCGGCAAGGTCCGGCGCGCCAAACTCTATTATCTGCGCGACCGGCGCGGCAAGTCGGCCCGTATCGCCGAACGGACGGAAACGCCCGGCGCCAGGGCGGCGGCGAAGGAAGCCGCCAAGGAAGCGGCCAAGGAGTGAGGGCCTCGTTGGCGCGCCCGGCCGCGATGACGGGTCAGCCGTAAACGAGCGCCGCGTCGTCGAGATCAGCCTGAGCGAGCGCGCTTCTGTCGGCCTCGTAGTCGTGCGAGTGGCGCCACTCCGGCTTGTTTCCTCGTTTCGGCAGCAGATGGCCGCCGCGCATGACATAGCCGGGATTGAAGTCCTCGGGGTCCACCCATGGGGTCAGCGGCATGTCCCTGTCCTCGGGGCGCAGGGTCGGGACCACCTTGGTTAGCCCTTTGGCTTTCATGTGATTGAGAAGCCGGCAGACGAAATCGCCGACGAGATCGACCCGCAGCGTCCAGCTCGAGCGAAAATACCCGAACACCCACGCCATGTTGGGGACGCCGACGAACATCGTCCCGCGGTAGGTGACCGTGTCTGAAAACCTGAGCGGCTCGCCGTCGATGGCGAAGTCGATGTCGCCCAGAACGTTCAGATTGAAGCCGGTCGCGGTGATGACGATGTCGGCTTCGATGAGCTTGCCGGACTTGGTGAGGATGCCGGAGGGCGTGAACCTTTCGATCTCATCGGTGACCACCGAGGCTCTTTGCGCGCGGATCGCCTGGAAGAGATCGCCGTCGGGAATGAAGGCGACGCGCTGCCTCCAGGGCCGGTAGTTCGGCGAGAAATGGGTCTCCACGTCGTAATCCTCGCCGAGATAGGCGCGGACCGCTGAAAGCAGCTCCTTCTTGACCGCTTCCGGTTCGCTGAAACAGCGGCGCGTGAAAGCAGCCTGATCGAAGAGGACCTTCCTGCGGGTGATTTCGTGAATCCACGTCTCGTCGACCTCGAGCTCCCGCAGCGTGTCAGCGAGCGCATTGGCGTTGCGCCCGGTGATGTAATAGGTCGGCGAGCGCTGCAGCATGGTGACGTGGCTGCAGCGCCCGGCGATCGCCGGAATGAGGGTCGCCGCGGTCGCGCCGGAGCCGATGACGACGACCTTCTTGCCGGCGCAATCGAAATCGTCTGGCCATGACTGCGGATGGACGATCCGCCCTGTGAAGGTCTCCATGCCTTTCCACTCGGGCGTGTAGCCTTTCTCATGCCGGTAATATCCCTGGCACATCCAGAGAAAATTCGCGGTCAAGCGAACGGACGCGCCGTCGCTCCCGCTTCCCTCCAACGTCCAGAGATTGTCGGCGCTCGACCAGCGCGCGCGCTCAATCCGGCGCCCGTAGCGAATGTGGGCGGCGAGGCCGTTTTGGTCGATGACTTCGCCGAGATAGGCGAGAATCTCGTCCGCGGTTGCAATCGGTTTGCCGACCCATGGCTTGAAGCGATAGCCGAAGGTGTAGAGGTCGCTGTCCGACCGGATGCCGGGATAGCGATGGGTGATCCAGGTTCCGCCGAAGCTGTCCTTGGCCTCGAGGATCACGAAGCTCATCCCGGGGCATTGGGTCTTGAGGTGATAGGCGGCGCCGATGCCCGAGATTCCGGCCCCGACAATCGCCACATCGAAATGCTGAGACGTCTCCGGTTTGGAGTCGGCCGCTGGCGCGCTCTGCCTCATCGTTCCGCCCCGTTCCAGTCAAGGACGCCACGGCCTGGCGTCCGCCTGATGTTTTACGGGATCACGTTTGACGGTTGATCGCAACCAGGTCGTCGGTCGGCCGGCGCGACAATTGGCGACCTCTCCTGCCGCCATGGCCAAGCGCGCGTGCTAAACCGAGGCATGCCTCCGCCGCCTGCCGACGCCGCCGATGACGCAATGCCCCAGAGCGTGGTCGTCGACGTGCTCGCGCCGGTCGCCGTCGATACGGCTTACAGCTATCGCGCGCCCCTAGGGCTTAAGCTCGAACCCGGCGCGTTCGTCCGGATGCCGCTCGGCGCGCGGCTCGCGACCGGCGTCGTATGGTCCACGCGTCCGGGCGGCGGCGACAATCTGAAATCCATCGCCGAGGTTCTCGACTGGCCGCCGCTGCGCGCGCCGCTGCGCGATTTCATCGACTGGACGGCCCGCTGGACATTGGCGCCCCGGGGCATGCTCTTGCGCATGGCGATCCGCGCCAGCGAAATCGCCGCGCCGCCTCAACCGAAGTTCGGCCTCATCGCGACAGGCAAGGCGCCGACGCGCATGACGGAAGCGCGGGCGCGCGTGCTCGCGGCGCTGGCCGAGGGCGGCGGGCCGGCGCCGAAGACGGCGCTCGCGGCGCGCGCCCAGTGCTCGGCGAGCGTCATCGACGGCCTCGTCGCCGACGGCGCGCTCGAGGCGGTCGCGCTTGCGCCGGAGCGGAGCGTCGCGCCGCTCGACCCCGATTTCCGGCCATCGCGCCTCAACCCTGACCAGCGCGTCGCAGCCGACGATCTTAAGCAGCGCGTCGCCGAACGCGCGTTCTCGGCGACCCTGCTCGAGGGCGTGACCGGATCGGGCAAGACCGAGGTCTATTTCGAGGCGATCGCCGAAGCCTTGCGGCAAAAGCGCCAGGCGCTGGTGCTCCTGCCGGAGATCGCGCTGACCGGCCAGTTTCTCGACCGCTTCGCCGCCCGCTTCGGCGCGCGGCCGGCCGAATGGCATTCGGGCTTAACCGAGCGCCAGCGCGAGCGCGTCTGGACCGCGGCGGCGAGCGGGGAGGCGCGGGCGATCGTCGGCGCGCGCTCCGCCCTCTTTCTGCCGTTCGCCGACCTCGGCCTCATCGTCGTCGACGAGGAGCATGAGGGCGCCTACAAGCAGGAGGAGGGCGTCATCTACAATGCGCGCGACATGGCCGTCGTGCGCGCGCGGTTCGAGACGGCGCCGATCGTGCTCGCCTCCGCTACGCCGGCGATCGAGACCCGTTTCAACGCGCAGTCTGGACGCTATCGCTGGCTCAAGCTCCCCTCCCGCTTCGGGGAGGCGCGGCTGCCCCTCATCGAGGCGGTCGATCTCAAGCGCGAAGGTCCCCCGCGCGGCCGGTGGCTCGCGCCGCGCGCCATCGCCGCGGTCGAGGAGGCGAGGAGCCGGGGCGAGCAGGCGATGCTGTTTTTGAACCGGCGCGGCTATGCGCCGCTGACCCTCTGCCGGGCCTGCGGACATCGCTTCGAGTGCCCCAATTGCTCGGCCTGGCTGGTCGAGCACCGCTTCCGTAGCGTCCTCGTCTGCCATCATTGCGGCCATGCCGAGCGCCGGCCTGAGCTTTGCCCCAAGTGCCACGAGGCCGACACGCTCACCGCCTGCGGCCCGGGGGTCGAGCGTCTGGCGGAGGAAGCGGAAGTCCTCTTTCCCGACATACGCACCCTCGTTTTGTCATCCGACACGCCGGGCGGGATCGAGACCCTGCGCGGACAGCTCGACGCGGCGGCGAAAGGCGCCTACGACCTGATCATCGGCACCCAGCTCGTCGCCAAGGGGCACAATTTCCCGCTGCTCACCTTCGTCTGCGTGGTCGACGCCGACGTCGGACTCGCCAACGCCGATCCGCGCGCGGCCGAGCGCACGTTCCAGCTCCTGCGCCAGGCGACCGGGCGCGCCGGGCGTGCAGACAAGCCGGGGCGCGCTTTGCTGCAGACCTGGCAGCCTCAGCATCCGGTCATCAAGGCGCTCCTGTCCGGCGACGCCGAGCGGTTCTATCGTGAAGAGACCGAAGAGCGGCGGCGCGGCGGCCTGCCGCCGTTCGGGCGCCTCGCGGCGATTATCGTTTCGGCCGAGGACCGGGGCGCCGCGGAAGCGCACGCGCGCGCTCTGGCGCGCGCCGCCCATCGCCTGCCGGGGGATAAAAACTGGCGGGTCGCGCCGCTAGGCGGCGAGCCGGGCGAGAACGAGATCGTTCTGCTCGGCCCGGCGGAAGCGCCGATCGCGGTCCTGCGCAAGCGCCATCGTTTCCGCCTCGCCGCCAAGGCGCCGCGGTCTGCCGACTTGCAGGGGTTGCTGCGCGCCATGCTGGCCGCCGCGCCCGAGCCGCGCGGCGGGGTCAAGGTTGCGATCGACGTCGATCCGCAGAGCTTTCTTTAGGGCGCGGCTCGCCGTTGAGCGTCATCGACAAGCCGGGCGCGCTCGGTCTCGGCAAAGCTTTCCGCGGCCTCCCTGGATTGAAAGCTCACGACGGTCTCGTGGTCATCGATGGTCACGACAACCGCGTAAACTGTCTCCCCCATCGTATCGTTTCGCGGCGTTATCTCAATCTTGAAGGCCATCTCGTGTCCCACGCTTTGCGGTAGGCTTGGCACGGACATCGGCGGCCGGCGGATGGGTCTTCACTCGACCGACCGTTGAAAGGCCGTGCTGCTCACCGCCGCGCCGCGGCCGGACCGAGCGCCGAGGTCACACGCGATGAGCCTGATGGCCCTCGGCTGGGCGAAGATAGGTTTTCCTCGGCGGCTTATCGATCACTCGCGCCGGAGCTTGCTTCCGAGCGTATTCGTAATTCATGACCACGACGATCGCCAGCAGAGAAAAGATCAACATATGATTTTCTCGCTGCGACAGAACGAGTCTGTTCATGGAGAAGGCGATGAAACTGCAGGCCAGCGCCCCGGCGACCGCGCCGGATTCCGACATGTCGGAGACAAAATTTCGCAGGCCATACCAGATCGGAAGCACCGCCAGCCCGACGAAAAATACAAGTCCAGGGATTCCGGTCTCAAGCAGAACCGAGAGGACGTAGCTGTCGATCGAACTGTTGATAACGTAACCCCCGGCCGCGAAACCGTGCCCGGTGATCGGGTTCGACCGAATAAGCGGAATCCCCGCAACCCACTGCGCATAGCGGCCCTGGTTGCTGGCTGCAGCATCGCCGCCCCCAAGAACAATATTATGCGCTCTCTTCCAGAACAGAATCAATCCAATCAAGAACGTGAATGAGACAACACCTGTCAAACCGACGATTGCCGGGGCCAGACTGGCCTTGTTATCCACTGCTTTCCGAATCGACCAGACGGCCACGAACACAGCCACAGAGAAGAGAACTCCGATGTAGCCGCCGCGCGAGCCCGAGCAGAAAATCCCTATGATTCCGCCAAATACGGTTGCCCAACCAAGGCTCTTCTCAAACGAGCTCCGCCGGTACAAGGCGAAGAACAGGCCAATCGGGATGACAATGATTTCAAACTCTCCGAAAGAGAGCGGAGTGACGAAAGCCGACTCTGCGCGATATAGGCCATTTCTGAAGTGATTAGCGTCCCCAGGGAGAAGCATCGCCAGATTCGGATTGTTCTCGATGAGCTGTTGCAGCATGCCTCTGGGAAAAATATCAACGAAGATGTTACGGTGCTCGAAAAACTCCACGAGGCCCATCGCGGTAATAAATACCGCACAACAGCATATAATTTTTAATATGAATACAGCGTCATCATAATCTCTAACGATATAAATCATCGCAAAGAAGGGCACATACCAAGACAAGAGCGCCTCAACCAGGGTTGTCATGGACTCCGATGGCGTGACTGACGTGAACAGCGATAGCACCGCCATAAAAAGATAGCCGGCGACGCAAATAACAATCAGCGACGAGGCGCCAACGCGTTCCGCAATTCTGCGCCGGACGTCAGACGAAGCCGCAATCGCGATAAGGAATGGCGCGATCAGGGCGAATGTGGCGAGACGGCGGGCGGAGATCCAGGGCAGGCCGCCGAACTGAACCGCATAATAATTGGGAACGCAAAGATCGGCGATCAGCATGACGAAGAACGTCTTGCGAATGAGGCTTGGCCATACGAGAGGCAGATCCGGCATGACCCAGAGCAGCACCACGGCGGCGATCGCAACGATCCCGAAGGCGCCGAGCGGGGGCAGAAAAACCGCCGCGAGCCCGACAATGAGGCCCAAAAAGATCGAGGCGATCGCCCATGCGCCGATAGGCGCAAGATAGCGAATGACCCTGGGCGCTACGCGCGCGGCAAGTTTCGCCTCCGCGACCGCTACGAGAGCGGCTTGAGACAGCCGGAAACGATTGCCGGTCCAAACTGCCATTCCTGTCGAACTCCGTTCCGGTTTCGAGGCTGCGCTAGTCGCCCTCATCCGAGGCTAAAATACGGCGCCTTTTTGTGCAGCGCCATCAAAGATCCGCGGCGAGGCGGCGATCCGCATCGCGGATACCCCTATGACGTCAAACCCCCATGACCCTCGGATCGCTCAATCGCGGTCTCCTCTGACAGAGTTCCTTGGCCGCGCCTACTCCACCGGCGGCCGCATGGCTGAGGCCGGGCGACGGCGTAAGACCAGGTTCGCTCAGGGGAATGAAGATTTCGCCAAAAACTCCGAGCGCTGAATTGTTCACCGCAGAAGCGCTGCTGGAAAATGGGCCGAGCCCTTTTGGGGCGCTTCTCAATTCCCATCGCTTCGTCCACGTTAATAGCTCCATGTAAACGTCAATTGACCCGACTGAAAGCGCGTTCTGAAGCGCGGCGCGCGGGACGCGCACCGGACAAGCAGAAGCCGCAAATCACGCGCGGCGAGTCAAGTTCCGGGCCAGCGTTCAACCCAAGAGAGCGCTCGCGATCGCTCGCTCCAGCTCAGAAAAAAGATAGGGCTTAGGGCAATGCCTGATCTGCGGATAACGCTTAATCAGAGCGCCGTCCTCGTAGCCGGAAGTAAAGACAAACGGGATCTTGCGGGCGACAAGCGCGTCGACGACAGGGTAGGCCATTGCGCCGCCGAGGTTAAGGTCCAAAACCACCGCATCGATCTCCGGATTCGACTCGATCGCCTTTATCGCCCTTTCGACGGAAGGGACCGGCCCCAGGACAATTGAACCGACGCCCTCAAGTTGGTCGCTGAGCGTCGTGGCGATCAGGTACTCGTCTTCGACGACAAGAATGCGGCGATCGCGAAGCACCGAGCTGGCCATCCTGGGTCTCCTCCCTCTGAGGTCCGGAGAGCGGAAGCGCGATCGTGCAGTGGACGCCGTCCGGCTCGATGGCGAAAGTTGTCCGGGCTCCAAACTGATAGGGCAAAGCCTCCTCGATGAGACGCCGGCCGTTGCCGGCGCCCGCCCATTCGCGGCTCGACTTGTGTCAACGCCGCTTTCCGTCCAGCTGATCGTGATCCAGGGCGCGCCATCTCCGCCTGCCGCCTCCACTCGCCAGCGAATGTGCAGCCGTCTGTCTTTTTGACCTATGGCTCCATATTTTACCGCATTGGTGGCGAGCTCGTGCAAGGCCATCGCCAACGCCTGGACCGTATTGTATCGAACCAGGACGCCCTTGGGCCCGTCGAGCGTCACGCTTCCGCCGTCTTCGGATTGGGCGGAGAGTTCAGATTCGAGAAGACTGTCGAATGCGACCCCCTCGCCCGGCGGCGCGCGCGACAACAATCCCTGCACGCGGGCAAGCGCGATGAGGCGATCCCTTAGGCTCGCCTTGAATCCATCGAGCGTTTGGCCCGCGACCCCGGTCTTTCCAGCATGGCCATCACGACGCTCATGAGATTGCGCGTCCGGTGCTGCAATTCGTCAACCAGCACCCGCATCTGGGATTCGCTTTCTCTCAGCGCGTCCTCCGCGCGACGCCGCTCGCCGATGTCGACGAAGGTGACGACGACGCCGTCGATCTTGTCCTCGACGGTGCGATAGGGCTTGAGCCGGGTGAGATACCAGCCCCCATCCTTCCCATGAACTTCGCGCTCGGTTGAAGTGAGGTCGCGCAGAACCTTGCGCGCATCCCCGGAGAGGTCGTCGTAGTCGAGGCGATGGGTGAAGTCGGTGATCGACCGCCCTTCGTCTCCCGTTACGATATTGAAGAGTTCCGAAATGCGGGGCGTGAACCGTTTGATCCGCAACTGCGGGTCGAGGAACAGGATTCCAACGTCCGTTGCCGCCATCATCGGCACGGTGACGACGATGGCGCTCGGCTTCGGCGTCTGGCTGCACCACATGTTCGCCACCGGCATTCCCTTCCTGGCGCTGGCCTTCTTCAGCGGCGCGTCCTTCGCCATCGCCATTCTGAGCTCGACAAGATCGCGAGCCTTGTCGCCGACGCTCTTCATCGGCCGCTCGAGCTCGTCTGGCGCGCCCAGAGGCGTGGATTCGTGCGCGAGGGACTGAACGCCGGCGAATGCGATCTCGTCGCGGCTATTCCATCGGGCGCCCCGATGGCGCTGACGACCCGGCCTTACTACCGCTCGACATACGTGTTCGTGTCCAAGGCCGGCGAGCCGCCGGTCTCCTCGTTCGACGATCCGAGTCTCAAGCGGCGCACGATCGGCGTCCAGCTCATTGGCGACAATGGCATGGACTCGCCGCCCGCGCATGCGCTCGCCGAGCGAGGGATCGTTCAGAACGTGCGCGGGTTCTTGGTGTATGGCGACTACCGCGACGACCATCCGCTGTCCGAAATCGTTCATGCGGTCGCGACCGGCGAGGTCGACGTTGCGGCCGTGTGGGGTCCTGTCGCCGGTTACTTCGCCGCTAAGGAGAAGCCGCCGCTCGTGGTCACCGCGATCGCCGGCAATCCCGAGGCGCGCCTGCCGATGACCTTCGACATCGCGATGGGCGTGCGGAGAGCCGACAAGGCGCTCAAGGCCGAGGTGGATAGCGCGCTGTCGTCGCTCGCTCCACAGATCCGAACGATCCTTGCGTCCTACGGCATCCCTGTTGTGCGGGAGCCTTCGATCGCAAGCTCCCCCCTGTCCCCAGCGACAACCGAACCCAATTCACCGGCTTCGCGGGCGGCGCCCGGTCCCCGGCCGAAATCCGGGACCTGATCGCCGGAAGGGACCTGCCCCAAACCGGGACGCGACGCCCTCACCCTTGGTAACGCCCCAGCAACGTTAAGCGCCGATAAAGGAATTGGTTCGCATTGCGCGCTTTTTCTTAAGGCCGCAGCGCGGGGACGTGAAACCAACGCACGGGCGCTCGCTTCGGCTATGGGTCGTTCGCGGTTCGGATGGGCTCTTTCGGTCGCCGCGCCATGGTGCGTGGCTCTCGCGGTGCTTGTCTCGATCACCGCCGAAGCGGAGCAGGAGCCGCCCGAGTTCATGAGCGCCTTCGATCGCAGCCGCATGATCGGGGCCGCGCGCGGACTTGGCGAGGCGATCGCCGGTCGCCCGCTCCGCGCGGTCGACGAAAACGGCGAGCCGCTGCCGATCGTCCAGGCCCGCAATGTCACGGGCGATCCGAACGCGCCTGCTGCCGATCCCGACGGGATCGAGCCGGACCCGACGCTAAAGCGGCCGGGACTGAAGTTCCCCGCCGTCGATCGCGGCGCCAAGGGCGATCCGCTCATCGGCCCTCCGAGCTTGAACGCCAAGCGGTTCAACGAGAGGCGAGCCCAGGCCGAGCCCTACGCGCTCAGTTCCTGGCCGCGCCAACTCGAGGATCCCCGCGACGACGAATTCGATCCCAGCCACACGATGAGCCCTCCCCGGCCGGCCGACAGCGCCGATCAGGAGTCGAAGCCCGCGCCGATCACCTTCGAGGACGGCGCGACGCCCGCCCTCCCGCTCGAATTCGCGCTCAATTCCTCGACGCCGACCTCAAGCGACGGGGTGGTGGTCGCCGTCGAGAGCGATGATTCGGGGCTGACGTCGGTCCCGCAACTCTCCGACGCGGACGGCAAGCCGAACTACGCCGCTCTCATCGACCCGAAGGACAGGGCGCGCCAGATGCGCTGCCTCGCCGAGGCGATCTATTTCGAATCGCGCAGCGAACCCGAAGAGGGCCAGGCCGCCGTGGCGCAGGTCGTGCTCAACCGCGTGCGCAGCGGCATCTATCCGACCACCGTCTGCGGCGTCGTCTATCAGGACCGCAATCGGCCGTTCGCCTGCCAGTTCACCTTCGCCTGCGAAGGCAAGTCGCTGCGCATCGAGGAACCCGGCCCCTGGGCGGTCGCGACCCGCATCGCGGAGGCGGTGGTGAGCGGCGCGAACTACAACGCCAAGGTCGGTGTGGCGGTCAACTATCACGCCAATTACGTGTCGCCGTTCTGGGTCGGCTACCTGAAACGGGTCGACCGCATCGGCGCTCATATCTTCTACGCCATGCGCGATGGCGTGAACTGGGCGCCGGGGGCGCTCAACGGGCGGGGCGATCGGCCTCCGCTCGCCAATTGATACTGGCGGCGCTGCAACCGAAAGGGCGCCTGCCCCCAACATTGGCGCTCTAACCGCTCCGTTCCATCCAGGCAGCCATGTCTCGAGGCCGGGGCCGATGAAGGCCCGGCGGGCGCCGATCGCGGCCTGACCTGGCGCAAACGCGCGCTTTCCCTCGCGCTCGCGCATGGCTTATGCTCGCTTCGCCGCTCGCGTCTCGTCAATGCCGAATGGCTAAAGCGAGTCGTCCGACGCAATCAGTTCATGAGCGGTCCGCAGGCGCTCGACAGGCGAGGAGCATCAGCATGGCGCCCCCCGATATGCTTCGCTATGCGAAAATCCCTCTCAACAATGGATCTGGCGCGATTCCCGCGGTCGGCTTTGGCACGCTGATCGCCGACCCCATCGCGACCAAGGAAGCGACTCGGACCGCGCTCGAGGTGGGTTTTCGGCACTTCGATTGCGCGGAGCGCTACCGCAATGAAGAAGAGGTTGGCGACGCCATGCAGGCGGCGTTCAGGGCCGGGATAGCTCGGCGAGAAGACGTCTTCGTCACCACCAAGCTATGGAACACCAATCATCGCCCCGAGCGGGTCAAGCCCGCCTTTGACGCCAGCCGCCGGCGGCTGCAAATCGACACCGTCGATTGCTATCTTATCCACACCCCCTTCGCCTTTCGACCTGGCGACGAGCAGGACCCGAGGGACCAGCGCGATCAGGTCATCTATGATTCCGGAGTGACGCTGGTCGAGACATGGGGAGCGCTCGAGCGCCTTGTGGACGAGGGTCAATGCAAGTCGATCGGCCTGTCGGATGTTACTTTGGATCAGCTGCGCGGGATCGTCGCGGCCGCGCGGATCAAGCCTGCAGTGGCGCAGGTCGAGTGCCATCCGTATTTCCCTCAATGGGACCTGGTCGAGTTTTGTCGGGAAAATGGGATTGTCGTGCAAGCGGGCGCACCATTGGGACACGGCTTGGATCCGAAAGTTCTGGACGATCCCGTGATCGCAGCCATCGCACAGCGCGTCCACAAGACGCCTGCTCAAGTCGCGCTTGCCTGGGCGGTGCAGCGCGGCACTGCGTTTCTAGTTACCTCTCGCGCGGCTTCCCGTATCCAGGAGAACTTTGACATCTCGACCCTGCCTGAAGACGCTATGCGGGAGATTAGCCAAGGCATAACGACGAACGTCCGGCGCAACCCTGTGGTGGAGACGGGCGTGCCCGGCTTTATTCCCCGGAGCCGTTGAACTGGCCTCGCCAGTCGCGGCGCGCCCTAAGCGTATTGAACGACCGGGCCCTCGCTTCGAAGCCCCCTTCGCGGAGATCATGGTTTGACGTCTCGCGCCGCCCCGCCGGAGCCTCTGCGCTCGACCGCGATTGGGTCGCCGACGCGATGCGCGTGGTCGAAGCCGACTTCAACCGCTCCGCCGACACGCGCTCGCCTGGCGGCTCGGGAAAGATGAAAAATTCTTGCGGCTTTGAGCCGGCGCTATTGTCTGACGTAAGGACATGTGAAAATCTGACGACGGATGGCGTCGTCAGTTGATTCGGATTTTTGGCGAGACCAAGTCGGGCTGTGTGGGGCAGCGAGTAATTCCGGTCGAGCGGCAACCTTCGTCTGATTTTGCGTAAGTCTTCGCGATAAAATTTATTTCTTTACTGGAACTCGTGAACCGGAAAAGTCCGCCTCTCACTTCTCGTGCGCCGGATCGAATCCCGCAATTGCGGCCAAGACGAGCGGCTGACGCGTCGGCGGGGGTGGGCCATGTCGATCGCCTCATCTCATGGACGCGAGCATCGCGCGCGGCGCGGCTACCGTTTTCATTTGTCTTGGACACTGCGGCCGATGCTGGCCGCCCTCTCACTCTTCCTGTTGGCTGCCTGCAGCGCGCTGCCAACACCGGTCCTCCAACAGGAATCCGTTACGGGCCAGGAATCTTTCAAGGGAATGAGCGCGCTCGCCGCCACGCCTGAGCGGCCGCTGCAGGTGCTTATCATCCATGGCATAGGAACGCCTGCCCCCTACCAGTTCGAAGGCTTTCATTCAGTCGCTTGCGCAGCGTTTCAGGCTCGTTCAGGTCCCCCGTGGACCTTCGGAACCGCAAACGTCCGGGTGCTCTCACACAGACCCGGTGTTTCCCGCCCTCATTCACCCGGTCCCGACCCCAATCACCATCACCGGAGTTCCCGACTACGCCCAGGCGCAGCTCTATACCTATTCCTTTGGGGCCAGCTCCGACGGGCCGGTCACGCTCAACGTGAACTACCTTCTTTGGGCTCCGCTGACCGAACAGATCAAATGCAATCTGGCCAAGGACGATGGGAAGGCGCCGCAAAAGCAGGCGTTCGCGAGCTTCGCCAGGGACTTCATCGACAGCAGGCTCGGCGATGTCGTGCTCTATGGCGGAACTTTCCGCGACAATGTGATGCGTCCCTCCGTTGAGGCCGCGCTTTGCCTTGTGACCGGCGGAACGCCAGGCAAGAACGGCAAGACCTGCCAACCCGGCCTTTATAACGACCCGACCGTCATCATCACCCACAGCCTCGGCGGCTACATGCTGATGGACGCGATCGATGACGAGCTCCGCAATGAGAATTGCGACAACACTCTCAGAAACACCGCAGCAGGCAAGCTTCTGGCGAACACCGACTACATCTACATGATGGCGAACCAGATCGCTTTGCTCGACCTCTCGCGGCTGCGCTTCTATCCGCACCGGCTTGGAGGCGCCGCGCCTCCGGACCCCGTCGCGCAGCGGTTCGCCAAGTGCTGGACAGCGGTCAAGCCCAAGTCGCCGGCGCTTCTCCAAGCGAACGGTGTTGAGCAATCCCCGACAGAGAAACAGATCGTCGCCTTCACCGATCCGAACGACATCTTGAGCTTGCGGCTGAGGCCGCGGGATCTCAAAGTTCCACGCCCCGAGCGGCGCTCGGTCAAACTGACCAACGTCTACCTGTCGAACGGCGAGTTCAGCGTGCCGCTCTTGTTTTCCGATCCCACGATTGCGCACACGGGATACTTCGACAATCCGACCGTGATGAATTTGCTGCTCTGCGGCGCGAGCAATGGCGCGGTCGACCCATGCCCGCCAAACGTCGTCCCATGACTGCGGGGTCTCGATCCAGCCGGCCTACTCTCAGAAGTGGTAGTTGACGCCGGCGGTGATCACATTGGCGCTGAGGCGCGACGTGTTCGAGATCGGCGGGATCAGGGGATAGGTCGTCGTGCGGCTGCCCAGATCGAGATAAAGATATTCGATCTTGGCGCTCCAGCCCTGCGCGATCTCGACTTCCACGCCTCCGCCCAGCGTCCAGCCGTCCCGCGTCTGGCTGCGATTGTCGGTGGCGGTGAAGCCCCCGTAGGTGGCGGTCGCGGTCGTGCCTGCCTGGCCGAGGGCGCCGCCGCCGGTGGCGTAAACGAGCCAGTTGCCGAGCGCGTAGCCGATCCGTGGCCGCAGCGTCCCGAACCAGGAGAGCCTCTGCGTATAGCGCGCCGCGAACGCGCCGCAGAGAGGCGGCAGGCAGGGCGCCGTGCGGCTGCCGCTGAGGCCGCTCCCGTCGAAACTCGCTTCGAGCCCGAGCACCCAGGGGCCCGTCTGCCAGTCGTAACCGGCCTGGCCGCCCCCGACAACGCCGTCAAGCGACGTATTGAAGGTCGGAAGCCCGACTCCCGCGATGGTGAAGGCGTTGCGGCTCGAGCCGAGGGCGCCCCCGACATTGAGCCCGGCGTAAAACCCGGTCCAGCCCGGCTCGGCCGTCAGGGGCGGTAGTTCAGGCGCCGGCGGCAGGTCGGCTGCGCGCGCGGCGCTCCCGAGCGCAAGCAGCGACAGCATGGCGATCCATATGCGGCGCATCGAAATTCCCTCTCGCGCCAGAGGGTAGGGCGCGGAGGCTTAAAAATTTACGAATATGGCTAACGAATTACGAAGGAGGCGGCCCTGCTGTGGCGCCGGGCTGGAAGCTGCGCGAGGATCGGGCGGGCGCGGTTCAGTATGTCAGCCTGATCGGGACCGTCTGGGCGCCGCCTGCATAGTCGAAGGCGGCCGAGGCGAAGGCCGGCGCGCCAATATGCGAGGGCGGATTGCGGGAGAATCCATAGCCTTCCTTCGGCTTGCCGAACATGCCATACTGCATTTGCGTCTCGTTGTTCTCGGCGTGGAAGGCGGCGACTGCATAGGTTCCGGGCTTGAGCCCTGTGAAGACGCAGGTCGCCTCTCCCCCTTTGATCCTGGCGATGACCCCCCGGCTTTCCTGTCCGGCCTTGGGGAAGGCTTGCGCCCCGTCGTAAAGCCCGCAGCGCACGACGCCCTCGTCATTCTTGAGCCCAGAGACCGGCACGGCGACCCGGTCGGCAGCGTGAGCGCTCACCGCGCCCAAGGCGGCCAGCCCGAAAACAACCGAAGTCACGATTTTGCGCATTGCATGGCCCTTGTCTGAAGTCCAGCCTGCGCTTGTTCTAACGCGGCCAGGTTTCGGAGCCGTGAAGAAAATGCCCGGAAATGCAGGCGTTTCCGGGTGCAAAGCCATCAGGATTCGCGCATCCTCGACTTCAAACGGCATTCGCGTCTCGCTCCGCACGCGACCGGTCCCCGGCCAAGGACGTGCGCGACGCCGACCCAGAACACCCGCCAATCCTGTCGCCAATCCGCTCGACGAACGTAACTTTGTGCTATCTTCCTCTGGAGATCGGCGGGGCTGATTCGGAGCGCAAGTTGAAATCGATCGATTCGACCTACCTCGCCATCGGAGCGTTATGGTTGGTGCTCGGAATGGTTCTCGGCATCGTGATGGGGGCGAGCGAGAACTTCCTGTTCATGCCCGTCCACGCGCACATCAACCTCATCGGCTTCGCGTGTCATTCGATCTTCGGCATGGCCTATCGGCAATGGCCGGCGATGAAGGCATCGAGTCTCGCCCTCTATCAGTTCTGGATCTTCGTGATCTCCACCCCGATCACGCTGATCGGGCTGGCCTTCACCCTGACCGGCGGTCCGGCGCTGCCGACCATCATCGGATCATTCGGTCTCCTGATTGGCGCGGCGCTCTTCTGCTTCCTGGTCTGGCGGACGCTGCTCGTCGCGGCGGACTGAGAACGCAGACGCCACAATCCGCAACGACGGCCATGCCTTCGCGGGTTACTCGGCGGCTGCCGCAGCCCGCTTCGGAAGCACCCAGTTCGGGCGAGGGAAGTGGCAGGTGTAGCCGTTCGGGTAGCGCTCGAGGTAGTCCTGATGCTCAGGCTCAGCCTGCCAGAACGGACCGGCAGGCTGCACTTCCGTGACCACTTTGCCCGGCCACAAGCCTGAGGCGTTCACATCGGCGATCGTGTCGAGCGCCACGCGCTTCTGTTCGTCATTGGTATAGAAGATCGCCGACCGATAGCTCGCGCCCATGTCGTTGCCCTGACGATTTCGGGTCGTCGGATCGTGGATCTGAAAGAAGAACTCGAGCAGCGTCCGGTAGCTGATTTTCGCCGGGTCGAAGATGATTTCGATCGCCTCGGCGTGATTGCCGTGGTTGCGGTAGGTCGCATTCGGGACCTCGCCGCCGGTGTAGCCGACCCGGGTCGAAATAACCCCGGCATAGCGGCGGATCAGATCCTGCATGCCCCAGAAGCATCCGCCGGCGAGAACCGCCCGCTCCGTTGAACCTGCCATTGCTGCGCCTCCTGCTGACATGGGCTTTTGTCGCCCGGCTGACGGCGAATATCCCGCCGTCGCCTTAGATAATCATCCTGACCGAAAACAACACCCGAGCCGCCATCGGCCAGCGGGCGCGGGCGCAAGGGCTCGCGGCTTCCGCGAGCGCGACGGATCTGGCTCTCGTGACGCTCGCTTCTCGCCTGAGGCCGCAGTCTCAGCGCCGCGACGACGAGGGCGTTGACAACCGCCAAATCCGTACCAGATAAAATCGATAGACTTTTGGATCGGACGTTCGATATGGCTCAGATCGCAACTGCGTCGCTTCCCAGCATTCAGGCCGCCTTGAACTATCTGGCCGCGGCAGGCGAGAAGCCGGTCACTTACGCCTACCAGCCTCCGCCTGGCGTTCCATGGTCGACCGCTAAGCCTGATGAGCGCGCGACGATAATTCACAACCTTCGTCCCGCGGCCCCGGATTTGTTGCTGGACGACGTCGGGTTCCAGTTCCTGACCCACACAAGCGCGGTCAAGAATTTCTGGGACGAGGATGAAATCAGGCGCGTCTATTACCCTGAGTCCGTCGCGCTCTTGAAGCGGGTCACTGGGGCCGCCGAAGTGCGCGTCTTTGACCACACGCTCCGGCGCCGCGTGCCCGGCGAGAACGACCGCTCGACGACGCCAGGCGTTCCCCGCCAGCCGGCCAATCGCGTTCATGTCGATCAGACGGCGACGTCCGGCGAGTCGCGCCTTCGGATCGAATATCCTGATGAAGCCGACGCATTGCTTCGCCGTCGCGTCGCCATCGTCAATCTGTGGCGGCCGATCAAGTCGCCGGTGCTCGACGCCCCGCTTGCCGTCTGCGACGCGCGCAGCGTCGCGCCGCAGGACCTCGTCGCCTCCGACCTCGTCTTTCGCGACCGGCGCGGCGAGACTTACAATCTCATCTATAATCCGGGCCAGCGGTGGTTCTATGCGCCGGAAATGCGCGCGGACGAGGTTCTGCTGCTCAAGTGCTACGACTCGCGCGACGACGGCGCGGTCGCGCGTTTCGCGCCGCATACGGCTTTCATCGATCCGACCGCGCCTCAGGACGCGCCGCCTCGCGAGAGCATCGAGTTGCGCGCGTTCGTCATTTTCGGGGAAGACGAAAAGGCCCGGCATTGACCCGATCCGGCTCCTGGTCTTCTCTCAAGCATAACCCCAGCTACAAACAAATGGCGTGACAAGCCTCGGGCGCCGCTGAAGCGGCCGAGGCGGTCCCCGGCGCTCTCGCGCCCGCTTTCAAGTCGGAGAGTGAACGCAATGCCCACCCTGTTCGACCCCTTGCAGATCGGCGATCTCGCGGTTCCCAACCGCATCTTCCTCGCGCCCCTGACGCGCAACCGATCGACCGGCCCAGGGCGCGTTCCGAACGCCTTGATGCGCGACTATTACGTGCAGCGCGCTTCCGCCGGCCTCATCATTTCCGAAGCGACCTCGGTTGCGCCGGCGGGCGTCGGCTATCCGCATACGCCCGGCGTATGGTCCGACGAGCAGGTCGAGGGCTGGCGCAAGATCGTCGAGGGCGTGCATGGCGCCGGCGGGCGCATCCTGCTCCAGCTCTGGCATGTCGGGCGCATCTCCGATCCCGTCTATCATGACGGCGCGCTTCCGGTCGCCCCGAGCGCCATCGCGCCGAAAGGCAATGTCAGTCTCATTCGCCCGCAGCGCCCGTATGTCGCGCCGCGCGCGCTTGAGACCAAGGAAATTCCTGGCGTCGTCGAGGCCTATCGCCGGGGGGCCGAGAACGCCCAGGCGGCCGGCTTCGACGGGGTCGAGATCCACGGCGCGAACGGCTACCTGCTCGATCAGTTCCTGCAGGACGGCGCGAACAAGCGCACCGACGCCTACGGCGGCGGGATCGAGAACCGCGCCCGGCTCATGCTCGAAGTGACGGACGCCGTCGTCTCCGTCTGGGGTCCGGGACGTGTCGGCGTGCATCTCGCGCCGCGCGGCGACTTGCATGACATGGGCGACAGCGATCTGGCCGCGACCTTCGGCCACGTGGCGCGCGAGCTCGGCCGGCGGAAGATCGCCTTCCTTTGCGCCCGTGAATCGACCAAGGCGCCGCGGCTCGGACCCGATCTCAAAGCGGCGTTCGGCGGCGTCTATGTCGCCAACGAGGGATTCACGCGCGAGGCGGCCGAGGCAGCCGTCGCCGCCGGCGAAGCGGACGCGGTCGCCTTCGGCAAGCTTTTCCTCGCCAATCCCGACCTGCCGCGCCGTTTTGCGCTCGGCGCGCCGCTCAACGCCTGGAACTCCGAGACCTTCTACAGCGACGGTCCCGCCGGCTACACTGACTATCCGGCGCTCGACGACAAGGCGGCGGCCGCCGAGTAAGGGACGAGCGCTCCGGGCCTCACGGCTTCAGATGCTCGATCTCGATAAAGGCGAAGTCGTATGCGTTGGCGTTGATCACGTTGTGCTCGACGCCCGCGCGCCGCGCATAGGGGACGTGCCGCTTGAGCGTGGCGGTGCGCGAGCCGCCGCCCGGCTCCTCGAGCAGAAGGTCGCCGTCAGCCAGGGGCACGACGACATAATCGGCCTCGTGCCGGTGCCATCCTGTCTCGGCGCCGGGCGTAAACCGCCATTCCGTCACCCGCACATGCGGCTCCGAGATATGGACATGAGGCGCGGCTTTCGGTCTGGAAGACATAGGCTCTCCGTTCGAGGTCGACTGGCCGCCATTAAGCGCGGTGGAGACGCCGCGGCAAGCGGCAGGGCGCTTCCGCCGGGCGCCGCGGGTCACCGCCCGATGCGCGATTTCGCCTGGAGATCGCCGGCGCGCCAGACATAGGCCGCGAGCAGGGGCTCCTGCGAAGTGCGCATGGCGTGACCGGTCCACGAGGGATGGTGGATCCATCTCCCCGGCGGACGAAGCCGCCAATCGGCGACATCCGAACGCCACAAGGCGCGCCCGGCGAGCGGGAGATAGAGTTCCTCCGCCTCATGCGCATGGTCGGGATATTCGGTCTCAGGCCCGAGCAGAAGAACGCCGCAGGCGACCCGGTCGCTGATGAACGCGCCGCGCTGCCCGACCCATTCGTTATAGCCGTAGTTTTCCAGGAAGCGCGCGCCGAAATCGGCGCTTGTATAGGTCTGCCGCCAGTCGAGATCGCCGGCCAGGGCCTCGACCGCCTCGACAAGGGCGCGGGTCTCGGGCGCCGCCAAGCGCGACAGGCCTTGCAGAGCGGCCACGACCGGAAGCGAGCGCTCGCCAACCGGCCGCCCGATCAATTCATGCGGCCAGTCGTGCAGGAACGCCTCAGCCTGCGGCCCCGCGGTCTCGAGCAACGCGCGCAGAGCCTCGACCAACGAATGCAGCGCTTCGTTAGCTATGCTCATCGCTGGGCGCCTCCGATCGCGGACAAGCAATGGTCACCGTCCCTATAAGCCCCGGGCGCGCTGCTGGCGTCATGCGGGCCGGTTCGACAGGAGCACCGGGCCAGCGAATGGGCAAGATCCCGCTCCTCGCCTTCGCGCCCTCTCGAGGCGCATGCGCTCGGCGAGAAATCGCCGCCCCGTGAGCAACGGGCCGATTGCGGGGATCGCAAGAAATTGCCAGAATGCCCCCGGTCTTAACGGGAACTGGGGGGAAACGCGCCTATGAAAAAACTCGTCGCGATCGCGGTTCTGGGGGTCATCGCCGGAGCCGCGGCCGGGTGTCAGACCCCGGAACAATCGAGCATGCAGGCTTCGAACGTCTGCATGGCGTCCGGACTACACCCCGGAACACATGCCTATCAGCGCTGCTATGCGGCGAACTACGCGAACCTTCGCGCCAACTCGCAGCAGGCAGAGAACGCCGCGGTCGCCGGCGCGGCCCTGGGCGTCGCGGGCGGGGCGCTGGCCGGACGCGGCGATCGCGAATTCGAACGGTTATTATTATGGCGGCTACGGTCCGGGCTGGGGCTATGGTTGGGGTCCGCGCTGCGGCTGGGGCGGCTGCTGGTAGGCGTCCGGCGCGGCGAGGCCGAAGGCGAGCGATCCAGAGGGCGCCCTCAAGCGCCATCCGTCCGGCCGGAGTTGGTCCGGCTCCTCCGGCGGCCGGCCGCGATGGGTCGATCCGATTTGGGTTTCCTTGATCCCGCGCTCTTTCGCTTTGGAACCCGTCGATTTAGGGGTTGGAAAAGCTTGGATTTCCTTGGATTCTCTCGTCCGGAATGAGCCTTTTCAATGGGTTACGCGGGATTTTCCGCGAAAAAAAATCCTCGGGCCCCTGTCCCGCGGCGGCGGCGGAACGGCGGAAGCGGAGCGCCGGAACGGGCGGAAGCGCCGCTCACGTGGAGAGGATCAATCATGGGGCGAGCTTAGCGCTGTTTCTGCGTTTCTGCAATCAATTGTCGCGCGACACGCTCTTGCAGAAATTATGGCTCCAGACATCCGCCGCCGTTGGCTTTCGGCCGCCTCGTTGGGGTCCGCGCCCGGCTCTTCCATGGCCCCGATCGCTCACACGGCAAGAGGCGTCGTGCGCAAAACGAGCAGGATCGGAGGACTCGGGACAGTCGCGTAGCACGGCCTCGTCCGGCGTCGGAGCCAGCAGGAGGACGCCGCGCCACCCTGCCGCCAGTCGATCTCGGCGGCCAGCGCCTCGATCGCCTCGACCAACCCCCGCGTGCGAGGCGCCGCCAATCGCGCAAGGCCCGGAAGCGCGGCGACGACGGGAAGGGAGCGCTTGCGGACCGGCCGCGCGATCAACTCCGTCGGCCAGTCGCGCAGGAACACCTGAGCTTCCGGCGCCGAAGCGAGCAGCTCCGAGAGGCCTGAACGAGAGGGCGCTGCATGACTGTCGCGCTCGCGATGTCATTCCCGCGCAAGCGGAAACCTACCCGATGGAATGCGACGATCCCATTTCTGGCGAAGCCGGTTACAGTCGCCCTTAAGCAGGACCCAGCACTATGACTTGCATCTTGTGTTGTCTCATGGCAGCTGATAAATGTCTCCATAATACGGCGATAAGATCTGCGCTTTCAAAGGGCGAGGGAACGTCATGTTTGGAGTCTCCAATACTGTTAAGTCCTTCGCGGCTGCAGTTCTGTCGCTTGCCCTCGTGAGCGCGCCTGCCAACGCCGGCGATATCGTCGGGCTGATCACGAAGACCAACACCAATCCGTTCTTTGTCAAGATGAAGGAAGGTTTCGAGGCCAAGGCCAAGGAATTGGGCCTCACCCCGCAAGCCTACGCCGGCAAGTTTGACGGGGACAATGACGGAGAGGTGAGAGCGATCGAGCAGCTGATCGCCGCCGGGGCCAAGGGCATCCTCTTGGTCCCGAGCAATTCGACGGCGATCGTGCCGACGGTCGAGAAGGCCCGCAAGGCTGGCGTTCTCGTCATCACGCTCGACACACCGCTTGACCCCGAAAACGCCGCGGACGCCAATTTTGCCACCGACAACTTCAGCGCCGGCCAGCTCATTGGCCAATGGGCGCGGGGCGCGCTTGGCGACAAGGCTGCGTCTGCCAAGATCGCCACGCTCGACCTGACCCCAGGCCAGCCGTCGGTCGACCACCAGCGCCATAACGGCTTCCTCACCGGCTTTGGTATCCCGGTCAAGGATCAAAAGCACTTCTCGCAGAGCGACAGCCCGCAGATCGTCGGCTCCGACGTGACGCAGGGCGCATCCGACGGCGGCCGCAGGGCGATGGAGAACATCCTTCAGAAGGCCGATCACATTGATCTTGTTTTTGCGATCAACGCGTCGGCCGCGTACGGAGGGTACGCGGCGCTGAAGGCGGCGGGCAAGGACGAAGGCGTTCGTATCGTTTCCGCGTACGGTGACTGCGCTGATGTTGCGCTGGTTAAAGAAGGCGCGATCGGGGCGACGCATGGCCGCCGAGGCTGTCGAGGCGGCCGCTGAATACATTAAGGCCGGCAAGAAGCCATCCAGCACAAATATAGGCATATCGCTCGTTACCGAGCACCCGGCATCGGGTATCCAGTCAATCGACGCTAACCAAGCCAAGCACTCATGCGTTGAAGCGGACGCGCCGGGAAGCTGCAGCGGGATTATCTGTCCCGGAGCAGAGCACTGCTGCCACGGAGCTTGCACGACAACATGCAACTGAGTGACCGGTGGAATTCCTCGGCGACAAGCGGTGGCTGGTCTATGTCCTACCAGGGTTTCTGGCCCTATTTATCGCGAGCTTCATAAGCGACCTCCCGAAGATCAGTGACGCACAGCTTCCAATCACTTATATCGCGCTGACCTTTCTTAGCGTGGCGATCCCCCTGGGCTTTGCTCATGTCGCTCTCCGGCTAAGGAATGAATCGCGCTCGCTAACCGAAGTAATCCAATGGCCAAGCGTGATTTTATCGACTTTTGCTCTTTCTCTTATTTTCGGCTTCTTGTTCGGCATGTTCAACAACACCGATTGGATCTCGATAAGACTAAGGAGCGTTTTCGGGGATGACAACGTTTTAACCCTGACGCACACGGAGCCATTGCGGTATCTTTTCAAGAACTCCCAGTCGCCAGTGCTTGCCGATCGAGACTGGATGCCCTATGTAAAACCCGAATTAAAAAAATTAGACGGCAGGTATATGCGCTTTGATTTTGGGGGTGACCGAGACATGTACGAAGGTGTAGTTACGCTCTATTATGCGTCGAGCGAGAAGCCCCAAGCGTTTCTGTCACCTGTCTGTATCATCAAGAATGGTCAGGTTACACCTTACATTGGCACCGGCATTTGGCTTTCGCTGGAAAAGCTAAAAAGTGTTCAAGTGTTGTATAAAGAGTGCTCTTCATGTCAGTTGGAAATAGACAAGAAGTTTAATGGCCAACAGGCCGCATGCCCATATTAAGAAATATGTCTCAATCCACCATACCATATCGTAGCCCAGCCACCGCCGGCCGGGCGTGGCCATTACGGGGCGACAACGGCGGCAATTGCGGTGACGGTAGCAGGGCCAAGACAGAACCTTTTAGCTCGCCCGGATTAGGTCGCGCTCGTAGCGCTGGCGAAGTGCGGGCTGAAGACGAGCCTCCAAGTTGGCGACTTCTCCGCTGGAGTCGTCGTTCGAGGCACGTCAAGACGAGGGGGGTTCTTGCAGTTTCAAAACAAAAAATACCTTTGCGCCATCGGCAGCTTGTCGGCCGGCTCGCAGATGAGCAAGTCGCCGTTCGCGCGCACGTCATAGGTCTCGGGGTCGATCTCGATCTTCGGCGTCGCGCCATTGTGGATCATGCTTTTTTTGCCGATCTTGCCGCGCGTGTTCTCGACCGCGATCAGGCTCCTCGCCACTTTAAGCTTGCGCGCCAGGCCTCCGGCGAGCGCCGCCTCGGAGACAAATGTGTAAGACGAGCCGTGCAGCGCCTTCCCGTGCGAGCGGAACATCGGGCGGTAGTGGACGGGCTGGGGGGTCGGGATCGAGGCGTTCGGGTCGCCCATAAGGGCCGCGGCGATCGCGCCGCCCTTGATGATGCAATCGGGCTTCACGCCGAAGAAGGCGGGCGTCCACAAGACGAGATCCGCGAGCTTGCCCTTCTCGACCGAGCCGATGTGCTTGGAGACCCCATGCGCGATCGCGGGATTGATGGTGTATTTGGCGACGTAGCGTTTTGCCCGCGCGTTGTCGTTGCGGGCCGTATCGCCTTCGAGGGCGCCCCGCTGGCGCTTCATCTTGTCCGCCGTCTGCCAGGTGCGGATGATGACCTCGCCGACCCGGCCCATCGCCTGGCTGTCGCTCGACATCATCGAGAGCGCGCCGAGATCGTGCAGAATGTCTTCGGCGGCGATCGTTTCCTTGCGGATGCGGCTCTCGGCGAAGGCGAGGTCCTCGGGAATGCTCGAATCGAGGTGATGGCAGACCATCAGCATGTCGAGATGCTCGTCGAGCGTGTTCCTCGTATAGGGCCGGGTCGGGTTGGTCGACGAAGGCAGCACGTTCGGCAGGCCCGCGACCTTCATGATGTCGGGCGCGTGGCCGCCGCCCGCGCCCTCGGTGTGGAAGGCGTGGATGGTGCGGCCCTTGAACGCCTTGATTGTGTCCTCGACAAAGCCCAATTCGTTCAGCGTATCGGTATGGATCATCACCTGCACGTCGTGATCGTCGGCGACGCTAAGGCAGCAGTCGATCGCCGCCGGCGTCGTGCCCCAGTCCTCGTGCAGTTTGAGCGCGCAGGCGCCGGCCTTGACCTGCTCGACGAGCGCGGCGGGCTTGGAGGCGTTGCCCTTGCCGGCGAAGCCGAGGTTCATCGGATAGGCGTCCGCGGCCTCGATCATGCGCTGGATGTGCCAGGGGCCGGGCGTGCAGGTGGTGGCGAAGGTGCCGGTCGCCGGCCCCGTGCCGCCGCCCAGCATCGAGGTCACGCCCGACATCAGCGCCTCCTCGATCTGCTGCGGGCAGATGAAATGGATGTGGGTGTCGAAGCCGCCGGCGGTGAGGATCTTGCCCTCGCCGGCGATCACTTCGGTGCCGGGCCCGACGATGATGGTGACGCCGGGCTGGATGTCCGGATTGCCGGCCTTGCCGATCGCCGCGATGAGCCCGTCCTTGAGGCCCACGTCGGCCTTCACGATCCCCCAATGGTCGAGGATGACGCGCGTTGGTGATGACGGTGTCGACCGCGCCGCGTGCGTTGGTCGTCTGCGCCTGCCCCATGCCGTCGCGGATCACCTTGCCGCCGCCGAACTTCACCTCCTCGCCGTAAGTGGTGAAATCCTTCTCGACCTCGATGATGAGCTCGGTGTCGGCGAGGCGCACCCGGTCGCCGGTCGTGGGGCCGAACATCTCGGCGTAATGGGCGCGGGGCAGGGAGGTCGGGGGGAGCGCGTTGCGGGCAGGAGGCATGGGCGGGCTCACGGCACGGGGGAGAAGGCGGAATGGTCGAGGGCGGCTTGATCGAAGGTCGCGGTGGAGGCGCAGCCGAGTTCGAGGTTGATTTCGGCGAGGAAATAGTCGGGAAAGTCGGCCTTGCCGGCGCGATAAGCCGCAAGAGCATCCTGCGCGGCGTGGCGGAACGAGACTTCCAGGTCGTCCATAGAAAGGATCCCCTCGATCAGATGCGCCACTTCGTGCCGCTTCTTCTTGAAGTTCCGGGCAAGCGTCCAGGCGAACTCGGCGAGGACGACGGGATTGACGACGCAAGGCTCGTCGGCCGTCGCGGCGTCGACAAAGCTGCGCGCGCGATTGCTTTGCGCAGGATCGTCTTCGATGAACAGGCGCAGCAGAACGTTCGTGTCGAGGCCGATCATCCTTTACGGCTTCTTCGCTCGCGTTCAATCATAGCCGCCGTGATGGCTTCGTCGATCGTCTTGTCCAAATCGAGGCCCGCTTCGCCGGCGCGAAACGCATTGGCGCGCGCGAAATCGACGATCCGGCGACGCTTGCGCGCTTCGAGGCGCACCGAACCGTCCGCCGCTCGCACGAATCGGAGCCGGTCTCCGGCCGAAATGTCGAGCGCCTTGCGCAAGTCATTCGGCACGGTGATCTGGCCTTTGCTGGTCACGGTCGCTTCGCCGAAGTCATGGTCAACGGCGGCTCGCTTGGTGGTCATCTGAAATATCCACGGTGCCTTACTTTATGCAATGTAAGGCGGACACAATCGTAAGGCAACTTGGCCTCTCGCCGACCCTCGCGAGCGTGAGGCCTCACACCTTGCCCATCACCTCCTGGCGGAAGCCGTAGACTTCGCGCTTGCCCGCGATGGCGACGAGGCGCACGGATCGGCTCTGGCCGGGCTCGAAGCGAACGGCGGTCCCCGCGGCAATGTCGAGGCGGTAGCCCTTCGTCTTCACGCGGTCGAACTTGAGCGCCGGATTGGTTTCGAAGAAATGATAGTGCGAGCCGACCTGGATCGGCCGGTCGCCGGTGTTGGACACCTCCAGCGTCAGCGTCTCGCGGCCGACGTTCATGACGATCTCGCCCTCCTCGGCAAGAACCTCGCCGGGGATCTCTTTGTCGTCGGCGCCGCGGATCGGATGGTGGACGGTGACGAGCTTGGTGCCGTCAGGGAAAGTCGCCTCGACCTGGATGTCGTGGATCATGGAGGCGATCCCGTCCATCACCTGGTCGGCCGAGACGACATGGGCGCCGGCCTCCATGAGCTCGGCCACCGAACGCCCGTCGCGCGCGCCCTCGACGACGAAATCGGTGATGAGCGCCACCGCCTCCGGATGGTTGAGCTTGACCCCGCGCTCGAGCCGGCGGCGCGCCACCATCGCCGCCATCGCGATCAGAAGCTTGTCCTTTTCCCGCGGCGTCAGATTCATCGGGCCCCGTCCCTCCTCGCGCTGTTCGGCGGTCCAGCAATTTCCGCGCCCTGGACTTTATGGCCACAGCCGCGGTTTGCGTCCGCCAAGCGCGACAATGGACGCGACGAGGCTCATGCGCAATCGGTCGAACGAGGGGCCGAGAAGACGGACGACGATCAGGTGATCGAACGCGCTCGCGCCGCTTTCGATGTCCGGGCCGCCCGCGCCAAGCGCCGCCCGTAAATCGGGCAGGCGGGCCTCGATATTGGGCGCCGAGGCGACGATCGTCGCGAGCGCCCGCGCGCCCGCGCCCGACTGCCTTGCGATCCAGGTCCGAACCCGCATGTTCCAGTCGCGTCTCGTCGGCGAAGACGAGGCGGCCGTCCCGGCGAACGCGCCATGAATCCCTTACGCTCGCGTCGATCCGGCTTTCGCCCATCGCGAGACGCCCGAACGCAAGCGTTTCGGCGATCACGAACTCAGCCTCTTCCGACGCCTCGACCTCGAGGCGCCGCTCGAGCCGCGCCCCGTCGTAGACCAGCGTCTCCTGCGGCAGCCAGACGAGCCGCGCGCGCGGCGCGAGCGCAAGCCGGGTCGCGATGGAGGCCGCAGGGCCGTGGCTGCGATAGATCCGCTCCGCCGAGGGCGTCGTCGCCTCGACCTCGGCGCCTTCGCCGAGCGTCAGGCTCACGGCATAGGAATTGCCGCCCGCGACGCCGCCGCCGGTGTTGACGATCGCCGCCTCGCAAGGGCTCGACGAGCGAGGAAAGCGCCAGCGCAGGCCCCCAGTCTCGAACAGCCGCGCGGGCTCGGTGCGCGCCCCGACGCGCACGAACGAGCCGCGCGCCTCCGCGCGCGCCCGCTGTCGCAGGGCCGGCTCGTCACGCTGCTCGACGGCCAAGGGCGAATCCATCACTGTGACTCTTTCATGACCGACTCTGCCCACCTCAGTTCCGGCGTTTTGGCCGCCGTCCTTGGCGCGGCGGTCCTTCATGCGCTGTGGAACTCGCTCGTCAAGAGCGCGAGCGACAAGTTCCTCACTTCCGCAATCGTCGCGATCTGGTGCGGCGTGGCCGCTCTCGCGGCCGCGCTCATCCTGCCGCGGCCGGCGGGCGCGGCCATGCCGTTCATCGTCGCCTCGGCGGCTGTCCATATCGTCTATTTTCTGCTGGTCGGACGGCTTTATCACAGCGCCGACCTCTCCGTCGCTTATCCGATGATGCGCGGACTTGCGCCCCTGATCGCAGCCGTCATCGCGCTTGCGACATTGGGCGAGGCGCCGGGCCCGATCGCCAGCCTCGGAGTTGGCGCGCTCGTCGCAGGCGTTTTGACGATGGGGGCAAGCGGCCTCGCGCATGGGCGAATCGATCGCTCGACGATCGTGGTCGCGATAACCAATTCCGCCGTCATCGCGGTCTATTCGGTGATCGACGGGCAAGGCGCGAGGCTTTCGGGCGCTGGCGCGGCCTTCGCCTTCGCCTATAATTCATGGGCGGACGCGCTGACCGCGCTCGCCTATCTGCCGATCATCCTTTGTCTTCGCGGGCGCGCCGTGGCTTACGCTTTTTCACAGGGCTGGCGGCGCGGCCTTATCGGCGGCCTTGCCGCGTTTGTCGGCTATGCGATCGTCGTCTGGGCGATGACCCGCGCGCCGATCGCCTCCGTCGCCGCGCTTCGCGAGACCTCGGTCGTGTTCGCCGCGATCATCGGCGTTGTGGTGCTCGGCGAGCCGTTCCACAGGCAACGCGCGATCGCCGCGCTCGTCATTCTTGCTGGAATCATCCTTCTGCGGATTGGCTGATTGAGGCCCCGTCACGACGGGCACCGCCGTTGAAGATCGACCTCGCCGCGCTCGCAGACAGGATCCAGCACCGGGGCATACGGGTCGGAGACCCGGTAAAGCTCGTAAGCCTCGGACGTTCCGCCGGCCTGACGGCGCTCGAGGAGTCCTGCCGGCTCCACTTTCCGGAAACGCAGGCCCAGGATGAGGTCGAAATGGCGGCCAGGCTCGCCGAGCGCGAGCCCGGGCGCTGCGAACAGCGACTCGGACGGCTCGGGCTCGAAGATCCAGCGCATGCGCTGCTCCGGCTGCACGACGGCGATGCCCGGATCGCCGTAATAGGTCATCAACGAAGTCAGCGCGTAGCCCTGGGTGAGGACGTAAGGCGCGTTGTCTTCGCGCGCCCTGGCGTCGAGTTCTTGCGCGAGCGCCCGAAAGCCTTCGAGTCGCGCCAGCGGATTGGCTGGCCCGAGCGGTACGGCGCCGGTCATGGTCTCCGCGAAGGTCAGCGCCGCGACGGCGATCCCGATTGGCGCAGCCCATGGCGCCGCTTTGGCGAGCGCGCCGGCGAAGCCTGCGGCGTTTCCGCGGCGCGCCTCGGCGACCCAGTCCGCGACCAGAATCGCCGCAGCAGGATAAAGCGGCGCAAGCCAGTTGCCCTGGACGCGGTCGTGCAGCGAATGCAGGAGGAAATAGACCGCCGCGGGCGCGATCGTGCAGGCGAGAATGCGCCGGGCCTCGCCGGCCGAACGCGCCGCAACGGGCGCGCGCCTGGGGATGGCCGCGACCGCGGGAATGAGCGCGGCGAAAACGAGCGGATTGATCAGCCCGATCTGCGCGACGAGGAACTCGGCCAGATAGTAAGGCGTGAATCCATGCGGCGGCGCGCGGCCAAGCTGCTTGGCGAAGGTCGCCCAGCCGTGCTCGGCGTTCCAGACGGCGAACGGGGCGAAAATGACCAGCGCCACAGCGAGGCCGGCATAGAGCGCGGGTGACACGAGCCAGCGGCGCAGCGAGGGCGTCGCGGCCAGGGCAAGCCCGACCCCGGCGGCGAAAAAGACGGCGGTGAACTTCGATTGCAGCGCAAGCCCAAGCGCCAGGCCGATCGCGAGCAGCCAGCGCCTTTGGCCCGTGCGCCAGAGCTCGACAAGGGCCGCAAGACCCAGGGTCCAGAATACGACGAGCGGCGCGTCGGGGGTGACGAACAAAGCCCCGATGGCGACGAGCGGCATGGCGATCCACATCAGCGCCGCAAGCGCCGCCTTCTCCGCCGAAGCGAACAGGCGCCAGGCGATGAAGGCGATCAGCGCAGGCAGCGCGCCAACGAGAAGGAGCGAAAGCGCCCGTACCCCGAGCTCCGAATCGCCGAACAGCGAGGTCGAGGCGCGGATGAGGAGGGCGACCATCGGGGGATGGTCGAGATAGCCAAAGGAAAGCGAGCGCGACCAGAGCGTGTAATAGGCTTCGTCGAAAGTCAGCTCGAGCCGCTGCGCGGCCAGCGCCTGCATGGCCAGAAGCGCGATCGAGGCGACGCAGGCGGAAAGAGCGAGCCAGGCGGCGCGGCGCGGCGCGGCCTCAGCCCGCGTGGCGGCGACGACCGTGGAATTGCCGCTCACTTCGTCGCCTTCGCCCTCATCGCCATAGCGGCCGTCCGTCGCACGCCAGCGCGCTTCTCGTCAATCATCGCCCGCGTCTGAAAGCCAGCTCGCAACAATCGGCAAATTGACGCGAAGGTGTTGCGCGCCGCACACAGGCGCCTCGCCGCCGACGTCGTATAGTCCTCGGTGACGACGCGGAAAGACGGGCGGCGCAATCCGGTTTGGGGTCATGGCGGTCGCGGACAGGAAAGCCTCGAGAGAACCTACTCGCGACGAGGCGGCGGACGCCGCGGACGCCTCGCGATTTTTCTCGCGCATCGGTTACCTCGTCCTGGCCGTCGGCGCGCCGGTCGGGGTCGTGCTCCACCCGCTTGGCCTTTACGTGATGTTCTCGATTGGCGTGGGTCTCATTCTGATCGCCGCGGCCCTCGACGCGGAGCCCGGATTTCTCAGGCGTTTCATGCGGCCTTTGTTCATTCCCGCCTTTCTGGCCTTGCTGGCGGGGCTAGGCTGGGCGGCGTTGTCCGTTCTCTGGACGCCGTATCCGGTCGTAGCGGGCCAGCTCCTGCTCAAACTGATCGTCCTGCTCGTCGCGACGATGTTGGCGGTGGCGGCGCCGCGCGAAAACGCGGCCGCGACCGATCTCTACCTGTTCCCGATCGGCGTGGTCGCCGGCATGGTGGCGATCGTCGCGCGCGGGCTTGCCGAGATCATGTTCGGCGCGCCGGACGACGGCCGGCTCATGACTGGCGGCCTGGCGATCGCCGTGCTGCTGTTCCCGGCGATGGCCGGACTCGCGGCGCGCGGACGCAATGGCCTCGCGCGCCTGCTGCTGATCGTCGCACTCTGCTTCGCCTATATCTATAGTTACACGCCGCTCACCATCGCGCTCTTTGCCGGCTATCTGGCGCTGTCTTTCGCCATCTCGGACTTGTCGCGAACCGCGCGTGAATTGAGCTGGGGCGCCGCCGCGCTGATCCTGTTGTCGCCCTTGATACCGGCGCTCGCGCCCACGATTTCGGCGTGGATCTTCCACGCGCGGCTCGGCTCGTTGCCGGCGCCCTATCGCTCGCTTTCGGTGGCGGCGAACGTGTTCACCCACGACAAGCTCAGGCTGATCACCGGCCACGGATTCGCGACAGTCAGTCGTGGCGTTCGCGACGGCATCCTGCCGGCCGACACCCCGCGCGCGCTCGCCTTCACGGTCTGGTATGAGCTTGGCGTCCTCGGCGCCGTACTGGCGGCGGTTGGGACGTGGCTCGCGTTCCGCAATCTCCCGCGCGCGCCGACGCGGCTTGCGCCCTATATGGCCGCGGCCTTCTCGGCCGTCGTCGCGCTCGCCTTCCTCAATGTCGATTTCGCCGAGATGACGACGCTGACCTTGATTGCGGTCGCCGTCATTTCCATCGACGTCGCGGCGCGCAGCCAATACCGCACAAGCCGCCCCTCGGCGGCCCGACTAGCCAATCTCTAAGCCGGCGCGCCGAGCTGCGTTTCGCCCTTGGCGCTCAGCGCTTCCGGGCGAAAGAAATTGGTCCCCCGCCCATGCGTGGACGCTTGTACTCGACCACGACGGCGCGCGTCCGGCCCGCGACCAGGCTCGCCCGGCCGCGCGTCTTTGCAGCCTGCTTGGCCGCCATCACCTTGACATCCTCGACCGGCACGCCCATCAGCGAAGCAGCGATTTCCGCGCGCTGACCGGGGTCTGCGGCCAGGCTTTCAGCGGCGATCAACGCCTCTTCGATCGTCGGGGTGTCGCGGCGAACGCGGCGAACGCCCCATTTGGTCTTCCAGGTGGCTGTCATAGGCCCCTCTGAAATCCTGATTGCATCGATTGAAGCGGCACGCTAGCAGAATTGTTGCACCGCAGCAATCCGATTTGGGCTTCAACAATTCTGTTATCAACGGCATTCTGTTGGCGGGCTGCCGCGGAACCTCCCCGTTCCGCTAGCATGTAGGCGCCGCATTCCAAGCGGCAAGATGGCCCCTGGCGGCCGAGATCATCGGCTTGTCTCCGCGGTCGACTATCTGACATGGGCTTGACAGACGCGCCGCCCGGCGGAACGATTGACCAAACGGTCAGGAATGGGGTTCCTTAAATGACGGTCGCCGCCAATCCGCCGGGCGCGTCGGACATCCGCCCGGGACGCCTGGACGGCGAGACTCTCAAGGACAATTTCGCCGACCTGCACGCGCCGCTGACCTTCCACGAGGCGAGGGTCGAAGCCGAGCGCTGCTATTTCTGCTTCGACGCGCCCTGCCAGCAGGCCTGCCCGACCGCAATCGACATTCCGCTCTTCATCCGCCAGATCGCCGCCGGCAATCGAACCGGGGCGGCCAAGACCATTTTCGATTCCAACATCATGGGCGGCATGTGCGCCCGCGTCTGCCCGACCGAAACGTTGTGCGAGGAAGCGTGCGTGCGCGAAGCGGCGGAGGCGAAGCCGGTCGTGATCGGCCTACTGCAGCGCTACGCGACCGAGCCGACAATCGCGACCGGGAAATCGCCCTATGCGCGCGGGGCGCCGACCGGCAAGCGGGTCGCGATCGTCGGCGCGGGGCCCGCGGGCCTGGCTTGCGCGCATGAACTTGGCCTCGCCGGCGTCGACAGCGTGATCTTCGAACCGCGCGAGAAGGCGGGCGGCCTCAACGAATACGGCATCGCCGCCTATAAGACGGTCGACAATTTCGCTGCCCGGGAGGTCGATTTCATTCTCTCGATCGGGGGCATCGAGATCCGGCGCGGCCAGGCGCTCGGCCGCGACGTGAAGCTTGAGGACCTGCGGCGCGACTACGACGCGGTCTTCCTCGGCATGGGCCTCGGCTCGACCAACAAGCTCGGCCTGCCGCGGGAGACCGAACTTGAGAACGTGATCGACGCTGTCGACTATATTGCCGCTCTCCGGCAGGCCAGGGACCTTTCCACGTTGCCGGTCGGCCGGCGGGTCGTGGTGATCGGCGGCGGCATGACGGCGATCGACGCCGCCGTGCAATCGAAGAAGCTCGGCGCCGAGACCGTGACCATGGTCTACCGGCGCGGGCCCGACCAGATGAAGGCGAGCGCTTATGAACGCGAGCTTGCGCAGACGAGCGGAGTCGTGATCCGCTATTGGACGCGGCCGGTCGCGCTCGAAGGTCGCGGCGACGCCTTGAGCGGCGTCGTGTTTGAGAGCGGCGACGGCCAGGAGGGCGGGTCCGCCGCGCCCGGCTCGGTGTTTCGCCTCGACGCCGACATGCTGTTTCTCGCCATCGGGCAGCGCGGGACGCCGGACGCGTTTGAAGGCGCGGGGATCGAGCTCAGGGACGGCCGCATCGTGGTCGACGCCGAGCGCCGCACCAATCTCGAGCGCGTCTGGGCCGGCGGCGACTGCGTCTACGGCGGCCAGGACCTGACGGTGAGCGCCGTCGAAGACGGCAAGCAGGCGGCGCGCTCGATCGCGGTCGCCCTCGGCGCCCCGCGCGCCTGACTTTAAGCGAGGCTTCCCATGGCCGATCTCCGCAGCAACTTCCTCGGCGTCAAATCGCCCAACCCGTTCTGGCTCGCGTCCGCCCCGCCCACCGATCGCAAGGTCAATGTCGAGCGCGCCTTCCGCGCCGGCTGGGGCGGCGTCGTATGGAAGACGCTGGGCGAAGCGGGGCCGCCGGTCGTCAATGTGTCCGGCGCGCGCTACGGCGCGATCCATGGACCCGACCGGCGCCTCATTGCGATGAACAACATCGAGCTGATCACCGACCGCGATCTCGAGATCAATCTCAAGGAAATCAAGGAGGTCAAGCGCGCCTGGCCCGACCGGGCGCTGATCGTGTCGCTGATGGTGCCCTGCGACGAGAAGTCGTGGGAGAGCATTCTGGCGCGGGTCGAGGAGACCGAATGCGACGGCGTCGAGCTCAATTTCGGCTGCCCGCATGGCATGAGCGAGCGCGGCATGGGCTCGGCTGTCGGCCAGGTGCCCGAATATGTCGAGATGGTCGCGCGCTGGTGCAAGGCGCACACCCGCATGCCGGTCATCGTGAAGCTGACGCCCAACATCACCGACGTCCGCCAGCCGGCGCGCGCGGCGAAAAAGGGCGGCGCCGACGCGGTGTCGCTCATCAACACCGTCAATTCGATCATGGGCGTCGACCTCGACCACATGACGCCGGACGTCGCCATCGACGGCAAGGGCACGCACGGCGGCATGTGCGGCCCTGCGGTCAAGCCGATCGCGCTCTCCATGCTGTCGGAAATCGCGCGCGATCCGGCCTGCGCCGGCCTGCCGCTCTCGGCCATCGGCGGCATCACCACCTGGCGCGACGCGGCCGAGTTCATCGCGCTCGGCGCAGGCACGGCGCAGGTCTGCACCGCCGCGATGACCTATGGCTTCAAGGTGGTCCAGGAGATGATCACCGGCCTTTCGGACTACATGGACGAAAAAGGCTATGCGACCATCGAAGACTTCCGCGGCCGCGCGATTCCTTCGATCACCGACTGGCAGTATCTCAACCTCAACTATGTCGCGAAGGCCGAGATCAATCAGGATCTCTGCATCCAGTGCGGCCGCTGCCATATCGTTTGCGAGGACACTTCGCACCAGGCGATCTTCGCCCGCGTCAACGGCAAGCGCCAGTTCGTCGTCAATGAAGCCGAGTGCGTCGGCTGCAATTTGTGCGTGCTGGTGTGCCCGGTCGAGGGCTGCATCACGCTCGAGCATAAAGTCGCGGGCGTCGACCCGCGCACCGGCCTCGACTATGCGCGGCCATTCGCGGACTGGACGACGCATCCCAACAACCCGGCGGCGCCCTCAAGGGCGGCGGAATAGCGCCGGGCCCGGCCGGAATACGTCGCCGGCAGGTTCGCGACGTTTCAAGCGTTCGGACTCAGCGAATCGTAAGTCTGCTCCCGGAGAATGGACGGAGGGCGGGCGTCCGCATGCCGGACCGGGGATGACATGATCCGGAATCGCACAATTCTGACGGAACAGCAGAAAGCCGAAGGCCTCACGACAGGATTCGACTATCTGCGCCTGGGCCTCTCCGTCGCCGTGCTGGTCTGGCACAGCATCCTTCTCACCGCGGGACCGGCGGCGTATTCAGGCCTCTGGAGCGGGCCGTTCCGCTTTATCCCTGCCGCCATCCTGCCGATGTTCTTCGCGTTGTCGGGATTTCTGGTAACGGGAAGCCTTATGCGGACGAACATCCATCACTTTTTAGCGCTTCGGGCGATTCGCCTCGTTCCCGCGCTCGCCGTCGAAGTGACTCTCTCCGCGCTGATTCTCGGCGTCGCCTTCACCACGATGCCGCTGCGGGAGTATTTTACGAGTCCGGAATTCTTCCGATATTTCGGAAATATCCTTGGCCTAGTTCATTTTACTCTGCCCGGCGTGTTTGCTCAAAACACCGTGCCGCGTGTTGTCAACTCCCAGCTTTGGACCGTTCCGTTCGAGCTGGAATGCTACGCCGCGATCGTCTTTGTCTCGCTGGCGCTCGGATGGGGACGAAGACTGTTGTTTGTGACGCTGCTCGTTCTGTTTTCCGCCGCCGTGTCCGCCGAGGCGCTTTTCACCCATTCCATCGGCCCCCCCGGGCCTCCGCAAGGGCGCGCCCTCGTTATGGCGTTTCTAGCCGGAGTCGGCGTCCACCTCTATCGCGGTGCGATCCCCTACACGCATGCGCTTGGCGCAGGCGCCATGCTGATTTCGTTCATCTTCCTGGAATTTCCCGACGGGCAATACATCGCGGCGTTTCCCATCGCGTATCAAACCGTCTGGCTCGGACTGATGCGTCCGCCAAGGCTTCCTTTCGGCGATTGGTCGTACGGGGTGTACCTTTTTCATTTCCCCATCGAACAGACGATCGCGCATCTCTTTCCCGGTCTCGGACACTGGTGGGCGATGGCTCTGGCGGCCTCGCTCCCGACCGCGCTCTGCGCCGGACTGTCGTGGACTCTCATCGAGCGTCCCATCCTGAGACGCAAGGCGCGGATTTTGTCGGCGGCCGACCGCGCCTACGTGGTCGTGCGGAACTGGAGACGGGCAGGACGTCGTCGCCGCCTGTATCCGGCGATGGGCGCGGCGCGGACCGCCCCGTGGACCGCACCGCATCGCGGCTGAAGGAGAACGCCAGCGCCTATTCCCGCGGCCTATTCGGCGTCAGGCGGCGCCTTCTCCTTCAGCTTGCTGAACACCGAATTGACGTCGATCTTCTCTTCTGTCGGCTTGGGCTTCGCGGTTGGAACGCCGAACACTTCGAGCTGGCTTGCGGGAGCGGGGACGGGACGAGCGGTCGTGATCTCCGCCGACACCAGCGTCTGGCTGCGATCCTCCTCGACCTTGGGGCGTTCCTTGGCGGCGCGATTGACCTCGAAATCGAGATCGATCTGCGAGCACAAGCCGAGCGTCACCGGGTCCATAGGCTGAAGATTGGCCGAGTTCCAGTGGGTGCGCTCGCGAATGGCCTGAAGCGTGTGCTTGGTCGTTCCGACCAGCCGCATGATCTGGGCGTCCTTGAGCTCGGGATGGTTGCGCAACAGCCACAGGACGGCGTTCGGGCGATCATGCCGGCGGGAGAGCGGGGTATAGCGCGCGCCGCGCGGCTTTTTGAATTCTGGCGTGCGCACTTTCGACGTCAAGAGATGCAGGCGACGGTTCGGATCCTGCTCCGCTGCGGCGATTTCCTCGCGGGTGAGCTGGCCGGTCGAGATCGGATCATAGCCCTTGATGCCCGTCGCCACTTCGCCGTCGGCAATTCCTTTGACCTCGAGCGGGTGCAGTTTGCAGAACTCGGCGATCTGGTCGAAGGTGAGCGAAGTGTTTTCGACCAGCCAAACGGCGGTCGCCTTCGGCATCAATGGGGCGTCGCTCATGATCGAAAAGCTCCTTGATGATCGTTTGCACGCGCGCTCGCGGTTTCGCCCAAACGCTGCGTCAACGGATCAAACTTGCGAGGAAAGTCGTTCTATACGCACCGGCGGGTCCAATTGCAATGTTTATGGGGCGCCGTGAAGCGCCAGACGCCGACAAAATCGGCGCCGCCCCCTTGCCAACGCTTCATGCAGAAACCAGATGGCGAATTCGCCGCCGGACCTAGCGTCCGCGCAACAACGGAAAGTCTCATGAGATACGCAATCTTCGCCGCATTCGCTCTCGCGCTGGCGTCCGCCGCCGCGCCCGCCCCAGCGGAGGCCAAGGGCTGCTTGAAAGGGGCGATGGTCGGCGGCGTCGCCGGTCACTACGCCGGCCATCACGGAGTCATGGGCGCGATCGGCGGCTGCATTGTCGGCCACCATCTCGCCCATGAGAAGGCGAAGGAGCAGGCCGCCCCGCCCGCGCAGGGCGAACAGGCGCCCAAGCCGAACGGGTAGCGGACGCCGCGGCTCGGCCTCCTCAGGCCTTGTTGTTGAGCGCCCGCTCGGATTTGGGATCGAGCGGCCAGCGCGGCCGGCCGGGCGCGTCCAGCCCATCGATCATCCCGAGCCGCAGCCGCTCGAGCCCCGCCCATGCGATCATCGCGCCATTGTCGGTGCACAGCTTCTGCGGCGGCGCGACGAGCGGCAGACCAGTCTCGGCGCAAAAGCGCGTCAGCGCCTCGCGCAGCGCCCTGTTGGCCGCGACGCCGCCCGCGACCACGACGGCGGTCGGAGCGCGGCCGATGCGTTGTCGGAACAGCTTCAGGCCGACGCGAATGCGATCCTCGACCACGTCGACCACCGCTGCCTGAAACGAAGCGCAGAGATCGGCGATGTCGCGCGGGCGCAATGGCGCCGCGGATTCCGCCGCCAGACGAACCGCCGTCTTGAGCCCGGAGAGCGAAAAATCGGCGTCCGGCCGGCCGAGCAAAGGCCGGGGCAGCGCGAACCGCGTGGGATCGCCGCCTTCAGCCGCCGCCTCGACCGCTGGCCCGCCGGGAAAGGGTAGCCCCAGCAGTTTCGCGGTCTTGTCGAACGCTTCGCCGATGGCGTCGTCCATGGTCGCGCCGAGCCGGTCGTAGTCGCCGACACCCTTGACCGCGAGGATCTGCGTATGTCCCCCCGACGCGATGAGGACAAGAAAGGGGAAGGCGACCTTCTGCGTCAGGCGCGCGGTCAGCGCATGCGCTTCAAGGTGGTTGACGGCGACGAAGGGCTTGCCACACGCCAGCGCCACGCCTTTGCCCGCCATCAGGCCGACGAGCACCCCGCCGATGAGGCCAGGACCCGCCGCGGCCGCCACGCCGTCCAAGTCCCTGGCCGCAACGCCCGCCCGCTTGAGTGCGCGGGCGATGAGTAGGTCGATGATCTCGACATGGGCGCGCGCCGCAATCTCGGGCACGACTCCGCCGAATGGCGCATGCGCGGCGATCTGGCTCATCACCTCGTCGGCCACAATTTCGCCTGTGCCGTCGGGCTTCAGCCGCACCACCGCCGCCGCAGTCTCGTCACAGGTCGTCTCAATGCCAAGAACGCGCATCATGAAAAGCCCATATAGCGCGAACACGCGCTAAGGAAGCCGGCTTCTCGCGGCCGATGGGCTATCGCCGCCGGCGCTCCGCCGCTCTGTCGCCGCTTTTCAAGGCATGGTAGGGTCGGGGGACAGGAGCAAGCGATGGGCAGCCTGATCGGGGCAAACGAAATTCGCGTCGTGATCCGCCCGGTCGAGGCGCGCGACTATGATCTTGGACCAATTCCGGCCGAACTGTTCAAAAAGACATTCGACGCGTTTCTCACAGCGCTCCTGGTGACGGACCGCGAACTTCAGCCCAAGGCGCGGTCAAGCGAGTTCTTGATCTCGCAACTGGCGCTCAATCCTTACGAATTTGGTATTTTGGAGAAACGAAAAGCGTATGGCCAGACGAGCCCATCGGCGATCGAGTTCTTCCGACGGTGCGCTGAGGGCATCTACCGCAGCGATTACCAGACAGTTGTCCGCCATCCCCGGCTGACGAGGGCGTTTATCCGCATCGTCAAGGCGCTCGATCCGAACTTTCACGTGCTGGCGCAGTTCAACGAGACGGAGCTGCCAATCGACGATTTCTTTCGCCGGCAGGTCGATCGGGTCGGGGCCAAGGACGACGCGGTGCAGACGGACAACTGGTTCCTGGGCAGCGCAATCATGTCGTTCGAGGGACGGCTGGATGAAATCGACTATCGCGGCGCGGTGTGGACCGGCGACCTGATGCTTCCGGCGGGCACGACGCATATCGAATGCGTTTTGGACAAGTCACAAGGCGAAGACGCGCTGAACCCGTTCGGCAATAAGAATGTTTGCGTCACAGGACGGGCGATTTACACTGGCGACAGTCAACTTCCCGAGCGAATAGAAGTGCTCACGATAGAAGAAAGAGCTCACGTAGGCGCGGCCATCGACATCCGAGGGTCGCTGCGGCTGGCGCCCTCAACGGACGAGGACAACGATCTTGATTGCGTCGAGTAGCGATAAGCATTTCCTCCATTCAAACGTCGTGCTTCGGCACGCGAACGGAGATTCGGGCGAGGCGGAACACCTTATCGAGACGATTCTGACCGAGGCGGCTGTCCACAAGCGTCGCGTGTGGGTCAGCAGCGTCCTGTTTGGGGAGCTTCGGCCCTCGACGTTTGTTCCCGGACGCTTCCCCACCCTGTTCGAGTTGACCCGCTATATCCGGGCGCTGGCGACCCTGGTGACGCCCGACCCGAACGCGATGCTGCGCGTTGCCAAGCTCCGCGACGCCAAATGGCAAATGCCCGGCGACGCGGAGGGAAAATCGCGGCGGATGTCGCTCAGCGACGCCATGCAGGTTGCGTCGGCTTTGTGGGTCAAGGAGGCGATCGGCGTGCCTGACCTCGAGTTCCTCACCTTTGACGATTGGTGCTCCGACGGCTCGGAGCGCGGCGACCGCCTCTGCCTGCTGCATCTCCAGGATTACGCGGTCGACCCAGGGGTCGGCGCGGACGTCAAGACGCCGGCGCCGATACGGCGCGCGCGTCTCGAACCGGTGGCTCACGCACAGCCACACCCCCATTCCGTACCGGCGGGATGAGCGCCCGCCCGCTGTAGGGCGGCGGCGGCTTCAATTCTTGCGCAGCCGCGCCAACTCGGCGTCTATGACCGGCGCGAGGATGGTTCTGACGGCGAAGACCGAACCCTCGAGGCTGTAATGGCCATAGTCGATGGCCAGCAGGTCTTCGGGCAATTTCTCGCCGGTCAGCCGCCGGCAGCCCTCGGCGCCGCAGAGCTTCGCCGCCTGTGAGACATAGCGAACGCCCTCGCCCCAATCCTTAGCCGCCAGCTCGCGGTCGGTCTCGAGCGAGTCTGGCCTGACGCCAACCCATGAGAATTCCGCCGCCGCGCCCCGATCGAGGACGTCGCGGCCGACCAGGATCGGCAGAACGGGGGCCCAGGTCGGAACCTCGCCGGCGATGACGATCGAGCGCACGCCCTCGCCATGGAGGCGCCGCGCCCCGGCGACCAGCGCGTCGAGATAGCCGGGATAGCGCCAGTTGGCCTCGTGGTCGTATTGGCCGAAGTAGCCGCCGACGATGAGAATGTCCGGCTTGATGGTTCGGATCGCATCGAACACGTAATCGTTGATCGCCCGGCAGCGCGGCGTGCCGGCCACGCCTTCATTCATCGCGACCGGCTCGACCAGGGGCACGCAAAAGACCGAGGAGAGGCTGAGGAGATTGGCTCGCCCGCCGTAGACCTGCTGCAATCCGGCGAAGAGATGCGCGGCGTGCGAGTCGCCGACGACGAGGATTGTCGGTTTCGACGGGTCGGCGATCGCCGCGCAATGATGATCTTCGAAGAAGCGCGCCGCCCGCGTGCGCTCCTCCGCAAGCGAATAGCGCTCCGCGTCGCGCTGATAGACGCAGCGCATGAGCGGCTGGCCCTCGGCGCCGTTGGCCGTGTAATCGAAAATGCGATCCACGAGCGGCGGGAAGCGGGACGGGAAACCCTTCGAATCGTAGGTCGCCCGTCCGATAATTCCGGTCAGCGCAAGCAGGCCCACGAGCACGAGCGCAGTTGTAAACGGCCGGCGGCGAAACGGAATCGCGATCGGCTGCTCGATCAGCCGGTACGTGAGCGCCGCAAGGGCCACCGCCACGACCGCGAGCGCGAACAGAACGGGCGCAGTCGGGATGACGCCCGGCCAGATGCGAGCGAACGCGAACAGCGGCCAGTGCCACAGATAGAGCGGATAGGAGATGACGCCGAAAAAGCCGGCGAGGCGATTGCCGAGCGCCACCTCGCCCGGAAGCGAACCCGGACTGGCGATGACGAGCGCGCATCCAAGGGTCGGAATCGCCGCAAGCCAGCCGGGAAAGGGCCGCGTCTCGTTGAGGAACAGGAAGGCGCCGAGCATCAGCGCGATCCCCGCGCCAGCGCCGATGTTGGCGATCCTTCGCGACGGATAGGGCAGCGCCTCGAGCCAGAAGACCTCGCGATAGGCGATCAGCGCCCCAAGCGCGAGTTCCCATCCCCGCGTCCAGGGCAGGTAGAACGCGGCGATCGGATCGATCGGCGTGAGATAAATGCTGAACGCGAACGAAGCGACGAACACGCTTGCGATAACGAAGGGGACCAGCCGCCGCTCGAGCTTGAACAGCGCAAGCAGCAGAACCGACCAGACGAGATAGAATTGCTCTTCGATGCTGAGCGACCAGAGATGCAGGAGCGGCTTCACCGTCGCGTCGGCCCCGAAATAGCCCCCGACGCCTGCGAGCCGCATCAGCCAGAAATTCACCGTGAAGTACGAATTGCCGAGCAGGCTGCCGCCGATGTCGCGAAACTGCGTCGGCGCGGCCATGAACCAGCCGACAATCCAGACGAAGCTCACCGCTACGAGAAGCGCAGGCAGGATGCGTTTGGCGCGGCGGGCGTAGAACATCGCGAGCGAGAAACGTCCGGCCGCGCATTGGCTGAGAATGATGCGCGAAATCAGAAAGCCCGAGATGACGAAAAAAATGTCGACGCCGGCGAATCCGCCGGGCAGCCAGGCGCGATCGGCGTGGAAGACCACCACGCCAAGCACCGCGAGCGCGCGCAATCCATTGATGTCGTCTCTGAAATCGAGCTTGGCCGCAGCTCGCGCCGCGATGAGGTCGGGCGTTTTGAGGGCTTTGTCCAACAACGGGTCCTGCCGGCGGCCGGCAAAGCCCGACCGTTCGCCGCGAGGGGGTAAATCGACTGACGGCAATCGGCAAGCTCCGGCTTCGAGCTTGGCCCTTTCGTCAGGGGAGCCCATATTGCGGCGCATGCGAGGTAAAGCGATATGATGGGCAGGGGATCGTGTCCCCGGGTCGCGCTCTTTCGCGCGCGCAAGGACGCGAGCGCGACCGCCGCGCGCCTGCGGCGGCTCGGCTTTTCCGTCGCTTGCCTGCCGGCGATCGAGATACGCACCCAGCCCGTCCGGCCGCAGCGATCACATTATGACGCCGTCATCGCGACCAGCGACAAGGCGTTCGTCGCCGCCCGGCCGCCCGGCGCGTCAGCGCCGCTCTACGCCGTCGGCGCCCGCACGGGGCGTGCGGCTGAGGCGCGCGGCTGGCGGCTCGCCCTGCCGCCCGCACAGGAAGCCGAGGGCCTGATCAAGGCGCTGTCGGGCGCGCTGAAACCTGGGGCCAGCGTGCTCTATCTCGCCGGGCGCGACCGCAAGGGGGCCATCGAGACGGCGCTTGCCGAGCGGTTTGCGCTCGAAATCGTCGAAACCTATGCGGCGGAAGCGCGCGAGGCCTGGCGTCCGCGGGAAGCGGCGGCGCTCGCGTCCTGCGTCGCGGCCCTGCACTATTCACGCCGGTCGGCGAGCCTCGCGGCGGCCTTGGCGAAGGCAGCGGGCGCGGAAGCGTCCTTCCGTGAGCTCGAGCACGTCTGCCTGTCGCGCGACGTCGCCGAACCCTTGCAGAGGATTGGCGCGCCCCGCGTCGCAATTGCCGAAACGCCCGACGAAGCGGCGCTTTTTCACGCGTTGCGCGAAAGGCTCGGCGGGTTTGCTTCCCTCGAGTCGTCCCGTATATAGGGCCCGCGAAAATCGAGGGCGCAAGGCGATGATCGACGAAGAAACCAAGGGCGATCCAGCCCCAGCGGCGGGCGCCCCGGTCAATCGGGACGCGCCGCCTGATCCGGGCGTCATCGAAGGCGAAATCGCGCGGGAAGCGAGCGAAACCGAGCCCCCGCCGGAACCCGGCCTGGCGGAGAGCAGAGTTGAATCTGGTCCTGCACCAGCGCCCGCTCCGCGCGCCGGCGCTCGGGGTTTCCTGGGCGGCGCGCTTGCCGGGCTGATCGTTTCCGGGCTGGCCGCCGGCGCCGGTTATACGTTCCTGGCTTCCAAGACGGACGTATCGCAGGATGCAGAATCGATTGAGCGAGGTCGAGGCGCAGGCGCGGCGCGACAATTCCGCGCTGGCCGCCGACGTGAGCCGCGACCGCGCCGCCGTCGCGGGCCGCGAGAAGCGGATGAGCGCGCTCGTGGCTGGCGCTCAAGCGCCGGCGCCGGGCGCAGCGGAGCTCGACAAGAGGGTGGCGGCGCTCGAGGCTGCCAACGCCGAGACCGCGCGCAAGGCGGCCGCGGCCGCCGACGCCGCCCAGGGTCTGGTGACGCAGGTCAAGGGCTTGCAAGGGGACGCCGAGGGCGCGCGCGGCGAGATTCCCGACCTCGCGGCGCGGGTCGCGAAGCTCGAGAGCGAGGCGGCGAAGACGAACGGCGCCGGCCCCGATCTCACCGCCCTCGCCGCCCGGGTCGACAAGATCGAAACGGCGCTCGCCGCCCCCAAGACCGAAACGCGCGCCGCGCCCGAGACGCCGTCTGCGGCTGACCACGCCGCCGCGATCGCCATCATTACCGGGGCGATTGCCGACAAGCTCGACGCGGGCGCGCCATTCGGCCCGGAACTCTCGGAACTCGAGCGCCTTGGCGTCGATCCGGCGAAACTCGCGCCGCTGCGCGCCCTGGCAGACGGGGGTCCAACAGGCTCCGCGCTGGCTGCCTCCTTCCACGCGGTTGCGGCAAAGGTGCTCGCCGCCGCCTCGCAAGGGGAGCAAGGCGGCGTCGCCGATCGCTTTCTCGCCCATCTCCACAATCTCGTGCAGGTGCGCGATCTGAAGGAGACCGCGGGGGACGATCCGCCGGCCCTTGTGTCCCAGGTCGAGGCCCTGAGCCGGCGCGGCGATATCGACGGCGCGCTCGCCGCCTTCAACAAGCTGCCGGCGCCCGCGCGTCAGCCGGCAAGCGACTGGCTGACGCTGGCCCGCATGAGGCAGGCGGCCGACTCGGCTCTCCAGTCGATCCGCGAGGCGGCGATCGCAGAGCTCGCGGGCGGCCCGAAACCGTGAGGCTGCGGCGGCCCTCGCAGACGGGTTTCGGCGCAAAGCCGGCGTTTTGAAGCGGAGTTGAGATGGTTCGCCTGCTGATCTTCCTCGCCGCGCTGGCGCTGGCCGCCTTTGGGCTCACTTGGCTTGCGAACAATCCCGGCGTCGTCGACCTGACCTGGCGGGGCGAGGAATATGAAGTCTCGCTCATGTTCGCGCTCGCCGCGGTGCTTGCGCTGGCGATCGCGATCGCGATCGTGTGGGGCCTGCTGCGCTTCGTCTTTCGCATTCCTTCGCTGGTTTCGGTCGGCGCGCAGTCGCGCAGGCGCGAGAAAGGCTTCCAGGCTCTGTCGCGCGGCATGCTCGCCGTCGGCGCGGGCGATGCCCGGGCCGCCGCCAAGCATGCCTCCGACGCGAACCGGCTGATCGGGCGCGAGCCGATGACCAAGCTCCTGCAAGCGCAATCCGCCCAGCTCTCGGGCGACACCCCAGGCGCGGTCGCTGCCTACAATGCGATGCTCGATCATCACGAGACGCAGGGCCTTGGCCTGCGCGGCCTGCATCTCGAGGCGAGGCGCGCCGGCAACCATGAGGCGGCGCTGCAATATGCGATGCGCGCCAACGCGCGCGCGCCCGCAGCCTGGGCGGGCCAGGCGGTTCTCGACGACCGCACGCGGCGCGGAGACTGGACAGGCGCCCTCGCCACCGTCGACGCCAACGCCGCCAACCGGCTCATCGACAAGCCGACCGCAAACCGCTGGCGCGCAGTCATCAAGACGGCGATGGCCGAGGCGGCGATGGAGCGCGATCCCAAAGGCGCGCTCGTTCTCGCGCAGGAGGCCTGCCGCCTTGCCCCAACGCTCGTGCCCGCCGCCGCGATCTGCGGCCGGCTGACCGCGCAGGCGGGCGACTATCGCCGCGCCAGCCGGATCCTCGAGGCCGCTTATGCGCAAACACCCCACCCTGACCTCGCCTCCGCCTATCTGCGGGTCCGCCACGGCGATTCGTCCGAGGACCGGCTGACCCGCGCCCGCGCGCTCGCCCGGGCCGCGCCCAGCGATCCCGAATCGCTTCTGACCGTGGGACGCGCAGCGCTGGAAGCGCATGATCTCGCCGCCGCGCGCGCGGCGATCGCGCCGCTCGTCGGCTCAGATTCGCCAAACGGCCGTCCGACTCGCCGGGTCTGCCTGCTGATGGCCGACATTGAAGAGACCGAGGGCAATCATGGCGCGGTGCGCGAGTGGCTCGGCCGCGCAGCGCGCGCCCCGCACGACAAAGCCTGGGTGGCGGACGGGGTCATCAGCGACCGTTGGGCGCCCATCTCGCCCTTGGGCACGCTCGACGCATTCGTCTGGCGGACCCCTGACGAGCGCATCGCCGCCCCCGTGGAGAGCGCGCCGCCCCCGCCGCCCGCCGAGGCGATCGCCGCTCCGGCGGCCGCGCCCGCGCCGGCCCCGCAGGCGATCGAGCCGGAGCGCCCCGCCGCGCCCGCGCCAGCCCCTGTCCTCGTTCCCGCTCCGCGAACCGGCGTCATCATCGACCCCGCGTCGATGGCCCCAGACGACCCGGGCCCCGAGGAGCACGAAGCCAAACGGCGCGGCTTCCGGCTCTACGCCAATGAATGAGACCTTTCCGCGCGCTGGACGGCGGCGCACGGGCTCACGGAATTAAAGGCATGTCCCTGACCTCGGTCGTCATCGTCGGCGCCGGCCACGCCGGGGTGCAGGCGGCGGCGTCGTTACGCGAACAAGGCTTCGACGGCGAGATCGTTCTTCTCTCCGCCGAGAAGGATTTGCCCTATCAGCGTCCGCCGCTGTCCAAGGCCTTTCTCAAAGGCGAGATGGACATCCATGGCCTTCCGCTCAGAGCCGACGCGCATTTCCGCGAGCAGCGCATCGACTTGAGGCTCGGCGTCAGCGCCACGCGGATCGACCGCGCTTCGCAGAAGGTGGAGCTCAGCGACGGCCGCGCGATTGCTTATGGCCATCTGATCCTCGCCACCGGCGCGCGGCAACGCCGGCTCGACGCGCCGGGGGTCGATCTGCCGGGCGTCTTCGCGCTCCGCGACATCGCCGACGCGACCGCGATCCGGGAGCGTCTTGGCGCGAAGCCCAGGGTCGTCATCATCGGCGCGGGATTCATCGGGCTCGAAATCGCTGCGACCGCCGCGAGCCTCGGCGCCGAGGCGACGGTCGTGGAGATCGCGCGCCCGATGGGCCGCGCCGTCTCGCCGATCCTGTCGGATTTTTTCTTAAAAGAGCACGCCGCGTTTGGGGCGCGCTTCAAGCTTGGCGTCGGCGTCGCCGCGATCAAGGGCCGCGAGCGTGCGGAAGAAGTCATTCTCACCGACGGCGAGGCGCTGGCCGCCGACATGGTGGTCGTCGGGATCGGTGTCGTCGCCGAGGACGCGCTCGCGCGGGCGTGCGGCCTCGAATGCGACAACGGAATCGTCGTCGACGAGTTCCTCATGACCTCGGACCCGGCGATTTCGGCGATCGGCGACTGCGCCCACTTTCCACATGCGGCGCTTGGCCTCCGGACGCGGCTCGAATCGGTGCAGAACGCCGTCGACCAGGGGAAGGCGGTCGCGGCGCGGCTCGTCGGCAAGCCAAAGCCTTATAATGAGCTCGCCTGGTTCTGGAGCGATCAGGGCGACTTGAAGCTGATGATCGCAGGCCTTGCGCATGGCGTCGATGCGTGGGTCGTGCGCGGCGATCCAGCGACGCGGGCCTTCTCGACCTTCGGCTTTCGCGACGGCAAGCTCGCGGTGGTCGAGTCGGTCAACCGCGCGGGCGACCACGCCGCCGCGAAGCGCATCATCGGCACGACCAAGACGATGACGCCGGAGGAGGCCGCCGACCCGGCCTTCGACCTCAGGGGCCTGGCGAAGCGATAAGGGGGAGGGGCCCGCCGCTTTCTTTGCGTCGTCGCTGCCTCAGAGGCTCGAGCGCCGCTCTTTTCTGGCGACCGCCCCATCCATCGCTCTTCTTATTCGATCGCGGCGCTGAACATGGAGAAACTGGGCGTCTTCGAGCATCGCGAGCAGGTCGCAAGATATAGTCACGTCCTGCGCTCCCATGACTTTATCAGCCATGAGGGCTCGCTCCCTGACAAGATGCCCGACGCCTCTCTGGACCTCGGCTTCCGCGCGGTCGAGCTTAGTTTGCAGTTCAGTCAGGCGTTCCATTTGCGCTCCGTTCGGCCAGCGTCCCGCAGTTAAACGCACGGCAGGTCGAAACGTTCCTGCGCGCGTCGCTCGCCGTGGCGGGGCGCGCAAGGTGAAGGGCGACTTCCTTGCGGCGGCGCGGCGCCGCCCGGCGCCCGCCCTTCACACACTGCGTGACCACGCCATCGTGGCTGGGGAAATCAGCGGCTCGCGCCCGTCTTCTCTGGCGTCGGCGCGGCGAACGGTGCAATCGTCAGCGCCGCGCATTCGGGAGGAAACCTTGAGCAGTCTGTTCGACTTGACCGGCCGGGTCGCGATCGTCACTGGCTCGTCGCGCGGCATCGGCAGGGCGATCGCCGAACGACTGGCCGAGCATGGTGCGACGGTCGTCATTTCGTCGCGCAAAGCGGACGCCTGCGCCGAGACGGCCGCGGCGATCAACCGCGCCCGCGGGCGCGAAGCGGCGAAGCCGATTCCCGCCAACATTTCGTCCAAAGAGGATCTTCAGCGTTTGGTGGACGAGACGAACAACGCCTTTGGCCGGATCGACATCCTGGTGTGCAACGCGGCGTCAAATCCCTATTACGGGCCGATGGCGGGCGTCTCGGACGAGCAGTTCCGCAAAATTCTCGAGAACAACGTTCTCGCCAATCATTGGTTGATCCAGATGGCCGCCCCGGGCATGCTGGAGCGCAACGACGGCTCGATCGTCATCATCTCCTCGATCGGCGGGCTCAAGGGCTCGCCCGTCATTGGCGCCTACAACATCTCCAAAGCGGCCGACCTTCAGCTTGCGCGCAATCTCGCGGTCGAATGGGGAAAGCGCAATGTCCGCGTCAATTGCATTGCGCCGGGCTTGATCAGGACCGACTTCGCACGCGCGCTGTGGGAGAACCCTGAGACGCTGAAGGCGGCCACCGCCAGGACGCCGCTCCGCCGAATTGGCGAGGCGGATGAGATCGCCGGCGCCGCCGTCTATCTCGCCTCGAAGGCCGGATCTTTCATGACCGGACAGGCCATCGTCATCGATGGCGGCGCAACGATTGCTGGCTAAAACAAAGACGCGATCAGGCCGATGACTGAGGTCGCTTCCGAGACCGCTGATTCCGCCTTTGAGGCGATTTCCGGCGCGCTTGACAGCCGGGCGCTCATCATCTGCGATCACGCCTCCAACGCCATTCCTTCCGCTTACGGGACGCTGGGCCTTAAGCGCGAAGCGCTTGAGCGTCACATCGCTTATGACATCGGCGCCGCCGAAGTGACGCGCGCGCTTGCGGCGCTCCTCGGCGCGCCGGCGGTCATGTCGACCTATTCGCGCCTGATCATCGACCCGAATCGCGGCCTCGATGATCCGACGCTGGTCATGCGCTACTCCGACGGCGCGATCGTGCCGGGCAACGCGTATATCGACGCCGCTGAGATCGGCCGCCGCAGCGAGTGGTTCTGGGCGCCTTATCGATATGAGATCGCGGCGACAGTCGATGCGATGATGGCGACCGGCGAGCCCCCGGCCCTGATCTCGATTCATTCGTTCACCAACGTCTGGCGCGGATTTTCCCGTCCGTGGAAGATCGGGGTCCTGTGGGATCGCGACAATCGGATTCCGACGCCGCTGATCGAAGCGTTGCTCGCAGAACCCGATCTTTCGGCGGACGATGTCGGCGACAATGAACCTTATGACGGCGCCCTGGCCGGCGACACGATTGACGCGATCGCCACGTCTCGTGGATTGGCCAACGCGCTGATCGAAATCAGGCAGGACCTGATCACAGAAAAGAAAAGCGCGCTGGCATGGGCGGAACGAATCGCCCGTCTGCTTCGACCGATTCTCGCCGATCCGCGGTCCCGCGCGCCCGAGGATTTCGGCACTCGCGCGCGGAGGATCGCTCATGGCCGGGGAAAACCCTCTTCCGCGCCTTGACGCGAACAGACGTTCGGCGCGATCCGTCGCGTTCAACCAACCAGCGAGGTCACAGGATGAATATGGCGAAACCGAACGATCCTGATCCGATCGGCGCGAGCGAGGTCAACGCCGGGCATCTGCGCGCCTTCATTGAGCGGATCGAGCGCCTCGAAGAGGAGAAGAAGGCGCTGGCCGGCGACATCAAGGATGTCTACGGCGAGGCCAAGGCGAACGGCTTCGATGTGAAGATCATGCGAAAGATCGTATCGATACGAAAGCAGGACCGGGACAGCCGAATCGAGGAGGAGACGGTGCTCGATCTCTATCTCGCTGCGCTTGGGATGAATTAACGGTCAACCCTTCCGTGAAGCCGGTCCATGTCGAGAGCGCCCTCGGCCGGATTTTCGTATGGAAACGAGCGGCCCGTCGACGGCAATCGGCCTGAACATTGACGCGCGAGGCATCGCGCAACCGCGCGTCGACCATGGTCGACGATTCGTCGACCCGCCGTCCTGTCGGCGAGACGATCCGGTTGATGAGGTGCAGGAGGTGCGCCCCATCCTTGAGGTGGCCGTTGGTCTCCTGCAATTGTCCGAAGCGTTCGATGAAGCAGCGCTCGTGCGTGTTGATGAGAATGTCGGTGACGGTCGGATCCTTCAACAACGGCTCGAGCGACCATAGGCAGGCGACAATCTCGTTCGAGAAGAGGTCAAGCTCCCTCTGATTGAGCGACAAGCTCTGGCGGCGAATATCGCCGCCGACGTAAGCTCGAAACCTGCTTTGCGAGTTCACGCGGCGGCATCTTTTCGAGCGCTGTCAGATTGAACTCGTCGATGATCCGCTCGCGCTGCTTGAGCGTCGCGGCATGAAGCGCCGAACTGTCAGGTTTTACGCCAGCAAGAGCCGACGCCTGCAACTTGCCTGTCGCGGATAAGCAGTGCGCGGACCGCATCTCCATCGTCGGTCATTTTAGCTGCGTTAAAAGCGATGATGCGCGTTGTCGGCTCGTATAGCGGCGCTAGGCTCAAGCTCCCCTTAGGCACAGGGCCGTTAAATAGCCAGTCATTGGGCATGTCGACAGACCATGTCCAAATCGCAGGCGTATGGTTTGGATCCTCACGGCCGTTGATCATGACGGGTCCGGCTTCCTTAACAACGCGATTGCCTGTCCCGTTCGAAACATCAACCCACGTCCACATTGCGCTACCGCCGCGGTACACTGTCACGGCGCAGGATAGCGGCTTCGAAAAGTCATAAGCTCGCACCGCGCCGGTAGTCATTACGATTAATGACGCCAAAACGCCCGTAAACGTCGCTTTGCTTATCCCCATCGCTAACCCTCCCGCACCTGCCCAGACTGCGCGCTTGTCCTTCTCGATGACCGTCGACTGCGATGCTCTTTGGTCCGGCGCGCTGACCTTCGAGGCTATGTCGCGGCCAACAGGGAGGCGCCGATCGGCGCCCATTTCGGACGAGCTCCGAAAAGTCGCCGAACCATTTTGCGCCGGAAGTTGTTTTTTGCGCTATTGCTTATCCACGTACACATGTCAAGGACTAGGGCTCCTCGCTCACCATATTGTCCACTTTTTGCAACGCTTCGCCAAAACACAATGAGTAGATACACAAGAAACGACTGATGCAACTGCAATGCTCCTCCACAATATTGTCTCCACAAAGCCGGTGGCGAGTGTATTTCCCCTTTCCACGCTGATGAACACTAGCCGTAGATAATAACAATTTCGTATTGATTTTGGGCAACTTTCGATTTCAATGCTATCGCTGCGGAGAAGGCCTGCAGTTTTAAGCGACTGACCGGTTTTCCCGTATTGACCCGAGACGTTCCCTAACGGACAAAGCACGGCGGGGCCCCGCCCAGCGCCTTCAAGAACCCCAGGGCCTTCAATAATATGAGTGTCGCGACGACGCTAAGTGAATCTCTCGGGATCTCGCATACCCAAGACTTTGAAGGGTATTTGCCCAGGTTTTGAAGAACGAAGACGGAGCCGCTCTAGTTTAATATACAATATTGCGCGGAATATCCTTGATTGCAGTCATCGCCACGATAGGCCTGGTTGGCGCCTGGATCGCTAAACAGTGGCTTGCACTGGACAAGGCGCTGTCGCCTTGACTTTCCAGGAAGTTGGCAACGCCTTGCAGCATCTTATCTAGAAGGCTTGTCTCTCCTTGGCTGCGCTGGCCAAGGATCGCGGTCCGATTCGCGGAGCCCGGACAGTCTCACCGGACGAGGGGCATTCCGCCGCGGCAATGCTCGCTCAATCGAGTGCCGGCGGTGGTCGCGCCTCCAACACCCGAAGAACGCCGACCCCATTTGAGGACGGCTGAGCCGCCAAATTCTCAAGCAGCTTGTTCGATCTCGCTTGCTGCGCCTTGCGGGCCCAAGGGCTTCGACGTTCGATTTTGGCCCTTTTGAAGTTGCGCCTCGACCGCCTTCAAAGCGTCTATTTCGTTCGACTTCTGGACCGCCGCGATCTCGCGAACCATCCGATCTAAAGCCGCCTCGTACAATTGCCGCTCCGAATACGACTGCTCGGGTTGCGCCTCTGAACGATAGAGGTCGCGCACGACTTCAGCGATCGCGTTGATATCGCCAGAGTTGATCTTAGTTTCGTACTCCTGAGCTCGTCGCGACCACATTGTGCGCTTGACACGGGCGCGTCCCGTCAGAATCTCCAGAGAGCGCCGCGCCGTATCGGGATCGGATATCTTCCGCATTCCAACGCCTGAGACTTTGGACGTCGGGACGCGCAATGTAAGCTTATCCCTTGAGAAGTTGATGACAAAGAGCTCGAGTTTGAAACCTGCGACTTCCTGCTCCTCGATCGCGATGATCTGCCCCACTCCGTGAGCGGGATAGACGACAAATTCATTGAGCTTGAATCCTTGTCGTTGGCCGGCGCTCTTCGGTGTCTTCGCAGCCGGCGAAAGCTCCTCAGGTCCTGCGGGCCTCTGGACTTTGACCGCAGCGGAGACAGATTTCGCCGCGGGCGCCGCCGGCTCAGCCACGTGAACGCTGTGATTCAGGCTCGGCTTTACTCCGGCAAGAGGCGCCGCCGCTTTGTCAACGGCGGTTCGAGATTCTTGGACGCCTCGGCTCTCTCGCGGCAATTTTGCTTCCTTTTCCTTCAAACGCGCCCGCACGGTCGACGCTCCCTTGGCGACGCTCGCGGTTCTTGTAGCCTTGCTCACGCCCTTTGCCGACGCCTTCCGATGAGTCGCGGCGGCCGGCCTCTTCGCTCCGCCCGATCCAGGCGCCGTTCTGGCGTTGGAGCTTTTCGGTTTTCGCTTCGAGGGTTTCGCTACGTCATCTTTCAGCCTGGCTCGAATAGTTTTGCTCGTTTTACGCGCAACTCTCGCATTCGAGGCCGGCTTGCTCTTGCCAACTCGATTTCGAAGACTGGACGAAGACACCCTCTTGGAGGTGCGCTTTGAGACTGATTTCGCGCTCGAGGTGGGTCCGGTTTTCTTCGTCTTTGAGCTTGTCGTTTTCTTCGACTTTTTACGCGCCGCCATCGTTAACCTCTCCACGCGCGAACATTGCCGCATACACTTTAACGCCGCACACGAGCACTGTTTCTAAATTCGTGCACGAATACCGCTCTTCAAAACGGCAACCTGATCTTTTGCCAACGGAAACATGGGCATCGTCGCTGTCGACGCCCAGCGACTCCCGCTCCACGATTAATTTGTCGTTTAGCACAAATTCGTCGAAAAATCAAAGAAGAAGATGAGCCAGGCAGCTTAGCTGCGGCAGCGCTTGGTTAAGCGCCGGCCAGGATGGGCGGTAGCGCGGCAAATTCGCTCAATCGCCCTGCCCAGGCTCAGCCGAAAAAAACTCGGCAAACTTGTTGGCTCGCCCGTCGAATTCCTTCGCGTCGGGGGGCGGCTCTCTCTTGCTGGTTATATTTGGCCAGGATTTGGCGTATTCAGCGTTCAACTTAAGCCAAAAGGCAAGGTCGGGTTCGGTGTCCGGCTTGATCGCCTCTGCGGGGCACTCCGGTTCGCACACGCCGCAATCAATGCACTCGTCAGGGTGGATGACGAGCATATTGTCGCCCTCGTAGAAGCAATCAACCGGGCACACCTCCACGCAATCCAAATACTTGCATTTTATGCAGTTCTCAACAACCACATAAGTCATACGTATATCCTCGTGAACCTCTTACGCGACGGATCGGCGCTTTCCTGGGCTTCCAGAGTGTCTCGACGTCGCAGTCCGTGCCATTGGCGGCTGCCCAGCTAAGGGCGCTTGTTCGCTTGTTCCTCAAGTAGTGGACGGAGTTCGAGAAGCTTGGCGAAGGGCGAGTTCGGGTCGACCTTTGCCTTGTGCTGCGGCGCCGTCGTCGCGTTTGAACGGGGCATATCATGTTCGCTCGTCCGTTGGCGACGTTTTTCGTCAGTCTTGGCCGCGTCGGGCCGATTTGGCCTCCCGGGCCGGCGCCCAACCGCGCTGCGCGCCTGTTGGGGCGTCCGATCCGAGCCGCGGCCGTCCGTATCCGGCCGTCCAGGGTTTTCGCCCTTTGATTGTTTGCGCTCCCGCTGACGGTCGGGTGAAATCCTGCGACGGTCGGGGCGCCAGACAACGATCATGTCGGTATTTTTTGCCGGTTCGGCGCTTGAACCTGGCGTCTGCGGACCGGCGGATTCCGCGACGTCGACGCTCAAAGGCTCCTCGGATGGGTCGGCGGAGACGGGAGCAGGCGCCATATCCACAGCGACGCCGTCAACGAGCGGCTCGGCCGGCGGCGAAGCCAAAATCGCGTCGGGCGTAGTCTCCTCGGCGTCGGCCGGCGGCGACGGCAGCTGACCGTCCCCGATCTGAGCTTGATCTTCGACCGATGCGGCCGAGGTGCTTTCTCCAGGTGATCCGTCGGCTGGCGCAGGCGCAAAAAAATCCGATCGTCGCATTTCCACCGGCTTGAAGCCCATGGAACGTAAAATCGAGGCGAATTGATCTCCCGAGCATCCAGTTAACGATGTCATCTCTCCGCTGACGACGAATCCTTTCGCCGTCCGATGGTTTGGAAGGCCAGGCGCGGCGCCGGGCGCTTCACTGGCGATTGCCGCTCGAACCATACCGGCAAGGCGTTCAACGACGTCCACGCGCACAACCCGTTCGCCGCATGGTCGGTAGCCTGCGACGCGATAGCCGTCTTTCGAAATCGCGTTGTCCCATGCCAGGGAGGTGCGGCCGGAAGAGGCGACGGGGCCAAGCGTCCGCAGGAGGTCGCTGGCGTCGCCGCGCGCCTGAAGGCCCCACAGCTGAAGCGCCAGGTTTCTTGGCGCAGGTTTGATCAACGCCGGGACAAATAAATAGTAGGCGCCAAAACGCACGCCTTGCTTTCTTAGCTCGGCCCGGTCGTTTTGAGCCAGCGCATTGATCTGCGCCCTGATCGGCTCGCGCTCCAAAATCCCCAATGACCTTGCGAGATCACGGGCCAAATTCTGGACGATCTCCGGTCCTTCCTGGATCGATTCGAGCGCGAAAAGCGGCCCGAGGAGACGTCGCGTCGTCGCGGCGATCCAAAGTTCAATTCGTGTTTTTACCGTCTCCCGAGACTGAACCGGCAAGGATTCGTCAGCCAGGATCACCGCGCTCGGGTTCAAAATGTCCGCGCCCGGAGACAGTCTGGCGACTGGATCTCCCAGCCATCGAATTATGCCATCGTTGGAAAGCACGATGGCCGCGTCGACGGCCTGATGAAGGCGCGCGGCGCGGGCCTCCAACTCCAGCTTCAGGGCGTCGAGCCAAGCTTGGTCGCCCGCCGCTGGCGGAGCGCCATGACCTTCGACGCCGACCACTTGGAAGCCTTGAACGCCAGAAAAGTCATGGCGCGCCTGGGGTTCCGCCGCCGGCGGATTATTCTCCTCGGAGCTCGGCCCCAGTTCCACCATCATACGTTCCCTGATGTGCGCAGACTGCACCTGATCATGGCCAACGGCAACATCCCTGCAACACCCGCCAACTCGCGACCGATGCGCTGTTCCACGCTGCGGGACGAGCCGGCGGCCACTGCGGTTTGCGCCTCAATAGGCCATTGCTCAAGCGAACGCACGATCGTCGTAGTCTTCGGGCAAAGTCTCATCGCCGGCGCGAGAACGCAGGACCAGGGAAAGGGTTGCCGCAAGAAGTAGATTGAGGAGCACCGCTGTCAATCCGTTATAGGCGGCAAAGCCAAGGCCGAGATCGACGCTGCCGACAAGCGGAACGTCCCATTTCAGCGCATGGACCGGAACCCAGGCCTGGCCGGTCCAGGAAAGCGACGTGCCGACGATCATGCCCGCGGCCCAGCCGATGAGAAGCGCCCAGCCGCTGAACCAGCGAGTGTAGAGCCCCAAGATCATCGCCGGGAAGATCTGAACCATCCAGACGCCCCCCAGCAGCTGCAGGTCCAGGGCGAACCGCGTCGGCATGAAGAAGATCACGGCGAGCGCCCCAATCTTGACCGCAAGCGAGGCCAGCTTGGCGAGAACCGATTCCTCCTGCGGCGACATCCCCGGGTGAATGAACGGCTTCCAAATGTTGCGGGTGAAGGTGTTGGCCGCGCCGATCGACATGACCGCCGCCGGCACGAGAGCGCCGAGCGCAATCGCCGCGAAACAAAAGCCCGCGAACCAGTCCGGAAACGCCCAGAGCACGAGCTGCGGCACGGCGTCCTGCGGAGTGTCGACCTTGACCCCGGCGGCGAGAGCCATGAGCCCCAGCAAGGCGATGAGGCCAAGCACGAACGAATAGGCGGGCAGCGCCATCGTGTTGAAGCGAATGGCGCGCCCGCTCGAAGCCGCAAGGGCGCCTGTGAGCGCGTGCGGATACATGAACAACGCCATCGCCGAACCGACCGCAAGGGTGATGTAAGGACCGATCTGCGCGGGTGTAAGCGTTAGCCCGGCCGCAAGCTTCGGATTGGCCGCGACCTTCGCGTCAAACGCCTTACTCGCCGCTTCGAAGATCGCGCCGAAGCCCCCGAGCTCGTAGGGAATGATCACGATGGCCGCGATGACGAAAATGTAGATCATCGCATCCTTGACAAATGCGATCATCGCCGGCGCGCGCAGCCCGCTCCTGTAAGTGAAGAGCGCGAGAATCACGAACGCAATCGTGATCGGCGCGTGCGCCATGATTCCCTGGCCGGAGAAGCCGAGCGCCAGAATGACCTTCTCGAGCCCGACGAGTTGCAGGGCGATGTAAGGCATCGTCGCCAGGATTCCGGTGACCGCGACCGCAACCTCCAGCCCTTTGTGGCCGTAGCGGCCGAGCACAAAATCCGCGGCCGTAATGTAGCCGTGCTTTTGCGAGACCGCCCACAGGCGCGGCAGCGTCAAGTATAGGAACGGATAGACGATGATCGTGTAGGGCACCGCGAAGAACCCGAAAGCGCCAATGGCGAACACGACGGCGGGAATCGCGATGACCGTATAGGCGGTGTAGAGATCGCCTCCGAGCAGGAACCAGGTGATCCAACGGCCAAAGCGCCGGCCTCCGAGACCCCACTCGTTGATGTGGCCGAGATCGGCGGCCTTCCAGTGCGCTGCGACGAAGCCGAGCGCCGACACCACGACCGAAAAAGAACACGAATACGACAGTGGCGACGATATTGAGGTGGTCGAACATGCCTAGCCCTTGCCGATCCGATCCGCGGCGATGATTGTGAGGGCAGAGATCGGAATCAGAACGAGCTGGAGCCAGAAGAAAAATGGAATGCCGAAAAGCACCGGCGGAATCGAGTTGTAGAGCGGGACCCAGAGCGCCAGAATACAGGGGACAAGCAAAAGAATGAGCTTCATGTTTCCCCCCGAATGGACGAATGCGCGATCATCAGACCGCGGACAGGATGTCCCGGCGCCCCTCTATCGAAATCCGCTCGCGCAGTCGATAGGCGCCTTTCCGATTGGAAGCGTCAGGGACTGAGTCTTCCATCGCCGTTTTCCGGCCGCTGCTTTCGCAATGTTGGCGGCCATGGTAACGAGCCGCCGATGACCGAACGCCTTGCTTTGCGCTTTGAGCGCCTCGCTGCCGAACGCCGGGCGGCGCTTTTGACTTTCATCATGGCCGGCGACCCGGATTCCGAGACCTCATCGGCGATTCTTGCGGCCTTGCCGGCGGCCGGAGCGGACATTGTCGAACTGGGCATGCCCTTCAGCGACCCGATCGCGGATGGTCCCGCAATTCAGGCGGCCGGCCTCAGGGCGCTTAAAGCCAATCAGACGTTGCGCGCGACTCTCGGGATGGTGAAGAAATTCCGCGCCGGGGATCCGGACACGCCGCTCGTCCTGATGGGCTATTACAATCCGATCTATATCTATGGCGTCGAGGCGTTCCTGACCGACGCCAAGGCGGCGGGCGTCGACGGGCTGATCGTCGTCGATTGTCCGCCTGAAGAAGACGATGAGATCTGCCTGCCCGCGCGACGCGCCGGGTTGGCTTTCGTTCGTCTGGTGGCGCCGACCACCGGCGAACAGCGTCTGCCGGCGATTCTCAAGAACGCCTCCGGCTTTGTCTATTTTGTTTCAATCACCGGGGTCACCGGCGCCGCAGCGCCGGACGTGAAGCTGGTGGGCGAAGCGGTCGCGCGCCTGAAGCAGCGCACCGATTTGCCCGTGGCGGTCGGCTTCGGCGTGAAGAACGCCGAAAGCGCCCGGGCGATCGCAGAGACCGCTGACGGCGTGGTCGTCGGTTCAGCCATTGTTGAGGCGGTCAGGCTTTCGCTCGACGACGGAGCGGCGACTCCGTTAACCGTCGCCGCCGCAACTAAGCTCGTCAGCAAACTCGCAGAGGGCGTGCGGGCCGCGCAGCGGTGAGGCATTTCTCGGCGACCGATCCAACGGAGGCACGGCAGCGCATGAATTGGATCTCCAACGTCGTTCCGCCGAAAATCCGTTCGTTGTTGCGCCGCGACACGCCGGAGAATCTTTGGGTCAAGTGCCCGGAGAGCGGCGAACTGGTCTTCCACAAGGATCTGGAAGCCAATCTCATGGTCGTCCCCGGCTCGGGCTATCACATGCCGATCAGTCCCAAGGCTCGTCTCGCCTCGCTCTTTGACGATGGCGCATACGAAGAATTCGCCACCCCTGAGACGCCGGTCGATCCGCTGAAATTTCGCGACATCAAGCGCTACGCGGACCGGCTGAAGGAGAATCGCGCCAAGGCGGGCACGGCCGATGCGGTCACGGTCGCCTTCGGCAAGCTCGAGGGGCAGGACGTCACCGTCGCGGTTCAGGACTTTGCGTTTCAGGGAGGAACCCTTGGCCTTGCGGCCGGAGAGGCGATCGTTTCGGGCGTCTTCACCGCGATTGAGCGGGCCACGCCGTTTCTCATTTTCACGACATCGGGCGGCGCGCGAATGCAGGAGGGCATGTTTGCGCTCGCGCAAATGGTTCGCACCACGGTCGCCGTCCGGCGTCTCCGCGCCGCGAGGCTGCCGTACATTGTGATCATGACCAATCCAACCACCGGCGGCGTGACAGCCTCGTACGCAATGCTCGGCGATGTGCATATCGCCGAGCCAGGCGCCGTGATCGGATTCGCGGGCGCCCGGGTGATCGAGCAGACGATTCGCGAGCGCCTGCCGGACGGCTTCCAACGCGCCGAATACCTGCGCGATCACGGAATGGTCGATCTCGTCGTGCCGCGACCGCAGCAGCGCGAAACCCTCGCCCGCCTCTGCCGGCTGCTCGCCCGCGCTCCCGCGGCGAAAGCGGCCTGAAAGAAAGGCCGTCCTCGCCATCGGCTTGCGACCAGGGTCGTATTGATCGGCCAGAAGGTAGTTCTTCAGCAAATAGGTCAGGCCCCGCGTCCAGGACTCATTCGTGTTGCCGCGAATGTCGACGCTGTGCACGAACACCAATTTTTTGGCGGCGACATCCGCCATATAGACATTCATATTGAGGATCAGGTCCGACACCTTCTGGACCACGATCCATGCAGCGTAGTCAGCGCCGAGCTGTTGGCCGTAAGTGACTTCGCAGCCCCCGCACGCGCCTAGTTCCGGTCCCGCCGCAATTTTTGCCGCAACGTCGTCGGGGACGGACACGACCTTGTAGCGGCCGGAGGCTTCGAGCTTCGCTTTGAAAAGCGACGCGATCGACGTCAGGCGAGCTCGCTCGGCGCCGGTCGTCGGCTCCAGATCCGCATGATCATTGATGAACTGGACGTTGAGCAAGGCGACGCTCTTGACCGGATCGGGCGGCGCGCCCGCGTCCGCCGTGCCGTCGCCGATGGCGAGGGATCCGAGCATCAAGACCGCCGCAAATCCCAGCACGGCAAGGAGAGCACGGCTGAGTGGAAGCAGAATCTCGCCCCGGCGTAGCCGCCGACCACGCCCGGAAGCCCGCTTGGCGTCGCAATCCCTCATCGCCTCATCCTTCTCTGAGCGGACGTTGGCCCCGCAAGCGAGCCGACCGGAATTTCGGTCTGGACGGGGGCTCGAAGCGCTGCTGATATGGATGAGACAAGCGACCGCGGCGCCCGGCCACTCCTGAACCGCGCGCCCGCGCGAGCGTCGGAGCTTGCTGAGCGGAGGACGTCATGAGCCAAGATTCGAAAGAGCGCGTCTACGAACCGGCCGAAATCGAGACGCGCCTTGAACGCGAGCTTCCTCATTGGCGCTATGAAAACGGCTGGATCAGACGAACGTTCCGCACCTCGAGCTGGAAGGGCACGCTGATGGTGATCAACGCCGTCGGCCATCTCGCGGAGGCCGCCTGGCACCACCCCGATATCGCCGCGTCCTACGCCTGGGTCGAGGTGAAACTGCAAAACCACAGCGCCAAGGGAATCACCGACAAGGACTTCGAGCTCGCCCGCAAGATCGAGGACTTCGTCTCGTGGCGTCCCGCCAAGGAGGGCGGCGCGCTCGAAGGGACGCCGGCCGGCGACCAGCGCTTCGCCTACATCAAGTACGACGACAAGTGAGCCGCTGGAGCGGCCCGGCCTTGGGTGGAATCGCCCGAAGGGCCGCCCCTTGAGGAGAGCGGCGCAACGCGCCCCTTTTGGCCGTAGTTCCATTTTTAGTTCCGCGCCCCAGTGTTTTCAGATGCTTGGGACCCCGTTTAGTTCCGCGCTTCGAAATTAACACATATTGTTTATATTTGATGTCGTTCAAAGCCCGACGCCCGACCCGACAGCAAGTCGCGCCAAAAGAATTCAGCCCGCCTCGCGCAGGGCCTCGATCCTCGCCGCGATCGCCTGGCCCTCCTCGGAGCTCAGCGCCGCGCGCGGGCTTTTCACCCGGATCTCGCCCGTCACATGCGCGGGCCGCGCGGAGAGCACGAAGATCCGATCGGCGAGCGCGATCGCCTCGTCGACGTCGTGGGTGACGAGCACGGTGATCATGCGCCGGCTCTCGACGAGCTTCGCCAGATCGCGCTGCAGCTGTCGGGCGAGCGGCGCATCGAGCGAAACGAACGGCTCGTCGAGCAAGAGCAAGGTCGGGCGAACGGCGAACGCGCGCGCCAGCGCCGTGCGCCGCGCGAGACCGACAGAGAGTTCGCCAGGGAAATGCGTGCGATGCTCTGAGAGACCGAGCGCGTCGAACAAGGCGGCGACCTCGGCTTCGCTGGCGTCGGGCGCGGCGAGCCGCACGTTGTCCTCGACGCTGCGCCACGGCAAAAGCCGCGGCTCCTGAAACACCATGCCCACCCGGCCATGCTCGGGCATGTGGACGGAGCCCTCGAAATCGCGATCGAGGCCGGCGAGAATGCGCATCAGCGTCGACTTACCGCAGCCCGACGGCCCGATCAGCGCGCCGGTCTCGCCCTCTTCGAGCGCGAAAGAAAGGTCGGCAAGAACCGGAACGCTCTGACCGGACGCGGACCTGAAGGACTTTTTCGCGACGCGCGCTTCAAGCCGCGCGCGGCCGCCAGCGCGAGACATGACGTTCAAAAGGTTGCACCATGAGCGTTTCGATGATGAGCATGATCGCCGTGAAGGGCAGGGCGTAGGCGAGCAGCAGGGGGACGTCGAACAACTGGAACGCCGTATTGATTTCGAAGCCTACGCCGTTCGGCCGGCCCATGAGTTCGACCACCAGCACGATCTTCCACACGAGCGACAGGCCGGCGCGGGTCGCGGCGGCGAAATAAGGCGCAAGCTGCGGCGCAACGACATGGGTGAGCCGCTTCAACGGCGAAAAGCCGAATACCAGCGCCATTTCGTCGAGCCTTGTGTCGAGCGCGCGCACGCCCTCGCGGATAGTGACCACGGTCACCGGCAATTTGTTGAGCGCCACCGCGCCGATCGCCGCCGCTTCGTTGAGTCCGACCCAGATATAGGCGAGCACGATGATGACGAGCGCGGGCAAATTCAAGAGTACGATGATCCAGGGGTCGGCCGCGCGATCAAAGACCGCGTTGCGCCCCATCGCGTAGCCGATCGCCGACCCGGCCGCCATCGCGAGCACGAACGCCGCCGCGACACGAGCGAGCGTGATTCCGAGCGCGGCGAACAGCGCGCCCGACGCGGCCTCGGACTTCATTGTCGCGAACACCGTCATCGGGCCTGGAAGCAGCCGCGGATTGCCGAAATGCGCGGCGACCTGCCACAAAGCAATGAGCGCGAGGAACGAGATGAGACGCAGCGCCACGCGCTATTCACTCGCCGCGGGATCGTAGAAGAGGCGGGTGTCGAGCGCCTTGGCGTCGCCGACAAGCTCCCGCCCGCCGACCGCAGCCAGCCGGCGGTAGAGGATGCTCGCGTCCGCGGCCTCCTCGGCGATGGTCCGCTTCGGCACGCCTTCGAGATAGCGCTGGCGGTAGACTGCGAGCGCCGCGTCGTCCTTCAGGCGCAGCCGCGCCTTGATCGGCGCCCAGGCGCCCGGATCTTCGGCGAGGATCTTGCGCGCCGCGATTGTCGCGGCGAAAAAGCGCCTGAGCACGTCCTTGTGCGAGGCGGCGAAGCTTTCGCTGAAGATATAGCCGGTCATCGCGACCGGGCCGGTCGCGCCGAGCGTCTTCTCGACATCGGCCATTTCGATCGCGCGGCGGAAGCCGCGCGCTTCGAGATCGGCGGCGAAATTCCAGAATTCGAGCGCCGTGTCGGTCTCGCCCTGGGCGAGCTTCTCGGCGATGAGCGGCGGCGCGCCGTATGATGGCCGGGCGTCCTTGGTGAGGTCATGGCCGTCGCCGAGCGCCGCCGCCCGCAACATGAGCCAGCTCTTGTCGAGCGGCCCGCCGGCGACCCCGATCGACCGGCCGGCGAGATCGGCGACCGTATGGACCGGCGAATCTTTCGGCGCCATCACCGCGCCAAGAGCGGTCGAATAGGGCGTGAACAGAAGCTTGTCGCCGAGCGCCCGCTCGCGCGCCGCCCAGAGCCAGTCCCCGACCACCATGTCGGCTGCGCCGCCCACCAGCGCGATCTTGGCCGCCTCGGTTGAAGCAAGCTCGGTCGTCTCGAGGTCGAGATTCGCCGCCTTGTCGAGGCCGCGCGCCTTGATGAGCTCGATCTCCCAGGAAGCCGTTCCGGTCTTCTGGATTGCAATGCGCAGCCGGTCGGCGGCCTCGGCGCCGGACGTGAGATACGCGCCCGCAGCGAAGGCGAGAGCGGCGACGAGCATGCGCTTGATCATGGGCGTTCTCCCGGCGCGCATCACCCGCCTCGCCGCATCAGCATGCCGCGCGCCGGATCATAGGCGATCACCGCGCCGCCGAGGAACGCGGCCGTGCATCCGGCCACGACCGCGAGAGCCAGCCAGTTGACCTGCTGATAGAAGGCGAAGCGGATCAGTTCGACCGAATAAGTGAAGGGATTGAGCGCGCAGACGGTCGCGAGCCATGGGCTTCCCTGCTGCACGCGCCACAGCGGATAGAGGGCGGAGGAGGCGAAAAACATCGGGAAGATGACGAAGTTCATCACGCCGGCGAAATTCTCGAGTTGCCTGATGAGCGAGGACAGAAGCATGCCGAGCGCGCCGAGCATCAGGCCGGACAGCGCCAAAGCCGGCAGCACGGTCAGATAGCCCCACCAGGTCGGCGGCTCGATCTCCCAGAAATAAGCGACGACAAGAAAGGCGTAGACCTGCAGAATCGAAACGGCGGCGCCCGCGATCAGCTTCGAAGTCAGGAGAAACCAGCGCGGCGCGGGGCTGACCAGCAGCATGCGCATGCTGCCCATTTCGCGGTCGTAGACCATCGACAGCGAGGATTGCATGCCGTTGAAGAGCTGGATCATCGCGATCAGCCCGGGCGTGATATAGACCTCGTAAAGGACATAGGTGTCGTAGGGCGGCATGATCGACACGCCGAGCGTCTGGCGAAACCCGGCGGCGAAAATGAACAGCCAGACCATCGGGCGCACGAGCGCGGAGATGAAGCGCTCGCGCTGGTGAAGAAAGCGCAGGCTCTCGCGCCATACGATGCCGTAGAGGCAGATCAGCCGCTGAGTCCAGCCGAACGGCCGCTCGCTCGCAAGCACGGCCTCGTTCACCGTTCGCCTCCTTCCTCGTCGCCGCCGGTCAACGACGTGAATGCTTCGCCGATCGAGCGCGCGCCCGCCGCGCTGATGATAGACCGGGACGAGCCGTCAGCGAGCACGCGGCCCCTGTGCAGCACGATCACATGATCGTCATCGCGAATCTCGTCGACGAGATGGGTCGCCCAAAGGACGCCAATTCCTTGATCGGCGACGAGACCCCGCACGACCTCGAGAATGCCGGCGCGCGCCTTGATGTCGAGCCCGGCCGTCGGCTCATCGAGCAGCAGCATGCGGGGCGAATGCAGCAGCGCCCGCGCGATCTCGACCCGCCGCATCTGACCGCCGGAAAGGAAGCGCGCCTTGTCAGGGGCCCGGTCAGCGAGGCCGACGCGGGCGAGCTGGATCGCGCCTCGCGCGCGCGTTTCGCGCCGGCCAAGCCCATGCAGGGCGCCGTGGTAGGCGAGGTTCTGCGCGACGCTGAGATCGGGATCGAGCGTGCGCTGCTGGAACACGACGCCGAGCAGCGCGAGCGCCGCGCCGCTCTCACGCGCGACGTCGCGGCCGAAGATGCGCACCGCGCCCGACCGGCTCACATAGAGATGCGTGATCACCGAGAAGAGCGTGCTCTTGCCCGCGCCGTTCAAGCCCAGAAGCACGGTGAAACTGGCCGGCGCAATGGCGAAGCTCACGTCATCGAGCGCGACGCGCGCTCCATAGGTGTGCGACACCTTCTCGACCGAGAGCGCGCTGACGGCCGCCTTCGGTGTCGCCTCGGCGACGGCGGTCATTGTTTCGAGATCGCGACGCCCCAGGGAAAGGATCCGACCGGAATCGATTTGATCACCTTCAGCTCAGCGACGTCGATGACCGACACGTCATTCGAAACGCCGTTGGTCGACAACAGATATTTGCCGTCCGGCGTCAGCTCCAGTTGCCAGACGCGCTGGCCGACCAGAAGATATTTCAGCACCTTCTTGGTCGCCTGGTCGATGACCGCGACGCGATTGGCGGGGCCGAGCGCGACGAAGCCGAGCTTGCCGTCGGCGCTAAAGCGGATGCCGACCGGCTGGATCAGCTCCTTCGCCAGCCCCGGCACTTCAAACGTGATCGTGTGCGTGATCACGTGCTTGACGGGATCGATGACGCTGATCGTTCCGCCGACCTCGGACGACACCCAGAGCTCCGAGCCGTCCTTGGTGTATTCGGCGTAACGCGGACGGGGAGGCACAAGGATGTTGGCCACCGCCTTCTTGTTCCGCCAGTCGATCAGGTGGGCCATGCTGGTCGTCTCGGACGTGTTGACGACGATCGAGCCGTCGGGACTGACCGCCACGCCTTCAGGTTCGACGCCAACCGGGAATTCGCTCACCACCTTGCGAGTCGCGACGTCGATTGCGGTCAGGAGCGCATCGTTTTCGTTGGCGACGAAAACGAGCTTGCCATCCGGGCTCACGCGCAATTGCTCGGGATCGGGGCCCGACGGCAGTTCGCCGACCTCCTTCATGGTCTTGGTGTCGATGACGGCGATCGTATCGTCGTCGCCAAGGCAGACGAACATCAGCTTGTCATCCTTGGTCAACGCAATGCCGCGCGGTCTTTGGCCGGTCTTGACCGTGCGCGTGACCTCGAGTTTGTCGAGGTCGATGACCGAGATCGAATTGCCCTTTTCGTTGGTGATATAGGCGGTCGCCGCCCGGACCGGGCCCGAGAGGGCGCCGATGCCCGCCAGAATGGCGAGCGCGCCGGCGCGGCGCGCCAGGCGTTTCAATGAAGCTTGCATTTCGTCTCCGGCCGGTCGAGGCCCAGGGTGTCGAGCGCAGTGGTCTGGTGCAGGAAACCTTCCTGCGGCGAAACTGAGACCGTTCCCCTGCCGTCGGTGAGCAGGATCGGCTGACGCAGCTGCTGGTTCCAGTCGCGCACAGTAAGCGCCTGTCCCTTGAAGGCGCCGAGCGCGAAGCCTGGCGAGAGAATGTCGTCGTGGACCGTCTTGGGGTCGGCTGATTTGGTGTGCGCGACGGCGTCGCCGATCAGGCGCATGGCGACCCAGGCCTCATTGTCGCGCGCATTCATCCCGCGCTTGAAGCGGCGCTCGAAGCGGTTCTGCAACTGCACGGCGCCCCAGAACTCGTGCGAGGGATCCCAATTTGTCGGCCAAAGTCCTGCGGAGCCGACAACCGGCCGGGGATCCCAGGTGCGATAGGGGAGATAGCCGGCGAAAACATCGTTTTCGTCGGCCGCGACGAGCACGTCGTAGGCGGGCGCGTTCTGGGTGAAGACGGGCATCTGCTGCTGGGTCTGGACGCTGCCGGAGTCCGAGCGCCGGCCCCCGCCGGTGTCCTTGTAGACGCGCTCATCGACGATCTTCGCGCCGAATTTCTTCGCCGACCGTCGATAAGCGTCCGCCAGCAACTGGTCCTCCGGATGCGATCCGACCACCAGCAGCCAGCGTCTCCACTGCTTCCAGATCAGATATTGCGCGAGCGCGTCGGTCAGCATCAGACGCGACGGCGCGACATGGATGACGTTGGCGCGGCAATCCTCATCGCGCAGACGCTCGTCCGGGGCGCCGGCGTTAAAGACCAGCGCGCCCGAGGGGCGCGCGGCGTCGGCGAGCGTGAGAACCTCTGCGGCAGGGAGATCGACGATGAAAAAGCGCACGCCGTCGGCGAGCATCTCCTTCAAGGGCGCGGTCGGATCATCGCCTGGGGCGAGCTTGGCGTCGGCGACCGAAAAGGATTGGTCGAGGAAGCGGCCGGTGGTGTTGTTGTCGTCCATCGCCATGCGCGCGCCGGCGATGAAGTCGTCCGCCGGAGGGATATCGAGGATCGAAATCGTATCGCGGGAATGCGCTTGATGGATGACGCCGACCTTGACGGCGAGCGGGTCCGCCTCGGCAGGCTGGCTCGTGGCCGCGAGCATCGCAAGAGTCGCCGCGCAAAAAAGGGCGCAAAGCGCTTGCAAGGCGTGGCGGCTAGAGGAAAGGCGGGTAGGGGGCTCGGGCTTTTGGTCGGCGTGAAATCTGAACATTCTGCGGGGCGGATCCTTTTCCATTGATCCTTTTCCATCGAAGCCGACGCGCCCCGCCCATGGCTCGAGGCGTGCGACGACAAGCCCTTCCCAACGAGCAAGGGCCCCCGCGGCCCGCGTCGCTGAGCAAACTTCAATGGGAAATCAGCGGTCTTGTCTTAAGACGTCTGCCTCCTGGGTTCCTGCCGCGCATCGCCCGTTTCGCATCGGGCGGCTGCGGCGCCCCAGTTGGCGGGTCCATCGAGGCGTTCATCGCCAGCGGAACGACCGCCGGAGATAGCTAGAACTCGACGCCATGGAGATGAGCCCGCGTTTCGCTTCGTGCGGCCCGCCGAGGCCGCCCCTCAGGGCCTCCGCGGAGGTCAATGACGATCTGCCGTTCGCTTGACCGACCTTCTCTCCAATCGATCCGCCCTTGGGAGGCGGATAGACCCGTTTCGTGTTACATCTGCGCCGACAGATAAGCGGTGACTTCCATGCCCGCGCAAACTTCGACAACTACGGGAGTGTTCCAGCTCATGTCTTGAACTCCTTGAGTTTCTTTCCTCGTGGGGCCGTTCAGATCCCACAAGGCGCGTTAAGTAGCACCGATCGCGCGCCGCGTCACCTGGTTTGATCGTTCCCCCGAAAAGCCCCGGGCTCGTTCGCCGCCTCGCAGGCTTTCCATCCGGCCAACCGCGCGTCGCGCGCCGCTGGCGAAAAATCAGCCTAAGGCGCTCAAATCACATATCTGCACGCAGAAACCCCGCCCCTATCCCTCGGGCGCCCCGCTTGCTAAGTCACGAGTTGCGGGCGACGGCCCGCTTCGCCCGAAGGGCGCCCCGGGAGATATTGAGATCAGGGAGGATGATGTGAAGGTGTTCGGTCTTTTGGTTGCGGGGGCGGCGCTCGTTGCTTCGGCGGGCGTTGCCGCGGCGCAGGACGCCGCGGCTGGGGAAAAGGTCTTCCTTTCCAAATGCAAGGTCTGCCATATGCCTCCCGAGGCCGCGAAGAATCTTGTCGGCCCGAGCCTCGCCGGCGTGGTCGGGCGGAAGGCGGGGACGGTTCCCGGCTACCATTATTCCGAGGCCAACGAAAAGTCCGGCCTCACGTGGGATGAGGCGGAGCTCAAGAAGTACCTCAAGGACCCGAAGGGCGTCGTTCCCGGGACCAAGATGGTTTTTCCCGGCCTGCAGTCCGAGCAGGACATCGACAATGTCATCGCCTACCTCAAGCAGTTCGGTCCCGACGGCAAGAAAATCTGAATTCAGAGAGCCATAAGATCGGCGGCGACGATCCGCCGCTCGTGCAGCGCGGTCGCGATCAGGGCGCCGGCGACGCCGGCGGCCTTAAGCGCCCGAAGGTCAGCCGCGTCGCGCACGCCGCCCGCGGCGTAGATCTCGCGCCCGCCGGCGATCGACCGGATCGCCGCCAGCCGTTTGAGATCGGGGCCCGCGCCGCTGCCGACGCGCGCCAGCGTCATGACAATGACCCGGCGCGGCCAGAGCGCCGGATTCCGTAGGATCTCATCGGGACCCTGAAACGCGTCGCCGCGAAAATCGAGCGACAGCACAGCCCGCCCCGTGTCCTTGTGCTGCGCAATCAGCCCGCTGTCACGCTGGGATTCGCTGCCGATCACCGGCGTACCCAGATCGGCGCCGATGACAGCCTCGAGCGCGGCGGCGTCCGCCGCGCCGTTGTCGACCCACATTTGCAGCGTTGGAAACTCGGCGCGGACGCGTCGCAGCGCCGGGAAATTGTCGCCGTTGCGCTGGATCGCGTCGAGATCGGCGACGTAAAGCGCGGGGAACGGATAGACCGCCAGAAGGCCACGCACCACAGCGACCGCGTTGCTAGCGGGCGACAATGGCGATTCGAGCGGCCGGTAGGACGCGCGATCGCCCATCCTCGCGCGCACCACCTCGCCGCCGATGAGGTCAATGACGGGGATGGCCTGCAAGTCCGCCCTCCGAGGCGCTATCTGCGAAGACTTGCGCCGCCTTCTCCTTGAGCCAGCTCCAGGCTTCGGCCTCGGCGGGGCCGGCCGTCTTGCCGACAATGATTTCGAGCCGCGCAAGCTCCGCCTCGACTTCGGCGCGCGGCAGCATGTGCAACCGGCTCACCACCACGGCGGCCTCGATGACAGCCGCCTGCGCGCGGTTGAAGCCCTGGAAGGGCGCGTGCGAGGCCTCATGCGCGACGCGGCACACGAAACGGGGCCGCAGCTCATGTTCGCGCATCTCGACGACGACGAGCTCGAGATGCGCGAGCGTCGCCGCCAGCCGCGGCGCGGCGACAGTTTCGGCGGGGGCAAGCGGCCAGTCGCGCCGCCCGGTCAGACATCCGGCGAAGACGCGCACGTCGTCGGTGAAGTTGGCGACGGCGAACGGCGCCTGGCGCAGATTGTCGAGCGTCGTCGAAGGGTGAAACGGCGCCAGAATCCATGAGCTCCCTTCGGCGATCAGGCCTAAAGGCGCGATATGAGGCTCGCCCTGCGCATTGACCGTGGTGACGATGGCTTCCCGGATGAGCGGCATGGGATCACCCGTCCGCCGTGCGCGCGCGCAGCGTGTGGCCCGCCTCCCTGAGCCGGGTCCTGTCCTCGACGCGGCGGTCCGTCGCGCAGCCCCAATCGAGCGGCTCGTCCTGCGCGTAGCGCTTGCCGAGCTGGAAAGCGATTTCGGCCTTCATGAGTTCGGCGCCGAGATAGAAAGCGTGCGGGCCGTCCGTCTCGACCCCGAGCTTGTCGAACAGCGTGAAGGCGTCCGGGCCGACGAAATGGCCGGCGCTGTTATAGACGTGAATTCCGTCCTCGGCCGCCTCGATGCGGTAATTCTTGTCCTTCACCTGCGCGGCGGATTCCGCGATCTCCTGACCCGAATACGGAAATGGCGCAGGGTCGTGGATCTGCATGAGCGCCAGCCCGTAGCCTCTCGGCAGGCTGTGGTCCGCCGACGCCGCGTACATGATGCGCCGGGCCGCGTCATGCTCCTCGATCGTGCGGCGCGTGTGCGGGCTGACATGGACGGTGAGCACGTTGGCGATCGCGAGCTCGGAGCAAATTCCAAGCAGCAAAGCCGTGACGCCGACCGAGTCGGCGTCAGTCAATTCAGTCAGGTTGCCGGTGCCCATCAGCATTTCCGCATCGGGCAAATGCGCCCGCGTGTCGCGATAGCGCGCGAGCGACTCGGCGAAGCCGAAATGGATGGGATCGATGACCGGATCGAGGATCGCGCGGAGGCCTCGCTTTTGCGCCTGTTCAGCCGCGCGAAAAAGCGAGGCGAGATCGCCGTGCTCGGCTGGAATCAGCACCGGGCGCGCGCCGCTCTCCTCGGCGATGGCGAGATTGCGCTCGGTGAGGCTGAGGAGATAGTCGGCGCCCGCCGCGCCCCCCCGGCGCAGTTCGTCGGGCTCGGCCGAATCGACGCTGACATCGAAGCCTCTCGCCTTCAATTCCCGCACCGCGTCCTCAAGCTCAGGGAAGGGCGTATCGGGCAGGCAGCCGAGATCGATCACGTCGGCCCCCTCGGCGCGCAAAGCTCCGGCGCGGGCGAGAATCGCCTCGAGGCCGATCTGCGAAGCATCGACGATCTCGGCGAAGATTCTCACCGCATGGCGCGACAAATCGAGACCCGCGCCGGCTTTGCCGAGAAACGCGGGCAGATCCTTCAGTTCATCGGGGCCGCGCTGGAAGGGGCGCTCAAACGCCTGCGCCAGGCGCGCAAGGTCGGCGCGGCAGCGGCCCGGGAACGACGACCCGGTCGGCCTCGATCGGGCGGGGCAGCCTGCGCATGAGAATGGGTTCGGTCATCAGCGCCGCAACCTTCACCCCGACGTTGAAGATCGACCAGTCGAACGGCGTCGGCGCCATGCCATGCAGGACCTTCTCGAGGCGGCTCTCAGCAAGGCGGCCGGTGAGGAACAGAACCCGCTCCCTCATGCCGCGACTTTGCTTCGTCGCTCAGCGATCGCTTCGCGAAGCTCCCCGATCGAATCGACCGTCGTCACGCCGGCGAAGCCTCCAAGGCGCTCACGGTTCTCGAGATCGATCGGGCGCGGATAGACCTTGACCATACCTTTCGGCGCTTCGGTCAAAAGCTCGGGCGCGGTGTCGCAGGCGAAGACAATGGTCGGCACGCGGCACTTGCCAGCCTGGGCGAAGACGTTGGTGATGAAATCGTCGGAAATGCCGTAGACGAATTTAGCGACCGCGTTCGAAGTGGCGGGCGCGACGATCAGCGTATGATAGATTCCGTAATAGAATTGTCCGACGGTGACCGAACTCGCCGACGTGTCGCGATAAACGCGCACCGCCTTCGGCAGGTCGAGCTCCTGCTTGTACATGCGCAGGACTTCCGCGCCCGCCTTGCTGAGGAAGAGGTCGACATGTTCGAGCTCATGGATAAGGCCCAGGCTTTCCTTCAGGAAATGGCCGGATCCCGTGAGGGCCCATCCCCAGCGCGGCGTTTGGCGTTTGATCATTTGGCTGCCGGCGGTGTTCTTTCAGCTCGAGTCCACGATTTCAGGAAATATAGGGCGCCGCAACCCTTCCGCGAGTCTCACGCTATCGCTTGGCGCCGCGAGCCAGGCGCTCGCGCCGCTCGCTTTCAGATAGCGCGGGAATAGCGGATCGACGACGCCCCACGCGACGAGGTCGTCGGCGCCGATGGCGGGAGCGTCGAAACCGCCATGCTTGACGAGGACCAGGCGCCCTGCGCCGAGCGCGCCTGCGAGCCACGCCGCGAGACTGTCGGAAGTGAGGTCCCAGGTCTCCGGTAGCGCGGCTGCGCGCGCCATCGCCTCCGGCGACCAGACGGGAACCTTGCGCTCTTTAAGAGCGCGCCGGATTGCGGCGCGCGACGCCGTCAGCCTCAAGGCGGGATTGAGGCTTGTCAGCGCGGCGCCGAACTGCGCCATCGCCATCAGCGCCATCGCATGCGCGGCGCGATCATCGTAGCCGATTCCGGCCTGGGTCGCTCTGACCGCATCGGCAAAGGGGCCGCCGCCTGGCACGATCGCGATCGAGCCGGCTTCCGCCGCGATCGCCGTGAGCCAGTCTTTGATATGCGGCCCGGTTGCGTGGCTGCCGCCGAGCTTCACGATGGCGAGGCGCGAGGGCGAGGAGCGCGGTGCGCCGCTCAAGCGAGCCCTCGGGAGCAGAGAGAGGAAGCCTGCGCGCGGCGGGCCGGCGAACGAACGCGTTTGACAAGTCCGGTTGGAATCCGCTTCATCGCCGCCGTTTCTGTCTTCGCCGTTCCGCCATTTGCGCGCCGTCCACGCCCTCTTGCCGCGCGCGAAGCTCGAAAATCATGAGGCCGCAAGGCGACGGCTGACACCCGGTGGTTTTAGGGCTGAAGCCGGCCGGCTGTCGACAAGGGCCCGCTTGATCCCGCATTTTCTCTGGGTCTAGCGTCGTCGCGCACATTTGGGAGGAACGGTTGAGCGTCGTCATCGGTTGGGACATCGGCGGAGCGCATTTGAAAGCGGCTCGCGTGAGCCATGGCCGTGTCGAAGCGGTGGTTCAGGCGGCGACGCCGCTGTGGCTCGGGCTCGACAGCCTCGAGCAGGCGTTTGACGCGCTCCGCGATCAGCTCGGCCACGCCGATCATCATGCGCTCACCATGACCGGCGAATTGTGCGACGCCTTTGCCTCGCGCCGGGAGGGTGTCGCGGGCCTGGCCGCGATCGCCGCCAGGCGTCTCGCCCCCGCAGCCCCGAGCCTCTACGCAGGCCGCGCCGGCTTCGTCGTGCTCGGCGAGGCCGCTTCCCACGCCGCCGACGTCGCTTCCGCCAATTGGCACGCGAGCGCCGCGCTGGTCGCGCTCAAGCTTCGAGATGCGCTCCTCATCGACATCGGCTCGACGACGACGGACATCATTCCCGTCGTCGCGGGCCGGGTCGCGGCGGTCGGCTACAGCGACGCCGAGCGGCTCGCTTCGGGCGAACTCGTCTATACCGGGATGACCCGCAGCTTCGTCATGGCGCTCGGCTCGCGGACGCCGTTTCGCGGCGCCTGGACGGCTTTGATGAACGAATACTTCGCCTCGAGCGCCGACGTTCATCGCATTCTGGACGGCTTGCCCGATGGCGCGGACAAGATGACGACCGCCGACGGCCGCGAGAAGACCGTGGAGGCTTCGCGGGCGCGTCTGGCGCGAATGATCGGGCGCGAGGCGGAGGAGGGCGCCGCTTCGGAGTGGGACGGGCTTGCCGCGTGGTTCGCGGAAGCCCAAATACGCGACATCGCCGACGCGGCCATGCTGCGCCTGTCCCGCAACGATGTGGCGGCCGAGGCGCCTGTGATCTCAGCCGGCGTCGGTGAAGCCGTGGCGGCGGAGGTTGCGCGGCGCCTGCGACGGCCCTGCATCGGATTTTCTTCGCTGATCGCGGCCCCCGCGGAAGCCTCGCATTGCGCCCCCGCCGTGGCGGTCGCATGGCTCGGCGCGGAAGCGCGATCGCTTCCCTCCGGGTCCGGGGCCGTCGTAGGGGAGTCTCAGGAGAGCCGGTCATGCGCTGGATGAGCGTGCTGTTGTTCATGTTGGCGGGCGTCCATCTCGCCAGCGCGGCGGGAGTGGCCGCCGGGAGCGCCGCGGCCAACGACTATCCCACATCCGCGCGCGCGGAATATGTTTTCGCCTGCATGAAGACGAACGGCGATACGCGACAGGCGCTTGAGCAATGCTCGTGTTCGATCGACGTCATCGCTTCGCTGCTGCCCTACGACGCCTATGTGACCGCCTCGACGGTCGCGTCGATGGACCTGGAGCCCGGACGGATCGGCGGCGAATTTCGCGGCTCTGTGATCGCGCGCGACGCCCTGGCCCGATTGCGGCGCGCTCAGGCGGAGAGCGACGTGCGCTGTTTCTGAGCATCCCTGCGTAGGCCCGCACGGCCAGGTATCTCAAATTCACAAACAGAGTCGGGTTTGCAGGAAAGGCCGCAACGGAATAGGGATATAAGCGGGACCTTCCCCAGAAGCCGGAGTCCGACGAAATGCCTATGACGTCATAGGCATAAATACTTGCGTTTGCGCTTGCGCTCGAAATTCGATCGGCATATCGTTTCATTGGTTTTGGCTGCACGAGCGTCGGGGAACGGGAGCCCAGGCGTGCTATTCGGAGGCAAGGCGAAAATCAATGACGAGCGCCTGCTCGTCTCGCCGTGTCGTGACACGCTGCCGACACCATCCCAACTGAGACTGTCGCTGCAAAGACGTGTGACGCGGTTCAACCGCTTTGCTGGAAGTCAACCGGGAGGAGACCATGCGTAGACTCTTACTTGCAAGCTGCTTTGGCGTCGCGGCCCTGTTCACGGCCGGATACGCCGCCGCCAACGACGAATTGGCGAAAATGGCCGCCGACCCGAATCAATGGGTCATGCCGGCCGGCAACTTCGCCAACACTCGGTATTCCGAGCTCAAGCAGATCAACACCGAGAACGTCCACAAGCTCGCTCCAGCCTGGACTTTCTCCACCGGCGTCCTGCGCGGCCACGAAGGCGCGCCGCTCGTCATCGGCGACGTGATGTATGTTCATGCGCCCATCTAAGCTTTCGTAGTGATTGCACGATCAAACGCCTTTCGCGGGCCGCTCGCGGGCCCTCAGCCTCGACGCAACCGTAGAAGTCCGACTTAGGAGGAATGAATGCGCAAACTGCTTCTTGCAAACTGCTTCGGCGCCACGGCCTTGTTTATGACTGGATACGCCAGCCGCGAACGAAGAGCTGTCAAACTATCGGCCGACCCGAACCAGTGGGTCATGCCCGACCGGCAACTTCGCCAACACGCGGTACTCGGAACTCAAGCGTCGTATGGACGGAGATCCGTCCAAGGCCGGCACCGACGCCGTCTCCGCAGGTGTTCAAGGACAAGGTGTTCATCGGCGTCTCCGGCGGCGAGTACGGCGTTCGCGGATGGGTCAGCGCCTATGATTTGAAGAACGGCAAGCTGGTCTGGCGCGGTTATTCCGAAGGTCCCGATTCCGACACGCTCATCGATCCGGAAAAGACCACCGCGCTCGGCAAGCCGGTCGGCCCGGACTCCGGCACCAACACCTGGCAAGGCGATCAGTGGAAGATCGGCGGCGGCCCGACCTGGGGCTGGTATTCCTACGACCCCGACACTCAATCTGATGTATTACGGCACGGGCAACCCATCGACCTGGAACCCGACGCAGCGGCCCGGCGACAATCGCTGGTCGATGACGATCTTCGCGCGCGACGTCGACACCGGCAAGGCCAAGTGGGTCTATCAGATGACGCCCCATGACGAGTGGGACTACGACGGCGTCAACGAGATGATCCTCACCGACCAGACGATCGACGGCAAGGATCGCAAGCTGCTGACGCACTTCGACCGCAACGGCTTCGGCTACACGCTCGATCGCGTCACCGGCGAGTTGCTTGTCGCCAACAAGTTCGACCCGAAGGTGAACTGGGCGACCGGCATCAACATGGACAAGTCCTCGCCTGACTACGGCAAACCCGATCCGGGTGAAGGCGATGTCGACCGAGGCCAACGGCGAGGACGTGAACTCCAAGGGCATCTGCCCGGCGGCGTTGGGCTACCAAGGACGAGCAGCCCGCGGCCTATTCGCCGCAGACCGAGCTCTTCTACGTGCCGACCAACCACGTCTGCATGGACTACGAGCCGTTCAAGGTGAGCTACACCGCGGGCCAAGCCTATGTCGGCGCGACGTTGTCGATGTATCCGCCCGCCGGGCGAGAGCAACATGGGCAACTTCATCGCCTGGGACGGCAAGACCGGCAAGATCGTCTGGTCGGATCCCGAGCAGTTCTCGGTCGTGGTCGGCGCTCTCGCGACCGCCGGCGGCGTTGTGTTCTACGGCACGCTGGAAGGCTATCTGAAGGCCGTCGACGCCAAGACCGGCAAGGAGCTGTACAAGTTCAAGACTCCGTCGGGCATCATCGGCAACGTCATGACCTACGAGCACGGCGGGCGCCAGTATGTGGCGGTCCTGTCGGGCGTCGGCGGCTGGGCGGGCATCGGCCTCGCGGCCGGGCTGCTCCAGCCAGGGCCGAGCGCAGAAGTGGCACGACGCTGTAACGGGTCAGAGGATCGGCCGACGCCGACCAGAAGAACTTCCTGAGCAGTCAAAGATCGTCGCCACCGCCGGTCTCGGCGCGGTCGGCGGCTACGCCGCGCTCGCCGACTATACCTCGCTCGGCGGAACGCTCACGGTGTTCGCGCTGCCATCCGACTGACGAGCGTCTGAATTGACCTGACTCGACCCGGCGCTTGCGGATAAATTCCAGCGCCGGGTCTATTTTTGTCCAAGCAACGATCTACGCCGCACGCGCGAAGGAAACCGCTTCTGTGAAATCTCTACTTCTGATCGGCGCCGCGGGGCTCGCGTTTCTCCTAGCGACGCAACTTCAAGCGGTGGCCGACCCTCCGGGCGATCCGATGGCAGTTAAGCAGGACGAAGATGGCATTTGGCGTGACAAAGCCGGAGACCCGACCTTCAAGATCGAGGAGGACGGCACGGTCGATTGGGAGACATTCTCGGGCTTCCGCCGCTACCATTCGGACTGCCACGTCTGCCACGGTCCCGACGGCGAGGGGTCGAGCTATGCTCCGGCGCTGAAGAACTCCTTGAAGATCATCCCCTATGCCGAATTCTACGGCACGGTCGTGGGCGGCCGGAAGGACTTCATCAACGGTAAAGACAACGTCATGCCTGCGTTCTCTGACAACAAGAACGTGATGTGCTATCTCAACGACATCTACGTCTATCTGCGCGCCCGTTCGCAGGACGCAATTCCGCGCGGGCGCCCCCCGAAACATGCCGACAAGCCGGCCGCATTCGCGGCGAACGAGACCAAATGCATGTCGGGCGGCTGAGAAGGGGTCTCTGCCCATGCGCGCCGTGGTCAGTGTCGCTGGTCTTGTCCTTCTGGGCGCGCTTGCCGCTGCGGGCGCGCAAGAATCGGACGGGTCAGGATCACTCGAACTGGTTGATCCGCACGTATTCCGCGCCTGCGCGGATCCGCGCGATCTTCCCCTGTCGAACGAGGCGGGCGAGGGCTTTGAGAACAAGATCGCCGACCTGTTTGCGCGAAAGTTAGGTAAGACGGTCGCATACACCTTTTACCCCGACGCTACGGGCTTCGTCCGGAACACGCTGAATGCGCATCGCTGCGACGTGGTCTTGGGAATCGCTCAGGGCGACGACTTGGTTCAGCCGACCAACCCCTATTATCGGACGAGCTACGTCGCCGCGTATCACGAAGATGGTCCACTAAAGGGCATCGATTCCCTCAGCGATCCGCGTCTGAAGACGGCGAAGATCGGCATCGTCGCGGGAACGCCCCCGGCGACCTACCTCGCAATGGATGGGCTGCTCGGCCAGATCAAGTCTTACCGGCTCGGCGTCGACACCCGATACAACTCGCCCACCCACGACATGATGGACGATCTGGACAAGGGCGAAATCGACGTCGCGTTGATTTGGGGGCCCTTCGGCGGGTACTACGCGATGAAAGCCAAGACCCCGACCGCGGTCGTTCCGCTTGTGAAGGAGCAGGGCGGCCCGCGGATCGGTTTTTCGGATCGTCATGGGGGTGCGGCGTTCCGACCAGAACTGGAAGCGCTCGCTCAACAAGCTGATCTCTGAGAGTCGGGGGAAATTCAAACGATATTGCGCTCCTACGGCGTCCCACTGCTCGACGAGAACGACAAGCCGATCTCCCCCTGACGCGTCGCGCCAGAGCCCGGTCGCTACAGAGCCAGAGCCTTTTGCACCGCGCGAGCGATCTCTCCGATGCGCTGCTCGATGAGCGTCGGCGCCTCGCAGACGTAAGTGGCAGTCTGACGGCGATCGTTGTAGATGCGGATGTCCCAGAGGAGCTTATCTTGACTGCTGGCGCCAGGCGGCGGAGCGTCGCCTTTCAGGTCTGAAGATGGTTGAACCGCCGCGTTCTCCCCGCGGATGCGATCGGCGAGCGCATTCTGCTTGCGGCCAAATCGATCGAGGCCCTCGATGATTTGGGAGCGTTGCTGCGACAAATCCTCAAAGGCTGCGGCGAAGGCGCGCAAAAGCTTGGCCTCCGCGTCGGGGCCCGCCTTCGTCTTGAACTCCGTGATCGCCTTTTCCATGTCGGCGATGGGAACGCGCCGCTGCGCCATTTGCGCCTTGAGATCCGCGACGTCGCTTTCATCGCGCCAAGCCTGAGAATTCAAATCGAGCGGGGGTCCGACCCACACGGAGGCGAGCGAAAAGGTCGGCGTCTTGATCTGCTGGCAAGGCCAATCCGGATCGGTCTTGGCGCGGGATTGAGCGACCGCCTGCGGCGCGAGTGGCACCGAGAATCACGATCGCGAGAAAGCCGGACCACAGGAGGCCCAGAACGGCCGGGAGCGGTTTAGCGGGCCGACCTCGAAACGGCCGTCCACGGGCTGGCCCGGGGCGCCTGTGGGCGATAAGCCACTCGATCAGTTCGATCGGCCACGGCTCCTTCTCCTCACGCCATTTGCGCTCAAGCTCGACCTTGTCGCGAACCATCCTTTCCAAACGATCGGCTTCGGCGAGTTCACCATGGTCGAGAGCGTCGAGAGCGCCCACGATCCAATGATCGATCGTCGCGGCACCAGCTGGATGCACCCACTCGGGGATTGAGCCGCGCAGCTTCATAAGGGAACCTGTTCGTTCTTGCAGCGTCATGGCTCGACCAACGGCTCGCCGCGCGCCATTCGCCCGTGGTTTGCGCGCTGGATCATCGAAATTCGACGCCGCTCAATCTCGGCGTCGATCAGCACGTTCTTCCACTCGATAAAGCTCGGACTTGTCCGGTTTGGCAACAATAGCGAAGGATCACCGGAACCGCATTCCCCCAGACCAATTAGCCGGATCGACGCCCCAGGGCGTGCTCGCGACCGTGGCGGAGCCGTTTAGATCGACCAGCGTCGGCGCGATCGAGGCGCGCCACAGGAGCCCGACATCGGTCTTGCAAAAGGCGATCTCGCGGTTGCGAAAAGACTGGCGTGCGCCAATGAGTTGAAGCGAGATACCCAGCCCCCCTTGTTGGAGTAAATCCTCGCGCTGCCCTCTATCAGCCACGCGATGTACGACAAGGCGATGAAGCAAAGATGGCACGTCGTCAGTATAAAGAAGGACCGGAAGCAAATCTTCACGTTCGTGACGTGAGTTCGAGCGCGCTTTCGCAAGCTCCACGCCGCCCGGAGTGGCGGCTCGATCAGCAGGGAGTGATGAACTCACTTTGACGCCAACATCAGCCAGGTCGGGCCGAAGCCTCGCGATGAGGCGGAGGGGCGGCTCCGCCGGATTACTGCTCTCGGCTTGCGCTTTCGCGGGGGCCGGAAGCACTGCGGAGGCCCAGGCCAGTAAACCTAACGTCGTGTTCATTCTCGCCGAACGTCGGCTACGGCGATCTAGGTCCCTATGGCGGGGGTGAACTCCGCGGCGCGCCGACGCCCCGCCTTGATCAACTCGCGGGCGAAGGGCTCAAGCTCACGCAATTCCAGGTCGAGCCTGCCTGCACCGTTCACGCGCGGCTCTGATGACCGGCCAATACTCGATCCGCAACGGGTTGTCCCTCGTAACCCTTCCGGGAACGCCGAGCGCCCTCTCGGCGGAAGCGTTCACTATGGGGGGGACTTGTTCCACGGCCTTGGCTACGTCGGGAAGTGGCATCTCGGCGAGGACCCGCAAAGCCTGCCGACCGCGCACGGCTTCGATGAATCGGATCGAGGCTTCCGACGCCCCGCCCGCGCCCAACATGACCCGTTTTCGGGGCGGCGGCTAGGTCGGGGGCCGGCAGCTCCGGCGATGCTGGTACATTGGGTCCCTGGTTCGCCCGCCATTGCTCGCGGCCGTCAAGCCGCGACCATCGCGCCGGTGCCCTCGGGTGGGCAGCAGACCACGCTCACCACGCTCACCTCGCGAGGCGGCCCTTGTACGCACCTTGACGCTGATTCCCAAGCTTCGCGGGCTGGTTTACGATTCTCAGCCGACGCGCCATCGTTGGAGGGTGACGTGAGCGAAGCGAAGAGTCACGGCGTCTGCTTGGGCTGCGGGATTTCGGGATCGATCATGTGGCTTGAGGATCGCGAGCGTTGGACGGAGCGCTGTCGGCGCGTGCGTGCGCGGGGAGGAGTCTGTCGGCCCAATCGCGCCGAAGCTTTCGCGCGCTGCTTCGGCAGACCGGCGGCAAATCGTGGAGAGCAGGAGAGCGGGAAATATCAACAGATGAAGGATTTTATAGCGCACCATTAAAATAATGGTCTAACATGGCTGATCGCACTGAACGGGGACGATTCGCGACTGGGCATCCTCAGATAGGCCACCGTCAGCCGGGCTCCCGCAACAAGCGTAGCGTTCGCCTCGCCGAGCTGTTGAGGGAGCGCGGCGACCGCGATCCGCTCGAATTCCTGTCGGAGCAATTGGGCAAGCCGCTGGAAGAGGTTTCGATCGAGCTGAAGGTCAAGATCGCCGCCCATCTCGCCCCTTACTTGCACGCACGCAACACGGTCAAGGTCAACCCGACGCCGCTGGAATTGCCGCCGCTTAAGTGCGCGAGCGACATTCCGCCCTTCATCGCCGATCTTGTCGCGCGCGTGGCGGGGGGCGAATTGGACGTCGACACCGCGACCGCGCTCAAGGGCCTCGCCGATGCGTTCCTGGCCGGGCTCAACATGACCAAGGTCGAGAGCGATATCGCTGCGTTGAAGGCCGGGGGGTGAACTACCTTTCCCGCGTTCGCGAGATCGAGCGCCTGAAAGCGGCGCGCGCCTCCGTCGGCGGCGTCTTTCTCGACGCGATCGTCGCCAGCGACTTTGTGACCGGCGGGAGAGCCGACTTCGCCCGCGCGTGCTCAAGGGCCGGCGACGTCGTCGAGACGATCCGGAGGGCGTCGGAAGAGCCTTATGGGGCCTTCCTCGATCGGGCGAGAGCACGGGCTGCGGCGCTCCGCGCTCCGCGCCTTGTCATTGGCGGAATCGATTCCCGCTTCGATCCCGACAGCTCATCGAGTGACGTCGAGCCATCGCCGCAAGAAGCGATCATCTTGCCCGACAACGGCGAACTCCACACCGGGCAACAGCGGGCAATTCGCGCGATCCTGGACCATAAGCGCGTCGTCTTGCGCATGGGCCGCCGCTGGGGCAAGAGCGCAACTTTGATCGTCATCGCCGCCGATGAAGCGATGCGAGGGCGGCCGGTTGGCTATTTCAGTCCGCTGTTCAAGACGGCGGCACCCGTCTTCGATCAGCTCGCGTTCATGCTCGGGCCGCTGATTGTGACTCGCAATCGTTCCGTCGGCGAGCTGCGCCTGTCGACCGGCGGCGTGATCGACGTGTGGTCGATCGAGACGTCAACGATCATCGCTCGCGGGCGCAAATACGCGCGCTGCCTCCTCGACGAGATCGCCTTTTGCAAGACCGATGTCGGGCTCCTGTGGCGCGCCTCGATCGCGCCGACGCTGGTCGATCTAAACGGCTCCGCCACGGTCGCGAGCACGCCCTGGGGCGTCGATCCGGCTAATTGGTTCTATCAAATCTGCAACGACAAGAAGCTCTCGGCTGGGTCGAGCTGCATGCGCCGAGTGAGACCAACCCTTACCTCTCGCGCGAGGCGTTGGAGGAAGAGCGACGGCGCAACTCGCCGCTCGTATGGCGACAGGAATTCGAGGGCGAATTCACTAGCCTCGACGCCGCGGCGCTGATCGACGTCACCAAGCTGCTCATGCCGAACGGTGAGCCGTGGCCGGAGCCGCTGCACTTCGATTTCATCTTCGTGGTGGTCGACAGCGCGATTAAGACCGGATCGAGCAACGACGGCACCGCGGCGCTCTTCTGCGCGATGACCGGGGTCTATCTCGGGCGCCCGTTGCTGTGGTTCCTCGACTACGACGTCGTGCAGGTCAGCGCCGGCGTGATCGAGCGATGGTTCGAAGGCGTCGCTCAGCGTGCGCGCGAGATCATGGGCAAGCGGACGTTACGCGCCGGGCCGATCTATGTTGAGGACGCCGCGACGGGACCGATCCTGCTCGAAAAATATCCGACACTGACAGAAGCTCTTCCACACGCCTGGACGCGCGAAGGTAAAGATCTGCGAGCCTATGCCTCACAAGCCTTTTTCAACGGCGGGCAGGTCAGGATCACCGAGAGTTGCTATCGCAAGACGATCTCGTTCAAGGGCGTCGCCGTCAACCATTTGTGGACCCAGCTCAACGCCTTCGTGCTCGGCGACAAAGAGGCGTCGAAGCGAGCAGACGATCTCCTCGACGCCGCGGTTTACGCCGCCGCGCTCGCGTTCCGGCGGCGGCCGGTCGAGAACTGACTATGATTTCGAGCGATGCGATTGCCTGCCCGTCCGGCCCGCGGGAGGCCCGCAAGGCGGACCCGGTCGCTGAAATCTAAGAAATCGAGGCCGCGCGCGCCACGCCGTCAAACGCGCCGTCATGAAGGCGAGTGACGCTTACGTGCCCAGACGTCGTGAGCTTCGAGGAGCGAGCCGCGGAGCAAGCGCAAGACGCCGTTCCGCAAGATTTCCTTTGCCGCTTGCGTCGCCTCTTCGTCTCTTCGCCACGCGGCGTCGATAAGCTCGTCCACCTTTTGGTCGACCTTCTCGGCGAGCGGCACGGCGCAGCGTGCGATGTTGATCTCTTCGACGCAAGGGTCAGCCGGATTGGTCCATCGCTGGCCGCGAGACAATGGGAATTGCCGTACAGTCGCCGACATGATCAAGGCTCTCCCTCGATACGGGCAAAACCTTTTGCTAACAGCGTGTTCACACCGTCAATCCTCATCTTCCAGGCGGCGGAGGCGGGTTGTCCCACATCCGAGCGCGAACCGGTAGCGCCAATTGAGCCGATGATCGACGGTCAATTTCATCCCGTGAGGGATTTTTTTAAGCTGCAAGAGCACGGAACGACGCCCGATCTCGCTCATCACGCCGCATTCGGCCCAAATCGGCGGGTCAACGCGATCGAAGGGTTTCCCTCGCATGTGCATGCGACGAGGCGGCGAGGATCGCGGGAGAGCCAGCAAAGACCGAGTGCGCTGAATTTCCCCCAGGAGCCAAACAGAACACGCAAATGCAAATCCCGGCCTCGGTCGCCAACACCATCGCGAGCCGCATCATGTCGGCGGCGGCGCCCTGAATCGGGTAATTCTTCGCCGTTCGATCCGGCGCCCTGGCGGTCGTGCCCTCTCGGTAGCGCAGGGTCCAACCGAGCGGCGTCTTGAGCGGGCGGCATTGCATCGCGTGCGCGACGACCGCGTCCGACCAACGAAAGAATTGAGCGAACGTCTCCCTTTGGCGGAGGAGGAAAGCTTCGGCTGCCGGCAAGGTCATGCCAGCCTTCGCCGCGAAGGTGCGCGCACCGATACCGTACAACATCGATCTTGCGGCCCTTCGGGTTGGTCGCTTTCGTATCGGTCGGTGCCGCCAAACCGACCGCGGCGGCCAACCCGATATAGGGGTCGGGCAACGCGGCGATGCGCTGTAGCTCGGGGTCCTTCGATATCGCCGCGGCGATACGTAGTTCTTGCGCGCTCCAATCGAGCGACGCCATCGCGGCCCCCCGAGGCGGGCGAAATCAAAGGGCGGAAGGCGGCGCGCCAATCACACCGGTGTTTGACGGCTGAAGCCCAGTCGACTTCATCGCCGCCGCCCATTGTTTGTTGTGGTAGTGCCGCTTAGGCGGCGTCCCGAAGCACTCTTGCCGGACGTGGTGTTGTTCGTGGACGAGCGTCGACAGGATTTGCTCGTCAGTACGCTCGATGAAGGAATCGGGATTGAGCGCGAGCCCGTGCACACGACCGCCGGTGTCCCGGCCAGTGTACCGATTGGGGTAGAAGCACCCGCGCATATGTGGATGCCGCTCGTAGGTGATGAACACGTCCGGCAGCTTGCCGCCAAACAGTTCGACGTTGAAATGATCGTAGGCCGCTTGAAGGCCAATGTACTCGATCGGCGTAATCGCCTGGCTTTGGGCTAGCGCGAAGGTTCTGGCCTCCGCGGTCATTAATACGCAAATTGTGCACAGCGCGTTCGTATCATTGACGCGCCAGCCCAGTTGCTGTGTTTGTTCTCAATCGCTAGCGTGGGCTTCAGGCGGGCCATCGCCCCTAAGCCGCGGATGAGTTCGGCGGCCACGGCCGCCTTGTTCTCCTGCACGAGGTTCCACAGCTCCATATCGATCGGCATTCCGCGCGCTTGAATGCGAGCAATCGCCTTGGCGCTGTAATTGGACCAATGGAGGGTTCGCACGACGTCAATCGGCTCATGACGATTGTCGCCGCGCAGCATGGCGCGCAGGAGTTCGGTAGTCTTGCGAACGTCTTCTTCGCAGTACTCAAAAACAGTTTTATACCCCCATTTGCGCCAGTTCCGTTGCCGATGTCGGCGGCGATTGTCGACTTGTCGAACAGTTCCCAGCCCTCGATGCCGTAGGCGCGACACGCCGCCTTCAAGTCCTTGCTCGGCTTCTTGTGCGGCGTCTCAGCGTACTCGTACGGCTCCAACACGTTGCTGACCGCCAGGTATGCGGTGTGCAGATCGAGGATGTGCTTGGGGCGTGGCCAGCCAAGTTGCTGGAAACAGATCATCTCGGCCCAAGCGCTGTAGGCGACGAAGACTGCGTCTGGTCCAATATCGAAGGGCGGCTTGGAGCCGAATTCGCCGCGCCACAAACGGATAACGTGTATGAGTTGGAGGAATTCGTCTAGAACATACGCGACCATGCAGAGCACGGTCGGGAGGCCGCCGGGGTCGACTTCATATTCGAAGTCGACCACCACGACCGTCTTGAAGTTGTCATTCACGACAATGTCTGGACATCGGCAATCAAGCGTATCCAGGCTGGATCTGTTCTCTCAAGGATCATACGGCCGGCGAAGGTCTCCTCGATCAATTCATCGAGTGTTTTCTTCGGCCAATTCGGATCAGGGAAAGGCTTCTGGCCCTTCTTCTCCGCGGCCGACATATCGATCTTGTAACCGTCGACACCCGTCTCACGGAGCGATGTGACCGTTGTCCAAAATCGCTTCGCCTGCTCGCACCCTTGCAGGTTCGTCTCGTTCCATTTGTTGTCCAAGTTCTGGCTCGGAACGTGAGCGAAGAAGAAATTGTCGTGTGGTTTGCTCCCCAACGCCAGACGGAATTTCAGCACCCGCTTAGGCGGCAATTCCTTCGCCAAATCGCTGTCGAGCAGATGCAGCGTATCCTTCTTTTGACCCGGAACTGGTATGTTGACGAAGCAAAGTTCGTCCGACCAGTATTCCGTCTCGTTGGAGTGGAGCCTCACCCAATCATTCGCATCTGATATCGGGTAATGAGGCAAGCCCGGCAAACGGGTCTCGACCTTTTCCGGCGTCAAGTTCTTGGACTTGAACCTGGCCAGTTTGCTCTCCGGCGGCGGCTTCTGGATCGAGACCGGCTCTTCGGGAGGCGTCGCCGGTGATGCCGGCATATCCGCCGCCATCCTGATGACCATCGCGAGCATGCTGGAATTGTTGAGCAGAGAGTTCATGGCCTACTCCTTCGGTTGGGCCGGATTGAAAGCGCGCACGGAGCCCCGAGCTGGAGCCCGGAGCTGTTCGTGAGTTGGATGTCGGGGGTTGCGCCAGGTGCTCATACGAGCGCGGAACATGGCGGCTTCGATTGCAGCGCCCGGTGCCAGACGATTTGGATGTCGGGCGAAAAACGCGATAAAAACGTCCGCGCATTGATCTCTCCCTCGCTGGGGTTTGGTCTTTGCTCGCGTGATCGGATCCCTTCCGATCAACGCAAACGATGGAATTCTGGTCGTCCGTTGCTGTCCTTTCGGATTTACCTCCTTTCCGTCGTCGTCATCGTCCTGGTTGCCGACTCGTCATCGGCGATCCATTCAAATGGCTGACTTTCAACCCCTGCTGGCCCGCTCTGGGCTCGCAGGGGCTTTTGTTCGTACGATGTGTAGGAAATCTGGGCCGTGGCGCGTTCCGGGTTCAAACGCGCCGCGCCGCCGAGCATGACGAGCGTGAGCGCTGCGACGCTCAAGAGGCCGATCGACCGCGCTTGGGGGACCGAGTAGGCGACGCGGTTTGCTTCGAAGTTGACGACGTCGAGAAGCCGATAGCGGATGATGCGGCTGTTCATGCAAACGAACGCTGGGCCAGTGCCGCGCTCACGTTGTTTGCGAAGGGCGCCTACCGTGGTCCGCCAGCGCTTCGCCAGGTCGGCTGGCGTCAGTAAGACATCGCCGCCTGGCAGGTCATGGACGTCGGCGTAGTTTTGAGCATCGGCTTCGTGATCGAAGTCGAGCGGATCAGCGAGTTTGATCGTACGATGACGGGGCACAGGCGGGCTCAAAAAATGAGCCCAACCAATTATATCGCGGCGTTCGAAGGCGCACGGTCACGAATGTGGCGAGAATTGTGGCGACGCGCCTAGCGCTTAAAGCGTGGTCGCGATCGCGGGAGACCTACCCCGGTCGCCGCATACACAAACACCTCCGTGACGCGATCGCCGGCCCGTCCAAATATGTACCGTCCTTCGCCTTGGGCGCGGGCTCTCATGGCTTGAGCCCGATCGTAGTCTTTAGCGCTGACGTCGAGAGTTTTCGGCGTCGACGCGCCGTGCTTTACAATCGGATCATTGAGTGGGGCCTGGATCGCTCTGAATAGGGCGAGCCCCGAGAGGTAATCCTCTACGAGGCGGGCGGGTGGCAGGGCTGCTGTTTGCGCCTGGAATTTCTTCCTTTCCGTGTAGAGGACCGCGGTTCGCATCTGCGCTTCAAGTTTCCCCCTCTTCTCATTAACGGCTATCGCCTTTGCTTCCGCACTGTCCCATTCTTCTCGTTTCTTGACTATCTCTTTCGCGGGCACCATTTGAAGATAAGGATCGGCCATCGCTTTTGCGACTATGAATATCATGCGTCCAACAGCCTCCTCCTCCGCAGGGCGGCGGGCGCGCATGGCGAAGTGCCTCGTGATCAGGATCTTATCGCCGAACTGGGCGACGATTTCCGCCACCGCCTCGTCGGCTGCGATGTCGACCAGCGCCTTCTGAAAAACTTCATCACTCTTCCATTCGGGCCAAGCGCCGATTTCCGCCGCGAGCTTCGCCAGCACTTTTCTGGCCTGCGCCCGTCGGTCGCTCATGCGACCACCCGCAGCGTTGGCGCCTTGCGTCCTTTACGTGCGGGCTCGGGATCGAGAAAGGAACTCCACAGATCGAGCGCCTGGCGGCGTTCGACGATTTTGTAACTGCGCTGGTAGGTCTTCCCGGAGCGGCCCAGCGGGATCGAGTGGGCGAGACAGAGATCGGCGATCACATAATCGACGCCGCGATCAGAGAGCCAGGTCGCGAGGCCGTGACGTAGATGATGGAATGTCCAGCGAACGAGCGGACCGGCACCGTCCGCCTCGATCGCAACATCAAGCGCGGCCTTGATGCGCGCCGGGCCGCCGATTGGACGGGCCCCGTCGGTCATCGAGAATATGAAATCACCAATGCTGCGAGCTGGCAGCGAACGAAGCGCGGCCCGCGTCAGCGGCACGGTGAAGTCGCGCTTAGCCTTCATCCGGCTTCCCGGGATGTGCCAGAGACCGTCTTCGATCTCCGTCCAGCGGGCGTGGAGAGCTTCGTTTCTTCTCGTCCCTGTCGCCGCCAGGAAACGCACGTAATTTCCGAAAGGGGAGGGCATCGTTCCCGCCCCGCGCCAGATGCGTTGAATTTCGGTTGCCGTTAAGGTGCGTTCGCGTGGTGTGGGCTTGTGCCGCTCAAGCGCGGCGCAGGGGTTGATTTCAAGCTTGCCGGTCTTGATCGCGCGTCTGAACGCTAGGTTGATCGCTTCTTGAGCGCGGGCGGCGGCGGCTGGCCCCCGACTTTCCGCGGCTGCTATGAGTTCTTCAATTCGCTTCTTGCTGAGATCACGGGCGGGCAGCTCAAGCACCGGCTCAAACGTGCATTCGAGCGTGGCCTTCATGGCGGCTACGTAACGGACGGAGCGTTTATCGTCCTTTCCGCGCGAGGCGACCCACGCCTTGATCATAGCGCCGACAGTGAACGTGCGCTCTTGCTCAGCTTCGACTTTGGCCCGTCGGGCTGTGTCAATCTCCGCGCGTCGACTTTCGGCTTCTGCCTTCCGCTTGGCGATCGGGTCGATATCGCGCGCGATCTCACCAACATAGATCTGTGCGACTTTGCGGGCGTCTTCCAACGGAAGGGCGCCGACGCGGCCTAGCGCCACTTTGTAGGCGTGCCCATTCTTGCGATAGCGGAAGAGGTAGGACCCGATTCCGCTTGGGTGGGTGCGGATGAAGAGGTAGGGCGTGCCAGGAACCGCGGACAAGGTTTCATGCCCGCGCGCGGGTTTAGTCTTGGCCATTTTTGATCTGTCCTTTATAGTTATCCGCTCGTCAAAACGGATGAAGTTGTTCTTTGGCCGCGCGTTTCGTTTTATGACGTGTGGTCCCGCGGTCGCCCTGCGGGACCCAATCCACCGTCCTTTATAGTCCTCCTCCGTCCGCTTGGATAGGGCTATGTCGCTGATAAATTTATGGACGGGAAACGGGCTCGGCGCGCTTTCGGACTTGGCGCGTTATGTATGTCCATGCGCCGTTCCCGAACACAGTCTTTGCGCTCGACCTCAACAACGACGGCAAGATCCTCTGGAAATATGAGCCCAAGCAGGATCCCAACGTCATTCCGGTAATGTGCTGCGACACGGTCAATCGCGGGCTTTCCTATGCCGACGGCAAGATCTTCCTGCATCAGGCGGACACGACGCTCGTGGCCCTTGACGCCAAGACCGGCGCCGTCGCCTGGTCGGTCAAGGACGGCGATCCGTCGAAGGGCGCAACCGGCACCGACGCTCCGTTCGTCTTCAAGGACAAGGTGTTCGTCGGCGTGTCGGGCGGCGAGTTTGGTGTTCGCGGATGGGTCAGCGCCTACGACATCAAGGACGGCAAGCTCGCGTGGCGGGCTTATTCCGAAGGACCGGATTCCGATCTCCTCGTCGATCCAGAGAAGACCATGGCGCTCGGCAAGCCGATCGGCAAGGATTCGAGCCTGAAGACCTGGCAAGGCGATGAATGGAAGATCGGCGGCGGCGACACCTGGGGCTGGTTTTCCTACGATCCCACACTCAATCTGATGTATTACGGGTCGGGTAACCCTTCGACCTGGAATCCGAAGCAGCGGCCCGGCGACAACAAGTGGTCGATGACCATCTGGGCCCGCGACGTCGACACAGGCGAGGCGAAGTGGGTCTACCAGATGACGCCCCACGACGAGTGGGACTATGACGGCGTCAACGAGATGATCCTCACCGACCAGAAGATCGACGGCAAGGATCGCAAGCTCCTGACGCATTTCGACCGCAACGGCTTCGGCTATACGCTCGACCGCGTCACCGGCGAACTGCTGGTCGCCAACAAGTTCGACCCGAAGGTGAACTGGGCGACCGGCATCAATATGGACAAGTCTTCGCCGGATTACGGGCGCCCGATCCGCGTCAAGGCGATGTCGACCGAGGCCAATGGCGAGGACGTCAACACCAAGGGCGTCTGCCCTGCGGCTCTGGGCTCCAAGGACGAGCAGCCTGCGGCCTATTCGCCCGAGACCGAGCTCTTTTACGTGCCGACCAACCACGTCTGCATGGATTACGAGCCGTTCAAGGTGAGCTACACCGCGGGGCAGCCCTATGTCGGGGCGACCCTGTCCATGTATCCGCCGCCGGGCGACAGCAACATGGGTAACTTCATCGCTTGGGACGGCAAGACCGGCAAGATCGCCTGGTCGGATCCGGAACAGTTCTCGGTCTGGTCGGGCGCTCTGGCGACTGCCGGCGGCGTCGTCTTCTACGGCACGCTGGAAGGCTACCTCAAGGCGGTCGACGCCAAGACGGGCAAGGAGCTCTACAAGTTCAAGACTCCGTCGGGCATCATCGGCAACGTCATGACCTACGAGCACGGCGGGCGCCAGTATGTGGCGATCCTGTCGGGCGTCGGCGGGTGGGCGGGGATCGGCCTTGCGGCTGGCCTGACCAAGCCGACCGATGGTCTGGGCGCGGTCGGCGGTTACGCGGCGCTGTCGAACTACACGGCGCTCGGTGGCACGCTCACGGTCTTCGCTCTGCCGAGCGACTGAGCGGCCAAACCGACTCTATGGGGACAGCGGGGTCCGGCGCATGCGCGCAATGCACGCGCCGGACCCCTCTTTGTGTGCTTTAGTCCGCGCGAGAAACTAACGTGACGACTTCCAGACTTATTCTCGGGTTCGGGTTTGCGCTGGCCTTGGCTCTGCCGCTTGTCGCCCGCGCTGATCCGCCGGGAGACCCGGCCGCGGTTAGTCAGGACGAACAAGGCTTGTGGCACGATAAGAACGGCGATCCGACCTACAAGATCGAGCCGGACGGAACCGTCGACTGGTACACCTTCTCAGGCTTCCGTCGCTATAACGCCGCATGCATCGTGTGCCACGGTCCCGATGGCGCGGGATCGAGCTATGCGCCGGCGCTCGCGAACTCGCTAAAGACAATGAATTACGCCGAGTTTTTCGGAACGGTCGTCAGCGGGCGAAAGGATCTGCGGAACGGCAATGACCTTGTGATGCCCGCTTTCGCGGACAACAAGAATGTGATGTGCTACCTGAATGACATCTATGTTTATCTGCGCGCCCGCTCGACGGGAGTGGTCGGGCGCGGGCGACCCGACAAACATGCGCCCAAGCCCGCCGCCTTCGCCGCCGCCGAGGACAAATGCATGGGTCCCGATTGATGACTAAGAATTCAACGCCGTTCGGTCGGTGGCGTCTGGCGAAGGGCGGTCTTTTCGCGCTTCGGCTCATAGGCCTCGCGCTGGTTGGGGTCGTTCTCCCAGGCGGCGCGGGCGCGCAGGATGCGCAAACCGAAGACTCGATCGAACTCGTCGACCCGCATGTCTTTCGCGCCTGCGCGGATCCGCGCGACCTACCTTTCTCGAACGAGGCCGGCGAAGGTTTCGAGAACAAGATTGCTGAGCTTTTCGCCCGCAAGCTCGGCAAGTCGGTCGCCTACACCTTCTATCCGGACGCGACCGGCTTCATCCGCAATACGCTGAACGCGCATCGTTGCGACGTTGTCCTGGGGATCGCCCAGGGCGACGACATGGTGCAGCCGACGAGCCCCTATTATCGGACGAGCTATGTCGCCGCCTATCGCAAGGATGGTCCTCTCAAGGGACTGGAATCGCTAAGCGATCCGCGTCTCAAGACGGCGAAGATCGGCATCGTCGCCGGCACCCCGCCCGCGACCGTGCTGGCCGAAAACGGATTGCTAGGCCAGATCAAATCCTACGCGCTGGTCGTCGACACCCGCTACGATTCGCCGACCCGTCAGATGATGGACGATCTGGACCACGGCGACATCGACATCGCGCTGCTCTGGGGTCCGATCGCGGGTTATTACGCGGCGAAGGCGAAGACGCCGACCACGATTGTCCCGCTCGTAAAGGACCAGCGCGACACCCGCATGGTTTTTCGGATCGTGATGGGGGTGCGGCGCTCCGATCAGAATTGGAAGCGCGCTCTCAATAAATTGATCTCCGAAAATCAGAGCGAAATTCACGAGATCCTGCGCTCCTACGGCGTCCCGTTGCTCGACGAGAACGACAAGCCGATCTCACCCTGACGAGTGAGGCTTCGCCCGAGCCTCCGAATCGGGAAGCCTTCGGGGCTTACGCGGGCGCAAATTTGGCAGCGCCGGCACCCTGCGGCGTAGCGCTGCGGGGGCGAACCGGGCGCTACGGCGCCACAGCCTGCTGCACCGCGCGCGCGATCGCCCCGATACGCTGTTCGATCAGCGTCGGCACCTCGCAAACGTAAGTCGCGCTCTGATGCCGATCGTTGTAGACGCGGATGTCCCACAAGAGCTTATCTTGATTGCTGGCGCCGGGCGGCGCCTGGCCGTCAATCTTCTCATCCGCAGATTTCTGCACCGCCTCGTTCTCCGAACGGATGCGATTGGCGAGGGCGTTCTGCTTGTGGCCAAATCTTTCCAGGCCATCGTTGACTTGCGAGCGTTGCTGCGAGAGATCCTCGAACGCCGCAGCGAACGCGCTGAGAAGCTTGGCGTTCGCGTCGGGACCGCCCTTCGCCTTGAAATCCGCGATCGCTTTCTCCACGTCGGCGATCGGCACGCGCCGCTGCGCCATTTTGGCCTCGAGATCCGCGACGTCGCTTTGATCGCGCCAGCTCTGAGAGTCGAGATCGAGCTGAGGGCCGGCCCATACGGAGGCGAGCGAAAAGGTCGGCGTCTTGATCTGCTGGCAAGGCCAATCCGGATCGATCTTTTCGCGGGATTGAGCGAGCGCTGGCGGGGCGAGTGGGGCCATAATCGCAATCGCGAGAACGGCGCGGATCGCAGCATGCATTTGCGTTTCCTCTTGAGCGCAAGATAGGATTGCGATGGCGGTCAATCAAGCCGCTAGACTGCAAGGTTTGCGTCGCTCTTGACCCGGATCAGAGTCAGCGAACGCCCGTGCGACGGGGCTCTTGGCGGCCGCGCAGATCGGGACGCAACGCGATGACGCGCATGCTCGCCAGCGTCGCCGACGCAGCCGAGGCCGAGGCCGTCCTGCAACTTGGGGCCGACGTCGTCGACCTCAAGGACCCTCGGCGCGGCGCACTCGGAGCCGTTTCGCTGGACGCCGCGCGCGCGGCTATCGCGGCGATCGCGCGACGAAGCGAGACGAGCGCGGCGCTCGGCGACCCGCCTTACGATGAAGACGCGCTGCTCGCCGGCGCGCGGGCGCTGGCGGCGATGGGCGTCGATTACGTCAAACTTGCGGTGGACGCGCCGACGCTCGATCGTCTCGGCCACTCCCTGAGCGGACTGGCGCGCGCCGTCGGCGTCGTCGGCATGATGTTCGCCGACGAAAAGCCCGATTTCGCTCTCCTCGCCAAACTCTCGGCGCTTGGCTTCAAGGGCGCAATGCTCGACACGCGCGACAAGACCCGCGGCCGACTCATCGCGCATCTCGATGTCGTGAGCCTCAGCCAGTTCTGCTTGGAGTGCCGCGCGCTGAACTTGATCAGCGGCCTCGCTGGATCGCTCGAGGCGCCTGACGTTCCGCGGCTGTTGCTTCTCGGCCCAGACGTTCTTGGCTTCCGCGGCGCTCTTTGTCGCGCCCATGATCGGAAAGACGCGATCGACCCGCAGGCGGTGGCTCTCATTCGCGATCTGATCCCGCGCGAGAGGCCGGACCCCGACGCTTCGCCCAAGATCGACTGGCGATTGCTGGCGCGCGGCATCATTGGCGGACGCGATCAGGAAGGCGAGCTCGACCGCGTGTTCGTGCGCGACTTTGTCGTCTCCGCCGGGATCGGCGCCTATGATTTCGAGCGCGGCGTCCCTCAGCGCGTCGTCTTCGACGTCGAGGCTCTGGTGCGTCGGGCCGGCGCGCATGCCGACGACATGCGTTCGATTTTCTCCTACGACGTCATTCTCGACGCCATCCGTCTCGTGGTTGGGCGCGGCCATGTCGATTTTGTCGAGACGCTCGCGGAAGAGGTCGCCGCGGTCCTGTTGCAGCAGACGCGCGTGCGCAGCATTCGCGTCAACATCCGCAAGCTGGACGTGATCGAGGGCGAGGTCGGCATCGAAATCCGCCGCGAGCGCGCCTCGGGTTCGAGCGGCGTGCGGCCGGTCGGCGTCCTCGACCGGGGCGCGTGAGCGCGAGATCTCACGCCAGCGTGCGCGCCAGCTCGAACGCCTGACGGAAGTCGAGGCGCAGCGGAGCCTTGCTCTCGGTCATTTGTTTGAACAGCCCGGACTCGGTCCGGTACTTGACGTTGCCGATCGCAAGCGCGCCGATTCCGAGCGCGCCATGCTCGCCGAGCGGCGAGCCGTTGGCGTGCGCGTCCACCCCTTCGACGCCGGACGGCGGCACCGCGTTGACATCGGCCGCGACCATGAGTTTCGCCGCGCCCGCGATCTCGGCGGCGTCGATCACGCGCACGCCCGCTTTCGCCGCGCACAGGACCACTTCCGTCGCAGCGAGGATCGCCGCCTTCGCCTCATTCGTCGAGCCGTCGGCGACCGCGAGGTTGACCCCGAACCTGCGATTGACCTCGGCGGCGTGGCGGGTCGTGCGCTCGGTTCCTTCGCGGCCGGCCAGGGTGACGGATGCGCCCTCGAGCGCTGCGATCACGGCCGACGCGGTCCCCACAACGCCGGTCGCGCCGAACACCGAGACGGCGGCGCCGCGAAGCGTCCGGCTCTTCTTTTCCTTGAGCGTCTTTTCGACGACGGCGATCATCGCGGCGGCGGTGGTGAACGAGCCGGCAGGGTCGGCGAACAGCGAAATCTCGAACGGCTTCAAGAGCGCCTTGCCGGCCGCGTCGAGCATGTCGAGAGCGACGAGCGCGTCCTTGCCGCCAATGAAGACGCCCGTGCGCGTCGCATCGCGCGGCGAGCGCGAGAACATCGCATCCTGGACAAGACCCGTGACCTCGTCCGGCGAGACGTTGGTGTAGGACGCCGTCGCGTCATAGCCGGCGTCTAGCGCCATGTTGACGTCGAAGGGGCTCATATGCGCGAGCGGCGTGATCATGTGCAGGATGTTCTTGGCCATGCTTTCTCCCAGGCGATCATGGAATCGAGACGTCCTCTTCCTCGCGGATCTCGGCGCCATGATCGCGCGCGCTGCAGATCGTGATGTCAACCCCCGATTCGCGCTCGGCGCCAGCGCGGCGAGCGAGGAATTCCGCGTGGTCGGGATCGGACGCAAAGGCGAAGCCGGTCGGTCCCCAGGAGCTCTGGCCAATTCCGTGCGCCCCGAGAGCCTTCAATCGCTCGGCGGCCCGGCCCACCCCGGCGCTCGTGAAGCGGCCGCCGCCCTGGGCTGGAGCGAAATAATCGCCGACGATCTCCTGAACGCTGGCGACGCCGTCGCCGAACGCCTTGAGATCCCTTTCCGCAACCCCGGCTAAGATCTGCATGAGCGTGCGGCGGCAGATTTCGGCCGCCGCGCCGGCGGGGAAAGGCGGCAGATCAGCGAACGCTCGCGTCTCCGCTGGCCCATGCGCGCCCTCGACGCGCCGGTCGAGGATCAGAAGAACGCGCCAGTCCCGGGGAAAGCTCAGACACGCGACCACCGGCGGAATATCGGTGTCCGGCCCCCTGCCGGCGTCGACCGCCAGGCCGCCGCGCTCGAACAACGCAATACCCACGCCCGAGCGCGCGCCGCGCTCGAGCAGGCGCGCATCCTCGCGCGCATTGAGCGGCGATCCGGCAAATTTTCGAAATGCGGCCCCGATCGCGAGCGCGAGCTGGGTCCCGGAGCCGAGCCCGGCGTGCGCAGGAATGGCCTTCGAGATGACGAGCCGCTTGCTGGTGTTAAGGCCAAGGCGTTCGGCGACGCGGCGCGCGAGCTGAGCGCCTCGCTCGCGCTCCTCGCCCAAAACCTCGAAGCTCGGAGCCTGGCGAAGATGAACGCGGGTGTCGAACGCGTCTATGGCGAGGCCAATCGAACCAAACCGTCGGCCAAGATCCCCGGCGAGATCGAGAAAACCGAGATGCAGGCGCGCCGACGCCGTGATCTGAACGCCTTTCAATTGCGCTGTCTCTTTTCCTCGATCCATTCGCCGCCCACGGCGCGGAATTCTATCGGAACATTGCGAAACTTCGTGTGTTTCGCCAAGCGCCGAAGGCGGGTCGCTGTGCAATGACGGCTCGCCGGCGGGCGATTTGATCCGCGCCGGCGCGGGACGTCTGCTGGCGCGGCTCGGAATCAAATCGCAATGTTGCGGGCCCTCATTCAAAATGCAACAGTTCCGTAGTGAGGGGATGCGCTGGTCTGCTTGAAGGCAGGTGGACGATGATCGAATTGATTTTGACGGTATGCGCGCTCAGCGCGCCAAGCCAGTGCGACGAGCAGCGGCTGCAGTTCGCTTCGCAGGAATCGCTGATGCAATGCGCGATGGATGCGCCGCCCTATATCGCTCAGTGGTCGAACGAGCATCCGACGACGCGCGTCGTCAAGTGGCGATGCGCTTATCCCGGTCAAACCGACGAGAAGATCTGATCGGCGATTGCCATCGCCGGCCGACGGCGCGCAGCGTGGAGCCTATCGCAGTCCGATGCGGAGAAGGCTTGGCCCATGCGATTGATGCAAGTCTCGCTCGCGCTCGCGCTCGCCGTGGCGCAGGTTTGCACGGCAGGCGCCCAGGACGCCATGCGCGGCCTCGACCTGACCTCGCCGGACATGACGACGGCCGAGATGACGCGCGCCCAAGTGGAGGCTACGCTCAAGGCGGCGCCCGTCGGGGGCAGCGCCGACTTCACCGGTAAGCGCCTTTCCGGACTCGATCTTTCCGGCCTCGACTTGTCCGGCGCAAACTTGCGCGCTGCTCGGCTCAACCACACGAACCTCTCGCACGCCAAGCTCGACCGGGCGACGCTGGACCAGGCCTGGGCGCTTGGCGCCGATCTCACTGGCGCCAGCCTCGTCAAGGCGAGCCTGTTCGCGACGCAGATGGAGGGCGCGGATCTCGACGGCGCCGATCTCACTGGCGCGCGGGTGACCGCGGATCTCACCGGCGCGCATCTTGTCGGCGCTCGATTCGAAAATGCGGATTGCAGCGCCGACGAAAAGAACCAGTCGATGGGCCTCATGCGCGCGATATTCAAATCCGCGGATCTCACCCGCGCGGACCTCTCGCACGCCAATCTCGCCCGCGCGGACTTGCGCTTCGCCAAGCTCTCCGGCGCCAATCTCTCAAGGGCTACGCTGCGCGAGGCGGACGCCAGCGGCGCGGATCTGCGCGGCGCGCTTCTTCAGGGCGCCGACACGTCTGGCCTGGACGTCGATTCCGCGCGCATCGACAAGGCCGGCGTCCCGTATCTCACGAAGGCGATCAACCTCAATCGCGCCTATCGCGAGTGACTGGATCGCGCCGTCTCAAAGGCGAGGCAGCAAGATCTCCCCTTTGCCGAGGGCGGCCAAGTCCCCCGCCAAACGCGTGAGCGGCCGGCGGAACAGGTCCGCCAGCTTGGCGCTGGCCTGGGTGACGTAGCCCGCGAGAAGTCGCGCCGCGACCAGCTCATATTCGCCGCAATCGCCGAAGGTCGGCGAGAGGAGAGTCGCGCCGCGCCCCAGCAGGATCGTGCCGCGGCCCATCAGGTAGCCCGGCAATTCCCCCGCTTGGCCGCCGATCGCGAGCGTGCCTGCGATCATGCGGCTGCCGGCGTAAGCGCCTGCGCGGCCCTCGATCAGAATGAAGCCGCGTCTCAGCCGGTCGCCGGCGCGCTCGCCCGCGTCGCCGCGCACGTGCAAGACGCCGCCGCTCATGCCGATCGTCTCGCCGCTCAGCGGACCTCCGAGCCGCTCGCCGGCGTCGCCTTCAATCTCAAGCGTTCCGCCCTTCATTCCGGAGCCGGCGAATGGGCCCGCGTCGCCGCGAATGGTCAATTGTCCGCCCGACATCCGCCGCCCGGCCTCGACGCCGACCTCGCCTTCGACACGGATCGAGCCCGAGTTCATGCCAGCGCCGACGCGATCGAAACGCTCAGCTCCCCCTTCGATGACGATTGCGTCCGGATCGCCCATACGAATGCGGAAAACGTCTCCCGCCGCCACGCGCACGCGCGTCGTTTGCAGTTCGATGCTCGCGATCTCCGCGGCGGTCTTGCCGGCGAGATTCTGCGGGATCAGTGGCGAGAGGTCGAGGCGCTGGGCCGGCGCCGCGCGCAGCGAAAAACTCAACCCGCTCACGGAATGAGATCCTTGAGGTGATAGTGGTGGCGGCCGAGCTTGCCGCCGTAATTGCCGGCGCCGACGCGCAACGCGCCCTTCTCGGGACCCATTTCGACGATCGCCGCGAGCCCCGCGCGCATCGCATCGGCGACGGCGTCGCTGGTCAGGCCGTCGATCACGATTTCGAGGACCGACCCGATCTCGGGAGAGAGATCGCTGTCGACGGCGCCCTTCAAAGTCGGGCAATAACGGTCGTTGGTCGAAGCGCTCGCGCCCTTGTATTTCGAGCCGACCTTCGATCCCGAACGCGCGATGCCGCCTGGAAACGGCATGATGACGTCGGCGACCTCGCGCATCGCCTTCGCCGCCGCTTCCGAAGCCGCGAGCGTCTTCGCCGGGCTCTCCCCCATGATGATGAGATTGCCCCCGCCGACCGCTTTCTTGGTGAGGTAGGTGGTCGATTCGCAGACGAACTCCCCGTCCATCACCGGGACGCGCCAGTAGCGGCGGGGGCCGAGCCGCTTGGCGATCTGCCAGCCGTCGCCGAAAAAGCGGATCGCGTCGCCGAGCTTGAGCTTGTCGTCGCCCGAGTCGATCCCCGCGTAACAGGCCGAGCCGGGGCTCGTCAGCACGCATTGCCCAACCCGGTTCTGCAGCTGCCTCTGCAGTTCCGCGGTCGAGACGGCGAACATGAGCACCCGGACGCCGGGCCTTCCGTCCGGCGTTTCTTGCGGCGAGCGGACGCTCTCGAGGGCCGCCTCGCAGCCGCAGCCGATCACCGAGGTGGCGAAACCCGTCATCGTCTCGGCCGCCTGCGCCGCCCAGCGCGCGCTTGGCGCCGTGATGACGACCGCGGTCGCGCGCATGTCGAACGCTTCCGCGAATGTGTCGTCGATGGCGACGCCATTGACCGTCAGCTCGCGCATGCGACGGCCTCGAAGGGGTGCGGCCGGTCAATCGCGCCTTCCGGCACGCCCATGAAGTCGGACTTGAGGCCATAGCGTTCGTCGTAATATTCGCTCATGCGGCGCCGCATCGAGGCCTCGACGGCCGGCGTGACATGCAGCGCGCGTCCATACTTGTAGCGGGTGACCTCGCCGTCGCGGACGACGAGCTCGCCGTCCTTGTAGACGAGGGCCGCGGCGCGAAACATCTGCGCGATATCCTTGCCCGGGCGATAGAGCGCGACATCGGCGCGCCCGCCTGCGCCAAGATGGCCGCGATCCGTGAGCCCAAGCAGTTTCGCCGGCGCCGCGCGGGTCATGGTCGCGATTTCGCTCAAACTATATTCGCGGCTGAGCGACGGGAGCGTGGTTACCGCCAGCGCCTCGGCAGGCAGCCGCGACATCCACTCGGCGCGCACATCCTTGTCCATCAGCAGCGCGAAAATATCGGGGTAGGCGGTGAACGGGGCGCCGTTCGGGTGATCGGTGGTGAAGAAGACGCGCCACGGATCGTCGATCATGAGGAAGAGCTCCAGGCCGACCGCGAACTGCACCGCGTTGTGAAAGCTGCCGGCGCGATATTCGTAAGGCACGATGCCGAAGCCGTTCGCATCCCCGTCGAGGATTGCGTATTTCTTCGGCCGCGCCGATCCGCGCGCGGAGAACTGCCGCAATACGTCGGAGGAGATCGTCACCGTCTGCCCGAACATCACCTGCCCGACATCGACGGTGACCGTCTTCGCGGCGTTGACCGCTTCGGCGAGCTGAGGTGCAGCGGAAGAGAAGCCCTGCGGACCTTCTGTCCCGTAGCCGTAAAACTGAAGATGCGCCAGATGAAGCGGCAGGCCTTCCGCCGCGGCGATCGTGGCGAGCGCGGTTTCGTAGTTCCCGGGCAGCCCGAGATTGTTGCAGTGAACATGCAACGGATGCGGCACGCCGATCTCATGCACCGCCTTCTGCAGCGCCTTGACGATCGCGCGACTCGTCACGCCGTAATAGGGGACGACGTCGTCGAACGAGAAAGTGCGGACGTTGTCCTTGAACGCCGCAACGCCCCCCGCGTTGACCACCTTGATCCCGAGCGCCCGCGTCGTTTGCAGCGTCCAGGCGACGTGATCGCGGATTGCGCTCGCGCTCTCTCCGGAGCGCATGAGGCCGAGCACGTAATCGTCATTGCCGAGAAGGGTCAGAAGCGCCTTGTCGATGATCGGCGTGTCGGCGAGTTCGAGATGCGCGTGCAGGGCGGTGTGCGGCGCGACCGCCGGCTCGACCACGGTCGTGAAGCCCATCTCGGCATAGAGGCGCCCGGTGTCGAACGTCGTCCATCCGACTTGCGAGAGCCGCGTCCCGGCGGGACGGCGCGCATGGGCGCGATGGTGTTCGGGCAGCATGAGGCGGGCGGTGTTCACGTTTGCGCCGGCGATATGCGAATGGATGTCGATGCCGCCGGCCATCGCAATCAGTCCGCTTGCGTCGACTGTTTCGTCCGGCTGCGCGCCGGCCTGCGGCGGCGCGACGATCGTATCGTCGCGCATCCAGAGATCGCCGACTTCGTCACGGCCGTTGGCGGGATCGACGATATGCGCGTTTCTGATATGGGTCAGCATGGCGGAGCGTGCGTCTCTGCGAGGCAGGCGCCGATGCGCTGAAGAACTTCAGCGACGCTCGGCGTCGCGCTCTGCGCGGAGGCGGTGACGGCGACCAAAGTTCCGGCGTCGGGCGAGTGCAGGACAGAGTCGTGATCGACGCCGGGCGCCCGATCGCGATGCGCACATTCGGCTTCTTGGCGAATTGGGCGGTCGGCTCGCACAAGGCGATGACGTTCGCGGCGTTGAGCCACGCCGGCGGCGCGCCGCCGAAGGCGGAGATCCACAACACGCAATCGGTCTCTCCCGACGCGACGAGCCGCTCGGCGTCGAAGCGCCAGGGGTCATGGACGGGCGCGCCGGCGCCGAACCCCGTTCGCATGGGAAAGCCCATTATCCATCCGCAAGCCGCGAGCACGCCGGCGCCATTATCGCCCGGCGCAAGCGGCAATGTCGAGAACCGCGTCGTCTCGTTCAGGTCGCGCACGAGGCCGTTCAGCATCTCGATCTCGAGCGCTCCGAGACCAGCCGCCGTCCAGACCGCGACGCCGAAGCGCGCGCCTTTCAGGACGCCTGCGAGCGTGTCGAGCGCGGGCAGAGGAATCCGGGGTTGCGCGACGGGCCGCCCGTTGATCCGCGCGCGCAACGCGGCCAGATTGGCGGCAAGCGTCGAGCCACGGCCCGCGGCGACAATCTCGATGTCGCCGTCGAAGCCAGGAATTGTCGCGTCTGCCTTGGGGGCGAGCCAAACGATGCGCCGTTTGACATCGACGCCCTCCGGCCTCGCCGGCGGTCGCAACAGCCGCTCGGCAAGGCCAGGCCAGCCTTCCGTCAGGCCGTCGCCCACGAGCAGCACGACATCGGCGCGCACCCGCGCTTCGCCTGGCGTTACGAGCATGACCCCGGTCTCGCGCAGACAGTCGAGATCCCGCAAGATCCCCGCCGAATGCCTGTGCTCGATGACCCCGCCGACTCGTTCGGCGAGCGCGATCGCAGCCCTCGTCCCTTCGATATCCGCGCTCAAGCCTGCGATGAGCGGCTGACCGCTTTGCCCCAGCAGGCGAGCCGCGGCGGCGGCCGCGTCGTCGAGCGAAGCCGGCGACCCGTCGATCGACGCTGCAGCCTCGACGCCGGTTGAATCTTTCAGCGACATACGCTCCGCTCGATTGGTTCCCATGTCGACGCCGGCAGCCGCAGGCAAGGTCAGCAAATTGGGACTCGACTAGACAAATCCCCGGTCAGCGGGTTCAATCGCATCGCGATCGATCACAGCTGGGCGACAAACAATAGCGCAGCCTAAGGAAATGCCTAGCCCTTGCCGCGAAGTTCTCGAACGGTCGAACATCAATCCCAGGCCGATGATTGATCGTCCGGAAATCATCGTCGTGGCCTATTCGGCGCGCGCGCTTGCTTGCTGCGCGGCCCGTGCTGGATTCGCGCCTCTCTCGATCGACGTCTTTGGCGACGACGATACGCGAGAGGCGAGCCGCGCCTCCATGACGCTCGACGGCGGGCTTATCGATGGGATGACGCTCGACAAAGTGGCCGGCGCGGTTGAAACGCTCACCGATGCCTATGATCCGATTGGACTCATCTATGGCGCGGGTTTCGAGCATCAGCCGGAAACGCTCGCCGCAATTGCCGGCAGGACGCGGATAATAGGCAACAGCGCCGAAGCGCTGAAGCGCGCCAAGGATCCGCTCGCGCTCGCGCAACTTTGCGAGACAAACGCCATTCGACATCCCGCGATTGCGTTTGATCCGCCGGACAAATCGGAGCTCTGGCTCGTGAAGAAGCAGGGCGGCGCGGGCGGAGCCCATATCGCTCGAGCCGACGATCCGTACGACGCTTCGCCAGAGCGCTATTTCCAGCGTCGCGTCGCGGGAGACAGCATCTCGGCTTTATTCCTCGCGGCGGAAGGAAACGCTCAGGTCATCGGGCTCAGCATGCAATGGACCGCGCCAACACCAGTTTCGCCGTTTCGATATGGCGGCGCCGCCGGACCGGTCGAGATTGTTCCACAGCAAGCGGGAGAGATCGTTCGCGCCGTTGCCGTCATCGCCGCGGAGCTGAATCTTGTCGGCCTCAACAGCGCTGATTTTCTGGTTTCGGATGACGCGGTCTGGCTCATAGAGATCAACCCGCGCCCCGGCGCGACGCTAGACGTGTTCGAATCGAACGAGGCCCCTTTGGTCGCGCGTCACATTGCGGCCTGCGAAGGGCAGCTGACGCCTGCTCCTCAGAGCTTTGTGTTCAAAGCGGCCGAAATCGTCTACGCCCCTTGCGACATTGTTATGCGCATGAGTCGGAATTGGCCGGATTGGGCGCACGATCGATCGGCGCCTGGAACGCGCATCGCCGCACGCGACCCGCTGTGCACGGCGGTCGCCTCCGGCTCGACTGTCGATCTGGCGCGAGCGTGCGCAAGCCAGCGGGCGCGAGAGATCATCGCTCTCGTTCAGGAGGCGGAGCATTGAGCGATGTCGAGACCCTGAGCGTCAATCGGCGCGCGGCCGGGCTGACGGCGGCGCTCAGCCGCGACGCCGCAATATTGAACCTCGGCGTCTCCGGCGGGCCGCTCGGGGAAACCTTGATCGACGCGGGCGCGAAGCGGCGTGGCGGCGTCGAAGCAGGGCTGCGCATTGCGGAAATCTGCATGGGCGGGCTTGGCGCGGTGCGGCTCGTCCCGGACAACGCAACGCCGCGCTGGCCCTGGACGATTGCCGTCGCCTCGCCGCAGCCGGTCATCGCCTGCCTTGGGAGCCAGTACGCCGGCTGGAGTCTCGCGCACGGCGCCGGCAAGGACGCGTTCTTCGCCCTCGGCTCCGGCCCGGCTCGCGCGCTCGCTCAGAAGGAGGCGGTTTTCAAGGATATCGGCTATCGGGACGAAGCTGACGCCGCCGTGCTCGTCATCGAAAGCGGACGTCCGCCGCCGCCTGAGATCGTGGAGAAGGTGACGCATGACTGCGGAGTGGCGCCTTCGGCTTTGACCGTGATTTACGCGCCGACGCAGAGCCTGGCCGGCGCTGCGCAGGTCGTCGCGCGGGTCCTGGAAGTGGCGCTGCACAAGGCGCATGAGCTGAAGTTTCCGCTCGACCGCATCGTCGACGGGATGGGCGCTGCGCCGCTGAGCCCGCCGCATCCCGATTTTGTCACCGCGATGGGCCGCACCAACGACGCGATCATCTATGGCGGACGCGCGCAGCTCTACGTCACCGGGCCGGCCGCGGATGCGAAGGGTCTCGCCGATGCGCTTCCCAGTCGCGCCTCGCGCGATTTCGGCGCTCCGTTCGCCGAGATCTTCAAGCGCTTCAAGGGCGATTTCTACGCCATCGACCCCATGCTGTTCTCTCCGGCCGAGGTGATCGTGACCGCGATCGAAAGCGGAGAGAGCTTCCACGCAGGAAGCCTGCATCACGAATTGCTCGATGCCTCGTTCGCCTGAGAGGGCGGCGGGGCGCTCGGACCGGCCGACGATTCTCGTCATCAGCGATCAACGCGATTGGCACGCCCGCCAGATGGAGTCGGCGTTCACGGGCGTCGGCGCGCGCGTCGAGCGCGTCGATCTCGCCGATTGCGGGTTCGACACGCGAAGCGCGAGCGGACTGACGCTGCCCATCCTCGGATCGCGACTGCCCGACGCCGTGCATGTCCGCACTTTGTCGGCCGGCTCGTTCGAGGCGGTGACGAAACGGCTCGGCGTCCTGCACGCGCTGGCGAATCTTGGCGTCATCGTCTGGAACGATGCGCGCGCCATCGAACGGTGTGTCGACAAGTCGATGACGAGCTTTCTGCTGGCGCGCGCCGGCCTGCCGACGCCGCCGACCTGGACGATGGAATCGGCTGAAGCCGCGCGCGCCCTGGTCGAACGGGAAGCGCCGCGCGGCCCGCTCGTGCTTAAGCCCCTGTTCGGCGCGCAGGGCAAGGGCTTGCGCCTGATTCGTCGGCCGGAAGACCTGCCTGCTGCGGAAGACGTGGCAGGGGTTTATTATCTGCAGCGCTTTCAATCGAATGGAGTGCAGGACTTCAGGGACTATCGGCTGTTCGTGCTGCGCGGCCGGGTGATCGCCGCCATGATGCGCCGCGCCGCGACCTGGATCACCAATGTCAAGCAAGGCGGTCAGCCCCTGGCCGTTGCGCGCGATCCGGAAATGGAGCGCCTCGCGGTCGCTGCGGCGGAAGCGGTCGGCGCCGCGATCGCGGGCGTCGACGTGCTGGTCACCGCCGACGGCGCGCCGACCGTGCTCGAGGTCAACTCCATGCCGGCATGGAGCGGCTTGCAGAAGGTCAGCCGGCGCCAGATCGCAAAGGCGATCGCATCCGATCTCAAGGATGAGCTGGGCCGCCGTTCGGCGCAACGGCGCGTCCCATGAGCGCCTGCGAAGATCGGGTGGCGGGCGCCTATGTCGAGGCGTGTCTCGCGGAGCTCGACGCGCCGAAACCCGGCAACGTACACCGGTTCGCGCCCGGGCACGGCATGGAGGTTGAGGACTTCGTTCGCAGCGCGGAAGTGAGCGCCGCTCCGATCGCGGAAAAAGGCGCGCGGGTCGGAATGCGCGTCCGCGCCGCCGTCGAGGCGACCCTCGAGGCGGTCGGTCAGAACACCAATCTCGGCATCGTCCTTTTATGCGCTCCGCTCGCGGCGGCTGCGGAGGTCGCGGATGAAGCGTTGCGCCCGGCGCTGGCGGGCGTGCTCGACCGTCTCGACCAGGCCGATGCGGCGGATGTTTTCGCCGCCATCGCCGCCGCCAACCCCGGCGGGCTCGGACGCGCGCCCCGCCACGACGTGAACGCGCCCGCCCTCGTCACGCTGCGCGAAGCCATGGCGGAGGCGGCGGAGCGGGACCGCATCGCGCGGCAGTACGTCACGGCCTACGAGGACATATTCTCGCTCGGCCTGCCGGCGCTGGCGGCGGCCCGCCAGCGGCGAAGCGACGCGCCCTGGTCGACGCTCGCCGTCTATTTGACGTTTCTCGCCGAGATTCCCGACACGCATATCGCAAGAAAATTTGACGGGAGCGTCGCCGAGGCGGTCCGCCGGGAGGCGGCCGGCTGGCGCGACGCGTTCTTGGCGGCGGACGATCCGGCCGGCCTCGCCGACAGCTTGCTGACCTGGGACGGGGCGCTCAAATCGCGCGGGATCAACCCCGGAACGAGCGCGGATCTCACCGTGGCGACCTTATTTGCGGCGAGCCTCTCCGCGATCCGGGGCGACAATTGCGCAGACGCCATCTTGCCCTTGCGCGCTAACGATGCTTGAGTCGGGCGTACGGGGCGGCGCTCGTCCCGTGACTATCCGGCCAACCGATCCCGCCCGAGCGGGATGCTGACAACAAGGATAGCCAGTCCGCCTCGTCGCAATGGGCGGGGGGCGTGTGTGGTTTGACTTGATCCGAGGGAGGAATTCGCATGGCGAAGATTAACAAGCTCATGGTTGGCGAGTCGCTGGTCGGCGACGGCAATGAGGTCGCACATATCGATCTGATCATTGGACCGCGGGGCAGCGCGGCGGAAAGCGCTTTCGCCAATGCGCTGACCAACAACAAGGACGGTTTCACGTCCCTGCTTGCGGTTCTGGCGCCCAATTTAGCGACCAAGCCCAACACGGTCCTGTTCAACAAGGTGACCATCAAGGGCGCCAAGCAGGCGGTGCAGATGTTCGGGCCCGCGCAACATGCGGTCGCCAAGGCGGTCGCGGACAGCGTCGCCGACGGAACGATTCCCGCGGCCGAGGCCGACGACGTGTTCATCTGCGTCGGCGTCTTCATCCATTGGGAAGCGGCCGACGACAAGAAGATCCACGACTTCAACTATCGAGCCGTCAAGGAATTGATCGAGCGCGCCGTCAACGGCAAGCCGACGCCGGCGGAAGTCGTCTCCCAGCGCGACGCCGCCAAGCACCCGTTCAGCCCGTAAGCCGGGTCGTTACGGAGCAGTCTCAATAGGAAGAAGCATGCGGGGAGACCCGCGTGCTTCGCGTCTCATTCGGCCATCCTGCGGCCGCGGCTGTCGGCGCCGCCGCCGTGCCGCTTTTACGCGCGCCGCTCCCGTTCAATTCAGCTGCTCACGCCCATGGCGATTCGCATGAGGTCCATGGATGAGCGCGCGCCCAGCTTCTGCTTGAGCTGGGTGCAGTTGTTGGCGATCGTCTTGTAGGAGACGCTGAGAAGGTCGGCGATCTGCGCCATCGTGCGGCCTGCGGCCAGAAGGCGGAGGATTTCGAGTTCCCGGGCGCTCAAGTTCGAGATCGCGTCGGGACTGGGGCCGGCGCGCAGAAAGGCGATCCGCCGCGCCATTTCAGGGTGCAGATAGCGCCCGCCGTTCGCCACCGTCTTGATCGCGCCGGCGAACAGCGCCGGATCGTCGTTCTTGGCGATATAGCCCCTGGCGCCGGCCTCGATCGCGCGCGCGGCGACGGTTGGATCGTCATTCATGCTGAAGATGACGAGCCGCGCCTCCGGCTCGCGCTCGAGGATCCGGCGAAGCAGCTCGAGCCCCGAAAATCCGGGCAGATTGATGTCGATGACCCCGACGTCAGGCTTGAGGTTGAAGTAGGCGGCGAAACCGGCCGCGCCGTCCTGCGCCTCGATGATCTCGATCTCCGGCTCCCCTTCGAGAAGCGCCCGGCACCCCGAGACGATGATCGGATGGTCGTCAACGATGAGAACCCGCATTCGCTGAAACCTCCCTGCGCAACCGGCGATCCGGCCGTCAGCCCCGCGCGTCTCGCCACAAAGTGAGACGGGGGCGCGGACGCGCCATTTCGCCCCAGCATTGACAGCCGTCCGGGGAAAATCAACGGTGGAGCGCAAAACAGGCGTCGGACGGATGTGGCGTTCAATCTCCCTGCGCAATCGGATCAATCTCATTTTCGCGTCGCTGTTCGCTTTCTGGCTCGTCGCCGATGCGGTCCATGACGTTTTGCGGGCGAGCGGGCGAGCGCGGGCGGAAACGCAAAGCACGATGCGGCTGACCAAGGATTTCGTCGCAACGACGCTCGCGCTTTCGCCCGAGGCGCCGGAGCCGGACGTGATCAAGAACCTCGTCGCCAGTCTGCAGCACCTGCGCCACGTGCGCGCGGGCGTCGGCGATCCGTCGCTTGCTTCCTCGCTTCTCGGCGAGGCGAACAGGGAGTCCGAGGCGCCGCGGTGGTTTCGCGCCCTTGTCAGAGCGCCCGCCGAAACAGCCGTGATTCCGGTTGCGATGCGGAACGGCGCGACGGAGTCGATCATCCTGGTCGCCGATCCCGGGGACGAGATCGACGAGGTCTGGGAGGAAGCGCGGGAGAACGCCATCGAGGGCGGATTGCTGGCGCTCGCGGCGATCGGCGTGACGAGCCTTCTGGTCGGTCGCGCAGTGAAGCCTCTCGGGGTGGCGCGGGCCGCGCTCGCGAAGCTCGAGGCCGGCGACTACGGCGCGCGCGCGGAAGGCGACGGACCGCCCGAGATCCGCGCCCTCAATGCGAAGGTCAACAGCCTGGCGGAGACGCTCGACGGCTTGAATCGCGCCAACGATGAATTGATGGAGCGCGTTGTCGACGCCCACGATGAGGAGCGGCAGCTCATCGCGCACGAGCTGCACGACGAGTTCGGACCGCATCTCTTCGCGTTGCGCGCAAGCGCTGCGGCCTTGGCCAGGACCATCGGCGACCAACCCGCCGCGCGCGCCGCTGCGAGCGCAATCGACGCTCAGGTCGGCGAGCTGCAAGGCCAGAACCGGCGCATCCTGGCCGACTTGCGTCCGGCCGCGCTCGAGGAGCTCGGTCTCGTCGAGGCGCTCGAGGCGCTTGTCGGGCATTGGCGCCGCGCCGACCCCAGGATGACCGTCAGGCTCGAGGTGGACAAGCGCGCTGAAGCCTTGGGCGACCGCGCCAGCCTGATGGCGTATCGCTTCGTGCAAGAGGCGATGACCAATGCGTTTCGCCATGCCGGAGCGACGCGGATCGAGGCGTCGCTCACATTCGAAGCGCCCGCCGATGCGCCAAGTCTGCGCGATTCCGCGCTCGCGGGGCTCGTCATTCGGGTGGCGGACGATGGCCGTGGGCTGAACGGGGACGCCGAACCGGGCATGGGCCTCGCTGGCATGCGCGACCGAGTGCGCATGCTGGGCGGGCGGGTTGTGATCGGGTCGCCGCCGGGGGGCGGGGTCGTGGTCGAGGCGCGCTTTGCAACGGCCGCGGCGGTCGGCGAACGGGAAAAACTCCCGACATCCGCGGGAAGCCAGCCCGGCAAAAATTCCAATCATTGAAATGACTTGCGGCGCTGCGCGCGCTATTCTGCTCGCGTCGGGCGGCCTCAGAAGATGCGCTGCGTCTCAATCGCTCCCGTGGGCTGGCTCGCGACCTTTGCTGTCGGGCAGGGGCGCTGGGAGGGGAAAGGGATGGCGAATGCAATCGTCTGGCGCGTCACGACGATCGGCGTTTGTCTCGCCGGGCTTACGACCTCCTCTCGCGCCGACACGATCGTCCTCCCGACCTTCGACGTCGTGGCGACGACGCCGCTAAACGGCGGCCAGATCAACGTCTCGCAGTCTCCCTTCGCCGTATGGCAGACGAGCTCGCAGGACATTCAGACCTTCAACGACACAACGCTGCCGGACACGCTGGCCCGCTCGGCGCCTGGCGTCACCTCTAGCAACGTCTCCGGCAACGAGTTCGAGCCGGACCTCTCCTATCGTGGTTTCGACGCGACCGCGGTCACCGGGACGCCGCAGGGGCTCGCCGTTTACCAGAACGGCGCCCGGATCAACGAGGCGTTCGGCGACGTCGTCAATTGGGACCTCATCCCGTCGATTGCGATCGACAAGACGGCGATCATCGCGGCGAACCCGATTTTCGGCCTCAACGCCCTCGGCGGCGCCGTCACCGTGACGATGAAGAACGGCTTCACCTGGCAGGGTTTCGAAGCCGATCTCGAAGGCGGCTCGTTCTATCGCGCGCAAGAGCAAATTCAGTACGGCAAGCAGGTCGGCAACTGGTCGGTCTATCTGGCGGCCAACCAGATCAACGACGGCGGCTGGCGGGTCGCCGGAGCGTCGCAGCTCACCAACTTCTACGGCGACGTCGGCTACAAGGCGAACGGCTTTGAATCGCACCTGCAACTCACCACGGGGAACACCCAGTTCGGCGCCGCTGCAACCACGCCGATCCAGCAACTGCAGACGAATTGGGGCAGCGTCTACACCATTCCCCAGACGACCTACAACCAGATGGCGATGCTCCAGTGGACTGGCAGCTACGCCTACTCGAACACGCTGAATTTCCAGGCCGGGGCCTATTTCCGCCAGTTCAACCAGCAGCACGTCGACGGCAACGGGACCGACGTGACGCCCTGTCCGCCGTATTCGTGCCTGAACGGGAGCCCAGTGCATGGCACGTTCGGCGGAATAATCCCCGACATCTCGCAGGGCGGCGCGCTCGACCTCGGCGAGGACGACGACAACCAGACGCAATCGCGCTCGGTCGGCTTCAGCGGGCAGGTTGTCGACACCGACAAGATTTTCGGCCACGACAACTCGTTGACCGTCGGCGCGTCGCTCGACTACGGCTGGACGCATTACACCGGCGTGAGCCAGCTCGCCACGATCAGTTTCACCGGCGACGCGTACCCGTTGACTCCCTCCCCGTATATCATCAACGAGCCCGACAGCTTTCTGAACCCGATCGACGTCAGGGCGAATAACACCTATGTCGGCGCCTATGCGCTCGACACTTTCAACGCGACCGACCGCCTGACGCTGACCGGCGGGGCGCGTTTCAATTTCGCCGCGATCAACCTCGAGGGCACGAACGACGCTCTCCTCAGCGGCTACTCGGACTACTTCCATCTCAATCCGACCGCCGGCTTCACCTACAAGATCACGCCTGACATCAACTTCTACGGCGGATATGCGATGACCAACCGCACGCCGACGCCGCTCGAGCTCGGATGCGCGAGCCCGACCGACCCCTGCATTATCGACAACTTCCTGTCCTCCGACCCGCCGCTGAAGCAGATCGTCGGCCAGACGTTCGAGCTGGGATTCCGTGGCACGAACGCGTTCAGCCAATTTGGGCTGGGCCCCGAATGGGGCAAGCTGAAATGGTCGGCCGGGCTCTTCCGCACCACGCTGACCAACGACATTCTGCCGCTCGTGAGCACGTTCAACGGCTTCGGCTATTACACCAACGTCGGCACGACCCTGCGCCAGGGCGCCGAGGTCGGCGCCGAGTGGACCGGCGGCCGGTGGAAGGCTTACGCCAACTACACCTATATCGACGCCATCTACCTCACGACCTTCGAGGAGCCGTCGGCGAACAATCCGCTGGCCGACGAGAACGGGAACATCCCGATCACCAACGGCACGCAGATCGCCGGCATTCCAAAGAACACCGTGAAGGCCGGCGTCGACTACGCCGTGACCGACCAGTGGCATGTCGGCGCGGACATGACCGCGGCGTCGGGTCAGGTCATCTTCGGCAACGAGAACAACGCTGTGCCGCAAGTCCCCGGCTATGCGGTGTTTGGCGTGCACACCTCCTACCAGTGGAACAAGCAGGTGCAGATTTACGGCTACGCGCAGAACATTTTCGATCAGCGCTATTATACGTCCGGCGGCCTGGTCCAGACCGGGGAGTTCATGACCGGTCCCTCCATAACCAACCCGCAAACGTTCGGGCCCGCGAAGCCCTTCGCCATCTACGGAGGATTGCGGATCACTCTGTGACGCGCTTCTTGGGAATGCGGGCGGACGTCCATTTCTGAGTTGCGGAATAGGTTGTGATACGCAAGAAGGACGGGCGAGGCCAACCCGAGGGTAGTAGTCGCCATGAAATTGATCAGCCGGAGAACTCTGCTGCTGGCGTCGGTTCTGACGCCGGCGTTCACGCCTGCATTCGCGGCGTCGATATTCAATGGGATCGACACGGACAACGACGGCACGATCAGCCTCGATGAGGCGAAGGCGGCGGCGAGCAAGGTGTTCGACCAGTTCGACCATGACCACGACGGGACGCTCGATCGCCCCGAGCTGAGAGGCCGCATTTCCGCGCGGGACTGGAAGATCGCCGATCCTGACAACGACAAGACGCTGACCAAGGACGAGTATCTCAAGTTCGTCGAGTACGCTTTCAAACGCGCCGACACGGATAACGAGGGAACGGTGGACGCGAAGGAAGCGCGTACGCACGCGGGCCGCGTGCTTCTGCGTCTGTTGCGCGCGCGTTGACCGACTGGGGAAGCGACGGCGCGCTCGCCGCGGTCTCTTCAGCGGTCCTGAAGTCCCCATTTCGGCGCTCTTGCTGAAGTGAGTGGCGGCGGCGGGAGCGGCGCCGGGTTGAAACGCGCGAGGTGACGCGCACATAGGACGCGCGGGGCGACACGAGGCGTTGACATGGAGCAAGCTTTGGATCTTTCCCCGCTCGGGCTCTTTCTCAACGCGAGCATCGTAGGCAAGGCCGTCATGGCCGTCCTGTTCCTCGCGTCGATCTGGTGCTGGGTGCTCATCATCGAAGGCCGGATTTCGGTCGTCCGCCTTCGCCGCGCCGTCCGGACTGCGAGAGCAGGCGGAGAAATTTCCACCTCCCTCGCCAACGTCGTCGCCGCCGGCGATGAGGAGGCTCGCCGCCGCATCCCGGGCGAGACGGTCGGCGAACTGAGGTCCCGCATTTCGGACGCCATGGCGCGGGCCGCGCGCGACCTCCTGATGCGCTCCGAGGGTGGGCTGCCCAATCTCGCGGTCATTTCCTCGGTCGCGCCGTTCGTCGGCCTGTTCGGCACCGTCTGGGGCATCATGTCGAGCTTCGCGGCGATAGGCCAGGCGCAGGACACTTCGCTGGCGACGGTTGCGCCCGGCATCGCCGAATCGCTCGCAGCGACGGCCTATGGTCTTGCCGCCGCCATTCCCGCCTCGATCGGCTATAATCGCATCGGCGCGGCCTATGGCCGGCTCGGACAGGACATGGCCTCGTTCATCGAAGAGCGCGCGCTCGCGCTGCTCGCCCGCCCGGCCGAAATCGCGCGCGATGACGCGCCGCGCAGGCGCGCGGAGACGCAGTGATGGGCTTGAGCCCGCGCAAGATCGGAGAAGGCCTCTATGAGCCGCTTGCCGCCATCAATGTCACGCCGCTTGTCGACGTGATGCTGGTTCTGCTCATCATCTTCATGGTGACGGCGCCGATGCTGGCGACCGGCATCAAAGTGAACTTGCCTAGCGCCAGGACCGCTCAGCCGCTCGAAAACAAGGAGCCGGTTGTCGTCGCCGTCGCCGAGGACGGCGCCGTCTCGGTCGGAAAAGATCCGGTGTCGCGCGACGAATTGGCGGCGAGGGTCAAGGCTAAGCTCGGCGACTCGAATGGCGTCGTTCAATTGCGCGGCGATCGCGACGCGCCCTACGGCGACGTCGTGTCGGTGATGGACGATCTCGCGGCGAGCGGAATCTCCCGGATCGCGATTGTGTCAGGCCCTCGCCGCCCGGTCGCGCCGGCTTCCGCGTCGCCAGACAATCCGGCTTCTGCGCCTGCTTCCGCCGCGCCAAACGCGCCGAAGCCGTGATCGCCGCGACGCTGGACGGGAGGGTCTTCGAGCCGCCGTCCGTCCGCCCACCCTGGCTCCGCCCTGCCGTCATCGCCATCGTGCTCGCGCTTCACGCCGCCGCGCTTTCGATCGTCTATCTGGAGCCGCGGCCGGTGGCGCCGCCGCCGGAAGTGGTCGTCGACATCGAGCCGGAAGCCCCGGCGGCGGAAAGCCCCACGCCGCCGGCTGAACAGGCGAAGCCGCCCGAACAAGCCGCGCCTCCGCCCGGTCAAGCGGCCGTTCCGGCGCCCGCCGAGCCGCCGCCAGTCCCGGTCACTCCGCCTGTCGCCGCGCAGCCTCCCCCGCCGGATGTGGAGGCGCAACCTTCGCCGCCCCCGCAGGAGACGCCGTCGCCCGCGCCGGTCGAGGAGCCGCCACCCCCGCAGGAGCAGCCGCCGCCCGCTCCAGTCGAGCTCGCGCCGCCGCCTCCCCCGCCTCCGCCGGCGAAACCGGTCGAGGCCCGGCCGGCGAGGCCTCGTCCGCCGGCTCGCGAAGCGGCGAGACCTGAAGCGCGGCCGGAGCCGAGACGCGCCGAGCCGAGACCGGCCCGAGAGGAATCTCGCTCCGCACCTCAGGCGTCGCGCGGCGCGCCTTCGACCGGCGCGCCGTCGAGCGCCGCGGCGAGCGCGTCGTCGCTTTCGGCGTATAGAGGAGAGGTGAGCGCCATCATCCGCAGCCGCCTGTTCTATCCTGAGGCCGCCCGGGCGCGGGGCGCGAGAGGGATGGTCGGCGTTTCCTTCGCCATCGGCCGGTCGGGCGCGGTGACCTCGTTCGCCATCACCCGCTCATCGGGCGACCGCGAGCTTGACGCGGCGGCGCGCTCGCTGGTGGAAGGGGCGCGCTTCCCCCCGCCCCCCGGGGGCTCCACCCGCATCGCGACGAGCTTCAACTATGCCCCCCACTAGCCTCTCCTTGAGGGCGCTCGTGCTCGGCTCGGCCGCCGGCGGCGGCGTGCCGCAATGGAACTGCGGCTGCCTGGTCTGCCGCCTCGCCTGGAGTGGCGCGCGGGTCAAGCCACGCACCCAAGCCGGCCTCGCCCTCACCATCGACGGCGAAAACTGGCTCCTGCTCAACGCCTCGATCGACCTGCGCCAGCAGATCCTGGCGACGCCCGCGCTCCATCCCAAGGGCGAGGGGCGCCACTCGCCGATTGGCGCCGTCGTCCTGACCAACGCCGAGGTCGATTCCTCGGCCGGCCTTCTGGCTTTGCGCGAGCGCCAGCCGTTCGACCTCTTCGCCACGCAGGCGACGCTGGACGCGATCGGGGCCAATCGCATCTTCGACGTGGTCGACCGCGCCGTCGCGCCGCGCCGCGCCGTCGCCTTGAACGAACCCTTCGAGCCATTGGCCGGAATCAGGCTCGAATTGTTCGCCATTCCCGGCAAGGTGCCGCTGTGGCTCGAGGAGGGACAGGTCAGCACCGACGAAATCGGCGAGGGCACGGTCTGCGTCGCGGTCGAGGCGGCGGGAAAAAGTCTCGTCTATGCGCCGGCCTGCGCCCATGTTACGGAAGACCTCGACGCCCGCATCGCCAGTGCGGACGTGTTGTTTTTCGACGGCACGCTGTTCGTCGACGACGAAATGATCAGAAACGGCCTTGGCGACAAAACGGGGAGGCGCATGGGCCACAGCCCCGTGTCGGGACCAGGAGGCGCGCTGGAGGCGCTCGCCCACCATACGCGGCCGCGCCGCATCTTCATCCATATCAACAATTCGAACCCGATCCTGATCGAGGGATCGCCTGAAGAGGCGAAGGTGAAGGCCGCGGGCTGGGAGATCGCCTTCGACGGAATGGAGGTCGCCCCATGAACATCCACGCGCCGTCGGCGCCCATGACCCCCGAGGCGCTGGAAGAAGCGCTCAGGGCCGTCGGGCCAAAGCGCTATCACGACCTGCACCCGTTCCACGGCCTCCTGCACGATGGCAAGCTCAACAAGGGCCAGGTGCAGGCGTGGGCGCTCAACCGCTACGTCTATCAGGCCGCCATCCCGCGCAAGGACGCCTCCCTGATCGGGCGCTGCGAGGATCGCGATCTGCGCCGCGAGTGGCTGCACCGGATCACCGACCACGACGGCGTCGGCGACGAGCAGGGCGGCATCGACCGCTGGCTCATCCTCACCGAGGGGCTGGGGCTCGACCGCGATTATGTGATCTCGCAGGAAGGCGCGCTGCCGGCCACCAAGTTCGCGGTCGAGGCTTATGTGCGTTTCGTGCGCGAGAAGCCGCTGGTCGAGGCGGTGGCGTCGAGCCTGACGGAGCTCTTCGCGCCCTCGATCCACAAGTGCCGGATCGCTGGGATGCTGGCGAACTACAGCTTCATCGACGAGAAGGTGGTGGCCTATTTCCGCCGCCGGCTCGACCAGGCGCCGAGGGACGCCCAGTTTGCGCTCGACTATGTGAAAGCCAACGCCCGAACGGTCGAGGAACAGCGCGGCGCCCTTGCGGCCTTGACCTTCAAGACCGATGTGTTGTGGGCGCAGCTCGACGCGCTGCATCACGCCTATGTCGACGGCGAGATCCCTCCGGGCGCGTTCCGGCCGGAGTAACGGCGAAATGACCGAGGCAACGGACATTCCTGCTCAGTCGCGGCCGCATCTTCCGCGGGGCGTGCGGCTCAGGCGCGATGAGGCGCGCGGGCGATGGACGCTGCTCGCGCCCGAACGGATCTTTGAAATCGACGACACCGCCGCCGCAGTGCTGGGCCTATGCGACGGCGAACGCGATCTCAATACGATCGTCGCCGAGCTCGCGGCGCGCTATTCCGCGCCCCCGGCGGTGATCGAAAAGGATGTCGTCGCCATGCTCGCCGACCTCAAGGCCAAAAGAGTGCTTGAGACATGACCGTTCACGCGCCCCCTCCGCCCGCCCCGCCGATCGGGCTTCTGGTCGAGCTTACCCATCGCTGCCCGCTCGGCTGTCTTTATTGCTCGAACCCCATCGCGCTCGAGCGCCCGGGCAATGAGCTCGACGGCGAGACATGGAAGCGCGTGTTCAGCGAAGCCGCCGCGCTCGGCGCGTTGCACGTCCACCTCTCCGGCGGCGAGCCGACGGCGCGGCGCGACATTGTCGATCTCACGGGCCACGCATCGAAGGCCGGGCTCTACACCAACCTCATCACGTCGGGCATCGGGGTCAGCGAGAAGCTCACGGGCGAACTCGCCGATTGCGGCCTCGACCATGCCCAGCTCTCCTTTCAGGGCGCCGATCAGGAGACCAACGACCGTCTCGGCCACTACAAGGGCTCATGGGAGCGCAAGCGCGCCTTCGCCGGTTACGTCATCAAGGAGGGCCTGCCGCTCACCATCAATGCGGTGATCCATCGCTCGAACATTCATCAGGTGGGCGCCTTCATCGATCTTGCGGTCGAACTCGGAGCGCGCCGGCTCGAAATCGCGCATACGCAATATTACGGCTGGGCGCTTGCGAACCGCGCAGCGCTTATGCCGTCTCGGGCGGATGTCGACGAATCGATCGCCATCGTCGAGGCGGCCCGCGTCCGCCTCAAGGGCGAACTGGTCATCGACCTCGTGGTCCCCGATTATTACGCACGCTATCCGAAACCTTGCGCAGGCGGGTGGGGTCGGGTCGCGATCAATGTCTCGCCGACCGGCAAGGCGCTGCCGTGCCACGCCGCCGAGATCGATTCCGGGCCTCGAATTCTGGAATGTGCGCGATCATTCGCTCAGCGACATCTGGCATTCGAATCCGGCGTTCAAAACCTTCCGCGGCACGGATTGGATGCCCGAACCTTGCCAGTCCTGCGACCGGCGCGAGATCGACTGGGGCGGATGCCGCTGTCAGGCGCTGGCGCTGACCGGCGACGCGCGCAACACCGATCCCGCCTGCCACAAGTCGCCTCATCACGAGCGCATCGCAGCGACGGCGATGGCCGAGTCCGAATCCGGCGACGGCGGACCCTTGCGCTGGCGCTCGTACAAGAAGGACAAGGTCGAGGCGTAAGCGCTCGCCCCAGCCCTCGCTCCCAGCGCGTTCGGAAGAACGCCCGTCTCTCGATGGGCTGCGAGGAGCGGTCGTCATGTATGGACGGCCCCCGTTGCGCAAGGGGTTTTGAGAGGCTTTGACGGCTGGACGGGAGCGGTCATGTATTCGGCCTTTCGGTGCGGTTCATGACCGCTGGCCACGATGGGCGTCGCGGATCGGGTTCCCAAGCATGGCCACGCGCTTGGCTGGCGCGATGACGAAGCGGATTGTCCCGACCCAGGTCCTGACCATTTTGCCGTCGCTTGCCTCTCGGCTTCTTGCGCAGCTTCCCTTCGATCGCTCGAAGGAAACCGAAAACTCGTTTGTCGGCTCCTGATTGCCTTAAGCCGTGGCTTCGAGGCGGGGCGTGTAAGGCTTTCCGGAGGAAAGGACCGCCCAGGCGATTCTTGCGGTCTTGGCGGCCTGGGCGATGATCGCCACTTTCATCGGCCGTCGCGCCATGAGGCCGCGCTGCCAGACCGTGGCGCGATCCTGCCGCAGGCGGGCGTTGCGCATCAGGGTGGTCGCGCCGAGCGCGAACAGCTTGCGCAGCCGGCCTTCCCCCTGCCGGCTTAAGCCCGGCGCGCGCCGCTTGCCGGCGGAGGAATGCTGGCGCGGCGTCATGCCCGCCCAGGCGGCGAAGTCGCGCCCGCGGGCGAACTGGCGCCCATCCCCGATCGCCGCCACGATCGCATGGGCGGTGATGAAGCCGACGCCCGGAATGGCGCTGAGGGCGGCGCATGTCCGGATCGGCCCTGGCGACCTGTCGGATCCTGTCCTCGAGCTTTTCGATCGCCGGCGTCAGGGCGTCGAATTGCTTGCTCAGAAGGCCGAGCGCCGCGATCAAGGCTAAGGGCCTGACGAGCCTAGAACAGGTGCGTGCGCACACCAAGGCTTCCGCCTCGTGCGGCACATGCACGCATCTGGTCGAGCAGGTGATGGCGCTCACACTCGGCGACGCGTACAATCCGGCGGCCGTGCAGCCGATGTGCGGCGGCCCTCGCTCTCCCACAACGACATGCGGCGGCTCATCAAGGCCAAGGGCCTGAAGACCATTCCGGAGGTCATGCAGCAGCTCGAGTGGACAAGCTCGGGGGGCTGCCATAAGTGCCGCCCGGCGCTCAACTATTATCTCGTCGCCGACTGGCCGAACGAATACGCCGACGACTACCAGTCGCGCTTCATCAACGAACGCGTTCACGCCAACATCCAGACGGACGGCACCTATTCCGTCGTTCCGCGCATGTGGGGAGGCGTCACGAGCGCGAGCGAATTGCGCGCGATCGCGGACGTGGTTGACAAGTTTGCAATTCCCACCGTCAAGGTGACAGGCAGCCAGCGCATCGACCTGCTCGGCGTCGCCAAGGAAGACCTGCCGGGCGTCTGGTCGGAGCTCGGCAAGGCCGGCTTCGTTTCCGGCCACGCCTACGCAAGGGGCGTACGTACGGTGAAGACCTGCGTCGGCTCCGACTGGTGCCGCTTCGGCACGCAGGACTCGACGGGCCTCGGGATTCGCATCGAGAAATTCATGTGGGGCTCGTGGACGCCGGCCAAAGTGAAGATGGGCGTCTCGGGCTGCCCGCGTAATTGGGCCGAGGCGACCTGCAAGGACGTCGGGATCATCTGCGTCGATTCCGGCTACGAGATCCATTTCGCTGGCGCGGCGGGGCTCGACATCAAGGGCACGGAAGTGCTCGGTTCCGTCAAGTCGGAGGATGAGGCGCTCGAACATGTCGTCGCGCTTGTGCAGATGTACCGGGAGCAGGGCCACTATCTGGAACGCATCTACAAATGGACCAAGCGCATCGGGATCGAAGAAATTCGCCGGCAGATCATGATGGATACGGAGAAGCGCAAGGGGTATTTCGACCGCTTCGTCTACAGCCGGAAGTTCGCGCAGGTCGACCCGTGGTCGGAGCGCGTTTCGGGCAAGGACAAGCACGAGTTCGAGCCAATGGCGACCATCGGCTTGGCGCAGGCGGCAGAGTAGCATCCATGACTTTCGTCGTCATCGGAAAACTCTCCGACAGTCCGCGGCAGGGCGCACGATGCGTCGTCACGCCGTCCGGCAGGATTGCCGTCTTCCGGACCGCCGAGGATCACGTCTTCGCGCTCGAGGATCGCTGCCCGCATAAGGGGGGTCCATTGAGCCAGGGCATTGTGCATGGCGGAGCAGTGACCTGCCCGCTTCACAACATGCTGATCTCGCTCGAGACCGGCCAGGCGATGAGCGCGGACCAGGGCCAGGTCCGCACCTTCAAGCTGGAGATCGAGGGGGAGACGATTCTCATCGACACTGCGTCCCTTGAAGCGCTTGCCGCGTGATGGTCCATGGGAATCCAAGCCTCCTCATCCCGAGGAGTCGCGCCCGGGTCGGCGTCCCGAAGGATGATCCAGCGCGCGGCGCCTCTGGTGCGCGATGAGCGCTGCGCCAGACAGCGCGCCCGTCCGCACGACCTGCCCCTATTGCGGGGTGGGCTGCGGCGTGCTCGCTGAAGTCAAGCCCGACGGCGCGATCGCCGTGCGCGGCGATCCGGAGCATCCAGCCAATTTCGGCCGTCTCTGCTCCAAGGGATCCGCGCTCGGCGAGACAGTCGGCCTCGACGGCCGGCTGCTCGCGCCGACTATTCGCGGCAGGCTCGCGGGCTGGGATCAGGCGCTCGATCTTGTCGCGACGACTTTCTCGAGAGCGATCGCCGAACACGGGCCCGACTCGGTCGCCTTCTACGTCTCGGGCCAGTTGCTGACCGAGGACTACTACGTCGCCAACAAGCTGATGAAGGGATTTATCGGCTCGGCGAATATCGACACGAACTCGCGCCTCTGCATGTCCTCTTCCGTTGCTGGCCACAAGCACGCCTTCGGCTCGGACACAGTGCCTGGAACTTACGAGGATCTGGAACTGGCGGATCTCGTCGTTCTCGTCGGCTCCAACTTCGCCTGGTGCCATCCGGTCCTCTACCAGCGCCTCGCGACAGCCAAGCAGGCCCGGCCGAACATGCGCGTCGTCGTGATCGACCCGCGCCGGACGATGACCGCCGACATCGCTGACCGTCACCTCGCAGTCCGTGCCGATGGCGACTGCGCCCTGTTCAACGGCCTGTTTGCGCATCTGGCCGCCTACGGCCCACTCAACCGCGCCTATATCGAGACGCACACGACAGGCTTCGCCAAGGCGCTCGACGCGGCGCGCACGAACGATCTCGACGAGACGGCGAGGCTGACGGGCCTTGCGGTCGACGATCTCAAAGCGTTCTACGAACTCTTCGCCGCGACGGAGAAGACGGTCACCGTCTACAGCCAGGGTGTCAACCAGTCCTCGTTCGGTACCGACAAGGTCAACGCCATCATCAACTGCCATCTCGCGAGGGGCCGCATCGGCAAGCCCGGCATGGGCCCCTTCTCGATCACCGGCCAGCCGAACGCGATGGGCGGCCGCGAGGTCGGCGGCCTCGCCAACATTCTCGCCGCGCATATGGACATCGAGAATCCTGAGGACCGCGCGCGAGTGCAGGACTTTTGGCGCTCGCCACGCATAGCGGAAAAGCCCGGCCTCAAAGCCGTCGATATGTTCCGCGCTGTGGCGGAAGGCCGGGTCAGGGCGATCTGGATTGTAGCCACCAATCCGGTCGATTCCATGCCAGATGCGGACAGCTGGCGGCCGCTCTGAAGGCCTGCCCATTCGTTGTCGTCTCGGGGGTTGTCGCGAGCACCGATACGATGCGCTTCGCCCATGTCGCACTGCCCGCAACTGCCTGGGGCGAGAAGGACGGGACGGTCACCAACTCCGAGCGGCGCATCTCGCGCCAGCGGCACTTCCTCGGAAGCCCCGGCGAAGCGCGCCACGACTGGGCCATCATCGCCCAACTCGCCCGCCGCATGGGCTTCGGCGACGCCTTCGCTTATGAGACGCCCGCACAGATTTTCGCCGAACATGCAGCGCTGTCAGCCCTGGAGAACGACGGCGCGCGCGATTTCGACATCGGCGCCTTCGCAAAGATCGGCGAGACCGACTACGATGCGCTGAGCCCCGTTCAGTGGCCGCGCGTGAGCGCCGACGCGCCCGCCGAGACGCGCTTCTTCGCCCAAGGGGGCTTCTTCACCCTCGACCGTAAGGGCCGCTTCGTGCCTGTCTCGACGGAGCCCGAGACGCGCGTCACGGAAGACTTCCCGCTCATGCTCAATACAGGCCGGATTCGCGACCACTGGCACACGATGACCCGCACGGGTAAAAGCCCGCGTCTCTCGCAGCACCTCGCCGAGCCGTTCTGCGAGATTCATCCGAGCGACGCTGCAAAGCTCCGTGTAGAGCCGGCCGACCTCGTGACGGTCGCCACGCCGCTGGGCGAGGTCGTCGTCCGTGCGCTCGTCTCGCCGCGGCAGGCGAGGGGGTCCGTCTTCGCGCCCATGCACTGGAACGACCAGTTCGCGGCGAAGGCGCGAGTCGATGCACTGGTTCCGGCGATCACCGATCCGGTGTCGGGGCAACCCGCGTCAAAACATGTCGCGGCGCGCGTAGCGCGATTCGAAGTCGCGCGCTACGTTTTCGCGGTCCTCCGCAACAGACCGGAAAGGCTGGACGCGGACTACTGGGCCATAGCCCCGCGAACGGCGGCTGGCGGGTCGAACTGGCTTTCACTGATCGCGAGCGGGACTGGAATGCGCTCGCGCACACGCTATTTGGAGTCAGGGAAGATGGCGGCGTGCTCTCGTACGCGGACCGGGAGGCCGGCCAACTGCGTTTTGCCGCCTTTACGGTGGATCGTCTGACAGGCGCCCTCTTCCTGGCGGCCGAGCCGGTCGCCGTCTCGCGCAACTGGGCTGTGGATCAGCTTGGCGTCGATTTTTCCGAGCGACGAGCACGTTTTGCGGTCGTCGCGGGGCGCCCCGGCAAGGGGATTGTGGACAAGGGGGCCACCGTCTGCTCCTGCTTCAGCGTCGGCGTCAAGCAAATCGCCGCCGCCGTCGCCGGTGGCCGCGTCACCGTGGACGCGATAGGCCGAGCTCTGCAAGCCGGAACGAATTGCGGATCATGCCGCTCCGAGATCCAAGAGATCATTGATGCGCATCGTCTCCAAGCGGCCGAGTAACCGCGACCCGCGGCGCATACGGTCTAGGGCGCGAGCCCGGCGACATGCCGACGCAAATAAACGCACATAAACGCCATTAAATGCGCATAAACGCTAGTAAATTGACTCCAATTTACTAGCGTTTATTTTTCCGAATCGGGTCTTTTCAATGGGTTGCGAGCGATTGGAGTAAAAAATTTCTCCCTTTCGTATTCACTCGCGCGCCGGTTGTGGTTGAGCCAGAATGTCAAACAGCCGCAGGCGTCGCTTCGCCCCGCTGGGACCGAGCGCAAAGCAAAATTCCGTTAATTGAGAACATGTAAAAGATATTTCTGTTTTTGTCAAGATAAAGTCGGCTGTACTTGGGCGGCGGTCGGCCCAGTTTGACTATGGGAGGGTGGGGCGGCCATGACGCCTTCCTGAGCCGCCCAAGAGCGTCCGGGCGCCTGCAGGTCTATTGCGGCCGGTCGTCCGCATCCTGCATCCGGCTGTACAGCCCCTGCGCCTCCACCGCCGGGCCGCGCCGTTCGCCGAGCGCTTCAATCCTGACCGCAAGCCATCGCGACCCTTGCGCAAAGGTCAAGACGTCGCCGCAGCGGACGGAGCGGCTCGGCTTGTCGACCGGGACGCGCGAAGAGCCGCGTATGAGGCGCACCCCGCCGTCTTCGACGACGCGGGCCGCACGGCTTCTCGTCTTGAAAAAGCGGGCGCGCCACAGCCAGACGTCGATCCGGCAAGAGGCGCCCTCCGCGTCTTCCGTCACGAACCTGCGCGTCCGGCGGCGCGACGGCGCCGGGCCTTGGCGCGCCGCGCCCGGCGCGTGGCGGCGGCGTTCGGCTTCGTGAGCGCGGCAAGCGCTGCGAAGGGGGTCGCCGCCGGGCCGGTCTTGAGCGGCGCTTCATCGGACGCCTTGCGGCGCCGGCGAAAGATCGCGCGCTCCGCGCCTTCGCCGTCGCGCACGCGCGCGTAGCCAAGCGCGCGCAGGATGTGATGCGCGTCGTCGCGCCGCCACTTCAAGCTCGCAAGCAGCGCGTCGGTGACGTCGATCGCGCCGGCGCCCTCGGGCCAGGCTGCGCGCGCGAGCGCGTCGAGCCGCTCAAGCTCGGCAATCGGCGCGGCGAACTGCCCGACGGCGCACAGGCCCCGCAGCGCGAGCGCCTGCGGGCGCGGAGTCGGGCGCGGCAGGGGATTGAGCGTCCCCGCGTCCGGCCGCCAGCCGGGGCTCGCGAGATCGGCGTAGGCGAACGCGATGCAGCTGCGCTTTCGGCTCGAGAAGCGACGGCAGATAGAGGCTGAACGCGCCGAAGCCCACGCCGAGCGCCTTGAGCGTGCGGCGCTCGTTGCGGCTGAGGAGCCTGATTCGCGCTTCCGCCGCCCGCCGGTCCAGCGCGCCGAACTGCTCGACGAGCTGATAGGCGAGGCCGCGCGCGAGCCCCTTGAGGCGCCCGTCCTCGATCGCCTCCTTGAGCTGCTTCAGCGCGGAAAGACGCTCGCTCGCCTCGGCTGCGGCGAAAGCCTCGAGGCGTCGCGCGGCGCGCTCGCGCTGCGGCTCGGCCCCGAACTCGCCGATCAGCCTCACGCGCGGCGCGAAGGGCTCGCCGCCGATGATTTCGCCGGCCACTTCGCCCGCGCCAGGTGACGACGCCGCCGGCTTCAAGCGCAAACGCTTCGTCGCTCTCGCTCGCGAGCGCCCCAAGCCGCCTTGCGACCTCGGGCGCGACGACACGCTCGACCGCGCCGCGCAAGGCGCGATTCTCGAGCGCCGTCTCGCCGCGCTCGGCCTCGAAATGGAAGCCGGCGAGCCGGCCGACCAGGTGGCCCTCGACCGTCACCGCGCCGTCCGGGTCGATTCCGCCGAGGATCGGCCCCGCGCGCTGACTTAGGCTGCGCAGGAGCGCGCTGGTGCGCCGGTCGACGAAGCGCTGCATCAGCGACTGGTGCAAGGTGTCGGACAGCCGGTCCTCGAGGTTTCGCGCCCGGCCTTGCCATGTTTGCGGATCGGCCAGCCAGTCGGCGCGATTGGCGACATAGGCCAGCGTGCGCACCCGGGCGAGCCGCGACGACAGCGCGTCAATGTCGCCGTCGGTCCGGTCGAGGCTCGTGAACTGGCCCTGCATCCAGTCTTCCGGCAGGCGCCGGTCGCCTTGCGTCAGATGCTCGAACATCGTGCCGATGAGGCGCGCGTGCTCGTCCTGCGTGGCCTTGCGAAAATCCGGCGTCTGGCAGACTTCCCAAAGCCGCATCAGATTCGACCGGTCGCGCGTGCGCCGGACGATCATTTCATCGGTCGAAAGCTGGCGCAGCGTGGTTTCGTCCTGGCTCTCCTCCGAGAGCCTGAGAGCCCGCGCGGGCGGCGGCGCGGCCAGCGATCGCATGAGGCCCTGCAGCGACTGAAAATCGAGCCGATGGTTGCGCCATTCCGCGGCCATTACGGATGGAAAGACATGCCCTTCGACCGCTGCGACGATGTCCGGGTCGAGATCCGGTGATTCGCCCGTCACGCCGAACGAGCCGTCCCGGCGAAAGCGGCCGGCGCGCCCGGCGATCTGGGCGATCTCCTGCGAATGGAGGCCGCGCAGGCGCCGGCCGTCAAACTTGCGTAGCCCCGCGAACGCGACATGGTCGACATCCATGTTCAATCCCATCCCGATCGCGTCGGTCGCGACCAGGAAATCGACTTCGCCCGACTGGAACAGATTGACCTGGGCGTTGCGGGTGCGCGGACTGAGCGAGCCCATCACCACGGCGGCCCCGCCGCGCTGGCGGCGGATGAGCTCGGCGATGGCGTAGACCGCCTCGGCGGAGAAGGCGACGATCGCGCTGCGCTGGGGCAGGCGGGTCAGCTTCTTGGGGCCGGTATAGGTCAGCTCAGACAGGCGTTCGCGGAACTGGATCTCGGCCTCGGGACAGAGCTGACGGATCAGCGAAGCGACGGTCGCCGCGCCCATCAGCATCGTCTCGGCCGACCCGCGCGCGTGCAGGAGCCGGTGGGTGAACACATGTCCGCGTTCAGGGTCGGCGCAAAGCTGGATCTCGTCGATGGCGAGAAATTCGACCTTGCGGTCGAGCGGCATCGCCTCGACCGTGCAGACGAAATAGCGCGGCCTTAAGGGGACGATCTTTTCTTCACCGGTGATCAGCGCCACGTCATTCGCGCCGCGCGCCTTGACCACCCGGTCGTAAATCTCGCGCGCCAGCAGCCTCAGGGGCAGGCCGATCATGCCCGAGGCGTGCCCCAGCATGCGCTCGACCGCCAGATGCGTCTTGCCCGTATTGGTCGGGCCCAGAACGGCGATGAGCCGCGAGGCGTCGCCCCGCGCTGGCGAGCGATTCATGCTCCGTAATGTGGACGACGCGGGCCTGCGCCGCAAGGGCCAGCCGCGACGCGCCGCTGGAGTGTCCACATCGGCGCTCACGTCTTCCTGACAGGAGACGCGGGCTTGCGTCGCGCTTTCTTGATATGGCGCGGCGGCGCCGCTCTTCTTCATATGAGACGCGCGCGGGCCACTCTTGCCCTTGGGCGCTGAAGGCGCCAATTTCGGCCCAACGGTCGCCGCGGCAAATGGGGGAAAGATTCATGTTCCACGGGCAACACGAGGGCACGGATCTGGTCGTGCTCGACAAGCGATTCTCCAAGCTGTTCGCCGGCTACATGCGGGTCACCCGCCACTGGACCGGCTCGGTCTGGGCCGAAGGCCCGGCATGGTTCGCCGCTGGCCGTTATCTCGTCTGGTCGGACATTCCCAATAACCGCATGCTGCGCCTCATTGAGGAATCGGGTGAGGTGTCGGTGTTCCGGCAGCACTCGAACAATTCCAACGGCAACACGGTGGACAACCAGGGGCGCCTCGTCACCTGCGAGCATTTGACGCGTCGGGTGACCAGGACCGAGTTCGACGGCTCGATTTCGGTCGTCGCGGACAAGTGGGAGGGCAAGCGCTTCAACTCCCCCAACGACGCCGTGGTCAAATCGGACGATTCGATCTGGTTCACCGACCCGGCCTACGGCATCGACGGCGACAACGAAGGCGAACCCGCGACGCCCGAGATCGACGGTTGCTACGTCTACCGCGTCGATTCGAAGACCGGCGCGGTCACGAGGCTCATCGACAACATGGTCCGGCCTAACGGCATCGCCTTCTCGCCCGACGAGAAGCTCCTCTATGTCGCCGACACCGGCTCGTCGCATAAAGAGGGTACGCCGCGCGCGATCCGCCGCTACGCGGTCAATGCGGACGGCAAAAGCGTGAAGGGTCCAGGCGAAATTTTCGCCGAGTTGTCGCCAGAAGACGGAATGTACGACGGCTTCCGCGTCGACCGCTCGGGGCGGATATGGACGAGCACCGGCAAGGGCGTCTATTGCTACGAGCCCGACGGAACCCTGATCGGCAAGATCCTGATCCCCGAAATCGTCGCCAACGTGACCTTCGGCGGCCCGAAGCGCAATCGCCTGTACATCTGCGGCACGACGTCGCTCTATTCGGTTCTGTTGATGACCAACGGGTCGAAGCTCGGCTGACGTTACGCGGGCGCTTCGGTGACCCTCTTCGCGTGCCGGACGGCGCCGGCGGCGACGGACGGTTTCACAACGCGGGCGCGCTCGGACCGCGTCCAGGAGCCGTCTGCGTGGGCTACACGATCCGCCCGGCTTTCGGCCCGCATCTCGCCGATCGGGCGCGCGTCGGCAGGAGCGGTCGCCGGACTCGTCGACAGGCGCGCGCCGATCCGGGCGGTCTCGTCCTCCAGAAGCTTGAGGAACGTCTGGGCCAGCGGGCCCATGGGCTGGCGCATCGGCTCGATCAGCGCCAGATCGAGGATCAGTTGCGGTTCGACGATGACGTTGATCGTGAACAGGTCGCGATCGATGTCGGAAGCCATCATGATGCCGGGGAAGATGCTGACCCAGTCGCTGTTTGCGATGAGATCAAGCGCGCCGAACATCGAGTCGATCTCGAGCACCTGGCGCACGCGCACGCCGTTGGAAGCAAGATAGGTGTCGAGGGTTCGGCGCCGGGTATTGGGCGGGCTGGGCAGGAGCAGATCGAGCGGACCAACGTCCTTGAGCCGCACTGGCGTCATATGCGCGCGGCGCGAGGTGCGTCTGGACACCAGCACTTCGGGCGTCGAATGGAACGGCCTCGCGTCCAGGCCAGGGGCGCCCTGAAACGCGGGAACGATGGCGAAGGCGTATTCCCCGGCCCGCACGCGCTCCGTCAGGAGCGCGCTGAAGCCCTCGGCGATTCTGACTTGCGCGTTTGGGTTTTGCTTGACGAACGTCGCGAGCGTCGGGCCAAGCACCGAACGCGTCATCGTCGGCATCAGCCCGACCACGATCTCGCCGCTCAGGCCCGATCCGAACCTCTTCATCTCGTTCCGCGAGGCCTCGTGCACGCGCAGGATCTCGATGCAATACCGGTAGTAGAGATCGCCGGCCGGGGTCGGATGGATCGCGCCGGTGTCGCGGGAGAAGAGCGCGGCGCCGAAACGGGCCTCGAGCTTATGGATGTGTTGCGAAACGCCCGATTGGGTGGCGTTCTCGCGGTGCGCCGCGGCGGTGAACGAGCCCTCCTCGTAGGCCGCGACGAACAGACGGATCTGCCGAAGACTTTCGCTCATTGTTTCAACGATGCTAGCAACCTTGGGGCTTGTCTTCAATGCGACGCGCGCTTTTTCGCCCTTAAGCGAGCAAGCTACCACCCGAAGTCGATGGCGAACGTTCCTCCCGCTTGCTTGATACGCCCGACATGGGGCGCTTGAAAGTGGCCGGGCAGCAAAATGGCGTTCTCGGAGGCGCAAAATTCAAGCAGCTCGCGCCGTGACGCCGCCGCCATGCGCCTGTCCCAGCACACGCGGGTGCTCCATTCCCACAAGGGAACCTGGATCGGCGAGTGCAGCATGTCGCCGGCGAAGACGCCAACCGACCCTTGCGATCTGAGCTCGATGCGAAAATGACCGGGGGAGTGGCCAGGCGCCGGGCGCAGCGTCAGGCAGTCGAGGAGCTCATGCACGCCCTCGACGAGGCAGGCCTTGCCCGCCTCCACGACGGGATGGATGGAGTCCTCGAACGCGGGCTTGAAAAACGGCGGCGAGGTTGGGTTCAAGGCGTCGTTTTTCGCCGCTTCGTACTCGGTCCTCGAGAACACATAGCGCGCGTTGGGAAATGTCGGCACCCACCGCCCGTTCTCCAACCGGGTGTTCCACCCGACATGGTCGACGTGGAGATGCGTGCACAGCACGTAGTCGATGTCATCGGGGGTCAGCCCGAACTCAGCCAGGCGCTCGAGGTAGCGGGTGTCGAGCCTGTGACCCTCAGCCAAGCCTGGGCGAGTCTTGTCATTGCCAAAGCAGGTGTCGATGAGGACATTGTATCGGCCGATCCGCGCCACCCAGCTGTGCACCGGCATGGCGAAGTGGCCGCTCTCGGCGTCATAGTGGGCCGGACATAGCCAGCTCTCATGCGGCTTAACCGCCTCCCGATCGAAATCGGGAAACCAGGCCTGCATGGTTTCGCCCAGAATGGCGCTATCGAGCGCTCGTCCGATCTCGACGCTGCCGATTCTGCCGAGGCTCTTCAAGGGCGCTTTCCTCCGTCGCTTCTCAAGACGCGTTGGCGGCTCAAGCGCTGGTCTCTTCGGTTGCCGGCGCTTCCGCAGCGCGCCCGACCACGGACAGCGCCCCTTTGAGAAAGGCGTCGACGCGATCCTCGATGATTCCGTCGATCTCCTCGTCCGGCAGATTGCGATAAACGTGCCGCTGGATGGCGAGATAAAGGATGCTTCCCTGAAGGGCCCAGACGAGCTGCAGGTCGCGCTCGCTGAGCTCGCCGTCGGACACGCTCGGCAGGCCCGCCTCGTTCCGGACGGCGTGGCAGATCTTGTAGATGATCCGGGTCCTCAACAGGTCGAGGTAGTTCTTGTTGATTTCGCTGCCCAACAGGCCCGCGTAGAGGAAGATTCGAATCCAGTAATAGTCCATGATCCGCCGGGCGTATTCCGAATAAAACTTCAGCAATCGCTGGCGCAGCGGCATCCTGGCGTTTTCGATAAGCACCTCCCAATAGGGGTTCCAGCGGGAGAGGTAGACCTCCTCGTAAACGCGATCGATGAGAGCCTGCTTGCTCGGAAAATACTTGAACAATAGTGATTGCGACATGCCGAGCTGGCGGGCGAGCTCGCGCGTCTGACCGCCGAACCCGACTTCGGCGAAGAAGCGGATGGCGCCTTCGACAATCAGTCTCTCTCGCGCTTCCCGTGCGAGCCTCACTCGCGCCATTGAGCCTCGCAACAGGCAGAGGGTTCGCTGTGAGGCAGGCTATCCGAGAGAGAGCAAATGCTCAATAGCTTTCGCCTGCGCCCCTCGACGCAATCGTGTGAGGCTGGTGATCCCGCCCGGCGTTTGCGCCTCTAACGACGTGTCCTTCCTCGGGCAGGGCCCCCGATCCGGAGTCCTGAGGCCACAGAGCGCCGTCTTGCTCCGATATTGACAGGCCTTGGCTCAGCGGCCTAAAACGCAAAATAAGAGATCGATCGATCAATAAGAGGGGAACGCGATGGGCGAAGCGCCAGCCAAAACCGTCACCCGCGAGGCCATCTATGAGGCGGCCGAAGCCGTGTCGAACTGGGGCCGGTGGGGGCCGGACGACCAGATCGGGACGCTCAACACCATCGCGCCCGAGGACATCGTCGCCGCGAGCCGCCTGATCCGGAAGGGCAAGGTGTTCTCGCTCGCGCTGTCGCTCAAGGAGCCGATCCAGTCCGGCCTGTTCGGCGGCCGGTGGAATCCCATTCACACCATGCTGGCGACAGGGACCGACGCCGCCGCCGGCAATCAGGACCTCCCCGTCCCCTATCTGCGCTACGCCGACGATGCGATCAGCATGCCCTGCCAGGCCTCGACGCAATGGGACGCGCTCTGCCACATCTTCCTCGATGACAAGATGTACAACGGCTACGACGCCAAGCTCGTTGGCGCGAGAGGCGCAAAGAAGCTCGGCATCGAGCATGTCCGCGACAAGATGGTTGGCCGCGGCGTCCTGCTCGACATCGCCCGCATGAACGGCCTCGACTCCCTGCCTGACGGCTATGCGATCCGCTCGGCCGAGCTCGACGCCTGCGCCGCCGCAGAGCGCGTCGAGGTCCGCAAGGGCGACTTCGTCATCGTCCGCACCGGCCATCAGGAGCGCTGCCTCGCCAGGAAGAACTGGAGCGGATATGCGGGCGGCGATGCGCCGGGCCTGGCGTTCGAAACCTGCTACTGGCTCAAGGACAAGGATGTCGCGGCGATCTGCACCGACACCTGGGGCTGCGAGGTGCGGCCGAACGAGACGGACGCGGCGAACCAGCCGTGGCACTGGGTCGTCATCCCGGCGATGGGCATTTCGATGGGCGAGATCTTCTATCTGAAGGAGCTTGCCGAAGACTGCGCCGCCGACAAGGTCTATGAATTTTTCTTCACGGCGCCGCCGCTGCATCTGCCCGGCGCCGCGGGTTCGCCGATCAACCCGCAAGCGATCAAGTAGGGCCGGGCAGGCGGGAGACGGCGCAAGAGGAGGCGCGAATGGCTCGATTCCTCAAGCAAGGCCGCGACGCGGACCTGATCGCGGCCGAAGACGTCAGGGTGCGCGCGACGGTCGAGGGCATACTGGCCGACATCGCCGCGCGCGGCGACAAGGCGGTGCGCGACCTGTCGGTGAAGTTCGACCGCTGGGACCGTGAGGACTTTCGGCTGACCGACCGCGAGATCAGGGACGCTCTCTCGGAGCTTAAGCCGCGCGACATCGACGACATCAAGTTCGCGCAAGCGCAAGTCCGCAATTTCGCTCAGGCCCAGAAGGCGGCCTTGCGGGACATCGAAGTTGAGACGCTGCCAGGCGTGGTGCTCGGCCACAAGAACATCCCCGTGAATTCGATCGGCTCTTATGTCCCGGGCGGGAAGTATCCGATGGTGGCCTCCGCGCATATGTCGGTTGTCACCGCCAAGGTCGCGGGGGTGCCGCGCATCGTGACCTGCGCTCCGCCATTCAACGGCAAGCCGGCGGCGGCGATCGTCGCGGCTCAGCATCTGGCCGGAGCGGACGAGATCTACTGCCTCGGCGGCGTCCAGGCCGTTGGCGCGATGGCCATCGGCACCGAACGCATTCGGCCGGTCGACATGCTCGTTGGTCCCGGCAACGCCTATGTGGCGGAAGCGAAGCGGCAATTGTTCGGCCGCGTCGGCATCGATCTCTTCGCCGGTCCGACCGAGACGCTGGTCATCGCCGACGAGAGCGTCGACGCCGAACTCTGCGCGACCGACTTGCTCGGGCAGGCTGAGCACGGGCCGACCTCGCCCGCGGTGCTGCTCACGACGTCCGAGGCGCTGGCGCGCGAGACGATGCGGGAGATCGATCGCCTGCTCGCCATCCTTCCGACCGCCTCGATCGCCCGGGTCTCCTGGGCGGACTACGGGCAGGTCATCGTGTGCGACAGCGACGACGAGATGGTGCGGGAGGCCGACCGGATCGCCTCCGAGCACGTGCAGGTGATGACCCGCGATCCGGATTTCTTCCTTGAGCGCATGACCAATTACGGCGCCCTGTTCCTGGGACCGCGCACCAACGTCGCCTATGGCGACAAGGTCATCGGCACCAACCACACGCTGCCGACCAAGAAGGCGGCGCGCTATACCGGCGGCTTATGGGTCGGCAAGTTCCTCAAGACCGTCACCTACCAGCGCGTCCTGACCGACGCGGCGAGCGCGATGATCGGCGAATATTGTTCGCGGCTCTGCATGCTGGAGGGCTTCGCCGGCCACGCCGAGCAGGCGAATGTCCGCGTGCGCCGTTATGGCGGGCGCAACGTGCCCTACGCCCAAGCGGCTGAATGACGGAGATTCCCCGCACGCCGCCGTTTCGCCTCGAGGGAAAGCGCGCGCTGGTGACGGGCGCGGGGAGGGGCCTCGGCCTCGCCGCGGCGGCCGCCCTCGCTGAAGCCGGGGCCGAAGTGCTCCTTGCGGCTCGCACGAAGAGCGAGATCGAGGCGGCGCGCGATGCGATCGTCGCGGCGGGCGGCGCGGCCGAGGCCGTTGCGCTCGACGTCACCGATCTCGCCGCGATGCAGGCCTGCATCGCGGCAATGCCTTCGCTGGACATTCTGGTCAATAATGCGGGAACCAACCGACCGGCGCCGTTCCTCGACGTCGCGGCGGCGGATTTCGACGCGGTAATGGCGATCAATGTCCGGGCCGCCTTCTTCGTCGCGCAAGCCGTGGCGCGCAAGATGGCCGCTGAGAAACGGCGCGGCTCGATCATCAACGTCTCGTCGCAGATGGGGCTGGTAGGCGGCGCGCGGCGCTCTGTCTATTGCGCGTCCAAATGGGCGATGGAGGGCTTCACCAAGGCCGCCGCCATTGAGCTCGGGCCGCTCGGCGTTCGCGTCAATACGATTTGCCCGACCTTCATCGAGACGCCGCTGACGCGCCCGTTTTTCGCCGATTCCGCGTTCCTCGCATCGGTGCTCAAGAACATCAAGCTTGGCCGCCTCGGACAGCTCGAGGACATCATGGGCGCCGTCGTGTTCCTGGCGAGCGACGCCTCTTCCCTCATGACCGGCTCGGCCCTGGTCTTGGACGGCGGCTGGACGGCGGACTGACAGCCGCTCCCGGCGCCGCTCTCCCGCGCATGGCGAGATGGACAACCAAATCAGCGCGGCTCTGGGCTGACTGCCAACGACGGCGCCCTGCCCGGAAGCCTATCTCTTGCCGCGCCGTGGGGCGCCTTTGGCGGCCGGAACGGAGGAGCCGGAGGGAGGCGGATGAGCAAGGACGGACTGAAAGCCAAGAGCATGGTCCGCGACGGAATGAAGATCGAGATCGACGTTCCGATCCCGATGGACGACGGACTGACGCTCAGGGCGGACGTGTATCGTCCCCTCGAGGATGGACGCTACCCGGCGCTCATCAGTTACGGCCCTTACGCGAAAGGCTTATCCTTCCAGGAGGCCTACAAGCCGCAATGGGACAAGATGGTCTCCGAGCATCCGGACGTGCTCGCCGGATCGACCAACAAGTACCAAACCTGGGAGGCGGTCGATCCAGAGAAATGGGCGCCCGACGGCTATGTCTGCGTCCGGGTCGATTCACGCGGCGCCGGCCAGTCGCCGGGTGTATTGGACGTATGGTCGCCGAGGGAGACGCGCGACTTCTATGAATGCATCGAATGGGCGGCGGCTCAGCCCTGGAGCAACGGGCGGGTCGGGCTAGCCGGCATCTCCTATTACGCGATGAACCAATACCAGGTCGCGGCCCTCGAGCCGCCGCATCTGATGGCCATGTGTCCCTGGGAAGGCGCGTCCGACTTCTACCGCGAGATGGGGCGCCACGGCGGCATCCTCTCGACCTTCACCCTCGGCTGGTTCCCCCGCCAGGTGTCGACCGTGCAATATGGGCTCGGCTCGCGGGCCGCGAAGAGCTTCACGACCGGCGAATCGGTCGCCGGTCCGGTAACGCTGCCGGACGAGGAGCTCGCGCGCAATCGTGTCGAGTTCGGTCAGGCAATCAAGAAACACGGCTGGATGGACAAGTGGAATCGCGATTTCAACGCCGGACTGGTCAAAGGTGAAGACGCCGATGCTCTCAGCCGGCAACTGGGGCGGGCAGGGGCTGCACCTGCGCGGCAACGTCGAGGCGTTCGTCCAGGCCGCGTCCGAGCAGAAATGGCTCGAAGTGCATGGCCTCGAACACTGGACCCACTTCTACACCGACTATGGAATCAAGCTGCAGAAGCAATTCTTCGATCACTATCTGAAGGGCGCCGACAACGGCTGGGAGAAATCGCCGCGCGTGCGCTTGAACATACGCCACGTCGATTCGACTTTCGTCGAGCGGTTCGAGAACGAATGGCCGCTCGCCCGGACCCAGTGGACAAAATATTACCTCGACTTCAACGCCAAGGCGCTGAGCGCGACCCCGCTCAAGACCGAGCAGAAATATCAGTACGAGGCGCTAGGCGACGGCGTCACCCTTTCCCTGCCTCCGTTCGCCGAGACGACCGAGGTTACCGGGCCGGCGATGGCGCGCCTGTTCATATCGTCGACGACGACCGACGCCGATCTTTTCCTCGTCCTGCGCCTCTTCGATCCCGACGGCGCCGAGGTGACGTTCCAGGGCGCGCTCGATCCGAACATCCCGATCACGCAAGGGTGGCTGCGCGCCTCGCATCGAAAGCTCGACCCGGCGAAGTCCCTGCCTTACCGGCCCTACCACACGCACGACGAATATCAGCCGCTTGTTCCCGGCGAGGTCTACGAGCTTTTGGTCGAGATCTGGCCGACCTGCATCGTCGCGCCCAAGGGATACCGGATGGCGCTGACGATCCGCGGCAAGGACTACGAATATGAAGGCCCGCTCAGCGACTTCGCCAAGACCTTCCACTACGCCAACCGCGGGGTCGGCCCCTTCCAGCACGCCGACCCCGATGATCGGCCGAAAGACATCTTTGGCGGCCAGGTGACGCTCCACTCGGGCGGCGCGCGGGATTCCTACGTTATGTTGCCGATCGTGCCGCCCGCGGGCCGGGTAATGTCCCCGGTGACAGCGGCCAGGTGTCTTTGCTGAAAAGGTCATGGCCGGTTGACCAATGGGCGGGAGGCATCTTTGGCGGATCGGCCATATATCGCGCGGCGCCTCGGGTGTTAGGTCCGGGTGGAACCCGCGAGAAGAACAAGTCGGGCTTATCGAGTGGAGGAAAAAATGCCGATCGGGAAGAGACTGCTGGCGATCGCGGCCCTGTTCGGGCTGTCGCTCGCCTTGGCCTGCAGCCAAGTTGGCGTCGCGTATAGTCAGGACGCCGCGGCCGCCGTCGCCGTTGCGCAAAAAGCGGCTGAGGCCGCGCTGTCGTCGCCGAGCCAGTGGGAGGGGCCGACGACGGGACCGAAGCCGATTCCGGGCAAGCGGCTCGCCATCATCACCTGCGCGCTGCTCACCGAAGGCTGCAACCGCCCCGCGCGCGCCGCGACCGAAGCCGCCAAGAAGATCGGCTGGGTCCCGACGGTGTTCGACGGCCAGGCCGACACCGGCAAGCAGCTCGCCGCCATCAACGCCGCCGTCGACGGCAAGTACGACGCGATCGTCATGATCCTCATCGATCCGATCCAGGTCAACGAGGGCGTCAAGAGAGCCATCGCGGCCAAGATTCCGGTCGTGACGCTCGGCCAGCCGTTTTACACCGCCGAGCGCAAGGCGCTGAGCCAAATTCCCGACATCTCGCACGACTGGCTGAAGACCGGCGAGCTCATCGGCGACTACATGATCTGGAAGTCCGACGGCAAGGTCGACGCGCTCCTGCTCAACAATCCGGAGACGACCGTCGTCCAGTACGGCCAGTTCGCCGGCACCAAGAGCAAGCTCAGCGATCCGAAGACCTGCCCCGATTGCAAGGTGACGGTCGAGGATTTCACCATCGCCCAGATCAACTCGCAGCCCGCCCAGCTCGCCGCCGCGGCGGTGCAGCGCGACCCCAAGATCAACTGGGTCTGGTGCTATGATTTCTGCATGGCGAACGTGGCGACCGATCTCATCGCGCGCGGCCTGCAGGACCATATCTCGGGCGCGGGCTTCGACTGCAACGCCCAGAACCTCGAGCTCATCAAGGACGACAAGGTGCAGCGCGTCTGCATCGCCGACCCGCGCGACTGGGAAGCGTGGGCCACCGTCGACACCGCCAACCGCCTCATGCAGGGTCAGCCGTTCGTCGATCAGAAAATTCCGGTGCGGCTGTTCGACAAGAGCAACCTCGCGGACCTGACGGCGGAGGACCGCAAGGAGGGATGGCAAGGCGGAATTGATTATAAGGCGCACTACGAGAAAATGTGGGGCGTTCAGTAAGCGCGGGCGGGCCGCGAACCGCCGCGGTAGAGGAGAGATCTTCCGCGGCGTCTCGCCTGCCCGACGTTGCGCGAGCCGCAAACGATGACGGACGAAAAGCCGACAGCCTTGATGGTGACCGGGGCGACGAAGCGCTTCGGAAACGCGCTCGCGCTCGACAATGTCAACCTTCGCGTCGCCACGGGAAGCATCTGCGCGCTGCTCGGCGCCAATGGATCGGGCAAGTCGACGCTGATCCGGGCGCTCGCTGGCTATCATCTGCTCGACGCCGGCGTCGTCACGATTTACGGCGAGGCGCTGAACTCCAACAGGCTCGCCGAGCAGGGAAGAGCGGCCGGGCTCCGCTTCGTCCACCAGGACCTTGCGCTCATCCCCGATCTTTCCATCATGGACAACCTCGCGCTCGAGCGCGGCTATATGCGCGATTCCGTCGGCGGCATCCGGTGGCGGCGGGAGGAAGAGCGCGTGCGGCGCGAGCTCGAGAGCGTCGGCGTCGAGGCGTCGCCGCGCGAACGCGTCGCCCATCTCGGGCCGGTCGATCGAACCCTGGTCGCGATCGCTCGCGCCCTCGACCGTCTCGACCATTCGCGCAGCATCCTCGTGCTCGACGAGCCGACCGCGCGCCTGCCGCAGTCGGAAGCCCTGAAGCTCATCGCGCGGCTCGTGGCGCTCAAGGAGCGCGGCCTGCCGATCGTCTACGTGACGCACCGGCTGGACGAGGTTTACCAGGCCGCCGACGCCGTGACGGTGCTGCGCGACGGCCGCGAAGCGTTCAGCGGCCCGTTGTCGACGCTCGGCGGCGACGACCTGAGGCGCCTGATCACCGGCGTCGGCGTCAGGACGAGCCGGCTGGCCGCTCCCTCCGTCGCGCGGTCCCGCTCGCCCGCCGACGCCGTCGTGCTCGAGGTCGACGAAGTCAGTTCGCAGCGGCTGAGGCGTCTCAGCCTGAAAGTGCATCGCGGCGAAGTCCTGGGCGTCACTGGGCTCATCGGCTCGGGCCGCTCGGAGCTTGGCCGGATCGTCTATGGCCTGCAGGGGCGCACCGCAGGCGAGGTGCGGATCAACGGCAAGCCGGTTGGCGGCGTCCGCTCCTCGAAAGGCGTCGGCTACATCCCGCAGGATCGCCGCGCCGGTCTCTTTCCCGGGCTCTCGGTTCAGGAGAACATCACCATCACCGCGGCCGACCGGCTCAACCAATGGTTCGGGCTCTCGCCCAGACGGGTGCGGGAGGCCGCCATGCAGGCGATCCGCTCGTTTCAGATCCGTCCCGCCGACCCCGCAGCGCCGGTCGGCGTCCTGTCGGGCGGCAACCAGCAGAAGGTGGCGCTCGGGAAATGGCTGCAATTGCCGCTCCAGCTCGTCATCCTCGACGAACCGACCCAGGCGATCGACATCGGCGCCAAACAGGACCTGATGACGACGATCAAGGAGCGCGCGCGGGCCGACGGGCTCGCGGTGCTGTGGCTCGAATTGGATATCGAGGAACTCGTCAAATACGCCGACCGCATCATCGTGATGAACGCCGGACGGATCAGCGCAGAATTCGCCGAGCCGCCGTTCAGCCTGCCGGAAGTGCTCGCCGAGGCCTATCGCATGAACGACGATTCGGTCGAAGAGAAAGGAGACGCAGCGCATGCCGCACGCATCGAGCATGGAGCGTGAGGGTCGGAGCGACGCGCTGCGCGCCGGTCTCGGACGAGCCTGGTCAATTCTCTACAATTATGGGCTCCTCATCGCGCTCATCCTGCTGGCGGCCGCCTTCTCGCTGCTGAGGCCCGACACTTTTCCCACCCTCGCCAACGCCGGCTCCATCCTGACCGGAAGCGCGGCGCTGGCCATGATCGCGATCGGGGTCACCCTGCCCCTGATCGTCCAGCAGTTCGATCTCTCGGCCGGCTTCATGGCGACTTTCGCCAGCCTCCTGGTGGTCGGACTTTTGTCCTTCAATCATGCGCCGGTGTGGCTCGCGATCCTGGTCGCCCTCGTCGCGTCCGCTCTCGTCGGACTGGCGAACGGGCTTCTCGTCGCCTACGCCAGGCTGAACTCTCTGGTCGTGACGCTCGCCGCCGGCTCGCTTCTGTTCGGCGCCTCGGAGATCTACTCGGGCGGCGCCACCATCTACCAGGACGTTCCGCAGTCGTTTCTGGCGGTCGGCCAGTCGCGCGTCGCGGGAATCCCGCTGCCATTCGTCTATGTGATCATCGTGGCGCTGATCGCCTGGTACATCCTCGAATACCGGCCGCTCGGCCGCTACATGTACGCCATCGGCGGCGGCGAGGAGGGAGCGCGCCTGGTCGGCATCAAGGTCGACCGCCTCGTCGTCCTCGTTTTCGTCGCCTCCGCCCTGATGGCGGGACTTGGCGGCGTCGTTCAGTCCGCCCGGGTCGGCTCCGCCAACCCGAGCGTGCTGCAGACGATGCTTCTGCCCGCCTTCACTGCGGCGTTTCTCGGCGCGACTTCGATCCGGCCGGGGCAATACAACATCTGGGGCACCGTGATCGCTGTCTATCTGGTCGGCCTCGGCACGACCGGCCTCTTCATGCTCGGCGCCTCCTCCTACACTGAGCCGGTTTTCGACGGCGCGGTGCTGCTCGTGGCGATCATTCTCGCCAAGCTCAGCGCGCGCGGCCGGTCGCGCTCGTGAAGCGAACTCAGAAGGTCACCCGATGAATCCCGCCGAAAAAGTCGCGATAGGCAAGACGAAGCTCAAGGTCACGCGCCTCGGCCTCGGCACCGGCCTTCTCGGCGCGTTGCATGAGGACGATCCGTGGAGCGAGATCATCAGGACGGCCTGGGACGCAGGCCTGCGCAGTTTCGACACCTCGCCCTATTACGGCTTCGGCACGTCCGAGATCCGGCTTGGCCGCGCGCTGTCGAAATTCGATCGCGGCGATTACGTGATCTCGACCAAGGTCGGCAGGCTGCTGAGAGCGGACGCGCCGGAAGATCCGTTCGCCGAGGCGGTTTACTTTCCCAAAGGAAGGCCCGCGGGCGCGCTGCGCAGCGTCTACGACTATAGCGCGGCGGCGACGCGCCAGTCGCTGGTGGAGAGCCGGGAGAGGCTCAAGCTCGACCGCATCGACATCGCCCACATCCACGACATCGTCGAGCTTGCGAGCGGCGTCGACCACTCAAGGGAAGCGATCAGCGAGGCCTATCCGGTGCTCGCCGAGCTAAGGGAAGAGGGCGTCATCACCGCCGCCGGCGTCGGCGCCCAGGTCAACCAGGTGCTGATCGATCTCGGCGAGGCCTGCGCCTTCGACTGTTTCCTCATCGCGGGCCGCTACACTCTGCTTGATCAGTCCGCGATCGACGAGGTGCTGCCTCTCTGCCAGCGCAAGACCATCTCGGTCATCATCGGCAGTCCCTACAACACCGGCATCCTCTACGATCCGAAGCCGGACTCGACTTTCGACTTCATGGCCGCGCCCCCGGAGATGATCGAGAAGGCGCTGAAGATCAAAGCCGTCTGCCAGAAATACAACGTTCCGTTGCCGGCTGCGGCGATTTAGTTCCCCTTCGGGCATCCCGTCGTCGCGCAGGTTCTCACCGGCGCGAAAGCCGCAGGCGAGATCAAGGATAACGTCAGGCTCATGCAGACGCCGATCCCGCCAGAGCTGTGGCGGGAGCTGCGCGAACAGGGCCTCATTCATCCGAAGGCGCCCTTGCCGGGCGGAGCATAAGCCCGGGGGGCGCCGATCCCGCCCCGCCCCGCCGCTCTCTCTCGCGCTCGGCCGCGTTCGCCAACCGAAGATCTGAAAGCCACCCCGGGCGGAAATATCGTGACGGCTTCTTCGGCGACCAACCGGGCGGCGCCCGCCCGCCTGCCTCTCTTCGGCCTGCTGGCGCTCGCGACCGCGAGCTTCGTCAGCATTCTCACTGAAGCCCTGCTGGCGGGCCTTTTGCCGCAGATGGCCCAGGACCTCGACGTGTCCGAGGCTGCGGCCGGACAATTCGTCACCGTTTACGCGATCGCCTCCCTCATCGTGGCGATCCCGGTCACGGCGATGACGCAGGGCGTGCGGCGCAAGCCCCTGCTGTTGGCCGCGATCGTCGGCTTCGCGGCGGGCAACATCGTTACGTCGGTCTCGGACGCCTATGCGCTCACCCTCGCGGCGCGCTTCTGCGCCGGCGCAGGCGCGGGCCTCCTGTGGGCGTTGCTGCCGGGCTACGCCTCGCGCATGGCGCCGCCCAATCTGCGCGGACGGGCGATCGCGATTGCTTTGGTCGGCGTGTCGGTTGCGATGTCGATCGGCGTTCCGGCCGGAACCTTCTTGAGCAAGGCAATCGGGTGGCACGCCACATTCGGCGCGCTCAGCGCCTTCGCGCTCTCGCTCATCGCCTGGATCGTTTTCGGCGTGCCCGACTTTCCGGGGCTCGCGGCGGCCAAGCGCGCCTCGGTGCGTCAGGCGCTCGGCAATCCCGGCGTCCAGGCAGTGCTGATGATCACCTTCGCCTTCGTCCTCGCCCATAATATCCTCTACACCTACATCGCTCCCTTCGTGGCGCGAGCGGGATTGGGCGAGCGCGTCGACTTTGTGCTCCTCATCTTCGGCCTCGCCGCGATTGCCGGCATCTGGATCACCGGGCTTCTGGTCGACCGCTGGCTGTGGCCGCTCATCCTGGCGAACAGTCTCATCTTCGCCGGCGCTTCGCTGGCGCTGGGGCTCGCGGGGCGCGATCCGGCGGTCGTATTCGCCGGAGTCGCGGCCTGGGGGATCGCCTTCGGCGGCTGCGCCACGTTGTTCCAGACGGCGCTGGCGATTGCGGCCGGCGACGGCGCCGACGTCGCTCAATCGCTGCTCGTCGTGACATGGAACGTCGCCATTTCCGGCGGCGGCGTCATTGGCGGATTTCTTCTCAATCGGCTCGGCCCCGGGGCGTTCCCGTGGATGCTGCTGCCGCTCTTGATCATCGCCTTCGCGCTCGCCTTTCGGGCGAGGCGCTCTTGAGGCTTGGCGGTCTTGAGGCCACGCGGAAGGCGGGTCCGCTCAACGGTCATTAAAATACATGATGTGAATGTGGTTATGATGCTCGCTTTCGAGTCACCTTGATCCGTGACAGAAAAAGGGCGCCTAAACGATTGAACGGATTGCGTCGCCGCCAGAACCGTGCGCTGCGTCCGTCCGCATGATTTGCCGCCGCGGCCGCTCCGCCCGCGCCTATTTTTGCGCGGCCGGGGCCTTGCGCTGGTCCCACGCCTTGCGGAAGCCTGCGAGGCCCTTTCTGGCCACGTCGACGGGTTTGAGCTTGTAGATGGAGTTGGGGTACGCCTCGGCCCACCGCCCATCATCGGAGAAGACTTCGAGATCGTACCAGCCCTTGAAGCCGCCGGCGTCCAGCGCGCCGAAAAAAGCCGGGAGGTCGAAGTCGCCGTCTCCGGGAAGCAGCCGGTCGGCCCAGCTGCGCGGACGGCGCCGGTCGTTGACCTGGATGCAGATGAACCGGTCGGCGTACTTTTGCAGATCGCTCACAATGTTTGGCAGGTCCCAGAAGTGCCAGGCGTCGAAGATGACGCGGATATTGGGGGCGCCGATGTCCTCGATGATGCCGAGCGTCTCCGGCAGGGTCGAGATGATGGAGCCGGCGTCCTTGCGGATCGCCTCAAAGCCGAGTTCGACGCCCGCCTCGCCCGCCGCGTCGGTGGCGGCTTTCAGGCCCTCGACGATCACGCGGCGGTCGGTGGCCGGATTGCCGCTAGGCGCGCCGGAAAGCACCATCACGCCCGCAGGCTTGAAGGCGGCGAATCTGCGGATCGCGGCGCAAAGCGCCTTGCGGCGCGCAATCGGGTCGCGAGGCTCTCGAAAGTAGGCGTCGGGCAGGATGCAGGGGACTTCCGGCACGCAGATGGTCGCCTCAAGCCCTGACGCCTGCAGCGCCTCGATGCTCCTCTCGTCCTGTCCCTTGGGCAGCTTGAACTCCCAAATGCCTATGCCCTCGACGCCGGCGGCCTTATAGGCGGCGAGGTCCTCTTCGAAGGTCGCCGGGTAGGTGGTGGTCTCGCTGATCGAAAACGGGGGATAGGGCACGCGTTTCCTCCGGTGGGGCTATTGAGCGACTGGACGCTCAGTCTGGCGCGCCGGCGCATCGAAAGGCGATGGCGGTCTGGCCCAATGGCAGAGAGCGAGATTGTGCGGCTTGCCAGAGCGCCCGCTACTCGGCGCTCGCCTGAGCCGGGCCGGCGAGATCAAGAATGCGCAGCGCCAGCTCCAGCGTGAGGCGTTCCTCGGCGTTCCGGAGCTTCAGTCCGGTCAACTCCTCAAGCCGGCTCAGCCGATACTGAACAGTATGGACGTGCACGCCAAGAACCTGGGCGGCGAGCGAGACGCTCGAGTTGTTCTCAAAGTACGTGCGCAGCGTCCCGATCAGCTCGCCGCTTCGCTTGTCGTCGTGCTCGATCGCCTTGCCGAGCGTCCGCCGGCTGAAGTCCAGCACATGTCGGCTCGAGCTTGCGCCGATGATGAACCGGTAGGCGCCGAGGCCCTCCGCGTCAACGACGGCGCTTCCCTGCGAGGGCCGTATTTCCGCGGCAAGGCGGGCTTCCTGATAGCACTGGGGAATAAGCTGGGGATCGCTGACGGCCTCGGTCACCGCGAAGCGGACCCGCACGCCAATGGACGACTCGACGAGCGAGGCGATCGCCTCAAGTTTCTCCGTGGCGTTGAACCGGCCTTCTCGCTGTGCGACCGACCAGGCGAGCACAACGCTTTCGCCGTAAATCGCGGCGACGGTGGCGGTCGCAGAGGTTCGCAACATCTGCTCCGCGACCGAGCGGACCTCGCGCAGAATATTGACGTCAGCGCGCCCTTGATCCTGGTCGGAGCCCCTCGCGCGAATCTTGCCGACGGCGAGGCGCAACGGCGGCGGCAGCGCCTTGAAGGAGGACGCGCTCTTCGGCGCGTCGCCGTCGAGCAGCCTGGTGAGAAGGTCGGCCCGCCGTCGCCCAAGGCCTTCTTCAAGCGCCCGTTCGCGGACGAACACCGTCGAGGCGATGAGCGCCGCCATGTCCGAGAGGGCCTCATTGACGTTGAGCGACGTCGGGCTGGCCGCCTCCAATAGCACATGTCCGAGGAGATCCGGGCCGCTCACGATCGGACTGACCGTAAGCTGAACGCCGCCGACATCGGCCGTGTGGCGATGATGGTCCTGCGCGACGCGACGCAGGAGCTCGAGACAGCGCTCAGAGCGCAACAGTTCCTTCAGATGCTCGGTGTTGGCCTGGTTGGGTTCGCCAGAGCGGACCCGCGCGAGCCCGTCGAGGATGTAGGCGCGCGACGATGTGAGGTCCGCGAGACGGTTTGCGAGCGTGGGAAGGCCGAGTTCTTGCCGCGCGATCTCCGACATCGAGTCGAGCGCGGAAAGGCGCTTGTTCAGGTCGTCTCGTTGACGGGTGATCTCGTCGTTGAGCACTTCAAGCCGCACCCGCTTGGTGTGCTCGGAGCCATAGATCTGCGCGTTGACAATCGCGATGGCCGCGATCTGCGCGAAGTCCTCGAGCATCGCGAGGTCGGTTGGCGTAAACGCTGTTTCGCCCAGGAGAGCGTCGACAACGAGCGCGCCGAGGCGCGCGCCCTTGAAGATCAGCGGCGCCGCCATCGCGGCCTTCGGAGAGCGAAGGCTCGCCTTGCAAAAATCGCGGTAGGTTTCGGGTTTGGCGTTGGCGACGGCTTCTTGAACGGCTTCCGGATCGGGATAGATCGTCCCGCGCCCGGCGACAAAGGCTCTTCCCGCGGCAGCTTCGCCGGGCTCGAGCGACAGCTTAAAAATGCTGGGCCCGAAACCGACAGAATCCGAGACAATGAGGCGGCCAGTTTCCGGGTCGGCCAAGTAAAGAGTGCCAGCGTCGGCCGCCGGTATCACTTCAATCGCGCGAACGAGCACCTGACGCACGATCTCAGCCAGATCGAGTTCGGACGTAAGCATTCTCGCCACACCGAGCAGCTTGGTGAGGCGCCGAACACTGTAGTCCGGCGAACGCCGGTCTGGGGATGAAAGCGCGGCGCGGGACTTCTGGTCGGCGCCAAGCGGGACCGGCGCCTGCGGCGGCGAATCCATGGGACGTTCTGCGTCCCTTTTGCGTTTGAGTTCCCTCATCAATCCTCCCGCGGGCGACTTGAGCGCCTAATTGCGGACAAGTGAAGGGTACAACGCCGCGCTCGTCAACCGGAACGCGTTGTTGGCCGCGGCCCGACTTGCGGGCGGCTCCGTTTCAATCGACGCGCCGTCGGCTCCGTGGCTCGCCAGGAGCTCAACTCTTCACCGAGCGATGCGCTCTGCGCCCCGCAGAGGCCGCTCCGCTGAGAGGAAAGCGCCAAGAACCCGTGATCGCCTTGCCGACGATCGGCCGCGGCCCCGCCGCGTGCTTCACCCGCCCGAAATCTGCCCGTAATAGGCTTGGGGCCCGTGCTTGCGCTGAAAATGCTTGTTCAGAAGCTCTTCCTCGATCGGCTCGAGTCGGGGGTTGAGCTGAAGCGACATCAGCGCCATTTGGGCGATGCACTCAAGAGCGACCGCGGCCTCGACCGCCTTCGCCACGCTCGACCCCCAGGTGAACGGCGCATGCCGGTTCACGAGCACGCCGGGACAATCGGCGGGATCGCGGTTCTGCATCGTTTCGACGATGACGTTTCCCGTCTCCCATTCATAGTCGGTCGCGATCTCACTCGCCGTCATCTTGCGCGTGATCGGCGCCTCGCCATTGAAATAATCGGCATGCGTAGTGCCAAAGTTCGGGATCGGCCGGCCGGCTTGCGCGAAGGCTGTGGCGTGGGTCGAGTGCGTATGCACGATGCCGCCAATATTCGGGAAGGCGAGGAACAGCCTGCGGTGAGTGGGGGTGTCCGACGAGGGGTTGAGCGAGCCTTCGACCTTGCGTCCCTCGAAATCGACAATGACCATGTCGTCGGGCGTGAGCGCTGTGTAGTCGATCCCGCTCGGCTTGATCGCGAACACGGCACGAGCGCGATCAACCGCGCTCGCATTGCCGAAGGTGAGATTGATGAGGCCGTGCCGCGGCAAAGCGACATTGGCTTCATAGGATTCGCGCTTGAGTTCCTTGAACATGGCCTCGGTCCTGGCCGCGCGTCAGGCGCGGAACCCCTGCGCGAGATAATAATAGACGTCGTTGTTGCGGAGGTCCTGCTTGAACGCCGCAAGCGTCGTTTCCGGACCGATCACGGCCATTTCAATGCCGGCGATGGTCGCGAAATCCTCGAGCATCTCCCGCGTCACGCTGTAGCTGAAGCCCGTATGGTGCGCCCCGCCGGCCAGGATCCACGCCGCGCAGGCCGTTTTGAAGTCGGGCTTGCATTCCCAGACGGCGCGCGCGACCGGCAGTTTGGGAAGCGCTGGATGGTCGACCGCCGTCACTTCATTGACCAGCAGCCGGAAGCGGGCGCCGAGATCCATGAGACTGGCGTTTAGCGCGGGGCCGGGAGGCGCGTCGAATACGAGCCGGACCGGATCCTCCTTGCCGCCGATGGATAGGGGATGAATCTCGAGCGTCGGCTTGCCCGCCGCGATCGTCGGGCAGATTTCCAGCATGTGCGCGCCGAGCACCTGATGCCCGCCCGGCGCCAGATGATAGGTGTAGTCCTCCATGAACGAAGTCCCGCCCTTGAGGCCCTCGCCCATCACTTTCATCGCCCGCACCAGCGCCGCGGTCTTCCAGTCGCCCTCGCCGGCGAAGCCGTAGCCCTCGGCCATCAGGCGCTGCGGCGCGAGGCCCGGAAGCTGCTTTAGGCCGTGCAAGTCCTCGAAGGTCGTCGTGAAACCCTTGAAACCGCCTTGCTCAAGGAAGGCGCGCAGGCCGAGTTCAAGCCGCGCGCCATACAGAAGCGATTCGTGCCGGGCGCCCGACTTGCGCAGCTCCGGCGCGACCGCGTAGCGCTTCTCGTACTCGCTTGCCAGCGCCTTGACTTTGGCGTCGGAGACGGCGTCCACCTCATGGGCGAGGTCGCCGACGCCATACGTGTTGGCAGCGAAGCCGAATTTCATTTCGGCGCCGACCTTGTCGCCCTCGGTGACCGCGACCTGCCGCATGTTGTCGCCAAACCGGCAGAATTTCGCGCCCTGCCAGTCGGCCCATGCGTGCGCCGCGCGCATCCAGGCGCCGATGCGGTCCTGAACCTCCGGATCGGACCAATGGCCGACGACGACCTTACGCGGAAGACGCATGCGCGTGTGAATGAAGCCCGCCTCCCGGTCGCCATGCGCCGACTGGTTCAGGTTCATGAAGTCCATGTCGATCGTGTCCCAGGGCAGGTCACGACCGAACTGGGTATGGAGATGCACGAACGGCTTTTGCAGCGCGTTCAGCCCGCGCACCCACATCTTCGATGGCGAGAACGTGTGCATCCAAAGAATGAGGCCAGCGCATTCGGGATCGGAATTCGCCTCGAGGCAAAGCCTGGCGATTTCGTCGGGGGTCGTCAAAAGCGCCTTGAATTGGGTCTTGAGCGGAAGCTTGGGCGAAGCTCCGAGCGCGCCTGCGATCTCCCGCGCGTGAGCCGCGACCTGCTCAAGCGGACCGGGACCATACAGATGCTGAGAGCCGCAAACGAGCCAGATTTTCGGAGTGGCGAGACCAATCATTGCCGCCTCATTTCATGTGCGCTGCGCATATTTGATGTCCAAGAGCCTCTTCATGACGCCCGACAGATCGGCGGATTTGGTCAGCCCTCCGAAACTGTCGTGCAACTCGCGATAGACGGCGTAAAGCTGGTCGTAAACCGCGCGGTGCTCGGCGATCGGCTTATACGATTCTGGCTTGAGCGACGTCATCGCCGTCTCAGCGCTCGCGAAGTCAGGATGCGCGCCGGCGAGGACCGCCGCGGCGATCGCCGAGCCGAGCGCGCAGGTCTGGGACGAGCCGGCGACCTCCATCACGCAGCCCGTGACATCGGCATAGATCTGCATGAGGAGGGGGTTCTTCTCGGCAATGCCCCCCGTGCACACGACCTGATCGATCCGCACGCCATATTCCTTGAGACGCTCGATGATCGCGCGCGCGCCAAATGCGGTTGCTTCGATCAGGGCGCGATAGATGTCGGCGCGCGTCGTATAAAGGTCCTGACCGAGCAGGAGCCCGGTGAGCCGCTGGTCGACGAGGATCGTCCGGTTGCCGTTATTCCAGTCGAGCGCCAGAAGACCGGCCTGGCCTGGACGCTGCTTCGCCGCCTCGGCGCTGAGTTCGGCGTGCAGTGCGGCGTCGCCGCCAAGAACTCCCTCGACCCACCATTTGAATATGTCGCCGACGGCGGACTGGCCGGCTTCGATGCCAAAAAAGTCGGGCAGAATGGCGCCTTTGACGATGCCGCAGATGCCGGGAATATCGGCGACCGGCTTCGAGGCGGAAACGACCGCGCAGTCGCAGGTTGAGGTGCCGATCACCTTGACCAGCGTCCCCTCACGCACGCCGCAACCGATCGCGCCATAGTGAACGTCGAACTCTCCGATGGCGATCGGAATGCCAGCTCGGAGCCCGAGCTTCGTCGCCCAGTCGGATGAGAGCGACCCAGCCGGCTCTGTCGCGTCGTATGCTCTTTCGTAGAGGCGGTCTCGAAGATCGGCGAGGCGCGGGTCGAGGGCGGTCAGAAACTCCTTGTCGGGGAGGCCGCCCCACTCGTCCGAATAGAGCGCCTTGTGGCCGGCGGCGCAGACGCCGCGCTTGACCAGCCGCGGGTCGGCGACTCCCGCCAGCACGGAGGGAATCCAATCGGCGAGCTCAACCCACGAGAAGGCGGCGTCGAACGTTTCGGGAGCGACGTTGAGGCAATGCCAGAGCTTGGCCCAGAACCATTCCGAGGAGTAGATTCCGCCGCATTTGGCGATGTACTGAGGTCGAAGCCTGGCGCTGAGTTCAGTGATCTTGGCGGCCTCGCGCCAGGCGGTGTGATCCTTCCACAGCCAGCACTGTGCGTTGAGGTCGCTCCTCCACCGCGCGCTCGAGGCCAGCGCCAAGTTCTTGTCATCGACGGGAATCGGGCTTGACCCGGTTGAATCGACGCCGATGCCGATGACCTTCGCCGGATCGAAATCCGGTTTGCGCCCGGCCTCGGCGAGCGCGCCCCTGACGCTCTGCTCGAGGCCGAAGAGATAATCGCCCGGATGCTGACGCGCCAGGAGGCCGTCTTTCGGATCGAGCAGAACGCCCTGCGCGCCCGAAGGGTAATCAACCACGCGGCTGCCATATTCCGCTCCATCCGAACAGCGGACGATGAGCGCGCGCACCGAGTTGGTTCCGAAATCGACGCCTAGGCTGAACATGAGCGCTTACGTGCTCCGGGTCTTTTTTGTAACGCCAGAGCGGCCCGGCGCATTATTCGCGTCGCACCGCCGGTCGCCGCTTGCGCGGACGCTTTTCAGCGTCCGCGATTCGCTGTCATCTCCGCTTTCCGGCGCGCCGCCAGCCTCAGCGGATGCCGGCGTCGATCAGCTTGGTGAGCGAGTCGATCGTCTTCGGCGTGACGACGCCCGCCCCGGTGTTGAGCGAGAGGCCCGGCATTTTGTATTTCGCGCTCATCACGCATTGCACGACCGGGAAGAAGCCCTGCATGTAGAGGAGCTGGTCGAGCGTCGCGCTGACCGCGCCGGACTTGAGGCCGCTGATCGTCGAGGGCGCGAGATCGATGCCGCCGACGACGATGTCGCCCGGCTTCTTGCCGGCCTTCTTCAGCACTTCGTCCATGATGCCGGTCACGCCGCCGTGCTGGGTGCCGATCGCCTTGAGATGCGGATGCGCCTGGATATAGGCGACGAGCACCGGCACGCCGAGCGAGGTGTCGCTGTTGACCTCCTGGGTGATCTCGAGCCGGTCGACCTTGAGGCCGGCCTTCTCGAGCGTATCGGCGAGGCCCTTCTCGGACTGGCCGCGCTCGGCCTGGCTGAACACGCCATAGACCATCGCCTCGTCGCCGGACTTCAGCCCTTGCGCCAGCATCGCCTTCGCGGTCAGCGCGCCGCCCTGGTAGAGATCGACGCCGGCGTAGCCGAAGCCCTTTGGGCCGAACTCGTTTTGCAGATCGGTCAGCGGCGAATTGCCGGAGGTGACGACGATGCCTTCATCGACGGCCTGCTTGACGAGATCGTGGAAGGCGGTCGAGCCCGGGTGGCCCATGATCTCGATGCAATTGGGCCTGGCGGCCATCGCCTCCTTGAACTGGTTGATCATCGTCTCGGGCGCCCAGGCCGAGAATTGCGGCTTGAGCTCGACGCCAAGCGCTTCCGCAGCCTCTTTCGCGCCGGTCTGCCGGGCGAGAGTCGCGCCGTCGCCGGGGTTGCCGCCCATCTGCATGTACATGACAAGCCCCTTGCCGATCGGATCAGCTGACGCCGGCGCAGCCGCGACCGCAAGCCCGGCCGCAGCGACGCCGGTCATAAGAAAATGAGCCAATCGCATATTCGTTTCTCCCTTCACATCTTCGGGCCGCCTCTACCGGCGGACCCGTCCTTCTTCCGAAGTCCGTATGCCGCCAAATCGTCGCAGCGACCCGAGACGCGCGAAGAAAGCGCGCCGGCGCTGCGGTTCGTCCGCGAACATGTAGAAGATGATCGCGACGAGGAAGATGAGTCCCTGCACGGTTCTGACCCACGCGCCGGTCAGGCCGGCGGCGACCAGGCCCGCCTCGACCATGCCGATGATGAAGCAGCCGAACACTGTCCCGATGATCGTCGCCTGGCCGCCGAAGATCGACGTGCCGCCGATCAGCACCGAGGCGATCGCGGTCAACAGATAGCCCTGGCCCTGGTTGCCGAAGAAGTTCTTGTTCTCGAGCGTCAGCATGATTGCGGCGCAGGCGGCGAGAAAGCCCATCAGCGTGAAGATCTTGATCTTCTCGCGATCGACGTCGATGCCGACGACCCGCGACACGTCATTGGAATCGCCGATGAACAGGGTGTGCTCGCCGAAGCGGTGGCGGGTGAGAATGAGCCAGAGAACAGCCAACGATGATCGCCGTCCACAACGCCTGGATCGACAGCTGCGTGCAGCCAGGGGCTCGACGCGGAAGCGAACGGGCGCCCGACGATCCATTGCCACACCGAGCTCTCCTCGGCGCCGCGCAACGCGTAGGACTTGCCGCCTGACAGCACGGTCGCCATGCCGGCCCAGAAGAACTGGGTGCCGAGCGTCGTCATGAACGACGGTATGCCGATTTTTGCGATGATGAGGCCGTTGATGAAGCCGACCAGGACGCCTGAGGCGAGCCCCGCGATGACCGCGAGCCAGCCGAGGTCGTATTCCTTGAACAGGACCGCGAAGACGAAGCCGGAAAAGGCGATGATCGAGGGGAAGGAGAGGTCGATCTCGCCGCCGCCGATCACGAAGGTGAGGCCGGTCGCGAGCAGGATGAGCGGCGGCAGGGTGGAGAGGAAGGTCGTGTAGATGTAGGGCGCGAGGAAAACCTCCGGCGCCCGGTACATGAAGAGCAGCAGCAGCAGGGCGAAAACGATGATGATCGGCAGGGCCTCGAAGCGCTGCAAGATCGACTCGCCTGACCGCTGCGCCATTCCGTTCGTCCCTTACGCCTGGTGCTGCAGCGCGATCAGATATTCGGTCAGTTCAGGCACCGTCATATCCTTCGGCGATATCTCGGAGACGACCCGTCCGCGATCGAGCACGATCAGGCGATCCGCCACTTCATGCACATGCGCCAGATTGTGTTCGATGTAGATGCAGGCGCGGCCGGACTGCTTGATCCGGCGCACGAACTCGACCACCTTGCGCACTTCGGCGACGCCCAGCGCCGCGGTCGGCTCGTCGAGCACGATGAGGTCGGCGTTGTAGTGCATGGCCCGGCCGATCGCGATGCCCTGGCGCTCGCCGCCCGAGAGATTCGCGACCGTCGAATCGACGGTGATGCCGACGCCCCTGAAGCCGATGGTTTCGAGGAGGATCTTTTGCGCCACCTCCTTCTCGCGCTTGATGTCGATGAAGCCGAAGCGGTTCGTGATCTGCCGGCCGACGAAGAAATTACGCCAGAGCGGCTGCTTCTCGGCCAGCGACTTGTCCTGATAGACCGTCTCGATCGAAAGATCGTGCGCCATGCGGACCGAATATTCGCCAGGCTGAATTTCCCGATCGCGGATCATGATCTTGCCCGCGCTCGGCTCGAGCACGCCGGTCATCACCTTGATCAGCGTCGATTTGCCGGCGCCGTTGTCGCCGATGAGGCCCACGATCTCGTTGCGGCCGATGGAGAGGCTGATATCGCGAAGCGCATGCACCGCGCCGAAATACTTCTGCACGCCCTCGAGGCGAACAATGGACGCGAAATCACCGGCCGGCGTCATTGCGTTTCCATCCCGAAAGCGTTTCGGGTCGGCGCAAGCCGACTCGCGAACGGTCTTTTGCCTCACAATGCTCGGAACTTCAATAAGTAATATAATATTATCTTTTGCAAGCTCACAACCCGCAAGCGGCGCTTGCCCCGACAATAGCAAGGGTCGAGCGTTCGAGTCTAACGCCGGCGCCGCTTTCCGCGCGAGGCCGCCTCCGGTCATGATGCCGTAGATCGCAGACCTCGGACGACAGTCGTCGCTACGGCCTCGATGCGACGGCGCCGGCCGCGTCGAGGCTCTCGCAGAACGTGCGGAACGCAGCCTCGGAGGCATAGGCTTTCTGAGTGCCGCGTCGCGTCACGGAATTGGCCGCGTAGCGCGCCGCCTGCGACAGCGCGGCCTCCAGCCCCAAGCCTCCGGCGAAGTAACGGGCGAAGCTGCCTACGAAGGCGTCGCCGGCCCCCGTCGTGTCGACTGGCGTCACAGCGACCGGCTCGATCCGGCGCACCTGCGTCGCCGTCGCAAGTAAAGCGCCGCGCGCCCCGAGCGTGACGACGACCGTGCCGACGCCTTTGTCAATGAGGCTTCGCGCGGCGGCGGCGACCTGCGCTTCCGTCTCGGCCGGCATGCCGGTCAGGATCGCAAGCTCGGTCTCGTTGGGGATGAAAAAGCTCACGTCTCGAACCTTCTCCGGGTCGAGCTCCGGCGTCGCCGGCGCGGGATTCAGCACGGTCCTGACGCCGTGGCGCTTTCCGAAGGCGATCGCGGCATAGACGGTCTCGAGCGGAATCTCCAGCTGCAACAGGATAAGATCGCAGGTCTTCAGGACGTCGGCCGCGGCGTCGATATCGGCTGGGGAGAGGTCGGCGTTGGCTCCCTTGACGATCAGGATCGAGTTCTCGCCCGAGGGCTCGACCATGATCGGGGCGACGCCGCTTGATTTGCCGCGCACGCGTTTGACATAGCGCGTATCGACCCCGAGCTCGCTCAGATTGCGAACGGTCGCGTCAGCGAACATGTCGTCGCCGACCGCCGTGACCATGATGACGGAAGCGCCAAGCCTGGCCGCCGCGACGGCCTGGTTCGCGCCCTTTCCGCCATGTCCCATCTCGAAGCTCGGCGCCTCGATCGTTTCGCCGCGGACCGGCATGCGTTTCACGTAGGTGACGAGATCGACCATGTTGCTGCCGATGACCGCGATCCGCGGCTTCTCCCCCATTTCGCTTCCCCCGATTGCCCGACGTCTTGCCGCTCCGGAGCGCGCCAGCGCCGGATTTCTGGCGCAAGCGAGAAGAATGTCATCGGCAGGCGTTGTCAACGCCGGCCTGCGTCGTCGTCGAAGGCGCGGACCGGGCGAAGGCCGCTTTCGCTCGGAGCTCGCAACTCCTCATTGCAACGATGCGGCCGAGCTTCTAACTCTTTTCCGGAGCGGATCTCGTCCGGGTCGATTCCGGCCGCGACTGAGCCGCCATGGGGAGACAAACGCCGGGTGTTGCTGCAGGTTGCGATCGACAGGGCGGAAAGCTTCGGCGTGATTGCGCAGGTGCGAGGAATAGCCGACATCATCGAGATTGGCACGCCGCTCCTCAAACGCTTCGGGATCGGCGCGATCGCGACGGCGCGCGAGCTTTGTCCGGACACGCCGGTTCTGGCCGACACCAAGACCGTGGATGCCGGCGACCTCGAGGCCGAGATGGTGCTGGGCGCAGGCGCGCGGCTCATGACGGTGCTATCCTCGACGTCGGCCGCGACCCACGCGGCGGTCGGCCGGACCGCGGCGCGCTTCGGGGCGCTTGTGGTCGTCGACACCATCACCGAGTCCGGCAAGCGCGAACTCTTGCCTGCGGGCGCAAGCTTTCCGAAGAGCTTCGCCTATGTCGGCGTCCATTCTCCGACCGACGTGCGAGTCGCCGGCGACCGGTCGTCGGCGCATATCGACGCCGTTTCGGATATACGCCGCCGAGGCTTCCGCGTCGCGCTTGCCGGCGGGCTGGGGCCGCACACCCTCGACGCCGTGCTTGAAGTCGAGCCGGAGATCGTGATCGTTGGCGGCGCCATCACCGGCGCGGACGACCCGAGAGGGGTTGCTAAATGGATCAAGGAGCGACTGCGCAATCCGGGGCGTGGCTGGCCGTCAGACGCGAGATAGCGGAAACGCTGGATCGCGTGGGCGCTGGCGCGCTTCAGGCCTTCATCGACATGTTCCGCGATGAGAGGCGACGCTGGTTCTTTTCGGGCCAGGGCCGCTCCGGGCTTGTGGCGGAAATGGCCGCGATGCGGTTCATGCACATGGGCCGGCTCGCGCATTTTGTCGGTGAAGCGACGGCGCCGTCCATCCGGGCCGGAGACGGTCTCTGCCTCGTCTCAGGCTCTGGCGAGACCCCGGTCACCATCCACTTTGCGCGAATTGCGAAGGGGGAGGGCGCGCAGATCGCCCTGCTCACCCGGGAGCAGAACAGCGCGCTGGCGAAGCTCGCGGATTGCGTGCTTCGCGCGCCGATCGAAACGACGCGGCAGTTTGGCGGCAGCCTGTTCGAGCAGACGAGCCTCATCCTTCTCGACGCGGTCGTGCTCGAACTGATGCAGGCCGTCCCCGATCCGTACCGGACGATGCTGAACCGCCACACGAACCTGCAATAGCCGGACCGTCGTGGCGGCGCCGCATGCGGCGGGCGCGAGCGCCTTCGCCGCGACGACCGCTCGCACTAGGGCGACGGCGAATCGAGTGCTATGAATCCGAGCCATGCAGCTTGGACTCGACGGCAAGGTCGTTCTCGTAACCGGCGGCTCGAAGGGCATCGGGCTTGCTTGCGCCTTCGCCTTCGCGGCCGAGGGCGCGCGGATCGCGATCTGTTCGCGCTCCCGCGACAATATCGACAAAGCCAGCGCAGAGATCAAAGGAGCGTTTGGCGTCGTCGCAGATCTCGCGGACGCCGTCGCGGCGGAGAGAGTGATCGAAACGGTCGAGGACCGGCTCGGACCGATCGACGTTTTGGTCAATTCCGCCGGCGCCGCGAAGCGCACGCCGCCCGACGATCTCACGCCCGCGGTTTGGCGCGAGGCGTTTGACGCCAAGTTTTTCGCTTACATCAACGCCATTGATCCGGTGGTCAAGCGCATGGCGAAGCGCGGCAGCGGGGTCATTGTCAGCGTCATCGGATCAGGCGGCAAGGTCGCCTCGTCAACCCATCTCGCGGGCGGTTCGGCCAACGCCGCCCTGATGCTGGCGACCGCCGGGCTTGGCGCGACCTACGCGGGAAAAGGCGTTCGCGTCGTCGCCGTCAGTCCTGGTCTCACCGAGACGGAGCGTGTGGCGGAGGGGCTCGCGGCCGAGGCCCGGCTCGCCAGCATTACCATCGATGAGGCGCGGCGCCGCAGCGTCGCGCGGTTGCCCTTGGGCCGCATGGCCTCGCCGGCCGAGATCGCCGACGCGGTTCTCTTCCTCGCCTCGGCGAAGGCGAGCTACATCACCGGCGTGACCCTGTCGACGGACGGGGGCCAGAACCCCGTGGTGCTTTAGGCGAGGCGGCCGCCGGCGCCGAGGGGAAACCTCAGTTTCCTCCGCCGCTCGATGCGCCGCCGGCCATGGGAGCGCCGGGCTGCGGTCGAGTTCCTCGAGCCTTCGCCGAACAGCGCCAGAAGGAGCTGCGGCAAGTTGGGAGCGGTTCTCGCGTTCGCGTGGCGCTTCCGCTGTACGCCGCGCGAAGCGAGAATCGTGGGCGTCCTCTTCTGACGTTCGGTCGCGCGCATTCTCGGCGGCGGCAAGGGCGGCGCCGAAACAACCTTTTCGGGAAGGACGCTTGAGGGGACGCTGGGAGCCGGGTCCGCGGCGGCGGGCGGAGCCTTATCGTCCACCTGTTCAGCCAGGCTAAGGAGGCGCGGCCGCAACTTCTCGCAGCGCAACTCGATCAGGAATCGCAGGACTCCATCTGCTGTCGGGCTATTGGATAAGTGCTCCAGGCGGTCCTCGTCCTGCCGGCAAGTTTCATCGGAAGCGGGCGCCGCGGCTTCGGGCTGCGCGGGCGTCCCGTCCAGGCTGGCGACGTCCGGCGAAGTTTTCGGGTCGGACGCGCGAGCATCCACGGCCTGGGCGGTGGCCGGCGTGGGAGGGGTCCCGGAGGGCGCCAGCGCGTCGAGTTCCGCCCGCGCCGATTGCGCATGAGGCCCGTCCGGATGAACGGTCAAGAACGCACGCCATCCCTCGCTCGACCTCTTCCGTTGGGCGATTCGATAATCCAGGTCCTCGTTGAGATTGGCTGCGGCGATCGGGTCGACCGGGGGCTCGATCGCTTCCGGCTTCACGGACGCGACGGATTTTGTAATGAAGACGCCGACGCTGTCGAGCCATCGAGGCTTGTTGAGGGTCTCGACTTTCAGCGGCGCGAACGCATACAGGACAGGAAGCGTTAACGCCAGAAAGAGCGTGTATTTCCAAGTACTGAGCATACGCCACTCTTGTAGTCGCGTGCCTACCTTTTGGTCAATTCATGTCTTTGTCCAAAATTAAAAGGTACTGAGACAACAACTCAATCCTGGCGATCTCGCCAATTCGCCGGAATTCGCCGAGGGTTTTCGATTCCTTTGATTTCGTGTGCTTTTCGCGAAAAGCTGCGCCATTTTTTCCCAGGCCGAACTTGAGGCGGTCCACGCGCGTCGGCGCGGCGCCGCGAGGATGGCGTCCATTCGAGTCCGTCCGCCAGCGGCGGGCTCTGGAGAACGCTCCCTGACAGTCGCTCCGAGGCGTTTCAGCCCGCTCGCCGACGGGTGCGTTTCTGACTGGTCAGGAGGCTTTGCGGCGCGCCGCCCAGGGCGCCATGCGCCGGATCTGCTCCGCGCTCGCCTGCTTGGGCAGCTTTTCAGCAATCCCGTAGACGCGCTCACGCCGGTCGATCTCGCCCAGGACGTCAGCCGGCGAAACGCCGCATTCGGCCCAGATGACCGCGAGATGATAGAGGACGTCGGCGCTCTCCAGGATCACGCATTCGCGCTTCATCTGCACCGCTTCGAGCCCGACCTCGACCGCCTCCTCGGCCAGCTTCTTCGCCATTTTCTGTACGCCGTCGCGGAACAGCTTGGACGTGCGGGAAGCCGAAGCGCTTCGGCCCCGGGCGGCCTGGACGGCGGCGAACAGCCTGTCGAGCGAATCAGTCATCGGTCCACATTATCCTTGTTCAGAACCGATAATGCCGGACAAGGGTTCAAGCTCTATGACAAAAAGACCGGGATCGAAAATTTTTTTCTCAAAACCTGGGGATTGCTGTGGCGGGCCGGAATTCGAGCGGGCGAATCCGGTGTTCACGCCGCGAGCGAAGCGAATAACGCGCGTCCATCGACGCCGCCGGCCAGAGGGTCGATCAGGTTTTCGGGATGGGGCATTAAACCCAGCACGTTGAACCGGTCGTTAAACACGCCAGCTATGGAATTCATGGCGCCATTCGGGTTCGACGCGCCTCCGATCTCCCCCTTCGCGTCGCAATACCGGAACGCAACGCGCCCCTCCGCCTCGATTCGGCGAATCGTGTCATCGTCGGCGATGAAGTTTCCCTCGCCGTGGGCGATGGCGAATTTGACCACCTCGCCCGAGGCGTAGCGGCGGGTGAACGGCGTCTGGGCGTTCTCAACCCGGACGTGCTGCATTTTGCAGACGAAGCGGAGCTCAGCGTTGCGCATCAGCACGCCGGGCAGAAGGCCGGCTTCGCACAGGATCTGGAAGCCGTTGCAGATCCCGAGCACGAGGCCCCCGCCCTGAGCATGGTCGGCGACCGCCCGCATGATCGGCGACCGCGCCGCGATTGCGCCGCAGCGCAGATAGTCGCCGTATGAGAATCCGCCGGGCAGGACGACGAGATCGAGGCCAGGCGGCAGTTCGTGTTCGGCGTGCCAGACGATCGCCGGCTTGACGCCCGTCGCCTGGCGAAGGGCGCGCGCGACGTCGCCTTCCCGATTGATTCCGGGGAACAGGATCACGCCCACGCGCATGGCGTCGCTCATGTGATTTCGATTGCGTAATTCTCGACGATGGTGTTGGCGAGCAGGCGTTCGCAGGCCTCGCTCAACCGGCGCCGCGCCGTCGCCTGATCGTCGCCGTCGAGCTCGATGTCGAAGATCTTGCCTTGGCGCACGCTCTTTAGGCCGTCGACAGCCAGTCCCTTGAGCGCGCCCTCGATCGCCTTGCCCTGCGGATCGAGCACTCCGGACTTCAAGGTCACGATGACGCGCGCTTTCATAAGGAAAGGCTCCCGGCCGTCAGGCGGCGTTCGAGGTCGGCGCCATGGTCAGAAGCGCGTAAAGAGCGGTCGGATCCTTGGTCGCCCGCAATTGCCCGGCGACGGCGCCGTTGCGCAACAGGCGCGCGCTCGCCGCCAGCGCCTTGAGATGGTCCGCTCCCGCCGCTTCCGGGGCGATCAGCATGAAAATGAGATCGACGGGCAGGCCATCCGGGGCTTCGAAATCGATTGGCCGCTCGAGCCGGGCGAAGACGCCGAAAATGGAGCGGCACTTGGCCAGCTTGCCATGCGGAATGGCGACGCCGTCGCCGACGCCTGTCGAGCCGAGCCGTTCGCGCTGCAGGATCGAATCGAAAATTTCGCGCGCCGGCAGGCCCGAGACCAGCGCCGAGCGCTCGCTCATCTCCTGCAGCGCCTGCTTCTTGCCGTTCACTCTCAGGGCGGCCAGGACGGCGTCCGGCTTAAGGAGTTGCGTTAACGACATGTTCGTCCCGGTTATGCAACGCGCGACGGTTCGCGAGGGGCCTGGGGATCGAGCCAACCGATCGCGCCGTCGGGGCGCCGATAGACAACGTTCACCCGGCCGCTGCCGGCGTGCTGAAATACAACGACCGAAGCGCCGGTGAGATCGAGCTCGGCGACAGCCGAGGCGACGGAAAGGGATTTGAGGTCGTCTGTTCCTTCCGCCACCACAACGGGATTAAACCCCTCCGCTGGTTCTTCCTCTTCCTCGCCCGGCTGCTCGACAAGATAGTTGGCAACCTTGCCCCGCGCATTCGCCGCGGAGGGGCCGGGATGACCCTTGAGACGGGTCTTGTAGCGGCGCAGCCGGGTTTCGATCTTGCCGGCGGCCTGGTCGAAGCAAAGGTAGGGTTCGTGCGCTCGGCCCTCGGCGTGCAGGCTTATCCCCGAGCTCAGACGCAACGTGCATTCCGAACGATAGCCGGAGCCGTCGCGCGTCATCACCGCATGTCCGTCAACGGAGCCGCTGAAGTAGCGGGCGACCGTCGCCTCGACTTTTTCCACAACATGCCGACGCAAAGCTTCCCCGATGTCGAGGTTCTTGCCCGATACCCTCAAGGTCATCGACCGCTGGCCTTACCTTTCAGGCGAGGCGGCGATTCCTGCCGCCTCCCGCCCGCGCGGCGCGCCCCGCGCGTTTCTACCTGCCCCTTCCGCTTCGCCCTCGGTCGGTCCCGCGTCGGCCGATTCGAAGCTAGGGTTAGGAGTCTGCTCGGCGCATGTCAATCGTTGCGATAAATTGTTCATATTAATAGTGAAATCGCTATTATGCCTCGACCGTCAGGGAATTTTCGCGCTGAACTCTCGCCCGCATCGGCGCCATCTTCATCTTGCGCCTCTCGACCGACGAAGGGATCCTGAGGCTGTCCCGATATTTAGCGACGGTCCGGCGCGCCACAAGGATATCCGCCTTGCGCAGGCGTTCGACGATCACGTCGTCCGACAGCACGTCTTCAGGGTTCTCGTCGTCGATCATCTGCCGGATGCGCTGGCGCACGGCTTCAGCCGAATGGGACTGTCCCGGCTCGCTCGAGGCGATTGCGGCGGTGAAGAAATACTTCATCTCGAACAGGCCGCGCGGCGTCTGGATGAACTTGTGCGCGGTCGCGCGCGAGACCGTCAATTCGTGCACGCCGATCGCTTCGCCGACCATCTTGAGATTAAGCGGCCTCAGACCCGACACGCCTTCGAGCAGGAAGGAATCCTGGCGGCGCACGATCTCGCTCGCGACATTGAGGATGGTGCGCGCGCGCTGTTCGAGGCTCTTGGTCAGCCAGTTCGCCGCCTGCAGTTGGGTGGAGACGTATTGGCGGTCCTCGTCCCGCTTGGCGCCGCGGCGGATCTCGGCCGCGTAGACCTCGTTCACCAGCACGCGCGGGAGCGCCCTTGTATTGAGCTCGACCCGCCAGCCGAAATCAGGCGCAGCGGTGACGTGAACGTCGGGGATCGCCGGCGCCGCCGGCGGATCGCCGAAGGCGCGCCCAGGCTTCGGCTCGAGCCGCCTGATCTCCGCGATCATGTCGCGCAAGTCCTCGTCGTCGACGCCGCAGGCGCGGCGCAGCAGGGGAAAGTCGCGCTTGGCGAGCGCTGGCAGGTTTGCGATCAGCGCCTGCATCGCCGGATCGAAGCGGTCGCGTTCCTTGAGCTGAAGCGCTAGGCACTCGGCGAGCGAGCGCGCGAAGATGCCGGTCGGCTCCAGGGTTTGCATGCGCGAGAGAACGCGCTCGACGCGTTCGACATCGGCGCCGAGCCGATCGGCGACTTCGCCGGTCGAGCCGACGAAATATCCGGCCTCGTCCAGTGCGTCGATCAGCGCGGCGCCGATCATGCGCTCGGCCGGGTCGGCAAGCAGGATCGCGGCCTGACGCTCGAGATGGTCGCGGAGCGATACGGACTCGGCGACATAAGCTTCGAGATCGGGGGCTTCGCCGGCGTCGTGACCGGCGCGCCGGCGCCCACCCCCGTCCACGCCAGCGCGCTTAAAGACTCGGCTGGCGCCGACGGCGACGGGGCGCTCCGGTCGGCGTCGAAGGCGTTGTCGACTTCCGTGCCGAGATTGGCGGCAAGGCGCCCTGCGTCCGTCTCCAGCGCCTCTCCGGCCCAATCGCCTGGTTCGGCTGGCGCTTCGGCGAAGCCGGGAGGGTCGGTCGGCTCGGAGCCCGGCTCCTCACGCTCCTCCGCCCGCTCAAGCAGCGGATTGCTCGTCAGTTCGTTCTCGATGAACTGGGTCAGCTCGAGGTTCGGCATCTGCAACAGCTTGATCGCCTGGAGAAGCTGCGGCGTCAGGACCATCGTCTGACCTTGCCGCAACGTCAATTTGGCCGAGAGCGCCATACTTAAAGCCAGCCCTTCACCACACCCACACAAGAACCCAGTTCATCCGCCATGGCTCGCCATGCCTCAGCGACGTCGCGCGACGCGGCCCGCTTTTTGCTTGGAACGCGCCCGCTCTATACCATGCCCCGAAAGGATTTCGAGGTCATCGCGTCGCCGAGCGCGTCTGTCGATTGTTAACGGCGTTTGCGCCGAGCCGCAACAGCCAGATTGTCAGATAGCACTGGTGGATTAACCGACTGGCTACTGCGGCGAAGAATTCGGGCTCGAAAATTGATATAAAGATTTGCTTATATGTTTATTGCGCGCTCGCGGCGCCGCTGGTAAGAGACGCCCTCCATAATCAAGGACGTTCCCAGCTCATGAGCAAAGCCGCCGATTACGCCATCGCCGACATCAAGCTTGCCGACTATGGCCGCAAGGAGCTCGCCATCGCCGAGACCGAGATGCCGGGCCTGATGGCGACGCGGGCCGAATACGCCAAGAGCCAGCCGCTCAAGGGCGCGCGCATCGCCGGCTCCCTGCACATGACCATCCAGACCGCCGTCCTGATCGAGACCCTGAAGGCGCTCGGGGCGGACGTGCGCTGGGCCTCGTGCAACATCTATTCGACCCAGGATCACGCGGCGGCGGCGATCGCGGCGACCGGCACGCCGGTGTTCGCCATCAAGGGCGAGAGCCTCAAGGACTATTGGGACTATACCCATCGCATCTTCGAATGGGCCGACGGCGGCTTCCCCAACATGATCCTCGACGACGGCGGCGACGCGACGCTGCTGATCCACCTCGGCGCCCGGGCCGAAAAGGGCGATGTGAAGTTCCTCGACACCGCCTCGAACGAGGAAGAGGAGGTGCTCTACGCGGCGATCAAGTCGCGGCTGAAGAGCCATCCCGGCTGGTACGGCAAGAACGCCGCGTCGATCCGCGGCGTCACCGAGGAGACGACCACCGGCGTCCACCGCCTCTACATCATGGCCAAGGAGGGCAAGCTCCTGTGGCCGGCGATCAACGTCAACGACAGCGTGACCAAGTCGAAGTTCGACAACCTCTACGGCTGCCGCGAGTCGCTGGTCGACGGCATTCGCCGCGGCACCGACGTGATGATGGCGGGCAAGGTTGCGATGGTCGCGGGCTTCGGCGATGTCGGCAAGGGCTCGGCGGCGAGTCTGCGCAACGCCGGCTGCCGGGTGATGGTCTCCGAGGTCGATCCGATCTGCGCGCTTCAGGCGGCGATGGAGGGCTACGAGGTCACGACGATGGACGACGCCGCGCCGCGGGCCGACATTTTCGTCACCGCGACCGGCAACGTCGACGTCATCACGCTTGACCACATGCGCGCGATGCACGACCGCGCCATCGTCTGCAACATAGGTCATTTCGATTCGGAGATCCAGGTCGGGGCGCTGCGCAACTATAAGTGGAGCAACGTCAAGCCGCAGGTCGACGAGATCGAGTTCCCCGACGGCAAGAAGCTCATCCTTCTGTCGGAGGGGCGCCTGGTCAATCTCGGCAACGCCATGGGGCACCCGTCGTTCGTGATGTCGGCCTCGTTCACCAACCAGACCCTGGCGCAGATCGAGCTCTTCACCAAGCCCGGGCAGTATGACAGGCAGGTCTATACGCTGCCGAAGCACCTCGACGAGAAGGTCGCCTCGCTCCATCTCGCCAAGATCGGGGTCAAGCTCACCAAGATGACGCCCGAGCAGTCGAAATATCTCGGCGTGCCGCAGGCCGGGCCGTTCAAGCCGGAGACTTACCGGTACTGAGTCGAGAGCAAGGCGCGGCGGCGCTTTCTAGCCAGCAATTCGCCGCCACCATTATCCTGTCATTCCCGCGAAAGCGGGCATTCTAACTCCTAAAGCAGAACGCAATTCCGTCGAATCGGGCTCTGTAGGCGCGGTCGCTGACCGCGCCGGCGGGCTCCGATGGGCGTTCGTACGAACCCGTCTCATGACTGGCTATCAAGCGCGGCGACCAGGGCCGGGTCAAAACCGAATGCGCTCCGCCCCAGATTCGCCCTTGCGCGGATATGACAAGCGCCCATGGCCACGATGTCGCGACAGCGATCGGGGTTCCGACAATTCTTTCGCACAATTCCACGTTCTGCAAGGAGCGTCGCGCCGTGGTAGTTGATGCTTACCAGAAGTATAATATTCAGCCAAGAATATTTTAAATATATCTAAATGTTTTTACTGTTTAAATTACGCATCCAATAGACCGGGCGGTATTTTCTTTAACAGGGGAGATCCTCAAAACATGCGACATGTTCTTGCCGCCGTGGCTACGGTTCTGATCGCCGGTCGCGTCGTCACGCTCTCGGCTCTCGCTGCCGATTTGGCCCCCCGGCCAGTGAACTCGCCAGCGCCCAACTCGCTTGTGCCGCAGTCGGCGTTTTTCGTGGGTCTGGGAGGGGGCTTGGACTCGGCCAATTTCGGCAATCAGAACGTCTTTGGCAAGGGAACATCGTTCACCCCGCCGACCGGCGGCCACGTTACGCCGCAGATCGGTTCCGCCCAAGGATCAACCGGTCTTGACCTGGATACTCACACGGCCCTCGCGCCCACAGTTCAAGCCGGATATTTCCAGCATTTTTTTGGTACCCCGTGGATGTGGGGCGGTAAACTGTCTTACAGCTACTTGGATATAGGCTCCGCCAAGAACGGCCTTCTCATTCCCCAGTCGGGCGGATTTACGCAGGACGGATCGTTTACTCCGTTTGTCGGGAATTACCTTGTCCAGTCCTACCGACAGACCCTTAATCAGCAAGTATCGTTCGTTCCATTCCTCGGCCGATCGTTTGACAGAAGCTATTTATATCTGGGAGCCGGTCCGACCGTTGCGCAAACCAAGACATCCATTGAAAGTATCACAGGATTTGAGGCCGTCGTTCCCTTTCCCACAAGCCCGACCGGGATAGGCCAGGGATCCAATTATTCGACGTCCCAATGGCTGTGGGGCGGCATCGCGATGGTGGGCGCCACCTACTTTCTGGATCGCACCTGGTTCCTGGATGCGAACTACAGCTATGCAATGACAGCAACCAAATCGAGCAGCTGGGGCGGCCCGTGGAGCGACACGACGCTGACCGGCGCCCTGCGCGTCGGAACGAACAAAGGGATCAGTTCCGGAAGTGTGAATACTCAGGCAATCACAGTGTCGATCAACGCGGCATTCTGAAACCTCCTTGAGGATCGATTCGCGCGGGCGGCTATTCCGCCGCCTTATTGGCCCGTGACTTGAGATCGTCCGCCCAACGGCGACCGGGCTCGCCCCCCCAAAGCAGCCAGGCGATATAGCCGGCGGAGGGGTCGGCTTCATCGCCCCATTCGTGGCTTTTCGACCCCTTGTCGACCTCGTGGCGAGCGAAATAGGCGCTCATGGCGATGACCGTGCGCAGGGAAAGCGGCTGGCGTTCGGAAAGCTGCCTTGCGCGATGGGCTCCGACAGAGGTTCCCCCTCGCCGAAATTTCTCGCGCAGCTCAAGGCCCCGCGTTGCGGCGGCCGCAACCTCAATGGGTGGAATCAAGCCAGGATTCATCTGACCCTCCTCAAGGCCGAAGGCTTGTGAGCGGCGATCCTGCCCGACTTGTCGGAGCGGACGAGATATTCCGGATTGTCATGCGCCGCCGCAACTGTATGGCCCTTGATCCTGCCGGGCGACGTCAACTTCCGCTCGACCCGGCCCACGCTCTCGCCTCCGCTCGATCGCCAAGCGACCCGATCGCCCGCCTTTAGTGTTTTTCGCCCTGGCGGTTCTCCGAACCAAGCTGCCTGCTTAATTCGCCGAGGGCCAGAAGGTTGCAGGAAGAGCAGAACGACCTGTCGGGTCGGATCGGGCGTCAGGAGAACGGCTTACGCGCCAACTTTCGCGGAGCGCGCTTGTTGTTGGGGGTGTTCCATCTCGCGATTGGGGACGCGCGGGACCGGCCGCCTGCGGCGAAAGAAGCTTTGTGCGCTGTTTCGCTGACGACAAATGCTTGCGAAAATCAGAATATTTGTTATATTCTTCCAATATCCAGATCAGGTCTCGCTGGCCCATTGGGAGGAGGCGGAGCGGGGAGATGTGGGAACCGTTTAAGACAGACTGCACAGAGGCTGAGACGGCGCTGAATTATTTAATTTGAATCGCTCGTAACCCATTGAAAAGTCTCGATTCGAAAAAATAAACGCTAGTAAATTGGAGTCAATTTACTAGCGTTTAGGCGCGATTACTTGGCGTTTGCTCGCGCTTATTCGCGCGTTTGGCCGCGAGCGGATCGGCGTGTTCAGAGCTTGGTCCGGCCGAGCAGCGCCTCGAGACGCGTCCGCCACGCTTCCGGGTCGGGGGCCGGCGCGGCGAACTGCGCGCGGGCGGCGTCGGCCGCCGGCGGCGAGGTCGAGGCCCTCGGCGTCGAGGCCGACCGCCCGCCAGACCGGACGCGCGGCCCTGTGGCCCGCGAGCCGCGCCAGCGCGGCTGGACCCAGCGCGTTTGCTTCCGCGAGGAGCCGATCTTCTGCCTCGGTCAGCGCCGCTTCGCCCTCCCGCGAGGCGAGAACCTCGGCCGGCGTGAGCGGCGCGGCGCGGCCAAACCCGCCGTTGAAATGCACGTCCTCGATCCGCAGCGTGAAGAGGGCGAAATCGGCGAAGCCGGCATAGAGGCTGGCCTTGGGATTTCGCTTGAGATACCGGGTCTTGGCGTATGGCGCCGCGCATCGTTCGACCACGCCGCCGAGCGTGACGCGCGGATGGTTGAGCGGGTCGCCACGGTCGTCGCGCACGGTCAAGAGCAGGGAGGCGCGCGGGTCGTGGGCAAGGTTCCTCATGTGGCGCGAGAGCGTCGACATGAGGAAGAGGGGCGCGCCGTCGAAATCGCTGGCTACGCCGACGAGCGTGGCGAGCGGCGCGCCTCCTGTGTCGTCAAGGGTCGCCAATGCGCCGGTGCGGGCGAGCCGCATCAGCCGCTTGGCGTCGACGATCGCCTCGGCATGGGCTTTATTCGGGTCAGTGGGGGCGTTCGCCATGACGGCCTTGACGCTTGGGGCGGATTGGAGTGACACAATCCCGGCGGGTTCGACCGGTCAAGAGGGCGCCCAGCCGCCACAGCTCCGATTGCTGGCCTGAGCCCGCAAGATCATGGTAAGCTTGCACAATTCGCGAGCCGGTCCCATGTCTTATCAGCCGGATGAGGAGGATCGCCCTCCTCGGAACACATTCAGTCGATCAATGGTTTCAGCTTTAAGCCACCCAGCCCAAGAGGCGACAGCAAGTCAAAACGGGAGCTTCATGCCCACAATCGCGCTGGTCGACGACGACCGTAACATACTGACATCGGTGTCTTTATCGCTCGAGGCGGAAGGGTATCGGGTGCAGACCTACACCGACGGCGCGAGCGCGCTCGAGGGTTTGAAGGGCGCTCCGCCCGATCTCGCTATTTTCGACATCAAAATGCCGCGCATGGACGGAATGGAGCTCTTGCGGCGCCTGCGGCAGAAATCGGATCTGCCGGTGATCTTCCTGACGTCCAAGGACGAGGAGATCGACGAATTGTTCGGCCTCAAGATGGGCGCCGACGATTTCATCCGCAAGCCTTTCTCTCAGCGCCTTTTGGTCGAGCGGGTGAAGGCAATTCTTCGTCGCTCGAACCCCAAGGATGCGGCGACGCAGAAGGAGACCGAAGCGAAGATTCTCGAGCGCGGCCGGTTGAAGATGGATCCCGAGCGTCATACTTGCACTTGGGACAATACCGCGGTGACGCTGACGGTCACGGAGTTTCTCATTCTCCAGGCGTTGGCCACGCGGCCAGGGGTGGTCAAGAGCCGCAACGCTCTGATGGATGCGGCTTATGACGATCAGGTCTATGTAGACGACCGCACCATCGACAGCCACATCAAGCGGTTGCGCAAGAAGTTCAAGGTGGTCGAGCCCGATTTCGAGATGATCGAGACCCTCTACGGGGTCGGCTATCGATTCAAGGAAGGGTAGGCGGCTCGGTCGGAGACATGAGCGCCGAAACGCAGCTTCACCGTCTTGCCGCTCAGCCAGCGCGTTGGAGAATTCGTTGGCTGCGTTTGCGCGCCCGTGTCGCTTGGCGATTTCTCACCGCGCGGTTCTCCTCGTCACTCACCCGCCGGATCGTCGTCCTCAATCTTGGCGGCCTCGTGGTGCTCGTGGTCGGCTTCCTGCTCCTCGATCAGTTTCGCGCCGACCTGATCCAGGCGCGCGTGCAGAGTCTCACCATCCAGGCCGACATCATCGCCGCCGCGATTTCGGCTTCGGCGACTGGGGACACCGATTCGATCACCATCGATCCGGACAAGCTCTTGCAACTGGCGCCGGGCGAAAGCGTGGGGCCGACGCCAAGCGATGAGGACGCGACGCAGTTCTCCATCAATCCCGCGCTTGTCGGGCCTTTCCTGCATCGGCTGGTGACCCCGACGCGTACGCGCGCGCGTGTTTATGACAGCGATGGCCGGCTTTTGCTCGAACTCGCGATCATATTCGGCCCGCGGCGCAGTCACCCGGTCGGACTTGCCAGATGCGTCGGAGCGGCGCGGATTTGCGGATCGAATCGTCGCCTATGTGCGAAGTTTCTTCGTGACCTCGACTGCGCCGCGGGCCGACGATCCCTGGGCGACCAATGGCCGGACCATGCCGGAGGTCGCCGGCGCGCTGCAGGGCAAGACGCAATCTCTGGTGCGCGTTAACCGCGAGGGCGAAACGGTCGTCTCCGTCGGTGTGCCGATTCAGCATATGATGGCGACCCGCGGCGCGCTGCTCCTGTCCACACAAGGAGGCGACATTGACCGTGTGATAACCTCCGCGCGCCTGGCGCAACTGCGTTTCTTTCTGGTGCTCGCCATCGTGATGCTGGTGTTGTCGCTTTCGCTCGCCAATACAATCGCCGAGCCTGTCCGGCGGCTCGCCGACGCGGCGGAACGTGTGCGGCGCGGTATCCGGGCGCGACAACAAATTCCCGATTTCACCGCGCGATCCGACGAGATTGGCCACTTGTCCCGCGCGCTGCGCGATATGACGCAGGCGCTCTATAATCGCCTCGATGCGATCGAGAGTTTCGCGGCCGACGTCGCTCACGAACTCAAGAATCCGCTGACGTCGCTGCGCAGCGCGCTCGAAACGCTGCCCAGGGTGAACACCGATCATTCGCGCGACCGCCTTATCGCCGTCATGCAGCACGACGTGCGGCGGCTGGACCGGTTGATCAGCGACATCTCCGATGCGTCCCGCCTTGATGCGGAGCTGGCGCGAGGCGAAGCGGGTCCTGTCGATGTAGCGGCCCTCCTGCACGCTGTCGTATCGATGGCGCAGGATTCTCCGCGCCGTAACGGCGCGCGGGTCCAATTGTCCATCCCGACCAGGCGCGGCAGGAACGCCAGCGCGGACTATTTTGTCCTCGGGCACGATTCGCGTCTCGCGCAGGTCGTCACCAACCTGATTGACAACGCTTGCTCCTTCTCCGAACCCGGCGGCCTCGTTTGTGTCGCGCTCGAGCGGACCTCCGCCCGGAGCGAGCCGGAACGAGACCAGCCATTCGATCGCGTTGTCATTACCGTCGATGATCAGGGACCCGGAATCCCGCCCCATGCGCTTGAGCGCATTTTCGAGCGATTTTACACCGACCGCCCGAGCCAGGGGTTCGGTCAGAATTCGGGCTTGGGACTGTCGATTTCGCGCCAGATTGTCGAGGCTCACGGGGGCCGTATTTGGGCGTGCAATCGGCCGGCCGAACTGTCCGGCGTTCCTGTCGCGACGGCCGACCTCGACAATCTCGACGAGGGGATTCGGCACGGCGCGGGCGCGCGCTTTATCGTCGAACTGCCAGCGTTCGCGGCATGACTGCCGGCGCCTTGGCGGGGGAGACGAGCCTCCACGCGACGGCGGTGATTCATCGCGAAACCGGCGTTTTGATCCTTGGACCATCGGGCTCGGGCAAAAGCGCGCTTGCGCTGGCGCTCATGGCCCGCGCGAGCGCGGCGGGCGCATTTGGCGCTCTGATTGGGGACGACCGCATTTTTGTCCGCCAGTTTGACGGCCGCCTGATCGCCTGGGGGGCCGCCAATATGGCCGGCGTCATCGAGCGCCGGATGGCGGGTCTGATGGTGGTCCCACACGAGCCGGCGGTGATCCTGCGGCTCGCCGTGGAACTCTGCGATCGTGGAAGCCGATGGCCAAGAATGCCTGACCCTGACGATGGCTTGCTCGTCGGCCACGTCCGATTGCCCCGACTGGCGCTTGATTCCAGCCTGAGCGTTTGCGATCAGGCGCTGGCGGTCGAAGAGCGATTGGCTGTCTTGACGACGGAGAGCCCAGCGCAATCTAGAATTTCGCTTGAACATTGCGCCGCAGTGCACAAAAATGGGCGCCCTGAGATTTCCCCGCGGGCCTGATTGTCGTCGGGGAACTGAGCCGATCGACTGGTGGATAATTGATGATCGGAATGGTCCTTGTGACCCACGGCCAGCTCGCCACTGGTTTTCGGGCAGCGTTAGAGCATGTCGTCGGGCCCCAATCCCAGCTTGAGACGATCACGATCGGTCCTGAAGACGACATGGAGCAGCGGCGGTCGGATATTCTCACCGCCGCCACGCGCGTTCAGGATGGGGGCGGCGTCGTCATCCTCACCGACATGTTCGGCGGCACTCCATCCAATCTGGCGATTTCGGTGATGGACGGAGGACGCGTCGAAGTGATCTGCGGCGTCAATCTCCCGATGTTGATCAAGCTCGCGACGATGCGCGAGAGCGCCGATCTCGACCATGCCGTGGTGGAGGCGCGCGATGCTGGCCGCAAATACATCACGATCGCGAGCAAGGTGCTGGAAGGAAAATGACGTAGGTGGGCTCGGAAGAAGAATGCCCGCCGCCTCCTTCGTTCACCGGGGCGTTGACGCGCGAATTGCACATTGTCAACCGAAAGGGCTTGCACGCGCGCGCCACAGCCAAATTTGTGCAGTGCGTCGATCGCTTTGACGCGGAGGTCAAGGTTACGCGCTGCGGAGAGACTGTCGGCGGCGATTCGATTATGGGCATTCTGACGCTTGGCGCGGGCCCGGGATCAACGATCACTGTGTCGGCCTCTGGCGCGGAGGCTCGTGAGGCGCTGGACGCGCTTGCGGCCCTCGTCTCGGGCCGGTTCGGCGAAGACGAGTAAGGACTACATCCGGAAGTCCTCGCCCAAATAGAGCCGCCGCACGTCCGGATGCGCGATGATCTCGTCCGGCGGACCCTCGGTCAGAACCTGGCCGCTGTGAATGATGTAGGCCCGATCAATCAGCCCGAGGGTTTCTCGCACGTTGTGATCGGTGATCAGGACGCCGATGCCGCGCCCTTTGAGGTGGCGCACGAGATCCTGAATGTCGCCGACCGCAATTGGGTCAATGCCGGCGAAAGGCTCGTCGAGCAGCATGAAAGACGGCTTGCCGGCGAGGGCGCGGGCGATCTCGCACCGGCGCCGTTCCCCGCCCGACAACGAAATCGAAGGCGCGCTGCGCACGCGGGCGATATCGAATTCCTCGAGCAGCAATTCGAGCATCGCCTCTCTCGCCCGACGATTGGGTTCGTTGACCTCGAGCACCGCGCGGATGTTGTTCTCGACGTTGAGTCCGCGGAAGATCGAGGCTTCCTGCGGCAGGTAGCCGACTCCGAGCCGCGCCCTTTGAAACATCGGCAGCCCGGTGACGTCATGGCCGTCCAGTTCGATTTCGCCCTTGTCGGGTTTGACGAGGCCGGTGATCATGTAGAAGACGGTGGTCTTGCCGGCCCCATTTGGCCCCAACAACCCCACCGCCTCGCCCCGTCGCACCGAAAGGCTCACGTCCTGCACCACCATTCGGCCGCGATAGCCCTTGCCGAGGTGATGGACGGCCAGAACGCCCTGTCCGGCCGGCGTGGCCGCCGACTTCTCCAGAGCCGCTGCACGCTCCTCGCCGCGCAGCCATCTGCGCCAGCGAGGAGACGCGATCATGCGCTCGCGCGCAACGCCGCCGCTCACTGATCGCCGCTCGTTTCGATCGGCTTCGGCGGCACGCGAAAAGTCAGCAATCACCGGCTCCTATTTCGGCTTCGCCGCGTCCGCCTTCGTGGCGTCGCCGCCGGATTTGGCGTCGCCGTTTGATTTCGGTACGAATTGCCCATGCACTCGCCCTGATTTGGCGCTGGTGTCGACGATGGCCAGGCCGTTCTTCAGGTCATAGGTGAGCTTGTCGCCCTTGGTGACGTTCTGCCCGTCGCTGAGTGTGACGTGACCGATCAGCCACACTTTGTCCTCGGCCTTGTCATAGCTGCCGCGGTCGCCGGTGGCGACTTGGGTCTTGGAAACGACGGTCACGGGTCCCGTCGCGTCGAGGTGCTTGACGCCCGAGTCGGTGGCGGGGCCGGGCTGGCCGTTTGTCGGTTGGGACGCTCCTTGCGTTGGGGCGCGATCCAGAAGGACGGTCATGACCGAGCAGGTCATTTTGGTGTCCCCCTGAACGACGACGACATTTCCAGAATAAACCGCCTTGCGCTCCTTGTCATAGTAAACGAGCTTGTCGGCGTCGATCGAGATCGGCTCCTTTGAATTTGTCCCAGGGAAGATTGCGGCCGAGTCTTTGGAGCTGGCTGGTTGTTCCGCTGCTGCAGCGCCCGCGCCGCTCGAACAAAGCAGCGCCGCAGCCAAGGCGGCGAGCCGCCCAGGAAGCCGAGACGGCAACGTCATGGATTGGTCCTTTTCACGTCAACCGCCGGCTGTTGATTGGCCTGGGGAACGATGTTTGTCCTGACGTGACCTTCGAAAGTCAGCTCCTGACCGTGGTTGACCGCCGCAGCCCGATCGGCAAACACGGTTGTGCCGTCGCCGGCTTGGACTTCGACAAGGTCGTCGCTTCCATAAACTCCGGACTTAAAATCGAACTTGGCGCTATGCAATAGCACGGTGAAGCGACCGTTCTTGATCCTTACATTCTTCGACAGCTCCATGCGCTCGCTCACGCTGTCGTAAACACCAGCATCCGCGCTCAAGTGGGTCGGTTCCCCGCCGGCCATGCCAATCTCACCGTCGACTTTCTGCAGCTCCACGACGGTCGGATGTTTGATGTCCTGCAGGGCCCGCTCCGCCGTTAACAGGTAGGGCTGCTTGTCGCTGCGGAATCCAGCAAGCTTCGGCCGATCCATGACGATCTTGGTTCCGTCCACCGAAAGGTTGGCGAAACCCAATGAGCCCAGTTTAGTTGCAAAAGGGTTGAAAAAGCCGACCGCGAAGATCGCGGCGACGGTGCCCAGGCCGCCGATCAGAATCACAAGGCGCAACAGCCTCACGCGCGCCGAATGCCGCTTGGCTTTGGCGAAGGCTTGTTTGCGGTCGGGAGGCGGCGCAACGCTGATGCGGCGCGTGACGAAGGGAGAAGCTAAAGGCTTCCCTCCAGAGACGCCCGCATCGATTGCGTCATTGTGAAACGCTGGCATCGGTTCTCTATTTTAGCCGCGGACCGCAGCTACAACCCAAATTCCATGGCGAAGTTAGGGCTGGTAAATTGGGTTCGTTTCGCCAAAATCAAGAAAATACAGTGTGGATCAGTATTGTTTGTCTCATAATAGCCAAATGTTACTGTGTTAATTCGCCCCGCCGGGCTCGCGGCATGGAGCGTGGATGAGGCGTCCGGTTCGCATTGCGTCGCGGCCGTTTTTGCGCTTTATCCCCCGCGAGCGCCCCGTAGGGCCGGTAGCTCAATGGTTAGAGCCGGCCGCTCATAACGGTCTGGTTGGGGGTTCGAGTCCCTCCCGGCCCACCAATTGATTCAAAAGTCTATTCGGACGCCGGTCGAGGGGGTTGATCAGGGCCGATCCGCTAGCTCCGAGCGGGCCGGCGATAACCTGCGCGACCGCGGGTCGAAAGACGTCACCGGAGGCGGTCCCCCGAGTCCTTGTCGAACAGATGGACGCTCGCATCAGCGAAATCGACGCCGATCGGCGCGCCGTCCCGGCGGTCGAACGACTTGTCGGCCTTCACCGTGATCGCGCCGCCGTCGACCCGGCAGGTGACCAGAACATGATCGCCCATGAGCTCAGTCGCGTAGACCTCGCCGACGATCTTGCCCGAACCCGGTTCTGTGACCTTACAATCCTCGGGTCTGACGCCGGCGACCGCCCGAGGTTTTGAACCGCGCATCTTTGTCCCAAAGGTCCCGGCTGGACCTGAGAAACGGCCCTCGGCAAGCTCGCCGTCGAAGAAGTTCATCGGCGGCGATCCGATGAAGCCGGCGACAAAGAGATTGGCGGGCGCATTGTACATGGTTGCCGGCGTGTCCAGCTGCTGCAGCACGCCCTTCTCGAGCAGCGCCACGCGATGGGCGAGGGTCATCGCCTCGATCTGGTCGTGCGTCACATAGAGGGTGGTGATGCCGAGCTGATGCTGCATGTGCTTGAGCTCGGCGCGCATGTAGCCCCGCAGTTTGGCGTCGAGATTGGATAGCGGCTCGTCCATCAGGAAAGCCGCGGGGCGGCGGATCATCGCGCGGGCGAGGGCCACGCGCTGGCGCTGGCCGCCCGACAGCTGCCGGGGGTAGCGATCAAGCAGCATATCGAGCTGCACCTGCCGCGCGACATCCTTGACCGCCGGCTCAACCTCGGCTTTCGGCTGGCCGCGCACCGTCAGCGGATAGGCGATGTTGGCGAACACCGTCATGTGCGGGTAGAGCGCGTAGGACTGGAAGACCATCGCGATGTCGCGATACTTCGGCAGCACATTGGTGACGTCGCGATCGCCGATGCGGATTGAGCCGGAGGAGACCTTTTCAAGGCCGGCGATCATGCGCAGCGCGGTGGTCTTGCCCGAACCCGAGGCGCCGAGGAGGACGAGGAACTCGCCGTCCTCGACTTCAAGATTGAGGCCCTTGACCACCTCCACCGACCCGAACGACTTGTAGATGTTCTCTAGCCGCACGCGCATCGACGCTATCCCTTGACCGCGCCGACGAGGAGACCGCGCGCAATATGCTTCTGCAGGAAGGCCGCGATGACGATGACCGGCGCGATCATGATGACGATCAAGCACCGACATGTACCACCATTGCGGGCCTCGCGTGGTGTTCTGCGCCGCGACCAGCACCGGCATGGTCTGGGCTCTCGCGTTGGTGAGGAAGAGCGCGAGCAGGAACTCGTTCCAGGCCAGGATGAAGACGAGCATGAAGGTCGCCGCGAGCCCCGAGCGCACCAGCGGCAGCGCGATGGTGAAGAACACCCGGAACTTCGAGGCGCCGTCGATCTCCGCGCTCTCCTCGAGGTCGAGGGGCACGCCGGCGAAGAAGTCGCGCGTCAGCCACACCACGATCGGCAGGTTCACGCCGGTATAGGTCGCAATCAGCGCGAATTGCGTGTCGAGCAACTGGAGATGCTGGAACATCACATAGATCGGCAGCACGGCGACGATCGGCGGCATGATCCGGTTCGAGATCATCCAGAACTCGATGTCGTTGTTGCTGACCGCGGCCTTGAAGCGCCGAACGAATGTGCCAAGCGCCAGCAGGAAAAGCGCGATCGCGACCGCGCCCGCGACCTGCCAGGCCACATGCAGCGCCGCGACCGCGACAATGACCGCGATCAGAAGCACAAGAAAGGTCACGATCGCTGCGAGCTTGACCTCGAAACGGATGCGCACCAGCGCATAGGCCGCGAGCGCGCCGATGATGAGCGCCAGCACCGTGCTCAAGAGCGTCACCACGATCGAATTGATATAGGGGCCGAGCGTGTTGTTCTGCAGAAGCATGAAGTTCCACGCATCAAGCGTCGGCTTGAAATCGACGAACGGAATGTAGAAGGGGCCGCTGTCGACCTCGACCTCGACCTTGAACGAGGTCACCAGCACCCAATAGAGGGGAAAGAGGACGACGATCGTCCATAAGGCGAGCACGGTGTAGACGATGATCTTCGTCGGCGCCGACATCTCCTCGAGACTCTTCGCCTCGAACAGGCGGCGCATCAGGCCGGGGGATTCGAGCGCGCCGCTCACTGGTGTCTCCGCGTCCAGCGGACCACGTAGTTGAAGAACGACACGCAGGTGATCGTGGAGACGAAGAGCAGGAGATAGCCGATCGCCGCCGAGCCGCCGAGGTCCTGGGTCCGCCAGGCGATGAAGGAATGCAGCGTCATCGATTCGGTCGCAAGGCCTGGGCCGCCTGCGGTCAGAACATTTGGAATGTCGATGATCTTGAACGCCTCGATCAGGCGAATGAGGACAACCGTCGCCGCAATCGGGGCGATCGCGGGCCAGGTGATGTCGCGGAAGATCTGGGCGCCGCTCGCCCCGTCGAGCCTGGCGGCCTCGAGCTGATCGCGCGGCTGGTTCTCGATTGCGGCGAGCAGCACGATGAACATGAACGGCGTCCACTGCCAGGTGTCGCCGACCAGCACCATGAGCCGCGCCGACCAGGCCTGGTCCGCCCATGACCAGGCGCCGAGGCCGAGCGCTGCGCTTGCCGGCGCGAACGGCCCCTTCTGCATGTCGGCGAGCATCCGGAACATGTAGGCGACGCCGACGGGCGTCACCATCAGCGGAATGAAGAACACGACCCGAAAGAAGCTGCGCGCGCGGATCGGCTGCGCGCAGAGAAGCGCAAGGCCAAGGCCGATCATGAATTGCGCGATGACGCCGAACAGGACGTAGAGACACGTCGTGAGCAGCGTGCCCTGATAGGCGTTCGGCGGCAGCGTCGCGAGCAGCGCCAGCACAAGGCCGGTCAGGAGCGCGACGGAAATGAGCCGTCCGACGAAGCCAAGCACGGAGAATTCCGTCCTGACATAGCGGATGAGCCAATAAAGGACGGCCGCGGCGTAGACGGCGAAGGCGATCCACCCGGACGTCTCGATCGGCTTCATCGTGCCGATGAGATGATATTGCTGCGTCCCGAACAGCAGGCGCTTGTAGTTGTAGAGGCCGATGAAGGTCAGCGTGAAGCTGCCGCCCGCCAGCGCGAAGCGGCAAAGCGACAGATAGATCGAAACGATCAGCGGGAAGATCGCAAAGCAGAGCAGAATGATCACCGCCGGCAGCACCATGATGCGGCCGGAGTGGCGGTCGATCCATTCGTCGCGGGTCTCGTGCGCGCTCGTTTGGGTATGCGCTGCCTGAGCTAGGGTCATTTGTCCTTAAGGTAGTTCCGGCTCTCGGCGCGCGACCCTCGCTCACGGATGCGGGTTGAGACGATTGCGGCTTCCCGGCGCGCCGCGACGCGCCGGGAAGGCAGCGAGCGCCTCAGCGCTGGACGCCGAGCGAGCCCTTGTAGAACTTGAGCTGGCTCTCGACGCCGATCTGCTCGTTGAGATCGTTCCAGCCGTCGAGCACGGCCTTGACCGTCTCCGTCCTCGTCGAGTTCGCCGGCGAGGTAGCGCGCGATCGCTTCGTCGAGCACCACCTGCTGATATTTCTGGTTCTGCGGGATGCGCAGATCGAGCACCATGTTGGGGCTGTCGAGGCTGTCCTTGATCGCGCCGAGATAGCTGTCGCCGGCGACCTTGCTCATGCCCGCGTTCTTCCAGGTGTCGTTATAGGTGAACTGGGACGTGCGATAGGGATTGAACCCGCTCTCGCCGATCGTCACGTCCACATCCGACTGCTTCGGGCTGCGACATGTAGGACAGGAACGCGTAAGCCGCGTCCTTCACCTTGTCCTTGGCCTTGGCGTTGATGCCGCCGCTCCAGCCGCCGAACGCCGCGTAGGGCGCATGGTTGACGCCGTCGATGGCGTAGGGGCAGGTGTCCTTGGTGCAGGCCTCGAGCTTGCCGGTCGACCAGTTCAGCACTTCCTTCGAGCCGGGCGTGATGACGGAGCCGGTCTTGTCGATGACCTTCGAGATCTTCGGGTCGATCGCCAGCACGCCGACGTCGCCCCAGTCGAGGTTGAGCGCGCACTTGCCGGAGACGAACAGCGGACGCGTGTCGCTGACGTCCATGTTGAGTTCGTCCGGCGGGCCGTACTTGCCCGAACTCCTTCAGGAACTCGAGCGCCTTGCGGAAGGCCTCGTTGTCGATGAGCGGCTTCATGTCCTTGGTGTCGAAGAACGTGCCCTGGCTCGTTCCCTTCGACTGAACCATCGAGCCGGTGACGTCGGTGATGAACCAGTAGCTCTGAGCGTTGCGCTTCTTGGCGATGCAGGAGCCGTAGACCTTGGTTCCGTCGAACTCCTTGCCGTTCACCGCCTTGGCGACCTCGAGGTACTCGTCCCAGGTCTTCGGCGGCTTCAGGCCCGCTTTCTCCAGCACGTCCGTTCGGTAGTAGAGCATGTGGAAGTCGCCATCGAGCGGGACGAGGTAGATCTTGCCGTTGTAGGTCGCCGAGAAATTGCGGAAGAACGGGCCGATCTGGTCCCAGTCGATCGCCTTGTCCTTGGCGATGCGCGGTCCCAGTTCCTCGAGATAGCCGCCGGAGACGTAGTCGACCATCCACTGCGGCGCGAACACCGCAGCGTCGACCGAGTTGGTGCCGCTCGCCCAGTCGGTGAGCACTTTCTGGTAGAGGTCGGAGAACGGAACCGCGATGATGTTGATCTTCGCGCCGGTCAGCTTCTCGAATTCGGGCGCGCGCCGTTGCAGCGGCTCCTGGATTGCGCCGGTCTGAGTCATGATGTTTACGGTGACGCCGTCGAACTCTCCCGCTTGCGCGCCCATTGACGCAGTGAGCGCGAACATCGCTCCTGCGACAGCCGTCGATATGCTCGAAATCTTCGCCATAATCAGTTTCCTCCCGGTCCGGTCGGCGCCGCGCCCTTAGGCGTCTCTGTGCGATGCGTCTCGAGCGCCTGCGCCGGCGCGCACGCGACGCTCTTGGTCAATCGATTGGGCGACCGACAAAAAAACTATACTGGCGGCTCGCTCGGCGCGTCAACGCGCATCACGGCGGCGTCCAGCGCCAGGCGGTCGCGCCGGTCACTTAATCTGGCGCGCCGAGCTTGCGCCGCGTCCGCGCGAGCCCGCATGGGGTTTGCCGGCATGGGTTTTATCTCGTCGAGGAGCTCACGCCTTCCGTCGCCTTGACTTTGCGAATGTGTCGAAAGCGACCGCGAGCACGATGATCACGCCGATGACGATCTGCTGAATGTAGGAGGACACGTCCATCAAGACGAGGCCGTTCAGGAGGACGCCGATCAGCAGCGACCCAATGACGGTGCCGAAGATCGTGCCGGCGCCGCCGAACAGACTCGTGCCGCCGATCACCACCGAAGCGATGACCGTCAGCTCGTAACCCGTGCCGGCGACCGCCTCCGCGGAATTGAGCCGCGCCGCCAGCACGAACGCGCCGAGCCCGGCGAAGAAGCCCATGATCACGTAGACGCTCATGATGACGCGACTGACATTGAGCCCGGAGAGGCGGGCCGCCTCCGGATTGCCTCCGACCGCATAAACCTGTCGCCCATAGCGCGTGTAGCGCAGGACGACATGGGCGATGAGCGCGGCAAGCAGGAAGATGATGACCGGGACCGGGACCGGCCCGACCTTCCCCTGTCCCCACCAGGTGAACGAAGGCTGGAAGCCCGAGATCGGGCCGCCGGCGGCGAACAGGAGCGCGGCGCCGCGGAAGGCCGACATGCCGCCAAGCGTCACAACGAAGGGGGGAACTTTAAGCCGGGTGATCGCGAGGCCCTGGAGCCAGCCGCCAGCGAGACCGACCGCGATCGCCGCGAGCGCGGCCAGGCCCCAGCCGTAGCCGACGCCGCCCTGGCCGACGGTGAAGCGGTTATCGAGGCCGCCCTTGGCGACCGCTGCGCCGACCAGTCCGGCGAAGGCGAGCAGCGAGCCGACCGAAAGGTCAATGCCGGCGGTAAGAATGACGAAGGTCATGCCGACTGCGAGGAGGCCGGTGATCGAAACCTGCCGCATCACGTTGAAGAGATTGATCTCGGAGAGAAAGCGCGGCTGCATGATCGCAAACAGCAGCATCAGCACGATGAGGAACAGCGTCGGCGCGAAGCGCGCGACGAAGCCGAAGACGTCGACGCCCGTGTCCTCGGCCGCTTCCAGCCTCGCTTCGCTCATGAGAATTCCTTTCAAGCCCCCGAAGCGACGGCGCCGCCGCCCTCATGCGCCGTCATCATCGCCATCAGGATTTCCTGCGTCGCGTCGGTTCGCGCGATCTCGCCGGTTACCCGGCCCTCTCGCATTGTCACGATGCGGTCCGAGACCGCCAGGATCTCCGGCAGCTCGGACGAGATGACGATGACCGCGATGCCCTGCTTGGCCATGTCGATGAGAAGGTTGTGGACCTCGACCTTGGAGCCGATGTCGATGCCGCGCGTGGGCTCGTCGACGATGAGAATTTTTGGCCTGAGCGCGAGCCAGCGCGCGAGCACGACCTTCTGCTGGTTGCCGCCCGAAAGCTGGCCCGCCGCCTGGTCCGGGCTCGCCATGCGAATCGAGAGCAGCTTGCGGAACTCGCTGATCAGCGCGTCCTCCCGCTTCTCGTCGATGAACCAGCCTCGGCTGACCTCGTCCTGCGCGGCGATGGTGATATTGGTGCGGATCGCAAGGCTTAGAAACAGGGCCTGTTTCTTGCGGTCTTCCGGCACGAGGCCGACGCCGTGGGACATCGCGTCGCGCGGACTTGAGAACTTAACCTCCTGGCCGGCGATACGGATCGTCCCATGGTCGAATGGATCGGCGCCGAAAATCGCGCGCGCCGTTTCGGTGCGGCCGGCGCCGACGAGGCCCGCGAGGCCGAGGATCTCGCCGCGATGCGCTTTCAGCGAAACATCGATCAACTCGATGGCGTTCGGATCGCGCGCGTTGCGGCGGCGGGTCAGACCCTCGACCTCGAGCGCGACCTTCCCATGCTCGGGAATCGGCCGCTCGCCGTACAGCGCGCCGACGTCGCGGCCGACCATCATGCGGATGATCGCGTCGACACTGGTGTCGGCGACGCGGCCGGTGGCGACGTAGCGGCCGTCGCGCAAGACCGTGTAGCGATCGCAGAGGCGGAAGACTTCCTCTAGTCTGTGAGTCACGAAAATGATCGACAGGCCCTCGGCCTTTAGCGCCCGCACGATACGCACCAGGTTTGCGACCTCGGCTTCGCTCAGCGCCGCGGTCGGTTCGTCCATGACGATGAGGCGGGACCGCATCGAGAGCGCGCGGGCGATCTCAACCAGCTGCTGCTCGGCGACCGAAAGGTTGCGCACCTGAAGTCATCGGGCTGCGCTTAAGCCCGATGCGGTCCGCGATAGCCTTCGTCTCTTGGGCCAGGCGCCGCCAACTCACGAACAGCTTCGATCCGGGTTCGCGTCCGATGAAGACGTTCTCGGCGATCGTCATGTCCGGAGCGAGCGTGAACTCCTGATAGATCGTGACGATGCCGGCGCGCTGGGCGTCATGGGGCGTCGCGAAGGCGACCGGCTTGCCGAACAGCTCGATCTCCCCTGTATCGGCGCTGTGCGCGCCCGACAGGATCTTGAGCAGGGTCGACTTGCCGGCGCCGTTCTCGCCGAGGAGCGCGTGGATCTCGGAGGGCCCCACTTCGAGATGGACGTCCTCGAGCGCGCGCACCCCGGGGAAGCGCTTGCTGACGCCGGTCATCTTGAGGATGGGGCTCTCGGGCTTTGCCGGGGCGGATGAAAGCGCCGCGGGCGCGTCAGCCATTCAGGGGCCCTCGCTCATTCCGTGCGGGCGGGGCGACGAGATGGCGCGCCGGGAATGGCGCGCCCCTTCGTGCTTCGCGCGATTCACTTCACCTCGTCGAGGCGCTCGGCTTCCTTGAGGTTGTCCTTGGTGATCGCCACCGGCGTGATCAATTCGATCTGCTGCGCCGGTTTCGCGCCGGTCTTGAGGTAATTGGCCATGATCTCCACCGCGGTGGCGCTCTGCTTGCCGGGGAATTGCTCGACCGTCGCGGTGATCTCGCCGTCGCGGATCTTGCCCAGCGTTTCCGGCAGCGCGTCGAAGCCGATGATGGCGATGCCCTTGAGATTGCGCGCCTTGACGGCTTCGAGCGCCCCGAGCGCCATGTCGTCGTTGCCGGCGACGATGACCTGCGGCGGGGTCGCCATGCTGGCGAGCGCGCCCTCGGTGATCGAAAGGCCCTTGTCGCGCTCGAAATTGGCGGTCTGCTCGAACACGATCTTGTACTTGTCTTTGGCCTTGTCGAGCACGTCGTGCAGGCCCTTGTTGCGGTCGATCGCAGGGCTCGCGCCTGGCGTGCCCTGGAGGTTCATGATGGTCGCCCCGTTCGGGAACAGCTTCTCGACCAATTCGCCCTGCGCCTCGCCGCCCTTCACGTTATCTGCGCCGACGTGGCCGATGATCCCCGTCACCGACGGCACGCGCCGGTCGACGGTGACGACCGGGACCTTGGCGTCGATCGCCTCCTGCAGCGCCGGCGCCATCGCGTCGACCTCGTTCGGCGAAAGCACGACGCCCTTGACGCCCTTGGCCAGCGCCGCCTCGATGTCGGCGGTCTGCTTGGGCGAGGACATTTGGCCGTCGCCCTCGATCGTATCGAGGCCCTGCTGGTCCGCGGCGGCCTTGAAGGCCTTCATCATATGGACGAAGAACGGAAAGTTCATGCCCGGAACGGAAATGAGAATGAGCGGCTTGTCGGCCGCGAAGGCGGGCGCGGCGAGCGTCATCGCGAGCAGGCTCGCAGTCAAAACTCGACGGGTTATGCGCATGGATCGTCCTCCCTGGAGCCGGCCTGACATGTTAGCTGGCGGTGCGCGGCACCATGTCCGAAATTGGGCGCCGCTACAAGGGAGGATCAGTCTGTTTTTCGAAGCCGGCGAAGCAGCGGGTGACCCTCACGCCCACCCCCTTTCCCACGGGGAGAGCGGAGTTTCACGCCAGCTCGATCGCCATAGCGGTGGCCTCGCCGCCGCCGATGCAGAGCGACGCCACGCCGCGTTTGAGTCCATGCGTCCGAAGGGCCGCGATGAGGGTCACCAGAATGCGGGCGCCCGACGCGCCGATCGGATGGCCGAGCGCGCAGGCGCCGCCGTTGACGTTGACCTTTTCGTGGGGAAGCCTGAGGTCGCGCATCGCCGCCATGGCGACGACGGCGAAGGCCTCATTGATCTCGAAAAGGTCGACGGACTCCTTGCTCCATCCGGTCTTCTCGAACAGTTTCCTGACCGCGCCGATCGGCGCGGTCGGAAAATCTTTTGGCGCGGCTGCGTGCGTCGCATGCGCCAAGACCCGAGCCAGGGGCCGCACGCCGCGCTTCTCGGCCTCGCTTTCGCGCATCATGACGAGCGCGGCGGCGCCGTCGGAGATCGAGCTCGAATTGGCCGCCGTCACCGTGCCGCCGTCGCGGAAGGCGGGCTTGAGCGTCGGGATCTTGTCGGGCTTCGCTTTGGGCGGTTGCTCGTCGGTCGCGACGAGCGTCTCGGCCTTGCCGGCCTTCACGCTGACCGGCGCGATCTCCCAGGTGAAATCGCCATTCTTGATCGCGCGGTTGGCGCGCTCGAGCGAGCTCAGCGCGTAGGCGTCCTGTTCCTTCCGAGTGAACTGATAGGCTTCCGCGCAATCCTCGGCGAACGTCCCCATCAGCCGCCCTTTGTCGTAGGCGTCCTCGAGGCCGTCGAGAAACATCGAGTCGAGGGCGCGGCCGTGGCCCATGCGGTAGCCGGAGCGGGCGCGGTCGAGCAGATAGGGCGCGTTGCTCATGCTCTCCATGCCGCCGGCGACGACGACGTCGGCCGAGCCCGCGCGCAAAAGGTCGTGGGCCAGCATGGCCGCCTTCATGCCTGAGCCGCACATCTTGTTGATCGTGGTCGCGCCCGCGGCAACCGGCAATCCGGCGCCGATCGCCGCCTGGCGCGCCGGCGCCTGGCCCTGGCCCGCCGGCAGCACGCAGCCCATCAGGATCTCGTCGACGCTGTCGGCCTCGATCTCCAGCCCGCTCGACCGCGGCCGAAATGGCGCGCGCGCCGAGCGCATGGGCTGGCGCGTCCTTGAGATCGCCGAGAAAACCGCCCATCGGCGTACGCGCCGCGCCAACGATGACGATAGGGTCCGAGGCGCTCATGGGATCGACTCTCCGGTCGCTTCAAGGCGGTCCGCGCGACCTCATCGCAAGACGGACTGGCGCGCATCGCCTCAAGCTCTCATATAGGGGACGAGCGACCGATTAGGAACACCGGCGAGTCGAGGAGCGAGCTATGCCTGAAGCGGCGCCGGACATTCGCGTGAAGCGGGTATACGATCCTCCCGACGCGCGGGATGGAGCGCGGGTGCTGGTGGACCGCTTATGGCCGCGCGGCGCGCGCAAGGACGAAGCGAAGCTGACGCTGTGGCTGAAGGATATTGCGCCAAGCGATGAACTCAGGCGTTGGTTCGGTCATGACCCGGCCCGTTTTAACGAATTCTCGCGACGCTATCGGGCGGAGCTTGACGCCAACAACGACGCGGTTAGCCGGATGGAAGACTTGGTGAAGGCCGGCCCGGTGACCTTGCTCTATGCTGCGCACGACGAGGAGCACAATAACGCGCGGGTCATCGCTGACTACCTCAAGGCTCGCGCGCTGGGCGGACAAGAACGCCCATGATGGAGACTGGAATGGATCAGGAATTTCGCGGCGCCGAGGAACGGCGCGCCGCCATCGTCGCCCTCACGCAAAAGGAGACTGGCATTGATGAGGGGATGATCGAGTCGCTCATTCGCGGCTTCTATGCGCGCGTGCGCGAGGACCCACTGCTTGCGCCGATCTTCGAATCGCGTATCTCCGACTGGGAGCCGCATCTCGAAAACATGTTCGCGTTCTGGTCGTCGCTAACGCTTCAGACAGGGCGCTACCACGGCCAGCCGATGGCGAAGCATCTGCCGCTGCCTGTGGACGCAATCCATTTCGACCGCTGGCTCGCTCTGTTCGATGAGACGGCGCGTGATCTTTGCCCTCCAGCGGCCGCCGAGCGGTTCATCGAGCGGGCGCACCGCGTAGCCGAGAGCCTCGAACTCGGCGTCGCGGGCGCGAACGGAGTCTCTGCTCGCAAAAGGCGAGCGCTATCGTCGGATGGCATGATCACTTGTCGGAGAACAGCGTCAAGAGGACTTTCCCTTTGTCGCCGATGATGCACACGAGCGTCTGCGGCTTGGTGCTCTTGGTCCGCTCCACATAGGCGTCGCCGATGACGACGGTTCTGATCGGGACGTTTTCGATGGTCGTGTCGGCCTTGATGATCCTCGCGCTGTCGAGATCGATCACCACATCCTTGACCTTCGGATACTTTTGCTGAAGCGCAAGCAGGCCGCTCGCCTTGCAAGCGTCCGCTTCCGGGGAGACAGTTTCCGCACAAGCCGCGCTGGCGATCAGCGAAGCGAGCAACGTCACGTAAATCCATGCCGCATCATCGTTCCCCTCCACGGACAGTTCTTCATTTGAACTCTGGAGCGCGCGACATTGTTCCGAATTCGTCTTTCGCGCCGCTGGCGGAGGCCGCGCATCTTGCTCGCGCGTTCGGCGCGGGCGTGTTAGCAATGCGCGCCTGATGACACTCTCAAGCGAAGAGATCGAGCGCTACGCGCGCCAGATCGTGCTGCGCGGGCTGGGCGGCCCCGGCCAGAACAAGCTCAAGGCCGCGCGCGCGCTCGTCGTCGGCGCGGGAGGCTTGGGCTCGCCGGCGCTGCAATATCTGGCTGGGGCTGGAGTCGGCGACGCTCGGGATCGTCGACGACGATGTCGTCGCGCTCTCGAATCTCCACCGGCAGGTCATCCACGCGACCGGCGACGTCGGGCGGCCAAAGACGGAAAGCGCTCAAGCGGCGATCGCCCGCATCAATCCGCATGTCGCGGTCGAACCGATCGCTGTGCGCCTCGACGAGAACAACGCGGGCGCAATCGTCAGCCGCTTCGATGTCGTGCTCGACGGCTCGGACAATTTCGCCACCCGCTACGCGCTCTCGGACACGTGCTTTCATGAGCGGCGCCCGCTCGTCTCGGCTGCGCTCGGCGAATTCGACGGCACGCTGACGACGCTCAAGCCTTACGAGAATGGACCGGACGGCAAGCCGAACCCGACCTATCGCTGCCTGTTCCCCGAGGCGCCTCCGCCGGGAACCATCCCGACCTGCGCCGAGGCCGGCGTGCTTGGGGCGCTCGGCGGCGTTCTCGGCTCGCTGATGGCGCTGGAAGCGATTCGCGAAATCGTCGGCGGCTTTGGCGACGGCGACGAGGGGTTGGTCGGGCGGCTCCTCATGATCGACACGCGCGCGATGCGGTTCGAGACCCTGCGCTACGCCTGGGATCCCGACAATCCGCTCAGCGGCAAAAGCTCTCGGCGCGAGGCGCTGCTCGAGGGCGAAGCCTGACGTCATCCGCCCGCCCGCGACTCACTTCGTGGGATTGACGAAGCCCACGCAATTGTTGCGGCCTGAATCGAGGCATCGCTGAGCTCTGCGGCTGTGATCGAGCGCGTGGAAGACCCAGTAGCCAAGCACGATGAGCGCCGCGATCGCGAGAAGCGCGATGACATTGGCGAAATTCCGGCGCTCGAAATCACCCTCCTCCGCCTCCCGCGCCTCGGCAGGTTCAGGCGATAGAGTTTGAATTCCTCCGGTCGAGCTTGCGCCATTGCTTACGCGCTCAATCGTATTGGGCCCGCTCTAAATCACTGGGCCACTGGCGCCTTTATAAGCCGCAAGCGAGCTTTGCTCAATAGCCGCCGGCATTTTAACCTATTTGATCAGTTGGACATAATTCTCTCCGGGCATAGTGCGCGCGGGCTTCCCCACCACTCGACCCGGAGACAGGCCATGCGCCGCCTCGTTGCCTATTGCGTTCCAGCGCTTCTTTTCGCCCTTTCCACCCCTTCCCGCGCCTCCAATGACGGCGTCATCGTCTTCGTGCCCCGGCCCAGTGGCGAAAGCCTCGGGAAGCCTTCCGTCCCAGCCGTATCGCCCATGCGCGGGCAATATGGCGGCGGCTTCGTCGAAGCGCTGCTGACCGGCGGCCTGGCGCAGTGAGCCGCAGAGGGCCGCCCCGACTGCTGGCGAATCGGCGCCGGACGTGGAAGCCGGACCCGAGCCGCAGTTCCAGCGCCGGGAAGTCGACTATACGGGACCCGAGGCGCCGGGAACGATTGTCGTCGACACGCCCGACAAGCTCCTGTTTCTGATCGAGCCGCACGGGAAAGCGCTGCGCTACGGCATCGGCGTGGGCCGTCCCGGCTTCGAATGGGCCGGAATCAAGCGGATCAGCCGTAAGTCGGAATGGCCGGATTGGACGCCGCCGCCGGAAATGCTGCTGCGCCGACCCGATTTACCCCGCTACATGGCCGGCGGGCCGGGTAATCCGCTCGGCGCCAGAGCCCTCTATCTCGGCTCCTCGCTCTACCGCATTCACGGCACCAATGAGCCTTCGACCATCGGTCACAACGTCTCGTCGGGCTGCATCCGGATGATGAACAAGGACGTGATCGACCTTTACAATCGCGTGCCGGTCGGCGCGAAAGTGATCGTGCTCTGAGCAGGACCGATCGAGCGGCCTGATGGCCTCGCGCCCTCGCCCCAACATGACCGGCTTCGACAACCAGGGCGCAAGGCCGCCGACAGGCAAGCGCAAATAAACGCCCATAAACGCCAGTAAGCGCGCATAAGCGCTAGTAAAATGACTCCAATTTACTAGCGTTTATTTTTTCGAATCGGGACTTTTCAATGGGTTGCGAGCGATTGGAGTAAAAAAATTCTCCCTTTCGCCTTCACTCGCGCGTCGGTTGTGGTCGAGCACCCTTTTTCTTTTCAAACAGCCGCGGCGCCTCTCGTCGCCCGCCTTTCGGCCAGGCCCGGATTGATTCCGCTCATGGAAAAACCGTAGCGCAGATTTCTGATTTTGTCAAATAAAGATCGCTCGAGAGCGACTCGTCGGTTGACTAGGACAAGTCCCGAAACGAAAGCAGCGAGGCGCGCGCAACGCCTCGCCGCTCATTGGGGGAAGAGCGCGACCGTCAGACGTCGTCGTAGCCGCCGCCGTCGTCGGACGAACCATCCGAGCCGTCGAAGGTCGAATCGTCGAGATTGTCGAAGTTGGCGTCCTGGACGCCCGGCGCGCCGGGATCGAACTGCTGGAAATTGGCGTCGCCGCCGGCGTCAGGCCGGTCGCCGTAATAGTTGTTGATCTCCGTCATCTCCGGCCTATCGCCGGTCAGGCCCGCGCCGCCGAGCCCGGTGGCGCTTGCCCCGCCGCCAAAGAGGCTGCCGCCGCCATGGCCGCCGAACAGGCCGCCGAGGAGATTGCCAAGGACGACGCCGCCGGCCACGCCCGTCGCAGTCGAGGCCGCGTTTTGGAGGAAGCCTCCGCCGCCGCCCGAGGCTTGAGGCTGGCCCCAGGGGCCAGGCTGCGGCGGATAGCCCTGGGGAGGCGGGGGAGGGTAGCCGCCCTGGGAGGGAGGCGGCGCGTAGCCGCGCGGGGGCGGCGGGGGGGCCGCGCGCTGATAGGCCTGCGGGTCAGGCTCCTGCCGGGGCGGAGCGGCGGGGGCGCCGCCGCCGAAAATGGACTTGCCGAGATTGCCGAGGAAACTGCCATGTTCCTGGTTCTGGTCAGCGTCCCGCGCCGCCGCTTCGAGCTGGGAAATATGGTTCGCTGCGGCCTCCAGGGCCTGCTGCTGGACAAGCACGGTCTGCGCCAGGACATAGGGCGCGTGGGGCGCGGCGCGAACCGCGTCGTTGATGAAGGATTCGGCTTCGGGGTCACGCTGCGTCGCAGCGGCGGAGTTGACGCGCTGGAACAGGCCACCAAGCATTTGGCGTTCGTCGGGGGTCATGACGCTCTCCCTGCGGCCGGATCGGCCGCGCCCAGAATGTAGCGACGCATGCGGCCAATCCAAGTCTGGGGCCGGCGTTTTTCCCTCGGCGAGCGCGCTTTTCGCGCCAGGCCCCGCGGCGGCGCGCCTTTACTCAGGCTTGCCGATCGTTTAGGCGATGGCCGAGAAACAGCCCCGGCTCGGCTTTTTGCCGCCCATGCCGGGGTTTCGCTCGTTTAAACCACCCGGAAGAGCAATCGACCTTGGCCAATGTTGTCGTTGTCGGCGCCCAATGGGGCGACGAAGGAAAGGGCAAGATCGTCGATTGGCTGTCGGTCGGCGCCGACGTGGTGGTTCGGTTCCAGGGCGGCCACAACGCCGGCCACACGCTGGTCATCGACGGCAAGATCTACAAACTCGCGCTGCTTCCATCCGGCATCGTCCGGCCCGGGAAACTGTCGGTCATCGGCAACGGCGTCGTGCTCGATCCCTATCATCTCATTGGGGAAATCGAGGCGCTGAGCGGGCAGGGGATCGAGGTGACGCCGGCGAACCTCAAGATCGCCGAAAACGTGCCGCTGATCCTGTCGCTGCACCGCGAGCTCGACGCCCATCGCGAGTCCGGCGGCGCAGCCAGGATCGGCACCACCAAGCGCGGCATCGGTCCCGCTTACGAGGACAAGGTGGCCAGGCGCGCGATCCGCCTCATGGACCTCGCCGACCCGGATGCGCTCGGCGGCAAGATCGACCGTCTGCTCGCCCACCACGGTCCGCTCTGCCGCGGGCTCGGACTGCCGCCGCCCAGCGCCAGCGCGATTCGTCAGGAATTGTCAGCCGTCGCGCCGAAAGTTCTGCCGTTCATGGCGCCGACGTTCGAGATTCTCGACAGCGAGCGGCGAGCGGGCAAGCGCATTCTGTTCGAAGGCGCGCAAGGCGCCATGCTGGACGTCGACCACGGCACCTATCCATACGTGACGTCCTCGAACACGGTCGCGGCCAACGCGGCGACCGGATCCGGCCTCGGGCCGAAGGCGATCGGCTATGTGCTTGGCATCGCCAAAGCCTACACGACACGCGTCGGCGGCGGCCCGTTTCCGACCGAACTCGACGACGAGGTCGGCCGGCGGATCGGCGAGCGCGGCCGTGAATTCGGCACCAACACGGGGCGCCCGCGACGCTGCGGATGGTTCGACGCGGTGCTGGTGCGCCAGGCGGTCCGCACTTCCGGCATCGACGGCCTCGCGCTGACCAAGCTTGACATTCTCGACGGCTTCGAGACGATCAAGGTCGCGACCCGTTACCGCCTGGACGGCGAGGAGATCGATTATCTTCCCGCGTCGCAATCCGCGCAGGCGCGCATCGAGCCGCTTTATGAAACAATCGAAGGCTGGAAGGGCGCGACAAGCAAGGCGCGGTCGTGGGCCGACCTGCCGGCGCAGGCGATAAAATATGTGCGCCGAATCGAGGAACTGGTCGGCGCGCCGGTCGCCTTATTATCGACGAGTCCTGAGCGCGACGATACGATTCTTGTGCATGATCCATTTCAGGACTAAGGGACCTTCCGCGTCATCGCGCGGAAGGGTTGAGCGGACGCTTCATGGCTGATTATCACTCGCTGCTCATGCGAGCCGTCGCCAATTTGCCCAACGCGGGCACGCCGGAGACGCGCGGAGCAATCTACGGGCGCGCAAAAAAGGCTTTGCTCGAACAGCTGAGGAGCCTGCGCCCGCCGCTGCCGGAAAGCGACATCACGCGCGAGGAGAAGGCGCTCGACAAAGCGATCGCCGAGATCGAGGGGAAGTACGGGGCGGAGGGCGCCGCCGGGCCTGCCGCTCCGCCGACCGTAGCGGCGGCGCCGGCCTCGCCGGCTGCGGCAAAGCCCGCTCCCACGCCGCCTCAACCTGCCCCCATCCAGCGCCCGGCCGCGCCCGCAGCGTCCGGGCCGTCCGCCGCCCCGGCGCGACCGCCTGCTCAGGCAAGGCCAGGTCAATCCGAACCCGCGCCGGGCGCGCCGACACCGCCTGGGCCCGCCCAGCGGCCTCAGATGACGGCTCAGGGGCGCAGCCCGGCAGCCGCGCCGCCGCGCCCGTCGCCGCAAGCGCCGATCGCGCCTGCGATGAAGCCAGCCGCTGTCGCGCCCGCGGTGGCTTCGTCGGCTCGATCGCAGCTGGCTGCCGCGATGGGCAATCCGGCTTTGGGCCGGGCCGCTCCTCCGGTCGGAGCGAGAGGCGGCAAGGATGAGGGTGTGCCAGGGGTGGCGGCGCTGGACGCATCCCGGGCCGTCCGGCCGACCAGGGCCGATAACGGCCACGACTCCGGCGCGCCGCCTGTCCTGGCGACCCGTCGCGACGAACCGGTGCAATCCGCCGAGGCGCCGCAGGTGGCGGCCGAGCTTGACCGCCCCGGCCTGGCTTTCCGGCCGGACGCGGAGATCCAGCGCCCGGTCGCGCCGAGCCTCGACGTCGCCAAGCCGAAACCGTGGCTATGGATCGCAGCGGCGGTCCTGCTTGGCGTTGTTCTTGCGGTGGCGGCAGCCGCGATCCTGATGCGCCAGAAGCCGCAGGATCTCGCCATCAAGCCCGCTGTCGAAGCGCAGCAGCTCGCCGCGCCGCAGCCCGCGGCGAAGAGCGCCGAACGCGTGGAGCCGCCCCCGCCCGCCTCACCTCAGCCAACAACGCCCGCGAGCGGAGCGCAAGCGACCCAGCCGGGCGCTCAAGGCGCAGCGGCGCCAGCCACTCCTGCTCCCGAAGCGGCGAACCCGGCCCCCGCGCCGTCGCCGTCGGCGGGACGGGCGGCGATGCTGGTCGCCGCGGCCGACAATCCGCAGAAGCCGGTCGTGAGCCTGGGCTCGACGACCTGGTCCCTGATTCCGCCGGTTCCGAACCAGCCGGCTACGGTCGCGGTGAAGGCTGAAGCCGATATCCCCGACCTCAAGATGCACGCCACGATGACTTTGAGAAAAAACACCGATCCGACGCTGCAGGCGACGCACACGATCGACCTCAAATTCTCCTTCGCCGACGGCGCGCCGATCACCGGGTTCAAGGACGTCGGCCTGCCGCAGATGCGCAAGGAGGATTCGACGGCGGCGGAAGCCCTGACCAGCGTCAAGGTCAAGATCAGCGACACCTATTTTCTCATCGCGCTCGCCAAGGGCGAAGCCGACACCGCCCGCAACCTCGACCTGATGAAGACGCGCTCCTGGTTCGACTTCCCGCTGTTGCTCAACGACGATCGCATCGCGAAGATCGTGTTCCAGAAATCGCCCGAGGGCCAGGCGATGCTGGATAAAGCGTTCGAGGCGTGGAAGTGACCGCCTATCCTTTCAGATTGAATACGCGGGTCGAGACAAAATAGCCGTCCTCGACGACGCCGAAGGCGATCGGCGTTCCGAAGCACTCGACGTACGCCCGCCCGTGGGTCGGGGCCGCGCCGCGCAACAGCAGTTTCTGGCCCCGCCGCAGGATCGCCGCGCCCGAACGATCGATCCGTACGATCGGGATTTCGGCCAGGCCCGCCTGCAGGGGCAGAATCGCGCGCGCCATCATCTCCGCGTCGCCCGGCAGGGAATCGAGCGGGATCGCCGACTCGGCGGCGAACGGGCCGACGCGGGTGCGGCGCAATTCGATCACATGTCCATAGCAGCCGAGCGCGCGGCCGAGATCGCGCGCGATCGCGCGCACGTAGGCGCCCTTGCCGCATTCGGCCTCGAGCACCGCTGTGTCCGGCTCGGCCGACTTGAGCTCGAGCCGGTAGACATTGATCGGGCGCGGCTCGATCTCGAAGGTTTCGCCGTCGCGGGCGAGGTCGTAAGCGCGAGCGCCGGCGATGCGGATGGCGGAAAAGGTCGGCGGGGTCTGCAGGATGGCGCCGACGAAACGCGGCAGCAGCCCTTCGATTTCGGCCGGGGACGGGCGCTTGTCCGAGCGCGCGACAATTTCCCCTTCGGCGTCATCAGTCGCGCTTTCCTCGCCCCAGCGCACGCGGAAGCGGTAGGATTTGGCCCCATCCTGAACGACAGGCACGGTCTTGGTCGCTTCGCCCAAGGCGACCGGCAGCACGCCGGAGGCGAGCGGATCGAGCGTGCCGGCGTGGCCCGCCTTCTTGGCGTTGAACAGGAACTTGAGCCGGCCGACGGCCTGGGTCGAGGAGACGCCGGTCGGCTTGTCGAGATTGATCCAGCCGTCGATCTCGAGGCGGGGCGGACGCTTCTGCTGCGGCTCGCCGCGGCGCCGCCTCCGCTCCCTGGGGCCGGACAGTCCGCCTTCGCCAGCCTCGCCGGTCATGCCTTGTCCTCGTCCCCGGAAGCCTTCGAGATCGCGCGCCACCGCCGGCGATCTCAAGAGCTCGTCCATGCGCGCCTGGGCGTCGAAGCTCGTATCCAGAACGAAGCGCAGATCGGGAGCGAACTTGAGATTGACGCGGCGCGCGACGAGCGCGCGCAGTTCCTTCTTGTGGCGTTCGAGCGCCTCGACCGCCGCTCCGGCGCCCTTGCCGCCGAGCGGCATCACCAGAATTGTCGCGAGCTTGAGATCCGGCGACATGCGCACCTCGGGAATGGTCAGCGGATGGCGATCGAAAGCGTCGTCGCGAACCTCGCCGCGGGTGAGAATGTCGGCGACCGCGTGACGGATGAGCTCGCCGACCCGCTCGGCCCTGTGGCTGCCGGCGTTGGGCTTCAATAAGGAACGGGACATTGCGCTCTCCCTTGAGGCGCTGCGTGAATGCGACATCGAGCTGAGCGCGAACGCCGATTCAAATCGATCCAAGCCGAGCCGAGAACCCTGGCAGCGCGGCCAGGGTCAGCGCCTCGTCCGGACCGCGCTCGGCGATCGATCGCCAGCCCTCGCCCTCCGGCTCCCGATGGACAAAGGTCACGCGGCGCGCGGCGTCGACGACCCAGAGCTCGCGAAAGCGGTGTCGCGCATAGAGTCGAGCTTTCAGGCCCCGGTCATAAGGGAGGCTCGTCAGCGCCACCTCGATCGCCAGCAGGATGTCCGAGCCCTTGACCTCTTCCAGCTTGATCCCTTTGGGGTAGACGACGAGGTCCGGCTCGACGAAGGTGTTGGGGCTGAGATAGATCGTGGTCTCCACGCCCATCCACAGGTTCTCAGGCAGGGCGCGCACAACTTCCATCGTCAGCGCCGACTTCAGCAGTTCATGGACATGCGTCTTCGCCTGCATCGGCACGATCTCGCCTTCGATCAGCTCGAAGTTCTCGTCCTCCGCAATGACGCCCGCGTCCTGCATGCGCAGGATTTCGGCCACCGTGAACGACCGGCGGTCGAAACCCTCTGCGGCGCGGGTGACGTTGGCTCGCATGTCTTCTCGTTCCGTCGCGCCGGTCAGAGCGTGCGGCGGATCTCCTCGACGTTATAGCACTCGATGACGTCGCCGACGCGCATGTCGTGGTAGTTCTCGAACGCCATGCCGCACTCCTGGCCGGCCTGGACCTGGGCGACTTCATCCTTGAAGCGCTTGAGCGTCGACAATTTGCCTTCATGCACGACCACGCTGTCGCGAATGAGGCGCACATGCGCGCCTCTTTGCACGACGCCATCGGTCACACGACAACCCGCCACCAAGCCAACCTTGGAAATGTCGAACAATTCGAGAATTTGCGCATTGCCCAGCATCGTCTCGCGCAACGTTGGCGCGAGCATGCCCGAGAGGGCCGCCTTCACATCGTCAACCAGATTGTAGATGATGTTGTAGTAGCGAATTTCGACGCCGTCACGCTCGGCAAGGTCTCGCGCCTCCTTATGCGCGCGCACATTGAAGCCGAAGATGACCGCCTTCGAGGCTGTGGCCAGCGTCACATCCGATTCGGTTATGCCGCCGACGCCGCCGTGGATGACCCGCGCCATGACCTCGTCGTTGCCGAGCTTCTCGACCGCAGCGGTGATCGCCTCGACCGACCCCTGGACGTCGCCCTTGAGGACGAGCGGCAGCTCCTTGTGTCCGGCCGCCTTGAGGTTGCTCATCATGTCGGAGAGCGAGGTTCTGACCGCAGGTCCGCGCGCGGCGAGCTTCTCCCGCCTCTGGCGTTCGCGATATTCGGTGATCTCCCTGGCGCGGGCCTCCGTCTCGACGACAGCGACGCGGTCGCCCGCCTCCGGCGCGCCGTCGAACCCGAGCACTTCGACCGGCGTCGACGGGCCTGCAGCGTTCATCGTCTCGCCCTTGTCGTTGATCAGCGCGCGGACGCGGCCCCAATGCGAGCCAGCGACGACGAGCTGCCCGACATGAAGGTTTCCGCGCTGCACGAGTACGGTCGCGACGGGCCCGCGGCCACGGTCGAGCCTGGCCTCGATGACCGTGCCCTCGGCGCTGCGGTCAGGGTCGGCGACAAGATCGAGCAGCTCGGCCTGCAGCGCGATCGCCTCGAGCAGCTTGTCGAGATTGGTCCCCTTGATCGCCGAGACTTCGACTGCGAGCGTATCGCCGCCGAACGCCTCGACCTGCACGTCGTGCTGCAGCAGTTCCTGCATCACCCGCTGCGGGTTGGCCTCGGGCTTGTCGATCTTGTTGACGGCGACGATGATCGGCGCCCTGGCCGCCTTGGCGTGGCGAATGGCCTCGATCGTCTGCGGCATGACGCCGTCGTCGGCCGCCACGACCAAGACGACGATGTCGGTGACCTTGGCGCCGCGCGCGCGCATCGCGGTGAAGGCCGCGTGACCGGGGGTGTCGATGAAGGTGATGGTCTGGCCGCCCGGCGCGACGACCTGATAGGCGCCGATGTGCTGGGTGATGCCGCCCGCTTCGCCCGCCACCACATTGGCGTGCCGGATCGCGTCGAGCAGCGACGTCTTGCCGTGATCGACGTGACCCATGATGGTGACGATCGGCGGGCGCGGAACGGACGCGCCTTCGTCGTCGGGCTGATCGAACAGGCCTTCCTCGACGTCGGATTCGGCGACGCGCTTGACTGAATGGCCCATTTCCTCGGCGATGAGCTGGGCGTCGTCAGCATCGAGCACGTCGGTCAGCGTCACCATCCGGCCCTGACGCATCAAAAGCTTGATCACGTCGACCGCGCGCTCGGACATGCGGCTCGAGAGCTCCTGGATGGTGATGGCTTCCGGCAGGACGATCTCGCGGGCGATCTTCTCTTTCTGGTCCTGCGCGCCGTGGCCTTTCAGCCGCTGCGTGCGCCGGCGGAACGCCGCGACCGAGCGGGTCCGCTCCTCCTCGCCCGAAGTCGCGCTGGTGACGGTCAGCCGGCCGCGGTTGCGCTGCTCGCCGGTGCGCGCCGGACGCGGCGTCGGAACCAGCACCTTCTGTACCGGCAGGCTCAGCGCCGGACGCTTGACGACGACGCGCCGCGCTTCTTCCTCTTCGGCGGGGCGAGGCGTCGCTGACGCGACGGGGCCGGGCGCCGCGGTCTGGGGAGTGCGCGGGAGCGACGGGGATGGCGCGGGTTCGCCGCCGGAGAAGCGCCGTCGCGCTTCGTCCTCCGACTGCCGCCTGAAAGTGGCTTCCTGCGCGCGGCGAAGCTCTTCGTCGCGCTTGCGCGCTTCCGCGGCCTCGCGCTCGTGGCGATCGCGCGCCTCGCGCTCGCGCCTGGCCTCGGCCTCCGCCCCCTGGCGGCGGCGGTCCTCCTCCTCGTGCGCCCGCGCGTCGTTCAACGCCCTGGCGCGCGCCTCGCGCTGCTCGGCGGTCAAGGTGGGCAGCACGACGCCGGTCTTGGGCGGCGGCGGAGGGGCGGGCTTCCCGGGCGCGACGGGAGCGGGCCGCGCGCCCGCGGTCAGTATGGGCTTGGCAGGGCCTGGAGTGGCCTGCGCCGGCGCGGCGGCGGGCGCAGCCGTCGCCGGGCGTGCTTGCGCCGCCGCCTCTCCGGGGGTCAAAATCCGCCGCTTCACTTTCTCGACGACGACCGCCTTGCTGCGCCCGTGCGAGAAGCTCTGCCTCACCGTGCCCTGCTCAACAGGGCGCTTAAGGTGCAAAGTCACCTTGGGCGGCGCGCCGTCACAGTCTTATCGCTATTACCCGTCTCACTCATGCCAATTCCTAACCACTTGGCTTTTCAGCCAACTTAGCGGGGCCCGCCATCGTTCCAGCCTTGTCGGCCGGGTCGCGCCCGGGCGCTGTTCCGGCCGCCGCGTCCGCCTTGCTTTCACGATAACGGCGCAGACGATCCGCCCTTGCGAGAAAGGCCGAACTCGCCGCCCCATGTTTAAGGGCAGCATGTATCACATTTGCCCGTCCCAACGCCAAATCCAATTGGCCCGACGCAAAGAGATCGACGCGCGCAACATCGTCCGCTTCCGGCCCGAGTTTTGCCCGCAGCGCGTGGACCCGCTTGGCCGCGCCGTCTGGCGCCCCGTCGCTCGCCTGAATGAGCGCTGCGACGCCGCCAGCCTCGATCGCCGAGTCGACCTTGAACGCGCCGGCGACGACGAGGCCCGCCTTGTTGGCGATCGACAGCGACTGCAGCGCGTCGCGCTCGAGCAGCGCGTCGACCGTCTCCGCCAGCGACGCGGGCGCCGGGGCTTTGACGCGGAACGCGCGTGAAAAAGCCTGTTTGGCGGCGGCCCGGCTCACCGCCTCGAAGCTCAGCGTCGTCCACACGCCGCGTCCGGGCAGCTTGCGGCGAACGTCAGGCACGACCGATCCGTCGGGGCCGAGCGCGAAGCGCAGCATCGCCTCGGGAACGTCCTTGGTCCCCGTCACGATGCAGGTCCGCTCCGACCCGGATGCGTCGCTCAAAGTCTGCAATCGATCGACCCCGTCGCCGCTTACGCGCCTTCCACGCCTTCGCCGTCTTGCGCCGGCTGCTCTTCCTCAGGCGCGGGCGCCTCGATCCAGCCGGCGCGCACGCGCGCGTCCAGGATCATGGCGTCAGCCTGCGCCCGCGACATGTCGAAGCCGCTCAGAAAGCCGGGCTTCGCCACGTCGCCGTCGGTCCAGCCGACGAGGTCGTCGCTGGCGCAATCGGCGAGATCCTCGAGCGTCTTGACCCCGTTCTCGCCGAGCTTGACCAGCATGGGCGTGGTCAGGCCGCCGATCTCCTTGAGATCGTCGCTGACGCCCAGCGCCTTGCGCTGGTCGTCGAACTCGGCCTCGATCCGGGCGAGATGCCCTTGCGCGCGCGCCTGGATCTCGGCCGCCGTGTCGGCGTCGAAGCCTTCGATCGAGGCGAGCTCGGGCGGCTCGACATAGGCGATTTCCTCGACCGTGCGGAAACCTTCCGAAGCGAGCAGCTGGGCGACCGTCTCGTCGACGTCGAGCGCCTCCATGAAGGTCTGCGTCCGCTCGGCGAACTCCTTCTGCCGCCGCTCGGACTCCTCGGCTTCCGTCAGGATGTCGATGTCCCAGCCGGTGAGCTGCGAGGCGAGGCGCACGTTCTGCCCGCGCCGGCCGATGGCGAGCGACAGCTGATCGTCCGGAACGACGACCTCGATGCGGGTCGAGTCTTCGTCGAGCACCACCTTCATCACTTCCGCCGGCTGCAGCGCGTTGACGATGAAGGTCGCGGCATCCGGAGACCAGGGAATGATGTCGATCTTCTCGCCCTGCAATTCGTTGACCACCGCCTGCACGCGCGAGCCGCGCATGCCGACGCACGCGCCGACCGGATCGATCGAGGAATCGTTCGACACCACGGCGATCTTGGCGCGCGAGCCCGGATCGCGGGCGACCGACTTCACCTCGACGATGCCGTCGTAGATTTCCGGCACCTCCTGGGCGAACAGCCTCGCGGTGAATTGCGGATGGGTGCGCGAAAGGAAGATCTGCGGGCCGCGCGCCTCGCGGCGGACGTCATAGACATAGGCGCGGACGCGGTCGCCGGGGCGGAACATCTCGCGGGGGATCAGTTCGTCGCGCCGCACGACCGCCTCGCCCGCGCCGGCGCCGCCGAGATCGACCACGACATTGCCGTATTCGACCCGCTTGACCGCGCCGTTGATGATGTCGCCGATGCGATCCTTGTAGACGTCATATTGCTTGTCGCGCTCCGCCTCGCGGATCTTCTGCACCAGCACCTGCTTCGACGCCTGGGCGGGGATGCGCCCGTAGTCGAACGGCGGCAGCGATTCGGCGATCCAGTCGCCGATCTGGGCCGAGGGGTTCTTCTTCTGCGCTTCCATGAGCGTCATCTGGGTCGCCTCGTTCTCGACCTCGTCGACGACGAGCAGGAGGCGCGAGAAGCGGATCTCGCCGGTCTTCGGGTTGATCTCCGCGCGCACCTCGGTCTCCTGGCCGTAGCGCGAGCGCGCGGCCTTCTGCATCGCGTCCTCCATCGAGGCGAGCACGATCGACCGGTCGATCGATTTCTCGCGCGCGACCGCGTCGACGATCTGCAGGAGTTCAAGTCGGTTGGCGCTGACGGCCATGGGTTATTCTCCTTGATCAGGCCCGAGCGGCTTTGAGGCCGCGCCGCGGGCCGCGGCGTTGGGTTCGTTTCTCTTGCGCTCGGCGCCTGGACCGGTCTTGCGGCCGGAGGCTCGCTTCGCATCCTTGAGCGCCGCCTTCTCGCGCCTGAGCGCGGCGCGGATGAGGTCGTCGGTCAGGACGAGCCTGCGCCTCGGCCATGCCGCGGATCGGCAGCTCGACCTCGCTCTCGCTTCCGTCGTCGGCGACCAGCGCCATCCGCGCCGCAGGCCCGTCGGGTCCTGCCGCGACGCTCGTGAGCCGTCCGCGAAAGCGCTTGCGTCCGTTGACCGCAACCGCCATCTCGACCCGCGTCTCGTGGCCGAACGCGCGGGCGAAATCCGATTCGCGCACCAGCGGCCGGTCGATGCCCGGAGAGGAAATCTCGAGCCGGTAGGCCTGCGCCATCGGCTCCTCGACGTCGAACACCGGCGAGAGCGCGACGCTCACGCGTTCGCAATCCTCGATCGACATCGTCCCGTCGGGACGCTCGGCCATGACCTGAACCGTCGCGCCCGCGGCCGCCGAAATCTTGACGCGCACAAGCCGGTAGCCGAGGTCCAGCAGCACCGGCGCGGCGATGCGCGCGATGCGCTCGGCCGCGCCCGAATCCTCGATCAGGCGCGCCTCGTTAAGCCCGTCTGCGGGCCCGGCGGCGGTTTGGGACGAGGCTTCGACCATGCGGCTTGCGGGCAAAAGAAGACCTGGCGCCAATAAAAAAGAGCGGGTCCCGGCCGGGGCCCACTCTCAACTTCTCTCTCCTTTCGGAGAGCTATGAGATGTCGTTGACGCGCATATAGGGGAACCGGGCCGTGAGCGCAAGGCCCTTAGCGAAGCTTAAACGCCGAGCGCCGCCATGAGCGCCCTCACCGTCATGAAGATCAGGATCAGCGACCCGATGGTCCAGAAAATCGAGCGGACATCATGGGTCTGCGCGGTGAGATACGCGGTAAAATGCAGCAGGCGCGAGGCGGCGTAGCCGTAGAAGGCGAGGCGGGCCATGAGCAGCGACGGCACAGTCAGAACGTAGAGCAGTCCGGCGGCGAGAAAGAAGGGTATGTTCTCGACATTGTTGCCCTGAATGCGGCGAATGCGCTCCACCCTGTCGTTCGGGGCCAGCTGGCTCGGATCGGGATTGGGATTGAGCGGCGTCTTGCGCAGATCCTCGGGCGACCGGAACCCCCCGTTGACCTGAATCATCCGCGCGACCGTCAGCCACGATGTCGCCGACGCCATAAGGATCATCACGGTGGCGGCGACCGCATAGGCCGCAAAGACCGGATTGGCGAAGCTCAGCGCATCCATTGTGTTTGGCCCTCTTGGTCGCGTAAGTGACGACCGTCAGACCTATTTTCGACCATCAGTCGAAAAAGTCAATATTTGTATGAATAACCGACTTATGAGAACCTAAGCCGATGACCAAAGAGTTTGCCGATGCGCCGGCGGCGCAAGCCTCCGCCTCTCGCCTCGCCCGCCGACAGCGGCGCCGCGAGCGGTCGCGCGACGAAATCCTCGAGGCGGCGCGGCGTGTGCTCTTGCGCGAGGGGGTCGCGGCGACGACGCTCGATCTCGTCGCGGCGGAGGCGGGGCTATCTAAGGCCGGGCTCTATTATTATTTCGACTCCAAGGATGCGCTGCTGTTCGAGTTGACGTTCGCCTCCCACGAGGCGCAGGCGAAGGCGGTCGAGGCGGCGGTCGAGAAGGCGGCCGACGGGGGCGAAGCGCTGCGGGCGGTCATCCGCGAAACCATCAAGACCTTCGCCGGCCAACTCGACGATTTCCGCGTCGCCTTCCTGTTCGGTCAGGTGGCGGGATCTGGCGCGGTCAAGCTCAGCGCCGAACAGTTCGCACGGGTGCGGCCGCTGAATGACCTTCTTCTCAAGGGCGCCACGCAAAAGCTCAAGAAGGCGCAGGCGCCGCCGGTCGAACCGCGCCTGATGGCCTTCCTCGCCTTCGTATCCGCGCTCGGCGTTCTCACCATGAAGGGCATGGTGGAGAGCATGAACGATCCGCTCGCCTATACCGACGATCAACTCGTGGACGGCCTTGCTTCGGTGTTCGAGGCGGCCGTACGCGGTTCACGCGCGTCTGGAGTTCAAAACCGCCGCCCGGCCCGCCGGCGAGGATCGGCGCGACGGTGAAGGCCCCGGTCGCCCCTCACGCGGTCGGCAGCTTGTAGTCCTTGAACGTCTCGCGCAATTTCAGCTTGTTGATCTTGCCGGTCGCGGTGTGGGGGATCTCCTTCACCACCTGCACGTCGTCGGGCATCCACCACTTGGCGATGCGGGGCTTGAGGAAATCGAGCACCTCGCCGGTCTTGGGCGAACAGCCTTCCTTCGCCACCACGACGAGCAGCGGGCGTTCGTCCCATTTGGGGTGGGCGACGCCGATCACGGCGGCCTCGGCGACATCCGGATGGCCGACCGCCAGGTTCTCGATGTCGATGGTCGAGATCCACTCGCCGCCCGATTTGATCACGTCCTTGGCGCGATCGGTGATCTGCATGAAGCCTTCGGGATCGATGGTCGCGACGTCGCCGGTGTCGAAGAAGCCGTCGTCATCGACAATCTTGCCGCCCTCGTCCTTGAAATAGCTTTTGACGACGGCGAAACCCTTCACCTTCAGGCTGCCGAAGCGCTTGCCGTCCCACGGCAGCTCCTTGTTTTCGTCGTCGACGATCTTCATTTCGACGCCGAATGGCGCCCAGCCCTGCTTGGCCTGAACGGTGAGCTGCTGCTCATGCGGCAGGTTCACCATGCTGGGCTTGATCGAGCCGGCCGAGCCGACCGGGCTCATTTCCGTCATCCCCCAGGCGTGACGCACCGTGACGCCATAGTCGTCCTCGAAAGCGCGGATCATGTCGGGCGGGCAGGCCGAGCCGCCGATGCCGACGAACTTGAGCGTGGTGAGCCGCTTGTTCTCCTTGCGCAGGTAATGCAGGAGGCCGAGCCAGACGGTCGGCACGGCGGCGGTCATCGTGACCTTCTCGCTCTCCAGCAGGTCATAGACCGAGGCGCCGTCGAGCCGCGGGCCCGGCATCACCATGCGCGCGCCACGCATCGGGCAGGAGAGCGCGAGGCCCCACGAATTGGCGTGAAACATCGGCACGACCGGGAGAACGCTGTCGTAGGCGGTCACCATCAAGGTGTCGGCCGAGCTCGCCAGCATCGAGTGCAGGACATTCGAGCGATGCGAATAAAGCACGCCCTTCGGATTGCCGGTGGTGCCCGAGGTGTAGCAGAGGCCCGCCGCCGTGCGCTCGTCGAACTCAGCCCACGCGAAGTCGCTGTCGACCTCGGCGATCCAGTCTTCGTAGGCGACCGCGTTCTTAAGCTTGGTCGCCGGCATATGCGCGTGGTCGGTGAAGACGACGATAGCGCTCGACCGTCGGCAAGCGATCGGCCATCGCCTCGAGGAGCGGAACGAAGGTGAGATCGGTCATCACCATCCGGTCTTCGGCGTGGTTGATGATCCAGGCGATCTGTTCTGGGAACAGGCGCGGATTGACGGTGTGATAGACCCCGCCCATGCCGGTGATGCCGTACCAGCTTTCGAGATGCCGATAGCCGTTCCAGGCGAGCGTCGCGATCCGGTCGCCGTGCTTCATTCCCTCGCGATGGAGGCGCTTGGCGACTTTGAGCGCCCGGTGGCGGATATCGCGATAGTTCGTGTAATGCATCGGTCCTTCGACCGTCCGGGACGCGACTTCCTGCTCGGGAAACTGCGTGGCGGCGAAGTCGATGATCTTGTGCATGAGCAGGGGCCATTCCTGCATCCGTCCATGCATCCATTCCTCCCGATGCTTTTATCGACGCTTGATTGCGGCGCCCGAATTGTCCATGGGAGTCACATTGGCGCCCTGTGCGGCTCTTTGCAACGCGGCGGAAAGCGGCTTCCCCACGCAGCCGAGGGAGTTCGGGCCGTCGCATGTCCGCAATTCGTGAGGAAGAGGGATGCCCGACCGGCCGAACGCCGACCGCTCGTCAAGGGTCTGGTTCCGCCTGATCCGCCTCGAGGCGCGCATGCAGGCCGCCGTCGGCGAGCGCCTGCGCGAGATCGGCGTTTCGATTCCCCAATGCGACGTGCTGACGACGCTGACCGAGCAGGAGGGCGTGAGCCAGCAGGAACTGGCCAAAAGGCTCTACGTCACCAAGGGCAACATCTCGGGCCTGATCGACCGGCTGACGGAGGCTGGCCTGGTCGAGCGCCGCGCGGCGGCTTCGGACCGTCGCCAGCGCGCGATCCACCTCACCGAGGCCGGACGGGCGATGGCGGAGAAGGCGATCGCCGTCCAGCGCCGCTGGATCGCCTCGACCCTCGGCCGCATGGCGGAATCGGACCTCGAAGCGCTGGAGACGCGCCTGATCGCGCTGCGCGACATCGTGCGCGAGGCGGACGCGCCGGGGGCGGACGCGGGCCAAGGGATGATCAGCGATCGAGCCCGCCCATCAGCATGTACTTGATCTCGACGAATTCCTCGACCCCGTGGCGCGAGCCCTCGCGGCCGATGCCCGATTCCTTCACGCCGCCGAATGGCGCAAGCTCGCTCGAAATCGCGCCGGTGTTGATGCCGACCATGCCGTATTCGAGCGCTTCCGCCACCCGCCACACCCGGCCGAGGTCGCGGGCGTAAAAGTAGGACGCGAGGCCGAACTGGGTGTCGTTGGCCTGGGCGATGACGTCGGCCTCGTCCTTGAAGCGGAACACCGGCGCGATCGGGCCGAAGGTCTCCTCGCGCGCGACCAGCATCGAGGAATCGACCCCCGACAGCACCGTCGGCTCATAGAAGGTGCGACCGAGCTTGTGCCGCTTGCCGCCGGTCACAACCTTCGCGCCCTTCTTCTGGGCGTCGGCGACGTGCTCCTCGACCTTCTTCACCGCCGCCTCGTTGATGAGCGGGCCCTGCATCACGCCGGCCTCCGTCCCGTCGCCGACCTTGAGCCGCGAGACCGCGGTCGTGAGCTTGGCGACGAAGGAATCGTAGATCCCCTCCTGCGCATAGATGCGGTTGGCGCAGACGCAGGTCTGACCCATGTTGCGGAATTTCGAGACGATCGCGCCCTCGACCGCCGCGTCGACATGGGCGTCGTCGAAGACGATGAACGGCGCATTGCCGCCGAGCTCGAGCCCGACCTTCTTCACCGTGCCCGCCGCCTGCGCCATGAGCACCTTGCCGACCTCGGTCGAGCCGGTGAAGCCGATCGCGCGCACGGCCGGATGGTCGGTCATCGCCTTGCCGATCGCGCGCGCGTCGCCGGTCACAAGATTGAGGACGCCCGGCGGCAGGCCGGCGCGTTGCGCAAGTTCGCCGAGCGCAAGCGCGGTCAGCGGCGTCTCGCCTGCGGGCTTCGCCACCACCGTGCAGCCGACGGCGAGCGCAGGCGCGACCTTTCGGGTGATCATCGCCGCGGGGAAGTTCCACGGCGTGATCGCCGCGACCACGCCGACCGGCTGCTTGACCACGACAATGCGCGAATCGGCGCGGAAGGTCGGATTGACCTCGCCATAGATGCGCTTGGCCTCCTCGGCGAAGAACTCGATGAAGCCGGCGGCGTAGTCGACTTCGCCCAGCGCCTCCGCAAGGGGCTTCCCCTGCTCGCTGGTCATGATGAGCGCGATGTCGTCGCGGTTGGCGATGATGAGGTCGAACCAGCGTCGCAGGATCCGCGCCCGCTCCTTGGGCAGCGTCTTCGCCCAGGGGCCGAAGGCGCGCTGAGCGGCTTCGATCGCGTGAATCGTCTCCGCTTCGCCAAAGCGCGGCGTTTTGGCGAGAACGGCGCCGGTCGCCGGGTTGGCGATCGGACGGGTCCCCTCTCCAACCCATTTGCCGTCGACCAGGCACTGGCTTTTGAGGAGCGAAGGATCGGCGAGTTTCATGGCGTTTGCGTCCGTCAGCGTGCCCGCATAGATATGGGTGCGACCCAGGCGCAAGCAAGTTCGACGTGCTCGGCCGATCAGCGAGCCGGGCGAGGGAGTCCTGATGGCCGAACGCCCATCCGCGCCTGTCCCGACGACGGTCAGTCCTGAAATGCAGGCGCTGATCGGGGCGCCCTTCAGGCCCTCCTGGAACATGCGCCCCGCGACCGAAGAAGCCTGGAAGTCCCTGGTCAACTCGCTGGCTTCGCCGACGATCGCGCGCCTTCCTGATTTATGCGCGCGCCTGCGCGTCCGGTTCGAGAAGACGACGGTCGGCGGCGCGCGCGCCTTCGCCGTCACGCCCGAGGCGCTCGCGCCCCGGAACCGCGCCCGGCTCCTGATCCACATTCACGGAGGCTGCTACGTTCTGTCGCCCGGCGAGGCGGGTCTGCCGGAGGCCATCCTGATGGCCGGCTTCGGCGGCTTTCGCGTGCTCTCCGTCGACTATCGAATGCCGCCCGAGGCGTTCTTTCCGGCCGCGCTCGACGATTGCGTCGCGGTCTGGAAGTCGACCGTCGAAACCAGCGATCCGGCCAAAGCCGCGGTGTTCGGCACCTCGGCTGGAGGCGCGCTCACGCTGGCGCTCATCCTGCGGGCGAAGCAGGAAGGCCTGCCCCTGCCGGCCGCGATCGCGCCCGGGACGCCGATGTCGGACGTCACAAAAACCGGCGACACGTTTTACACAAACGAATTGCTCGACAACGTGCTCGTGTCACGCGACGGGTTTTGCGACGCGGCGACGCAATTTTACGCCAACGGTCATGACCTCGCGGACCCGCTTTTGTCTCCCGTCTATGGCGACATGACTGGCTTTCCGCCAACGATCCTGACAAGCGGGACCCGCGACCTTCTGCTCAGCAACACGGTTCGCGTCCACCGCAAGCTCCGCCAGGCGGGCGTCGACGCGGCGCTGCATGTGTATGAGGGCCAGTCGCACGCGCAATATCTGTTTAACGAAGCCGCGCCTGAAACGCGGGAAGCGTTCGGCGAGATTGCGGACTTCTTCGACCGCCGACTGGCGACGTGAACGGCCGGGAAGCGCTCTCTACCGCTCCCGCATCGCCTTCGAGGCGACTTCGACCAGCGGTTCGCGCCGACGCCTTGCGAAAGAAATCGACAATTCCGGCGCCCGGGCGTCGAAATCAGCGGCCCTCGAACGTCTCTATGCTGACGGCGGCGTCGGATAACCGACACCCCGTTAACGGAGAGAAATCCTGATGACAACCGATCTCTGGTATCTCGCATGCACGGCGATGCTGACGGCGGCGCTTTGGATTCCGTACATCGTCTGCCAGGTGATGACGAACGGCGCCCTGGCGCCGGCCAACTACGTCGATCCCAAGCCACGCCCGGTCCCGCTCTGGGGTGAGCGGGCTCACCGCGCCTATCTCAACGCGGTCGAATGTTTCGCGCCATTCGCCGCGCTTGTGATTGTCGCTCAAGTGGCGGGAAAGGCGAACGGGATGACCGCCTTCTGGGCGACGAGCTTTTTCTGGCTCAGGCTCGCGCACGCCGTCGTTTATTGGGCGGCGATCCCGTACCTGAGAACGGTGCTCTTCACCTTGGGCTTCATCTGTGTCGCGGGGATTTTCTGGGAGGTGATCAAGTAGGCGGAAATGACGCTCCGCCGCAGGCCGCCCTCACCGCTCCCGCATCGCCTTCGAGGCGACTTCGACCAGCGGCGAGAATAGATATTCGAGCATCCGCCGCGCGCCGGTCTTGAGCTCGACCGTCACCGCCATGCCGGAGGTCAGCGGCTCGGCCACGCCGTCAACCGTGATCGTGTCGGCCTCGGGCTTCAGCACCACCGGGAACACCAGATTTTGCGTGCGCTCGCCGTCCGCGAACCCGGCGGTCCTGGAGACGCGGGTGGGATCGCCCTCGATCGCGCTGGCGTCGGGCTCGGGAATCGCGTCCGTGGCGACGCGGATCACGCGCGCATGGATCACGCCATAGCGGGTGAAGGGGAAGGATTCGATCTTGATGACCGCCTCCTCGCCGACGCTGACAAAGCCGATGTCGCGATTGCGCACATAGGCCTGGATCTCGAGCCCCGAATCCTGCGGGACGATGCGCATGATCTCCTGGCCGCTGGTCACCACCTGGCCGACATTGGTGATGATCGAGGATTGCACATGTCCCGCGATCGGGGCTCTCAGCGTCAGGCGGTCGAGCGCCGCCTCGGCCTTGGCGAGGCGCTCCCGCACGTCCTCCGCGCGCCGCTCCGCCTCCTCAAGCTTCTGGGCGTTGTCGGAGATGAAGTCCTCGACAGCCTTGTCCGAATTGCGCGCGATGACTGCAAACCCGGCGGTGAGCGAGGCCAGGTCCTGCTCCTGCCTCGCCTCCTGCATGATCTGATATTGCAGGGTCTCCGTGGCGTCGATCACCGCGGCTTTGGCGCCCGCCTTCTCTTCTAGGAGCCTCGTGCGCATGTCGACGCGCTCCTGCAGGGTGGCGACGAGGTTCTTCTGCGTCGCGATGGTCTCCCTCAACTTGTCGCGCTCGGCGCTTTTCTGCGCCCGCTCGGCGTCGAACGCGGCGACGTTGGCGGCCAATTGTCCGAGATCGGCGGCGAGAACCTGTTTCTCGCGCTCCCGCAAGACCGGGGCCACTTCGTCCGGCCATGCGATCGCGGGCGGCTCATCGAAGCGGCGCGAGCGCGCCGCGGAGAGAGCGATCTTGCGGCGCAGGATTTCCGCCCGCGCGGAGGCGAGCTCCGCCCGCGCGCCGTCCCTGTCGGCGAGCGCCGCCGACCGGTCGAGCTCGACCAGCACGTCGCCCGCCCGCACGAAGGACCCGTCGCTTACGCGAATCTCCTCCACCCTGCCGGTCTCGAGCGGCTCGACGACCTTGACCTGGCCCCTCGGCTGAAACTTGCCCTGCGCGGCGGCGACAATGTCGATCCGGCCGAAATAGGCCCAGGTGAGGGCGGCCGCGACCAGCGCGCAGATGATCCACAGGAAAGCGAGACGAACCGGAGACGGCGGCGTCTCCAGGATCTCGAGCGCCGGCGCGAGAAACTCGCGATCGCTGAGATTTATTCTCCAAGTCTTGCCCCAAGTCTTGCCCAAGTCTTGCCCCAAGTCTTGCCCGAAGTCTTGCCCCAAGTCTTGCCCGGGGTCTTGAGCCGCGCGAGCGCGCGCGGGGCGACGAGCCTGGCGCCCGGCGCCGGCTCGGCGGGTGGCGCGGCGGGGACAGCGGTCACGCGGCGACCTCCGCCGGCTGGCTTTGAAGGCTGAGGAGATAGGCGTAGAGCCCGCCGGGCCGGCGCACCAGTTCGGCATGCGTGCCGACCTCGACGATATGGCCGTCGCTGATTCCGACGATCCGGTCGCAGCCGCGCACCGCGGCCAGGCGATGGGCGATGATGATGACCGTGCGATCCTTGGCGATGCGGCGCATGTTGCGCTGGATGATCCGTTCGCTCTCGTAATCGAGCGACGAGGTCGCCTCGTCGAAAATGAGAATGCGCGGATTGGTGGCGAGCGCGCGGGCGATGGCGATGCGCTGCCTCTGCCCGCCGGAGAGGTTCGCGCCGCGCTCCTCGATCAGCGTGTCGTAGCCATGCGCGAGCTTGTCGATAAACTCGTCGGCGCCGGCGAGCCGGGCGATCTCGATCACCCGCGCGCGCGACATCGCCGGATTGGCGAAGGCGATGTTCTCGTGAACGGTGCGGTTGAAGAGCAGGTTCTCCTGCAAAACGACGCCGATGTGGCTTCTCAGCCACGCCGGATCGACATGGGCGAGGTCCGCGCCGTCCAGGAGCACCTGGCCCCCGGTCGGGAGATAGAGGCGCTGAACGAGCTTGGTCAGGGTCGATTTGCCTGACCCCGACGGGCCGACGATTCCGATCGTCTCGCCGGCCCGGATGGCGAGCGAAACGTCCTTCAGCGCCTCGGGCGCGTCCGGCCGGTAGCGGAAGCTGACGTGGCGAAATTCTATCGCGCCGCGCGGGGTCGGCGGAGCCAGGCGCGTCGCCGGCGAGAATTCGGGCGGGGCGTTGAGGATGTCGCCGAGGCGATCGATCGAGATATGCACCTGCTGGAAATCCTGCCAGATCTGCGACAGCCGCAGAATTGGCGCCACCGCCTGCGCGGCGATCATGTTGAAGGCGACCAGCGCGCCGACGGTGAGGTTGCCGTCGATCACCGCCTTGGCGCCGAACAAGAGAAGCGCCGCGGTCGTCAGCTTGCTGAGATACTGGATTCCGAGCTGCCCGCCGGAGCCGAGCATCGAGGCGGCGAAGCTCGTCTTGACATAGGCTGCGAGCTTTTCCTCCCACTGCGCGCGCATGATCGGCTCGACCGCGGCAGCCTTCACCGTGTTCATGCCTGCGATCGTTTCGACCAGGAACTGCTGGCTCGCCGCGCCGCGATTGAATTTCTCCTTGACCATGGCGCGCAGCGGCGGCCTGACGCAAAAGCCGATCAGCGCGTAGAACGGGACCGCGGCGAGCACGATCAGGGTCAGCGACCACGAATAGGCGAAGAGCACGCCGACGAACACGAAGGCGAAGATGAGGTCGATGGCCGAGAACAGGGCTTGCCCGGTGAGGAAGCTGCGGATCGTCTCGAGCTCCATCACCCGCGCAACCGTCTGTCCGGTCGACCGGGTCTCGAAATAGGAGATCGGCAGGCTGAGAAGATGGGCGAACAGCCGCTGGCCGAGCTCGACATCGATCCGGTTGGTGGTGTGGGAGAGCGCATAGGTGCGCAAATATTGCAGCGCGACGTCGAACAGCCCGATGATGACGAGGCCGCCCACGAGCACGAACAGGGTCTCGTAGCCGCGATGGGCCAGAACCTTGTCGACGACCACTTGGAAGAACAGCGGCGTCGTGAGGGCGAAGATCGGCACGAACAGGGACGCCGCCAGCACATGACCGAGCGGACGGCGATAGCGCCAGAGGGTCGGCAGAAACCAGCTTAGGCCGAACGGCTGCGGATCGGCGCCGGCGCCCCCGATCTGGCGGGCCACGAGGAGCGCCCGTCCGCCGATGTCGCGCGCGACGTCCTCGAGCGGCGCCTCCTGGGCGGCGTGGCTGATCGGATCGACGAGCCGGAGAAGCCCGAGCGGACTGCGCCCGGCCAGCACCATGACCGCGCCGCCGCCCATGCGCACGATCGCCGGCGTGGGCAGGGTCATGAGCCGCTCGGCGTCAACCTTGACGGCGAGGCGGGCCTTGAGCCCGACGAGTTTCGCGGCGCGAATGAGATCCGTCTCATCGGCCGCCCGCTCGCCGAGCGCCAGCACGCGGGCGAGCTGAACCGGATCAGCGGCGATGCGGTAATAGGCCGCGATCCCGCAGAGAGCCCGCAAGCCCGGGTCGAGCGGCGTCGTCTCGCTCCGGGGCGGAGTCATCTCCATCATCGACGGCCCAAGCCTTTCCCGCTCGCGCGGAAGTCCGCGCAAATACCGGCGGCATGGAGGCCGCGAAACGCCAGCCTAGCGAATGACCAACGGGAAGCGGCAAGCCAAACTCCATAACAAACTTAGTAAATGCTTGAGCGCTGGCTCCTTTGGGATGGCGCGGAGCGCAGCGTCGCGATTGTCCTTGACAAAATCAGAAATTGTTGCTACAGCATATTCCTATTAACGGAATCAGGTCCGGCGCCTCCTCGGCCCGGAAACGAGAGGTCGTGGCTGTTTGAAAGCTTGCTTAACCACAACCCGCTGCGCGAGTTGGAGGCCGGGGGAATTTTTTCTACTTTTTTCGGCCGTAACCCTTTGAAAAGGCTCGATTCCAAAAACTAAAAAAAAGCAAAAGAAAGCCAAAGAAAGCCTTTTCGGCTTTCTTTTTCTTTCCTTTACTTTCGCCGAACTCGCGCCCTGGTTGCCGAAGCCCCCATTCATGAGATCGGGGCGCCTTGTCCGACTCCGGGGCGAAGGCCAGTGGTTCGACTCGGCTCGCGCGGGCGACTCAGGCCCCGTGGGTGACGACCTTGACGTCGACGTTGCCCCGCGTCGCGTGGCTATAGGGGCAGATCTTCTCGTGCGCCTCTTCCGCCAGCGACTGAAGCTCCGCCGTGGGCAGGCTCGTGTCGGTCACGTCAAGCACGACCGCAAGACCGAAGCCGCCCTTCTCGCGCGGGCCGATGCTGACGGCGCATTTGACCGTCGCTTTCGACGCGTCCTTCTTGTGCTGCTTGGCGATGAAGTCGAGCGCGCCGCCGAAGCAGGCGGCGTAGCCGGCGGCGAACAGGTGCTCCGGCGTCCCCGTGTTGGGCTTGCCCGGGCCGCCCATCTCCTTCGGCACCGAGAGATCGATGCTGACCATCCCGTCATCGGACTGCGTGTGGCCGTTGCGCCCGCCGTGTCGCGGTTCCATGAGCGGTGTAAAGCGGCTTGATCGCGTCGGGCATTGAGGTCTCCTTCTCATGACAATTGCGGCGGATGGCGCAAAGTGGATCACGCCTTCATGCGCGAGGCAACCCGGGGACAGGTCTCAGTCGCGGCTCGTCTGACGCACGATTTCCGCCATGGCGCGCGCCTCCTCGTCTCCGAGGGCGTCGAGGCCGGCGACGACGCCGGCGCGGTCGGCGACGTTGCGGTTCTGGCTCGTCTTCCACTTTCCCTTGATCTCGAGGATCTCGATCTCGACGCCGACGATCGCCCGGCGCTGCATGGCGATGAAGTCTGCCGGCGCGTCGCCGACCGCCCACGGCTGCTCGCGCCGCTCTTCGAGCGTCCGCGTCAATTCCTTGATCTGCTGGCCGAGCCAGGCGTCATCCATCACTCTCGCCCGGCCCTTCGCCTGGACCATGGTGTAATTCCATGTCGGCACGACCTTCCCCGTCTCCCGCTTGGTCGCGTACCAGGAGGGGGTGATGTAATGGTCATGGCCCTGGAACACGACGAGCGCGTCGGGCTTTTGTTCAAGATCGCGCCATTGCGGGTTGGCGCGGGCGAGATGGACCTTCAAGACGCCGAGCCCGGAGGCGGCCGGATCGAGGACGAACGGAACCGAGTTGGCGACGAGCCCTTCAGCGCCGTTGCTGATCAGGAGGCCGAACACGCGCTCCCTGATCAGCGCGTGCAGTTCGGGCAGATTCTCGTTCCGGTGGAGAGGGGGTTCGTACAAGGCGGCCTCGTCGCCGTAATGTGGGCGATGCGAAAGCGAATGTGAAGGGCGGGCGCTTTCGCCTTAGAGCCCGAGCTCGCTCAAGCCCGGATGGTCATCGGGGCGGCGTCCGAGCGGCCAGTGATACAGACGGTCCTGCATCCGGATCGGCAGATCGTTGATGCTCGCGAGCCGCACCCGCATCAGCCCGTCCTCGTCGAACTCCCAGTTCTCGTTGCCATAAGCGCGGAACCAGCTTCCCGCATCGTCACGCCATTCATAGGCGAAGCGAACCGCGATGCGGTTCTCATGAAAGGCCCAGAGCTCCTTGATCAGCCGGTAGTCGAGCTCGCGGTTCCACTTGCGGGTCAGGAACGCTTCGATCGCGGGGCGCCCAGAGAAGAACTCAGCCCGGTTTCGCCAGCGGCTGTTCTCGGAATAGGCGAGCGCCACGCGCGCCGGGTCGCGGGTGTTCCACGCGTCCTCAGCCATGCGCGCCTTCTGCGCCGCGGTCTCCTGGGTGAAGGGGGGCAGGGGCGGTCGGGCCACGCGCTCTACTCCGCCGCCCGCTGGTTCGACCCGTATCGCTTGGCGATATAGTCGTTGACCAACGCCTTGAATTCCTCGGCGATGCGGGACCCGCGAAGGGTGACGGTCTTGACGCCGTCGACGAAGACAGGCGCGGCGGGCGCTTCGCCGGTTCCGGGCAGGGAGATGCCGATATTGGCGTGCTTGCTCTCGCCGGGGCCATTGACGATGCAGCCCATCACCGCGACGTTGAGGCGCTCGACGCCCGGATAGACCTTGCGCCACTCGGGCATCGACTGGGCGAGATAGGTCTCGATGTCGCGCGCCAGCTCCTGGAACACGGTCGAGGTCGTGCGCCCGCAGCCGGGACAAGCGGCGACCTGCGGCGCGAAACTGCGGAACCCCATGGTCTGCAGCAATTCCTGCGCCACCTTGACTTCCTGCGTCCGGTCGCCGCCGGGCTCCGGAGTGAGCGAAATGCGGATCGTGTCGCCAAGGCCCTCCTCCAGCAGGACGCCAAGCGCAGCGGAGGAGGCGACGACGCCCTTCGAGCCCATGCCGGCTTCGGTCAAACCCAGATGGAGCGCGTAATCGGAGCGCTCGCCCAGCATGCGATAGACGGTGATGAGGTCCTGCACCGACGAGACCTTGGCCGAGAGAATGATGCGGTCGCGGTCGAGGCCGATCTCCTCCGCCCGCGCCGCCGACAGAAGCGCCGAGCGCACCATCGCCTCGCGCGTGACGGCGCCGGCCTCGAGCGGCTTCGCGCTCGCGGCGTTTTCGTCCATGAGCGCGGTCAGGAGCTCCTGGTCGAGCGAGCCCCAGTTGGCGCCGATGCGCACCGGCTTGCCGTTGCGGATCGCGATCTCGACGATCTTGCCGAATTGCAGGTCGCGCTTGTTCTTGAAGCCGACATTGCCGGGATTGATGCGATACTTGTCGAGCGCCTCGGCGCAGGCGGGATGATCGGCGAGCAGCTTGTGGCCGATATAGTGGAAGTCGCCGATCAGCGGCACGCGCACGCCGCGCTTCAAAAGCGCGTCGCGGATATGCGGCACCGCGGCGGCGGCCTCGTCGCGGTCGACCGTGATCCGCACCATCTCGGAGCCCGCCCGCCAAAGCGCCGCGACCTGGCGGGCGGTCGCCTCGATGTCGGCGGTGTCCGTATTGGTCATCGACTGGACGACGATCGGCGCGCCGCCGCCGACGGTGACCGCCGCGTCGCCCTCGCCCACACGGACTCCGACGGTCACATGGCGCGGGCAGCGGCCCCGAGGGCGTGTCCGACATCGCAAGGCTCATCGCCGCCATCCTTTTCCGGCCGCGCGGCCGCCGAATTGACCCCGCCGCGTTCTAAGCGCTCGGGGGAAATTTGTCATCCCAGGGCTATTGCGGCGCAATAGGCCCTCGAAAGCCTTATCGCAATGCAATATGACGTGTTTGCGTGGGGCTCGCTTCGCGCGCAAGCCAAACCTGGAGAAACGCGATGCCGCTCGCCAAACGCCACGCCCTGGTCACCGGTTCGACGAGCGGCATTGGCTTAGCGATCGCCCGCGCCCTCGCCAGGGAAGGCGCGGACGTGGTCATTAACGGGTTCGGCGACAAGACGGCGATCGAGGCCGAGCGCGCCGGAATCGAGAAGGAATTCGGCGTCAAAGCCTTCTACAACGGGGCCGACATGGCTAAGGGGCCGGAAATCGAGGCGATGATCGCGGAGGCCCGGAGCCAGATGGGGTCGCTCGACATCCTGGTCAATAACGCGGGCGTCCAGCACGTCTCGCCGATCGAGGACTTTCCGCCCGAGAAGTGGGACGCGATCATCGCCATCAACCTCACAGCGGCGTTTCACGCGATCCGCGCCGCCGTCCCGGGGATGAAGGCGCAAAAATGGGGCCGCATCATCAACACCGCCTCCGCCCATTCGCTAGTCGCCTCGCCGTTCAAGTCGGCCTATGTGTCGGCCAAGCACGGCCTCGCCGGGCTCACAAAGACAGTGGCGCTCGAGCTTGCGACCTTCGGCGTCACGGCGAATTGCATTTCGCCCGGCTATGTCTGGACGCCGCTGGTCGAGCGCCAGATCCCCGACACGATGAAGGCGCGCGAGATGACGCGCGAGCAGGTGATCAACGACGTGATCCTCGCCGCGCAACCGACCAAGCAATTCGTCACCGTCGATCAGGTCGCGGCGCTCGCCGTCTATCTCTGCTCGGACGCTGCCGCGCAGATCACCGGCGCCAATCTCTCGATAGACGGCGGATGGACCGCCGGATGAGCCCCGCCGCCCGCACCGCCACGACGAAATCGGCCGCTCGCCGGCATGAGCGCCAAGACCATCAATCTCGCCCTCCAGGGCGGCGGCTCGCACGGCGCCTACACCTGGGGCGCGCTCGACGCGTTCGCCGAAGACGAGCGGATCGAGATTTCGGCGATCAGCGGCGCGAGCGCCGGCGCGATGAACGCCGTCGTGTTCGCCTCGGGGATGAGCGAAGGCGGGCGAGAGCGCGCCCGCGCGAAACTGGAGGACTTCTGGCTCTCGGTGTCGTCGGAAGGCTCGCTCACGACTTTTCAGCGCCGATGGGTCGACAAGGCCGTCGAGGCCTGGGGCGGCCTTTGGCCAGCGTCGCGCTGGATCGACGCCTGGACCGAGACGGCGATTGGGCTCCTCAGCCCGTATGAGTTCAATCCATTCAACATCAATCCGCTGCGCGCTCATCTCGAGGCGGTGGTTGATTTCGAACGCCTGCGCGCCGGCGCCGAGACCAAGCTCTTCGTCGCCGCGACCAATGTGAGGACCGGGCGCGGCGAGATCTTCCGCCGCGACATTCTCACCGTCGATCACGTCATGGCGTCGGCCTGTCTGCCGCAATTGTTCCAGGCCGTGGTCATCGACGGGCAGCCTTATTGGGACGGCGGATTCGCCGGCAATCCGCCGTTGTGGCCGCTGTTCTACGAGACGCAATGCCGCGACGCGATCATCGTCCAGATCAATCCGATCGAACGCGAGGAGACGCCTCGCCTCCCGGCGGAGATCGCCGACCGGGTCGACGAGATCACCTTCAACGCGAGCCTGCTGGCGGAGCTGAGGGCCACCGACTTCGTCGGCCGTCTCATCCGTACGGGCCTGCTCAAAAGCGATGAATACCGCGAGGAGCGGCTGCATCGCATCGGCGGCGCCGGCAAGCTCGAATCCTTCGACGCGGCGAGCAAGCAGGACGTCTCGTGGCCGTTCCTCAAGCAATTGCGCGACCTTGGCCGCGCCGACACCAAGGCGTGGCTTGAGGAGCATTTCGATTCGATCGGCGCCGAAAGCACGCTCGACATCAACAAGGCCCTGCAGCGCGAGCCGGTGAAGCCGCCGACGAAGGGCGCGGCGGCGACGCCGTAGTCGTCTGGGCGGGCTTCGGCGCCCTGCCGGCTCACGGGCCATGAGCTGTGGCTTCTCGGCCCTTGGCGACCGCTGCGCACTTCTGGTCGCGACACAGTGCTTTCAGGCGCTTAGGCGCCATTTTCTGTCACTGGCGGCGGCCGCGGGAACGGAAACGGGGACGCGCGGCATGAATATTGATCTACCGGTTCGTGAACTTGGCCGGCCGCTTCTCGGCGAAGGCGCGCATGCCCTCCTTCTGGTCCTCGGTGGCGAACAGCGAATGGAAGATGCGCCGCTCGAACCGGACCCCTTCGGCCAGCGTCGTCTCGTAGGCGCGGTTGACAGCCTCCTTGGCGGCGAAGACCGCAGGCCGCGACAAGGCGGCGATGGCCGCCGCCAGCTTTAAGCGCCTCCTCGACCAGCGAGGCCGCCGGCACGATGCGCGAGACGAGCCCCGAGCGCTCCGCTTCGGCCGCGTCCATCATCCGCCCGGTCAGGATCATCTCCATCGCCTTCGACTTGCCGACGGCGCGGGTCAGGCGCTGGGTGCCGCCGGCGCCGGGAATGACGCCAAGCCTGATCTCCGGCTGGCCGAACTTCGCCGTGTCGGCGGCGAGAATGAAGTCGCACATCATGGCGATCTCGCATCCCCCGCCGAGCGCGAAGCCGGCGACCGCGGCGACGATGGGCTTGCGCGCCTTCGCCACATTCTCCCACCGCGAGATGAAGTCGCCGAGGAACGCCTCGGCGAAGGTCTTGTCCTGCATTTCCTTGATGTCGGCGCCGGCGGCGAACGCCTTCTCCGAGCCGGTCAGCACAATCGCGCCGATCGCGGGATCGGCCTCGAAGGCTTCGAGCGCGGCGTTAAGGTCTTCCATCAGGGCCGCCGACAGGGCGTTCAGGACCTGCGGCCGGTTGAGCCGGATGAGGCCAACGCCCCCGTGCGTTTCGACAAGGATGTTGGCGTAGGTCATGGGCGCGGGCTCCCCTGGTATTTCGGCATGACGCCTAGCCAATAGACGACCGCGTCAAAAAGGGTCACGGATGATGACATCGACGGAGGGCGTAGGCGAGACACCATGCAATTTCATCTCAACGGCTTCAAGCCCGGCGATCCCGAGATCCATGAGGCGGCGTCGGGCGATGACGCCTCCGACGCGCTGCCTGAAGTCCTCGACGTCCTGATCGTCGGCTGCGGGCCCGCGGGTCTGACGCTGGCGGCGCAGCTCGCGGCGTTCCCCGAGATCACGACCCGAATCGTCGAGCAGAAACCAGGGCGGCTCCTGCTCGGCCAGGCGGACGGCGTCGCCTGCCGCACGATGGAGATGTTCGAGGCGTTCGGCTTCGCCGAGCGCGTTCGAAGGGAAGCCTATTGGGTCAACGAGACGACCTTCTGGAAGCCGGACGACAAGGATCGCGGCAAGATCGTGCGCAGCAGCCGCATTCAGGACACCGAGGACGGCCTCTCGGAATTCCCGCATGTGATCCTGAACCAGGCCCGGGTGCATGACTTCTACCTCGACACCATGCGCAACGCCCCGACCCGGCTTGCGCCGCACTATTCGCGGCGCCTCGTCGATCTCGAAGTCTCCGCCCCGTCCGCCGACAGCGTTTCGGACTACCCGGTGACCGCGCGGCTCGAGCGGCTCGACGCCGGCCGCGAGGGGCGGACGGAGACCGTCAGGGCCCGATACGTGGTCGGCTGCGACGGCGCGCGCAGCGCCGTGCGAACGTCGCTTGGGCGCGCGCTGCATGGGGATTCGGCCAATCAGGCCTGGGGCGTCATGGACGTGCTGGCGGTCACCGACTTCCCCGACGTCCGCTTCAAGTCGGCGATCCAGTCGGCCAGCGAAGGCAACGCTCTCATCATTCCGCGCGAAGGCGGATATCTGTTCCGCATCTATATCGAGCTCGACAAGCTCAGCGGCGGCGAAAGGGTCTCGCGCCTCAAGATCACGAGCGATCATCTGGTCGCTGCGGCGCAACGCATTCTCCGTCCCTATACGCTGGACGTGAAGGAGATCGCGTGGTGGTCGGTGTATGAGATCGGCCAGCGGCTCTGCGACAAGTTCGACGACCTGGCGGAGGACGCGCCGCAAGAACGACTTCCCGCGCGTCTTCATCGCCGGCGACGCCTGCCATACCCACAGCCCGAAGGCCGGGCAGGGCATGAACGTCTCCATGCAGGACGCCTTCAATCTGGGATGGAAACTTGCGGCCGTCCTCCTGGGGCGCGCTCGGCCGCAGATTCTGCGCACCTACTCGAGCGAGCGCCAGGCCGTCGCCCAGGAGCTGATCGACTTCGACCGCAAGTGGTCGAGAATGTTCAGCGCTCCGCCGAAAGACGCCTCCAAGTCTGACGGCGAAGGGATCGATCCCGCGGAGTTCCAGACGTATTTCATGCAGCAGGCGCGCTTCACAGCGGGAACGGCCACCTGCTATCGCCCGTCGATCCTGACCGGGAAGTCGACCTGGCGGCGCCTCGCCGAAGGGTTCACGATCGGCATGCGCTTTCATTCCGCGCCGGTCATCCGCCTCGCTGACGCCAGGCCCGTCCAACTGGGGCATGTCGTCAAGGCGGACGGCCGCTTCCGGCTGTTCGCGTTCGCCGACGCCGAGGACCCTGCAAGCCCCTCCTCGCGGCTCGGGGCCCTGTGCGCTTTTCTCGCCCGTTCCCCACATTCCCCGGTGCGAAAACACACGCCGGCCGGCGCCGACATCGACTCTGTCATCGACGTCCGGGCGATCTTCCAACAGGCTCACCGCGATCTCAAGCTCGATTCCATGCCCGCGCTCCTGCTGCCGAGGAAGGGTCGCTACGGGCTTACGGACTATGAGAAGATGTTCTGCCCGGACCTGAAGAGCGGCGCCGACATCTTCGACCTGAGGGGCGTCGACCGGAGACATGGCTGCGTCGTGGTCGTGCGGCCGGACCAGTATGTCGCCCATGTCCTGCCGCTCGACGAATACGCAGAGCTCGAGAGTTTCTTTGACGGATTCATGGCGCCGTGCGGCGGCGAATGATCCAACGCCGCCGGCCGATCCGTGAAAGGCTTCGCTCGGCGCTTCCAAAACGCGCGCCGGCAAGGCGCCCCTCACGCCGCCCACAGCCTCGCGGGCGCCTCGATTCCCTTGAGCTGATAGTCCTGCCCGGCGCTCTCCGGCAGGGCGGCACCCGCCTTTTCGCGCACCGCGGCGGTCAGCAGAATTTGATCGGCCGCCGCGGCGCTCTGTGCGCGCGAGGCGACGTTCACCACCGTGCCGATCGCGGTCAGATCGTGGTGGGTGTGGCCGAACTCGCCAAAATTGACGCGGCCGGTGTCGAGGCCGATGCCGACGCCGATCGTCGCGGCGTCAGGCCCGAACGCCTGCGAAAGCTCTTCGCGCCGGGCGCGCCAAAGCTCCTGGATCTTCCGCGCGGCCGCGACTGCATGCGCGGCATGGTCCTGACGCTTAATCGGAAAATTGAAGATAGCCAGAACGGCGTCGCCCATTGTCTTGTTGATGATGCCGTCGTGCTCCCAGATCGCCTCGCCGCAGACGTCGTAGAAGGCGTCGAGAAGCTTGGCGATCGCGCCGCTCGACTGCGACTGCGAGAGGCTCGTGTAACCCCTGAGATCGGCGAACAGGATGGTCGCGTCGAGCTCGACCTGCCGCGCCTTCATGACCCGCTCGAACATCGTCTCGCAGATCGTGCAGACGTTGGGGTTCATGCGGCTCTGGCGGATGCCGACGGCTCGGTAGGGCACAGCGGCGACGCCGCGCAATGCGATGGGCAGCTTCATATTCTGCCAACAACCCACGCAGAAAATCGGTTGCGACGCCATCCGGAGGCTCCCTGAGAGTCGGGAGCGCGGTGTTTAGCACCCGGCGGCCGGGTGTCAACCAAGGGGAGCTCGTCAAATATGCAGCGGATGGCCGAGCGCCGCCAGCGCCGACTCGTGGAAGGCTTCGCTGAGAGTCGGGTGGGCGTGGATGGTAAGCACGACGTCCTCGAGCCTCGCGGCCATTTCCAGCGCCAGCGAAAAGGCGGCCGAGAGTTCGGAGACGCCAGCGCCGACCGCGTGGATTCCGAGCACAATATGATTGTCGGCGCGGGCGACGATCCGCACGAAGCCCTCGTCGTCCTGCAGCGTCATCGCCCGGCCATTGGCGCGGAACGGAAAATGGCCGACGCGAATTTCTCCATGCGCGGCCCTGGCGGCTTCTGGCGAAAGGCCGACGGCGACGATCTCCGGATCGGTGAAACAGATCGCGGGAATCGCGACATGGTCGAAGGCGCGCTTCTGCCCGGCGATGATCTCGGCGACCATCTCGCCCTGCGCCATGGCGCGATGGGCGAGCATCGGTTCGCCGGTTACGTCGCCAATCGCCCAGACGTTGCGCATCGACGTCGCGCAGGTCCCGTCTATGCGGACGAACGGGCCGCTCATCGTCAGGTCGAGCGTCTCGAGCCCGAAGCCGCTCGTGCGGGCGCGCCGGCCGACCGCGACCAGCGCCTTGTCGGCGGGGACAGAGCGCTCCTTGCCGTCCGCGCACATGACCTTGAGCGCGCCGTTGGCGAAGCCAAGCGCCCGCGCGCCGAGCAGCGTTTCGACGCCGAGATCGGCGAGGCGCCGCACGACCGGCTGCGTCAGTTCCGCATCGTAGAGCGGCAGGATCTTGGGCAGCGACTCGACGATCGTCACCCTAGCGCCGAGCTTGGCGAAGGCCATGCCCAGCTCCATGCCGATATAGCCGGCGCCGACCACGGCGAGCGATCGCGGAACCTCGGTCAGCGCCAATGCATCGGTCGACGACAGAATATCGCCACCGAACTTGAGCCCCGGGAGCTCCACCGGCTCCGAGCCGGTCGCAAGGACGAGATGCTCGGCTGTGACGCGGGTCTCGCCGGTGTCGGCGCTGACCGTCACCGTCTTGCCGTCGACGATCGTCGCCGTCCCGAGCAACGTGCGCACCTTGGCCTTCTTCAGAAGCGCGCCGACGCCGCCCGTGAGCCTCGTCACGATCGCATCCTTCCAGGCGATCGTGCGGGCGAAATCGAGTTTCGGCGCCGCGACTGAGAGCCCGATCGCGTTCAGCGCCCGCGGATCAATGAGGCCGTGCACGGCGCCGGCCGCGTGGATCAGCGCCTTCGAGGGAATGCAGCCGACATTGAGGCAGGTTCCGCCGAGCCGGTCGGCTTCGACGAGAATCGTGTCGAGACCAAGCTGTCCGGCGCGGATTGCAGCGACATAGCCGCCGGGGCCGCCGCCGATGACGAGAACCTTGCAGCGAAGCTCGTTCATCTCCTGGCTCCAAAGCCCGGTCGGTTGTCACCCCCGCGAAAGCGGGGGTCCGGGCCCAGCCTCCGGAGAGTTCGTCGCATGCGGCGCGGGCGCTCATGGATACCCGCTTTCGCGGGTATGACACTCTCCACCGCGTCACTCCTCGATGAACAGCATGGCCGGCGCCTCGATCAGTGCGCGCAGGCGCTGGATGAAGGTCGCGGCGTCATGGCCGTCGACGACGCGATGATCGAACGACGACGACAGGTTCATCACTTTGCGTGGAGCGAAGCCGCCGTCGCGCCACACGGGCTTCACGACGATCTTGTTGACGCCGACGATCGCCACTTCCGGCCGGTTGACGATCGGCGTCGAGGCGATGCCGCCGAGCGCGCCGAGGGAAGTGAGCGTGATCGTCGAGCCCGACAGCTCCTCGCGCGCTGCGACGCCAACCCGCGCCGCCTCGCTCACCCGGCGCATCTCGCGCGCGCCCTGATAGAGGCCGAGCGTCTCGGCGTGTCGGATGACTGGAACCATAAGGCCGTTGGGCGTTTGCGTCGCCACGCCAAGGTGCACAGCGCCGAAGCGGGTGATGACATCGTTGTCGTCGTCGTAATGGGCGTTAATCTGTGGGAATTCGGCGACCGCCTTGACGATGGCGAGCATGAGGAACGGCAGAAGGGTGAGTTTTGGCCGCTCTTCCGTCGCGCGCGTATTGAGGGAAGCGCGCAGTTCCTCGAGCGCGGTGACATCGACTTCCTCGACATAAGAGAAATGCGCGACCCGGCGGGCGGACTCGGCCATGTTCTGGGCGATGCGCCGGCGAAGGCCTGCGACCTTGATCGTCTCGACAGAATTGTTGGGCGCGTGACCTCCTCGTTGCGACACCGGCGCCGGCGGGCTGGCGATCGCGGCGTCGAGATCGTGGTGCGTGATGCGCCCCGCGGGGCCGGAGCCACGCACGAACCGGAGATCGACGCCGGCCTCGCGCGCCTTCAAGCGCACGGCGGGCGAGGCGAGCGGCTTTTCACCCGGAGGACGCGGCGCGCCCGTTTGCAGGGCGGGCGGGGGCGGCGCCCTTCGAGACGCCTGTTGCGCAGGCTCCTCAGAGCGAGGCTTTGCCGGCTTGGGCTCGACGGGCTCGGGTTCGACGCGCGCCGGCGCCGGCTCGACCTGCTGCGGGCGCGATTTTGGCGCCGTGGGGAGAAGCGAATCGGGAAGGCCCGGCGCGTCGATGCGGATGAGCTCGGCGCCGACAGCCAGCACGTCCCCGACCGCGCCGCCGAGCGCAAGCACGCTGCCCGCCACGGGCGTGGGGATTTCGACCGTCGCCTTGTCGGTCATGACGGCGGCAACGACCTGGTCCTCCTTGACGAGATCGCCGGTCTTCACATGCCATTCGACGATCTCGGCTTCCGCCACCCCTTCGCCGACGTCGGGCATCTTGATCGAGCGCACGCCCATCACGAGGCCTCCATGGCCTTCAAGAGCGCGCGCCCGACGCGGGCGGGGCCGGGGAAATAGTCCCATTCCTCCGCGTGCGGATAGGGCGTGTCCCAGCCGGCGACGCGCAGGACCGGCGCCTCCAACGAATAGAAGCAGCGCTCCGCCACCTGCGCGGCGAGCTCGGCGCCGAAGCCCGAAGTCAGCGTCGCCTCGTGCACGATGACGCAGCGGCCGGTCTTGTTCACCGAAGCCTCGATGGCGTCGATGTCGAGCGGCAGCAGCGTGCGCAGATCGATGATCTCCGCATCGATCCCGGTCTCCTCGGCCGCCGCCTCCGAAACATGGACCATCGTGCCATAGCAGAGCACGGTGACGCCCTCGCCTTCGCGCCGGACCGCCGCCTTGCCCAGCGGCACGACATAGCGCCCCGCTGGCGCCTCGCTCAACGGGTGCTTCGCCCAAGGAACGACGGGCTGGTCGGGATGGCCCGCGAACGGGCCGTTGTAGAGCCGCTTCGGCTCGAGAAAGATGACCGGATCGTCGTCCTCGATCGAGGCGATCAGAAGCCCCTTGGCGTCGTAAGGGTTGGACGGGATGACGGTCTTGAGGCCGGAGACGTGGGTGAACAAGGCCTCCGGGCTCTGGCTGTGAGTCTGCCCGCCATAGATGCCGCCGCCGACCGGCATGCGCAGCACGATCGGCGCGAAGAACTCGCCGCCCGAGCGATAGCGCAAGCGGGCGGCCTCGGACACGATCTGGTCGTAGCCGGGATAGACATAGTCGGCGAACTGGATCTCCGCGACCGCCCGAAGCCCATAGGCGCCCATGCCGATCGCGACGCCGACAATCCCGGATTCGTTGATCGGCGCGTCGAAGCAGCGCGACTTGCCGTATTTGCGCTGGAGCCCATCGGTGCAGCGAAACACGCCGCCAAAATAGCCGACGTCCTCGCCGAACACGACCACGCGCTCGTCCTCGGCCATCTTGCAATCCATGGCGTCGCGGATCGCCTCGACCATCGACATGCGCGGCATGGCGCTAAACTCCGAGCTGCTGGCGCTGCTCGCGCAGATGGCGCGGCATCTCCTTGTAGACCTGCTCGAACATTGTCGCCGCGCTCGGCTTCGGCCCGTCATGCAGCGTGCCGTGGCTCTCCGCTTCCTTGGCGGCGTCGAGAATCTCGGCGTCGACCTCGGCCTGCATCTGACGGTGGCGCTCCTCGCTCCACGCCCCGATGCGGATGAGGTGGACTTTGAGCCGTTCGACCGGATCGCCGAGCGGCCAGGCGGCCCATTCGTCCTTGGGGCGATATTTCGACGGATCGTCCGAGGTCGAATGGGCGCCGGCGCGGTAGGTCACCCATTCGATCAGCGTCGGACCCAGATTGGCGCGCGCCCGCTCGACCGCCCATAGGGACGCGGCGTGGACCGCAAGATAGTCGTTGCCGTCGACGCGCAGCGAGGGAATGCCGAAGCCGTGGGCGCGCGCCGCGAACCTGGCGCTCTCGCCCCCCGCAATGCCCTGGTAGGACGAGATCGCCCACTGGTTGTTGACGACGTTGAGAATGACCGGCGCCCGGTAGACGGAGGCGAACACCAGCGCCGAGTGGAAATCGCTCTCCGCCGTCGCGCCTTCGCCGATCCAGCCCGAGGCGATATGCGCATCGCCGGAAATCGCCGAAGCCATCGCCCAACCGACAGCGTGCGGATATTGCGTGCCAAGATTGCCGGAGACGGTGAAAAAGCCGGCCTTCTTGAACGAATAGAGCCCGGGAAGCTGCCGGCCGTTGAGATGATCCTTCTCGTTGGAGAAGATCTCGCACATCATGTCGACGATCGGCCAGCCGAGCGCGATCAAGAGGCCCTGCTGGCGGTAGGTCGGAAAGCACATATCGCCCTCCGCGAGGGCCTTGCGATGCGCGGTCGCGATCGCCTCCTCGCCGAGGCAGGTGATGTAGAACGACGTCTTGCCCTGGCGTTGCGACAGGAGCATGCGCGCGTCGAAGGCGCGGGTCAGCATCATGTCGCGCAGACCCTTGCGCTTTTCTTCGGCGTCGAGCGACCCCGCCCAGTCACCGACCGCTTCGCCGTTGTCGTCGAGCGCGCGGATCATCGTATAGGCGAAATCGCGGATGTCGGAGGGGCTGACGTCGATCGGCGGACGGGAAACCTCGCCCGCCTTGGCGACGCCGACATGGCTGAAATCGGGCCGAGCGCCCGGGCGCACGGTCGGCTCAGGCACGTGCAGCGAAAGGCGGGCGGCGCTGGTCATTGACGGTTCTCCGGCGGCGCGCTTCGGCGGCGCCCGACGCTGATTGCGAATGATTTTAGCGCCGGGCGGGCGCCATTGTCATGCGGGCGGCAGAAGGGCAGGACGGCGCGGGGGCGCCGTTGACAGCCGCCCGCCCGCGCTCTTAAGAAGCGGGCCCGTGCCCAGGTGGCGGAATTGGTAGACGCACTGGTTTCAGGTACCAGCGGTGCAAGCCGTGAAGGTTCGAGTCCTTTCCTGGGCACCACTTGGACGTTCTAAGGCGTCCAAATTCGTCCGATTACCTCTAGAAAACAATAGCTTAGGCTCAAGAGACTGTCTGGGGTGGTCTCGCGGTGTCTGTTTGCGTCCAACAAATTTGTTGGTAAATTCGTTGGTATGCGGCATCCACGCCGTGCGGTGATACCAACATGGCCCTTACCGACCTCGCCATAAAGCGCGCGCTCCCTGGCGCAAAAATCGTGAAGCTCTCGGACGGCGGCGGGCTGCAATTGTGGATCACTCCCGACGGCGCGAAACGTTGGCGCGTCGCCTACCGCTTTGGAGGATCGCAGAGGGCCCTCGCGGTGGGCGTATATCCCGATATCGGATTGAAAGACGCCCGCGATGCGCGAGAAGCCGCTCGGAAGATATTGGCGCGAGGGGAAGACCCCTTATTGGTCAAGAAAGCCGCCAAAGCTGTAAAAGCCGAAGGGCGGGCGCACACCTTTTCCGCCATTGCGGGCGAATTGGCGGAAAAGAAGCGACGAGACAACAAGGCGGCGGCCACGATGCGAAAGTTCGACTGGTTCATGAGCTTCGCCTTTCCGGCGCTCGGCTCGCGACCGATCGCAGAAATCTCAGCGCGCGAGGTCTTAGCCGTCCTCAAGGAGGTCGAGGCGCGCGGCACGCACGAAACTGCCCGCAAACTGAGAACGGCCATCGGGGACGTATTCCGCTTCGCCATCGCCACGGCGCGCGCTGACAACGACCCGACGATAGCCTTGAGAGGCGCGCTCGTGACGCCCACCGTCTCGCCGCGCGCGGCTATCGTCGCGCCGAAAGCTTTCGGAGGGCTCTTGCGCGCAATCGAAGACTATGAGGGCACGCCCGAAACTCGCGCTGCCCTTGAATTGCTCGCCCTAACCTTTGTGCGCCCCGGCGAATTGCGTGCGGCCGAATGGGCTGAATTCGACCTTGACGCCGCCGTCTGGGAAATTCCCGCCGGCCGCATGAAGATGCGCAAGCCGCACCGCGTTCCGCTCGCGCCGCGCGCGGTTTTGATCCTCGAGGAGCTTCGGAAGCTGACGGGACAGTGCAAGTTTCTGTTCCCGTCCGTGCGGTCGGTTGCGCGGTGCATGTCGGAGAACACGTTGAACGCGGCTTTGCGGCGCATGGGCTTCAAGAATAACGACATGACTAGCCACGGGTTCCGCGCTTCGGCGTCATCGATGCTGAACGAAAGCGGCCTTTGGAACGCGGATGCGATCGAAAGACAGTTGGCCCACGTCGACGGCGATAGTGTCCGACGGGCCTATGCTCGTGCTGAATTTTGGGACGAACGGGTCCAAATGATGTCTTGGTGGGCGGACCGGTGCGAGGCGTTACGCATTGGCGGCATCGTCATCCCACTCAATGTCGCGGGGGGCATCGGCGAACGCTAACCATCGTCGCTAGCAGGACCTTCCGGCCGAATCGCGAAAGGTCAAAACGGTCCCCTGGCCGGGTACTTCAAATTTCCACTGCCGCAGTGCGGCCTTCCAATACTGAAAACTACTTGCTGTGCATAACAAGCAGCCAAACGCTCGCTCAGATCAGCAAAAAAGTGGCCTGGCCGGCAGGCAAGAAAAAAATGCGCGGTGTGGATAACGTGGACAATCGGTTGTTGAACTTGCGCGCTCCCGATTTGTATGGCTACACCTTACTGAATGCGGAAGAGTCCGACCGGGCTTTTGCGTAGGCGCAAAAAAAGAGCCGCACGCCTGGCAGCTGTGCGGCTCTGGCGGGGTTAATTCCGCGCTCTGTTCTGAGCGGATCGACCCTACCACGGGCGGTGAGGATTTCAAGCGAAACCTTGCCGCCCTGCGCCGTCCTCTGACGAATAGGGTCCATATGAAAATCCCCAACTCAAACATCGCGCCAGCACAAATCAACGACGCCCTGCCCCGCACCGGCTTCGTCCGCCTGAACTCAATTCTGGCGCCGCACGGCCCGATCCCGGTCGGCCGTTCCACATGGTGGCAGGGCGTCAAGACCGGGCGCTTTCCCAGGCCGATAAAACTCGGTCCGCGGACGACCGCCTGGAAGGTCGAGGATATCCGCAATCTCATCGAGAAGGCGGAATAGGCGGTGGCGAGGCGGTTCGACTGCCGCCGCGTCAAGCTCCATCACAGCTACACGATCAGTGAGCTGAGCGCCCTCATCGGGGCGCATAAGCACACGATCGGTCGATGGATCGCGGCCGGACTCAAGACCACGGATGCGAGGCGACCGCTTCTCATCCATGGCGCCGATTTCCGCGTTTTCATGAAAGCGCGCGAGCCAATCAAACAGCGTTGCCAACCGGGCGAGTTCTATTGCTTCGGCTGTCGCGCGCCGAAGCGACCCGCGCTGGACATGGCCGACTATCACCCGCGCACAGCCCTGCGAGGCTCATTGACCGGCATCTGCCCCGATTGCGGACGGATCATCTACCGGGCGACGACACTCGCCAAGCTCGGCCAAATTAGAGATGAGCTCGACGTCGCATTTCCGAAGGCGCAGCAACGCATAGACGATAGCAGCTCCGCCCTGCTGAATGTTGACTTCAAACAGGTTCAAGAAACATGACCAAACGCAACGCTGAAAACGAGCGCATCAAGCGACGCTACCTCGTCTATCTTAAAGACGCGCGAGGTCGCGACACTGCTTCCATCGACGCCGCAGCGAGCGCGATCGAACGCTTCGAGGAGTACGTCAGACGGCGCGACTTCAAGAGCTTCCATATTGAACAGGCTCGGGGTTTCAAGGCGCACCTGATGGCGGCGACCAATACGCGAACTGGCAAGGCACTTTCGGCTTCGACTATCCACGCGGTGCTCGCCGCTCTGAAGGCGTTCTTTGTGTGGCTCGCAGATCAGCAGGGCTACGCCTCGCGCATCAAATACGCGGATGCGGAGTACTTTAACGCGCCCGATAACCTGTCCAGAATCGCTACGGCTAGGCGGTTCAAGAGCTACCCGACACTCGCGCAGGTTCGCGCGATGATCGATGCTATGCCGAACGAGACAGACATCCAGCGTCGCGACCGTGCGATCATCGCCTTCGCGATCCTATCAGGCGCCCGAGACAGGGCGATCATTTCGTTTCGCCTGAAGCACATCGACATCGAACACGACCTGATCGAGCAAGACGCGCGCGACGTTCGCACGAAGCGAGCGAAAACCTTCACGACGTGGTTCTTTCCCGTCGGCGATGATATCCGGCAGATCGTGGTCGACTGGGTCGCATTCCTACGCGGGGAAAGGGGCTTTGGACCCGACGACCCGCTGTTCCCGAAAACGCTGGTCGCGCCGGGCGATGACCTTGCATTCCGTGCAGTGGCGCTTGATCGCGCGCCTTGGGCGAACGCCAATCCGGTTCGCGATATTTTCCGTGAAGCCTGCGCGCGGTCAGGACTACCGTATTTCAATCCGCACCTGCTGCGGAACACGCTCGTTCAAGTTGCCTATGATCGGAAGCTTGATGCCGAAGCGTTCAAGGCGTGGTCACAAAACCTCGGGCATGAAAGCTGTCTGACCACGTTTTCGAGCTACGGGACCATTCCGCCCACCCGTCAAGCGGAAATTATGCGCCACCTCGGGGTCGATGACACTCTTGATGATGTGTCTTCTCAGGCCGACATGCTTAGGAGAGTTGCAGACCAGATGCAGAGGCGTGGACCGTATTGGCCGTTGCAGACCAATGACTGACGGACATGCGAGTGTCCCTTGAGGGCGGTTAGCGCGCTTAGAGCGGTGGCCTTGGGAAGGACCGGAGTCTGTGCCATAGCTGCTATTCCCTTGCGAGCGCGAAGTAGGTTTCAACGCCAGAAGCGGGAATTCCAACGCCCTTACCTAGCCTCATCCTGCAACGCAGAAAGGAGGTTGGCGCGCACCGAAGCAACCGCGAAGGCGAAACGATTCGCCTGCGTAGGCCGGCGAGGCACACCACAAAAATAGTCCAAATTCCAAATGAGAGGCTATCGCCAGGAGCCATTCTCGCGACGGATCATTTTGCCGAAGAGCGAACGCAATGCGCATTTTGCTTGTGGAAGACGACGTTATGATTGGCGAAGGCCTGATTGCAGCCCTCGGGGCCGAGGGAATGTCGGTCGATTGGGTTCGCGACGGCACCGCTGCCGAAACCGCCTTGCATGACGTCGGTTTCGCGGTCGTCCTTCTCGATCTCGGACTCCCCGGGGCGGAGGGTTTCGATCTCCTGAAATCGGCCCGCCGAGGAGGCGTCGACACTCCGATCCTGATCATCACGGCTCGCGGAGCCGTCGAGGACCGCGTATTGGGCCTCGACCTCGGCGCTGACGATTACCTACTCAAGCCTTTCGAGGTGCGTGAACTCTCCGCCCGCATGAGGGCTCTCCTTCGCCGCCGCGCTGGGCAGGCGACGTCCACGCTGGTCGCGGGCGACGTCGAGCTCGACACCGAGACCCACGAGTTGCGCCATGGCTCCGCCAAGGCCGTCCTGTCGACGCGCGAATATGCGCTGATGCATGCGCTGATGGAGCGGCCGGGGCGGATTCTCTCCCGGACGCAGGTGGAGGAGCGCATTTACGGTTGGGGCGAGGAGGTGGAGAGCAACGCCGTCGACGTTCTGATTCATTCCGTCCGGCGCAAGTTCGGCAAGACGATTATCCTCAACGTCCGGGGCGCAGGATGGATGCTCCCGAAATCCTGAGGATGACGTCGCTTCGGCGCACCGCGCTCGTCTATATGACGGTTCTTCTTTCCGTCATCGGCCTCGCAGCGAGCGCGTTGGCGTACCGATACGCGCATGACGCTGCGACAGAGTTTCTCGACGGTCAGCTGCGCCAGATCGCGCTCAACGCCGGAGGCGGCGTTTCCGCCACAGACGCGCCTGCGGATACGGATCAGGACCCCGAAGATCAATTCGCGGTCAGCATCTGGGATGCGCAGGGCCGGCTAGTCCACGCGTCCCTTCCCTCCGCTCACATCCCGCCTCAGGTTCAGCCAGGCTATTCAACCGCCGAAGCCGCGGGCGAGCAATGGCGAGTCTACACGACCGGCGACTCCCTGCGCACGGTTCAGGTCGCGCAGCAAGAGGTGGTGCGCCAGGAAATCGCGCAGACTGCCGCGCTCGTGGCGGCCGCGCCGGTCCTAATCGCCATTCCGCTCGCGTGGCTCGTGGTCGGATGGGCGATGAACCGCGTGCTGGCGCGGCTGAACGCTCTGTCCATCGAGCTTGCCGAGCGCAGCGTCAGTGCGACGGCACCGATCGCGCTCGACGGCATCCCCGCCGAAGTCGCCCCGCTCGCGCTGAGCATGAACAGCCTCATCGTCCGTCTGCATGACGCCGTCGAGGCGCAGAGGCGCTTTATCTCCGACGCCGCTCACGAGCTCAGGACGCCGCTCGCCGGGATGCAGATCCAACTGGAGAACTTCGCCCGCGAAGCGCAAGACGCCCATCGCGAAACCGCGGCGGCCCTTGCGCGCGGGGTTCGGCGTGCGAGCGCGCTCGTGAACCAGCTGCTCCATCTGGCCAGGCTTGAGCAGAGTGGTACCGCCCTGGACGAGATGGTGGACGTCAACGCGCTCGTGCTCGAGTCCATAGCGGATCACGCGGCGCTGGCCGAGCGCAAAGAGCTCGATCTCGAAGTGAATTTCGCCTGTCAGGCAGTTTGCCGCGGCACCGCCGACGAAGTGCGCGCCCTGCTTTCGAGCCTCATCGACAATGCGGTGCGATACACGCCGTCGGGCGGACGAGTCGATGTGTCCATCGGGCGAGACGACGGCCGCTTCGTCGTCGAAGTGTCCAACACGGGAGCGCTCCTTCCCAAGGGCGCCGAGACGCGCGTATTCGATCGGTTCTTTCGCGCCGCTCCCCTGGAGACGGAAGGGACGGGCCTGGGATTGTCGATCGCGCGCCGGGTTGCAGAACGGCATGCTTTCGGCCTCACCATTGAAAATCGCCCGGAGAGCGAAACAGGCGTCGTCGCCCGCGTATCCATCCCGGCGACAGACTAGCCGCTACACGGCAGGGTGGCCCTAATTCTCAGCTAACTTTGTCGTCGTACAATCGTCGGCAGAGGACAAAACTTCCGCGGCCGGGGCGGCCTAGAGTCGCGGATCACGGACAACGGAGAGAGGGAAATTGAAAGCGACGACGTCGCGCGCCGTCGGCCTCATCGGCTTGACGGTTAGCGTCCTGGCGATAGCAGGTCCCGTTGCGGCCTATACGGGACAAAAGCTCGCCGGCAAGGCGAGGATCACCATCGAACAGGCCCGCGCGATCGCGCTGAAGGCGCATCCCGGCCAAATTGCCGACGAAGAGCTCGAACAGGAGCGTGGCGGAAGCGGGCTGCGCTACTCGTTCGACATCAAGGAGGGCGGCGTCACGCAGGAGGTCGGTGTCGACGCGAAAACCGGGCGGGTGCTCGAGAACAAAGCCGAAGGCCCCCACCCCGACTGATCGAATTCGATAATGGCCGCTCGCCCTAGAGGCGCAAGCGGCCGCTCGTGAATGACGGAGCGATGATGAACGAAACGGTGAAGGCGACATTGAGCAAGGTTCCCGAAGTCACGCTCGGCTTCTGGATCATCAAAATCATCGCGACGACGGTCGGCGAGACCGGCGGAGACGCCGTGACAATGTCCCTCTTTCACGCGGACAAGGACGCTCACAACGGCGGGTATCTGATCGGGACGGCGATCTTCATGGGCCTGTTCATTGCGGCGGTGATCGCGCAAATCGCAATGAAGAAGTTCCATCCGCTCATTTATTGGCTGACGATCGTGGCCACCACGACGGTCGGCACGGCCATGGCCGATTTCGCCGACCGTTCGCTTGGAATCGGCTACGCCGGCGGATCATCGATCCTGCTCGCTCTGCTCCTGACGTCGCTTCTCGTCTGGCGCTGGCGGGAAGGTACGGTCTCGGTGAATACGGTCGCCACGCCACGGGTCGAGACCTTCTACTGGACCACCATTCTCTTCTCGCAAACGCTGGGCACGGCGCTCGGCGACTGGATGGCCGACACGAACGGCCTCGGCTTCGAGAACGCAGCCCTCGTATTCGGGGCCGCTCTGCTGGTCCTCGCGGCGGCGTATTACTTCACCAACGTGTCACGGGTGTTTTTGTTCTGGGCTGCTTTCATCCTCACCCGCCCGCTCGGCGCGACGCTCGGCGATCTGCTTGACAAGCCGATCGCCCATGGCGGATTTGCGTTCAGTCGCTACACGGCGACCGCAATTCTCGCCGCCGCGATCGTCGCGCTGATCCTGCTCATCCCGCAACGGCCGGGCTTCCACCCGGGCGCGCCAGCCGCCGCGCCGGCGGACTGACCAGGGAGGCCGCTCATGGTGCAACAGGGCGTTCCCGCGTCGCTGGGAGGGTCGATTGCCGCGGCGCGCGCCGGCGTATCGGACGGCCGACTTTGAGATGGCCGGCGGTGTTGTCGACCCGAACGGCTCGAAGACCGATTCTGCTCTGGCTCCTTCCCCGTCACAGAGCGTCGGAACGGCGCCCCTTGAATGAGGCTTCACGGCGGCAGATACGCCAATTGTGGCATGTTACGGCTCCTTTACTGGCTCTATGAATCCCGATTGCGTCGTCAAATCGGCACGCATCCGCCACCGCGTCATGTCGGCATCATTCTTGATGGCAATCGACGCTACGCCCGCAAACATGGCCTCGCGGATCCGGGCGTGGCCTATGATCTCGGTGCCGATAAGCTCGACGACGTGCTTGCCTGGTGCTCCGATCTCGGAATACCAGCCGTCACGTTGTGGGTGTGTTCAATCGACAATTTGAAAAGGCAGGAGGGCGAGGTTTCCGCCATCCTGGCGGCGGTCAAGTCCAAGATTGCAGCCCTTGCCAAGGACCCAGTAATTCACCGTCGCCGCGTTCGGGTCAAGGCGGTGGGTCGCCTTGATCTCCTGCCGCCAAGACTCGTAACCGTGCTTCGAGAAGCTGAACGGGCCACAGCCGACTATGACTCCCTGAAGCTCACGATCGCAATCGCCTACGGCGGTCACGAGGAGATCGCCGACGCGGTTCGCGGCCTGGTGCGCCAGAAAATGCAATGCGGGGTTGATTTGGACGCGATCGTCGATGAGATCACGCCTTCGGCGATCGCTGAACACCTCTACACAGTGGGGCTCCCGAATCTCGACCTCATCATCCGCACGAGTGGCGAGATCCGTTTGTCCGGGTTCCTGCTGTGGCAGAGCGTTCACAGCGAGTTCTATTTCTCGGATGTGGACTGGCCGGAGTTTCGCAGAGTCGACTTTCTTCGCGCTGTGCGATCGTTTCAGCAGCGGTCGCGACGTTTTGGGCGATAAAGCCCAGCGACGCTGACCAGGCAAACCAATGCCTTAGCGAGGAAAGCTGCGGCCGAATTGGCGAAGTTGGGCCGGGACGCACTAAGGCACTCGCAGCTTGTTTTGGGAACGGTCGCTCGTGGCGCGTTTGACAGGTTCAGCCTATGCCCGCTTTCCGGCGCTTCGCGTCCGTTCATAGGGTCGATCTTGAGGGGCAGCAAAGGGTCGACTTGAGCCATTGCCCACGAGCAACGGAACGGTCGCTGTCTGCGCATTCCGGCCTAACAAGCCCACGTATCGCGCGACTGAGGAGCAGCGCCCCGACAATGTGAGCCTTTGTTTCTTCGGGTCGACACGGCGGTTCTCGTTCTTTCGCAAGCATTTGTCGATGCAATTCCGGTGAAGCGGAAATTGATGGTTGCTTGCCTCATCCCTAGCTCGGCCCGAGTCAGTCGCGGACCTCGCCGTGAAGCTCTATGTCGGGACCGTCCTCTGGCATGACCGTCACATCGACGGTCTTGTTCTTGCAGGAGAGGATCGCCTTTCGCAGATCGTCGCCGCCGATATCCTGGGACTGGATGACGAAGGATCCGTCGTAGCTCCAGCCGCCCTTCGCCGGGATTGTTCCGTCGGGTCGCGGCGGTCCGGTTCGATAGCGGCCCTCGAGGCCGACCGGAGCCTCGAACTGTTCGGTCGGGGCGTCGGGCCGCGTCGGTTTGAGCGTATACGCGTAGGACGGATTTGGGCCGTCGAGGGTCAACGTCAGCGAGTTCGAGCCCGACCGGATTGTTTGCGAAACGATAGACCTTGCCGGAGATTGTCTTGGCGATGTCGGGAGTCTGGCCGGCCGGCGAAGGCTTCTCCGTCTCGGCTTCCCCTATCCGGGCCGCAAGCAGAGACTGGGCGGCAAGGTTGGGCGGAAGCGAGCTATCGGATTTGACGGCGTCGGCGATCCGCCCGATCAGAGCGCTGCTCGAAGCCGAGGTCCCCGTTGCGGTGACGACCGCGACGATGTCCAGGGCCGGCGCCACGAAGATGTGCTGGCCATGAAAGCCACTTGCAAAAAAGACGCCGCTGCCCGGATCGACCCAGAACAGATTCGCGTAGCGCAAATTCGCAATCCCCATGGGGATCGTCGCGTGGCGAATCCGGTCGATCCATTCGGGCGGGATGATCTCCGCTCCATCCCAAACCCCGTTGCGCAAATAGAGGTAGCCGAGCTTCGCCATGTCGCGCGGGTGAAGGAACAGCCCGTAGCCGCCTATCGAAATTCCTTCCGGGTCCTGGCGCCAGAAGACGTCTGAAACGCCCAGAGGCCCAAATAGTCGCTGGCGCGCATAGTCCAACGCATTCTCGTCCGCCGCTTTGGTCAGGATGGCCGACAGAAGATGCGCATGGCTCTCCGAGAATTTTGTGGTATCGCCGGGCCCCTCGCGTTGGTCGCGTACGATCAAGGCAAGCTCACACCGCGCGCCTAATGGCGAGAGGCCAAGCTTTCCTGATAGAACTGTAAGCGTGCTCAGCTCACCAAATTCGCGGGGTGCCAAAATGCCACTCGTCCTAGTGCACAATGACGTCGTCGCTAATCCGCAGCACGAATGGGATGACAAAGAAGGGGTCCAATATCACTACCCAGCAAAGTACCAGAGCAAGATCAAAACCGGCGAGACGTTTGTCTACTATCGCGGCGTCCATCGCGTCGGCGGGAAGCGCGGCGCGGCAGAGTATGTCGGTGCTGGCCGAGTTGGGCATATCTGGCCGGACCCAAATGCGGACCGGAAATCGCGCCGTGCATTTTACTGCGGGATCGAAGATTATCAGCGCTTCGCAGTCCCGGTCCCCGCTAAGGCAAATGGCGTGACATTGGAGCAAATTCCTGCGGATCGACAAAATCTTTGGCGAGATGGCGTGCGGGCGCTGGACCAGATCACATACGACCAGATTTTGCAGCAAGGAATGGTAACCGGCTTGTCTCCGGCTTCAGCGCCGCCGCTGTCGGAGGTAAGCATCGCCGAAAGTGATGCTTTGATCGTGCCTGCGGCAATGATCGAAGCCGGGAGCGGCAAGAGTGGCACTGGAAATTACCGCAAATCCAAGCGCGCCAAAGAGATTGGCGACTGGGCGGAGAAGGTGGCCGTTCGCTATATTCGGGAGCGAGTGGCCGGATGCACTGACTGCGTCCATCGCGCGGCTATCGACGAGACGCCGGGTTGGGATATTGACTATTTCGACGTTGACGGGGTCTTGCAGCGTGTCGAAGTGAAGGGGACCATCGCGGCAGCGTTCACCGGCATTGACTTGACTGCCAACGAAATAAATGCGGCAGTGACTCACGGGTCAAACTACTGGCTCTATTTGGTTGCAGGTTGCCTTGCCGCCTCGCCGAAGGTCCAAGCGATACAAGACCCCGCAGGCAAGTTGCGCACTGGAGAATGGTCTGCGACGCCAGCGGTCTTTTCACTGAAGTTCGCCCCATCTTTAACGAGCTGCCTGAAGTTGCCACCGCACGAAGGCGAGCTGGCGTCGATATCGGTGACGGATCGCGATTGAGATCGCCGCCAAAATGACGCCCGTCAGATCACCGAGCCGCAGCGTACTGTGCGCGAGTGGAGGCCGACGAAGTAGGCCGCCACCATCCGCATGATCCGCATCGCCATCACCGCCGAGGCCTTCGAGGCGATCAAGGCGACGTTGCCGCTGGGCAGCATATGGCTAGAGAGGTTTGGCGGCCGACAAGCTGTTCTTCGAGCCTCGCAAGGGCGAGGAGGTGAGCGACACAATCGGCTACTGTTCCGCCGTATTCGCGTTCCGCTTGATTTGCAGGAGGCGCCTTGTCAGCGGCGGTCAGGTGCCGCGAGCGCTTCCACCATGATGTCCACAGCAGCCGCTGCTGGGAGATCACGGCCTAAATGCTGAGCCTCGTCGATACAGCGTAAGCGGTGTGCATCGAGTATTAACAAATTCCCTGAGTTGCGCCTCATCAAGTTCATCCACCTTGTCAGGCTGACTGCCGACTGCCTACAGCTCGCGTGATCGGCAAGCGCAGGCGGTCATAGCTTGGGCGCGATGGGGTGGCATTCGCCATGTGCGCGGAATGGTTCTCCTCCCCCAAAGTAGCAATATGGTCCAAATGTCCTGTTTGTCGGTCGATTGTCGTGCGAGACCTAGACGTGGGGTCTACGGGATCGTCATCCGTGATTACATATGTTGATGGTGTGGCTCTTAAGCTCACAGTGATCGTGCCGAGATCGAGATTAGGATGATCGTCGGATGACATCGTCTGTGCGATCTTGCTTGGGTCGGGCAGAAACTCAAAGTCCCAAGTTTGGAGCGCGGCGTTGCACCCGGCAGGTCAGCCCGCCGGATGGATTGGTGGCGAGCGCTGCCGAGACAAGCCACGCCAGCGCTGCGCCCGTGAGAATAATCGGTTTCATTTTCTCGACTCCTGTTGTCGGGCGTGAGCGCCCGCGAGGCGGCGGCGCTGAACGCGACGCTGTCCCGCAGGCGTTCACTGATGGACGTAGCCATGAAGGGTCATGCAGTGGTCGTAATCCTGCGCATGACGAATTATCGAACCGATGCCGTAACCCAGCGAGGAAGCGCCGACGAAGGTCGGCGAGCCCATGACGAAATAGCCAGGGCGCGGCATTTGATTCGCTACAAGCTCGCACTGGGCTTTGACCTGATCGAAGCCCGAGGCGCGATGATATCCCTCGGCGGCAGCTTGGTTGGGTGCCTCGCCGTGCAATGCGCTATCGATGGTGTCGGCGTGGGTAACGGAATGATAATGTTTGGGCGCAGCTTGCGCCGGGACCGCCAGCGCGGCCACGAAGGCAGCGCCAACGATTAGTCTCACGAATTTCATGTTTCAACTCCTTGACACCGGGCATGATCGCCCGCGCTTGCGCGCCGACCGCTCGACGCCCAAATGCTCGCGGTCAGTAAGTGACCTGGACGGTCCACTGCGCCAACTCGTCGGCGCGGACGCGGCGACTGGTAGCCATGCCGTCGTCGCCAATACTGCTATTGCCTGCCAATCTTCTGCTTTTCGCTGCCATCTGAACGAGGCGACGAATTTGGGCCGCGCAGCGAACTCCACGGCGCTGTGCAGCGTTTGATTGCGAAGAAAGGTGGCGCGTGAGGCGCGACCGAAGGGCGGGCGACCGATCAGATCGCCGCCGCCGCCCGCAGGATGACGTCGCCGTAGCTCTCGCCCGGCCGGCGCATCGCCCCGAGCCGATCGACCACACCCCGGTCGAGCCAGATCAAACGCTGGCCCTCGGCGTCGACTGCGTTCTCGAAGCCCACGTTCCTCGGGTGGCGCGAAATCCTTACTCGACGGGTCTGTCGTCGCACGGATGAAATCGAGGATCGCCTGTTTCGTCGGTCCGTCGTTCCACGACGCGAGCGGCATCGCGGCCTGAGCCTGCGCCGCACGGGCGTCGAGAAGTCCGGGGAGGGCGGGCAATGCCGCGAGGCCGCCAAGCAGCGGGTCGACGCGCCTCAGGGGCACGCCTCGGCGACGAGCGCACTGGCGCCTTCCATCGCGGCGAGGTCGAACGTGACTGGCCCTTGCGGCGGCGAGGCGCCCGCCCCGCCGTCGGGCGCCGCGGCAAGCTTGCCGTCATGGGCAAGCGCGCAGAAGCGCTCGCGCGGGATCGTTGCGCGCGCCGGTCCGGCGCTGGCGGCTTTGATCGGGAGCGGCTCGCCGCCCGTTCCCGTCAGCGTCCAGCCCTTCGGCGCCGCGCTCCCGTCCTGGGCGACGACCGCGACCTCAACCGCTCCGCCGCCGCGCCGATAGGTGAGAGTCGTCTCGATGGCGAGACCCGGACTGTCGCCGGACTGGGCAATCGGGGCCGCGCCTTTCGCCGTTACGAGGCCGGCGCGCGCCGTCGCGCCATCGAAGGCATGGCCGTTGAGCCCGTTGGCGCCGCTCGTCATGACCGGGGCGGCGGCGTCGAGCGCCTGCGTCGCCAGATGGGACTCGGTCATCTCTGGGATGCTGAGCCACCGGATGCTCCCCGCCGGCGTCTTGCGCAGCAAGGTCATCACCGGATCGCCGACCCCCATAGCGGCGAGATAAGCCTGCACGGTGGCGTCGGCGAAACCCGGCTCGTAAATCTTCTCGACCTTCGTCAGATTCGCCACACCCTCCTTTTCCTTCAAGACCTCAGTGATCTGATGGACGCCGACCATCGGAACCGGGCCCACGAGCCGCTCTACGCCGGCGGCCAGGATCAGCGGGCAGGCGGAGGCGCAGAGGCGCCCCGGTGATCGCCTCGCCACGGGCGACTGGACATACGGCCGCGCGCTCCGAGCAATTCGCGATCAGGGTTCGCGCCACCGCCACGGCGAGGCGCCGTTCGCGAATGAGCTCGCCCATCTGCAGCGCGGCGCCGAGCGAGCCGCCGTGCGAGGAAATGAGAACCGGCAGTCGCCGGCCCCGGAGATCGAGGATCGCCTTGCGGAATGCGCCCGCCGTGCCGGGCAGGATCATCCCCTCGGCCGAAATCCACTCCGGACAATTGGGCTCGCACGCTGGGTCCGAACTCATGACGCGGACGATGCGCATCGGCGGATCGCCGCGCGGCCGCGGCGGCAGCTTCAGGTCGGCGGGCGCGCCGGAGCCTGCGGCCAGAAAGCCGGCCAGCGCGATGGCGGCCGAAGCAGCCGCCGTCCACGAGGCTTCATAGCGACGCCGCGCCGGCGGCCGGGATCTTGTCATGAAGGCGGATCATCCCGATCCCGGGCGAAGTGTCCAGACCGCGGCGCGGGCGCTCAGGCGCGAGACGCCTCGCCAATTGCGCCCACTCTGACCCGCGCATAGTACGCTCCAAGCGCGGATCGACCGGCCAGTCGGCACGCGAGGAGCCTCTCACCCGCCCCCGCTTCCGCACCGTTCAGCCCAAGGTGCGAGCAGGGCGGGCTTCCCATGCGGGTCGAACTGTATCTGCCCTGCCTTCCGGGTCGGCGGCAGAACGCACCACGCCAGCCGCTCGCGTTGTCACGCTTATACGCTGCGATTGCCACCATTCCTGCTTCACCCGACATCGTCAGAGCGGGGGCCTCAGAAGACTGCGCGGCGGCTTGTGGGTGAGGGCGTAAGGGCGCGCCGCCGACGGGAGAGCTGGGGCGCGCTCAGCACGGAATGGCGCTGAGACCCTCACGGATCATAGCGCATTGGATCGTGGCCGAGTGCGACAAGACGTTGCGGCTGCTGACGCGCAGCGCGACCAACACCTACTTTCCGCAGATCGCTCGGGTCATCTCTCTTCCGCAAGCAGTCGATGCCCTCGCGCGCAATCTCGAGACTGTTTGGACCGACATCAGCGAGTGTAAGACAGTCGAGGACGTCAAACAGGCCAAGAAGTTCAACAGCGTCGTCAGAGCGAACCTTCAGGGCCATTCTGACGAGGAGATCCTCGCTCGCATTCTCTCAATCGCGTTGGGTGCAGCGAGAACTGACGAGGCCGAAGACCCGAAGATCGCCGAATATCAATTGCTGGCGAGTGGGCGGGCCCTGATCGGCGTCAACAGCACCGACGCGCATCTGCATGCCGAAACTCTGCCTCGCTCCGTCTGGGATCCCAACGGTGACCCGGAGCTTGTCGGCGTCGGCGCGGTCGTCGCCGTGCATCGCCTCCGCGAAGTCGCCTGCCTTTACGGCTTCACCCGCTTCGAGCCCGCGCCGCTGGCTAACGACGACCTCGAAGATGTTGGCCTTGCCGTCCGAGGCGCGCCGCTTGGGCAGAGCCCCGACTGGTTGCCCGCGATCGAGCAATTCGGAGAGGGCATATTCATCCAGTTCTCATCCGACGCACTGTCGAAATGGCTAAGCCGGCCCCCGGTCCTTCAGCGCGGCCGACAGCTCCAGGCCGGCGTTAAGAATTGGGCTGAGGCGAAGCGCGCTGATGGATTAAGCGTCAGTCAGACCCAAGTGAGCGAGCGCGCGCGGCTGGAATACATTATGGCGCACAGTCTCTCGCACGCGCTGATGTCGGAGGTCGCGATTGATTGCGGTTATCCGGCCAGCGCTCTGAAGGAACGCATCTACGTCATGCCGCGCTCGCCCAGCGAAGCGATTCGCTGCGGCGTGCTCATCTACACCGCTTCCGCCGGCAATCAGGGCACACTGGGCGGCCTCGTCGAAGTCACGCACCGCTTCGGGCGCATCCTCAAGTCCGCCCTCGAGCGCGCCCGGCTGTGTTCTGGCGACCCCGTCTGCGCCGACCACGATCCCGTTCACGCCCAAGCCGACCGCATGCTGCACGGCGCCGCGTGCCATGGCTGCCTGCTCGTCTCTGAAACCAGTTGCGAGGCGCGGAACGTCTCGCTTGACCGCGCTCTGCTCGTCGACACCGTGGGGACGGTTGGGGCGGCGTTTTTCTAATCATCGGCGCCTTCAATCCAAGGTGCCAGCAGGGAGACCTGATGCCAAGCCACGATCCGTACAAAGACCCAGTGTCCTCCGATTTGGCGGAGAGCAGATGGTTGGCATCCCGCTGGATCTCGCCGCATGGTCGCCAAGGACCCGCGCCAAACTGTTGTCGAGCTTGACCGGGAGAACCAGACGCTGGGCGGGCGCGATTGTTCGCTCCCCAAGGAGCATACCCGTCCGTCCGCATCCGCGTAGGTTGAACGCGATCGAGTTGGCTCAACCACAACCTGTCGTCGCAGGTGAGCCGTCAGTGTACCTGCCAAGCGCTCGACCTTCGGCACATTCATGGGCATGTCCAATCCCCACACTTTGCACAAGAGCTTTCACACTCGGCAGCCAACGCCTTCAACCGACTGGAATACTGCGGGTGATGACTAAACCACGTTGCAATTTTATCGCTAGGCAGGTTTTGTATTGACTCGGGCAAGTGAAGGCGTTGCGCAAGCGCGTATTCTGCGTATGTGCCACAGCCATTGTTGCAATCTAAGTTCTGACTGTGCGCCTGCTGACTTCCCCAAGCCCACACGAACATCGCGCCAATAACTATGATGGTTCGACCTAGGCAGAATTCACGGACAGTTTTCATAAATACGGGCCTTGTCCCAGAGCCATCGTGCCGACGGCGGTTCCTCTCTCAGACCGCAGGATTCAAACAATCGCGACGATTCGGCCCGCATGTCGAAGTGTCCGCTCAGCTATGGAGCCTAGCGATGCGCGGTCGGCGAAGATGATCCGCGACTACAGTGCGGCATAAGTCGCGTCATTGTGGGTGGAGCGAGTAATTGCACTCAACCAAGATCGACGTCGCCCTCTATGGTATGTGTCAGACCAACCGTAGGAATTGACAACGTCAGCGTTGTGGGCAACCTCTCGCTTTCCTCCAGCCGATGTTCAGCCACGGCCTGACGCACCGCCCTCTCAATCTCGCGTTGAGCGGTGATGCCGAACTCTTTGAGCAACTTTCGGATGCTCGTGTTGAAGACGTCTTCCTTCATCGTGCTCCCCTGCGGTCGCTCGGGTACCTGAGCCTAGCACGCAGGCCGATTAAAAAGGGCAGCCATCCGTCGGCGGGCCACCGAAACTGGCTCAGATCAGCGGCGTCGGCACTTGCGCACTTTCCGACGTTCGCGGGCCGACGCTCGGAATCGTCTGTGGGCCGTGCGGCCGGCGCGGGCGCTACAGCGTGGAGAGGCTCATGGCGGAGCACGGCGACGCGAAGCTGACCGATCTCCTGCAGACGCTAGCCGATTGCCCCAAGGCGCGGTCCGCGAGCATCTACGATCGATGCAGGGCGGTCTACGAGGGGCTTGCGGCACGCTAGCGACCGCCCGGCGTCGCTCCCACATCGATGGCGTGGTCACCATCTCTCACTTTTCCACCCGACGCTCTCGCCGCGATCAGGCGACACTGCCTGAGGAGTTGCAGGGCTGAGACTCGCCCGCATGGCAAGGCGTCAAACCCGCCTCGCCGCGCTCGACGGTGATCCTCTGAGTGCCGTAATCGGAACGCTGACTTTCATCAGTTCGAGATTGAGCTGATTAGCCCGCTCTGAAAACTCGCCAAGATTTGCAGCGGTGAAAATGGTTCTGGCGTGAAGCAGGCCATCTTCCGTCTTCGGTTGCGCTCGGACCTTTATTGCGTCGATTGCGGCCGGCGATTCCCTTTGGAACAGGCCCCAATTGCTGTGTACGATCAAATGTCGGGGCTCCGCGAGCGCGGCCATCTTCGAGAGGAATTGCTCGGCGACGCCTCTCAATCCGGCCAGCTGAGGGACGGCGGATAGAGCTTCCCGCCAGACTGCGGCTTGACCCTCCCACTTCATCGGGAATTTCTTCTGCTTTCGGGGTCCGAGGTTGAGAAGCGCGATCGTGGTGAGGGTGAAATGCCCTTCCAGGCGTCCCCAAGCGACCATTGCAACACCAAGCGCTCGGTAGACGTCTGGCGCGTCAGGTGGGTCCGACGGAGACGGAGCAGGCTCTACAAACGTAGTTAGAAGGTACGGGGTGATCGGTTCGGTCATCTTAATGGAGGCGCGTGGGAGAGGAGGCGATTTGTGCGGCGTTCCCGCTGATCCGACAAGCCACAATTGTGTGATGTTCGAGTCGATGAGGTCCGAACGACCGGGCCATTTTCGAGCCGCGCGGCGAGGCCGATCGGTTGACTTCATGCGCGGTACCCGGTGAGAGCTACAGCGACATGATCCTGCCTGAGGCTGGCGACGGCCGATTGATTTTCGTCAAAATGGTTGCATAGTCGCGCCATTTTCGCGCCGCGAGTTGCGAAACGCGAATGGGGCTACGATGGCCGACTATCGGCAAGCAATTTGCGTTCTCTTCATCCTGCTCGCGCTCCTTGGCGTCGCGGGATGCTGCGCCCCGTGGACGGAGCCTCCGTTTCAGATCGCCTATTCCGCCCGGGCGCGCAGGTCAAATGAAGCGCTGGCGATCGGCGCGCGCGTTGATTTGATATGCCCCGCTTGCGGCGCGGGGTCCCTTTTCAATAGAGTGCGATGAGGATTTTGCATCGAAGCGGCCGGCAGGTGTCCTCCCCTCGCCTGCGGTCCTCGATCGGCGCCTAGCGTGCCGTGGCCCGTCCTCTGCCCTGACATTGGACGAGCCGAACTCTGGCGGCCGGCGCGGGCCGCTCCCATATCGGTCACGTGCTCCGCATTGCCACCAGCCAAGCCGCGTTTGACGCCCGCTCTCTTCTCGCGTTGCTGATGATCCTGCTCGCCGCTCCCGCTTGCGCGGGAAGCCGATTCGGCGGCGCTTCCATGGCGGCGGCTTTCACCGCGGCTTTCACGGCAGCGGCGGTCGCGCCCGCGGTTTATTTGGCGGTTACGTTTGCGGCTTGGGTTTCTACGGCGCGGGTTGCGGTTATGGCAACGGCTATGGCTATGGCTATGGCTATGGCAACGGCTATGGCTACGGCTATGGCCGCTATTTCAACGGCAACGGCTATTTCAACGGCTATGGCTATTTCAACGGCTATGGCTATGGCAATGGCAATGGGTACGGCTATGGCAACGGCGCGGGAAATGCCGTCAGCATCAGCAACGGCTTAAGCGGCGGCTATGTCCCTGATCCGGTAGGCGCAGACATTCCGCCCCTGATCATTCCTACTAACTGCTGGGTCCGCCGCGCTGCTTACGAGCCATCCGGCGCTTATTTCGGGCAAGTCCTAGTCAACCTCTGCCGCCCCTCGGATAGCGTGACTGTGACCGGCTTGAAAGCTCGGCCACAAGCGCCTGATACAGGGTCGGGTGCGCCCAAATCACCCCAATAAAGCGGCTTTTCAAACCCGCTCATTCTTCGCCAGCGCTAAAATGATGTCCGAGAAGCTCTCGCCACAAAAGCCCCGGCGCTGCGAACGTCGGGGCCAAAAGGAAAGGGCGGCTTTTTGGGCGGCCCTTTTCATTTAGGTGTAACGGGGAGTTCCACCGTTCACGGCGATTTTATTGAATAGATGGTGTGGGGTCGCGTTTTAGTGTTGAGCGCGCTTAGTTCTTGCCCCCCAGCCCAAGCGCGCTTTGCCCCGCGGTCGAGTTCAACACTCGCGCGGGGCTCTTTTTTGCACTTTTACGCCGCGCGCGGCTCTCTCGTTCTGCGACAGCCCGCACAGCCGAACCCCGCGAAGCCGAGCAGCATCAGGGCCCACGTGGATGGTTCGGGAACCCCCTCGACCACTCCGCCGATGGCAAAGTCGCCAAACCCATTGATCGTCAAATCAATATTGGGTCCGAAGTTGGAACCCAGATTGATGACGGTATCAGTTACAGAATCTCCGGCGAAAACTTCGGCCCCATTGACGATAATGTCAAAATCGAAAGCGTCGATCACGCCAAGGAGCAGATCGCCCTGAAAGCGAAAATCGAACGTCGAGGTTGCAGTACCGGTATCTCCTTGCCTAAAGGCGTGAAAATACTCGCGAATTGACTTGCAGTCCCGAAAATCTGGTCTTGCGGTCCTAACAGGGCGTCGGCGACATTGCTCGCGCCACCGATTAGCGCTGTGGCGTAGGCCTGTCGGTGAGGACGGTCGAGATGGCAAAGGATACGGCATTGGGAAAGGCGGGGGCCGAGCCGCCCTGCGCGATCGCATCGGTCGACGTTCCAAAATCTGAAACAAATTATGATGATGACGGAGCCGTAAGGGTCGACTGAACGCTCACACCCCCCAGGCTGGTCTTCGCGGTAGACTGAGCTTCTCCAATCTTCCCGCTAGTGGTGGACACCGCTTCTGCCATCGCTCCGTTTGTGGTCTCGGCGCTAGATGTTGCGTTGGCGGCAATGGGATTGAACACGGTAGTAAAACCGCCGTTTGACATGCCCGTCGCAATCGCCTTTCCGCCGCCTGTCGCCGACGCATCGGCCGCCGCAGTGGCGTTGCCGCCCCTGCCTTGGAAACCGCCAACCTCCGCCAAATCCAAAGATGCCGCCAGTGGCGTTCGCGGTTGACGTTGCGTCACCGGAACCGGTCGTTTTTGCTGTGCTAGAGCGTCGTGCTTTTGCGTAGAATCGGGCCGGGATTCCCGAATCGGCGAATTTCTGATTCACCCTGCTGGCTGGGCGGAGGCCAGCAGGAATGCCGAAGCCATATTCGCAAGACTTGCGCGACCGGGTGATCGACGCGGTGGAGAGAGGCGCGATGAGCCGCCGGGCCGCCGCGCGGCGCTATGAGATCAGCGAATCGGTAGCCATCAAATGGCTGGAGCGCCTGGAGCGGGATGGCTCGCGCGAGCCTGTCGGGCACGGCGGCCACCGCGCCTCCAAGCTCATGCCGCACCGGGACTTTCTGCAGGCCGCGCGGGCCGAGAAACCGGACATCACGCTTCAGGCGCTCTGCGATCGCCTTTGGGCCGAGCGCGGCGTCAAATCCGACACTTCGATGATGAGCCGCTTTTTTCGGCGGAGCGGCGTGACGTTTAAAAAAAGACCCTTGTCGCGCAGGAGCAGGATCGCCCGGACATAAGACGTCATCGCGCGCGCTGGCGAGCCTATCAGGGGCTCATTGACCCCAAGCGCCTGGTTTTCATCGACGAGACCTGGACCAAGACCAACATGACCCGCCTTCACGGCTGGGCGCCGCGCGGCGAGCGGCTCGTCGACAAGGTCCCGCAAGGCCACTGGAAGACCGCAACGTTCCTCGCCGCCTTGCGCAAGGATCGGATCGATGCGCCCTGCCTGTTCGATGGACCGATCAACGGCGAACGCTTTCGCGCCTATGTCGAGCAGTTCCTCGTCCCGACCCTCAAGCCCAGCGACGTCGTGATCCTCGACAATCTCGGCTCGCACAAGGGAAAGGCGGTGCGGAAGGCGATCCGGGATGTCGGAGCCCGCCTCGTGTTCCTGCCGAAATACTCCCCAGACCTCAACCCAATCGAGCAGGTCTTCGCCAAGTTCAAGACCCTGCTGCGAAAGGTCGGAGCGCGAACTTACGAGGCCATCTCCGACGCCTGCGGCGAAATCCTCGCCCAATACCCGCCAGCCGAATGCGCCGCATACTTCAAGAATGCCGGGTATGCGTAGACCCAAAAGCAGGACGCTTGTCTTATGACTTTTGGCGCCGAGGAGGCGAGAAGGAACCGCTGAGAGAGGGTGGCTGCCCTCTCGTCAGCGGCGAGGGTCGGATCGGGAGTACGCTGACCGTTTGACGGGTCGAGCTAGAGTTTGATCGCCCTCGTCTTTTCCTTTGGCCTGAACGGATACCCGGGGGAGAGCCCCGAATGACAAGCAGAGGCGCGGAAAAGATGAAGAACGATACCATCGGCGTCGATGTGTCGAAAGACCATCTCGACGCCCATCGGCTGGCCGACGGCGCCACCCGGCGTTTCGCCAACACGAAGGGAGGTCACAAAGCGCTCATCAAATGGCTCACGGAGACGCCTTTATACCGGGTCGTGTTCGAACCGACCGGGCCCTATCATCGCGCCGTCGAACGCGCGCTGGGCATCGCTGGCGTTCCGTTCGTCAAGGTCAATCCGCGTCAGGCGCGCCGCTTCGCTGAGGCGACCGGCAAGCTGGCGAAGACCGATCGCCTGGATGCGGCGATCCTGGCTCGCATGGGCGCCATGCTGGAATTGGAGGCGCGCCCAGCCCGAAGCGAGCTCTTGCTCGAACTGAAGGAGCTTTACGTCGCTCGCGAGGCCCTTGTGAAGGATCGAACCGCCGCCAAGAACCGCGGAAAAGCTCTGACGCTCTCGCTGTTGAAACGTCAGAATGCTCAGCGCCTCGAACAGATCGATCGCCAGATCGCGACAGTCGAAGCGACCATTCTCCAGATTATCGAAGCAAACGTGAGCCTCGCCGATCGCTTCGCCATCCTGACCAGCATTCCCGGCGTATCCAACATCACCGCCTCTGCCTTGCTGATCGCAATGCCCGAACTCGGCGCTCTCGAAGCCGGACAGGCCGCCAACCTCGCAGGCTTGGCGCCAATCGCCCGACAGTCAGGGCGTTGGACCGGTCGCTCATTCATTCGCGGCGGTCGCGCCGACGTCCGCCAAGCGCTCTACATGCCCGCCCTCGTCGCCGCCCGCTTCAATCCGGACATGAAGACGAAATACGCACACCTCATCCAAACCGGAAAGCCGGCAAAGGTCGCCCTAACCGCAATCATGCGAAAGCTCGTCGTCCTCGCAAATGCCCTCCTCAAGGCCAATCGCCCTTGGACGCCAAAAACCGCTTGATCAATACGGATACTCTAGTGGCGAACGCGTCTTACGCGAATTCGTGAATGCTTGGCGGTTCAGCGCCTTGGCCTTGCGCGCCTCGACTATCTTAGAGACGCAATAGCGGTGCGTGACCGGCTGTTGTCGATGCGCTCGCCCCCGACGAAACGACAGCGGAGCGCAGGCTTTCCCTTATAGGGCAGCGTCTAGAGAGGCGCGAAGGCCCGCCTCGTCACCCACCGCCGACCTTCCCAACCCTCCCGGGACCTCCCGCCGGTCATTCCCTCTCGGCATTTCAACGAATAGGCGCGCTTCTCGAGGCGGGCAATTGAGGAAGGTGCCCGAAGTGTCGCCGCGCCCTCAGCCATCTCCCGGCCGTCATGAGCCGCCTTGTGCTGGTCCTTGGGGCTACGGCAGAGGCGGGGTACAGAAGCCCGCCAGCGGCTCTCCATTCCCATAGGCCACTTGGTACCATCGCAGCCCCTATGCCGCCCTGAGCCTTCCCCGCTTAGCCTTACGGGTCCTTCCCATGGGCGCCCCACGTCGTGCGCAGCCGGGGCAGTCCGAACTTCCTGCTGTTGGGCGATTCTGAAACTCATGCATGTATCGACTAATGCCCGGTGGGGATGCATGCATAGGTCGGGTCAATGGGGCCGGCGCAACCGGCATCAAGCGTCAATGCTACGCGAATTGCGGCAGTGCTCTCTGAGCGGCGAGTGTAGCGTGCATCAAGAAGCGTTCACGTCGGCGGAGCGCTTCTCGCCTTTAGGACCGGTCGGCATCAGGTTGTCCGTCCTTTGACAGTGAAGCGAGATGGATCGAGCCACCTAAAGCCATAACGGCCTTATCGCGCAAGCTCGCCGCATCCACGCCCCCGTCGATTTCGGCAAGTTTGATAATGAACCTAGCGACAGCTTCGCGTTTGGTTTCGTCGCTCGGCACAATCCCGAGGATGTCTACCGCGCCCTCAAGGGCTTTTCCCATGTTCGTGACAGCTTCGGGGCCAAAGCTGGCCCCTGATGTCGGAAGGTAGGCCTCAATTGGCATCCCGTTGCTCCCATGCTTTGCGCCAAGCATACCACGGGACATCGGAGCGGCGCGAGTGCGCGTCAAGCCCATCAATTTTCAAACTGAGACACTACCAGCAGTTCGGAAAAAGGCTGTTTTTGGGCCTCAATCCGCTGATAATTTTTCCGAACTGTCTTTGATGGAGAAGACTTTACCGCTACCCTTTTGGCCTGAAAACACAGGCGCGGGTTGTGCGCCTTCCTTAACTCGGCGTGCGCCGCGCTGCGAATGCTCGAAAGGGGTATTTTCGCGCATTATCCGCGTGGCGTGACGACGCGCTCGGAGCAATCCGGCCGCCGTTTCGACGCGTCTTCACCGCCCGTCCCTCCCATGCGCGCAAGACAGATGGAAGGAGCGGGCGGCAGGCCCCGGACCGCGACCCGCCTAACCCTGTGGCGCGAGCTCAATAGCCTTTCCGACGGCACTCGCGACCTCGGCTCGCGCCTGTTCGGCGTCTTCCCACGTCCCAAACGACGGCGTGACGAGAGGTCGCTTGTTCTCGTTGCGGAGGCTGAAGCCCTATCCCGCTCCCGCAACGCCGCTTGGAAGCGTCACCGCATAACCTCGCTCACCTCGCAATTTTGGTACGCCGTCATAGGCTGCCTCCTATTTCCGGGCTGCGATCCGCAGGATCACGTCGCTGAATGACTCGCTCGGTCCCGCAGCGAGCGCAGGCGGTCGACCACAGTGGGGGCAGCCAAATCAGGCGCTCGCCGCGCTCTCGGTCTGGGACGCATCGAGGCCGCTACCGCAAAGAAACCCGATTAATGACTGCCGCCGCCGTTGCCCCCGCCGTTGCCTCCGCCGTTGCCCCCGCCGTTCCCTCCGCCGTTGCCCCCGCCATTGCCGCCGCCATTGCCCCCACCATTGCCCCCACCCCCACCATTGCCGCCGCCATTGCCACCGCCGGTACCTCCGCCGCCGCCCGAGCCGCCGCCTGATCCGCCGCCGCCACTACCCCCGCCCGATCCGCTGCCTGATCCGCCGCCGCCCGATCCTCCACCACCGCCGCCACTACCCCCACCCGAGCCGCTGCCACTCGATCCGCCGCTAGCTGATCCGCCGCCGCCCGAGCCACTTCCGCTGGCGCTTGCGGCGCTGGCCACTCCCCCAGCGGCGCCGCCGCCACTCACCCCGCCGCGTCCGCCGCTCGGTCCGCCACTGATTCGGGTTCGTTGGAACACGGTCGAGTTCCTCGGCGTCTCGCCAAAAAGCGCCAAAAGGATGGGCGGTAAGTTGGGGGCTGCTCCCCTGTTCGCGTGTCGTCTTGCCGGAGGGCCGCGCGAAGAGACACGCCAGTGCGCCTTATTCCGAGGTTCAGTCGCTTTCCGTCCCGCGACCCCTGCTTCAGCGACAATTGAAGGATGACTTTGAGCGGCAACGGCGGCGCTAGGAGCTTGGTAGTCCAGATGTTCCGTTAGCCGGAATAGCTCTGGACGCAGCTTATCGCAGCGTAACTCAGTCAGGAAACGCATCGCTTCGTCCCTTGTCGGGCTGGACAATCGCAGGAGACGATCCTCGTCGCGTTTGCAGGTTTCATCGGAGGCAACTTCGGACCGTGGTGAAAGCCGGTCCGGTGAGCTGTCCTCGCTCGGAGTTTTCGCGTCCGACGACCCACCATTCGAGGCTTGGGCAACCGCAGGCGCGTGAGGCCTCTCGACCGGAAGTAGTTTGTCGAGTTCCGAGCGCGCAGATTGCGCATGCGGGCCAGCCGGATGAGCGGCCAAGAACGAGCGCCATCCTTCGATCGATTTCATCCGTTGGGCAATTCGATAGTCCAGGTCCTCGTCGACATTCGCTGCGGCGATTGGATCGACTGGGGAAACGTCCGCTTCCGGCTTTGCGGGTGCGAGGGACTTGGCAACGATGACGTTTATGTCATCAAGCCATTGGAGCTTGGTGACGTACTCGAGGCTCAGAGGCGCATAGACATAAATGACCGCGAGCGCCAACACCAAAACGAACGCGTATTTCCGAATAATATTCATGCGACCGCCCTTCGCGCCGCCCCGCTAACCAAAAGACTTCCATGCGGGCGGCCGGACGTCAATTCACGTCTCGCGCATATGGTTCCAGCGATCCGGACGGCCACCCAGACGATTGGGTCCACGACGCCATCGCCGACAGCCTGCGTCGTCCGGCCACGCTTCGAGGCCAATCGCCCATTCTGGTGCAAGGTCATTCGATGCATTCCCACCGCCCTGACATTTTGATATTTTCTGCTCGTAAAGAGGAAGCCAAATTCGCCTACGCGACCGGGGCACCGATGGTTAACGATCTAGGGACAGCAGAGCTATCTCCGGTCACAAAAGAGCCGTCTCGTTCTGCAGCGGCCCTCCGCATGCAACGGCATCGCGCACGTCGACGAAAGGGGCTGCGCTGCGTGTTGATCGAGTTGCGTGAGGTCGAAATCGACCAGTTCGTCCGTCGTAGGCGGCTCTCTGCTGGAGACCGTGAAGACCCCGAGGCGCTGAGGCGTACCCTGCGCGAGTATTTACACGATACCCTGTGGTGATACGTCGTGATGCGTAACCGCAGAACTGCAGCCAAACGTGACACGTCACACGATTGCCCTATAACAACTCGTTGTATCGAGAGCCTCGGCAAAGGCGCGTCCTCGCAAAATCAATGACTTAGCGGAGAATAAAAAAATCGCCTCTTGGGTCTAAGCGCATGAAAATAAAATAGATTACCAGATTCATAGATCGAAAATGGCGGCCGAAATTGGCGGCATTGCTGGGCGATTCTCTCTCCAAATCCTCTCAGGGGGCAACCAACTCAAAGGAATCTGGAACTTCGCCACGCGAAAATTGCTGGCTGTACCATCTGTCGGATGGCTCATTGCCGATAAGGGGACGGCGCCCGGGCGTCTTCGGTGATGATCGCTGACTCAGCCCTTGAAGGCAGCCAGGGCCGTGAAGGCCGTTCGTCTATTTGGCCATTTAGACAATTGGCCCGAAGGGCGCGGCGGTGCAGGCGATTAACTCCGCAAATTTGCCGAGTTGCCCTCAGGCGAGGCTTCCGCAATCTGTGCGCGCGGCTGCCGCCCATCCCCGCCGAAAAAGGGGACACGGGAATGGGCGGCAAGGACGCGCCCCGCCGAGATGCGGGCTTCATGAGGACACGCCCTGCGTCGCGGATCGCGCGAACTCCCCGCGCGATCCGCAGCGCGCGCCATCGATATACGGCCGGACCAGCGGCGCGTTTGCTTTTCTCGGCCAATCTTCTGTGCTTTCGCGCCAGCGTCCGCGTCAGGCGAGTGAGGCGGACGGACGCCAAACGCGAGGGAGTATGCGCGTGCAAGCTGTACAGGCCCGAGAGGGAGGAGGAACTCCTTAGGCGCGTTGGCTCGCCTTCCAACGGGCAGGCCTACCAACACCCGTGAGAATCGCGCTAAAGCTCTCAACCGGCCCACGCAAATAACGCAGCTTGTTGACGACTTTTAACCTGAGGGCACAGCCTTTTGCTATCGCGCTGGCTCTCTAGCTGGATTCACCCATTGCGGATGTCGTCGAGAATGTGCCCGGGTCATATTGGCGCAGACGAAATCGTGACGTGAGTTAGTGGTTCCACCGTTTTTGGATTCCCCGACTGGGATGCGCGAGATTTGCAATGTCAAATCCAATAAAAAATCTCCAAGAAATTGTTAAAGACCCTATTGAGTTTTCAAGTATAACGCTGCCATCGGCAGCACTTACAATCTTACTATTCACATATAAACAAGATGTAAGCCAATATCTCGATGTTTTACCAGCCCTAAACACCGCGTTCGGCCTGATATTGTTTCTAGTGGTAGCTCTAGTAATTTCGATATTGATAAAAGCCATTTCTCATGATCTTCTAAATTGGATATACGATAAATTTTATCGTGATTGGCGACGTAAGCGAGAAGAGTGCTGGTATAATCGCTTAATGAAGATGGGTAAACTATCCAAAGATATTCTAGTCAATAACTTTGAACGCTGTCGTAACGCACTTGTTGCCTACAAACACCCAATCTTAACAAAAATTGAAACATACGAGATTCAATCCAAGATCGCACGTAGCATATCGTTAGTACTTATCCTTTTCATGATACTTTCGATATTACTTGGTAAGTTTTGGTTTGCTGCTGGATGTGCTGTAGTCGCGATATATATGCTTATCACATTTGTGAACTTTCGTTGGACGGCTTCGGAACTAATTTATCAGACCATACATGAGCTTGTTTTGACTGATCCGAAGTTCGCCGCGAGCCTCCGAGAGACAGAAGTCCGGGAATGACCCCTGCACAAGGAGGGCCGACCGTCATCTCAGCCCATTACGCGCCTACCCTCAGCGCATTGCCAACCGCAACATTCCCCAAGCCGGTCCCGGATCGCACGCAGGCTTAGCCCCTTCGCCCGAAGCTTCCGCATCCGCTTGATGGCGGCTTGCTGCTCCGCAACTGCAACCAACAGATCACCAACACGCCGCCAGCCGAACGGCACACTCCCCCCAAGAAACCGACCTCGCGCCCGCTGGTCCTTCACCTCCGCAATCCGCTCCCGCTCAGCCTCAGCGACCGCCGACAAAAGCGTGAATCGTGAACACAAGCTTGCTAACAACCAACTCAGAGGAATCTGGGAACTTCGGCACGCAAAAATTACTGGCAGTGCCAATCTCTCGGATGGCTCATCGCCGATAAGGGGACGCTCCACCCAGTGTTGTCGTTGGCGTGGCTGACCTAACCCTTTGACGACGCCTAGGGCCGCGACCTCGTCCGCGTCATTCTTCCCGCGCACGTTCCATTCTGGTTCAACCGTCTAAGGGGTGGAAAAGGGTCGGCGATGTCCAATCGTCCACGGTTTACTGGCTAGTTTTGGACGAAAGTGGCGAAGTGGCGACAAGTGGCCTTATAGAGCTGGCTTCGAGAATCTGAACAGTCGGTTGAGTGGATTTTCTGCCTGACGGCGGCGAGGGTTCTCGTCGCGAATCAGGAGCAAAGATGACGAAGCGAACCCGTAGGAACCACACGCCGGGCTTCAAGGCGAAGGTGGCGTTGGCTGCCATGAAGGGCGACAAGACGCTGGCCGAACTGGCTCAGCTTTTCGATGTGCACCCGAACCAGGTCACGCAATGGCGAAGCCAGGTGCTGGAAGGGGCGGCTGGCCTGTTCGGCGCTGACAGGGGCGAGACGAAGGCGGCGCCGAGCGTCGACTTGAAGGCGCTTCACGCCAAGATCGGCGAGCTGACCCTGGAGAACGATTTTTTAGAAGGGGCGCTCACCAAGGCGGGATTGCTGAGCGCAAGGCGATGATCGACCGTGAGCACGACTTGCCGATCTCCCGGCAGGCCGAGGCGCTCGGCGTCAGCCGGGGCGCCGTCTACTACAAACCCTGGCCAACCTCGACCGAGGATTTGCGGATCATGCGCCGCCTCGACGAACTGCATCTCGACTACCCGTTTGCGGGCAGCCGGATGCTGCGCGACTTCCTGAACCGGGAGGGCGTCTCGCTCGGCCGGCGCCATGTAACCAGCCTGATGAAGCGCATCGGGATCGCGGCCATCTATCGCCGTCCGAACACCAGCAAACCCGCGCCCGGCCACAAGATCTACCCGTATCTGCTGCGCGGGGTGAAGATCGAACGGGCCGATCAAGTGTGGGCGATGGACATCACCTACATCCCGATGGCGCGTGGCTTCGTCTACCTGGCGGCGGTCGTCGACGTGTTCAGCCGGCGGGTTCTTGCGCATCGGGTGTCGATCACGATGGAAGCCGACTTCTGCATCGAGGCGCTGGAGGAGGCCCTGGCCAAGCGTGGCAAGCCGGACATCTTCAACAGCGACCAGGGCAGCCAGGGCGGATTCAAGCGGTCGTCGCAACACGATCTTTGTCGGCTGATAGGAGAAACCGGTCAAGCGCCTCTGCGGGTGTCTTCCAATCAAGCGTCTTTCGGGGCCGCGAGTTGAGGGCGGCGGCCACGGCTGCAATCTCGTTGGCGCTGTGCATGCTGAGATCGGTCCCTTTGGGGAAGTACTGGCGCAGCAGTCCGTTAGTGTTCTCGTTGGTGCCCCGTTGCCATGGGCTGTGAGGATCGCAGAAATAGACTCGCACGCCCGCCTCGATCTTGAGGCGCGCGTGCTGGGCCATCTCAGCTCCTTGATCCCAAGTCAGCGACCGGCGCAGTTGCTCGGGCAACGTGACGATCGTGCGCGAGATGGCGGCACGTACCGCCTCGGCGCCATGACCGGCGAGTGCGGGCCCGTTCTTCACGCGAGCCTCGTGGCCATGGCCCGCCATGCGCGGCAGGTATAGCAGCAGAGTGAAGCGCGTCGTGCGCTCCACTAAGGTGCCGATCGCCGAACTCCCAAGACCCAGGATAAGGTCTCCTTCCCAGTGGCCCGGCACGGCGCGATCGGCTGCCTCCGCCGGACGTTGGCTGATCATGATCTCGGGAGAGATGAAGGTCTTGCCTCGCCCGCGCGTGCGCGCCCTCGGCATCCGCAACACGCGCCCGGTGCGCAGGCAGGCCGTCAGTTCGCGGCGCAACGCGCCTCGACCTTGAACGAACAGCGCTTGATAGATGGCTTCATGGCTGATGCGCATGGTCGCGTCGTCCGCGAAGTCCACCGGCAGGCGACGGGCGATCTGCTCCGGGCTCCAGGCGTTTGCCCATCGCCGGTCCTTCCGTGGTCCGTGCCGACGGCTTTTCCAGGACACGACCGGGCCGGGAACAGGAGCCCCGCTCGGAGCCACAACGACGCCAGCCAACCGTTCCTCGACATAGGTTCTTAACGCCGCGTTGCGCGCAAGCTTCGCCTGCTTTGGGCGGCGAGCAGCGCGCTCGGCGTGCCATTGCGCTGTCGTCGCACGATACGCGAGGCCACCGCTTCGGGTGGCGGCGTTGCGCCGCAGCTCTCTGGAGATTGTCGATGCCACTCGCCCGAGCCGGCGAGCGACCTCCTGCATGGAGTAGCCCTGAACGCGAAGGAGCGCGATCTCCTCCCGCTCCGCAAAAGAGAGATACCGACCACAGAGCGGCTTCGCCGATAGCCCAAACATCGATGGCGGCATGCCCCCTGCCTTCCTGAACCATCGTGTTCCTACCGCCTGCGGGACACCGACACCGACCGCAGCATCTTCACTCGCCGTGCCCGCCGCAATCGCTGCCCAAAATCGCCGCCGCTCCTCTCGCCCTGCCACCGGCGGTCGACCTGGTGAGAACAAGCGCACCCGCCCAGAACGATCCGAGCGCCGTTTTCGAATGTTCATCGCAACTCCCGTCAAAATGTTGCGACGACCACTTGAATCCGCCCAGTTCACAAGCGTCGACTTTACCGGCGTGCTGCTGAAGCATCGCGTCGCGATCAGCATGGACGGCAGAGGCGCCTGGCGAGACAACGTGTTCGTCGAGCGCCTGTGGCGAAGCGTCAAATACGAGGAGGTCTACCTGAGAGCCTACGATAGCGTCAGCGAGGCGCGCAGCTCGATCGGTCGCTATCTGGCCTTTTACAATCATCGGCGCCCGCATTCGAGCCTTGACCGGCGCACCCCGGACGAGGCCTACTTCACGCCATCGCCCCTCGCGGCGGCGGCATGAATTTTCCGCCGCGCGCAGGACGTGTCTCCGGGTCGGGCTACGCCCTCCCTCCACCACGCCCCGCGCGCGAAATTGCAAAGGACCGACCCTGGCAGCAGTCCACTTAACCTTCGCGGAATCCTGTTCAAACGATCGGGACCAG
>CAVXVE010000036.1:0-18600 GCA_963764955.1 uncultured Alphaproteobacteria bacterium | reverse complement strand
GGCGCCGTTGGTTTTTCGGCTCGCCTAGTTCGGGGATGAAGGGAACGGGGGCTCCGCTCGCGTAAGCTTCCGCGAAGCGCCTGAGCACTGTGCCCGGCCTCTCGCCGGCGCTATACGCCAGGTAGAGGAACCAGTCGCGCTCGTTGCGGGTGCAGCTGAATTGTGGAGTGGCGAAGGAGCAGCCTTGCCGACGACGGCGCGACCGAGCGCCAATCGGGGGCAGCCCCCGGATCAAGTCCGGAGGCGGACACGGCGTCATTTAAAGAAATTGTCCCCGACATGAACAGGCTCCAGCGTCCACCGCGCCTGGCGGTGGAGGGGTTTGAAGCGACAGTGGCCTGATCGGCCACGCCACTTCACCAATGGAACCCTGTTTCGGGTGAGCTTCTACGTATCGGGCAAACCGATTCGCGTCAAGCTAAATGTCGCGTGCCTTTACTGGCGCGTTGAACGCGGCCGTTCCCAGGGAGGCGGAGTCAACGGGCTGAGGCGGGCTCGAGGATTCCCGCCAGCGGCCAACGGCGGCGACAATGGATCCGGGGGACGCCGATGACGCTGCCCTCTCTCAAAGCCCGCCAGAAGCCGCCTAAGCGGGCTTGGCGTCACGATCAGTGAATCGGAGCCAGAAGCATGGCTACGATCGTCGCCACAGACAATTTGACGATCTGTCCTGGCCTCGATCGCGGATCGCCTGGCAGCCCCTTCGCGTGGTAAAACCCGGTCCATGTCGCCTGAGGAACTTCGCGAGCGGCTTGAGCGCGCCGGCCTCACTCCGTACCGGCTTTCATATTTGCTCGGCGTTGAGCCCAACGAAGGCTCCAAGTGGACGCGCGGCGATCGGCCCGTTCCGAAGGGCCGCGTTGCGCAGATTATTGAGCTGACGGATTTTGTCGCCGAGCATGGCGCGGCGGCTGTTCCATTGCCTTCACTAGTGCGGACGGCCAACGCGCGCCCGCGCCTCGTTCGCCCCGCCGTGACCCGGCCGGAGCCGGTTGTTTCGCCACATAGCCCGTCGAGAGACGGGCGTCCTTCGACGCCCTATGCGGAATTGCGATCGGAGACTAGGGCGGGCTTCGGCCCGCTTCACTCCGACTTCGTTCGCGCCCATAATCTCGCCAGCCAGCGCGGCTTTGAGAGATAAGGCGCGCGATCCATTCTCAGGATCGCCTTCCTCCCAGCATGAAGCCGGTGACGCGGCGGGCGAGATTGAAGCCTTAGAGCAGGATGACTTTAGGTCGAATCATCCGTCGCGGTTTGTAGCGCGCGGACTGCGATGGCGGCAATGAGGCCAGTCAATACCGTGCCCAATAAACCGACCAAGATGGCCAGGAACCGAGACAGAGGCTGATGCGGCACCAAGTCGCCGTAGCCGATGGTAAGCCCCGTGACAAAGGTGAAGTACACTCCATCGCCGAGCGACCAACGCTCAATCCAAGCGATTAAGATGCCGAGTCCAAGCTGCCATGCAAGGATGCCGAATAAGACTGGCCACACAACGCGCAGGTAGTGGCCGAGCGCGTGCAGGAACTGTCTTTGTATCGCGCGCCTGGTCGACCCTCGTAAGTGGTCCGGCGAGGCGATTTGAGTTGGATCACGCCGTTGAGCAATGAAGGGCCAAGGTTTCCACATGGGGGCAACACCGTTGTGAGGCGCCCCCACCTGAACGTCCGGCAAAAGTCGTGTAAAGGGGCGAAGAGACCGCTACGGGCCTGACGAAAAGAAAACGTACAGATTGGGCAGACGCCCAAGAAAGACCCGTGAATGATCCCACCTAATATCATCGGGCTTTAGTCCCGTAGGTGTTGTTTGACGGCGTCTGCAATCGTCCTCTCCATCCATCGCGCCGCGTCCTCGTGCCGTTCCCACGGCAACAGCGAAACCCGCAGAAGCTCGGCGATGATCGCGCGATCGATCCGATGCGCGTTCCGACCCGCTTGCGGAAAGTCCGACCGGACGAATTCTCTCTGCGCGATGAACTTGAACACCCGCGCGTCGATTAAGGGGCGCAGCGGCTCGATCGCGTCCCAAACGAGCGAGTTCCGCCCGTGTTTGTCGCTGTGGAGAAACCCTATCGGCAGGGCGAAGCCGGCCGCCGTCAAAGCTCGCGCCAGCCGCCCCGCTTCGACCACATAGGCGTAGTTGAGCATGGCGTTGATCGGATGCGAGGCGTGCTTCGAGCCGAGAAATTGAGCGCCCTTTTGCCGGTTGGCGAACCTGAGCCATGAGCGCGGGAGATCGCCGCCCTTGCGCTCGCGGAGGCCCAGATCGCGGAAGGCTCGCCAGTAGGCCGCCGCGATGCGGGCTTCGATCGTCACGATTTCGGCGACGGAGCGCGCTTCGTCGAGCCTCAAGCTCCAGGGCCGTTTGTCGATCGCCGGAACGCTCTCGGCGGACGCCTTGAGTTTCGCGCTCACAATCGCCCGCGCGACCGGGACCGGATCGGCGAGCGCCTGGGCGCGGACGAGCGAAGGCCCGACGTCGAGGATACGGGCGGCGTGCTTGCCGTTGACGCCCTCGCCCGCGCCGTCCGCTTCGAGCGCGCTTTCATAAAACAGGATCGCGCGGCCGGGGCCGTTCGGCAGGATGAGAGGGATCGCGTATCGGGCGCACCATCTTATCGCCTCGCCGGTCAGGAACTCGCCATGCGCGTCGAACAGGATGGCGGCCGGCTTCGGCTCATCGACATCGATCCTGACGTGAACGCGATCCTTGCCCGACCCGTGTTCGACGTCGAGAGCGCCGCCGCGCACGCGCAATGCGGCGTCCGGGCCGATCACGAGGACCGGACCGCGCTCCCGCGCGCTCTCGGATTTCATGGCCGCTCACGCCTCGCTTGAGATTGCGCATCGCGTTGACGGCGATCGGGAGGCCCGCGCTTACCCTCGCGCGGCTCAACGCCCCGGCGAACGTCGCGCGGGCGCAGGGCCGCGCGGCCGTCGCGGCATAGGCCCTCCACGCGTCGGCCGCCGTGGTTTCGCCCGTGGCTATCCGCTCGACGATCAACGCCGCGTCGAACGGATCGCAAACGCTGCGCCTCCCCATGGAGCGGAATCTTGCCGAGGCTCGCGGCCCGCGTCAAATGGCGCGCTATTTGATATTTTGCGCTTGCGCGGCAATCTCGTTGCCCAGACAGCCTGTCGATATCGCAACGCTTAACTTTCGCCGAGGTTTTGCGCTGTCAAAGATTGGGTAGTTCTACCTATTGCCAAGTCTTGGCGACTGAACCATGATAATATGGGGCGTGTCGGGTGGGATATTACTCGTGATTTCCGTGTGCGCCCAGCTGCGAACACATGTCACTGTGCAATTATGATTGGCAATTGGCCAATTCCGGAAGTCGCGTTTTAGCCTATATCAGCTGCCGCACCGTCAATCTTAGTAGACACTTCAGTTGTATCGTCATATTGTTCCACTAGTACATCAGCCAAGACGTTGTTGCTATACGTAGTGGTGTCGCTATTTACTTGTTGACTAAGCAATGGACCGACGCAAGCTTGGCGAGCAAATCGAACTCCGTGTTTGGAACTGCGATCACAATTGTCATTTATAGATGTGGTCGACACTAATAGTCAAATCTTTGTAATGAACAGTAGGTCAGCTTTCTAACTCCGTATAGCTAAACCCGCCATGGTGGATTGGCGAGGACTTATTTGGAATAACCAAGGGAGTAATCGCTTGAGCGACTTGTTCCGCTTTCTCCTGCTGCGGCCGGCCGAACTGCCGAAACCGAATGCGCTTCGACCGCTCGTCGGGACCTTCTTTCACGACAACGACGGGCCGCAGCTTCGTCGCCGGCAGGCGGCAGACTTCGTCGCCAAGCATGCGCGCGAGATGCGCGCCGAAACGCTCGAGTTCGGCGACGTGGCGCAGGCGGTCGCTAGCGCGCTAGCCAAGGGTCCCGTCGCCGCCTCCGACCTCGAGGCCGTAGTCAGGACCACGACCGGCGACACCACTGCGACCCTGGTCGGCAAGGACGGCTTCGCCAACGAAGAACAGACGCTGGTCGACTGGCTCGTCGCGCTGAAACTGGTTTCGGGGTCATTCGGGACGGATGCCGCCGGCCTCGCCAAGCTGGCGCAGGGATATGACGCGATCGGCCAGCTCGCCGCCGGGCGCGACCCGGTAGCGCTGCGCCCCTTGTACCTGCCCGACGCCGCCGACAAGGCTACGCCGGCCGCGGCTCCTGAGCCGGGCAAGTGGAGCCGTGTCGCCGCGCCGCCGGCGAAGGCGGACGCTCCTGTGGCCGTCAACCCGGCCATCGTCCGCCTCGACCGCGCCATCGCCGCGCTGTCGAACCTGCCGACGGCGAGCTTTCACGCCGCGCAGCCCGCCGCGCCGCGCCCCGCGGCGCCCGCGGCCCCGACTTGCGATGGCGTCAAGGGAACGCCGATTGTCGCCAGCGCGACGTCGGTCGTCGGCCGGGCTTGGCTGCTGAACGAAGCGGCGATCCGGGCGCTGCCGGCGGAGGCGACCGGCGCCCTTCACGCTGTCGGGCTCGACCCGACGGCGCACGCCGTCCCCGAGCTACTCAACGCGCTGCACGCCGCGCGGACGACGTTGCTGCAGACCCAGGCGCTGCACGAGCTGAGCAGCGGCGCAGTGTCGGTGACCCAGGTCGGCAATAGCTTTCAGGCATGGTCCAGCAACGACTACGTCGGGCGGCCGGCGCAGTCGATGCCGACCGGGCACGGCACCATAAGTCCCGTCGGCCTTGGCGACCTGCTGATGGTCCGCGAGCACGTCCTGCGCTACGAAGGCGGCGACCTAGCCCATGTCGAGAACGTGCTGAAATCGGAGACGCTGTCACGCGACACGCGGCGGCTTGAACGCACCGAGACGACGATCCTACAGGAAAGCGAGACGACCAAGGAACAAACGCGCGACACGCAGACGACCGACCGTTTCTCGCTAAAGCGTGAGACGAGCGACACGATCAAGTCGGACTCGTCGTTCAAGGCCGGCGTGTCGGTCGACGCCAAGTACGGGCCGTTCGTCGAGGTCAAGGCGAACGCCGACTTCGCGACGAGCTCCTCGAGCGAATCCTCGGCCAAGCAGGCGTCGGAGTTCTCCAAGGATGTCGTCGATCGGTCGATCTCCAAGGTCGTCGAACGCGTCCTCGAACGCCGGACGACGACGACGATCGAGGAGTTCGAGGAGAAATACCTGCACAGCTTCACCAACGTCGGCGACGGTGCCAAGCATATCAGCGGCATGTACCAGTGGATCGACAAGATCATGCGGGCGCAGGTCTATAACTACGGCAAGAGAATGCTGTTCGACATCACCGTCCCCGAACCGGCGACGGAGTACGTCATCACCCAGTCGGGGACGAGCACCGCCGAGCAGGCGCTAGTCAAGCCGGTGCCATTCACCATCAACGCGCTGCAAATCACCGAAGGCAATTACGCCGCGTATGCCAAGCTATATGACGTCACCGGGCTCGAGCCGCCACCGCCGCCGGTCAAGACGATCAGCAAGGGGCTCGACGCAGCGGTGGTGCAGGACCCGCACGAGAGCAGCAAATCGTTCGAGCTGCCGATCGACGACGGCTATGTCGCGAGGCACGCCCTGTTCGAACGTCACGGCTTCGGCTGGGACGGTCACGTCTGGTCGATCGTAATCGGCTCGAATACGATCGACGCCTGGGCGACGGCCGGCTACTATACTTTGAACGACGAGATAAGCTCGGTGCCGGTCGCCTATATGGCGTACAAGGTCGAGCTGCTCGCGGTGACGATCGAGATTTATTGCGAGCGGACCGACCGTGCCCTTGATGTCTGGCGGCTCAAGGTCCACGGCGCGATCACCCAGGGTTACCAGGCAAAGCAGCAGGCCTATGAGCAGGCGCTGGCGCAGGCGCGCGCCGCGGCGGGCGTCCAGATCAGCGGCCGCAACCCGGCGTTCAACCAGCGGCTCATCGCCAACGAGCTGCGCAAGCAGTGCCTGACGCTGCTTACCGCGCAACAGTTCGACGCCTTCGGCGCGCTCGAACTGTCGTCGCAGGGCTATGCCCAGCCCAACCTCGCCCGGACGGCGGCGCAGATGCCCTATGTCCGCTTCTTCGAACAGGCATTCGAATGGGAGCATATCGTCTATTTCTTCTATCCCTATTTCTGGGGCTGGAAGAACAGCTGGGCCAAGCGGATGCTGCTCGACGACGTCGACCCCGACTTTGCCGATTTCCTTCGTGCCGGGGCCGGCCGCGTCGTCTTTCCGGTGCGACCAGGGTTCGAGGCGGCGGTGATCCACTATCTCGACACCGGCGAGATCTGGAACGGCGGGCCGCCGCCCGACATTTCCAGCTCGCTGTATGTCCCCATCGTCACCGAGATTGCCGAGGCCGAGCAGCGGCCCGGCGACGAGGTGCCGGTCGGCGATCCGTGGCTTGTGACGCTGCCGACAACGCTCGTCCGCATCCGGCCGAACGACGATCTGCCGACGTGGGAGCAGGTGGGCGGTGAATGGCAGGCGACCAACTGATCGTCGGCCGGCGGCCATGACCGACACCGCGCGTATCTACGCCTTCGCCGACCTGGCCGCGGTGACCGCGGCGCGGGGCGCGATCACGCGGGCGGTCCTGCAGACGCTCGGCGTCACCGGCGACCGGCACCGCGTCACCGTTGCCGACGGCAGCGGCTGGATCGACGCCGTCGCGCTCGACGACCTGTGGTCGCGGCGGGCCGCAGCGGCGCTCCTGGCTCGCGACGCCGCACAGGCCAAGGCCGAGGCGTTCCTTGCGGCGCTCGACAAGGCGATGTCGCCAGCGACGCTGGGCTGGCCGGCGAGCCTGCGCGGCACCGCCGTCCTGCCGCCGGTCGCGCTGCTGGCGCGCGCGGAGCTGGTCGCGGTGCCGATGCGCGACGGCGCGGGATGGAACCATTGGCTGTACCGCGCCCAGCCGACGCTACTGGTCGGCGATGCCGACAATACCCGCGCGCCGGTCTATGGCGCCTGCATCGACGTTCGGGTCGGTCATCTCGGCCAGGTCGTCGGCTTCAGCAGTTCGTGGCGCCCGATCGGCGTCGACCGCAAGACCGTCGCGCTGTCCGGTTATGTCGTCCCAGCCGAGCTCGACGCCGATGCCGTCGGCGACGGGCCGCCGCCGATCGTCTACCTGCTCGCCGGCGCAGGGATGCCGCAGCTTTACCTCGCGCCATATTATCTCGCCGGCACGGGTCACGACCTGATTGCGGTCAGCGCGAGCCCCTATTCGCTGACGCTCGGCGTCGGCCGCACCGTCCAGGGCGCGGAAACGACCACGCTGATGACGCTAGCGCGCGGCGGCAGCGGCCGCTACGCCTATCGCTGGGCGACGATGGCACTCGACGACCCCGAAGCCGGGCTGACCGACCGCGGCGCAGGCACGACCGCGACGATCGACGCCATCGAGGGCCGCGCGACGGCGAGCTCGATCGCGATCGAGAACGGCACCTTCATCGTCATGGTCAACGTCCGCGACGAGGCCACCGGAGCGTTCGCCCATTTCCAGCAACAGGTCTTCGCCAGCCCGCTGGTCACCGACGACGCCGGCGCGAGTCTGATGTCGTGACGGTACAGAAGGTCAGCGACGCAATCACCGGTTGGACCTACAGCTATCTAACCGACAGTGCAGGCAGCGCGCCGCCTGCCGGCGGCCTTGTGCTCCGGGACATCGACCATCTCGGCCACGGTTTCGCCCGCGACATCCGCCTGATCGGCTTCTGGGTCGAGCTCGAGACGGTCGCTCCCGACGGCACCCTCACGGCGGGGGCCAAGACCTTCCACACCCTGTCGGCCCCGGAGTTCACGATGGGCGCGATCCGCGTGCTGACGCCACACGCGGTCGGCGCGCCGACTACGGCGGCGGCGCTGGGAGACCTCAAGCTGGTCGATACCGCGCTCGATTTCGCCAGCTTCTATAAGACCAGCGGCAACTACCTCGCGACCGGGATCGCGGCGACCTTCACTGCGCCGGCGCTACTGGCAGGCGCGGCCAACCCCGAGATGATCGGCCTGACGATCGACCAGGTGTTCATCTTCGGCCCCTATGGCCAACACCATCACGAGCCGAGCGGCGCGCTGATGGCGGCGCGGCATCATCCGCTGGTTAAGTACGCGTGGCAGGCAAATCCCGCCTTTGACAAGACGCTGAACCGGACGCGGGTCAAAGCGATCCGCTTCGACTATCGTCTCCAGATCAAGCTCGATCGTCACTACGACCTCGCCGAGAACGCCAAGCTGGCCCAGCTCGGCAATCAGGCTGGGCTGTTCGCCGACAGCGATTCGAGCGTCGCCACCGGCATCGACGCCATTGCCGGGACGATCTGGCATCTGAATAAGCCCAAGGGCGTCAGCGGAGGGTCGTTTGTTGGGGCCGAGAAGCCGCTGGTGTTTGAGGTCATCGCGCCCGGTCTCGCGCTCGGCTTCCCGGCCTATCTCGTGCCGCCGTCGCCGGGCGGAGCGGTGGTCGGGGTGCGGTGCTGGGATAACCTCCATTTGTGGAGCGCCCGCGGGCCGGGCGCGCCCATCATCTCTGCGCCTGGAGCGTTCCACGCGGCGCATCTCCATTGGCGCTGGGGCGCGGCCGCGGCGGTGACGTCGGTGCGCAAGGACCCGACGTTCAACCCCACTGTCTATCCGTCCGGCGTCGCCACAAGGCCGGGCGTGACTGGCACCTGGGGGCCGCTGGTCGACCCCGGCATCTGGATGCAGACGATCCGCGTCGCAATCGTAAAGAACGACGCCAAGCTCGATCCCAATGCCGGAGTGACGCTAACGGCGCTGAGCACGGCCGACTGGAAAACGCTGTTCAATCCGGGGCTGCGCACCACTCCCGACGATATCTCGGCCGGCACCGACATTGTCCTGTGGCTGTCGGCAGAGGTTGCCGGGCGTGTGACGATCCCCAGCTACCGTGACGGCAGCTTCCTGCCGACCGACGTCGCCGCCCAGACCATCGAAGCCAAGCCTTCGGGGACGATCTTTCTCCATGGCATGTTCTTCGCGCATAATCCGGAGCTGACCGGGGGCGTCACCGGCGTCGTCGGTACCACCGGGCCGCAGTACACGCCTGTCAGCGAGGCCGATATCCGCTCCACCCATGTATGGTTCCGTTCCGCCAATTAGACCGGCGACCGCGAACTGCCCAGAACGACGCGCGGCGACACTTCTGCGCCGCTGTGCCGCCGGCACCGCTTTTTGCCGTTCGCCGCGGGCTTCTGCCAGGGCGTCCCTGATCTCGTTTGGGCTAAGCAACGCGACGCCACGCGCAAAGCAGGGGCTCGCGAGTAAGGCGCTCCATCATCTTGGCGATGACCCCGCGGCAACGGCGGTAGGACTTTAGGTGCCGCCTCGGGAAGGACCGGAGTCTGCGCCATAGCAGCCATTCCAGTGCGAGCGCGGAGTACGCTTCACCGCCCGAAGCGGGAGTTCACCCGATCCTTTTTAGGCCCGCTTTCCGCGCCCAGAGCCGCCAATAACAGGCAATTGGGGTTTTGACCATAGCCGGAACCCTTGTATTTGAGGTAGCCGGAGGCCACAGCAGGAGCCGTCCAGAAACCGCCGCCATCCCCGGGTCCTGAGCCTTGTCGAGGGGTTAAATTCCGAGGATCGATGATGAGCCGCCAGGGCAGACTTGACGCCCGCCAGCGCCCGCCTCGACGCTCGCCGCTTGAGCGCAGGACCGGCTCGACGGCTCCCGCAATGCGCCGACGTATGCTTGTCATTGTCGCGTTGTTACTTAATAATACTTGTAATATACTTATAATACTGTATCGCACGCGTCGCGCGGGCCGCAAACCGACAGTATTGTTGGAAGTATAGTGCGAAGTAATGGGCAGCCTCGATCGGACCTGCCACAATTTCGTCACCGTTTTCCGGTGCGGGCGCGTTGCGCGTGGTATATGCCCCCTAAATGCGAGTAAATTTACTAACGACCAAATTGTGGCGAGACGCGATTACTTAGCGCAATACTTCAAACAATACTGTCAAGTTACGCGCGCGTTGCGAGCGGTTATTCTGCTTATGAGTATATCCAAGTAACGTATAGGTTATGGTGAACGCCGCCGATAGACTTGCGGGAGCCGTCGAGCGAGGGCCTGGCGCTAGGGGCGCGGGTGGCGACCAGGTCCTGCGGAGGCCCGTCGAGGTCGGTCCTGGCGGCGGCATTGACGGCTCAAACTGGGGGCGGCCGAAAGGGCGAGCAAGCGGCCCGGCGCTCAAGAGCGGCTCGGGCGCGGGGCCATCGGCAAACTGGCGAAGGACAAGCCCTGGGAGTGGCCTGGGCCAAGCCCTAGGCCCCGAAGAGCGGGGCGGCCCGTAGCCTCGGACCGGCTGAGGTGTCCGGTCGCTTCACAGTTTGATTTCGCATAGGATGCCTCCCAATTCTCCCGCATAGCCGGATGCGACATGCCTGTTTCTCCGCAAGGTATCAGCATTCAGTCTCTCTACCGCTCATACAGGGACGGCTCGCTGATCGTGAACCGGCAATACCAGCGCAAGCTCGTATGGACCGTGGCCGAAAAGCAGAAACTAATCGATAGCATCCTTAAGGACTACCCCGCTGTGCAGCGCGCTCGGAGGGCGTTCCAAATGATTCAATGCGGTTCTAAATGGTTATGATCATCAATTTTCGATATCAGCGAGGCGACTTAAAAGTAAATCTAGTCATGTAAGCCTTTATCTTACCAAAACCACCTATGGGATTTATAGCGACTATTGATTGCAAGTTATAGTAAAACGAAGTAAAAAGGAATGACATTGCTAAAGATGCAAGAGGTTCATTTATGTTTGCTGGTATAGCAAATTTACTGTTAGTATAGAAAAAGAACAGCACAAACGTGGCCTGAATTGCCGCAAATACACAGAAAAATTTGATTACACTGAGAATGGCAAATCTAGTTACTCCATACACGAAAGCTGGTGGACGCCCACAACCGAACATACCTCCAACTATAAAACTAAGAATCTGCGGAATTACTACAATGCCAATTACAAAGCCAAGAAATTTGAACTCATTTAATATATCAGTAGATATGTCTATGTACGTACGTACGGTCTTTACAAAAATGTCATCAGTAAAACTATTTGGGTCAAGTTTGACATAATTAGGCCCGCTTTCGAAAATGTCCCCCAGCTTATACACAGAGTTAACATAAACCAGTAACAAGAGAGTAATGTAGGTCATGGCGAAAAATATCAATAACAAGACATACACCTCATCCGCATGTTGCTGACGTATACTTCTAATTGCAAATATTATCGCCAACCCCATAATAAGCGGATTTAATTCTAGGTGCAAGACATATTGGCTAACCAAAACCATCGCACCCGGAATTAATATCATCAAGAAGAAGTCAATATTTAAATATGGCTCGTCGTCGGAAATTATTTTCATTTCTGAGGCCGGTTCTTTATTCATCGACCGTTTTCCGTAAGATAGATAATGAACAATTGACGGCTTGGCGCGGAGTCATTGAGAGCCCTGACGTATGCCAACTTGGATTTTGGCCTAGCAGACTATACTTTCGCGCGGCGCTGGCGTCATCAGCAGGCGGCCCAGAATGACGAGGACACTTGCGACGCGAGTTACAAACGAGCTTCCGGCTTGCTGTTTCTCCTCGCCGAGAAGCCACCTACCGACCCAGGTCAGACGACGAAGCTCGAAGTGATCGATGGCATGCAGCGGCTGAACGCGATCTTCAGCTACATCGAACATGGATTTCTCGTCGATGACAAATGCTTCAACATCGGCGAGTTTGCCCGTGCCCGGCAAGCTGCCGAGGCTGGTGAGTTCAAAACTTTCCCGGACGAGGTGGAGCGGCTGTCTGCCAAACAAGCGCCGTCAGGCCGGAGTGCTGTCGCCGTTCGCCGAGATGGTGCGGACCTTAGCCGCCGAGATCCGTGGCGATGTAACGAACCCATCAAGTTCGACCCTGTAGATATCGTGGGAATCGACCGAGAGGCCAAGCAACTTAAACTTTTTATCGATAGATACATGCGTCTTGTGGAGGACGGGATTCGGAAATCGCCGCTGAGCGAACACTTGAAAACGAACCTTCTGACTGCCCTCGATTTGATTTCATACAAAGGGCTTCAAGTCGTGCGAGTTAGAGTACCTCGGCAAGCGCAACTGACATTCCTTGGAGATGATTGCTTCCTGAGGATTGGTTCATCGACACACAAGGCCACCGGGCCGCAGATTGCAGCCGCGATGCGAGCCTTCGCGCAGAAATGAAGCGGACCGCACAGGAGGCCAACCGCAACTGTGCTGGTTTCCGCCCCGAACGAGCTTCGGCTGCGGACGGTGCTCGCGGCGGCTTCGGCGCGCTCGCGAAGACAGATCCTTGGAGCTGCTTGGGGAATCACGTCGAAGGATCGAAGACCGTAAAGAAGGAGTACTGCCCTGAGCGCAGGATCCTTCGGAGCTCCGAAGGATCCAGAGCCAACAGACTGGTGATCTCAAGGCGCTTTTTAAGTCCTCCGCCTACCGACGGCGAGGAGTGTCAGGAATCTTGTGTGCGGGGCGGGTTTAGCCATCACGCTTTGACGAATCTGTCATCGAACATGATGGCGAATTGGGTCTTAGCCTCGCACCATTCGCGTGGCGGCATTTTCCATGTCTGCGCGACTTGGCGCAAGACGAGGTACAGCAATTTGATTGCAGCCTCATCGGTTGGAAAATGCCCTCTCGTTCGCACGGCGCGCCGCAGTTTGGCGTTCAAGGATTCGATGGCGTTCGTGGTGTAAATGATGCGCCGCACAGCGACGGGAAAGGCGAAGAACGGGATAACATGCTCCCAGTTTCGCCGCCAGCCCTGCGCGATTGCCGGATACTTGCGGCCCCAGACGCCGGTGGCGAAATCCTCCAGCGCCCTGCGGGCCACCTCCGCGTCCGTCGCCCGGTAGATCGCCTTGAGTTCGGCGGCGATCGGCTTGCGGTCCTTCCATGAGGCGAAATCCATGGAATTGCGGATGAGATGGACGATGCAGGTCTGCACGATCGTCGGCGGAAACACCGCGGCGATCGCCTCGGGAAATCCCTTCAGGCCATCGACGACGGCGATCAGAATGTCCTCGACGCCACGGTTCCTGAGTTCGTTCATCACGCGCAACCAGAATTTGGCGCCTTCCGAGGTCTCGATCCAAAGGCCCAGGATGTCCTTGGTCCCTTCCGGCGTGACGCCCAGCGCGACATAGACGGCCTTGTTGCGAACGAGCCCCTCGTCGCGGATTTTGACCCGCAGCGCGTCGAAGAAAACCAGGGGATACATCGGTTCCAGCGGCCGGTTCTGCCATTCGGCCACTGTCTCCAGAACCGCGTCGGTCACCGTCGAAATGAGATCGGGCGAGACCTCAAGGCCATAAAGCTCCAGCAGATGGCCCTGAATCTCGCGAACGGTCATGCCGCGCGCATACATCGACACGATCTTCTCGTCGAAGCCGGGAAACCGGCGCTGATAGCGCGCAATCAGCTTCGGATCGAACGTCCCCTCCCGGTCGCGAGGAATGCGCAAATCGAGCTTCGAGGTCTCGGTCAGCACCGTCTTCTTCGAATAACCGTTGCGGCTGTTGCGCTTCCCCGCCGCCGCCTCACCGTCCAGATGGTCGTCGATCTCCGCGTTCAAAACGCGCTCCGCCAAAGCTTTCTTCAGCTCGTCGAATAGCCCGTCCTTGGCGAAAACAGCCTGCGGGTCACGCCCCGCCAGCAAACCGTCCAGGGTGTCTTTCTTGATTGCCATATGCGCCCTCCATCGGCGTCACTATGGCCCCGCACACAAGATTCCTGACAGTCCCGGACCGCCCGTCTCTCGACATAGAATTCGTACGAAAACTCGACTGCTTCTCCGCTTTTGAGCAAGTCGTTGACTGCGACAAAAAATCTTCTGTCCCGGTTGAACATGCGAGTCGCGTGTGTCCTCTCCCCTGTCGCGGCGTCGGTCATGTTGAACAAGCCTTCAAGCACCCAATCCCGGTAGTTGCGAGGGTTGGGACCGATAAGTTTCAACCCCGTCGCGACGCCCTCCATGCTGGAATGATGGCGGCGCTCACCCGCGCGCATCGGGGCGGCGTCCTTCAAGCCATCCGTAGAGGCGACATAGCTCCTGATCCAAACGCCCTCGGATGGCGTCCGGGGCGAGGCAGTCGCGATGGTCATGTATGTTCTCCGCTAACCGGCGCTTAAGCCCGCGATGACGTCCCCTTGCTCGTCCAGAGCGTCTATTTCGCTCTCCCACTCGAAGTCCGTCTCGACGCCTTCCTCATGGTCCTCCTTGAGGCAACGCCACTCAGGACCAAACCACTCGGGATCCATCCATTTGGGCCTGGACGGAAAGCTTTCCACGTCTCCCCCGAGAGGCCATTGATTGACCGCGAGCGCGATCAGCCCCTCGGATCGGCTTGAGCGCAGCCCTTGGTCTCGCGGGACGCTCCGCTTGCGGCTCATGGCGTCCAGTTGCAATTTGCCCTCGCTCTTTATCCACCACCCGATCAGCGACGGCCTCCACGGCCGACGCGCTCCAGGTCCTTTGACTGGTGGGGGTGGGTTTCGGGCGAGCGACGCTCCAACGGTCATGTATTGCTGGCGCTCAAAGACATAAGCCGGTTTTCCCTCTTTCCAGCACGAGGGAACGTCTTCGAACAAAACCTTGAGCATCGCCTGCGTCCACGAAACTTCTTCGCTGACGCCAATGTTCTGCGGCGAGAATCCGCGCGACGCGATCTTGATGCCTTTGTCGCCCTTCGCCCGGTCAATGATCATTGCATAGACGCCGCTCTGAACGAAAACGCTGCCGTGCTTCGCCTTTTTATGCTCCCAATGTCCCAACGTCTTGGTCGGGGGAACGAAGACGCCCAGCGGCGTCGTCGAGACGATGCCGTCCGTGGCGAAACAGACGATCGAGTTGGGCGCGGTCAATGCGGCCTCGATCAGCTTGCGCCTTGTCCCGGCGGTGATCGCGGCGGTGACCTGCCTCCGATTTTCTGGACCATGGAGAGGTGGAAAATTCTAGTTTTGGCCGTCCTGGCCGGGCGGAGGATTTTCCATGAAGAGGTCACGGTTCAGCGATCAGCAGATCGCGTTCGTGTTGCGGCAGGCGGACGAGGGAACAGCGATTGCCGAGGTCTGCCGCAAGGTGGGGATCAGCGAGGCGACCTACTATGTCTGGCGCAAGAAGTATGGCGGGCTGATGCCGTCGGAGATGAGGCGCCTGAAGCAGCTTGAGGAAGAGAATGGCAAGCTGAAGAGGATTGTGGCCGATCTCGCGCTCGACAAGGAAATGCTTCAGGACGTCATCCAGCGAAAGCTATAGGGCCTGCGCGGCGGCGCGAGCTGGTCGACCGGGTGAGAGCGACGTGGCAGGTGAGCATCCGGCGGGCCTGCTCCGTCCTCAAGGCCGAGCGATCGAGTTACCACCACAAGGGTAAGCGTCGCCCGCAGGCCGTCCTGAGCAAGCGGATCAAGGAAATCGCCGAGACGCGGGTGCGCTACGGCTACCGACGCATTCACGTGCTGCTGCGCCGCGAGGGCTGGCAAGTGAACGCCAAGCGTGTCTGGCGGCTCTACCGCGAGATGGGCCTGCAATTGCGCAATAAATCGCCCAAGCGACGCGTGCAGGCAAAGCTGCGCGAAGGTCGCTCAGGCGCAGACGGACCGAACGATGTCTGGGCGATGGACTTCGTTCACGACCAGCTCTTCGACGGCCGCAAGATCCGCGCGCTGACGATCGTCGACACCTTCACGCGCCTTTCGCCGGCGATCGACGTGCGACAGAGCTATCGAGGGGCCGACGTGGTCGCAACACTGGAGCGCGTTGCGATTGAAATCGGGTTTGCCGAAGACGATCCGTCTCGACAACGGGCCGGAGTTCGTCAGCAAGGAACTGGATCTATGGGCCTTCATGCGCGGCGTCACACTTGACTTCTCCCGACCAGGCAGACCAACCGACAATGCCTACATCGAGTTGTTCAACGGCAAGTTCCGCACCGAGTGCTTAAACGCCAACTGGTTTCTCAGTCTCGACGAGGCGCGGCAAAAATGCGAGGCTTGGCGTAGAGACTATAACGACGTTCGTCCGCATAGCTCGATCGGCGGCAAAACGCCGAGGGAGCTTCATCCCCCGCCCGGCAACCCGGCCAGTCGGGCGGGAGATGAAGCCGGAATTTTCCCGGTCTGACTGGTCCAGCGTTGGGGGCAAGTTCAGCGGCCATCCAAGGCGAAGCAAAGGCCGGTGGGTCTCCCTTGCGCGCGACGCTCTGCGCCAGCTTCCCGTATATCGAATTGAGCGCCAGCTTGAGGATCACCCCCCTCGCGTCGTCCTCGTCCTTAGCGACGATCGAGGCGCGAAGATCGAAAAGCTCTTGAACGAACGCGAAAGGTTTCTCGTCCGTGGCGGGGACGAAGAACATCGCCTCGGTCACCCTGATCTCGGGTCCCTCGGGATGGATGAGCCGGTCGCAAAGGCGTCCCTGGCGGTCGAACTCATCGAACCATTTAAAGGCCGCCACAACGTCGTCACGCATATAGACGCCTTTGACGTTGGCCGGAAACATGATCGCGCCATTCTTAGTGCGGAAGGGAAAAGGATAGAACGGCAGGTCAAATCTGAAGTTATGAGTTTCCACGCGAAGCATGCTCAGCGTGTTTGATTGTTCTATTTCCTCTCGCGTCGGGTTCTTGCGATATACCCACTTTCCTCCTTCCATCGAAGGCAATTGCGCTATTTGCGCCGGGTAGGCGGACGCGATGTCATATAGATGCAGGATGTCCCACGTCAGGCCCTGCTTCAAAAGCTCGCCGCGACCGCCGAAAAACGCCCTCAGTCCCCATTCCAGCGGCCTCCGTTCGTCTTCTTCCTGGGACGCAAGGGGCGTCTTGATGTCGCCGAGCTTGGCGCGAGCGTCTTCGCCGAGGTAGTCCTTGAGAAGCGCTTGCGCGACCGCGCCCGCGCCCCACCATTTCTTGAGCTTGATCGGACGACCGGGAATCGCCGTTTCGAGCGTCTTGCGCACCAACTCCATCATTCGCGCCGTGGCTTTCAGCTCATTGGCCGTGTAGAGCCTGAGTCCGGGCATTTTGTCGCGAACGTTTTCCTTCGTGACATGACCGCGATCAGCCTTGCCCCGCTTGAGGATCTCCAGCTCGTGAGGCGTGACGACCCCGGGGAAAGTCTCGATCGCCTTCAGCAAGGACGATTGGAAGAAGCCAATGACGTCGAAGATTTCGATTCTCTCCACGTAGTCGATAACTTTTCGGCCCTTTATCCGCTTCCACCATCGGGCCGGGTTTCGCAGTTTGTATAAGACGATGTTCTTGCGCGCTTTTCCACCAATGGCGTAACGGTCCCACAGCACGATACTCTGCTGTCTCTCTTCGTCAGGCAGTCCCTTTTCGCGCAGCCACCATTTTTTCCGCGTGTGAAGCTCCCACACTTTCGCGTTCGGGAGATCGGCGACGATCTGAGCCCGGTCATACGAAGCGCCGTAAGCACCGAAGGTCGCCTGGCGACCGTGGGGGTCTCGAGACGCAAATTTTCGCGGCAGCGATAGGAGCCATTCAAAAATTCTCGCGGACGAAAGGCCGCTTTCGTCCTCCAAGACCTGATTTTCATAGCCTTCAGCGCCTCCAGCCATCCATAGGCAGGTCCGCTGGAATATGCGGGTTTCTTTTCCCCGCGTCCGGGTCGCGGGGATCCTCTCCTCATTGAGAATGACCCCCTCGGAGTCGACAATGACGAAATGCCCGCCGACAGGACGGGCGTTGACGCGGTGTCCCGAAGGGCGCCCGCTGCGCTGCTTGTCATAGCTCGCACGGCTCTGCCTTTGGGCCTCGAGGCGCTTTTCAAATTCGGCGATCGTCTCCCCTCCGCGCCTCACCGACAGGCTGCCGGAGCGGCCCCTGCGTTCTTTGTCCCGGGCCTCCCTCTCGGGCGCGCGCTTCTTGTCGTAAGCCGCCTTCGCTGGGGACCGCTCCACCCGCTTTAGCCAACGAAAGCTCTGCTCGCATCATCTTTTCGAGCTCACGCATCACCGTGCGGCCGTCTTCCAGGTCGACCCCGGGGGGAAGATCTTTTTGCCTAACAACGCGGAGGGCTTCGCGCATGCATTTCCAGAATGCCGGCCATCCCTGCTTGACTTTCTCTATCGTGATGTCAGGCGGACAGAACGGAGGGTTCGCAGCGTCCCCGCGCAAGCGAACGTCTTCAAGAAAGCGTTTCCTTTCCTCAAGAAAAGCCTCCCGCGTCGGGGTCTCAGTCGGCTCAGGATCTGCGACGCCTGACGGAAGATCCTCCAGCTTCATTTCGCGTTACTCTCCTCAAGCTGCGATGCTGAACGCGCCCGTGTCCCGCACCTCGCTTCCGAGCATTTCCCTCAGCGCGTCGGCGTTGCCGTTGGCTTCGTATTTTGCGAATAGTTGTTTGAAGCGCCTGTTCAGACCTCCTTCCTCGGAGGCCGGGTGCATCACCCCACTCTTTCGCTGGCGCATCCATTCGTAGATCAGTTGTCGCTCGCGCGGCCTCATTTGAGGCGCGTACTGGTCGATCACTGCGCGGCGGAACTCCAAAAGCTCCAAGCGCTGGATCGTCTTAGGTGATACGAGAAGGCTCCGCTCTTGACGCCCTTTGC
>CAVXVE010000035.1:0-11594 GCA_963764955.1 uncultured Alphaproteobacteria bacterium | reverse complement strand
TCAAGGCGGAGCGCGACCGGATAAAGTGTTCGTTTTCGAAATCCGGATTGTATGAGGCCGGGAGACTTCCAGGACCAGATGGGTGCGTTTGTCCGCGCAACGGACAACCGGATTCGACACGGAAGCGGTCATTCCGGGATCGCGACCGCAGACATCGCAATTGCGAGGCCGCCATGTTCGATGAATGTCTTCACCCCCGCCGGCTCGTGACACCCGCGCCCCGCGTTCATGACCCGCGAGCGTTTCGCGAATTCACCGCCAGAAGCCGCTTGAGATGTAACGCCGCTTCAAATCTCGTTCGCGTTCGACCTCGCCGCCAAGATCAGCATCCTTCTCGCGCGAAAGAATTTTGGCGCGAATTTCCTTCTTCAGAACTTTTCCGACCTTCGAGCGGGGCAGGTCAGGCCAGATGTCCACTTGCTTCGGCGCCTTGACGCTGCCGATACGCCCCTTGACGAAAGCGATGATCTCTTCGGCAGTCAGAGAGCGGCCGGCGTGGACCTGGACGACAGCGGCAACTCTCTCGCCCAGTTTTGCATCCGGTGGCCAAAGACGGCGCTGTCCATCACGTCCGGATGCTGCAGCAGCGCCTGTTCGACCTCGATCGAGTAGACGTTGAAGCCGCCGGTGATGATCATGTCCTTGGCGCGGTCGACGATGTAAAGAAAGTTCTCTTCGTCGAGGTATCCGATGTCACCGGTGTGGTGCCATCCGAACCGGGTCGCTTTCGGCGGTGGCCTCAGGGTTCTTGTAATAGCCCTCCATGACGAGCGATCCACGGACCACGATCTCGCCGCGCTCTCCCGGCGGGAGAAGCCGGCCCTTATCGTCCCATCACAGCGAGCTGTGTTAATGGCGTCGGCCTTCCTGCCGAAGCCAGACGCTGGCGCGCGATCGTTCGTCGGATTGAAGTGTTCCGCGGAGCCATGGTCGAGATCATCATGGGCGCTTCGGTCTGGCCGAACAATTGCGCCATCACCGGTCCTATCTCATCGATCGCTTCTTCGAGACGGGTCACGGATATCGGCGCCGCCCATACCAGAAGCATTGCAGCGAGCTGCGGTCGGTTGCGGCAAGCTTCGATCTCCAGGAGCATATAGATCAGGGTCGGCGGCAGGAACGTATGGGTGACGCGACGGCGCTCGATCGGTCAAACTGGGTGAGATCCGCCTTCGGCATAATCACGATGCGACCGCCGAGCGCCAGGATCGGGAAACACAGGACGCCGGCGGCGTGCGTGAGCGCCGGGCGAGATAGACCGGGCGGCCTTCGAACGGATAGCTCATCAGCGTGAGCGCGGACATCGTCTCCAGATTGCGGCCGGAAAGCATGACGCCCTTGGGCTGACCGGTGGTGCCGCCAGTGCCCGCGATCATCGCGATGTCGTCCGCCGCCGCGACCTCGAACGGCTCATCGCCGACGCCGTCGAGCCATGCATCCAGCGCCGGCGCGAAGGGCATCGGCTTGTCGAGGCAGACAGAGGCACAGCTTGGGCAGGCCGACGCGCATCTCATCCACGAGCGGCGCGTAAGCGCTATGGAAGATCAGCCTCGTGCAGTCGAAGGCGTCGAGGATAAAGCGGTTCTCGGCCGCCTCGTTGCGCGGATTGATCGGACACCAGACGGCGCCGGCGCGCGAGACGCCGAAGACGCAGGCAAACGCGATCGGGTCATTGCTTGAGAGGATCGCCACCTTGTCGCCCGGCTTGACGCCGGAGCGCTGAAGCGCGCGGGCGACGCGCCAGGTGACGCGTTGGACGTCGCGGTAGGACAAATCCCTTTCGCCGATGGTCAGGCAGGGAGCCCCAGGCCCGAGCGCAGCGCCCTTGTCGAGATAGTCGATCAACCGCATCGCGCTCTCCACGCGCATTCGCTGGAACGGCGAATGCGCCTTCCCAGGGATCCCGTTTGCTCAGTGATGCGCAGTGACCATCGGGTCCATGACAAGCCCGAAGCTCTTCGGCGCGCCGAGCAGCTCACGATGTCCGAAGGCCTGGCAAGCCGAGGCGAAGCCCGCCTTTTTCGGCGGCGACTGCAGCAGCGAATAGGCGGCGTGAGCCTGCAGAAGGCCGGTCTGTTTATAGTTGCTGACGCCGTGGATCACGCAATGCGCGCGCGCCAACGGACCTGAGCCGTAGACAGAGTCGAGCGAGATGTTGACGCGCGGATTCTCGCGCGGCGGCATTCCGGCCTAAATCGACGCGGCGATGTTAGCGAGCGCCGCCTGCTGCGGGTCGGGAGCCAGCGGCTTGATCTGCTCCTCGAACATCTTTTGCGTCGCCACGAAGCCTTCCATGACCTCGCGCGCGAAGACTCCGCCAAGGGCCTTGCAATTGGCTACCCTCGGATCGTCCTTGAACCACACCGGATGGGAGGTGCCGGCCCAGGGCGTCACCAGCGCGTGGGCGTGCTGGCCAGGGACGTTGACGTCGAAATGAGTGTTCTGCGCCCATTCGACGAATTTATTCTGCTCCAGATAGTACCATTTGGCCTGCAGGATGGCGAAGATCGTCTGCGTGGAGGCGTAAAGTGGAAAGCCCTTCCACAGCACGAGAATGTCGAGCGTGTCGACGCCCGGCGTCTCGAGGCAAATATTCGCGGCGATTTCGCCAGTCGTGTACATCTGCGCGACGCCCGGCGAAAGCAGCAGACCCTTGGCGGCGAACTTCTGGCCCCAGCGGGTTTTCGCGTCCAGCACCCAATCCTGTTCGCCAGTGGTGTCAGTGTAGTGGCATCCCGCGGCAGGCACGCCTCGGCGACCTCCGGACCGTATTTGCTGAACGGGCCGACCATGTTGCTCACGACTTTGGCGCCGTCGAACAGCCCGGCGAGGGCTTTGACGCTGTGCTCCACCTCGGCGACTTCGTACTCGGCGGTTTCGATACCTGGAATTTTGTCCATCACCGCCTGTGTCCGAGCGCGATCGCGGCCGGCGGCGATGAAGGGCACGTGCAACTCGCGCAAATATTCGCAGACGAGCCGGCCCGTGTAGCCGGACGCGCCATAGACGATAACGGGCTTCTTGTCGGTCATGATTTCGTTCCCTCCGCTTGTCCCTTCTTTGCCCTGCCGCTGGGCTCGCGCCTTACATTCCCATGCCGCCGTCGACTGGAAGCCCGGCGCCGGTGATGAACCGGGCCGCGTCCGAAGCGAGGAACACAACGGCGTCCGCCATGTCCGCGACCTCACCGAGCCGGCCCAGAGGGGTCTCGCCGATCACGCCGCCGATGCTGGCTTCCACGCTCGGAGAAAGCCCTGCGGTCGCCATCTCACCGGCCAGTTGCACCCCCATGTCAGTCGCAACGAGGCCCGGATAGATGCAATTAACTCGGACGCCATAGCCGAGCTTGCCCGCCTCCATCGCGCCCACCCGGGTCAGCCGGTCGACGCCTGACTTGGTCGCTGAATAGCCAGCGATCCCCGGAAACGCGATGGTCGCCGCCACGGAGGCGACGTTGACGACCGCGCCGCCTTTGCCCGCCGGCCCGTCCGGCTTCATGGCGCGGAAGGCATGCTTCATGCCCAGCGCCGCGCCGACGACATTGACGTCCCACATGCGGCGCAGATCCTTCGCCTCGACGTTGATGACCAGCGACGTGATCTCGACCCCCGCATTGTTCACGAGGATGTCGAAGCCGCCCAATTCAGCGATTGTCGCCGAAACCGCGGCCTGCCAGCTCGCCTCGTCCGTGACGTCGAGGGTCACGAACGCGGCCTTGGCGCCGCCGGTGGCGATCGCCTTGGCGGTTTCCCGACCAACGTCAGTCAACACGTCGCCAATCATCACCGCGGCGCCTGCCTGGGAGAGGGCCGCCGCCATGCCCGCGCCGAGGCCGCGAGCGCCGCCGGTCACCAGCGCCTTTCTGCCGGCCAGGTCGAATTTGCTCATTGAACAATTCCTCCCAGAATTAATCATGCAGCTCCGGCCGGGTCGCTTTTCCCGACTGTCGCCCGTCTTCGTCATAGCGGAGGGAGCGGCGAGACCCATAGGTCGCCGATACGCCTGAGCCGGCGCATCGAATTGGCGCTGGCCCCATGGCTGTCCTCCCTGTCGCGATCGGCCCTCTTGCGGGGCTGAGCTAGGGGATGAAAAATTTTGACAGGTGTCAAGCTTTTCTTATACGAGTGTCAAAACGATTGTGGACGTTCGCTAGGCTTGCGCTCGTCCACAGGGGAAGAGGACGCTGCGTTCACGGCAATGAGGCAACGCGCGATGATCCCGATCTCGTTTGATCTCCCGCATCCCCGTGCTTCCGAATGGATCTTCATTAGGCCATTCACCGAAGGCCAGGTGGGGGTGATGATCACCGAAATGCTTTCCGGGTTGCTTGTGAAGGTCCGTTGACCAGCGCAGAGTGGGCTTAGTAGCGAACAACAGCCGCGAGGCAGAAGTCTCAGTTATGTCAACCGCATCTGAAACGGTGACAGGAACCGGCCTTCGTCGCGACGCGGGCATCATCGGTCTGCTTTTTGCGAGCACGACCAGCATGATCGGCTCCGGCTGGTTGTTTGGCGCCCTTCACGCTTCAAAGATCGCCGGGCCGCTCAGCTTGTTGAGTTGGATCCTCGGCGCCGTCATTATCATGCTCATCGCGCTCTGCTTTGCAGAGCTCGCCTCCCTGTTTCCCCGCGCCGGCGCGCTCGTTCATATGAGCCACGCGAGCCACGGCGAAGGCCTGGGGCGGGTCTGGGGCTGGATGCTGTTTCTCTCCTATGTCGCGGTGCCCTCCGTCGAAGCGGAAAGCATTGTGACATACGCCAACAACCTTTACCCCCATCTCGTCGGGGCCGACGGCGTATTGACGGCGACCGGCTTCGTTGCCTGCGCAGTCTTGGTTGGCCTTCTGGCGCTGGTGAAATCTTCTGGCAATTCGTTGGCTTCTCGCGGTCAACAATACGGTTACCTGGTGGAAGATCGCGGTGCCGCTCCTGACGGCGATTGTCCTCATTGTCGCCGGCGCTCATCAGGCTGGACCGCTCTGGACCGGAGGCACAAGCGTCTGGACCGCCGCATCGAGCAGCTACGATCCCAACGGCGTCTTCATCGCCCTTCCCGCCGCTGGGATCGTGTTCAGCTTTCTCGGCTTTCGAACCGCGATCGACCTCGGTGGCGAAAGCGCCAATCCCGGCCGCAACATTCCGCTGGCGGTGATCGGCGCCGTCCTGCTTTCGGCGGTCGTCTACATCCTCCTGCAACTCGACTTCCTGAACGCCCTGAAGCCGGAGGATGTCGCCAACGGCTGGGGGCAGCTCAAGTTCGCCGGCGTGAAAGGGCCCTTCGCCGGCCTCGCCATGGTGCTCGGCTTCGGCTGGCTGGCGACGCTGCTCTACATCGATGCAGCCATCTCGCCGGCCGGCACCGGCCTGATCTATGTGACGGGCGGTTCGCGTATCCTTTTCGCCAACGGCGAAATGAAAGCCGGCCCGCGCGTGCTCACGAAGCTCAACAGCGGACAGGTGCCCTGGGTTTCGGTGGTGGTCATGTGGGTCGTGGGGGTGATCTTCCTTCTGCCTTTCCCGGCGTGGCAGAAGATGGTCGAGTACATCAGCGACATCACCGCGCTCACATATGGTCTCGGGCCGATCGTGCTCTTGATCCTGCGCCGTGATCATCCAGATCTGCGGCGCCCGTTCCGCCTGGCCGCGGCGAGCATCGTCGCCCCGATCGCGTTCATCTGCTGCAACCTGATCATTCTGTGGAGCGGCTATTCCACTGTGACCTGGACGTTTGCGATCGTTCTGATCATCTTCGTCCTCTATGTGGCCTATTTCTACCTGTTCGCGCACGAGCAAAGCGCCAACTTCGGTTGGGACAACGTGTGGTGGCTGGGCGCCTGGTTCGGCGGCATGTGGATCCTGTCGGCGCTGAGCGGCCGCGATCTCGGCGGCTACGGCATTCTCGGCTTCTGGTCAGCCGTCGTCGTGACCGCCGCGTGGAGCCTCGTCGTGATCGAACTGGCCAAGCGCTCCTCACTTCCTGCCGAGGAGACAGGCAAAATCCTGATCCAAATCGAACGTACGGCGTAGTCGGCTCGTAGGCGGTTTAGGGCAACGCGAGAGCAGATTTGCAGAAGGTGACAAACTCGACAGGATTTCGCCCCAGCGGGTGGACAAATTCGCCGAGCGACGCGCGGAGCTTGCTGAGGCGGCCCTGCAGACCCTTTCGGAATTGGGCTACGCTCGCACCAGCCTGCGCGAGATTGCGCAGAATTCCGAGTTCACCCATGGGGTTCTGCATTATTATTTTCGCGACAAGGTCGATCTGATCCTTTGCAGCGTGCGCCAGTACAAGGCGCGATGCGTGACCCGTTACGATCGGGTCACCGCCAACTCGAAGACATACGAAGACCTGATGACGGGCTTTCTTGCGGCGCTTGCACAGACAATGCGCGACGAAGCGCATATGCATCGGCTCTGGTACGATATTCGCTCGCAGACATTGTTCGAGGCGGCGTTTCGCGCAGACGTGGCCGAACTGGACAAGAATCTCGAGGACATGATCTGGCGCATCATGCGCCGGTTCGCTGAGTTGACCGGCAAACCGCAGTCCATGCCGCCCTCGACGATCTACGCGATGATCGATGGGCTGTTCCAGCAGGGCCTTCTCAGGCATCTGTCCGGCGATCTGCACGCAATCGATCAGATGCAGGCCAGCGTCAGGCTGGTGATTTCGAAGATCACGAGTTCCCCGGATCCGTCGGCTTGAAGTTTGAACAAAACGCCCGTGTGCCGTTCCTGATGTCGGCAAGGGCGGCGAAGTCTCCGAATCACGGGAATGCGTGGCTGACGACGCAGTGGAGTTCGAACTGGTCTCCGCAAGTCCAGTTCCCTGGTAACAGGCAGGGCCATCGCCTTCCCGCAGTGAAGCAGGGAATGATAGAGTGCATCAAAAGCGAGTAGGGTGATTGCGTGGAAAATACAGGGAATTTTACCGGGAAGACGACAAATAACGCTGGCTTCGGCCCGTTGTAATTGGTGCGTTTTACCACCACCCTGGGTCAGGGCTGGCAAGTTCCCTGCCGGAACGAACAGGGACTTTTCTTCCCTCTTCGGCAGAGCGCTGACCGCGCTGACAAGCCACAAACGGAAATTCGCGGTGACGATCGACGTAGCGAACAACCCCGTCAGCGCTCAAGATGAGCGCGGACGGCTGCTCGAGCATTTCGACATAACGACGCGCGCACGCTTCCTGGCTGAGATCAAGCGCCCGGGCCAGGCTCAAGACTTTGGCGAGATCGGGAATGCCGCCGAGATAGGGGCGCATCAGGTGCGGTGGAGCGAGCAGCTCGATGGCGAAGCGGTTGGCCTCGATCTCCTGGGTGACATGCCTGGACACCAGGGTGGATCGTCGTCCGCCAGCCCACGCCCATATCCGCTCTGCGTGCAAGAAAAGCTGCCTGAGGGATCCGAGGGCGATGCCAGGGGTTGAGAAAATGGCCAAGTTCATGGGCGACCGTGAAGCGTCTGCGCGGCGGCGGGGATTCGCTGTTAATCAGGATCGAGCCTTCGTTTCGATCCGGCGTCGTGACAACGGCGCCCGCCAGACTCTTTAGCGACGCCTCTCGGATCTCGACGATGTCGAGAGACTTGGCGATCTCGTAGACCGGGACTGCGCCAACCTTGTGCCGCAGCTGGAGATGAATCGCGGCCGCGAGGCGCTCCGGATTCGGCCCCGCTTCCTCGATCGTCATCCGGTCGAGTTCAAGCACGACGATCAGCCGGCGGCGGTTCCGCTTCTTTTGCGTCGCTTGAGCAGCGTCTGCATCATGTCGTCGAGCAACGCGAGATCGTCGGGCTCAAGCTCGCCGGCCTGCCGAAACATGCGGCCGATCTGGCCGGCGTCATCGGCCTTTGGATCTTCGCCGACCAAAGCTGCAAGCGACAGGCCAAAGTGATCGGCAAGCCGGGTGACGAGGGCCATGGACGGATTGTCCGTCCGGCCCTTCTCGAGCTCCCAGATATGCGCCTTGGAAACGCCGACCGCGTCGGCGACCTGCTGCAAGGATTTCCTCTTCGCGAGACGGAGGCGGGTGAGGTGCGCGCTGAGGGTCAAGATGTGCTTACGACGGTCTGAATCTGTTTGATTGGAGCGATAGTTGTTCAATGGTCTGACGATAGCATACCACGGGTTGACGACCAGGTCGTTTTTATGATCTAACGATTTCAGATGACAAATCGAACGATTAACCCAAAGGCTTGCCCATGTCCGCCCGCGCCGTCGAAACCCTGCCCATTGATCAATTGCGGCCCTGGCCGCGCAACGCCCGAACCCACTCGCGCAAGCAAATCCGGCAAATCGCCGAAAGCATCCGCCGCTTCGGCTTCACCAACCCGGTGTTGATCGACGGCGAAAACCGCATCCTGGCCGGACACGGCCGCGTCGAAGCTGCGCGGGAGTTGGGCATGGCGACGGCGCCCTGCCTGCGCGTCGATCACCTGTCGCCCGCGGAAAAGCGGGCCTATGTGCTCGCCGACAATAAGCTCGCGCTCAACGCGGGATGGGACGAGGAGCTGCTGGCGCTCGAGCTGAAGGAGCTGATGGAGGCCGACATCGAGTTCGATGTCAGCGTCACCGGCTTCTCGATCGCCGAGGTCGACCAGCTTGTCGAAGGCCTTGCGCCGGAGGAGGCCGGCGATCCGGCCGATGATAGGCTTCCTGATCCGAGCGACGTTCCCTCGCGCTGCCGCCTTGGCGACATCTGGCGACTTGGTCCGCACCGGCTTGCGTGCGGCGACTCGCTCGATCCAGCGCGTCGTCGCCGCCTTGATGGACGGCGAGAAGGCCGAGATGGTCTTCACCGACCCGCCGTACAACGTCGCGATCGAAGGCAACGTCAGCGGGCTCGGCAAAATCCGCCATCGCGAATTTGCGATGGCGTCGGGCGAGATGACGCGCGATCAGTTCACCGCCTTCCTGTCCTCGGCCTTCGCCAATCTGGCTCGCGCACAGCTCGGACGGCTCGATCCACTTCGTCTGCATGGACTGGCGGCACATGGGCGAGATGCTGGAGGCAGGCGCGGCGAACTACTCCGAGCTCAAGAATCTGATCGTCTGGGTCAAGGACAATGGCGGCATGGGAGCCTTCTATCGCTCCCGCCATGAACTGATCTTTGCGTTCAAGAACGGCTCACTGCCGCATATCAACAGTTTCGAGCTCGGTCAGCACGGGCGCTACCGGACGAACGTGTGGGAATATCGTAGGCGTCAACACGTTGAAAGCCGGCCGGCTCGACGAGCTCGCGATGCATCCGACCGTGAAGCCGGTCGCGATGATCGCCGACGCGATCAAGGACGTCTCCCGTCGCGGCGGCGTCGTTCTCGATCTCTTTGGAGGTTCCGGCTCGACCTGATCGCGGCGCACAAGACCGGCCGCCGAGCGCGCGTTTGCGAACTCGATCCCGTCTACTGCGACCGCATTCTCCAGCGCTGGGAGATCTTCGCCAAAGACGACGCTGAACTCATTGCCTGTGGACTTTCCGGTCGGCCGGCAAACGACCAAAGGGTCGACAACCGGGCTATCGAAGAGCAAGTCTCTGAGGGTGCGTTCGGAAAAATCCCGATAGCGGCAAAGCGCAAGTCGGGCGTTAGTGGCTAGTGGCGATGGCTTGGCGGCTGGGACTGATGCGGCGACCTCACACGGCGGTTTCTTTGGTTCGCGGCGTCCGCGCCGCGCCGGCTCTCTCTGAGAGAGCGCCGCAATGCCGAACGAGCAAAAAGTCCGCCTGACGCCGCCGTCGCCCGAATCGTCCAACTACGACGTTGGCTATGGCCGACCGCCGAAAGCCTCACAATTCCCGGCCGGTCAATCCGGCAATCCCAAAGGCCGTCCGAAAGGGGCCCGCAATAAGCGCCGCGGGCCGCACGAAGAACGCCTGAAGGAAATCGTCATCGAAGAAGCATATCGGACCATCAAGGTTAGCGAGGGCAAGCGGCAGATCAGTATCCCGATGGCGAAAGCCGTTGTCCGCGCTCTTGCCGTCAACGCGGCGCGCGGCCAACTGCGTTCGCAGCAAGCCTTCACGAAGCTGCTCACTGAAACGGAACGCGCTCGCAAGGAGCTGACTGACCGAATGTTCGATTTAGCGCTCGACTACAAACTGAAATGGGAACAGGTGCTCGAGCGCCGAAAGACACTCGGGATCACCGGTCCGGCGCCCCTCCCTCATCGCTCGTATGACCCTGCGCTCCACCAATGCGACGACCGGCTGCTCGCCCGCGTCAGGCCGCCGGGCTGATGTTCTGGTTCACGTGGAACAGGTTCGCCGGATCAAATTTCCGCTTGAGCGTCGCGAGGCGATTGTAGTTCTCGCCATAGGCCGCCTTGACACGCAACTCGCCCTCGTCGTCCATCATGAAATTCGCATAGGCGCCGGCAAGATTGAATGGATGGACCGCTTCCCAGTAGTCCCGCGCCCATTTCTTCAGCGCAGGCGCATTCGCGGGATCCGGATCAACTCCGAAGATCACCATCGACCAGGCGGCGTCGCGATAACCCCATGAAGCCGAATCCTTCGTCTGCCGGTGAACGGCCCCATCGACCGGATAGAGTTGCATTCCGGACAGTACGGTCGGGAGCTTCTCCGCTTGGGCGACATGTGCGTCCACGGCGGCGTCGGGCAAGTCGTTCACGAAGTCGCCCTTCCAGTACCATTGCAGGCCTTTCGGCAGCAGCGGGTCAAACAGCGTCTGGATCACCGCATAGGGCATCGGCTGGGCCCAATCGATGATCGGCTTCGGCAGGGCCGCGCGCACCGCGTCTACGGCCTTCTCGCCCTCCGGGAGGGACCCGTTGTGCGATACGACGAGAACGCACATCTTCTTCGACCAATGCTCCTTGGGAAAAGGATCGGCGGGCGGGACCGACTGCAGCCCGAGAAACATGTAGAATTCCTCCGGGGCGCTCGGCTGGAACTGGCGGAACCATTTCATCACCGCAGGCGCATCCGCGAGTTCGAACACGATCGGTCCCCCGTAAACCATGCTCACCGGATGGGTTCGGAAGAGGAAGCTGGTCACGACGCCGAAATTTCCGCCGCCGCCGCGCAGAGCCCAGAGCAAGTCGGCGTTCTCCGTGTCGGAAGCGGTGACGAAGCTGCCGTCGGCCAGAACCACGTCCGCCTCGAGCAGGCTGTCGACGGCGAGGCCGTACTGGCGGCTGAGGTAGCCGTGACCGCCGCTCAGCGTCAGGCCCGCGACGCCAGTTGTCGAGAGGACCCCGAAGGGGACGGCTTGACCGAAGGCCTGCGTCGCGTGATCGACGTCGCCAGTCGTGCAGCCCGGGCCCACTCTTACCGTCTTCTGCTTGGCGTCCACCCTCACGCCCTTCATCGTCGATAGGTCGATGACCAGGCCGTCGTTGACGCTGGCGAGACCCGGGCCGTTGTGGCCACCGCCGCGAATGGCGACCGGGAGCTTGCTGTCGCGGCCGAACTTCACCGCCGCGATCACATCGGCGACGTCGGTGCAGCGGGCGATAAGCAGCGGCCGCTTGTCGATCATGGCATTGTAGAGTTTTCGCGCCTCGCCGTATTCCGGATGGTCGCGCGCGATAACCGGGCCGCGAAGGCTCTGTGCGAATGTGGCGATGGCTTCGT
>CAVXVE010000034.1:0-43431 GCA_963764955.1 uncultured Alphaproteobacteria bacterium | reverse complement strand
TGGGGCAGACATAGAGGTTGCGATCGGGATCGAAGGCGAAGTCGCTGCGCGAAAAAGTCCCGTCCTTGCGTTCGGATTTGTCCATCAGTTTCACGTGCGGCTCAATCCCGCGCTCGTCCACCAACCATTCGATCATCTCGGCCGAGCCGTAGCCCGCATCAGCGACCAGGCGCGTTGGGGTCATGTCGAACTGTTCCGCCGTGCGGTCGAGCATCGTCTTGGCCGCTCCGACTTCCGCCTGGCGAATGGCCGTCGTCGCCTCGACGTCCATGATCACCGCATGCTTCAGATCGATAAGGTAGTTGTCGGAATAGGCGTAGACCGCCGGCTTGTCGGCCGCGGCTGTGTAGCGGGCCGCTGGATCGGTCGGCGAGATCGTCTTCGGCTCGACCGGCGTCGCCCCGCCGAAGGCCGCGTCATCGAGAACCGAAAGATATTAGGCGACCACTCGGCTTGAGGTCGGATCGAGGTCCTCGACCTTGGCGACCCCACGCCTTCGATGCGCATCGGCAACAATCATGCTGGCGTCGACTGCAAAGGCCTCGCCTCCCACGATCCCTTCCTTCATGCAGCGCGCCACCACCCTCTCGAACAGCCTGCGCAGAAGATCGCTCTCGCGAAAACGTCCGTGGCGGCTCTTTGAAAAGGTCGAATGATCGGGAACGTCACCGTCGAGCCCCAAGCAGCAAAACCAGCGATAGGCCAGATTGAGGTGGACCTCCTCGCACAGCCGACGCTCCGAACGAATGCCCAAGCCGTAGGCGATGATGAGCATCCGGATCATCAACTCCGGATCAATCGAGGGCCGCCCAACGTCGCTATAGTAGGGCCCCAGATGCGACCGAACCTCGGACAAGTCGACGAACCGATCGATCTTGCGAAGCAAGTGACCGTCGGGGACGTGCCGCTCGAGGCTGAAGCCGTAGAACAGCGCCTCCTGCATCACCCGCCGCGCGCCCATCATCGGCCGAATCTCCTGCTCCAAAGAGAAGAGAATCAGCGCCCGGCGCCTCAATCAAGCGGAGTTTTTCAACGCAATTTGTGCATTGCCGTCGCGCATGGTGTCGGCCACGAACCTCCGCTTTCTCGCCAACGCTGCGCCAGCACGCCGATTGATTCGGCCAGCGCCGCCGACTGATCGTCGAACGACAGAAATCCGCGGAGCCGCCGGCTTATCGTATTTCCACCAGTTTGCCGGTCTGGCGATAAACTCGCGAGACGTTGACCACCCATCGGTACGCCGATCGTCTCGCGCCGGTTCTGCCCATAGCTGATTAACCCTTCGACCGCGATCCATTGCAGCGGCGACGATCCGTTCGACGCATCCGGTTGCTGTCCGGTCTCGAGCGTCGCCGCCACGGTCGCGATGGTCCTGGCGACTGGGATTTCTATAAGGCGCGGATGAACGACAACCCCCATCGCCCGCTTCCGAACTGAGCCGCCCCGTCTTTTGCGCCCCGAACCAAGTACTCCCCATACTTGATGACTTGCCCTCGTTGGCGCAGATGGAGCCGCAATGCCCAGCGTTCGCCAAATCAGACTCGGGACCGGCCTCGTCCTTTACGTCTATGTGACGCTGCATTTCGTCAATCACGCGCTCGGCAACATTTCGGTTGACGCAATGGAAAGCGGCCTCGCCATCCAGAAGCTGATCTGGCAGTCGCTGGCGGGCGCGACGATCCTCTACGTTTCGCTTCTGACGCATATGAGCCTCGGCTTCTGGGCGCTCTACGAGCGGCGCCGATTCCGCTGGAGGCGACTCGAGGCGACCCAACTCGTCCTTGGACTCTCCATTCCGTTCCTGTTGACCAATCACCTGATCGGCACCCGCGTCGCTCTGAGCCAATTTGGGCTCGAGAAGGGATATGCGCAGCTACTCGCGAATTTCTGGGCCTTCGCGCCCTTGCTCGGCGCGCTGCAAGCGATTCTGTTGCTGATCGTTTGGATTCACGGCTGCCTCGGCGTCCATTTCTGGCTCAGGCTCAAGCCGTTCTACCCGCGCGTGAAGGAGCTGCTGCTTTCGATCGCGGTGCTTCTGCCTACGCTGGCGCTGCTCGGCTACTATCAGGGCGGCCAACAGACGTTGCTGTCGGTTCAGGACCCTGCATGGCTGGCACGCAATTTCTCGCCCGAGCACGACGGGACACCTGCTCAGAACATGGCCCTTCTGGACGAGCGCACGCGGACGCTCGCTTTCCTGGCGGTGGCGCTGGCCGCGACGCTCTCCGCCAGGGGCTTCAGACAGTGGCGAGAGCATCGCGTCGGCTCGATCCGGCTGACCTATCCTGACCGCACGATTCGCGCACCCCGCGGCTTCAGCGTGCTTGATGCGAGCCTCATCAACAATATCCCGCACGCGCATGTGTGCGGCGGCCGGGGCCGCTGCTCGACCTGCCGCATCCGCATCCTTGGCGACCTCAGCGGCCTGCCGGCTCCGAGCGCCGCCGAGCAGGCGGTGCTCGAGCGGGTGCACGCGGCCCCAGGGATCCGACTCGCTTGTCAGCTTCGTCCGACCAGCGACATCGCATTCGTGCCCATGCTGTCGCCGTACGCGACCGCCGTTGACGCCTATCGGACTGGAGCTGTCTCTTCGGGGGTGGAGCGTTATGTGGTCATCATGTTTGTCGATATGCGCGGATCGAGCCGGCTGGCCGAGAGGCGCCTGCCGTATGACACCGTCTTCATCATCAACCAGTTCCTCAACGCGGTGAGCAGCGCGGTGTTGAGCGCGGGCGGCGAGCCCAATCAGGTGCTGGGCGACGGGCTGTTGGCGCTGTTCGGCATGGGCGACCAGCCCGACGTCGCCTGCCGGCAGGCGATCGCCGCCAGCGCCGCGATCGCTACCAGGGTCGAGAGCCTCAATAGCGCGCTGGGTCATGCGCTGGTCGAGCCGATCCGCTTCGGCATCGGCATCCACGCCGGCGTGACCATCGCCGGCGCCATCGGCTACGAGCGCCATGCGCAGTTCACGGTGATCGGCGATCCGGTCAACGTCGCCGCCCGCCTCGAGGCGCTGACCAAGACGCTCGGCTGTGAAGTGTTGATGTCGGAGGAGGTCTACGAGCGCGCCGGCTTCGGCCCTGACGATCTTCCGGTTCACGAGGTCGACGCTCGCGGACGCGAGGCGGGCGTGAAAGCCCGCAGCGTCGTGCGGGCGGCGGATTTGGCAAGCTTGATCGCCGCGCAGGCGCCGGGGGCGTCGTGAGCGGCGGCGAGGCTACGGCGCGTCGCTGCGATGCGCCTGACCAAACCCGCCTTAACTGCGTTGTCCGGCGGGACAAAGATCGGCGCTCTCGAGGTCGGCGTCGGCCGGATAGAGCGCCATCAACTTCAGCATAACGCCCTTGGTCCAGCCAAAGCCGTCCTGGGTTGGATACCCGCCGCCCCCGCCGGGTCGGTTGGTTGCGATCACGTTAGGCCGTCGTCAAGATCTTAGTCCTTGTTCGAAGGCTCTGGGCTGGCCTCGCGGTCGATGAGCTTCGCGGCGGCGATCATCGTCCCGGGGCATGCCGGCGCAACTCCCGGCGGCGCATATGGCGCGGACAGATGCGCGACCAACTGCGGCGGCGGGTGGGGACAGGGCCACACTGCAAGGTCGGCACCGCGCATACGTCGCGACCCTTCGCTTCGGTAAGGTTCAGCCCGTGCCTATCCGGTTAATGCAGACACCCACCACATATAGAGGGGGCAGTCCGATCCATATACCGACGGCAAAGGGCGGATTCCTGACGTTCTCCTTGAGTCGAGGAACGGCCGTATTGGCGCCGCGAGCCGCCGTTCGTCGAGCTCCCGATTGGATTCGGTCAAACTCCTCCCCGGGAGCAGCTTGGGATCTGGTCAAGCATTTTAGGTCCCTGCCAGAGAGTAGGTAGTTCTACCTATTGCCTAGTTGGGTTTGCAGCTTGATGATGCCTACGCCTCAGGTAATTACGGATTGATATAGAAAATCTTTTAGTCGCGCTCGGTGCGTAAGGCGGGCCGGCGAAACTAGGTTGTCTCTCGTCCCGTCGCCAGAATCCGGCTTTTCAAGCATGGAGGGCGTGCAATGCGGACCCGACGTCATTTTCTCACAACCGGCTTTTCCGTGGCGGCCGCGGGGATAGCTGGAGCTGCTGCTGCCGCGTTTACAGGCGCCCGCAGATCGGTGGCGGAAGAGGCGCCGCCCGAGACGACATCGGTTCGGCTCGCGAAGATCCCCGAATTCACCTGCATCGCCCCGCTGGACATCCTCGACGATCTCCTGCGCGAAGAGGGCTTCGTCGACATCCGTTATTTGGACGGCCCGACCGACACCCAAGAAGGCGACCTCGCGCATGGAGACTACGATTTCGGCCAGGATTTTATCACTTCTACGACCTTCCTATTGGACTCTGGAATTCCCACGCTCATGCTGGCCGGGGTGCATCCGGCCTGTCTCGAGCTGCGAGCGAATGAATCCATTCACAGCGTCCTCGACCTGAAGGGGAAAAGGGTGTGGGCGGCCAACGTCTGGGACAGCAGTCATACGATGCTTCCAATCATCGCGGCGAGTGTCGGGCTTGATCCCGCCAAGGATATCAAATGGGTGTTCGACACGACGCGGAGTCGCAAGGATCTTTTCCTCGCCGGCGAGATTGACGCGTTCATGGTTCCGCCGCCTTTCGCACAGGAGCTGCGCGCCGAAAATGTCGGCCATGTCGTCCTCAACACCGCTCTTGATCGTCCCTGGTCCCAGTATTTTTGCTGTGCGTTGATCGGGAGGGTGGAGTTTGTCCGCCGCAATCCGATCGCGACCAAGCGCGTGGTGCGCGCCATGATGAGGGCGACGGATATTTGCGCCGCCAAGCCCGATTGGGTCGCGCAGCGTCTGGTCGATCGCGGTATCACGCCGCGCTCCGACTTCGCGCGCCAAGGTCTGGAAGAGGTCTCCTACCGCGCCTGGCGGGACTACGACACCGAGGACACGGTCCGCTACTACGCGCTCCGCCTGCGCGAGATCGGATGGATCAAGTCTTCTCCCGACAAGATCATCGCCGAGGGAACGGACTGGCGGTTTATAAACGAGGTGAGGAAAGAGCTGGGAATTTGAGCATTTCAAAAGCCCCTTCTCCAAACCGGGGAAGCGAACATGCAGCTGGGCGCGGATTAAGGCGTGTTGGAGGGCTGGATGGCCCTCGCATCTGGGCACGCGTGCGTCCCAACTGAGGATGGCATGGGGGGGGTGGACGCACTTGTTCGATCCCCAAACGAAACCGTCGTGACCGCGGTCTCCGTCGTAATCACGCCAGAAGCCCGCATGCGGGAGATGTTCTCACTCGCCGGAAAATCAACAATCGCCGCCTTCATGGCGATGAAAAATAACCCCAGCAAAGAAGGAAGGCTACCCAGTTTCCTTGTGTTAATCTCACCATGGGATATGTAAATTAGTTTTGCCTCATGCCAGCATCCGCACCACCCTACCGGCGATGGTCAAAGAGGCCCCGGGTAGGGGGGCCAAACGCGTTTCGCCTATTAGGCGGCGGCGCGCATTGGCAGGCCACGGCGTCGTTCGCGTGGCGCATGAACGCAGGGACGTCGCGCGGGAATTGAGGATCGATCGGAAGACAATGACCATGGTCACGGCCGCTGCGCGGCCGCCCCTGCACTTGCCGCGGTCCACACAGGCGGTCCACACAGGCGGTCCACTGAGTTCGGTAACGCTCGGAGACCCAAGCATTCTCTAGGTACTGTCGGCGCATTGGCGGCCGGCACACAGATTGCCGGGTCAGTGACGGAATTCGGTAGATCGGGCAATGACCTGGCGCGTGACGATCGAGGCGGCCGCCGGGCATCGCAAAGGGGAGATGGATAGGCCGAGTTTGTAGGGGCAAAGGCTTGTTACATTGCTATTGACATCGTCCTCTCTGTTACATACCTTCAGCGGGTGTAACCAGAGGAGACACGGAGGTGACCAAACAAGCTTTCGCGTACTATCGGACCAGCTCAGCAACCAACGTCAGCGCCAAGGACAAAGACGGCGATAAGCCGAAGAAAAAGGGATTGAGCGAGGACAAGGACAGCCGTGTACGGCAAGAACTTGCCGTGCGCGACTATGCCTCCGCGAACGACATCGAGATCGTCGGCGAGTTCTACGACGCAGCTGTAAGCGGCGCCGACATGATCCATACGCGCCCAGGCTTCGACGCCATGCTCAAGGCCATCTTGGGCAACGGCGTGCGCACGATCCTCGTCGAGACTGCCAACCGCTTCGCTCGCGATCTCATCGTGCAAGAGACGGGATACCAATATCTGAAATCGCGAGGCGTCGACCTGATCGCAGTCGATAGCCCCGGTTCATTCCTCGACGATACGCCAACAGCAACTCTCATCCGACAAGTTCTCGGCGCCGTCGCACAGTTCGAAAAGTCTGCGCTGGTTGCTCGCTTGGCCGGCGGCAGAAAACGAACGGGACGCACCGGCGGCATAGCGCCGCTGACCGTAACGCAGCCGACTGTAGTTAAGCGCGTGCACCAACTGCGTGCGACTGACTCAACGATGACGCTGCGCGCAATCGGCGCCGTACTGACGGACGAAGGTCACTTCACGTCGAAGGGCAAGCCGTACAACCCTGCGCAAATCGCGCGCATTTTGGCGAGAGCCGAAGGACAAAACTCATGAAATTCCCGATTTGCGTCGCCTGCGGGTCGCGTGAGGACCTGCAGCACCATCATCTTGTCACGCGCGGCGAGGGTGGGAGCGACGACGAGTGGAACCTGATCACGCTTTGCTATCCTTGCGCGCACCCATGACCATCGCGCTCATCATCGCAGCAGGCGTGGTCGCCTTCGCTCATCTCGAACACTACGCCAATTCCCGCCGCGCCCAACTGGCCAAAGCGCACGAAGCTCGGAGGCAACGCCCATGAAAGCGAACAGCTGGGCGAGCCTTTACGGCGCTAGGAGGAGGGCGATCGACAAAGCCATCCTGCAGGAATGCGAACGCAGAATCGAGGCCGAAGAGAAAGCGGCTAAGCCCATCCCCGGCGCCGTCAATCCGGCTACCCATCGCAGTGCTATGGGCAGCTCCGTCGATAACGATGCCCGCCTGACGATCGCTCGCGCCTTTGGGCGCCCGCTCGCTTAACGGCGCCCAACGCCAACCCGAACTGAGCGCCAGGACGGCCAAGGACGGCCGTTCCCCAACGGCTCCGCTTCGCGCTACTAACGCCGACCCCGCGTTAAGCTCCGCATGCTTGCGTACTTCGAGTTCTCAGGCCGCAGATCCGGAACCCGCGCCGGCGCACGCTCAAGGACGCGCGCAGAAGCGTCAACGGATTCACGCTCCCGCGCGCTCTCCACTTGGCGCTCCACCTCACGCTCGACCACAGCATCAACATTCACCGGCGCCGGCTTGCGAGCATGGCGCCCACGCGGCTTGCCCGGCTTGATGTCCCTGGTCAGTAATTTCCCCAGCCCTGGAACCGGCCGGATCGTAGGATAATCGACCAACTCCGCAGCCGCACGAAGGTACTTCCCGTAGCTCCGGCTGTTAAGCTGGACAACAAGTTCATCGATGACCATGCTATGAAAAAGTTCGGTCCTCTCAGTCGACGTGTCCATGATCCGCGGATTGTGCCAAAATAACCGTCTCAAAAGCTTACGGTCGACGCCAAGCTCGCGCGCGGCGAGCGTAAAATTCCCGTAATGCCTAGCAAGCGCCGCTGACGCGGCCTCATCAGTCAGGTGCTCTAGTTCGGGCGGTCGTGGCGGGATGTACGGCAATGCGGTTCGGTCTCTTAATGCGCGTTGGCTCCGGCGGAGGTTCGAGTTCCTTCGCCAGCTTTTTGCGCCGGCGCCGCTGATACAGAGAAACACGCAGCTGAGCTTCGACCAACTCGGCTTCACGACGACTACGTCGTTCCATCGTGCCCCAAGTATGCGCGCGAAGAGTCTGCGGCTCGTTGAGCATCTTAGTCAAACGCGCAACAGAACCGAGAGCACGCTGATATGGCGACTGCGTCTCACTCTGCGGCCGGATACCCCGGGCCACAAGACATCGCACGCATGTGGGCTCCCCGTTGTGAAGCCTAAGAATCCTAGCCGTCCGACCGCAACATGGAGTGACGAACCGAGACCAGTTGCCGCCGTTGGGGAACATGCGATGATAAAGCCGCAGGACAACAGCATCGACAACAGTACCAGCGCCGTCAAAAAACTCGACCACAGCGAATGCCATAGACGGGCTGATTAAGCCCGCCGCACGAAGGGGCGCGACCCTCGCCGAGGGCAAATCTTCGATGCATAACCGTCTATTCACAATTCGCTGGGTAAACTAGAAGGCGGTCACGGGCAACCCACCGGGCTCGACACCTTGAGCATTGGCAGATCGTCGATTGTGAGCTTCAGGGGCGCCGACGCGCTGGCTTCCCGCCCTCATCGCCGTCCGCCGAGCCCTGAGTAGCCTACATCCTCCTGCCCCCGCAGGGACCCCACCTGGCCTTGAGCGAAAAAGCAAGTAAAAACAAGGGCATGACAGAAATACGTATAGTATAATATATATATATATATTAGAAAAAGATATTATTATTATAATACTTCTAATAAACCAGGTTTTCCGCTGCGCTCGGCTTTTTGGATACTACTGGCCCCCACAGGCCCCCGCGTGGCCCCCGCGTGGCCCCCAGCCCGCCTCCTCACCTAAGCCTTTGTATTTATTAGCGTTTAAGTATTGTTTTGGCTTCGCGGCCCCCAGGCCCCCAGATTTTTTGCGATTCCTCGCGCGGTGTGTCACCCCATAACGAGTTGAAAACACTGGTGGTGCGGACCATTGGCCGCCGACCATCCTTTGAGTGTCTCATGGCCGCGCGGAGCGGTTTCCATCCGCGGTCTGCGCATAGGCTGCACATACGGCCTCGCGCGCCAGCGGCCTCTGTCCATCCAACATGCGGCGTTGCTGGGCTTTGCGCCAAGCGTCACTTCGATGGCGCAGCGAACGGCGTCCACCACGCTGCGGAATTCGACAAGCGCCCCATCGCCGGTGCGCTTCACAACCCTCCCGTGATGTACAGCGATGGCCGGGTCGAAGAGGTCGCTTCGAAGCGCCCTAAGCCGAGCGAGGGTCCGTTCTTCGTTTGCGCCGGTGAGCCGACTGAAACCGACGACATCCGCGGCAAGGATGGCGGCAAGTTTCCGGCTCTGGGCCATTCCCGCCAGCTCCCATGAAAATTTGTTCGCGCGCCCAGCCTGGCGTCGCGCCGCCTCAGCCAAGACAGTACAGCCGCCAGATGGCCACGCCTATCCGTTTTCGAAGGCTGTGGGTCGCATGACCCGTCCGACCAGCCGGATGCCTATCTCACAGTGGCGATCCGCAACGACCGCTTGACGTGGCAATCGGCCGGAATGCGCAAATAGCGGACGTTCGCCGACGGCCGGGCGAATGGGTGAAATCGACCGTTTGCGGACACTCGCGATTGGGCCAAAGAGATTCGCCACCGGGGAGATCGAGGCTGCAAACCGAGCGGCTTCGCTATGAGCCACGATGCGCGACGGCAAGCGAGTGCTGGCGTTGTGTCACGCCGGGTGGTTGGGCCAGGCGTTGCGCGCTGAGCGCGCCAGCGGCAAGCGCGTGTCGGCGATCAGTTTGTGCGAGGTGAGCGGATCAAGCCAGCGGCGTAGGGCTCGCCCATGTTTTCATGGGCGGCGATGTTTTCGAGCGTCGAGCGCGGATTGTCTGCAAGGCGCTTGCCGAGGACATTGGCGCGAACGAGAAGTCTCACCGGCTGAAGCGTGGAGAACCGTGATCCGATAGCTCTGCTATCCTGCACCGCCGAATCACAACAACGACCGCTTTTGTGGCCTATGGCCCCGGCGTGGCAGCTCGGTCGAGCGCGGACAGCCGATCCAGCGCTTCCCGCAACACCGCGGCCGCGTGACTCCGATCATCGGCGGACATGGCGTCGAGATCGAGGTCGATCCTGAGGCTGGGGCGTTCCTCGCGAATCAATCCGCGCTCCGCGGCGAGATGCGCATAGGTGTCGACGACTTGGTAGGTAGAGACGGGATGGGCGATGCCTTTGACCGAGATCTGCCCACGCTCCTCGCATTGGATCCGGTCGCGAACGTGCGCGTAAGTCTCGTAAGAAATGAGTATCTCGCCCGGCGTCGTCGCAGCCTCAAGCCGCGATGCGAGGTTCACGCCGCCGCCGATGATGGTGTAGTCCATCCGTTCCTCACTGCCGAAGTTCCCGACGGTGCAGAACCCGGTGTTGATTCCGATCCGGCACTGGAGGGGCTTTTCGATGCCCGACGCCCGCCAGACGTCCTGCAGCTGACGCATCCTCGTCCGCATGGCGATGGCCATTTCGACGCAGGCGAGGGCGTCCTCACCGACTCCGCGTGTCTCCGGATCGCCAAAGAAAATGACGATGGCGTCGCCGACGTACTTGTCGATCGTCGCTCCGTAGGAAATGGCGATCTTCGACATCTCGGTTAGATAGTGGTTCAACAACCGTGTTAGGTCCTCGGATTCCAGCCTATCCGCCGTTTCGGTGAAACCCGCGATGTCCGAGAAAAAGACAGTCAGTTCTTTCCGGCGACTTGCGATTTTGACTTCCTGCTTTCCGGCGAAAATCGAATCGTAGACCTGAGGCGAGAGATATTTCGCGAGCTGGCTCGAGAGATGCTCCAAGGCCTTGGTCTTGTCCGCCAGCAGGTTCTCACGCTGCTTCAACTCGGTAATGTCCGAGTAGACCGCGACCGTGCTGCCATCTTCAGTCTTGCGCTCGCTGACCAGGATCCAGCGACCGTCGCTGCGCTGCTGGACCAGCGGGCCGCTTGGTTCATGGTGGCGGGCCACGCGTTCTCGGACCCACTCCTCAACCCGGCCCGCGGCGTCCTTGATGTTCCCGTGCTCGGCGGCCTGTCGAATGATGCTTTCGAACGTCATGCCTGGCGAGATTTCCGCCCCGCCGTCAGGGTAGAGGATCGTCCTGTACTTGCTGTTGCATATGACCAGGCGATCCTCACTATCGTAGAGGGAAAAGGCCTCGGAGATGCTTTCAATCGCGACCGCCAATCGCTGGCGACCCGCGCGAATTTCCGTCTCATTCGACCTCTGCACCTCGATAGCCGTGTCCCGAAAGACGCCGAGCGCCTCGGCCATTCGGCCGATTTCGTCGGTGCGGTCGCGACCCGGCACTTCAATCGAAGTGTCGCCTGCGGCGAGGCCGGTCATCGCCGCGGTGATATTCTCAATGGGTCTCACCACCTGGGGCACCACGTACCGCAAAGCAATCAGGGCCGCTCCCAGCGCGCTCAGAGCGGTGATGAGAAGGAGCAGGATCTGGCCATTGCTGATGGCCTGGGCGGCGCTCTGCGCCGCCGCGTCACTGTTGTTCCGGGCGGTCTTGACGAGTTCCGCCACCTCCTCGCCGAGACGCAGGACGAGCGAATTGTTGGCCTCCAAGGACGCCTGAGCAAGCGCGACCTCGTGTAGCTCCCGGCGTCGCAGATCGAAGACGTTCTGCTCGGACGCGCCAGACGCGATCAGCTTCTTCGCGAGGTCCTTGAGCGCAACGCCATCGACGGCGCCCGGAACCTGGGCGAGCAGCTTACTCATGCGGTTCGCGGCCCCGACGAAGCGTTCCTGAAGGGGTTTAATCGAACTCGGGTCGGGAATGCTGACAGCCTCGTTCAGCAGACCCACCGCGAGGTTGCTCTCCGCGCTCAGCCTTAGCAGCGCTTGCAGGGTATTCACCCCACCCTCGACCAGGTCTTTGATCGCCTTCGTATTGTCTGCCGTCACCTTCTCGCTGGTGGTCACGAGGTCGAAACCGACGTCATCCACCATCGGAGCGAGCGCATCAAGCATGGCGCCATGCGCGACCTCCACCGCCGCCGCCATCTTATCCCGATTGACCGGGAGCGCGCCCTGCGTACCGCCGGCGGTCCGAAACTCTCGCAACCGGGTCTCGAAGAGGTTATCCGCACGGCTACCGAGCGCAATCAGCGCCTCGCTCGCCTGACTCAGCCGCTCGTTCCGAACCGACTGGGGTAATCCCTTGAGATTCCGCTCGATCGCGGCCGCCGCCGCAGAGAATTGCTCGTGGATGGGCGGCATCAAAGCGGGATCGTCGATGTACGCCGCCTCCACCAGCAAGCCCGCCGCCTGGTTGCCGTCGGCGCGCAGGGTCAGCAGCGCCTGCAAAACATTCACCCCGCCCTCAACCAGGCCATTGATCGCTTCCTTGCTCTTGGCCGTCACCTTCTCGCTGGTGATCACGAGATCGAAGCCGGCATCGTCCACCAAAGGGTCCAGAACGTTTTGGAGCTTTTCTTGCAAGACCGCGAGATCGGCGACCGCGGTTTTCTTTTGCGCGCTTAATCGCAGGCGCCGCTCGACAGCTTCATCCAGCGCATTGAGCTCGGTTGCGATCTTGCCTTCGATCTCGATCAGATTGGCGAATTCCGACTCGGCCACGGGCGTGGCCTTCAACCCCTCGGTCAAGGCGGAAAGTTCATTAAGCTTCTGAACCAGCTTCACGTGTTCCTGGATCTGCTCCTCTTCGTTGCGGCTCGCGATAACGGCTGGAGCCATGGCCGTGAGCTCGGCGCTCTTTTCGGCGAGGCGGAGCGACGCCGCCATGCCGACTATGCCCTCCTCGTTGATCCGCCTCTCCGACCTGTCAATCTCGGTGAAGGAGTACCACGCGACAGCGCTGGCGACTGCGGTCAACATGGCCATCGCGCCAAAGGCCAGGAACAATTCGGCCTTGATGCCAAAGGTCGCCTTCCTGCCGTCCTGCTTGCGACCCACGGTGCCAACCTCAAACTGTGCGCCTCGTCATGGACCTCGGAAAGAGGCTCTTGATCTGTCCCATGCGCGACGGCATGCCATCGACCGCAGCGGGCCCGCGCTGCTCGGCAAAGAGGCGACGCGCTACACGCCCGTTCGCCACGTCAACGCTCAAGGCGGTCAACCGGCTTGATGCTGCCATCCGCCTGGATCACAGTGAGGAAGACCTGGTGCATGCCCTGGTTGTCGTTCGGCCCGTAGGTAAGCGTGATGCCGCCGAGATCGAACGTGCCTGTTTCTTTGAGGGTCGAAAGCAGCGCCGCTCGCGTAACAGGACCTTTCACCTTCCCCAAGGCTTCGACGACTAATCGGCCGACGATGTATCCTTCGAGCGAGACAAAGCCGATCTTCGCATCTGGATTCGCCGCCTTGAGCGCCTTTTGGTATCGGGCCACGAGCGGGATGCTCGTGTCAGCGGGGAATGGCACGACCTGCGTCACAACCACTCCTTTCCCGTCCTCACCCAGTTCCTTGGCGAGCGCGTTGGCGTCGACAAACGAAATGTTGACGAAGACCGGATTCATCTTGAGCACATGCGCCAGCTTGATGAACTCCGCGCAGGGTTTGTAGGCGCCGATCATGACGACGGCCTGTGGATCCGCCTGGCGGATCGTCAGCAGCGCCATCTTCACCGCGGTGGTGTTGCGCTCGTAGGTAGCTTCGGCGACCGGTTTCATGCCGCGCTTTTCCATCGCCTTCGTGACCCCTGAGAGTCCAGCACGACCGAAACTATCGTCCTGGTACAGGATGGCGATCCGTGAAATGCCGAGGTCAATGGTGAGGTGCTCGATCCAGGTCTCAGTCTCCTGGTCATAGGAGCCGCGAATGTTGATCACATTGCCGAGCGCCGGGTTGCGCAGAAAGGCTGCGCCCGTCAGCGGCCCGATAAACGGCACTCCCGCTTGCGTGGCGATCGGCTGAGCGGCGTTGGAAGTGGGCGTGCCCACCTCGCCGACGAGCGCGAACACCCCATCATTGTCAATCAGGTGCTCTGTATTGGCAATCGCCCTATCCGGCTCGTAGCCATCGTCGTAGGACACCAACTCGAGCTTGCGGCCGTTAACTCCGCCGGCGGCGTTTGCTTCCTTGAAGGCGGCGAGAATCCCCTCGCGCATGCCGAGACCCAACGCCGCTGCGGGCCCCCCAAAGGCCGCGGATTGTCCGAACACGATCCGGTCGTCGAACACCCCCGGGTCGGCGTGGGCCGCGACGTCCATCAGCGAGGTTGCACCCAGGCCCAGTAGCCAAGCGACCGCAATTCCTCTGAGGGGACTGATCATGATACCTCCCTCACGAGGGCGCGTTCCAAACCGAGGCGGCGACTGCGCCGCCCGCCGGGCGCCCGTTTTTGTCGAATTCGAGCGTAACACTCTGTGCCGCTAAGTTACAACCGAGACCAGGGATCCAATCGAACCGCTGGGGGCGGCCATGGCGCCGCGTCGCTCGACCCGGAAAAATTACAGTCCTCTTTTGGAGTGATTATAGAGCACGAAGCTTGCAACATGGGCAGCAACGCGGCGCGCATTGAGATCAAGCGCATGGGTAGCGGACTCCGCGATGGTTTCGGCCCTCACGCCGCCCTTGGTTCGCCTTTCCTGCGCCGCTTAGGCGGAGGTCCAAGTCGCGGTCCGGGGTCATTTCGCGTTCCGCACTACCTCACTCAGGACCATCGCGACTTGGGGCATTCGAGGCTCGGGAAACCAACGAGCACAGCAATCCGCGCTATCTCGAATTTTGGGACAGGCAAATCGAGGACCCACGCAAGGCGGGGATGCCTGAGGATTGAACACTGGACACGCGGAGGCATTTGCCCGCACGAATGTCGCCTATCCCCCGAATTGCAACGTCCACCGTCGCGATCGCGAACGGCAGCTTTACGTCGATTCCAGCCGTCCGGTTCGCGCAAACAGTGGCCATTCCCCGACGGAGTGAGATACGGAAATGACCGCAAAGTGGACCTTCTGCCGACCGAGCGGATGGTCGGACGTGCGTAAGCGAGCCCAATCTCATCCCGTCGCAACGGGCTTTAACCGCTTGCGACTACTTGTCCATGAATTCGAACCTCTGCTCGAGCACTTCCACGGATCGCCACCCGCTACGACAAACTCGGCCGTCAACTTCCTCGCCGCCGTCTAGTCGCCGCAACCGTCTGCTATTGGTTATGAGTTCGACGCGAACACGCCCACTCCGCAGGTGTATGCCGGATGGGTGCACATTGTGCGTTGCAGCAACGCGGTCCGCCGCGTGGATTGAGGCGTGGACGGATCTCCTGCAGCCAATCGATCAATTGAGGAGAACTCCATGCAAACGCCTCAAGCCGACTACTTTGCCGCGTATCGCAATGTGAAACTGTCACGTGACGATAAGGGTGTGCTGGTTGCCGAGTTCCATAGCGACGGCGGCCAGTTCATCATGACCGCGCAATCACACACGGAGTTTGTCGATGCCTTTCACAGAATCGGACAAGACCGAGCGAACAAGATTGTCATCATTACAGGCGCGGGCGGGAATTTCATTGGGGACGTAGAATGGCCATCGTTCGGAGATGTCGCCGATCCGGGCGTCTGGAGCAGAATTCACGACGAAGGCGTCCAGGTTTTAGAGAACATTGCGAACATCCGCGTTCCGGTGATCGCGGCCGTCGAGGGACGCGCCCATATCCACTCGGACTACGCGCTCCTCGCTAGCGTCATCGTGGCGGCTGAAGGCGCCACATTCCAGGACGTCGGCCACTTTGCCGTAGGAGTTACGCCCGGTGACGGGATTTTTACGACCTGGAGTTATCGGGCTGGGCCAGGTCGAGCCGAGGCGTTCCTGCTCAATCCACAGCCGCTGCCGGCGCGTACCGCATACGAATGGGGAGTCGTTGCAGAGGTCGTACCGAACGGCAAGGCGGTGGCGCGCGCTCGGGAACTGGCCGATTTGTACCTTCGGGCTCCGGAAGTGACGCGCCGAAATACGCGTATTCACTTCATTCAACCGTTGAAGGAGCGCATCGTCCGCGAAGTTGGTTACGGACTATCCCTCGAAGGAGCGTCGTCGGCCGATCTGGTGAAATCAAAGCGATCGAAGGGTTAGTCTCAGGACCCTTTACGCGAACTCGGGCCAGTATGAGGGCATCGAAGGTGTCCGATGAAATCTCTCGACAACGTGGGCGATCTGCAACGTGGGCGATCTGCCGCGCAGCGCGGCGATTGAGGCCTGACAGAATAATCGAACAGGAGGAGGAAACCCAGGCGCCAAATGCTGATCGCTGCGGGATGCCTGATGGCCGCCATGCCCCTCGGTTGGATCACCGCTGATTCGGCGAGTTCGCCAACCAAGGGCAAGGAGCCCAGGTTTCCCCAGTTGGCCTTGGAACAGCTCAACGACCAGCAACGTCCGGTCGGCGAGAAGATCGTGAAGATCTCGAGCGTGGGGCTCGGCGGTCCCTACAATCCGATGTTGCGCAGTCCGGTCTACGCACAGCGCATGTACGACCTGCTCGACTATCTGCGCTGGCACACGTCCGTGCCGACCAAGCTTAACGAGATGGCCATCCTCATCGTCGGTCGGCAATGGCGCTCGCAAGTGGAATGGTTCGCCCATGCCCCGCTGGCGAAGAAAGCGGGCCTCGCCAATTCGATCATCGCTGATCTTAAAGCCAACAAGCGACCCGTCGGCATGAGCCCCGACGAAGAGGTCGTCTACGACTTCGTGACCGACTTGACGACCAAACATGCAGTATCAGACGAGTTGTTCGATCGCGCCAAGAAGCTTCTCGGCGAACAGCAGGTCGTCGATCTGACGGCGGTCGCCGGAACCTATGTCGGCGTCGCCATGATCCTGGCGATGGCCGAAGAGGACGTGCCCGCCGACAAAGAGCCGCCTTTCAAGGAAGGCGAACCTTGAGCGACAACCGATCAACAAAATGAACCGGCCGGCGTTCTCTTTGCCGCCGCCGTCATGCGGTGGGCCCGGCTGTCGAGCCGCGCTCAAAGGAGCTTCAGAGATGATCAGCGCCATGGTCGGGCACGAAGACCTTGAGCACCAACTCGAGGTGGTCCGAGCGCTCGCGCCTGGAGAGATGGGAGGCGTGTTCGGTCCGGATTCACTAACTTGGCGGATCGATCGCGAGGCGCTGACATTTCTTGGCGCCGGCCGAGCGCTTCTGCTCCAACCGGCCTCACCCGTGGGTCGCGGCGGCCATCGTTCAACACTCGCGGACCCTCGCCGACCCGATCGGTCGTTTTCATCGGACCTTCGCGGTGGTCTTCACGATGGTGTTCCGCAGGGGACGGCCAAGGACATCGAGTGTGCGACGCGCCGTTGGCATGCAGATCAATCGTGCAGATAACTGCACGCGAGCAATTGCCGCTCTTAAGGCTGGCTTACCGGATCAATCGCGGTCGTCCGGGCTCCCCTAATGGACATTCCAACGCGGCACGATCCCATCGGCCTAGATCGGCTGCGGCGTCGTACGTCGTTTGCAGGAATTCCATCAGCGTGCGCTCGGGATCCCGCGCGGTGCGGACGGCGTCGTAGGGCGCGATGAATTCGCCCAGTTCTTGGGAAAAGAAAGCCTGGACGGGCCGCACGGGAGTACGGGCAAAATCCTGCGGAGCCGGATAGGCGTAGGAATAGAAGGCTGCGTAGTCAACTGGCCCGCCCCCTCCGGGCCAGAAGCCCGCGCTGGACACCTCGTGCGAATATGCCTCCGCCGCGACAGCGTCGGGCAGATGAGGCACCCCGCCGGGATGATGTGGTGCGGGTCTCCCGGAGAAGCGGGTGACCGCGAGGTCGAAGCTGCCCCAAAAGAAATGTACTGGGCTCGCCTTGCCGAGAAAGCCCGTTCGAAATTGGGCGAGCACCTCGTACGTCGAGAGCAACACGCGCCAGAAGCGAGCGGCGTAATCGCGATCGTAAGCGACGTGCAAGTGGTCCTGATCGAAGGGAATGGGACCAGCGATCTCGCACGGCATCGTCGTGATTCGCACATCGAGCCCGAGTTCGGCCATTGCGTCGAACAGTTCGGTATAGAATCGGGCGACAAGCATCGGCCTGAGCAGGAGTTGGCGGAAATTCCCATCGCTCGTTCGTACCCACAGCACGTGATCGACAAAATCGAAGTCGATCTGAAATGCGCGTTCGCGATAGGGAATTGGGGAGGTCGTCAGGCCACGAGCTGTAACGTACAACGCCACGTGCCATGAGTGGTTCAGCCAGGGCGTCTGCACGAGCCGTATTTTGCCGACGATCTGCGTCCACAAATGCAGCGTATCGCATGTGTCTTTCCACGCCGCATATGGCAACTCGGGCCATTCGTCAATTTCCGACTGCGACATGATTTCTCCCCTGGAAACAGGTGTCGGTCGCTCCGCCCCTTCGCGAACCCGCGATACCCGACGCGGGCCTACGGGCAGCACCAGCGAAGGATAGCAATTTGTGGAGACCGTTTGCACCGGAAGCAAGGCTACCGCTACCCCAAGGTTTCATAATCGCCGCGCCCGCCTCGTTCTTGCCCATCATCGCTAGTTGGCGAACGCTAAACGCGCGTGACGGCTCGGTGCGCTCGGTCCAGAGCGTCGTCGACGCCAGACCCGTTGGGGTATGATTTACTCCGCGACGCGAAGGAGCTGCTTGCCCTCGTTGCGACCTCCGAAGAGTCGCCGCAGCGTCTCCGGCGCATTCTCCAGGCCATGCCGCAGGTCGACCATGTTCTTGAGCATTCCCGCCTGCACCCAGCCGGCGAAAGCGCCGATCGTCGGCGGCGCGCGACATATAATCGAGCACGAGGAAACCATCCATCCTTCCGCGCTGGACGATCAAGTAGTGCTTTGTTGGCATCAAGCGTGCAGGTAACTGCACGCTTGAATATACTCTCGTTGAGGTTGGCGGGCGGATGGGGGCCGTCCTCGCGCACGACGCCATCGAAGTTAAGAATGTAGTCCGCGCCAAAGGCGCGGCTTGGAGTCTGAAAGCCTGGTTTGATCTCTCCAGCGACAACTCTGCGGGCAGCGTCGAAGGAGGTGGCGGCGGTCGAGCGAACCGTCTGCCCTCGGTCGTTGCGCGCCTGGCCAACCAGCACAGCTTGTCCGGCTCGCCGATCTGCCTCGCTTGGCCCCTCCGGCAACCTATCGACCTGGGACTTGAGGAGGCTTTGCATGGGGTCCAGTCCGAGGAACGACTTGACGAACCAAGGCGTACGCGCAAACGCCCTGATCGCTGGGGACGCGTCGAAATGGACGTCGATATTGGGAATGCCGGTCGAATGGAACGCAGTCGCGACGTCGCCCCAACTGACCTGGACGGTCGGCTTCTCACCCTCTCCGAAATCGCATGACCCCACCTCCGCGCGATCGCGGGAGACAATTCGGCCCTTGCGCCGCATGCGCGTGCCAGCCGCAATTGCCTCGATCATGGTTTTGGCCGTGCCACGCGACATGTTTGCGCCGAGCGAAAGATAGAGTTTGAGGTCATTGGCGTCTTACCGAACTTGGTGTGCGAATGGTGGGCGGATGAGGTTGATGCGACGAACTCCTTTGCGCCATTCGCTCATTTTGGCTATCGCCTCGCCCCGGACAAAGCTGCCGAATTCAGGAAAGAAACGCCTATTGTGGCGGACGGCGAGGGTACAGTAGCGTCCTCTGACTGTAACCATATTCGCTCATCGAAGATGGTGCGCCGCACTCGAGGGCGCTGACGCAAGTGGCGCAAAGGGTTGTGGGCGGAATGAGGCGGATGACGCGTTCGCAACGCTCGCAGTTTATGTAGACGCTCTGACGCTGGACGTGCTCAAAGAGCGCCCACTCCTCTGGCCCGTCGATGTCCCAGAAGCCGAAATTATCCTCGTAGACGCCCATTTGAAGGCTCGACTTGGTGTGCAGGCGCTGACCCCAGAGCGGACGTGTTCTTCCCTCCATCGATTGAGGCAAAGCCTCCTCCGCAATGAAAGTGTGTACCAGCGGCGAGAATTAATGGCCTGTTCCAAATTGAACACTCGGCAGAAAAAGAAGTCGATGCTGTCGACCGGCCAAGCCGCGTAGAACGACGCTCAACAGCGAACTGTAGACCTTCGACGGATAAGCCAAGCTTCCTGCAATTCCGGGGAGAAAGCCGATGTCCAAACTGAACGTATCCGCGACCTGAGCGCGCCTCTCGGTGAGCCTATCTGCATCGCAGGCACGCCTCATGTGGACGATCCGCGCCGTCGGGTGATACGCAGCCGGAAGGTAACCCGCCCCAGCGCGCCCGAACCATCGAGAGCTAAGCAAATTCCGTTTGGCTAACCAACGGATAGGTTTTTTGCGGTTCGCTGCCTGCGCCAATTCGCAAGGTGTATGGCATGGCGGGAAAGTCTCCGGTTACGGCGAGCGATGAACAGCGCGCGGGCCTCCTGGCTCTTGCCAATTCACGTGATCGCGGCGAGGCGGACCGGGCGCGCGCCGTGCTTTTGACGCTGGCTGGTTGGACCAGCTCCAAGATCGCGGAGGCGTTTGGCGTGCGCGAAGATACGGTTCGCCTGTGGCGCAGCGACTTCACCGCCGGCGGTGTCGCAGCGCTGAAGACCAGCATCGCGCGAGGCCCCCCTCCGGTGAAGAGTGAAGCCGCCTTGCGCGTCGTCACCCCCTTGCTGGAAGAACCTGTGGCCGACCGGCGCAACTGGACGATCCCCCGCCTTCGCGCCGAGATCGAAGCGCGCGAGGGCGTACGCATCAGCCGTTCGCAACTGTCCAAGGCCTTGCGAAAAAAAAGTTCCGCTGGCGGCGGCCCCGGCACACGCTGAAGGGACGTCAGACGGAAAGCGAGGTGGAACGGGTGGGGCTGCGCCTGCAACTGCGCAAACAGCAGGCCGAAGCGGGCGACATTGTTCTTCTCTACGGCGATGAGAGCGAGGCGCTGACGCATCCCTATCTCGCCCGCGCCTGGGCGAAGTCGGGGGCGGACTTGCGGGTGCCGGCGCCGGGGCAGGCCAAGAAGGTCGCGATGCTGGGGTCGCTCGATCACGTCACGCGCCAACTCATCGTCCATACCAGCCCGACCAAGCGCAGCAGCGATTTCATCACCCATCTGGAGCAACTCGACCGTCTCTTTGGACCGCAGCCCGGGCGACAGGCCAAGTCGGTCGTGCTGGTCGAGGACAATGGTCCGATCCACACCAGCAAACGCTCGCTCGCCGCCCTGGCCGCCCGCGCACACTGGCTCACCGTCGAGTGGCTGCCGAAATACGCCCCCGAACTCAATGAAATCGAGCCGGTCTGGCGCGATCTTAAGGCCCATCACCTCGCCCACCAGACCTTCACGGACGTCAACGCACTCGACCTAGCCATCCATGACGCCGTCATCGATCTCAACCGCGAGCGCATCCCCGATCCGTTGGCCATGAGTGTGTCCCGACCAGTGCCGCCAGGCACGTGACATCCTGAAATGGTCGCCCAGAGAGCTAGCAGAGGCCGCCGCTGTCACGCCTTGGGTCATTGCCGCGTTCGAGGAAGGTCGCGAAGTATCGCCGGCCCACGAGGAAGCAATTCGGTCGGCCCTCGAAGCCGTAGGGATCGGCTTTCCATTCGAGATCGCTAACGGCCGTGCTCGGCCGTCGGGCGTCACCTACTCGCCTCCCAATCGAAAAGAGGGGGATTAGCGCGGCGTCGGCAGAGAACCGAATGCAGCCAGCCGCATGACGATCCAGCGGGATTGGAAAAACGACGGCTTAGGGGTGCGCGGCGTTCTGCACGGCCTCGATGCGTTTCTTGACCGGCTCGAAAGCCGCAGTGAACACGGCGGTGGTCAATTGGGCTATGCGTTGGCTATCGCCGACAGTGGTTTCGACCCCTTCCTTGATCAGCCTCTGCTGCAGTTCAATAAATTCTGCCGGGCTTTTCACTCCGGCCAGCGCCTGCATCGCGGCAGTCAAGTTCCTGACGTTCTTTGTCGTCAATTCCTGATACGCTTTGGTCAACTCCTGAACGGCGGCTCTCGAAGCGTTGCCGCTCTCGGTCAGCGCGTCGGCATTGCCTTTGATCATCTCATTCGCTGCCTCGCCGCTCCTGGCTAGCGCCTCGGTGGTGCTGTCTTGGACGATCTGCTCACCTGTCTGTTTGGCCATGGCTAGAAATCCTTCCAATGGGGCTCTGGTGTTCATCCTACGCCCAAGGCGAAGTCGAAACTGTGACAGAACTAGGGAACTTCTCAAGTCGAACTCGATCTCGGCCGGGCACCGACGACCTCTGGCCACGCGCTTCGATGGTTTGTTCTCGTCGGCCGGCTCGGATCGTCTAGCCCTGTTCTGCAAGTTGCGCCGCGACCGACTCCCAAAAAATAAATCGTTTGCGGCATCGTGCGCGCCGCGCCTTTCTTAGTTCAGAAGCCACGAGCTTACGCGCGCTCACTTCGCCATGCTGGCTGTGCAAGTGCTTCGCGGCTTTCGCGACGGCATTGAAACACGACACCTTTTGTTTTTCCCACATTTTCCCAACCCTACGCGAAACGAAACGCTATCGGTAACGTCGGTTTCGACATCACTCAAAAGTGCGATGCTCCCGCGCGCCCCAGTCCCGTGACACAGTTGCAAGTTGGTCGAAACGCACACATTTGTTGAGGAGCCACCCCCGCCGGTTCGGACCCGACCGCAACATGCACAGCGCGGCAGTTGCTGATGAGCTGGAAGGATGCAGACCGGGCATGGGTTCACAAGGCAACATCGCCGCCCGCCGAGCAGCCACCGAACTTCTTTGTGACTAAACAACTGTCACGCAGCGGCGCGCTCTTATTGATTTTGCTCGTCTAAGCCGACGGACGCTACGCGTGTTTAACAAGTGAAAAGCGCGGACGTGACGATGCCCACTGGGGAACTGGATCATGGCTAGGAAGGTCAAAGGCCCTTCATTTGACCCGAACCTGCTCCTCGCGAAGGCGGGTCGCGGCCGATCCAAACTTGAGTACCGAAGCGAAGAGGTCGTTTTCTCGCAGGGAGACGCCGCCGACTCCATTTTCTACATTCTGCGGGGCAAGATCAAAATCGTCGTGATCTCCAAGCAAGGGAGGGAAGCGGTAATCGCTCTGCTTAGCGAGGGGGACTTTTTCGGTGAAGGGTGTCTGATCGCCCAACCCTTGCGTTTGGCGACCGCCGTTTCAATGACCGACGCTACTGTGATGCGCGTCGAAAAGGCCGAGACGCTCCGCCTCCTTCACGCCGAGCCCGATTTTGCCGAGGCGTTCACGGTTCACCTGTTGACCCGCAACAGTCGCGTTGAGGCGGACCTCGCGGACCATTTATTCAATTCGAGTGAAAAGCGACTGGCCCGCGCCCTCCTGCTGCTGGCGAATTTTGGCAAAGAGGGAACGCCGGAGCCCATCACAGCGAAAATCAGCCAGGCGATGCTCGCGGAAATGATTGGGACGACCCGGCCCCGTGTCAGCATCTTCATGAACAAGTTCAGAAAGCTCGGCTTCATTGACTACAATGGTGGGCTGGAGGTCCACAGTTCGCTACTGAGCGTGGTTCTGCGCGACTAGGGGGCCGATCACGATTGCGGCAATGTGGGGGGCGCGCTAATAGAGTGCGCAGCAAGTTGCTCGTACCGCCCCTGCTCCCTCAACATATTTGCTTATGTGTCTGTTCCTTTTTGAACAGCCGGCGCTTCTCGCACTTGCCATCTTAGCCTCTGGGTCATGGGCATCTCATCGACGGCTGTGCTGTCGCTTGGTCCCGACACAAGCGCGACGGCTCAGTGAGGCGATTGACTTCGTCAGACGCTACTTATGTAGCCGACAAACAGCTGGAGAAGGGCCATGGTTCAACAGATTGTGATCGAGGCCGAGCCCCCCGGCGGCGCTCAGTCGATGTTTCGTCTGTCAATAGACGCGAACCTCATCGCCAAAGGCGTAACGGTGGCGCAGGCTTGCAGTGGCCCTCAGCGACGGAATTCGTTCGAGCATTTCAGAGACTAGAAACTGAGTCTCCACCTCCGTCACGTTCTCGGCTATGACGTTTCCATCAACCCGCAGACGAAACGTTGTCTGAAGGTTGCCAGGTATCTCTTCCTCGACCACGATCTCGCGCAGCATTGCTCCTCCAACGTATTGCGCCGGTTCCTTTGCCCGCTGCCATGTGGGACGCCGCGCGCCTCTCGAAGCTGTTCGGGCACGCGACAATCAGCGCATTATGACGATAGCTCAGACGACACGGCGCTTGAGCAACGATGCTGGGTGCATAAGACCGCCAACATTCTCAACAAGCTGCCCAAGAGCCAGCAGCCCAGGGCCAAGCGCATGCTGCAAGACATCTGGATGGCCGAAACGAGGAAGGACGCCGAGGCGGCGTTCGACGCCTTCGACGAGACCTATGCCGTCAAATACGAGAAGACCGCCGAATGCCTCAAGAAGGACCGGGACCCGCTGCTCGCCTTCTCCGACTTCCCGGCCGAACATTGGAAGCACCTGCGCACGTCGAATCCGATCGAAAGCACCTTCGCGACCGTCCGACACAGGACGATCCGCTCGAAGGGATCCGACAAGACAGAGATCATCCGACTTGTCGAGCAATCGCCTTGGCCGGCTCGGCGGACATTGGAAAAGCTCGGCATTCCCAGATCGTCGTTTTACCGCTGGTATGATCGGCATCGGCGCGGCGGACCGGAGGCCCTCGCGGATCGCCCCTCACGGCCGGATCGGGTCTGGAACCGCATCCCAGAGGCTATCCGCAGCCAGATTGTCGACCTGGCGCTGGATCAACCCGAGCTCAGCCCGCGGGAACTGGCGGTGCGCTTCACGGACGAGGCAGAATATTTTGTCTCGGAGGCGTCGGTCTATCGGCTCTTGAAAGCGCACGATCTTATCGCCGGCCCGGCCTACATCGTCATCAAAGCGGCCGAGGAATTCAGGGACAAGACCACGGCGCCCAACCAGCTTTGGCAGACCGACTTCAGTGTGCCGCAGCAAGCGGCGTGAGAGATGGGGGTAGGTCCCCCGCGATCGGCTTGCAGGAGCGGGTCGCAAACCACCGTAAGCGGCGCTGGTCAAAAGCCAGGGTCGTGAGCGTTACGGAAAAGGCGCTTCAAAGGCGTCAGGTAGGAGACAGGAAGGCGAACACCCGTGAACCGCCGTACAAGTGTCGAAAGCTATCAGACGACGTCGAAACCGGTGAGTGAAGTTGCGCCGGGATCAGTCTGGACGATGCCTGCTGACGGGCCAGACGGCGTCCGGCATAGAGGCGGCGCGATCCTGTTTCAGGCTCTTGCGTTGAACTGCGGGAACCTTCGGCGGCGATGCCAAGCGAAAGGCCCAAGCCTGAAAAGCGAGGCCGACATTAGCGAAGCGCCGCCAAGGGACGGAGCCGTCCGTAGTAGCGTTGAGACCGCTGTAATGGCGGGGGAGCAAAGGGACGGCGTCATCTGGCGGGCATGGGAGATCAACCGGGCGACTGGGAGGAATCTCGCATGACCTGCAAATCGTACGGCATTCCCAAGGCGCTGATCTGGGAAGCCTGGTTGCATGTGAAAGCCAATCAGGGAGCCGCAGGGATCGACGCGGAGACGATCGAGCGGTTCGAGACGAAGCTCGCCGCCAACCTGTACAAGCTTTGGAATCGGATGAGTTCCGGCAGCTATTTTCCGCCGCCGGTGAAAGGCGTGCCGATTCCGAAGAAGTCCGGGGGCGTGCGGGTGTTGGGCGTCCCGACGGTAACCGACAGGATCGCGCAGACGGCGGTCAAGATGTGGCTGGAGCCACAGCTTGATCCGCTCTTCCACGACGATTCCTATGGTTATCGGCCGGGGAAATCGGCGCTGGAGGCGATCGCTGTCACCAGACGCCGTTGCTGGGACCAAGACTGGGTGGTGGAGTTCGACATTCGAGGCCTGTTCGACAATCTCGATCATGGCCTCCTGATGAAGGCTCTGCGCAAGCACTGTCAGGAGCCCTGGATCTTGCTCTACGTCGAGCGTTGGCTGAAAGCGCCGATGCAAAACGCGGAAGGGCAGCTTCAGGCGCGCGACAAGGGCACGCCGCAAGGCGGCGTCGTGTCGCCGATCCTGGCCAATCTGTTCCTGCACTACGCGTTTGATCTCTGGGTGACGCGGCATTTGCCTGGCGTCCGGTTCGCCCGGTACGCCGATGACGCCGTGCTTCACTGCAAGAGCCGACGCCAGGCGGAATACGTGCTTGACCGCATCCGGGAGCGGTTCCAAGCCTGCAATCTCGAACTGCATCCGGGCAAGACGCGGATCGTGTATTGCAAGGACATCAATCGGACCGAAGCGAATCCCGACATCCAGTTCACCTTTCTCGGCTACACGTTCCGCCCCCGCAAGGCGATGGACAAGTACGACCGCGTCTACGTGAACTTCTCACCGGCGGTCAGCCGCGACGCCCTCAAGGCGATGCGGCAGACAATCCGGGGTTGGCGGGTCCAACTGAAGAACGACAAGAGCGTGGCCGATCTCTCGGCCATGCTTGGCCCGATCCTGAGGGGATGGCAGCAATATTACGGCCATTTCCACGGCTCGGCGCTCAAGTCGGTCTGGCGACGCGTGAACCAAGCTCTGGTCGGATGGCTGATGCGCAAGCACAAGAAGCTGGCGGGCCATAAAACACGCGCCGCCGAAACGCTCAAACGGCTGGCCCAACGTCAGCCACGCGCATTCGTCCATTGGTCGATGGGGTATCAGTCGTAGGATGGATGATGGGAGCCGGATGAGCTGAGAGGTTCACGTCCGGTTCTGCGAGGGGCCGAAGGCGAAACTCCTTCGGCCTACTCACCCCTATCTCAAGATCACGGGCTGGGGCTGGTGCTATCTCTCCACCGTGCTGGACGACTTCTCGCGCTTCATTGTCGCCTGGAAGCTCTGCGCGACGATGAAAGCGCTGGACGTCGCCGCCACGCTCGATCATCTGGCGCTGGCGGCTTCAGGGCTCGATCAGATGACCGTCGTTCACCGGCCACGCCTGCTGTCGGATAACGGAGCGTCATACGTCGCGGAGGATCTCGCGCAATGGCTGGATCAGCAGAAAATGGAGCATGTCCGCGGAGCGCCTTTCCATCCGCAGACCCAGGGCAAGATCGAGCGCTGGCATCAGACGCTCAAGAACCGCATCCTGCTCGAGCATTACGACCTGCCCGGCGATCTCGAACGCCAGGTCGCGGCCTTCGTCGAGCACTACAACCATGCCCGCTATCACGAGAGCCTCGGCAATCTCACTCCGGCTGACGTCTACTTCGGACGCGCTGAGGCCGTCCTCCTCGAACGCGAAAGGATCAAACGCCAGACCATCGCCAACCGTCGCTTGCAGCATCAACTGCGCGCCGCATAATCTCAATCACAGATGAGCCAGAGCCTCCCTTCCGAAAGCAAGCAAACTGCCTCAAATCATCTGACGACGGACAGTGTCCGCGAAGGGATCGAGGCCGACTGCGATGTCGCCCGTCCGAACCTGTAACGCTCGGCGCGCGTCGGCGAGGCTGAGATGCGGCCATTGCGGGTGCAGCGTCTCGCGCCAGCGTCCGCCATCGGGGAGACGAAGCTGCATCAGGAACGACACCGCGCCCCGGTCAGTCTTGCGGACGCCGAGACCGGAGCGGTGCTCGAAGATCACGGTGTCCTTCTTGCCCTTGGGGACCGTGAGCCGCTTGAGGAAAGCGTCGGTGAAAGGCGACCACTGTGGTGGTTTCCATCCCTCCCCGCGTCAGCGGAGTTGGCGAGACGGGAAGTCGAGATAAGATCGCGTTTAGCCATGGTCGAAGTCCTTTCCTTCGATGGTGGTCAGGTCGGCGCTGGGGATTGGCGTCTCCAGCGTCGACTGCTTTTCGAGCGGGGCTTGGCGCGTGGCTGTCCCGCTTCCGATACGCGCAGTCTTACGCCACCGCTTGTCAGTAAAGGTAATGCAACAGCCCAGAGTCCGCAAGAAAACAAGTGCCATTGGTAGTCGTTCGTTAGTATCGGTAGGCTATAGTTTTGGCTTGTGACGAAATGCAATGAGTTGCGACCCTTTTCTATGCGTTCATTCCGATTGAAGCGCTTCGACCACGCTTTCGACCCAGCGGCGGCTGGCGAGCGCCAGCATCTGCGAACGCGCCAGGAGCAACAGGGGGACCTCCGGTAAAAGCGGGAGATTCTTGTCGGAGGCCGCCGCCAATCCCTCTGGCGCGAGCCCGTCGATCATCGGGGTGACGCCAAGACCGGCCGCGGCGGCGGCTGCGAGCACGCCAAAATTTGCAGAAACGCAGACGATTTCGAACCTGCGTTCCTGAGCGCGCAGCGCCCCGATGGCCGCGTCATGAAATGGCGACCCCTGCGGCGGCAGAACGACGGCCAGCGGCCGATCGTCCTGTTCATCGTTCAAGGTCTGACCGAACCAGCGCAGTTGCCCCCGCCATTGTTCGATCCTGTGAGGCTCGCTCTCGCCGGTCCCGACGACGAAGGCGACGTCGAGCGTATTCTGACGGAAGGCCGCCGAAAGCGCCTGCGAGCTGTCGACGATCACCTCAAATGTGGTCGGGACCTCCGCGTCGGCGCGCAGCGCGTCGAGCCGCGGCGCGAGGATCGAGGCGAATTCACTGGGCATGCCGACCCGCATCGCGTCGTTCGGATTGTTGCGGCCGAGTTCGTCCAGCATGTCGTCATGCAGCCGCAGCAGGCGCTTTCCGTAGTCGAAGCAAACCTCGCCGACGCTGGACAATTCGAATCGTCCGCCCTTCTTGAACAGCGGCGCTTCAAGGAGCTCCTCGAGCCGCTTCACCTGAAGGCTGATCGTCGGCTGCGTCCGCCCCAGCTCCTCCGCCGCGCGGGTGAAGCCGCGGGACTCCACGACGGCGACAAAGGCTCGCAGGATGTCGATCGGAATGCCACGCATGCAACCTCCCGGTAGCATTCTTTTTCCCTTTGTCTACACGTTTTTATTCACAAGGTCGCCGGCCGAAAGAAATCCTCATCCGTTTCGCCGCCCGGGGCGGTCGGCGGCAAATGAAGAATAGCGGCTTTGGATGTGGCCAAACACGGCTTTGTTTGCCCGGTGTCACGGGCGCCTCAGCGGCAGGGCGAAAGAAACACGCAACGAATATTACACCGAAGGTGCAATGATCACAAATATACTTTGGCGGCAAGTCTGCAGGTTCGGGCCGATCCAGGCGTCGAATCAAATAATGATCTAGTTAACGTATCGTAACTAATTGACAACGGAACATGTCCTGCTTCGAATCACTTGACCAAGGCGATTCGCGCGGCGGGGGTAATTAGGGGCGGGACGTGATGCAGATCCATTTTCTCAAAGACGCCGGCCAGGAACTGGCTACAATTGACAGCGCCATCCGGGGCCGCGACGCCGAAATCCGCCGCATGCGCCCCATCGGGCCGATCGAGCGACTCTACACGTTCGCCGGCTGGACCCTCGATGAGACGACACGAGATCTCATCAATCCCGCGGGGCAGCGGGTCGACCTCACATCGTCCGAGTACGACCTGCTCATGGCCTTTCTACGCCAGCCGAGCGAGCCGCTGGCGCGGGGCGCCCTGCTCTCCGGGTTGCGGGGCCGCGAATGGACGTATTTCGATCGTTCAATCGATACGATGGTTGCGCGACTGCGCAAGAAGCTGGCCGACGGGTCCGACCGGCCTCCGCTCATTCGATCGGTGCGGGGCGTCGGCTATGTTTTCTGCGCCGCTGTCTTAAGGCTCGGCGATCAGGACCGGTCGATGCCCGCTGCGCCGCTGACCCCCATGGTTGGAGTCGGGCGCCATGTTTCGCCGTGAAGCGCGGGGCGATTGTCAAAGCCGCGCCGTCCGCCTCATGGATGTCATAGGCTCTTGCCGTTGGCCCCGAGTCCGATCTGGGTCGCTCGATCGCTCGACCAGAATGAGGGCAGTCATCGCGTTCGGCTTCGGGACTGCCTCGAACCGGTCTGATTGACGCCCGGCGAAGGCGGCTCTATCCATAGCCGCGGACGTATTCAGCTCGCCGCAATTTGGAGCGAGATCAGGCTTTGCGGCGACGATGATCCGGTTTCACCGCAGCGATCTGCCCGCCGACGCGTCGTTTGGCGACGCGGCCGCCATCGACACGGAGACGCTGGGGCTCGCTGTCGGCCGCGACCGGCTCTGCGTCGTGCAGGTCTCGCGCGGCGACGGGACCGCCGACATTGTGCAGATCGCCCCCGGCCAGACGAGCGCGCCCAATCTCGTTCGGCTTTTGGCCGATCCGGCGATGGTCAAGCTGTTCCACTACGGCCGCTTCGACATGGGCGTCCTGCAGCATGCGTTCGGCGTCATGCCAGCCCCCGTCTATTGCACCAAGATCGCCTCGAAGATCGCGCGGACCTACACCGACCGGCACGGGCTCAAGGACCTGACGCGCGAGCTTCTGGGCGTGGAGATCTCCAAGCAGCAGCAATCGTCGGACTGGGGCGCGGAGACTTTAAGCGAGGCGCAGCTCGCCTACGCCGCGTCCGACGTGCTGCATCTGCACGCCTTGCGCGCAAAGCTCGACGCCATGCTCAAGCGCGAGGGCCGCGACGGGCTCGCCCGCGCCGCCTTCGCCTATCTGCCTGACCGTGTGCGCCTCGATCTCGCGGGATTCGAGGCGATGGACGTCTTTTCGCACGCCTATCCTTAAGCGAGCGCCGCCTTCTGCATGGCGACGAGCTTCAGCACGCCGCCGCGCGCCAGCGCCAGCATCCGGATGAGCTCGTCCTCCGAGAATGGCGCGCCTTCCGCGGAACCCTGGACCTCGACCAGGCCGCCAGCGCCGGTCATGACAAAATTCGCGTCGGTGTGGGCGGTCGAGTCCTCGGCGTAGTCGAGATCGATCACCGTTTCGCCCGCGACGACGCCGCAGGAGACGGCGGCGACGTGATCCTTGAGCGGGCTGTCGCGCAGGATCGAGCGCTGTGTCATCCACTGCAGGCAATCGCGCAGCGCGACCCAGGCGCCGGTGATCGAGGCGGTGCGGGTGCCCCCGTCAGCCTGCAGCACATCGCAATCAACCGTGATCTGCCGCTCGCCGAGACGCGGCAGATCCACGACCGCGCGCAACGACCGGCCGATCAGGCGCTGGATCTCGTGCGCGCGGCCGGACACCTTGCCGGTCGCGGAGTCGCGCCTCGTCCGGGTCAGGGTCGCGCGCGGCAGCATCGCATATTCGGCCGTCACCCATCCGCGCCCCTGACCGCGCAGCCACGGCGGCGGCTTGTCCTCGAGCGAAGCCGTGCACAGCACATGCGTGTCGCCGAAGCGGACAAGACAGGAGCCTTCCGCATAACGCGCCACCCCGCGCTCGAAGCTCACGGAGCGCATTTCATCGGTCGCGCGTTTGGACGGACGCATGGGCGGGCCTCCCTTTCAACTATCGATCCGATCTAGCGGCAGACGCTTCGCGTGGCAATTCGCCTGGGGGCCGACCTGGCGGCGCCGCGCGCGTTGACCATCGGCGCCCGCAACTCTAGGGTCGCCGCCCCATCATCAAGGAAGTCCATGCTGTCCGCCAAAGACCCGAGCCTCGACCCGGCGCGGTCCTTCCAGGGCCTCATCCTCACCCTGCAGACCTTCTGGGCAGGCCAGGGCTGCGTCATGCTGCAACCCTATGACATGGAGGTCGGCGCGGGCACCTTTCACCCGGCGACGACGCTGCGCTCGCTTGGGCCGAAGGCGTGGAAGGCGGCTTACGTCCAGCCGTCCCGCCGGCCCAAGGACGGGCGCTACGGCGAGAATCCCAACCGCCTGCAGCACTATTACCAGTATCAGGCGATCCTGAAGCCTTCGCCGGAGAACCTTCAGGAGCTTTATCTCGATTCGCTCGCCGCGATCGGCGTCGACATGGCGCTGCATGACGTGCGCTTCGTCGAGGACGACTGGGAGAGCCCGACGCTGGGCGCCTGGGGCCTGGGCTGGGAATGCTGGTGCGACGGGATGGAAGTGTCGCAGTTCACCTACTTTCAGCAGGTCGCGGGCTTCGAATGCGCGCCTGTCTCCGGCGAGCTCACCTATGGGCTCGAGCGGCTGGCGATGTATGTGCAGGGCGTGGACAGCGTCTACGACCTCAACTTCAACGGCGGCGAGGGCGCCGGACGCGTGTCTTACGGCGACGTGTTCAAGCAGGCGGAGGAGGAATATTCCCGCTTCAATTTCGAGCACGCCAACACCGAGGTCCTGTTCCAGCATTTCAAGGACGCCGAGGTCGAGTGCATGGCGCTGCTCAAGCGGGGCGAGGCGGGCGAGCGTCACCTGATGGCGCTGCCGGCCTACGACCAGTGCATCAAGGCGAGTCACGTCTTCAACCTGCTCGACGCGCGCGGGGCGATCTCGGTCACCGAGCGGCAGAGCTATATCCTGCGCGTGCGCGAGCTCGCACGGGCCTGCGGCGCGGCCTGGCTCAAGACGGTGGGCGGCGGAGCGGCGTAGCCTTCAATGCCCGACCTTCTCCTCGAACTTTTTTCCGAAGAAATCCCCGCCCGCATGCAGCGGCAGGCGGCGGAGGATCTCAAGCGCCTCGTCACCAATGCGCTGGTCGAGCGCAACCTGCTTTATGAAGGCGCGCAGAGCTTCGTCACGCCGCGGCGCCTGACGCTGCATGTCGTGGGCCTGCCCGCCGCCCAGCCTGACTTGCGCGAGGAGCGCAAGGGCCCGCGGGTCGGCGCGCCGGAAGCGGCGATACAGGGCTTTTTGAAGAGCGCGGGGCTCAAGCGCATCGAGGACGCGCGCGTCGAGACCGACCCGAAGAAGGGCCAGTTCTATGTCGCTCTGATCGAGAAGCCCGGCCGCGACACCAAGGACGCCATCGCCGAGATCATTCCTGCAATCATCCGTTCGTTTCCGTGGCCGAAATCGATGCGCTGGGGCGACTACCAACCGCCGCGTCCTGCCGGAGGACCCGGAAGTATGGGTTTTAACGACACGATGTTCAACGAGGGCAGTGAGATAACCGGCAAAAATGCGCTTCGCTGGGTGCGCCCGTTGCGCGGAATCGTGTGCACGCTCGCCACGCAACATGATGCAGCCGAAGTTGTTGACTTCGATCTCAACGCACACGGCCTCAAGTCAGGCGACGTGACCTGGGGCCATCGCTTCATGGCGCCCGGGCCGATCCATGTCCGCCGCTACGACGATTATGTCGAGCGCCCTGCAAGAAGGCCAAGGTCGTGCTCGACGCCGACCGGCGCAAGGCGATCATCCTCGCCGACGCGAAGGATCTCGCTTTCGCGCAGGGGCTCACGCTTGGTCGAGGACGAGGGGCTGCTCGAGGAAGTCGCCGGCCTCGTCGAATGGCCGGTCGTGCTGATGGGCGAATTCGAGCCGGCGTTCCTCGACCTGCCGCCCGAGGTCATCCGCGCCACCATCCGCGCCAACCAGAAATGTTTTGTGCTGCGCGAGGCGCCAGCGCCTTCCGTCATGGCCGGGGGCGACCCGGCCATCCACGAGGCGCCGTCAGGCGCGCAAACGCACGGAGCCGCGCTGCGGAACGGCGTGGATGGCCGGCGCAAGGCAGGCCATGACGCGGGAGAAAGTGGGGGCAGGCTCGCCAACAAATTCATCCTTGTCTCGAATCTCGTCGCGCGGGACGGCGGCGCGGCGATCGCGGCCGGCAACGGGCGCGTCGTGCGCGCGCGACTCGCCGACGCGCGCCACTTCTGGGCGACCGATCTCGCGCCTCTGCCGGACGTCAAGGACAAGAGCCGCGCGGCCGCTCGACCAGCGCCTTGAGAAAGCTCTGTACGCTCGGATCGTGTTCCACGAGAAACTCGGCACCCTTGGAAGCGAATTGCGCGCCTCGTCGCTGTTAGCCGCGAGCTCGCTCGTGAAGGTCGGCGCCGACCCGAGCAAGCTAGCGCGTGCGGCGAAACTCGCGAAGGCCGACCTTGTAACCGAGATGGTCGGCGAATTCCCCGAGCTACAGGGCCTGATGGGTCGCTACTACGCGCTCGCGCAAGATGACGAGCCGAGCGTCGCCGAAGCGATTGGGGACCACTATAAGCCGCAAGGGCCGAACGACCGCATTCCCACAGCGCCAGTCTCGATCGCGGTCGCGCTCGCCGACAAGCTCGATACGCTGGTCGGCTTTTGGGCGATCGACGAGAAGCCGACCGGCAGCAAGGATCCCTACGCGTTGCGGCGCGCCGCGCTGGGCGTGATCCGAATTGTGCTCGAGAACGAGATTCGTTTTGAGACTGCTTCCCGTCTTGGAGTTTGCAACCCGTGTGGTCGATCTCGATATCACCACTGTGCGTTTAGATGATCGCGTTGGCCCTATCTACGAAAGAACTGCGCGCATCCGGACTTGGCCCCGAGGTCGGGCCGCTAACAGACAAGATCCAGGCGCAAGAATGGACGTACTTTGTTAACGTCCTTCAACCCAGTCAGAGTACGCGATGTGCCGAGCCTCCTCGCCTTCTTCGCCGATCGCCTGAAAGTCTACCTGCGCGAAAAGGGCGCGCGGCACGATCTCATCGACGCCGTCTTCGCCCTACCGGGTCAGGACGATCTTCTTATGATCGTGCGCCGGGTCGAGGCGCTCGGGCGCCTGCTCGATACCGAGGACGGCAGGAACCTGCTCGTCGGCTATCGCCGCGCCGCCAACATCCTGCGGGCCGAGGAAAAGAAGGATGGCGCCGAAGCTTTCGCCGGCAGGCATGATCCGGCCTTGCTCGCGCTCCCGGCCGAAAAGGCGCTGGCCGACGGTCTCGCCTCCGCGGGCGCGGCGGCGCGCGAGCGCCTGGGACCAGGAGGATTTCGAGGGCGCGATGCGCGCCTTGGCCGCCTTGCGCGCCCCCGTCGACGCCTTCTTCCTCGACGTCACGGTCAACGACCCGGACCCGGCAGAAACGGCTGAACCGCTTGAGATTGCTCAACGAATTGCGCGAAGCCATGCATGGCGTCGCGGACTTCTCCAAGGTCGCGGGATAGCGCGCCTCCTTTAAGAGAGCCCCTTTAGCGCCTAAATGGCTGCTCGTGGGGCAGGCCGAACGAGGAAGATAAAGCCATGGTGCGGAGAGAAGAGAATCTGGAAGGCGCCTCCGGCGGCAAGACGATCAGCGACAATGAGGCCGAGGACGCCTTCCGCACGATCCTCAAGTGGGTCGGCGAGGACCCCAATCGTGACGGCCTGATCGAGACCCCCAATCGCATGGTGCGCGCCTATCGCGAATATTTCGCCGGCTACGAGGAAGACCCGCACGAGGTCCTGAGCAAGACCTTCAGCGAGGTCGACGGCTATGACGAGATGATTGTGCTGCGCGGCGTCACCTTCGAGAGCCATTGCGAACATCATATCGCGCCGATCATCGGCCGGGTGTGGGTCGGCTATATTCCCGATAAGAGGGTAGTTGGGATCTCGAAGCTCGCGCGCGTGGTCGAGATCTTCTCCAAGCGGTTGCAGATCCAGGAGCGGCTGACGGCGCAGATCGCCAATGCGGTCGAAGAGGTGCTGAAGCCCTGCGGCGTGGCCGTCGTCGTCAAGGCGGCGCATCACTGCATGATCGACCGCGGCGTGCGCAAGCGCGGCGCCGACCTCGTCACCAGCCGGATGCTGGGCGTGTTCCGCGACCAGCCGCAGACCCGGCAGGAGTTTTTGTCGCTCGTCAACTCGGACAGTCACGAATAACGCGCGGCATGATCGGCGCGTTTCGCATCGAGGCCTATGTCATCGTCTCCGCCGACGGCATGATCGCGGACGCGACCGGCGTCCAGCCAGAGTCGCTGCATTTCGAAGCCGATCAGCGGCATTTTCAGGAAGGCCTCGATCGGGCCGACGTGGTGGTGAACGGACGCCGTTCGGCGGAAGCGCAGCCGGATTCGGCGAGGCGGCGGCAACTCGTCCTCACTCGGCGGGTCGCGGGGCTCGCGCCTGATCCCGACAATCCCGAAGCGCGGCTCTGGAATCCGGCGGGAGCGTCGCTGGAGGCGGCCTGCGCGGCGTTTGGCCTCGCTTCCGGCGAGGTCGCGGTCATCGGCGGTCCGCAGGCCTTCACGCTGTTTCTGAAGCTCGGCTACGACTGCTTCCACCTGAGCCGCGCGGTGAACGTGCGCCTACCGGGCGGCTTGCCGCTGTTCGGCGGCGACCCTGACGCGACCCTGGCCGCGGCCGGCCTCAAAGCGCACCCGCCGGTCCGGCTCGAGGACGGCCTTATGTTGACGGACTGGGAGCGGCCGGGATAGGCGAGCTATGCTCGGATCTCGTGCCGCTGAGCGCCCACGTGTTCGATGCTGCATTCGAGCACATCGCCAACCGCCATCAACCGGTTCTTGCCGAAGCCGACGCCCGGCGCCGTTCCTGTCGCCAGAGGGTCTCCGGCGTAGAGAACCATGTGGGTCGAGAAGTAGGCCACCATCTCATAGACGCTGAACAGCGTGTTGTTCGTATTGCCCTGCTGCTCAAATTGGCCGTTCAGCTTCGTCCACAAGTTCAGGTTCATGCCGTCAACGCCGGTCCTGAGATAGGGGCCAAAATGCCGGGGGCTGTGATGACCGTCTGCGCCATTGCCGCCACCGCCGCGCGATAGTCCGGCTCCGACGCGAACTTGCGCACCGTCACGTTCGAATTGCCGATGAACAGCTCGTATTCGATCGCGGCCAAGTCGCGCCTGACTTCCCTCATGGCGCTTTCCAACGACGAGAAAGCGGCCGATTGAACGTAGTCCTCAACGTAGCGCCGGAAACGATCCAGCCCACGCGACTCGGGATGGGCCGCCTTCAGATCCTTGGGAGCTATGCTGGATTTTGGGTGACGGCGTGGATCAAGCGGCGGACATTTCTTGGTTCGCGACTTCGATTGCGTCGCGGAATTTTACACCGCGGACGATCTTGGGCGACTGATTTTGTCCTTGCTTGATTTTGTCCTTGCAGGCGCCGCCAGTTTTTCGCCGCCACCATGATCAGCTTGAAAACCATGAGCCGCGCCGCGTCCTGCGAGAGCGCACCTTTCATGCGCACCGTGCGATGCCGAACCGTCGCAAAGGCGCTTTCAATCGGATTCGATGTCCGCAGATGCGTCCAATGCTCGGCAGGGAAATCGAAGAATGTCAACAATGCGTCGCGGTCCCTGAGAAGGCAATCGACGGCCTTGTCGTACTTGGGCGCGTATTTCTCGGCGAAGGCCGTCATCGCGGCGTCGGCGACAGCGCGGTTTTCGGAGAGCCAGATTTCGCGCGGACCCGATGCGCGTTGGGCTGAACCGACAGGAAGACCGCCTCCTTCTGAAATCGATAGTGGAGCTTGTTGAGCCTTGCGATTTGCTCTCACATGGACCGCATTTTCGCCGAGAACGCCTTGATGAAGTCGATCACCGTCTCTTGCTCGAGGTCCCGCATGACCTCGTGCCGATAGTGGATCGTCTCCAGGTCAGGCGCCGGCGTGTCGAAAAAGGGTTTAAGATTGTATTCATCGCGACGGGCAACGATCGCGGCGACGACTTGATCGAGATTGAGGTTCACGAAAAAGTCTGGCGCAGGAACCTGGTCGGGAAGCTGCGGCGGGAGATCCGTTTCGTAAAGAATGCTGCCGAACGGCATCTCAACCTCCCAGCCCAGAGACAAGCGGGAGCCGGGGACAGCGTTCCCGTCCGAACCAGAAAGTGGAGATCGTTGCGCTAGACGACGCGGCGCCTTCCCCCACGCTTCCGTGGCCCGTCTCGGACCGTCGCGCAAGAGGCGAAGCGCAAATCAGTTTGTCGCGGTAGTGTCACTCTATGCCGTCGGCTACATGCGGCTGCTTGACGACGAGGATCGCCTTTATCGGTTCTATGCGATGTTCGCCGGCTTCGGGCTCAGCACGCTCATCGGTCCGATGATGAACAACGCGGGCCTCTATTGGATCGCGATCAAACTGACGACGCTGATCAGCACCTTCCTGGTCGCGTTCGAGCGGGAGGCGGCCAGCATCGAAGCCGCGTGGAAGTACATCATCGTCGTGTCGGCCGGCATCAGCCTCGCGCTGCTCGGCACCGTCCTGTTCTATTGGAGCGGCACATTCGTTCTCGGACCAACCTACGACATGACCTGGAAGACCCTGCAAGAGATCGCGCCCCGGCTCAATCCCGCGGTCGTGTCGCTTTCCTTTCTTCTCGTGCTGATCGGATACGGCACGAAGGTCGATCTTGCTCCGATGCATACTTGGCTGCCCGACGCGCACAGCGAAGGCCCCGCGCCGGTGTTGGCGCTCTTGTCCGGCGCGCTTCTCAACACAGCCATGGTCGGCGTCGTGCGCTACCGGGCTGTCGCCGACGCGGCCGGCATTTCCACTGTGGCGCGCCGGACGCTGCTAGCGCTGGGCGCATTTTCGCTGTTTGTCGCGGCCCTATTCATCGTCCGCCAGACGGGAGTGAAGCGTCTTATGGCCTATTTCGAGCGTCGAGCACATCGGAGTCATCGCGCTCGGGTTCGGCTTCGGCGGGCCGCTTGGCATTGCGGGCGCGCTATACCACATGCTCAATCACTCACTGAACAAGTCCGCCATGTTTTTCGGCGCGGGCGTCGTCATGCGAACCTGTGGCGCCAAGCGCATCCGCAGCATCCGTCATCTGTCGGAGCGGCTGCCGACGCTCGGCTTCTTGTGGCTTGCCGGGGCTGTCGCCATCACTGGGGCGCCCCCGTTTGCGCTGTTTTTGAGCGAGTTGACGATCATCCGCGCCGGCCTTTCGGCGTCGAAATATTTTCTTATCGGGCTCGTGGCTGTTCTATTGGTCATCATCTTCGTCGGCTTCCTCAACCATTTCCGCACCATGTATTTCGAAGATGGCGAAGTCGAGAATCCAACTCGCGCTCAAGTGAGCCCATGGTGCCTTCTGCCGATGTGGCTCGCGCTTGCGGGCTGAATCGGGACCTGCGTCGAGATCACCCCTACGCGCACTATGCCGATCTGCCGCTCAGCGTAACGACGCTCAACGAAGGCGACGCCTATCTGCCGTTGAATATAACCGCGGTGGCTGCGATGATTGCGGAACGGACGCGGGTCGCGCCCACGATTCCGCGCGGCTTCTACGCTCATCGTCGCGCAGCTTCGGCGCAAAGCGACCTTAGCCACTAGAGGAAGGTCTTGCCGCTGATCGTTCGATCGCTTCCTTAGGAGCGGATGTGCGAGTATCCTTAGACAGCGGGCACGGAGTCCCCCAAAAACGCCCCCAAGGCTGATAACTCCTATTCGCGCGGTTATCTCATACCAACGGTCACGATGATTGACCGACGTGGGCGCAATCTCGCATGCCAATTGATCTGATGCGCGTGGGATATGCGATGAGCATTCGCCGAGCGCTGCATGCGGCGTCGACGATCGTGTCGTAGTGCGGCGCCGACGTCGCGGGCGGAACAGATGGCGCCGAACAGATAGGCGTTGTCATAGCGCTGGTCGGCCGGCTGCCTCGGCCGTGTTCGTCGCCTGGCCCATCGTCGGATCCGGCGCGGCAGGCGGCCTCCCGATCGTTGCGCCGTCTGCGGTTGCACGATAAGCACGGGCGGGAGGATTCGCCTTGGCTCCGTGCACCCCTCAACCGCCTGAGCGCGGCCGCGTTTGCGCACTCGTCGTCGCCTCGGCGCTCGCCCTGCTTGTCGCAGGCTGCAATCAGGAAGCCAAGACCGAACCGCCGCAGCCGCGCCCGGTGCGCACCGTCACCGTCGAAAAGGGCAAGGTCGGCGATTCGGTCGTACTCACTGGGGACATTCGAGCCGAAAACGAGGTGAATCTCGCCTTCCGCGTTGGCGGACGGATCATCCAGCGGAAGGTCGAGGTCGGCGATAAGGTCGAGCCCGATCAGGTGCTGGCCAAGCTCGATCCGCAGGACGAGCTCAACGGGCTGCGCTCGGCGCAGGCCGCGCTCGCCGCCGCCGAGGCCCAGGTGGCGCAGGCGCAAAACAATTTCGACCGCCAGAACCACCTGATGGAGCGCGGCTTCACAACGCGCGCGATCTTCGATTCTGCGAAGCAGGGATTGCAGACGGCGCAGGCGCGGGTCGACGACGCGACCGCGCAACTGGACATCGCTCAGGACCGGGTAGGCTTCACTGAACTTCGGGCCAATGTCGAGGGCGCGACTACCGCGCGCCTCGCCGAATCCGGTCAGGTGGTTCAGGCCGGACAACCGATCTTCACCGTCGCGCGACAGGACGGGCGCGACGCCGTGTTCGACGTCCCGGCCCAGGTCCTGCGCGCCGCGCCGGCTGACGCGACAATCACCATTGCTCTCGCCAACGACCCGTCGGTCACCGCGAAAGCGCGGGTGCGGACCGTCGCGCCGCAGGCCGATCCGGTCACCCGCACATTCCAGGTGAGGCTGAGCCTGATCGATCATCCCGAAGCGATGCGCCTTGGCGCGACGGTGACCGGACGCCTGCAGCTTGAGGGTGGCCAAGGCATCGCGATTCCCGCGACCGCGCTGACTTCGATCGACCGCCAGCCGGCGGTGTGGATCGTGGATCCGGCGAGCCTGACGGTGAAATTGCGCAATGTCACGGTCCAGCGGTTCGATCCTGCGACGGCGGTGATCTCGGCGGGGCTCGAGCCCGGCGACGTGGTGGTGACGGCGGGCGTCCAGGCGCTGCATCCTGGCCAGAAGGTGCGGCTCCTCGGAGCGACTTCGTGAACGCACTCAATCTCTCCGATTGGGCGCTGAAGCATCGCTCCTTCATCGTCTTCATCATGATCGCGGTGACCCTCGCCGGCGTCGCCTCCTTTTTCAGCCTTGGCCGCGCCGAGGATCCGCCCTTCACCTTCCGCGCCATGATCGTCCAGGCCGGGTGGCCCGGCGCGAGCATGGACGACACGCTCCAGCAGGTGACCGAGCGGCTCGAGCGCAAATTGCAGGAGACCAAGGGGCTCGATTTCCTGCGCAGCTACACCATCCCTGGCCGCACCACGATCTTCGTCAACCTGAAAGGTTCGACGAAGGCGTCGGAAGTGCCGGATATCTGGTACCAGGTGCGCAAGAACATCGGCGATATCCGCGGCACGCTGCCGGCGGGCGTGGTCGGGCCGGGCTTCAACGACGATTTCGGCGACACGTTCGGACTGATCTACGGCTTCACCGCCGACGGCTTCACCCAGCGCGAGTTGCGCGATTATGTCGAGGATATCCGGTCGCGCCTGTTGCAGGTTCCGGACGTATCGAAGATCGAGCTTCTCGGCGCGCAGGACGAGCGGATCTATGTCGAGTTCTCGACCAAGGAGCTAGCTGGCCTTGGCGTCGACCGGACGGCGCTGATCGCGGCGCTGAGAGCCCAGAACGCGGTCAGCCCCGCGGGCGCGCTCGAGACGGGCGACGAGAAGATCTCGCTCCGCGTTTCCGGCGCGTTCGGATCGGAGCAGGACCTGCTCAACGTCAATTTCCTGTCCAACGGGCGCCTTATCCGGCTGCGCGACATCGCGACCGTCCGGCGCGCCTATGCCGATCCGCCCCAGCCGATGTTTCGCGTCAACGGCAAGCCGGCCATCGGCCTCGCTATCGCGATGCGCGACGGCGGCGACATTCTTGCGCTTGGCCGCAACGTGAAGAAGGCTGTCAACGAAAGCATCGCCAACCTGCCGCTCGGCATCGACGCGTCGCTGGTCAGCGACCAGCCGGTCGTCGTCCAGACGGCGATCGGCGAGTTCATGGAATCGCTGTGGCAGGCGATCGCCATCATCATGGCGGTGAGCATAATCAGCCTGGGATTAGGACCGGGCTCGGTGGTGGCGCTGACGATTCCGCTCACCATCGCGATCGTGTTTCCGATCATGCAGGCGATGCACATCGATCTCCAGCGCATCTCGCTCGGCGCGCTCATTATCTCGCTGAGCCTGCTCGTCGACAGCGCGATGACCACCATCGACGTGATGACGACGCGGTTGGCGCAAGGCGACAGCAAGGAGGACGCCGCGTCCTTCGCGTACAAGACGCTGGCGATGCCCATGCTGACCGGCACCTTCGTGACCATCGCCGGCTTCGTGCCGATCGGCTTCGCCCGCAGCGCCGCCGGCGAATATACGTTCTCGATCTTCGCCGTGGTGACGATCGCGCTCATCGTCTCCTGGTTCGTCGCGGTTCTGTTTGCGCCGCTGCTCGGCGTGTGGCTCCTCAAGGCGCCGAATGCAGCCGCGGCCAAGCCCAACTTCGTCATGCGCGGATTTCGTTCGCTCCTCGTCGGCGCGATGCGGCTGCGCTGGACCACCATCGCGGCAGCGCTCGCCTGTTTCGCCGCGTCGATTCTCGCCCTGCCCTACGTGCCCCGCCAGTTCTTCCCCGCTTCCGACCGCCCCGAGCTGGTGGTCGACCTGACCTTGCCGCAGAACGCCTCGATCTACGCCAGCGAGACGGCCTCGGCGAAGCTCGACGCGATGCTGGCCAAGGATCCCGACGTCGCGAGCTGGAGCACCTATGTCGGGCGCGGCGCGATCCGCTTCTACCTGCCGCTCGACGTCAAGCTCGCCAACGACTTCTTCTCGCAAGCCGTGGTGATCGCCAAGGACGTCGCGGCGCGCGACCGGCTGCACGCGAAGCTCGAGAAGGCGCTGGCCGATGAGTTGCCGAACGCGGTCACGCGGGTCTCGCCCCTTGAGCTCGGGCCGCCGGTCGGCTGGCCGGTGCAATATCGGGTGAGCGGCCCCGATCCGTCGGAAGTGCGCACGATCGCGCTCAAGCTCGGGCAGACGATGGGCGAGAACGCCAATCTCAGGCTCGTCAATTTCGACTGGATGGAACCGGCGCGTGAGGTGCGCGTCCGGATCGATCAGGACCAGGCGCGCCTGCTTGGATTGAGCTCGCAGGCGCTGGCCGAGACGCTCAACGCCGTGATGTCGGGAACGCCGATCACTCAGGTTCGCGACGGCATCTATCTCATCAATGTCGTCGCCCGCGCCAATGACGAGCAGCGCCTCTCGCTCTCGACCTTGCGCTCGCTGCAACTGCCGCTGCCCGGCGGGCGCACCGTGCCGCTGAGCCAGATCGCCACCTTCGATTTCGATCAGGAATATCCCTTGATCTGGCGGCGCGACCGGGTCCCGACCCTGACCGTGCAGGCGGACGTGCGCGGCGACGCGACCCCGGAGGGGGCGGTTCAATCGCTCAAACCCGACATCGAGAAACTCGAGGCGGGCCTGCCAACCGGCTACCACATCGCCGTCGGCGGCACGGTCGAGGAGAGCGCGCAGTCGCAGGCTTCGGTATTTGCGCTGCTGCCCGCCGCGCTCTTCCTCATGCTTCTGTTCCTGATGGCGCAACTGCACAGTTTCGGCCGCGTCGCGTTGGTGGTGGCGACGGTGCCGCTCGGACTGATCGGCATCGCGCTCGCGCTCCTGCTCGCCAACCGGCCGCTCGGATTCGTGGCGATCCTCGGCATTCTCGCGCTGGTCGGCATGATCGCGCGCAACGCGGTCATCCTGATCGACCAGATTGAAACAGAGCGTTCGGAAGGCCGCGACATCTGGGACGCGGTGGTCGAGGCGACGCTCTCCCGCTTCCGCCCGATCATGCTGACAGCAATCTCGACCGTGCTGGGCCTGATCCCAATCGCGCCGACCGTGTTCTGGGGACCGATGGCTTTCGCCATCATGGGCGGCTTGTTCGTCGCCACCCTGCTCACGCTGCTCGTGCTGCCGGTCTTCTACATCACGCTCTACGGCGCGAAGCGGCCAGCGGAGACGGCGGCGGTGGTCTGAAACCAGGGGGCGACGGCGCTCGCCACGTCGCACGGACGCG
>CAVXVE010000033.1:0-31839 GCA_963764955.1 uncultured Alphaproteobacteria bacterium | reverse complement strand
TTGTCACCTTCTGCAAATCTGCTCTCGCGTTGCCCTAAACCGCCTACGAGCCGACTACGCCGTACGTTCGATTTGGATCAGGATTCTGCCTGTCTCCTCGGCAGGAAGTGAGGAGCGCTTGGCCAGTTCGATCACGACGAGGCTCCACGCGGCGGTCACGACGACGGCTGACCAGAAGCCGAGAATGCCGTAGCCGCCGAGATCGCGGCCGCTCAGCGCCGACAGGATCCACATGCCGCCGAACCAGGCGCCCAGCCACCACACGTTGTCCCAACCGAAGTTGGCGCTCTGCTCGTGCGCGAACAGGTAGAAATAGGCCACATAGAGGCCGAAGATGATCAGAACGATCGCAAACGTCCAGGTCACAGTGGAATAGCCGTTGGGATCGTAGCTGCTCGATGCGGCGGTCCAGACGCTTGTGCCTCCGGTCCAGAGCGGTCCAGCCTGATGAGCGCCGGCGACAATGAGGACAATCGCCGTCAGGAGCGGCACCGCGATCTTCCACCAGGTAACCGTATTGTTGACCGCGAGAAGCCGACGAATCGCCAGAAGATTCACCAGCGCCAGAAGGCCAACCAAGACTGCGCAGGCAACGAAGCCGGTCGCCGTCAATACGCCGTCGGCCCCGACGAGATGGGGGTAAAGGTTGTTGGCGTATGTCACAATGCTTTCCGCTTCGACGGAGGGCACCGCGACATAGGAGAGAAACAGCATCCAGCCCCAGACCCGCCCCAAACCTTCGCCGTGGCTCGCGTGGCTCATATGAACGAGCGCCCCTGCGCGGGGAAACAGGGAGGCGAACTCTGCAAAGCAGAGCGCGATGAGCATGATAATGACGGCGCCGAGGATCCAACTCAACAAGCTGAGCGGCCCGGCGATCTTTGAAGCGTGAAGGGCGCCAAACAACCAGCCGGAGCCGATCATGCTGGTCGTGCTCGCAAAAAGCAGACCGATGATGCCCGCGTCGCGACGAAGGCCGGTTCCTGTCACCGTTTCAGGTGAGGTTGACATAACTGAGACTCTGCCTCGCGGCTGTTGTTCGCTGCTAAGCCCACTCTGCGCTGGTCAACGGGCCTTCACAAGCAACCCGGAAAGCATTTCGGTGATCATCATCACCACCTGGCCTTCGGTGAATGGCCTAATGAAGATCCCTTCGGAAGCACGGGGATGCGGGAGATCAAACGAGATCGGGATCATCGCGCGTTGCCTCATTGCCGTGAACGCAGCGTCCTCTTCCCCTGTGGACGAGCGCAAGCCTAGCGAACGTCCACAATCGTTTTGACACTCGTATAAGAAAAGCTTGACACCTGTCAAAATTTTTCATCCCCTAGCTCAGCCCCGCAAGAGGGCCGATCGCGACAGGGAGGACGCCATGGGGCCAGCGCCAATTCGATGCGCCGGCTCAGGCGTATCGGCGACCTATGGGTCTCGCCGCTCCCTCCGATATGACGAAGACGGGCGACAGTCGGGGAAAAGCGACCCGGCCGGAGCTGCATGATTAATTCTGGGAGGAATCGTTCAATGAGCAAATTCGACCTGGCCGGCAGAAAGGCGCTGGTGACCGGCGGCGCTCGCGGCCTCGGCGCGGGCATGGCGGCGGCCCTCTCCCAGGCAGGCGCCGCGGTGATGATTGGCGACGTGTTGACTGACGTTGGTCGGGAAACCGCCAAGGCGATCGCCACCGGCGGCGCCAAGGCCGCCTTCGTGACCCTCGACGTCACGGACGAGGCGAGCTGGCAGGCCGCGGTTTCGGCGACAATCGCTGAATTGGGCGGCTTCGACATCCTCGTGAACAATGCGGGGGTCGAGATCACGTCGCTGGTCATCAACGTCGAGGCGAAGGATCTGCGCCGCATGTGGGACGTCAATGTCGTCGGCGCGGCGCTTGGCATGAAGCATGCCTTCCGCGCCATGAAGCCGGACGGGCCGGCGGGCAAAGGCGGCGCGGTCGTCAACGTCGCCTCCGTGGCGGCGACCATCGCGTTTCCGGGAATCGCTGGCTATTCAGCGACCAAGTCAGGCGTCGACCGGCTGACCCGGGTGGGCGCGATGGAGGCGGGCAAGCTCGGCTATGGCGTCCGAGTCAATTGCATCTATCCGGGCCTCGTTGCGACTGACATGGGGGTGCAACTGGCCGGTGACATGGTGACCGCAGGGCTTTCTCCGAGCGTGGAAGCCAGCATCGGCGGCGTGATCGGCGAGACCCCTTTGGGCCGGCTCGGTGAGGTCGCGGACATGGCGGACGCCGTTGTGTTCCTCGCTTCGGACGCGGCCCGGTTCATCACCGGCGCCGGGCTTCCAGTCGACGGCGGCATGGGAATGTAGGCGCCGGCGGGCGGAGAGAGACCAAACGGAGGAAACGAAATCATGACCGACAAGAAGCCCGTTATCGTCTATGGCGCGTCCGGCTACACGGGCCGGCTCGTCTGCGAATATTTGCGCGAGTTGCACGTGCCATTCATCGCCGCCGGCCGCGATCGCGCTCGGACACAGGCGGTGATGGACAAAATTCCGGGTATCGAAACCGCCGAGTACGAAGTCGCCGAGGTGGAGCACAGCGTCAAAGCCCTCGCCGGGCTGTTCGACGGCGCCAAAGTCGTGAGCAACATGGTCGGCCCGTTCAGCAAATACGGTCCGGAGGTCGCCGAGGCGTGTCTTGCCGCGGGATGCCACTACACTGACACCACTGGCGAACAGGACTGGGTGCTCGACGCGAAAACCCGCTGGGGCCAGAAGTTCGCAGCCAAGGGTCTGCTGCTTTCGCCCGGCGTCGCGCAGATGTACACGACCGGCGAAATCGCCGCGAATATTTGCCTCGAGACGCCGGGCGTCGACACGCTCGACATTCTCGTGCTGTGGAAGGGTTTTCCCACTTACGCCTCCACGCAGACGATCTTCGCCATCCTGCAGGCCAAATGGTACTATCTGGAGCAGAATAAATTCGTCGAATGGGCGCAGAACACTCATTTCGACGTCAACGTCCCTGGCCAGCACGCCCACGCGCTGGTGACGCCCTGGGCCGGCACCTCCCATCCGGTGTGGTTCAAGGACGATCCGAGGGTAGCCAATTGCAAGGCCCTTGGCGGAGTCTTCGCGCGCGAGGTCATGGAAGGCTTCGTGGCGACGCAAAAGATGTTCGAGGAGCAGATCAAGCCGCTGGCTCCCGACCAGCAGCAGGCGGCGCTCGCTAACATCGCCGCGTCGATACAGGCCGGAATGCCGCCGCGCGAGAATCCGCGCGTCAACATCTCGCTCGAACTCGGTCTATGGCTCAGGTCCGTTGGCGCGCGTGCATTGCGTGATCCACGGCGTCAGCAACTATAAACAGACCGGCCTTCTGCAGGCTCACGCCGCCTATTCGCTGCTGCAGTCGCCGCCAAAAAAAGCGGGCTTCGCCTCGGCATGCCAGGCCTTCGGACATCGTGAGCTGCTCGGCGTGCTCAAGAGCTTCGGGCTGGTCATGGACCCGATGGTCACTGCGCATCACTGAGCAAACGGGAGCCCTGGGAAGGCGCATTCGCCGTCCCAGCGAATGCGCGTGGAGAGCGCGATGCGGTTGATCGACTATCTCGACAAGGGCGCTGCGCTTGGGCCTGGGGCTCCCTGCCTGACCATCGGCGAAAGGGATTTGTCCTACCGCGACGTCCAACGCGTCACCTGGCGCGTCGCCCGCGCGCTTCAGCGCTCCGGCGTCAAGCCGGGCGACAAAGTGGCGATCCTCTCAAGCAATGACCCGATCGCGTTTGCCTGCGTCTTCGGCGTCTCGCGCGCCGGCGCCGTCTGGTGTCCGATCAATCCGCGCAACGAGGCGGCCGAGAACCGCTTTATCCTCGACGCCTTCGACTGCACGAGCCTGATCTTCCGTAGCGCTTACGCGCCGCTCGTGGATGAGATGCGGGTCGACCTGCCCAAGCTGTCGCTTCTCGTCTGCCTCGACAAGCCGATGCCCTTCGCGACGGCGCTGGATGCATGGCTCGACGGCGTCGGCGATGAGCCGTTCGAGGTCGCCGCCGCGGACGACATCGCGATGATCGCGGGCACCGGCGGCACCACCGGTCAGCCCAAGGGCGTCATGCTTTCCGGCCGCAATCTGGAGACGATGTCCGCGCTCACGCTGATGAGCTATCCGTTCGAAGGCCGCCCGGTCTATCTCGCCCTGGCGCCGCTCACGCACGCCGCCGGCGTCCTGTGTTTCCCGATCCTGGCGCTCGGCGGTCGGATCGTGATCATGCCGAAAGCGGATCTCAGCCAGTTTCTCGACCTGATCGAGCGCCGTCGCGTCACCCATACGTTCCTGCCGCCGACCCTGATCTACATGCTCCTGGAGAATCCGAAGCTTGCCGCAACCGACCGCAGCTCGCTGCAATGCTTCTGGTATGGCGCCGCTCCGATATCCGCGACGCGTCTGGAAGAAGCGATCGATAAGATAGGGCCGGTGATGGCGCAATTGTTCGGCCAGACCGAAGCGCCGATGATGATCTCGACCATGGCTCCGCGGGAACACTTCAATCCCGACGGAACGATCGCGCGCCAGCGTCTGGCTTCGGCAGGAAGGCCGACGCCATTAACACAGCTCGCTGTGATGGACGATAAGGGCCGGCTTCTGCCGCCGGGAGAGCGCGGCGAGATCGTGGTCCGTGGATCGCTCGTCATGGAGGGCTATTACAAGAACCCTGAGGCCACCGCCGAAGTCACCCGGTTCGGATGGCACCACACCGGTGACATCGGATACCTCGACGAAGAGAACTTTCTTTACATCGTCGACCGCGCCAAGGACATGATCATCACCGGCGGCTTCAACGTCTACTCGATCGAGGTCGAACAGGCGCTGCTGCAGCATCCGGACGTGATGGACAGCGCCGTCTTTGGCCTGCCGGACGCAAAATGGGGCGAGAGAGTCGCCGCTGTCGTCCAGGTCCACGCCGGCCGCTCTCTCACCGCCGAAGAGATCATCGCTTTCGTCAAGGGGCGTATCGGCAGCGTCAAGGCGCCGAAGCAGGTGGACATCTGGCGTGACCTGCCGCGCTCGAAGGTCGGAAAAGTTCTGAAGAAGGAAATTCGCGCCAAAATTCTTTCGCGCGAGGGAAGGTGCTGATCTCGGCGCCGATGTTGAACGCGAACGAGATTTGAAGCGGCGCTGACACCTCAAACGCTTTCGCTCGGTGAATTGGCGAACACTCGCGTGTCATGGGCGGGGGCCGTGTCACGAGCCAGCCGCGGTGAAGACGTTCATCGAGCAAGGCGGCTTCCCAATTGCGATGTCCGCAGTCGCGATCCCGGAATGACCGCTTCCGTATCGAGTCCGGTCGTCCGTTGCGCGGACAAACGCACCATCTGGTCCTGGAAGTCTCCCGGCCTCATACAATCCGGATTTCGAAACCTGAGACTTCATCCGGTCGCGCTCCGCCTTGAGCGTGCCATTTGCCGCAGATGTCAACCGGGTAGTTGAACTCGGTCGGCCGGATGACAGGCAGGAATCGCGGTTTCAATACCTCGTCGATCAGTCGCTGACAGGCGGCGGTGATGGCGGCCTTCTCAGTCTGGGATAAGGCGCCCCGGCTCCTCACCGGGGTCCGTTGCCGTTGCCGCATGATCGCGCCTTCACGCCGCGACAGCGTCGAGTTTCGGATTGTCCCAGTTCCACGGCAAGAGTTCATCGAGTTTGCTTATCGCCTGATCAGCAATGCGGCCGATGACGTCGGCAAGCCAAGCCTCCGGATCGACGTCGTTGAGCTTGGCGGTCTGGATCAGCGTGTACATGAGCGCGGCGCGCTCAGCGCCGCGCTCCGAGCCGGCGAAGAGCCATGGCTTTCTTCCCAAGGCAGACCGCGCAGCGCTCTTTCCGCCGCGTTGTTCGTAAGACAGATACGCCCGTCTTCGAGGAAGCGGGTGAAGGCCGGCCAACGGGTGAGCATGTAATCGATGGCTTTGGCGACGCCATTGTGCCGGGAGAGCTTGGCGCGTTCGGCGCGCAGCCACTCTTCGAGCGCGGCGACGAGCGGCGCGCTCCTTGAGCGGCGCGCAGCGAGCCGCTCCTCGGCCGTGACGCCGTTGATCTCGCGCTCGATGTCGAAGAGGGCGTCGATGCGTTTGACCGCCTCCAGCGCGATCGGCGAGATCGGCGCGGCGTTCTTACCCCGCCTCGCGTTGGCGGCGATGTCGGCGAGCTCGAAAAATCTGCGCCGGCTATGGCTCCAGCACAGCGCCTCAACGATCGGGCGTGGCCGGCGATCGGCGAGATAAAGCCGACCATAGCCGCTATAGGCGTCGGCCTGCAGGATGCCGACAAAGGACTTGAGATGTCGCTGGGGATGTTCGCCCGATCGATCGGGCGAGGCGTAATAGAGCGCCGCGGGCGGATCCTTGCCGCCGAATGGCCGATCGTCGCGAACGTAAGTCCAGATGCGGCCGGTTTCGGTCTTGCCTTTCGCCAGGATCGGAACCGTGGTGTCGTCCCCGTGCAGGCGCTCCCGAGCTATGCGGGAAACTGGGTGACGGTGCGAGGAAGGCGGCGTAACGGGATTGGTGATCAAGCCACCCGAACCTCCAAGTAGGAGCGTTACGCGATGACCGAGAATAGAGTTGTTGCCCTTCGACAGAAAGGGGCAATCGACGATCCGCTCACCGAAATTCTGCGAACCGGCGCGCGTCGGTTGATCGCCCAGGCGGTCGAGGCGGAGTTCGAGACATTTCTGGCCTCGACCGCGGAACTCGTGCTTCCGGATGGCCGCCGACGGGTGGTTCGCCACGGGCATGATCCGGTTCGCGCGATCCAGACAGGAATCGGCCCGATCGAAGTGCAAAGGCCGAAGGCCCGCGATCGCGCCGCTGCTTCGGGCGAGCGCGTTCGCTTCACGTCGAACATCTTGCCCAAATGGGCGCGGCGCACCAGGAGCCTCGACGCCCTGCTGCCTGTTCTCTATCTGCGCGGGATTTCCGCCGGCGATTTCCAGGAGGCCCTCGCCGCCCTGCTCGGCAAGGACGCGCCCAACCTTGTCTCCATGCCGAGCTGGGAGCTGTTCGATGCGCAGCCACGGAGTTATCGTGACCAGGTATTTTTGCCTGCGGTCCATGCGCGGCTTGCAGTAGAAGCGGGCGCGTCGCAGGGCTGGCATCGCTACGTCGGCGGTCGCGGTGATGTGCTGGGCGTGGACCGCTATGGCGCATCGGCTCCGGGCGACGTCGTGATGCGCGAATATGGCTTTACGGTTGATAACGTATGCAAAAGGGCCATGACGCTGTTGGGGTAGGAACGTATCTGGATGTTCATCGAGCACATGGAGATAAATACCTCGCACGTTGTCACGACCGGCAGATGAAGCACAACGGTAAGCTACCGCGGCGAGTGGTGCCTCGCGCAATTTCCTCTGACACCGCCGCCCTGGGTGTCGACGAGGATGTACCGCTTCTTGCCCTTCTGGAAATGTCCGCTTCAGTCGTTACCCGCCGTCTGGTTTGCGCAAAGAGCGGGCATTGGCGAGACAACAACGGTCCACGTGTCCGCATGCAGACCGAGCCTTGTTAAGACATGATCAACCCGCCGTCGACGTTGACGGTCTGGCCCGTGATGTAGGCAGCGTCATCGCTCGCCAAGAAAGTCACGAGGCCCGCGACGTCCTCGCCGGTGCCGGCGCGACCCATTGGAATGTCGCGCACCCATTCTGCCATGAGCTCACCGGGCTTGTAGTCGCCGAGGAGCTTTCCCCAGACCTCGTCGTTGTAGGCCCACATGTCCGTTTCAATGATGCCCGGACAGAAGGCGTTGACCGTGATGCCTTCCTTGGCGACCTCCTTGGCAAGGCTCTGAGTGATCCCGACGACGCCGAATTTCGAGGCGGCGTAATGTGGCGTGTAGATGAAGCCCTGTCGCGCCTGACCGGAGGCAGTGTTGATCAGGCGGCCGCCGCGCTTGTGCTTGCGCATTCGTGACGATGGCCTCCTGACAGCAGAGAAATACACCCTTCGTGTTGACCTGCGATCACCGTGTCCCATTCCTTCTCCGTCATCGCTTCGATTCGTGCGATGGTGATGATTCCGGCGTTCTGAATCGGAGACGTCAACGCGCGCCGAAGGCTCTGCTCGGCCGCGTCATAGAGCGCGATCACGTCGCCCTTCTTTGTGACGTCAGCAATGACGGCGAGCGCCTTGCCACCCGCCTTGACGATATCGGCCGCGACTCTCTCGCAGGCGGACTCATTGGCAGAAGCGACGACTGCGCCGCCCTCCCGGGCGAAATCGCTTCGCGAGCGTCGCGCCGATGCCGCGGCTCGCGCCGGTGATGACGATAGTTTTTCCTTGGAATCGAGACATAGGACTTTCCTCCTTTTGTGTTGATTGACGAACGGTCAGAGCAGCTCTTCGGCGGTGAATTTGTCGGTGATGAGCACGTTGACGAGCTTGCCGACGAGGCAGGCGCGAATCGCCTCGATCTTGCGATTGCCGCCGGCGACGCCGATCACCCGCGGCGTAGATTTCAGCTCTTCCAGCGTGATGCTGATCACCCGCTCGTCGAGCGGCCCGTGGACCGGAGCGCCCTTGGCCATCGAAGAACCGCAGGCCGATATCGCCGACCGCGCCGCGCCTCGGCGAGGTCGCGCAGTTCCGCGTCGGTGAAGGCGTTGCCGGAATTGGCGAGCATAACGGACGGCTGGAGCGCGCCGATGCCCACGAGCGCGACCGTCAGTCGGCGGAACTGATCCATCGCGGCGCGGACGTAAGACATCGCCAACCATCACGAGCCGCGCGGCGGACGAGCTGACCACGCCTTGCGCAGGCAACAGCTGCGGCTCCGCTCCAGTCAACGCAGCCAGGCGCATCGTGAGCTGCGTGGCATGGCTTTGCACCGAAGGATCGCCAATGCCGCCGAGAGTCTGGACGACGCGCTCGGCCCGGATTCGCTTGATCGGATGGATCGCGTCGACCATGCGCAAAAGCGAAACGCTCCAGGACGAAATGCCGATGACGTCCCCTTCGCTCAGCGTCGCTTCCAAATAGTGCGCCGCGGCCGCGCCAATGGCCGAGAGAATGGCTTCCTCGCGGTCCTCGTAGCATTCAGCGACGATCGCCTCGTTAAGGCCGTAGCGCTCCCGAAGCGCAGCCTCATATTGGGGATAGGTTCCGCGTGGCGCGGCGATAGTGACGCGAACGACCCCTTCCTTCTCGGCACGCTTTAGCAGTCGCGACACAGTCGCCTGGGAGACATGCAGCCGCTGAGAGATTTCGGCCTGCTTGAGCTTGTCCTCGTAATAGAGCTGCGCGACGCGAAGCATCATCCGCAAGTTCATCGGTCCGGCTCATCGCGGGCGGTCCTCGACGTTGAACTCATGGCGGAGCGGTCCGTAACATCGGGCGCTCTTCAAACCGATTAGCATAGATATTCGCATTGGCATAAATAGTCAAATAATGGCCGCTGTAAGGCGCAACATTCTGTTTCACTAGCGTTGCGTACTGCGGCGCACAACACGCAATCGCACAATTTCTGCGCATCAGGCCTTGACATGCGGTTCTCGCTCCTCTATATATGCAATTAGATGCAGTCTTGCATAAATATTCAATGGAGGAAACCTTGGGCCTTGCACCGGCAGTTGACGCAAAAGCGGGGCTTGCGCCGCCTCTCCCGGCAACAATGGACCGAGCCGAACGCGCGCGAAGCCTAAAGGCTCAGGCGACGCTCATCCGCCGCAGCGTTGTCGAAATGATCGGTCGCGCCGGGCTCGGCCATATCGGCGGCGACTTCTCGGTCAGCGACATTCTGACCACCCTGTTCTTCTCGGTGCTGCGTGTCGATCCGACAGCGCCGAATGCACCACTGCGCGACCGATTTATTCTGAGCAAGGGTCATTGCGCGGCAGCTCTCTATTCGACCCTCGCGATGCGCGGCTTCTTTCCGGTCGACGAGCTCAAGACCTTCCTCGAGCCGCTCTCGCCGCTGAATGGTCACCCGAACCGCCGTAAGGTGCCGGGTGTTGAAGCCAACACCGGGCCGCTCGGCCACGGCCTGCCGATCGGTGTGGGAACCGCGATCGGCGCCAAGCTCGCCAAGGCCAATTGGCGCGCCTTCGTCGTGCTCGGCGACGGCGAGTTGCAGGAAGGCTCAAACTGGGAGGCGGCGATGTGCGCCGGCCATCAGGGGCTCGACAATCTCGTCGCGGTCGTCGACCGCAATCGGCTTCAGCAGGGCGCCCGCACCGAGGACACCAACCGGCTGGAGCCGCTCGGCGACCGCTGGCGCGCATTCGGGTGGGATGTCGTGACCTGCGACGGTCATGACCATGCCGCGCTCTACGAGGCTTTCACTGCGCCGCATCCCGGCAAGCCGCGCTGCGTGATCGCCAACACCATCAAAGGCAAGGGCGTGTCGTTCATTGAGGATCGCGTCGAGTGGCACCACAAGGTGCCGACGCAGGAGCAGATCGAACTCGCGCTGAAGGAGCTCGTGTGATGAACGCTCCCGTCCAGAATCCCGCGCCAACCTTTGACTGCCGCGTCGCCTTCGCCGAAACGCTGATCGAACTCGCGAAGGCCGACGAACGCATCGTCGCTGTCTGCAACGACAGCGTCGGCTCCAGCAACCTGGTTGGCTTCCAGAAGCTGTTCCCCGAACGGCTCGTCAACGTCGGCATCGCCGAGCAGAACATGGTCGGCGTCGGTGCGGGTCTCGCCAACGCCGGCTTCATTCCCTTCGTCTGCGGCGCTGGTCCCTTCCTGACCGGTCGGGCGCTCGAGCAGATCAAGGTCGACGTCGCCTATAACGGCTTCCCGGTCGTACTCTGCGGCATGAGTCCTGGCATGGCCTATGGCGAGCTCGGGCCGACGCATCACTCGATCGAGGACCTGAGCTGGCTGCGCGCCATCGATGGGCTCGGCATCGTCGTGCCGGCCGATCCGGCGCAAACCATCGCCGCGGTGCGTTGGGCGGCGAAAGCGGCAACCCCCTGCTACATCCGTGTCGGCCGCACGAAAGTTCCGGCGGTGACCCCGGAGGGCGCCGAGGCTTTCGCTTTCGGGCGCGCCGACGTGTTGCGCAAGGGCGCGGATGTGTCGCTGGTGGCGACTGGCGCGATGGTATCGCGGGCGCTCGCCGCGGCGGATGCCCTTGCCGAACAGGGCTTGAACGCGCGCGTCATCAACGTTTCGACGGTCAAGCCGCTCGACGAAGCCACGATCATCGCCGCGGCGCGCGAGACCGGCGCAATCGTCACGATCGAGGAGGCGGCGATCGAGGGCGGTCTCGGCGCCGCGGTCGCCGACGACGGTGGTGCGCAACGCCCCGGTCCCGATGCGCATACTCGGCGTCACCAGCTTCGCTCCGACCGGAACCGCAGCGTTCCTGTTCGATCATTTTGGCCTCAACCGCGACGGGATCGTCGCCGCCGCGCTCGAACTGAAGAGCCGCTGACATGTCCGGCTCGCTCGTTCTCGCCATCGACCAGGGCACGAGCTCGACCAAGGCGCTGCTGGTCGACGGCCGCGGCGAGATCGTCGGCCGCGCCCAGGCGCCCGTATCGCTCGCGACTCCAGAGCCGGGTTGGGTGCAACAGGACGGCGAGGAGATCTGGAGCAGCGTGCGACGTGCCGCGAGCGAAGCGCTCGATGCAGACGCCGCCAAGCGCGTTGTTTCGGTGGGCCTGAGCACGCAGCGCGAATCCTGCATCATCTGGGATCGCCGAACGGGCGAGGCGCTGACTCCCGTCCTGTCGTGGCAGGACCAGCGCACGGAAGGGACCTGCGCGGCTCTGCGGGCGGCGGGACACGGCGCCACGATCCGCCGCAGGAGCGGCCTGCCGCTCGATCCAATGTTCTCCGCTGCCAAGGCGCACTGGCTACTTGACCGACTTCCGCAGGGTCAGCGCCCGCGCGAAGGCTGGCGACATCTGTATCGGGACAATTGACGCCTTTCTCCTTTCGCGCTTCGGCGGCGAAGCGGTGGTCGAAGCCGGCAACGCTTCCCGCACGCAGCTTTTCGACGTCGTCGGCGCAAGATGGGACGAGGAACTGCTCTCGATTTTCGATGTCCCGGTCAACGCGCTTCCCCGCGTCGTTACTTCGAGGGGACCCTTTCCGAAAGCGCGGGACCTCAGGCCACTCCGAGATGGGACGCCCGTGGGCGCGGTGCTGGCCGATTCGCATTCGGCTCTATTCGCTCATGGAGCTTTCGGGCCAGGGCCCGTCAAGGCGACGCAAGGCACCGGTTCCTCCATCATGGGCCTTGTGGACCGATCGGCCGCGCGCGACGGTGACGCCGGCGCGCCCGGCGTCTGCCTCACGCTTGCGTGGCAACTGGATGCGCCGATGCTTGCCTACGAAGGCAACATTCGCAGCGCTGGCTCGACGCTGATCTGGGCCGCAGAACTCCTCGGTGTCTCCACTAAAGAACTCGCCGAACTGGCCGCATCCGCCCCTCGACTCGCGCGGCGTGTATTTCGTGCCAGCTTTCGGGGGCCTCGGCGCGCCCTGGTGGGACGCCAACGCCTCCGCGACAGCCACCGGCTTTTCCTTCGGCGTCACCCGCGCGCCCTTTGCGCGCGCCGCGCTCGAACTCGATCGCTCACCAGATCGCCGACGTGGTGGACGCATTCCGCGCGAGCGGCGCGCCGGTCGAGCGGCTGCTGGTCGACGGCGGCCCGACCCGCAACAACCAGCTCATGCAGTTCGAGGCGGACATGGTCGACCTGCCCGTCGAGCGGACTCCGGTCGCGGAACTGTCGGCGATGGGCGTCGCGCATCTCGCCGGCGTCAGCGCTGGCCTCTTCACGCTGGAGAGCCTCAGCAAGCTCGATCGCGGCGCAGAGCGATTTGCGCCACGCATGGACGCGGCGGTGCGCGCCAATGAACGTCGGCAATGGGCGCAGGCGGTGGCGCGCGCGCGTGCGCTCCCGATTCCCCTGGAGACGTAGTCGACGACACTATTGCCCCAACACCTGACCTGAGGAAACGATCATGACAATCGGAGGAATGACTATGCGACGCGAGAAGCGGCAACGCGCTCAACTTCCTGCGGGGCGCAACGGGACCGTTGATCGGCCTCATCTTGCTCTGCGCTTTCCTGTCGCTGACGACGGACACATTCCTCACGTTGCGCAACTTCCTCAACGTTATGGATCAGGTCACCGTGCTCGGCGTCATGGCGGTCGGCATGACGCTGGTCATCCTGATCGGTGGCATCGACCTGTCCGTTGGCTCCGTGCTGGCGCTGTCCGGGATGGTGATGGGCTTTGTGGGCAATCACCTCGGCCTGCCGTTCGGCCTTGCGATCATAGCCGCGCTGATCGCCTCGTCGTTGTGCGGGGTCGTGTCCGGCCTCATGGTGACGCGGTTGAACATGCCTGCCTTCATCGCGACGCTGGCCATGATGTCGATCGCACGCGGCCTTGCGAGCATGATCACCAACGGCGAACAGATCGTCGGTTTCCCCGATTGGTTCTCGAATCTCGCAATCATACGCCACTTCGGCTTCCTGACCGTGACGGTCGCGGTGATGATCGTAATCGTCGCGATCGCCTGGATCGTGCTGACTTTCCGCCCTGCTGGACGCGCGCTCTATGCCATCGGGGGTAGTGCCGAGGTCGCGCGACTCGCCGGCATCAACGTGCGAGAGGCGACGCTGATCGTCTATGCGCTCTGCGCCCTGGCGGCCGGCCTCGCGGGCGTGATCCTTTCGGCCCGGCTCGACTCCGCCCAGCCGAGCTCCGGCATCGGCTACGAGCTGGATACGATCGCAGCGGTGGTCATCGGCGGCGCGAGCCTTTCGGGCGGCGTCGGTGGCGTCGGCGGCACGGTGGTCGGCGTGTTGATCATCGGATTTCTGCGCAACGGCCTGAACCTTCTTCAGGTGTCACCATTCGTCCAGCAGGTGATCATCGGACTGGTCATCGCGATTGCGGTCGCCGCCGACACTATGCGCCGCAAGCGCGGCTGAAGAGCTCTTCGGCGGCGCGGACGTCCCGCGTCGCCACCAAGACTGTGCCGCTCCGATATCCGGAGCGGCTCGGGGTCCAAAGGGACCGAAAGTGACGATCCCAGCGAAAGGTTTCGCCGGACGTCAGGCAAGAGAGCAGGAGGAGCATATGGGCATTCGGAAAGTTTCGCTTCTTGCGGCGGTCGCCGCGGCTGCGATGGTCGCAGCGTTCGGCGCCAACGCGAAAGAAGCCAAGACGATCGGTCTGGCGGTCGCCAATCTTCAAGCGAACTTCTTCAACCAGATTAAGGAATCCGTCGAGGCCGAAGGCGCCGCGAAGGGCGTCAAGATCATCACTGTCGACGCAAAGGGCGACGCGGCGACCCAGGTCAATCAGATTCAGGATCTCCTCGCTCAGAACATCGACGCGCTGATCTACATCCCGGCCGGCGCGACCGCGGCTGCGGTTCCGGTCAAGGCCGCCCGTGCGGCGAGCGTTCCGGTCGTGAACGTCGACCGCAACGCCGAGGGCGCCCCGGGCGACACCTTCATCGCCACCAACAGCGTCGAATCCGCCAAGGAGGTCTGCACCTGGATCGCCAAGCAGGCCGGCGGCAAGGGCGAAATGCTCATCATCCACGGGCAGAAGGGAACCACGCCCGAAGTCGACCGCTCGAAAGGCTGCGCCGAGGCGCTCACGGCCTTCCCCGACATCAAGGTTGTGGGTCAGCTCTGGAGCGAAGGCTGGCATCAGGACGAAGGCTTCAAGCTAACGCAGGACCTCCTGCAGGCGCATCCGAAGACCAACATCGTCTGGGGCCAAGCGGACGCGCTGGCGCTCGGCGCTGCTCAGGCGGTCAAGGTCGCCAACCCGGACCATAAGATCTGGGTCGCGGGCTTTGACGGCGACACGGCCGCCTTGAAGGCGATGAAGGATGGCGTGTTCGACGTGACCGCGACCCAGCAGACGCAGAAGATGGGCCGCCTCGCGGTCGAGTCCGCAATCGAGCTCGTCGCAGGCAAGAAGCTGCCGGCCGAGCAGCTGCTGGGCGCGACGCTCACCACCAAAGAGAACGTCGAAGGCTTCATCGCCAAGCATCCGTAAGACGTGAAAACGGAGGGCGGCGCAACTCCGCGCCGCCCATCCCTTTAGGGTATTTTGGTCATGCTCCCTTCCACCGCACCCGAAGCCGGCCTGTCGCTCAGAGACATCGGCAAGCGTTACGGTCCCAACGTCGTGCTGAGCGATGTCACTCTCGACGTACGTCCCGGCGAAGTCCTTGCGCTGCTTGGGGAGAATGGCGCCGGCAAGTCGACGCTGTCCTCCATTGTGGCGGGGGTCGTCAAGCCGACGGCCGGAACCATGATCTGGCGTGGGCAGCCCTACGCGCCCCAAACTCCTGGCGATGCGCTCTCCGCCGGCATCGGCCTCATCCATCAGGAGATGAGGCTTCTACGCGATCTCTCGATCGCCGAGAACGTCTTCGTCGGTCGCCTGCCGACTTCGCAACGGCAGAATCGATCGTCAGACGATGAACGCGCGCGCCGCCGAGCAGTTGCATCGTCTCGGTCTCGAAGCTTCGCCTACGACCTTGGTGCGCAACCTGCGCGTCGCGGCGCAGCAGCAGGTCGAGATCGCCAAAGCGCTAACGCAGAACGCGCGCTTGCTCATCTTCGACGAGCCAACCGCGGCGCTTGGCGCCGAGGAGACGGAGCGGCTATTCGAGCAAATCGGCCGCCTGAAGCAGGAAGGCGTCAGCTTCGTCTATATCAGTCATCGGCTCGACGAGATCGCCCGGATCGCCGACCGCGTCGCAGTACTCCGCGACGGGAAGCTTGTGCGGACGCACGAGACGGCCCAGGTTTCAACCAAGACGTTGGTCGAGGCCATGGTTGGCCGGCCCCTCGACCGCATGTTCCCGCCCATCCCGTTGCCCGCCCCGGAGGCCGCGCCGCTCATCGAAGTTCGGGGCCTGACCAGCGCTGAAGGCGCCTTCTCTGACGTAAGCTTTTCGGTCAAGGCGGGCGAGGTGTTCGGCGTCGCGGGCATAGTCGGCGCCGGACGCACCGAGCTCATGCGCGCTATCGCCGGCGCGGACCCGGTTTCGGCCGGCTCGGTCAGGATCAACGGTGAAGTCGTCCGGCTCAATGGGCCGGCCGACGCGCTGGCGCACGGCGTCGTACTGGTTCCTGAGGACCGCAAGGCGCAGGGTCTCATTTTGTCGCAGACGATCGGCGAGAACCTGGCGCTCGGCAACTATCCGCGCGTTGCCCCTTCCGGCTGGATCACCAGCGGGCGGACCCAGGTTTTCGCCCAGCGCGGTATCACGCGCTTTCTTATCAAGGGCACCGCCGACCAATCTGTCGGCACGCTTTCCGGCGGAAACCAGCAGAAAGTGGTCATTGCCAAGAGCATCCTGCGCGAGCCCAAGGTGGTCATCCTCGACGAGCCAACACGCGGCATCGACGTCGGCGCGCGCGCCGCCATATACGAGATTGTCGCGGAGCTCGCCCGCGGAGGCATGGCCGTCATCGTCGTCAGCTCCGACCTCGACGAAGTGCTGGGGCTCTCCCATCGCGTGATGGTGTTGAGCCGCGGCGCGAACCGCGGCATCCTCGAACGGGAGAAGGCGGGCCGGGTGGCCGTCATGGAGCTCGCCACCAGTTGATCGATCAGATGGGAGAGATGGAAATGCCTATGTTCCGCCTGAAGGACGAAATCGCCTTCGTGACGGGGGCCGGCAGCGGGATCGGGCAAGGTATCGCGATAGGGCTCGCCGAGGCGGGAGCCGACGTCGCGCTGTTCGACGTTCCAGCGAGCGAGGGCCTCGAGGAAACCGCCGCCGCCGTGAAGGAGAAAGGGCGTCGCGCGCTGATCGTGACTGGCGACGTCGTCGAGGGCTCTGCGATGACCGTGGCGGTCGAGAAGACCGAGCAGGCCCTGGGCCCGCTGAGCCTCGCGGTCAACTGCGCCGGCATCGCCAACGCCGCGCCGGCGGAGGACATGTCGATCGAGCAGTGGCGCCGCGTGATGGACGTCAATCTGACCGGCGTCTTCCTGTCCTGCCAAGCGGAGGGTCGGGTGATGCTCGCGCGTGGGAAGGGCGCGATCGTCAACGTCGCCTCGATGTCCGGCTCGATCGTCAATCGCGGCCTGACGCAGGTACACTACAACGCCTCGAAGGCTGGCGTCATTCATCTCAGCGAAGAGTCTGGCGATGGAGTGGGTCGGGCGTGGCCTGCGCGTCAACGCCATCAGCCCAGGCTACACGTTGACTGCGATGAATAAGCGGCCCGAGGTCGCCGAGCAGCTGAAGGTCTTCGCCGCCGAAACTCCGATGGGGCGCATCGCGACGGTCGAGGAAATCGTCGGCCCGGCGATCTTCCTGCTCAGCCCCGCCGCCTCCTTCGTCACCGGCGTAGACCTGCTAGTCGATGGCGGCTTCGCGTGCTGGTGAATCGGCGGCCACGAAGAGAACTCCCACTGCAGGGTGCTGATGAGCGTACACATCTCTGCTTCCGCTTTTGGACGCCGGCCCATCGCGACTGTGGAGGGGGAGGCGCCGGGGCCGGCGTCCAAAACCCTTCACCAATTGCGACGTCCACTCTCGCGACCAGCGATGGCGGCTTTACGTCGACTCCAGCCGTTCGATTGTCGTCTCCTCAGGGTCGAGGGCAGTCGGTAGCCGAGCAAATAACGATCGTCTCAAAAGGGCGGCATAGGGGGCCTACAAGGATCGCCTCGGGAAGGACTGGAGTTCGGCGTCAGCGCCGCCATTCGATCGCGGCGCTTAGCACGGTTACGCTGCTCTAGGCGGCTGGATGGAGGGTGGAGGAAGTAACAATGCGCTACCGTTGGCGTGAACCATATGGTGAGGGCAAACAATGACCACTGTGGAGAAGTTTCGGGTCGGCCTTGAGAAGGGGAATCCGGAGGGCGTCGTCTGTAAGCCAGCAGATTAGTGTTCGCGCCAAACTCCACTCTGCACCCAAAGAAGCGCTCGAACTCGCGCAGGTCAGAGTTGCGATTGTGGCTGAAGGCCACGGTCGTCGGGGTAACATTTCGACCCGTGAGGGCGCGAAACGCCGTCGTGAAACACCCGAGAATGAACTCCGTGTTCTGTGTCGCTTCGGCGAGCGTAAGATCATGTTCGGATATGCCCGCCCGCCGCAAAAGCGGACCCGGTTCGACGTGGTGTTTGCGTAGCGCTGCAATTGCTTCCCTTGCCGCGAACCCCGTCGCGGTGGGCAGAACCTGCCGTGACGTCTCCTCCGCCACGCTGTCGCTCCCGTTTCGAGTACTTGGCGTGATCGAGCACCCGATTGGCGGCCAAAGACAAGACCCCAAGAATGATGAGCCGGGAGGCTCGCGGTCGGGTGAACGCGCGCCGTCCGTCCGACACCGCTCCGTCGTCGCCAGTTGCAGGGAAAATATCGGAGCGCCGCATAAGGCCACCGTCTGACGCGCATATCGCGCAGGACCGATGTCGCGCGCTGTCGGCAACGAGGCACACCCGAATGGCGTCGAAAAGCAGGAGGTTGGCGGGCGCTGACAGGTCGGGCCTCCGGTCCACTCCTATTTGAAGCACCGCGAGCACCAACAAACGCAACTGACCGTGATCGCCACGCATGCCCGTCGACTTCGCGGTGGCGCGTGACCGGACGCTCGCCCGAACGCGGAGAATCCGGTCCCGCTCTGACTTGGAAAGGAAACATGACGATGAAGAAGGTACTGTTGACCGCTGCGTTCGTCACCCTCTCTGGCGTCGCCCACGCGCATGACTACACCGGCGACCTGTTCTGCTCGGTGACCGACAACGCTGGCCGCAAGACCACGTGGGCGTTTGCCAATAACACGTTCCGCAATGACGGCAGCCTCGGCACCATGGTCGAGACCGGCGTCATCAAGCACACCGGCCAAGAACTCGCCAACGCGCCCGGCACGCGCCCGATCTGGATCATCTACATCAACAGCGTGAGCGGTCTGACGCTCAAGTGGCGGCAAGACCCGACGTGGATGATCGGGATGGACGCACCGACCGGCAACGCCAACTGGACCAGCGCCACCGCGCATCTGTTCCACAACAGCACGGTGGTCGCGAGCGGCCTCTGCACGCGCGCCACTGTGACGACGGTGAACAACGCCGCCGACCAAGGCGTCGACTGACGCTGCCAGCCCATGCCCGTCGTTCGCGGCGGTCATGAGCGGGCAACCTCGCCGGCGCTCGAAGCAGTCCGCGGCTCTGACTTGGAAAGGAACTCGAAAATGGAAAGGGTTAAGACTGCGCACCGCCAGCTGCGGTGCATCCTATGGGTCGCGGAAGCCGACGATCATCAACATCTGCCTCGTCATCGCCTACCAGATCGGCATGGAGTCGAAGGACGCCAAGATATGGGCGTGCGCTCCCGCTCCTGATCGTTGCGGTCATGGAGACGACGCGCGTCCCGCTCGTCTGGCTGGACGGCTCATCTCAAGCCGTTCGCCATGCTCTGTGGCTTCATCATCATGGGCGCGATCTCCGTCTTGACGTTCGAGGGCATGTCGATGGGCTTCGAGCGCTTCATCCATCAGCGAGTGATGGACGTGCTCGCCGCCCGAGACGTTCTCGACGCGGCCAACGCAGAAGGCCCATGACGCGGACGCGCTGGTGGCGAAGCAGACGGCGGAGGTCGACAAGCGCCGGGACACTCGTCGCCGAGCTTGCAAAGCGAACGACCGACTGCGCACGTCAGCGCGCCCGCACCGGCGACATGCCGTGGCCTCTACAAGGGCAAGCCGGTCACCTACGCTTGCCCGAACAAGCCGCCAATGACGCGGGACAGCGAGACGGCGACAGAAGGCGAGAAGCCGATCGCACGCTCACGCGTCGCCGACGGCGCAAGCCAGCCTCGCCGACGCCGAGGCCGAGCTTAAAAAGCTCCAGTCGGCTGACGGCATGACCGCCGACGCTGACGTGCTCGCCGCCCAGAAGGCGCTCGTCGCGGCAGCGGCGAACTCAACCATGTACCGTACTGCGGCGACTTGGTACGGCGTGCCGACCAAAGACCTGACTGACACACAGTTCGACCGCTTCAAGCGCATCGCTGTCGCAGCACTCGCTGGCGCGGTCTCGGTGGCGACCATGCTGATCGCCTTTATCTCGCACGCCACGCCCCGAAACCCGGTCAACCGAGGCAAAGTCTGGCGAGCCGTCCGCGCCTATTACGCCCGCAAGCGGAAGAACGTGGTGCGGATCATCGAGAAGCCGACGATCAAGACCGTCGAGAAGATCGTCGAGGTCGTCAAGCAGGTGCCGGTCGATCGGCCAATCGTGGTCGAGCGGAAGGTCGACGTTCCCGGCCCGGAGCGCATCGTCGTCAAGCACATCCACGTGCCTATCGACGCCGCCTCTGGCCGACTCGTCAATGCAGACGGCTCGCTCGGTGAAACCCTTGGCCTCCGCACCGTTCAGGGAGGCAAGATCATGACCTTCGACATCAACAAGGCGGACCTCGTCGACACGACCCATGTCGACGCCGCCCTCGCCAGCATCCGCCGGAACGAGGAGAACGCCCGGCGGCGCGCAATGGTGCTGACTTGGAGCAGAGCCGTCCTGTTGGGCGGCATTGGCGTGGCGGCGATCATCGCCGCTGCGGCGTTGTTCGGCCTCCACCCGAGGGTGATCGAGACTACGCGAGTGGTCGAGAAGCCGGTCATCATCGAGAAGCCGGTGATCGTCGAAAGCAGGTGGTCGCGCATGACAAGCCGAAGCCTCCCGAGGCTCCGGCAGCGCCCAAGGTCGACGCCAGCGCCAGCGCCCAAAGCGCCGCCACCGCCGCCGGTCCCAGCCCCAACCACGGAAACCCATCCGTGGGACAAGCTGGCCGACAAGCAGTACGTCGGCATCATCACCGACGTGACTGACGGCGCGGTCTGCGTCGACCACGACGCGCAGCCATCACCACTGCATCCAAGATGTCGAGGTCGACGAGCACGGCCACGCCAAGCTCGACCCTGACGGCCACGACGTCCACATCGACGACGGATCGACTTGTCGCCGATGGCGAAATGGATCGGCTACAGCGTCTACAAGGCTGACAACCCCGCAGACCCGAAGCATCTGGCGGACTATTGGGTGGCCGACCACGGCACGCTGATCCACTTCGAGAGCGCGCCGAAGGGCAAGGCGGATGTCATCATGCTCCGGTCTGACGGCCAGAGCTTGCTGCTTGGACGTCGGGCTTGGCGGCCGAGACGGTCTCGCCCTTCGTCCTCGACACTGGCGCGACGCAGCATGACGGTGACGCCGCGACGTGGCGGCGGAGCTTGTCCGCACTGGTCACGCGCAACTGGGCGGCTGCAGAAACCGTCACCTACGCGGACGGCAAGCCCCACGACGTTCCGACCATCACCATCGACACGGTGACGAGTCGGTACGCACACTGTCAGCGATGTCCACGCCTCGGTCATGCCAGCTGGCGCGCCCATGCTGCTGGGCTTGGACGTGCTCAACGCCATTGGCAAGTTCGAGGTCGACGCGCCTCACCGCACGTTGACCTTCAACGGAGGCGCGTCGTGAGACATTTGGACTCTCGTGCGCGTGGGCAGGGCAACTGGGATAGCCGCGCCGCGGTGACATCTCCGTTGACGCTGCGAAAGCTCAATACTTTCAAGAACGCTGCATTTCGTCACAATTCGTCACGCCGCCAATAATCCGATCGTGGCACAATTCGGCGTCCCGCAAATCGGAAGGGGGATTGCCGACGATGCAAACAGTGCTGGACCAACCGACCGCCGAAGCGGACGGCCGTCTCCGCCAGGCGGCGGACGAGCAGGGCGAGCTCGTCCTTCTCACCCAGTTCATGCGCCACGATTCCGTTGCTTCGCTGGCGAACGCGATCGCTGAGCGCTTGGGCGCCGACGTGCATGGCGGGGATCTGATCGTCGCGGCGGGTCTCGGCTTGAACGGCGACGACAAATGTCGCTCAAGCGATGCGATCCCGGTTAACCGGGCCGCAGGACTTCGCCGGTAGGCTCAGGCGCTTCAGGCTGGCCTTAAACCCACTCCGGGCCGAGCCTTAAGCGAATCGTTCATGACGAGCACCACAACCGCCTTTCTCGCGGTAACGCAGAACCTGTCCCGTTATCAGGCGATGACTGCGGCCGAGCCGGCGGTGAAGACGGCGACCGCCTATTACGAGGCGAATATCGGTTCGGTGAGCTCCGTCCAGGACCTGGTCGGCAATTATCGCCTGTTGTCCTACGCCCTCAACGCCTATGGCCTCGGCGATCAGATCAACAACAAAGGGCTCATCACCAAGGTGCTCGAAGGGGGGGTGTCGAATTCGAAGAGCCTCGCCAACACGCTGCCGGATTCGCGCTGGAAGGCGTTCGCCGCCGCCTTCAATTTCATCGACAGCGGCGCAACGTCGCCTTCCTCGTCGAGCGCCGTCAGGACGACGACCAGCGACTATGTCGAGCAGCAGCTCGAAAGCGATCAGGGCGGCCAGGATGTCGGCGTCCAGCTCGCGCTCTACTTCCAGCGCGTCGCGCCGACAGTCACCAGCGAATATGGAATTCTGGCTGATACAAATCTCCTGCAAGTCGCCGCGACGATCATGGGGCTCTCGCCCTCGGCCGCCGCCGACCTGCAGCCGCAGACGCTCTCCGAGCTCATGCCTCTCTCCGACCTGCAGGACCCGGCCAAGCTCAAGCAGCTGACCGAGCGGTTCACCGCGATGTACGATTATACCTATGGGCCGGCCTCCGGCGCGACCACGAGCCTCAGCGCCGATTCCGGCAATTCGAGTTCAGAGCAATCGGGCGCGGCCGCGGTCCTCTCCAGCATCATCAGTTCGAACGGCTCGCTGCTGGGAGGCGCGCTCAGCAACTTCACCGGCGCGACGCAGGCGACGTTCTCGACCTCTCTGATGGCGAGCATGTCGAGGCTGACGCTGGGCGGGTAGACGGGGCGCGGCGGCGACTGATCAGCCTTAGAAAGGCCCGCGCAAGCGCCGTCTTCTAAGGAAGCGGCATGGTTCGGCTTAACGCCAATGCCTGACGCCCTAAAGACAAGCAGCGCCGGCGCGGCGGACGAAGCCCAGGCCGGGGCGGACGCGCTCTACGCCGCCTCCGTCGTGCTATGGCGCGAGCGTCGGCGCGATGAAGCGATCAGGCTCATCGACCAGGCGCTGCGTCTCAAGCCCGATTCCGCCGCCGCTCTCGCCATGGGCGGATACATGCTGGGCGAATCCCGCAAGCCTGACGCGGCGATGCGCTTCTACGGCCGCGCGCTCGAGCTCGACCCCTCGCTCACCGTCGCCCATGTCAATCTCGGCAAGCTTCTGTTCGCCGCTGGCCGATTCGCCGAGGCGCTCGCCTCGTTCGCCGCGGCGACAGCGCTCGCTCCTCACGATGCGGACGCCTGGTGCAGCCTGGCCGGAGCTTTGCGCGAGCTTGGACGCCTCGAAGAATCGGTCGAAGCGGCGGAGCGCGCGCTTGAGCTGCGTCATGATTTTCCGGAGGCTGCGATCAATCTCGGCAATGCGCTGCTCAAGCTCGATCGCAGCAAGGAGGCGCTTGAGGCGTATCTCCAGGCGAACGCAGCAGGGCCTTGCCTGGCCAAGGCGCTGTTGGGTCAGGCGCTGGCGTTGCGGAGCCTCGGCCGTTTCCCGGAGGCTCTGGAAGCGTTCGACGCAGCCGCGGCGCTGGGCAGCCGCGAGGCTGTCGCTGGCAAGGGCTGCCTCATGCTGACGCTCGGGGACTTCGAACGCGGGCTTGAAGGATACGAAGCGCGCTGGCTTAAGGGAAAGTCGCTGGCCGAGGCGCTTGGAACGCGCTTTGAGACGTGGACGGGACCGGGACATGGCGCGAAGCGCGTGCTGGTGCTGAACGATCACGGCCTTGGCGATACGATCCAGTTCTTTCGCTATCTGCCGCAGATGCCCGCAGCTGGCGTGGATGTGACCTTCGTCTGTCCACCGCGGCTTCGCCGGCTGCTGTCGTCGAAGGCCTCGGCGCAATTCGTCGACCGGCCGCCGGAGGGGGAGCGTTTCGACGCGCAGATTGCAATCAGCAGCCTGCCCTATGCCTTCCGCACGCGCCTCGACACAATTCCGGCCGCCGTCCCCTATCTCGCGCCCGAGGCGGCTTTGCGCGACCTGTGGGCCAGGCGGATCGGCGCGGAAGGCTTCAAGATCGGCGTCGTCTGGCAGGGCAACCCCGATCCGGAAGCCGATCGGGCCCGCTCCGCCCCGCTCGCCGCGCTCGCGCCGCTCGCCGCGATCGCGGGCGTGCAGACTCATTTCCCTGCAGAAAGGCGCAGGCGAAGAACAGCTCGCGAGCCTGCCGCCCTCGATGCGGGTCGAGACGCTGGGCGCGGATTTCGACGCCGGCGCCGACGCCTTCATCGACACGGCGGCGGCGATGGCCTGCCTCGATCTCGTGGTCACGGTGGACACTTCGATCGCTCATCTCGCCGGCGCTCTCGCGGTTCCGGTCTGGGTCGCGCTGAAGAGCGACGCGGAATGGCGGTGGCTGACCGGGCGCTGCAATTCGCCCTGGTACACGACCATGCGCCTATTTCGCCAGCCGCGCTGCGGCATCTGGCGCGACGTGTTCGAAGCCATGGCGCGCGAGCTCGCTCCGCTTTGCGAGCGGCGCGCAGCGCCTCGCATGCTTGCGGCGCCGTGCTCGCTCGGAGAGCTGATCGACAAGATCACCATCCTGCGCATCAAGGCCGAACGCATCGGGGAGCGGGAAAAACTCGCCAACGTCCGGCGCGAACTGGCGCTGCTCGAGCGGCTGGCGCAGGAGGACGGCGCGTCCGGGCCGATCGATCTGTTGACCGACCAGCTCGCCGCCGTGAATGCGCGCCTGTGGGCGATCGAAGATGCAATTCGCGGCTGCGAACACGAAGGGGACTTCGGTCCCCGCTTCGTTCAGCTCGCGCGATCGGTGTACAGCGAGAACGATACGCGGGCCGCGATCAAGCGCGCCATCAACACGCTCGCCGGCTCGGCTCTGGTCGAGGAAAAAAGCTATGCGTGAGCGGGCTCAGCCCGGAATGGCGTAGTAGCGCTCTGCCAGCGCGTGCCGGTCGCAAGGCCGCATTGCGCCCGGCGGCGCGGCGGCGTCGAGCCGGATTCCGATTGTCGATCCTCGCCGCCAGATCACGCTTGCCTCGCGAATCTCTGACGTCTCGTCGATATGCACCGCGAGTCGGACCGGCAGCGCGATGTCGCGCACGAGCGCGAGGCGCAGGCCGTCGCTAGAGCGGTCGCAGATGCGGCCCTCGCACAGGAAGCGGTAGGCGCTGTCGAGCACCTTGGCCGAGCGCAGGCGCGTGCGCTGCCGCGGGCGTCTGCGTTGCTCGTCGCGCTCAATTCCGGACCGGGGCCCGTCCGGCGGAATGACCCAATAAGCGATCTCTCCCCGTCCGGCGAGCTTCAAGCCGACATTTCGCGCCGCTTCCGGCCGGGCGCGCCAATCCTGCCGCTTGACCCCCTGGAGAATCGTCTGAGGGGCGCCGTGGTTCGCCGGCGACGGACGGCTTCGGATTAGATTTTCGTTACCCATTTACGAACGACATGAATTGATTGGCAACGTACATATTTCGTTAACCACGGCTGGCGTAGTTTTTCCTCCTCGACCAAGTTTTGTCAAGAACAACTTGGCTGACTAAATCGGATACGGTTAACAACAATCTGTAACAATTAACAACAATGCAGTCGTTGATCGACGGCATACAGAAATAGTATTCATGAGGCAGCGGTATTTGTTTCGTACGTGTTGAGTTCCGGCGTTGGCGTAGCGGAATGGGTTCCCTTGTCAATTCAGCGGGCTGGAGCACGAGTATGTATATTATTATAGACGATCGCAACATCGTAGCCGGAGGCTACGCCCATGGTTTCGATCGTGAAGGCGTCTCGTCGGCAGGAATAGAAGCGTCCGAATTTCGTGAATGGATCGGCAAGATCAGCGACTCGGACATGCATGCGGTCGAAGCATTTGTGATCGGCGACTGCAACGAGCGCGAATCGCTCTCGCGGCTAATCCGTGAACGGTCGGACGCGCCGCTCCTGTGCCTCAACGAGCGTCACTCGCTGGACGATACATTGGGCCTGTTCGCCGCCGGCGCCGACGATGTTCTGCGCAAGCCGGTGCATGTGCGGGAGATCGTCGCCCGGGTCGGGGCGATCAACCGGCGCGTGTTCGGAGAAAAGGGCCACGTGAGGGTCGGCGAACTCCGTGTCTACTTCGACGGGCGCGAACCTGAAGTGAACGGGGAGCCTTTTCCTCTGCCGCGCCGGGAGCGGCGGATCCTCGAGTTCCTGCTGCGCTGTCGCGGCCGGCGCGTCAGCAAGACGCAAATCTTCAACGCCGTCTACGGGCTTTTCGACGAGAACGTCGACGAGAACGTGATCGAGAGCCACATCAGCAAGCTGCGCAAGAAGCTCAAGCATCGGCTCGGTTTCGATCCGATCGATTCCAAGCGGTTCCTCGGCTATCGCATCGAGAAATAGACCGCCGCCGATCGGATTGGACCGGCTTTTTGCGAGAGGTCAAAAGGGCCCCCCTGCGGAGCGCCCTTTTTTCTGTTGACTGACGCCTGTCCGACCGGCGGCCTTCCCCCCTGAAGATGGGATCCCCGCGCGCCATTCTGGAGGAGGAGCAGCCTTGCCGGGGACGGGCAAGCGGCGCGCGGGGAAACTGGGACGACGCTCTCAATCCTGAGCGCGAGGCCGGGACGGCTTTGAGGGGCCGCCCGGCCGCGCCGTTTTTACTGGAACAGTTTCAGGATCAGCTGCGCGTTCTGGTTGGCGATCGACAGCGACTGGATGCCGAGCTGCTCCTGCGTCTGAAGCGCCTGCAATTGGGTCGACGCAGTGTTCATGTTCGCATCGACCATGCCCGAAATGCCGTCGGAATAGTTGGTCATCAAGGCGGTGTTGAACGTGTTCGCCGTTGTCATGCGGTTCTGGGTGGCGCCGATCAGCGCCGCGTAATTGGTGACCTGGGCCAAAGCCTGGTCGGCGGCGCTTAGGGAAGTTTGCGCATTCGCGGCGCCCGTAACACTCAGGTTGGTCAGGTCTACTCCGCTTTGCACGAGCAAGTTCTGCGAGTTCGGAGTCGTGGTCGTCGTTGTGACCGCATAAGACGACGCGGCCGCGAAGGTGGGGCTTCCGCCCTGAGCGATCGAATTGCCGTTGGCGTCGAGAGCGGTGTAGGTCGTCGTCGTCACGGTGCCGTTGAGCCCCATGGACTGGACCGTCAGCGCCTGGTTGGTCGTGTCCTCGAAGACCGCATTGTTGCCGTACGTAGCCGTGGGAGCGCTGTAGCTTACTGCAGTCGTATCCGCGGTATCGGCGGCAAACTGGGTCTGCAGCTGGCTCATTGTGGCGGCGTCTGTGACGGTGGACTGGCTCGTCGACGACGTCGACGTGGTGCCGGTGGCCAAGCCATAAAGCGCCTGAGTGGTGAACGAGATCGTGTTGATGCTGCCGCCCGTTGCGCTGGCGTTGTAGCCGGAGACGAAGTTGAGCGCCGTGACGGTGCCGTTCAAAACGTTCAGGCCATTGAACGAGGCCGCGTTCACCGCGTCGGTCAGCTGTTTGCCGAGCGAGGCGAGCGAGGTGTTGATGTTGCCGATGTTGGCGCCCGGTTCAGTCGCCTGCGTCAGCGCCGTCTGAAATCGAGTTGATGGTGGTGATGACCGAATTGATCGCCGAGCTCGCGGTCGCTAGGACGGATTGCCCTTGCGAGAGCGCATCATTCGAGGCCGACACGACGCCGCTGTCGGCGGTGAGCTGGGCGGCGATCGACCAATACGAGGAATTGTCGGCGGCGGTCGCGACCTTAAGGCCGGTCGAAACTTGATTCTGGACGGTGTTCAAAGCCTGCTGTGTCATCTGCAAGGACTGCAGAGCGCTGAGGGCGGCCGGATTGTTTAAGATTGAACTCATAAGAGTGCTCCTGTCGAAAATGTTCACGCTGATGGGGCGACATTTCGGACTCGCGCCGAGACGACGGACCGGCCGCATGCCTAAGGCTCGCGTCAGGAGCCTAACCGTCGTGTAGAGACTGGGCGACGCGCGCTTATCGCGTCCGACCTCGTCTGGCCCGCCAAAACTACGGGCTGAACCGCTAATGGCCGGTTAATCGACGCAAAATTTCACCTTTTGCGCGACTGACGCCGCGCCCGAACCCGCCGACGCAATGCCGGCGCAAGCTCCGCTTCGGACGATGGCGGCAGGGAATTCCTCTCTCAGGCCCGGATGTTGGCGAAGAACCTGCTGGCGCAAATCGAGCGGCTCTGGGCGAACCTCATGGGTTGGGCGCCCGTCGTCTGTCTGCGCTCGCGTTGATCGGCGTCGCCGCTTTCGTGACGACGGGTCTCGCCGGCTATTATCTGAGCCGGCCCACGATGGAGACGCTCTATTCTGGCCTCGACCGCGACGACATCGCCGCCATCGGCGCCGCCCTGCGCGAGGCGGGCGTGCCTTTCGATGTCAACGCCGAGAGCACGGTCGTTCTTACGCCGACCGGACAGACGGCGGCCGCGCGGATGATCCTGGCGGAAAAAGGTCTGCCGCGCGGCGGCGCGATCGGCAACGAGCTCTACGACAAGCTGGGCTCGCTCGGGCTGACGTCCTTCATGCAGGACGTCACGCGCTTGCGGGCGCTCGAGGGCGAACTCGCCCGCACGATCCAGATGATGCGCGGCGTCAAGGCGGCGCGGGTGCATATCGTCCTCGCAGACGAAGGCTCCTTTCGCCGCGAGCGCGAGCCCTCGTCGGCATCGGTGGTCATCCGCACCGATGGCGGCGACGACCGCGCCATCGGACGGGCGATCCGCCATCTCGTCGCCTCCGGGGTTCCGGGCATGAAGCTCGAGGACGTGACCGTGCTCAACGTCGACGGCAGCCTTCTCGCCTATGGCGCAGATTCGGTCGAAAAGTCGCCGGACAATCTGCTCGCGCTCGAAAAGGAGGTTTCTCAGCAGATCCGCGAGAACGTCAGCCGCACGCTGACGCCTTACCTCAGCTCGCAGAACTTTCAGATCTCCGTCGCGGCCAGGCTCAACGCCGACAAGACGCAGACGAACGAGACGATCTACAATCCCGATCAGCGCGTCGAACGATCGGTGCGGGTGACCAAGGAACAGCAGAGTTCGCAGAATGCGGCCGGCGAGCAGCCCGCGGGCGTCGAGGCCAATCTTCCGAAGCCGAAAAACCCCGGCGGCAAATCGAAGCAGTCGAACGATCAAACGCAGAAGCGGGAAGAGCTGACAAACTACGAAATCTCGTCGAAATCGATTCAGACGACGAGCGCCGGCTTCGTGGTCCAGAATCTCTCCGTCGCCGTATTGATCAACCGCGCCGCGCTCGCCGCCTCGCTCGGCGGCAAGCCGTCGGCCGACGCAATCGCCGCCCAGGTCCACGAGATCGAACAGCTCGTCGCCTCGGCGGCCGGCCTCAATCGTCAGCGGGGCGACGCAGTCAAGATCGCAGTCGTCGATTTCGTCGATTCGAGCCGCGACCTCGAGCCAGCCCCCGGCCCCGCGCTGCTCGAAATTGTCGCGCGGCAGACCGGATCGATCCTCAACGCCGGGGCCATCGTGCTGGTCGCTGCGATGATGCTGTGGTTCGGGGTGCGGCCCGCCGTCAGAATGGCGTTTGCTCCTCCGCGCCTCATCGCGGCCGGAGATGCGCGCGGCGCGCCGGGCGGCCAGACGCCCGCATTGGCGGCGCCGGACGGCGAGGGTCAGGCCGGCGAAAGCATCCTCATCGAGACCGACACGGGCCCCGACGAATTCATGCTGGCGCTGCTGGCGCGGCGCGACAACGGCCCAGAGCGCAAGCTGCAGAAGCTGATCGACTTCGACGAGCACCACGCCGCAGCCGTCCTCAAGCAATGGATTCGTCAAGGAGCGAACGGATGAAACCGCTATCGATCGCCGACTACCTTGATCATCTTGGCCGCGCGGCTGGCGATAAGGCGCCGCAGCAGCAGAGCGCGCCGTTTCGCCCCCGGAGCCTGCCGAGCCCGCAGAGCGAGGCGGCGAAGTCGAGACCGCTCTTCGACTGTGGAGCGAAAGCGAGCGCCGCCGGGACGCAAGGGGAGGGAGAACTCCCCCCGTCGCTCGCCATGGGCGCCAAAGCCGGTTCCGCTGGCCGAGCGGCGATCGCCGCCGACTGCGGCGGAGCCAGTCAAGACCGAGGACGTCGCCGTCAAACTCGCCGAAGCTTACGCGCGCGGCCGCGAGGAAGGTCTGGCCCAGGCCGCGCCGAGGCCTTGGAGAGCCACATGGCCGAGCTCGCCGCCGTGCGAGAGAAGGCGGAAACGGAGCGGCAGGCGTTTCATGTCAACGAATATATCGAGTTCGAAGGGGCGATCCGATCCGGGCTGCGCCAGGTCGAGCAGTCCGTCGGCGCCGCCGTCACCCGCATCCTTGCGCCGTTTCTTTCGCAGCAGGTCGTCAGGCGCGCCCTGGACGAACTGAGCGACGCCATCGCCCGGCTCAGCGCGGGCGGTTCGCCTGGACTGATCAAGGATACGCGGCCCTGAGCGCCTGCTTGCGCCTTTGCGCGAGCGCATCGCCGGCCTGCCGATCGAGGTCGAGTATGCCGAAGACGAGGGGGTGGAGACTGTCGTGGAGGCCAACGCCACGCAAATCGTGACCGGGCTTCGCCCCTGGGCCGAGCTAATGGCTTCGTTCGAAGCTTAAGCCCAGCCGATGACCGAGTCCCATCCGGAAATCATCATCGTCAAGCGCCATGGCGCGCACGAGGAGGAGCATCACGGCGGCGCCTGGAAGATCGCCTTCGCCGATTTCATGACCGCGATGATGGCGTTTTTCCTGGTGCTGTGATCATCAGCGCGACCGACAAGAACACCAAGACGCTGATCGCGCGCTACTTCAATCCGGTGAAGGTCGAGGAGCCGGCGAAGGCGCAAAAAGGCATCCACGGCGTTCCGGAAAGGACGCCTATGCGCCGGGCGCAGACACGGCCGCGCCGAGCGGGGGCAAGCCCACTTCCGAGCGAGGCGAAGCTCAGGGGGACAAGGCCGACGAGGGCGCCGCCGAGTTCGTCGAGCCACCCGCCGACGCCGTCGTCCGTCCCGCCGCCGGATCCGGCGAAGCCCTATCCGACCATGTCGGAGCGCGAGCTGTTCAACGACCCTCACGAGCCCTGACCAGATCGCGGCGCGCCGCCGCGCCAGCCTCGGATCGGCCCGTCGGCGGCGCTGAAGGGCTACGGCGACGTCGGGCCGAGCGCCGACGAGGCGATGCGACGAGCCGAACGGTGCGGTGGGCGGCGACGCGGCGGTCAACCTGACGGCCCCGATCCCCGCGACGTCGTCGATCCGGCAAGCCGCCCCGGCGGCGACCGGTTTCCCTGTCGGCTCGATCGCGCCGCCGTCCGGGCGCGCAGCGCGCCGACGGAGAGCGGCCCGCTGGCCGCGCCTGGCGCCAATGCGCACGATAGGATGCGCCGGGCCGCCAATGCTTCCCCATGCGCAGCGGTCGCAGTGCGCCCGCGTCCCCGCACCCGACGCCGCCGCAGGCCGTGAGCGCCGCCGCCAACCTACACGCCGAACCTGAAGAGCGGACTGGACGGCGAGACCCATGCCACCAGCGCCGGCACTCGAAGTCCAGGAAACGGCGGATGGACTGCTCATCAGCCTCACCGACGGGAAAACTTCTCCATGTTCGCCATCGGGTCCGCCGAGCCGCAGCCCCACGTGGTGAAGATCATGGCCAAGATCGCCGCAACCCTGAGAACCCATCCGGGGCCGATCATCGTGCGCGGCCACACCGACAACCTGGCCTGACAAATCAGCAACCTACGACAATTGGCGACTGTCGTCGGCGCGCGCGCAGATGGCCTATTACATGCTGATTCGCGGCGGCCTCGATGAGAAGCGCTTCGATAGCATCGAAGGCTACGCCGACCAT
>CAVXVE010000032.1:0-67133 GCA_963764955.1 uncultured Alphaproteobacteria bacterium | reverse complement strand
TCCGTCCTTGTCGCATTTGACGGAGAACGTCTCCTGGACCCAAATGTAGTGGCCGCGGCGATGGCGGAAGCGATATTCGATCGTGCCGCCCCTTGCCGACTAGCTTGTCCATGCTAGAGAAGATCGCCGGGGCGTCATCCGGATGGACGCGCTTTGACCAGAATTTTGGATCGTCGCGCATTTCCCATGGCGCGTAGCCCATGGTCGTTGCCCAATTCTCACTGACGAACGTGCATGCGAAATCGTCGGTGGCCTTGGTCGTGTAAATCACCGCCGGGCTCGCGGCGGGAGACGAGGTTTTGCAAGTCGTTCATCAGCGCCATGCGCTCGCCCAGCGCCTGCTCCACCTGCTTGCGGTCGGTGATGTCGGCCCACGAGCCGACGATCTCGTAAGGTTGGCCCGTCTCGTCCGGCACCACCTTGAACGTGTCCTAAATCCAAACGTAGTGGCCGTCGCGATGCCGGAAACGGTATTCGATCGCACCGCCTCCCGCGTCGATCAGCGGGGCCATTCGGTCAAAGAGGGTCTTCACGTCGTTCGGATGTAGCCGTTTCAGCCAGAATTCCGGATCTTCGGTCATCTCCCAGCCGGAAAAGCCCATGATTGTTTCGACGTTCTGGCTGACGAACGTGCAGGCGAAATTGCCCGGACGCTTGGTTCGTGTACATGATGCCTGGCGTGACGGTGAGCAGGTATTGCAGGCGTCCCTCGGGCCTCCCTTAACTCGAGAGTGCGCTCCTCGACCCGCTTCTCCAGCTCGTCATACGCCTTCTGCACCGCTTCTTCGCCGCGTTTGCGTTCGCGCAGATCGGTGGCGAACCCGACCGTTCCGATCTCCCGGCCGTCGTCATCAAAAAGCAGCGATGCGGAAATGAGGACCGGAATGGCGCTCCCATCCTTGGCCCACGCCACGCCTTCGAAACCCGAGACCGTGCCGCCCCGTTTGTGCATCTCGCGCAGGACTTCGTGCGCTCCCGCTTCGCCGCCGTAGAGCAGAGCGACGCCGCGGCCGATCACTTCTTCGGCGCGGTAGCCGAGCAATGTCTCGGCCCCCTCGCTGAAGAGCGTCACCATTTCCGTTCTTGTCCGTGGCGATAATGCCGTCGGGCGAGCTCTCGATCAGGCGGCTGAGCAGGAGCCGTTTCCTGCAGTTCGGCGTTGGCCTCGAGCGCCTGTTGCTCCGCCCGCCGGCGCTCGGAAACATCGGCCCAGGCGCCGACCAGCTCCATCGGCTGTCCATGTTCGTCATTGATGGCCTTGAACATGTTCCTGAATCCATATGTAGCTACCGTCTGCATGGCGGAAGCGATAAACCAGCGTGCCTCCCCCAGCTCGATCAGGGGAGGCATCTCCTCAAATACGCGCGGGCCGTCCTCGGGGTGAAGACGGTCGGGCCAGCACTTTGGGATCGGTAAGCATATCCTCCGGCGCGAAGCCCATGATCGTCCGGATGTTCTCGCTCACGAACGTGCAGGCGAAATCGCCCGAGGCTTGGGTCGAGTAGATTATGGCTGGACTGACGGCGAGCAGGTGCTGCAGGCGCAGCCGCACCCCGCTCAATTCTTCGAGCGTGCGCCTGCGTTCGCGCAGATCGGTGGCGAACCCCACCGTCCCGATCTGGCGACCGTCGTCGTCGTAGAGCAGAGATGCGGAAATGAGGACCGGAATCGAGGTCTTGTCCTTCGCCCACATCAAGCTGTCGAGACCCGAGACCGTGCCGCCGCGCTTCTCCAGTTCGCGCAGGACTTCGTTGATGCCCGCCTCGCCGCCGTAGAGCAGGGCTACGCTGCGGCCGGTCATCTCTTCGGCTCGGTACCCGAGCAAAGTCTCGGCGCCTTCGTTGAACAGCGTCACGTTTCCGCCCTTGTCGGTGGCGATGATGGCGTTGGGCGAGCTCTCGATCAGGCGGCTGAGCGAGCATTTTGGTTTTCTGCAGTTCGGCGTTGGCCTCGAGCGCCTGCTGCTCCACGCGCCGGCGCTCGGAAATGTCCGCCCAGGCACCGACCAGCTCCATCGGCTGTCCGTGTTCGTCATTGACGACCTTGAACGTGTCCTGAACCCATAAGTAGCTGCCGTCTGCGTGGCGGAAGCGATAGACGAGCATACCTCCTCCGCGTTCGATCAAGGGAGGCAGTTCCTCAAATACGCGCGGGCCATCCTCGGGGTGAAGGCGATCGGGCCAGCACTTGGGATCGGCCAGCATATCCTCCGCGGGCCAGCCCATGATCGTCCGGATGTTCTCGCTGACGAACGTGCAGGCGAAATCGCCAGAGGCTTTTGTCGAGTAGATGATGGCCGGACTGACGGCGAGTAGATGTTGAAGACGCTGGCGCTCCGCGCCGAGCACGGCTTGCGCCGCCTCGGGTCCGGCCTTGCGCGAAGCGACGCCGCCTTGCTGGCGGCTCAGTTCGGCGACGCCAGCGACGCGTGTCGCGCTCGCAGACTGGCGGCGTTCCACGTTCAATCCTCCGCTCCCCGCCATTTCCCCCAGTCGTCATACCGTCCTTCGCGAGCAGGAGGTGGACGCGGCCCTAAGCGCCACAACCCTACACGGCGGTTGCCCGCCCTTTCGGCGCATTTCATTGGGATTGCGAGCCCGCCAAATAAACTTGTCAATGCGTAAGACTACCTATGATTTGCCTAGGCTATGGACCGTTTGTAGGGTCCAAGATCGGTCTCTCGCCGCAATAGAATGCCTACTTGAACCAGCGTCCCGAGGAGGCGGTTCGGCCGATTGTCGCTCGGCGCCCTTGCGTCCTTCGCTGGCTGACGCGACGCCTGACGATAAGTGGAGGTGGCGGTTCGGCTCGGCTCCACAGGTCCCGCCTGGCTCGGGGCTGCTTGCGAGGCCTGATCCCTGCCGGCCAGAAAAAGCCCCGCCGGGAGGGCGCGGGATGGCGGCGTGTTGCCCACTCCTTCCGTCAGGAATTAATGACGAAGGTCTGCTTAGGGTCCGATTTGGCCCGTTCGCCAAGCCGTCGGTGTATGACCGCTATTTGCGCATTCCTTCCGTCCAGGGCACCAACCGGGAAGGGCAGCTCAGGGTCAAGGGCGGTCGTAGGTCGGCAGCGCGGGGAAAGTCTCAAAAGGGCGGAAATGCCGGCTGAACGCTTTGCCAACCAAATCCCATTCACGCTGGGCGGCTTGGCCAGGTCACGGTAAAACGGGAGGACTGTCGCGGTGGACTTGTTCCGAGTAGGGTCGTTGGCGCCTGCACGTCTACTCCAGATCTCATGCGAGCGTGCCACCACTTCCGGTTTGAGCTAGGCTCACTTCGTCGCCGCTCCGACGATCGGTGCGACAAGAGCGCTCTCAAGGATCCACGCAACGGCCTCCTCGAAGCCCTCGGCGACGTGATCGGCGGTCGTCCGGCGCTGCTTCATCGTACCAGGCAGGGCGAAACTGGTTGGGCACCAGCACTGCTCTGCATCCCGCGGCGCGCGCGGGGACTATGTCCCTATCCGGTTGATCACCAATCACGTAGATCGCCGAGGTTTAGGCGCGAAACGGCGTCGCTGGCGATCGAACTGCTCGACAGTCTTTGTCGCCTCAGCCACGCCCTCGATGAGATCAGCGATACCGCGGTCTGAGATCCTCGCCCGTTGGCGATCGGCTGCCCCCTCGGTCAACACCCAAACCTCCACTCCTGCATCGCGCGCTGCGGTCAGCCCCTCCAGGACACCGGGCAAGAGGTTAGGCGAAGCTTCCAGTCTCGCCACATATTTGGACACGATCGCATCAGCTCTATCCGCAGGTACAGCCTGAGTCCTCTCCGCCGATAGAGGCGGCAGCCGCCTCGCGCGGGCCCATACCTGAGAGACCCAGCGCCAGTGCCTGCACAAGCAACGCCGGAGGATAGCGAAGGCGACGGTGATCGACCTTCGCTATGGCCTGGTCATAGCTGCGGTGCCAGCTAAGCCTGTCGGAATTCGGCGCCGTCAAGCCAACTTCCGACTGCACAAGCTCGAGCATAAGCAATTGGGCTTCGGCGAAGATTGCGTCGGTATCCCACAGGGTGTTGTCAGCGTCGGAGAGTATCGGCCTGAGTTTGCGGGTCGATATACTCACCATCGATGCGCCTCTTAGGGTACCCGGCCGGGAGCCCCAAGGACGCATTTGTCTCAAGGAATAGTTCGTGCGTCGCCGACGCGGCGCTTATCTTTGGTCCTCGGGCGCGGGGCCGCGAGGGCGCGATCGCCGCGGCAATCGTTTTAATAGGCTCGCGGTCAATCGCCCCTCCATCGATTATCGTCTGCAACAATCGCAGGAACTCGCCCTCGTGAAGGCCCGCCTTCGAGAACAACTCCTCGACGATTGATGTTTCTTGGCTAGCGGCAAGCACCAACTTGGCTCGCGACACAATGGCGCGCCGTTGCCCATCGCCTCGGGCGAGAAATCGGATTGCTTCAATGACGGGCGCCACCCTCTTGGCCTCTTTCGCCTGTCGTTTCCCTCCGCTGATGGTCAGGCTGCCAAGTCCTCTCGCCAAAAACGGAGCGAACCCTTGGGCCTCAAAGTAAGAGCGATAACCTTTCGACGGAAAGTTCTGCTCGGCGCGCTCGGCAATCGCGCTCGCCATTAAAAACATGCCTCCCAGCATTTTCTGAAATTCGACAAATAACTCACCCCATGGCTTCAGGCGCTCGACAACCTCTGGTCGAGCGAGTGCGGCCGCAAAGAGATCGTCAAAAGTCGGCATAACCGGCCCAGTGATTTTTGATTCGCGAGCTCCACCTACTTGCGGAGATGTTCACCAAACTCTGCAGGCAAATTGAGGCAATTGAAAGCTTTAGCCCCGCTTGACCAAGTCATCCCAGCGGCGCCAGCGACCAGTACTCTCGAACGGCTTTTTGCCGCTATGGTTCCCTGCCAAGCAGAGCCGCATTCCCTGGTGCAGCAAATTAATTCCCTGCTCAAAATCTTAGGGAATTTAGCCATAACGACCTGAAAACGCAGTGATTTCAGAGTCTGGATTTTCGCCAAATAAGTCCAAAACCGAAAAATTCCCTGCCGTTTTCCCTGCAGGCAGGGAATTCGGTCCGCGGAGACCGGTTTCACAGGACTGCGCACACCACCAGAAAGTCCGCGCAAATAACCCCGGGTTCCCTGCGCCCACAATCCACGAAAGCGTCGCCGGAAGCCGCATACGACTTGGCACCTCGACGAGGTCTATCTGAAAATCGACACCAAGGTCGACGTGCTCGGCTTTTCAATCGGCGGCATGGTCGCCCAGGAAATCACAGCCCAGGCTCCCGATCTCGTTCGCCGACTTATTCTTGTCGGGACCGGGCCGCGTGGCGCCGACATGTCTACGAGCAGATCCGCAGAGATTTTCGCCGGCGCCTACGATCCGCCGGAGCGTCTTTGGCTTGCGGTTCACTTCTCGCCGTCCCCTTCGGGACGGGCCGCAGGCCTCGCCTTTCTGAAGCGCAAGCTTCTCCGCAAGGATCGCGATCCCGAGGTGAGCGAAGAAGCGGCGACGGCGCAGCGCGAAGCCCTCGCCAAATATTACGCGCCGGCCGAGGCGTTCTCGACTATCTGAAGGCGATTCGTCAGCCGACGCTGATCGTGCAGGGCAGCAACGACGTCATCGTGCCTACGGTGAACTCTTACATTCTGCAGCAGAACCTGCCGAACGCCGAACTCATCGTCTACCCGGACGCAAATCACGGATCGTTCTACCAGTACCCGGAGCTCTTCGTATCGGACGCCGACCATTGGTCAGGCCATGCCATCGGAAGGTCCATCAGGCGGCGCTTGACCCCAAGCCGCGAGGCAGTCGATTGCCGCCTTGACGAGGGTGGGGGACGGGAAAGCGAGCGAGATGGTTCGGCGGATCCAACGTTCGGTTTTGCCTTCGCGCGCGGCGAGCGATTCGATGGTTTGGTCGGGACGGGTGGCCAGTTCGTCGAGCCAGTAATGAGCGCCGCGAAGCGCGTCGGTGAAGACCGCGCGCCTCTCCAAAAGCCGCCGTAGGCGCTACGGGCAAGTGCGCGAGGGGGACCCATCCTCGGTCAGCCATACGTGACTGCACGGTTGACTTCCAGATCATGCACATTTACACGCACGTTCGTTCTTGTTTATGCACGATGACCTTATGACGCTCGAATCCCCGCTTGCCCGGCGAGATGTGATCCTCGGCCGTTTGGCCCAGGGCCAATCCGTCGTGGCGGCGGTGCTGGCGCTCGAGTTCGAGGTGTCCGAAGACGCCATCCGCCGAGATCTGCGCGCCCTCGCGGCGGAGGGTCGATGTCGCCGGGTCTACGGCGGCGCGCTGCCGCTGTCGAAGGCGATGGCGCCCATGGCGGCGCGTATGGAAGAAGCTCGCGACCGCAAGCAAGCCCTCGCTCGCACGGCGGCTTCGCTCGTAAAGCCGGGACAGCTCGTATTCCTCGACAGCGGCAGCACCAATTTGGCGCTTGTCTCCTGCCTGCCGGAGGACTTCGAACTGACGATCGCAACGAATTCGATCGACATCGCAGCCGCCGCCCTGCGGCGGTCCGATCTGCGTCTCATCGTGGTCGGGGGCGATGTCAATCACAATGTTGGCGGCTGCGTTGACGCGCAAGCGACGCTGAGCCTCACGAAGATGAACGTCGACCTCGGGGTGGTTGGCGCATGCGCGGTTTCCCTCGTGACCGGCGTCAGCGCTTATGAACTGTCCGACGCCACTTTCAAGCGTACGCTACTGGCGGCGAGCCGAAAGCGCCTCGTCGTCGCCACCGACGAAAAGCTGTCCGCGCGAGCGCCGCATCGTGTCGCCGAATTGAAGGACATCGATACGTTCGTGGTCGAGCACGATGCCGATACGGACACGCTCGACAAACTGGCTGCGGCGGGCTGCGAGGTCCTGAGAGCCGACCGACCCGCATGACCGTCGCGGCAGGAACGCCAACACCAGGAGTTTCAGTCTTGCTGACTGCCGATAGGCCGGAACCACGGCTTGGGACGCGGCTCGCCTTTCTGGTGGCGGGATTTGGCGTCGCCTCCTGGGCGCCGCTCGTTCCCTTCGTGAAGGAGCGGCTTCAAGTTGACGACGGCGTATTGGGCCTGCTGCTGCTCTGTCTCGGGGCGGGGTCTATCGCAGCGATGCTCTTGACCGGTGTCCTCAACGCCAGATACGGCAGCCGACCGATCATCCTGGCAGGCGGATTTGGCCTTGCCGTCCTGCTGCCGTTGCTTGTTGTGGCTGGATCGCCGCTGTCGCTCGGTTTGATGCTCTTCGCGTTTGGCGCGGCGCTGGGCTCCCTCGATGTCGCGATGAATATTCATGGGGTCGAGGTCGAGCGCGCCGCGCGTCAGCCTCTTATGTCCGGCTTCCATGCCCTGTTCAGCGTCGGCGGTTTCGCCGGCGCGACCGTAATGACCTTTCTCCTGTCTTCGAGAATAGCCCCGCCGGCGAGCACCTTGTTTGCGTCCGTGCTGATGGCGATCGCGATAACTCTTGCAGCTCCTCGTTTGCTGCGGGCCTCGCATTCGGAGAAGACGCCTCTGATCGTCGCGCCACACGGGATCGTTCTCCTGCTCGCAGTTTTGGCGTTCGTGATGTTCCTCGTCGAGGGCGCGATTCTCGACTGGAGCGCCTTGCTCGCCACGGGAAGGGGGCTCGTAAGTCAGGCGCGAGGAGGGCTTGGCTACTCGATGTTCGCAGTCGCAATGACAGCGGGACGGCTTAGCGGCGATTTCATTACGGCGCGCGTCGGCGACCGGGCGTTGTTGTTTTGGGGCGGGCTCGCTACGATGGCGGGCTTCGCGCTCGTGCTTTCCTCGCCGATCGCTTCGCTCGCCATGGGCGGATTTCTGCTGATTGGCCTAGGAGCCTCGAATATCGTGCCGGTGCTGTTTCGTGGCGCTGGCGCGCAGCACGCGATGCCGGCCGGCCTAGCCGTCGCAGCGATCACGACTGCAGGCTACGCGGGCGTTCTCGTCGGTCCCGCTGCGATCGGCCTCGTTGCAAAATCGGTGGGGCTTCCAGTTGCGTTTTGGCTGTCGGCCGCACTCGTCAGCGCGGTCGTCTTGAGCGCGCGAACTGTCACGGCTCCGCGGACCCGAAAGGAGTTGGCTGACGGGAACAGACGACCTCGATGGGGCGCGGGACGATGAGAATGATCGGCAAATGGGTCATGGAGCCGATACGCGCGACCGCTGGCTGGGTCAGCTTACAGATGACGGGTCGCGCCCTGATTTCCTTAAAAGTCAATGATGCCAACGCCACGACTGCCTCCTTCAATCCGTGCCCGCCGGGCCCCGCAGGGGCTTTGTGCTGTCTCGCCAGATCGTGACCACGGTAATTTGGGGCGGTTGCCTTCCGATGAGGGCTACAACACGAGCTGCCGCGCTACGGCGCGTCGCCGTACATGTTTGCTAGTCGGCCGTGAGCGAACGCGAGAATGGGCGGCATGTCCAATCGTCCGCCGATGATCTCGATATAGGCGCCGGATTTGCTGTCGCGGGCGGTCTTCATCGCGGCCTCGAGTTCGCCGAGCGTCGCGACCCGCGCGGTGAACCAATCGGCGCATCCGAGCGCGAACGGCAATTCGGCATATCGCCAAGGCGCCAGATCGTTGTAGGACCAATCCGGATTTTCTTCCAAGGCTCGCTCGATGAGATAGCCCTCGTTGTTGAGAACAAAGACGATGATATTGGCGGCGAACCGGCCCATGCTGCCGATCTCGTTCGCCGTCAATTGGTGGGAGCCCTCCCCGGTAATGAGGATCGTGCGTCGGCTCGGATCGGCGAGCGCAACGCCAAAGGCGGCGGCCGTCGCCCAGCCGATCGAGCCCCACAAGACCTGGGCTTCGACCCGCACCCCATCCGCGAGCGGCATGGGCATCAAGCCAAGGGTGGAACTGCCAGTTTCAAGAACGACCGTATCTCCAGCCCGGATGAAGGCGGCGTAGCGTGGATAGAGCGCATCCATCGTGATCTTATCCGATGGCTTGCCGGTGATCGGGCGGCGCGCTTTCGACCGTTCGGCGAAACGGCGGGGCGGGCAACTTCAGCTTTGCGAGTTCGACGAGCATGTCCGCAAGGCGGACGCCGCCGATCACTTTCTCGCCGATCCGGACGTCATTGAGACCGATGGTGATGAACCGCGCCGGGTCGAGTTGCGCCGAATACGAAGCGGTGGTGATGTCGTTGAGGTTGACGCCGCCAAGATCAAGCACGAGGTCGGCGCCCTCGACGATCTCGCGCGTGCTTTGCGCGGACACCGCGCCCGCATAAAGGCCAGCGAATTGCGGGTGGCTTTCGTCGACGAGGCATTTTTCCATCGATGTCGTTGCAAACGGGCAGCCCAGCGCTTCGATCGCGTCTCGCAGCTGCTTTTGCAGCCCAAGGCGCGCTATGGTGAAGGCTGGCAAGGCGACAACCGACTTCGCGCCCTTCAGCCGCTCGCTGATGGCGGCGATCGCCTTTTTCAGCGCCGCCTCGTTCGACTTGAGCGTCACCGGTCGCACTTCGACGGGCGTGACCGGCGCCTGCGCATAGTCGGACGGAACGAGGATATAGGCAGGCTGATTGTTGCGCCGCGCCTCCGCGATCACACGCTCCATCTCGATGACGCAGTTATCCGGATTGATGATGGCGGAGCAGCAGGCCGCCGCGGCTGAGAGGCCGACGAAATTCCCGAAATTGCCGTCGCCAAGGGTGTGATGGACGATCTTGCTCAAGCGCTGGTTCTGATAGGACGGCATGCCGACGACATGAAACACCAGCGAGCGCTCGGCTTTCGCGCCCATCACGCCATTCAGCGCCGACAATTCGCCGACCCCGTAAGTAGTCGCGAGCATTCCCACGCCCCGTATGCGGGCGTAGCCGTCCGCGGCGTACGCCGCGTTCAATTCGTTGGCACAACCGATCCATTTGACCTTTGGGCTGCGCTCGACCGCGTTGCACATCGGGAACAAGTAGTCCCCGGCGACTCCGAAGCAATGCGCGACGCCCTCGTCGGCGATGCGCTGGACGATGTAGTCAGCTACGCTCGTGCTCTGTAACCCTTTCGGCAGTCGATGTCTCGAGCGAGTGTTCTGTCACTGCAGCCTCCTTGTTGGCTCGACTTTTCCCAGGACGCGCGGATGGGCACCTCCCGAACGTTCATACTCAGAGCAGCTGTTGACTAATGGCCGCATCGGTGCATCGATCTCGCGGCGTCAAGCCGCCGCGTGAAGCACAAGGCCAACTTAAGCCCCCGACGATCGCGCCGTTCAGGCGTATGTACTGCAGGTCGGCGCCTATCTCCGTTTCGAGTTTGTCGGTGATCTGCACCGTGTCCCAACTCTTGACGATGTCCGCCACCCACCGACCGATCTCTGGGCGAGGGAGGTAAGGTCATGTCAATTGAGGCAACCTGCCAGGCGTTCAACTTTGCTGGACAACTCTGATCTTCGGCGATCACTGCTTCGCCCGCTGAAAGGCGCTCGTCATCCAGGAGTTGAAAGATCACCTAACGCAATTCGATCGGCCTAAACGAACGCGCTAAGGCCCGTGATGGCCTTGCCTACGATCATCGTGTTCATCTCACGCGTGCCTTCATAGGAATAGATGGCCTCAGCGTCGGCAACGAAACGACCGATATGGTTCTCGAGCAGGATCCCGTTGCCACCTAGGAGCTCACGCGCATAGCCGACCGTTTCGCGGCACTTGACCGTCGTAAATGCCTTCGCCAGCGAAGCATGTTCGTCTTCCATAGCTCCCTGATCTTGCAATTGGGCGAGCCGAAGCATCATCGCTTGGCAGGCCGTGACGTTGCCGAGCATGCGCACGAGCAGATCCTGTACAAGCTGGAAGCCGCCGATCGGCTTGCCGAATTGCTTGCGTTCGACCGCATAGCGAAGCGCATGTTCGTAGGCGCCCATCGCGCAGCCGACCGCGAACCACGCGACCCCGGTGCGCGTCATCCGCAAGACCTTGCCGCAGTCCTTGAACGAGTTAGCCTTCTGCAGGCGGTCGGTCTCGGGCACGCGGCAATCTTTCAGGGTAATCAGGCCGTTCTGGACGACCCGCAACGCCATCTTGGTCTTGATCTTCTCGACGGAAAACCCAGGGTTGTCCTTCTCGACGACGAAGCCTTTGACCTGTCCTGAAGCTTCGTCTCGCGCCCAAATCACATTGATCTCGGAGAAGGTCGAATTGCCGATCCATTTCTTTTCCCCGTTGAGCATCCACCCGTCGCCATCCTTTCGACAAGTCGTCAGCATACCTCCCGACGTCGCCGAACCCACCAGCGGCTCGGTGAGGCCAAACGATCCGATCTGCTCCCAACGCATCATCGGCGGTAGCCAGCGCTGCTTTTGCGTCTCATCGCCGCAGAGATAGATCGAGCCCGCAGAGAGGCCAGTGTGAACGCCCCAGAAGGTCGCGATAGACGAGTCGACGCGCGCCAGCTCCATGGCGATCAGACCGCTCAACAGCCAGCTCCCGCCGGCGGCCCCGTAACCCTGGTATCCGACCCCCGCGATATTGACGTCGAGCGCCGCGAGCTTCGGGATGATTTCGTGCGGAAACTGGTCCCTTGCCCAATAGTCTTCGATGATCGGCGCGACCTCGGCCTCCATGAAGTCGCGCACGCATTTGACGACCGCCCGCTCCTTTTGATCGAGCAAGTCAGTGATCCTGTAGAAGTCGCCATTCACGGGGGGAGGGACGTACGCTCTTTCTTTTGCGCGAGCCCGATCGGCCAGCGTGTCGTCCATCTCGTCCTCCTCTGTGGTCCAGGGCGCAAGGTGCGCCTTCAAGTCCCGGGGCGGTCGCGTGAGTGTCAGCCCTTCTTCTCTTCGCTCCCGGCGCGACCCACGCTGTCGCGCAGCTCCGTTAAGCTTTCGCGCAGTCTGTCGCGGACGATCGCCGTCGCGTCGGTCGTGGTTTTCTTGGTCAACTCGGCGATATCGCGTGTGTTCTGCATCGTGAGCTCGAACGCTCTTTTCGCGTAATCCTTCTGCTTGGCGAGCGTGGCTTGCGGATCTCCCACAGGATGGAAGTCGCGCACCATCGCCGACGTTTCCTTAAACGCCGCCTCGATGATCTCGCGCTGCTTGTCCGCAAGCGCCTTGGCGCCTTCCCCTGCTGCTTGAGCGGAACGCCCGAGCGCATCGATGTTCTTGAGTTGTATATCGACCAGTTTGTCTACGTCGACCTTAGGCAGGCCAAGCCTGGCGCCAAAAGCTTTGATCTGGTCCATAAATGATTCCGTGGTCATCGCTTCCTCCTCATGTTAGCCGTCTCAGACAGATTTGCGGGGTGTTATCAGCGCCAGCAATTCAGCAACAAGCGCCGGCTTGTCCGAGCCTTCGATCTCAAGGGTGTTGCTCGTCTTCAGCAGCACCCCTCCGCTTTTTTGCTCAACATTGACCAGCGCGACGCGTAGCCGCACCCGGTCGCCGGCCTTGACCGGCGCAAGGAAGCGGACCTTGTCCAGGCCGTAGTTGAATGCAGCGCCTGCGTCGGTGGGAACCGCCCCAATCTCCATTTGCAGCGGCGCAATAAGCGCGAGGGTCAGGTAGCCATGCGCGATTGGCGCACGATAGGGACTCTCGCGCTTTGCCCGCGCGACATCGACGTGGATCCATTGACGGTCGCCGCTGCATTCGGCGAACTGGTTGATCCGCGACTGGTCCACCGTCACCCAGCTCGACACGCCCAGTTCCTTCCCAACATGGTGAGCGATTCCGGAAAGAGTGAATTCAGGCATCACCGATCCTCCGGTTCAGCGTTTGGGCCATCCCCGCCTCTCTCATTCGGCCAAGAATTTCTCGATGATCGCTGCCAATTCGACAGGGCGCGTCACCAGAAACAAATGACCGTCATCAAGAATTTCGAGGCGGGCGTTCGGCATGAGGCGCGCCATCACGCGCGCATTGATGATCGGGATGATGGGGTCGTCGGTCCCGGCCAAAATAAGCGCTGGCTGCTTCAACGTCCAAAGCCAAGGCAGGCTGGTCCAGCCTGTCATCGCCATGACCTGATAGAGGTATCCGCGGCCGCTCGCTCCACCCATCGCTTCCGCGTGGGCTTCGATGAGCTGCGGGTTTTGGCGGAAGGCGCCGCCGTAAATCTCCGGAGCGACAGTGCGCATGAAGCCCTTGTCGACATATCGCCGCGGCGTCGCCATCTTCCACAGCACTCGCGGACTGCCGGGCACCATGATCGCCCCCGGCGACGTCGCCGCCAGCACGAGCTTTCGGCACATATTGTAGTGCTGATGAGCGAACTGCTGCGCAATCCCGCCGCCCCACGACACCCCGCCGATGTCGGCGCGCTTATGTCCAAGTTTCGTCAAAAGCTGCGCGGCCAGACGCGCAATTGACGAGAGCCGATAGGGGTAGGGTGGGGCGGGGGATCCGCCGACGCCGGGCACGTCGAAGATGATCGCTTCCGTGCGTTTCAACGCGCGCAGGAAGGGTTCCGCCAGCTCGAGGTTGGCGCCGATGCCGTTGAACAGCAGGAACGGCGGTCGACCCCTAGGACCGCGTTTGACGGCGACTCGCAGGGGCTGCGCCCCGACTTCGATCATCCGAAGATCGAACTCGCCCGTGTCCGAGTTCATCGTCTGACACGATGGCCCGATCGAGATTTCCGAGGGCCTCGCGCATCAGTCAAAGACATATGTTCCGGGCGCAGCCGCGCCGGGCGGATGACGATTGCTGCCAAGGCTTGCGGGCGCGGGGATTTCCGTGCCCGACCGCTCAAAGAGCCAATCTCGCCAGTGTGGCCACCAGCTGCCGTTTCTTTTCTCGCCGGCGCTGACAAACGCCTCGCCATCCAGCGCCTTGGCTGCCCCCACGACAAATGACGCTTTCGGATTGGTCGGCGGATTGAGCAGAGCTCTGCAGATGGCCGCTGTTCGAGAGGACGAACGTGGTCTTATCGCCGAAGATCTTGGCGGTCTGGTACACCGCTTTCCATGGGGTGATGTGGTCAGTGACGCCGGCGACGACATAGGCGTCCGCCTTGATGCGGCTCATATCAATGGCGGCGCCGTTCAAGGTCAGCTTGTTCGCGTTGACGAAGGGATTCGTGAGATACATGTCGACATAGTCGTGATGCAGCCGCGCCGGGAGCGAGGTCGTGTCGGCGTTCCAGAACAGGATGTCGAACGCGGGCGGTTGGTTGCCCAACAAGTAGTTGTTCACCCAATAGTTCCAGATGAGATCGTTGGGCCGCATCCACGCGAATAAGCGAGCGAGATCTTGACCGTCGAGCACGCCGCGCAGCCGCGACGCCTCCTTGGCGGCGCGCAATGTCTCGGGCGTCACCAGGGGCCCGATCGCGCTGTCGCCAGCGCTCGCGATATCCAGGACGCAGACAGGCGTAACGATATTCTTGATCTTCGCTTCGCCCCGGCGCGCGAGCCATCCTGCATAAGCTGCCGAGGTGATCCCTCCGGAGCAGGCCCCCATCATCGTCACGTCGTCCGAGGCCGCGATCTCCCGAACGGCGTCCGTGCCCTCGTCGAGGGCGGCGACATAGGTGTCGAGGCCCCAGTCGCGCTCCTTCGCGGTCGGGTTGCGCCAGCTGACGCAGAACACCTGAATGCCGGATTTGAGCAGATATTGGACGAGGCTCTTATCGGGAGAAAGATCCATGGAATAGAACTTATTGATCTGCGGCGGCGTGATGATCACCGGCCGCTTGCGCACGTCGGGCGTGTCTGCCTGGTATTGAATGAGCTCCAAAAGCTCATTGCGGTAGACGACTGCGCCTGGGGTCGTTGCGATGTTGACGCCGAGCTTGAAGCGCGACTTGTCGACCTGGGCCGGCAGCCCGCCGTTGTCGGCGAGATCTCCCAGATAGTTCTTAAATCCGCGCCACAGACTTTCTCCGCCGGTGTCGAAGAACTGCCGCACCGCGGCCGGATTGCTCAAGGGCATGTTGGTGGGCGAAGCGGCGTCGATGAAGATATTCGCGATCAAACGAGCGCGCCCCTTGTCGACGTCGCCCAGGCTCGTCTTATCGATGAAGCCGTTCAGCGCATCGCCCCACGCAAGATAGGCCTGAAGCAGTTGGCGATGAAGCCCGCTATTTTTCCATGTTGCGTCGGCAAAGCGCTTGTCGCCGGGCTGCTGAACGCGATCGGATTGGCCCGCCCCGATCCGCCCGAGCTCGTCGAGAAACGACAGCCATTGGCCCCCGGCGACGGTCGGCTCGTTGACCATAGCCTTGAGGAGGGTGGCGGCGCCGTCCATCAAGTCCTTGCTGCGCAGGCCGATCAGCGGGTTTAGCGCCAGCGTGTTACGCGCGGCCTCCTCAGAAAGCGAGTCCGGAGTGGGCTCGGCGCCGGGCTGTTCAGACGTGCCGCTGCGGGTCATGCGCCGTCGCCGTATTGGGCGCGCAGCGCTTTTTTGTCGAATTTGCCAACGCTCGTTTTGGCCAACGCTTCAACGAACAGGATTTTCTGCGGAACGGCGAATTTCGAGATCACCCCCTTTTCGCTGTAAGAGAGGACGTGTGCCTTGATGTCCTCCTCGCTCACCGGCGGCGTCGTCTTCGGGTCGCGCACGATAAGCGCGAGCGGTCTTTCGCCCCATCGGTCGTCTTTGACGCCGATCACCGCGCATTCCCCCACTCCGGCGCTATGCATGATGATGTCCTCAAGCTGGAGCGAGGAGATCCACTCGCCTCCGGTCTTGATGACGTCCTTGATACGATCGGTGACCCGCAGATAGCCGTCAGGCGTAATCACGCCGATATCATTGGTGTGCAGATAACCGCCGGCCCACAACTGCTCGGAAGCGTCGGGACTGTTGAAGTAGCCGTTGGTCAGCCAAGGCGCCCGCACGACGATTTCGCCTGATGTCGCGCCGTCGTGGGGCGCTTCGTTCATATCGGCGTCGACGATGCGCAAGTCGACTAGCGGGCACGCCCGTCCGGCTCTCGTGCGTATTCCAGCCTCGTGATCGTGGTCGCCAGTAAGGTCGCTGGGCTGGAGGTGCGCCACGGTCAGGAGCGGGCCCGTCTCGGACATCCCGTAGCCTGCGAACACATCGACGCCGCATTCCATCGCCCGCCTGGCGAGCGACTTCGGTAGCGCCGAGCCTCCGATCACCATCTTCAAGCCGGCGAGATCGACATCGGCTTTGGCGGCCGCATCGAGCAGCATTTGCAGGATCGTCGGCACGCCGTGGGTGAAGGTCACGCCTTCGGTCTTGATCAGTTTGATCAGTAGCGCCGGATCGTAACGGCCCGGATACACCTGCTTGACGCCGGCAAGCGTCGCCGCCCACGGGAATCCCCACGCGTGAACATGGAACATCGGCGTGATCGGCATATAGACGTCGTCGCGATGAAAGCTCCCTTGCTTCGCCGCAAGCCCAAACACGGCAAGTTCCGCCATTGCGTGAAGCACCAGCTGACGGTGGCTGTAGTAGACGCCTTTCGGCAGTCCTGTGGTTCCCGTGGTATAGAAGGTGGTCGCCTGGACGTTCTCGTCGAAGTCTTTGAACTCGAAGTCCGGGGAAGCAGCTCCAAGCAGTTCTTCGTATTCGCCAGCGAAGTCGAGTTTACTGGTCACGGGCGCTTTGCGGTCCGTGAGAACGACCAACCTTTTGACCTTCGACAATTGCGGTAAGATCGACTGCACGAGGTCGACGAACTCGTCATTGACGAGCAGCGTCGATGAACCGGCATGGTCGATGGTGTAGGCGACCTGCTCCGGAGACAGCCTCACGTTCACCGTCTGCAGGACCACTCCCATCATCGGAATGGCGAAAAAAGCTTCAAGAAATCTATTGCTGTCCCAGTCGAGGACGCCGACCGAATTGCCCGGTTGCACGCCGACTCTCTCGAAGTGCGCTCGCCAGCCTGCCGATGCGGTTGCGGAGTTCGGCGTATGTCATGCGTTTCAGGTCGCGGTAGACAATCTCCTGGCGCGGCGTCTGAGCCAGCGGCGCATGCAACAACTGTTTGATAAGCAAGGGGTACGAGTAAGCCGAAGGCGTCACGGCGACCGCTCTGCCGTTCATTGACCGCCTCCCCGTTTTCTTTTCAGCCCTTTCGCACGGGAGCAACTATCTCCGTCATGCATACTGCGCAGGTTGGGACGCGGTGCTCAGAGCGTCAAGGTTCGATACGGTCACGTATGGGGTGCGAACTGGCCATTTTTGCTGCTCGCACACTTGGCTCGACTCCGGCGATCGAGCGCTGACCGTTCAAGAACCTGGCGCCGCCGCCCGTCGAAAATCATGCGGCGTTTCGCCAGTCCACCGCCGAAAGGCGTGCCTAAAATTGGCCGAGTCGCTAAATCCCAGCGCAAACGCGATGTCCTCGATCGTCATCGTCGTTTCGCGCAGGTAGCGCAGCGCGACGTGAACTCGGAGTTCATCGTACAACTCCCGAAACGAGGTGTTCTGTAGGCGAAGCTGGCGCCTGAGCGTGCGAGGCGACGTCTTGAGGAACTTTGCGACAGTGGCGAATGATGGTCGTTCAGCGACGTCGGTCGACAGCAAGCTGCGAACTCTGCCGGCCGCGCCTGACCGCAGGACGAGGTCAGCGATAAGATCGTCACAGAGCGCGATCGCTGAAGGATAAGTTGTGCGATTGCCAAGCTTGGGGGTGGCGTCCAAAAACGCTGAATTGAACTCGATTTGATTTGTCGCTTGCTCGAAGCTCACGGGACACCCGACCAGAGCAGGCGTGATCTGAAAATCCTTCGCAACGCTGTAGCGCAAAAAGATCTGGCAAGGCGTGAAAGATTGGCCCATGATATCACGGTGGAGAGCGATGTGCGTCGCGATCTGTAATTCCGTCACGAAACGGTAGAGTAGCGAGTCGATCTTCGGATGTATCAACGGCTCGATGGTCCACATCCCCATTCGGTCGCGCTCGTGAAACGAGATCGTGGCGAGTGGCGTCGCCAGCTGGTGATATCGGACAGCGAACTCCATGGTTCGTCGAAAGTCGGTGCTGCACAGCATCGCGTAACCGTACATGCCGTAAGCCGATAGGTGGACGCTCGAACCAATTGTGTACGGCAGATGTGGATCTCGCGAAAGCGCCACCGCGTTTCGATAACACTGAAGCAGCTGATTTCTCGATATACGCGTCGAAGGCGAATGCAGATCGTCTAGACTGACGTCAGCGCCGCTTAGTGCATCGGGAGGGGATAGGCCTTCAGCGACCAACGCGTCCAAGACCGCGGTGATTTTCGCGGCGGAATAAGCTTTCTCCCCGAATCCCGCGCTGTTCATTCTGTGCGTCCGACACAATAATGCCTGGGGTCTCGGCAGGTCAACTCGGTATTGGCCCGAAGATCGGTTGTTTCGATCTTGCCGGTCTTGGCGAGGGTCAAATACGGCCCATCGCGTTGAACGATGTCCTCGAGGAGGTCGTGGTATTCCCTCGCGCCGGAATTGAGGCGGCAAGCCGTGGACGCAAACCTCAAGCTGGCGACCGGCCTGCCGCTGGCGCATTCCGACCGTGTTCAGCTGCAGCAGATCTTTGCCAATCTTGCAGTCAACGCGATTCAGGCGATGGCCGAAATGAGTGAGCGCCGCCTTCTCATCCGCATCAGGTGTAGAGGAACCCGTCGATCTGCAGTGAGCCGCTCTCCTTATCCATTTCATGCTTCATCGGCTCACCGCCGATCGGCACCTCGATCACGGCGTTGACATCGTGTGGCGGGTTTTTGCCGATCGAGACAGCGTTCAGATTCACCTCGACCCTCCTCGTTGCGGCCCACGTTGGCGCTGTCATGGGCGGATTCAGCGGCTCGTCAAGCCACTCTTGATCGACATTCGCGAGTTGGCAACCGTGTCGCAATTGAGGCTGTGTCGATGGCAAGACCTTGGCAACGACCGAAATGTCGTTCTGACCCCGCCCTGGCTTGTAGGTCCGTTCCGAAGGGCAAGTCGACTGAGGAGATCATTGGGATTTTGCGCGAGGCTGAGGTGCTCATCGAGCGCCGGCGGAACGCACCAGAACACCATAAGACCGCATTCCTCCCTCGGCTACCGGCCGCCGGCACTGGAGGCGGTCTTGCTGTCGGCCTCTCCGCTCGCTTACGCTTCGCCCCGGCGGCCGAGCTGCTGGCCACCAGCGGCCGGGTTCTCGCTTAATCCCTTACCGAATTGAGGGGCAGGCCACACATTCTCGGTCCTCCCAGCCGGCACGGGTGCCCCCACTGCAGAGGTCAGGGGTTCGAATCCCCTCAGCTCCACCAATTTTCCCTCGCATTATCAAGGCTTACGGAAGAGGCCACTCCCCCGAAGGGTTCTTCAACACAATTGACGACAAACGGTAGCCACAATTGAGGCGGCGGCGCGGGGTGAATACGCCCGGAGTCCCTCCGCCGGGAACGCGGTAGGTCGTTTTGCGTTGTTAGCGCATGATACGAACCCTCGCCATCACTGTGCTTTGGGGCTTGACTGCGTCTGTTGACGCCGCGCTCGCGGCCCCCGATCCGACCGCCCTCAGCGGTTCGATCGACAAGGCGGCGCCTAAGAAGGCGAACGAGAGAGACCCGGCGCTGGTCGCGAAGGCCGAAATCCTGCTCGACCGGGCGCATGTCTCGCCTGGCGAGATCGACGGCCTGGACGGCGACAATTTTCGCAACGCCGTTCGCGCATTTCAAGAGGTCAATGGCCTGCCCGTCTCCGGCGGTCTGGACGCGGCCACATGGGGCGCGCTGAAGCGGGACGGCGCTCCGATCCTCAAGGCTTATACGATCACACTCGCAGACGCCGCGGGCCCGTTTACTCGCGCGATCCCTTCAAATCTCGAGGCTATGGCTCGGCTCCCCGGTCTCTCCTACACCAGCGTGCAAGCGGAACTCGCAGAGAAGTTCCACATGAGCCCGACTCTATTGCGGGAGCTCAATCCGCGCGCGGATTTCGCGCGGCCAGGAACGGAACTTACCGTCGCGGACGTGCCCGAGATGCCGCTGCGGTCCGGCCGCCCTTCCGTCGAAGCGGTTCCGCCGCCGAATCCGCCGAAGGCAAACAATGATCTGCCGGAAGTGACGATTGTAGTCGACAAGCCCGCGCGAAACGTGCGCGTCTATGACCGCGACGGCAAGTTCCTCGCTTTCTATCCGGCGACCATCGGCAGCGAGGAAAAGCCCGCGCCGAGCGGGGACTTCAAGGTCAAAGGCGTTTCCTGGAACCCGAAATACGAATACGATCCCAAATTTGCGTGGAAGGGCGTCCATACGAAGCGGAAGCTCTCGATCGGCCCTGGCCCAAACAATCCCGTTGGTTTGGTCTGGATCGACCTGACCGATCCAACCTACGGAATCCATGGCACGCCGGCGCCGTCTGACATAGGCAAGACCCAGTCCCACGGCTGCATCCGCCTGACGAACTGGGACGCCGTCGAATTGGCGGGGATGATCCGGCCCGGCGATGTCGTCCGGTTCGAGGATCAGAGACTCCCCCATCGGCCCCTCGGCGGAGACCGCGCCCGTCGGCGAGACGCTGCAGCCGGAAGTCAGCCGCTGGGGACATTAGTGCGTGGTGTGATTGGGTTCATCCGTCCCAGGCCTAGCCGCACCCCCGTCGGGGCGGCAGCCATCCTCCTTCTGGCGGCATGCGGCGCGACGCCGGCCGTGGGCGCACAAGCTCCGAAAGCCCATTCCCTTCCGCCATCGCCGGCGCTGACGGGCGACGCCGAGCCGCCGCTCGTCTCGACGAGCGCCATGGACGAGTCCGACCGCGCGCAGTGCGTCTCCGAACTCGCCGCGAAAAAGGTCGTCTTCGAGCAACCGAAAGAAGCGACGCGAGAGGGGTGCCATCTGTCCGCCCCGGTCAGCCTGATCCTTGTTGCGACCCAGTTTGGCGATGTCAGCCTTCCGGCCAAGCCGTCCGTGCTGTGCAGCTTCGGTCTCAAGTTCACCGAGTGGGTTCGGGACGTCGCGGCTCCGCTGACGCTCGCTTACACCGGGCAGAAACTGGCCGAGATCGAAACGGGTCCAGGTTTCGCTTGCACCGCCCGCTACGACAAGCCGGGGGCGCTGCCGAGTGAACACGCCAAAGGTGACGCCATCGACGTCGTGTCCTTCGTCCTCGCCGACAAACGCCGGGTGACGGTCAAGGCGCTCGGTTCCCTGGTTGGCGCTCTGCGAATGTCCGCCTGTGGCTATTTCACTACGGTCCTAGGCCCGGGCGCTGATCCGCAGCATGAAACGCACCTCCATCTCGACATGCTGATGCATGGCGGTACGACAAACTATCGCATCTGCGAATAATCGGCCGGCTCGGCTACACCGCCATCGCCTCCTCGTAGGTCGCGATCGCCATTGCCGATGAGAGAACCCGAGCTCGCCGCAAGGGCGCGGACGCCGAAACTCAAGCCGTCGCTCATCAAATACTCGGTTGTTTCAACCTATTCGACTTAAACGACTTAACTTCACCAGGTCGCAAACATGCCGACGGCCGCGGCCCCCATAATCCCGGTCGCGAGCCAACCGAGAACAGTAAGCGCCTTCGTCAGCGCGAACTCACCCATTACCGCCTTGCGCGAAGCGATGAGCATGATCATCGCCATGATCGGCACCGCCGCGACGCCGTTGATGATGGCGCTCCAGATCAGCGCCTTGACTGGATCGAGAGGGGTGAAATTGAGCGCCGCTCCGACAAGGGTCGCGGCCGCTATCGTAACATAGAAGGCGGGAGCGTGCCCGGGCCGTTGGGCAAGGCCAACGCGCCAATGCAGCGTTTCGCCTAATGCGTATGCGGCGCTGCCCGCGAGTACCGGCAATGCAAGCATGCCGGTGCCAACGATGCCCAAGGCAAAAACCGTAAAAGCAAAACGTCCCGCGATAGGGCGCAATGCTTCCGCTGCCTGGGAAGAAGTCTGGATGTTCGTCACGCCATGGGCGTTTAGGGTCGCTGCGGTCGTGATCATGATGAAGAGCGCGATGATATTCGAAATTCCCATCCCCACCAGGGTGTCGAGTTGTATGCGCGCCAGCTGACGGGGCGCCTGAACCGGCGCATTGATTAAGGGCTTCGCCTTAGGATCCTCCTTCTCATCTTCAACTTCTTCGCCCGCCTGCCAGAAGAACAAGTACGGGCTTATCGTGGTCCCGAACACCGCCACAACAAGCGCGAGATAATCTCCTGAGAGCTTGATGTGCGGCGCGACGAGGTTCTGCGCGACGGTAAGCCAAGGCACGCCAACAGCAAACACCGTCGCAACGTAGGCGAAGAGAGAGATGGTGAGCCATCTCAGGACTGAGGCGTAACGCGAATAGCGCGTGAACACTTCAAGGAGGACGGTGACGACGGCAAAAGCGGCGACGAAAGCCAGCTGCGGCCCGTCGACCAGAAGTCGCAACGCCGCGGCCATCGCTCCGAGATCAGCCCCGATGTTGATAATGTTGGCGACGAGGAGCAGCACGATCAAAGGATAGATGACGAGCGCCGGATAATGGCGGCGGATATTTCCCGCGACACCCTTACCAGTAACGCCCCCAACTTGCGCACTGATCATCTGGATCGCGCACATCAGCGGATAGGTGAGGAGGAGGGTCCAACCCAAGGAGTAGCCAAACTGGGCGCCAGCCTGCGAATAGGTGGCTATGCCGCTGGGATCGTCATCCGACGCGCCCGTGATGAGGCCGGGACCCATGATATCGGCGATCTTCGGCCGGTTAGGTTGTTTGATCCGGTCGGAGGAAAGTCGAATATCCATTTCAGAGATTTCTACGCCTTGCCTGAACGATTCGCTATTAACAAGAAAATGGCCGCGCAAGTTCCCATTTTTTGTGGAACTTATTCATGTGGGGGTGCGTTTATACAGTTGATAGCGAATCAGAACGGAGGATGTCATCGTCGAGAAAGCCTTGAGGGACATTTATTTCGCCCAGCGCCAAATCCTGAAGGCTCTGCCCAAACTTGCGAAGGCTGCGAAATCGGAGGAGCTAGAATCGGCTTTCCTCACTCACCGCGACGAGACCGAAGGCATGCGGACCGGTGAACTGGACCTGCGTAGCGGGGCCGCGGGAATCGGTTTCTAAACTGGAATCCCGATCGCTCGGCGTTCCTTTCTATCACGCAGTGAGAGGCCGCGTCTGCTTCTGCGGCTGTGGGCATGTGGGCAACGCGGATGCGTTGTCCATCATGTCCACGGCCCCGGCGGCGCCGGCGACCGCCTCGCGCCAGACCGCCATCGGCGTGCGGTTCGCCAGCGCCTAATAAGGACGCCATTCGTTATAGAAGGCGAACCATTTAGCAATGCCGCGCGCAACCTCCCGGCCTTCGGCGTAGCCCTTGAGATAGACGTCCTCGTACTTCAGTGAGCGCCACAGCCGCTCGATGAACACTACGACGGAGGGACCGTAAAGACCGACCAGCCGGACACGGTATAGCCCGCCGAGCCTCTCGCCACCGCAGTGACGCGCCAAGCCAGATTCTGAGCGCCCGCGGGGACCGGTAAGCGCACGCTGCTAACGTCGACAAACCCGCTCCAGACCTCGCGCGAAGCACCAGCTTCAAGGATCCGGAGTTCGACGAAGAAGCGCACGGCCTCCGGTTCAAGAGGCGACGACCAGACGAGATCGACTTGTTGCAGGCCAGGCGCAAGCAAGCTTTTCCTTGTGGGAAAGAGCGGCTCGGGCGCCTGAACAATTGCCGGTCGAACAGCCGCAGACCTGGTTTCCGCCAGGTGTTCGCGGGCGGCGGGCAAATCGGCCGCGGCATACCAAGCGCGAGACAAATCGACATTTGCGGGCACGCCCTCGCCACTTTCGTAGAGCTGGCCGAGATTGAAGGCGGCGCGACGGTTGCCGCCAGCAGCCGCCCGCGCGTACCAGATGGCAGCTTGCACCACGTCGCGCGGCGCGCCATGGCCGCTATCGAGCATGACCGCAACATTGAACGCCGCCTGCGTGTGACCGGATTCTGCTGCGTGCCGCATTGCGGTAAAGGCCTGGACCGCGTCAGGCGCTCCCGCGGCGCCAATGTCCAGCGACAGCGCGCGCTCAAACCAAATCTGCGCCTGCGCCGAGTCCTCCTCTTTCGCCGGCCCCGGCGTGGGAGCGCCCGAAAGTTCCGCGGCGCTCGCTGACGAGGCGACCGCCGCGATGGCCATCGCGGCGACCCAGACCTTCGTCGCGATCCTCATCGCGCCCGTCACCTCCAAGTGATCTCGACACGCCGATTCTGGAGCTCAGCCACGCCCGGATTCGTGGGGACAGGTAGCTCCGTCTCGCCCTTGGCCAGTACCTGGAATCGGTCCGCCGGAATGCCGCGGGCGAGGAGGCCTTTCAGAACCGCCGCCGCGCGGCGCTCAGAAAGTACAAGGTTTTTCTTCCGCCTTGCCGGTGCGGTCGGCGGAGCCAGTCAGGATCATAACGATGGGCTTGCCTTCGTTGTAGGCTCGAGAGGCGTGGTCAAGCACGGCCTTGTCCTCATTTCGGATCATGCTGCTGCCCATCTCGAAGTAGACAACGAGCGTATCTCCTACGAAACGGTGCGACGATGGGTATTGAAGTTCGGGCCGTTGTTCGCCCGAGAACTTCGGCGTCGACGCCCACGGCCAACATCGCGCTGGCATCTCGATGAGATGGCCGCAACGATTGCGGGCCAGCAGTTCTGGTTCTGGCGCGCTGTTGACGACGAAGGCGAGGTTCTCGATCTCCTTGTGCAACGACGGCGCGACAAAGCCGCAGCGGTGAAACTCATGCGCAAGCTGCTCAAGAAACAAGGCTTCGCACCCGCTGTGCTGGTGACCGACAAGCTTCGCTCCTACGGCGCGGCAAAATCCGAAATCGGGTTGTCGGCGCGGCATGAGCAGAGGTTGCGCAAGAACAATCGGGCCGAGAATTCGCATCAACCGACTCGACGACGCGAGCGTAAGATGCAGCGTTTGAAATCGCCCGGATCAGCCCAGCGCTTCCTGTCCGTTCACGCCGCCGTTCACAACACGTTTGACCTCCAGCGTCATCTCACATCCCGCCGCACGCTTCGCGTCCTAAGAGACGAAGCGTTTCCGGGCGTGGCGAGCCGTCACCGCGGCCTGAAGTTCAGCGGGCCTTCCAAACCCCGCGCCGCGCCGATCCAAGTTGGTGTGACAGCGCCGTCCGAACTTCAAAACCCATCGCCGCACCGTTTCGTAGGAGATATCCAAACCGCGCTCCGCGAGCAAATCTTCGACGCCGCGATAGCTGAGCGAGAAGCGCACATAAAGCCAAACGGCGTGCCTGATGATCGCGGGGGGAAACTGGTGGCGGGCAAACGAGATCGTCATACACCATCTTAGCCGCTGAACTCTGATCCGCCACAGTTTCCGTGACGAAGCCTCCTTGGGTGTTATTTGAAACGATGCTCGGCTCGGCCCCCGCGCGCCGACCTTGAGGGCGAATAAGGCACCTTCCTCGGGATGGGGGCCGATGTGCTCCGCCGTCATCATGAGCCGCGCCGAGGTCACATACAGGTACCGAAATCGGGCCCACCGAAGGCGCAGCTGGTCGGCTACGTGCAGGGCAGGTCCACGAATCGATCGAGCGCGCCGTCTGACCCGATACAAGCGACACAGGCTCCGCCGGCGACTCGGCAATTCCAGAGGCGTCCCTTGACGTCGAGGCACGACCCGTCGGGAGCCCCTCGATCGAGAGGCGGGGCGAAGACGCGCTTGTTCGAGAGCACGCCGGCGCGAAGATCGTAAGCATAGATCGCGTTGCGCGTCGTATCGGCGGTGAGGAAGCGCGCGTCGTCTGTCCACGCCACCGCGTTAGTGATGCCGAATTCGCGCGGCGTCAGCTGGCTCACCCGGCCGTCAACGTCGAGGCGGTAGATCGCACCGCTGTCGCGGTTCATACTCTTCGGCGGGCTATCGGGATGATGATTGTTCTGCATCGTACCGACCCAGAAGGCGCCATCCGGGCCGACGCGGCCCTCGTTGAGCCGATTGTCCGGCAGGTCGGGCTCAATGATCGCCAAAGTGCGGAACTCGCCGCCGTAGTCCCCACAACGCCACCCGGTCGCGCAGGCCGACGATCGCTCCGCCGTCAGTCCGCAGGCCGATCGAGGTGGGAAAGTCCGGCGCCCGGCCAAGCCTCGTGGCGGCGCTTAGCGAGACGAAGGCGATGGATGCGTTTTGCCGCCGATATCGACCCAGACGAGTGCATGGCGCCGTTCGTCGTAGACGGCGCTCTCGCCAACGATATCTGCTGCGTCGAAGACCAGTCTTGGCGCCATCTCTCCGGACTCCAACCTCCTGCCGCCCACCGGCACCCTTCCCAAGCAGGCGACCTATCCTACGAAAGATCAAATATTGACAATCGTCTCAGCGGCTGATTGCATACAAACCTTGCACAGCTATCATAATGGTCAGGATGGATGAACCTATCCCTTGCCCGATCGAGTGCGGAGGCGGAAGGAGGGCTGGTCGACAACGCCATGCGCGCGATCAACCAGCGCATCCGCGCCGAGCGCCTCCGCGTCGGCGATCCCGTTCCGTCAGAAGCCGGCCTCGCAGTAGAGTTCGGGGTGTCGCGCACTGTCGTGCGCGAGGCGTTCAGGGCCCTCGCAGCGCTTGGAATCATCAACCTTGGGAACGGGCGGCGGGCCCGAGTTCGGGACGATCGACAAGGACTTGTTGGGGGTTGTCATTGATCATGCGGTCCATACCGGCCAGGTGTCGATCCAGCAAATCTATGATGTTCGCCGCACCATCGAAATGCGCACTGTCGCACTCGCTACGCTGCGCCGATCGGAGCCCGAGGCTGAGGCGATCAACGCCCACGCCTTCGCGATGCGCCAAGCGTTTTCGCGCCCCGACGAGGCAATGGAACAGGACATCGCCTTCCACACAGCGATTGCCGTAGCCTCGCGCAACCCGCTCTTCGCCCTCATCGTCGGCTCGTTCAGCGTTGTCACGCGCCAGACCTGGCGCATCGGTTGGGACAGCCGCTCTACGGACGCGGAACAACTCGCCAACGTCGAGTGCCACGCGCGCATCGCTGCGGCGATTCAGGCCCGCGAACCGCGCATAGCTGAGACGGCGATGGCGGAGCATTTCGACAATTCCGTCAAAGCCCTTCTCTCCGCTGGAGTAATTTGAGGCGGACTATGAAGATCACCGCTCTCGAAACCATACGCATCGCCGAATTCGTCAATCTCCTTTGGCTCAAGGTGCACACCTCGGAAGGGATCGTCGGGCTCGGCGAGGCCTTCTTCCTCCCCGAGACCGTCGAGGCTTACGTCCACGAAAACCTCGCGCAGAAGTTGCTCGGTCGCAATCCGCTCGAGATTGACCGGATTTCAAAAGACCTCGTTGGCTATTTGGGGTTTCGCTCCACTGGCGCGGAAATGCGTGGCAATTCTGCGCTCGACATCGCGCTTTGGGATGTCTTTGGCAAAGTCACCGGACAGCCCCTCGCACAGCTTCTTGGCGGATTCTCACGCTCGAAAATCCGCACGTACAATACCTGCGCTGGCGTATCCTACATGCGCAAGGCGACCGGCCAGAGGACGTCGAACTATGGCATAACCGCGGGCGAGCGTGGCCCCTATGACGACCTCAACGGCTTTCTGCATCGCGCCGACGAACTGGCGGCTGAGCTTTTGAGCGAAGGGATCAAGGCCATGAAGATATGGCCGTTCGATCATGCCGCGGAAAGAACCGACGGAACCTACATCTCCTCCGAGGACCTCAAAGCGGCGCTGGTTCCTTTCGAAAAAATTCGCAAGGCCGTTGGAGACAAAATCGATATCATGGTCGAGTTTCATTCGATGTGGCAATTGCTGCCAGCGATGACCATCGCGCGCGCGCTTCGGCAATTCGATACCTTCTGGCACGAAGACCCGATCAAGATGGACAGCCTCGGGTCGCTCAAGCGCTACGCCAAGGCGTCCACGGCCCCAATTTGCGCGTCAGAGACGCTTGGCGGCCGGAGCGCGTTTCGCGATCTCCTGGAAACCGGCGCTGCCGGCGTCATCATGCTGGATCTCTCCTGGTGCGGCGGCGTCTCCGAAGCCAAGAAGATCGCGGCCATGGCCGAAGCTTGGCATCTTCCAATTGCGCCTCACGACTGCACTGGTCCGGTCGTGCTGGCCGCTTCCACCCACCTCGCGCTCAACGCGCCGAACGCCCTGGTTCAGGAGAGCGTGCGCGCTTTTTACCGCACTTGGTATCTCGACCTCGTGACTGGCCTGCCGGAAGTCAGCGACGGTCAGATCTCGGTCGGCCGGCAGCCGGGGCACGGAGTCGAACTCCACCCGGATCTCGCCAAGCGATTTAACCTTGTGAGCAGGATGACTGCGCTCAAGTAGAGAGACGTTCGATCAAAAACGAAAACTTTGGAGAGGAGGAAGCTCATGGTTACGCGCACTATCGCATCACAGGTGCTGGGCGGCGTCGGGGTGGCGGCGTTGTCGTTCGTCCTGGCGGGCCCGGCCGCTGCGGAAGACAAACTCAACATCGTCTTCACCCATCATTCATCCGCATCGAACCCGTTCTGGCAGGCGGTGAAGAAGGGCTTCGACGATGCTTGCGCCAAGATCCAGGCCAATTGCCAAATGGTCTTCACCCAGACCGAAGGTTCGGTCGATCAGGAGGTGGCGAACCAGCAGGCGGCGCTCGCGCGCAAGCCCGACGCGCTGATCACGACGCTGGTCGACAACAACGCTTTCGTCGCCAATCTCAAGGACGCCAAGGCGAAGGGCGTGATTGTAATCGCGTCGAACGTCGACGCCACGGACGGACCGGAACTCGAATTGCGCCAGGCCTTTGTCGGCCAGAACTTTGTCCCCGCCGGCACGACGCTCGGACGTCGAATGGCCGCTCTATTTCCGAAGGAGGGCCCCATCCGGGTTTTGGTGGGCGTCAACGCGCCCGGCCAGAACTGGTCGGAGCAGCGCGCCAAGGGCATCATGAACGGGCTTGAGGAGTTCAAGAAGGCCAATCCGGGCCGCGAGATCACGATCGACCGGCTGGACGTGAGCGCTGACGGCGCCGTCGTCAGCGATCGCGTCGGCGCCTATCTCAGCGCTCATCCGGATACGACCGCCTATATCGAGACCGGGCTCTGGCATTCCAACGTCGCGCGCATGCTGAAGGATCGCAATATTGCGCCCGGCAAAATTCTGTTGGGCGGCTTCGACCTCGCGCCGCAAGTGATCGAGCAAATGAAGTCCGGCTATATCCAGGTCGAAATCGACCAGCAGCCGTATGAGCAGGGGTTCTTGCCGGTCATGCAGGTGTACCTGGAGAAGAAAGTCGGGCTGGCTCCAGCCGACATCGACTCGGGCGAGGCTGTGTTCACGCCGGAACAGGCCGATCAGCTGATGGGTTTGGCCAAACAGGGCCTTCGCTGAACCGATCGGGCGAGTGAATGCGGGGGAGCCTGCCTCCCCCAGTTCCCTGACAGAATAAGCGGGCAGGGGCTTTGTGAGGAATCTGTTCCGAATCTATCTCGAGAAGCCGGAACTGGCGGGCGTTGCCTTGCTCGTTTTGCTGGCCGCGTTGTTCGAAGCGCGTTCGGCGGGAGCATTTCTGTCGGGCGACAATTTGCGCGGCATTCTCGGACTGTTGCCCGAGGTCGGACTCGTCTCGATCGGCGTGACGATTCTGATGATCTGCGGCGAGTTCGACCTTTCCGTGGGCTCGACTTTCGCGCTAACGCCGATGGCGACGTCGCTCTTGATCATCGCCGGCGTGCCCGCTCTCGCGGCGATTCTGCTCGGTCTTCTGCTGGCCGCCGCGATCGGGTTCGCGAACGGGTTCATCACGTTGACCTTCGCCATCCCTAGTTTCATCGCGACGCTGGGCATGTTGTTCATCGTCCGTTCGCTGACAGTGGTCATCTCCGGCGGTTTTCCGCCGTTGCTGCCGGAAGATCTCGCCACCGGCGAATTCACCCAGTTCGTCGGGCCTGGCGGACTGTTCCGCGCGTCCTTCATCTGGTTCCTGGCGATCGCATTCGCGGCTTCAACGCTGTTGGCCAAATCCAGTGTCGGGAACTGGATCAAGGCAACGGGCGGCCACCTCGAGGCGGCGAGCGCGATGGGCGTGCCAGTGCGGCGGGTCAAACTATTCTGCTTCACGTTGTGTTCTGTGATGGCCGGTTTCGGCGGCATCATTCAGGTGTTTCGTCTGCATTCGCCGCTTCCCTCGATCGGCGATGGGCTCGAACTCCAAGCGGTGGCCGCGGCGGTGATTGGGGGAACCGCGCTAAGCGGCGGTGTCGGAACCGTGCTGGGCGCCGTCGTCGGCGCCTTGTTGATTCGCGTCATCGACAATGGACTCGTGATGACGCAGGTCGACGCCAACTGGTTTAAGCTCGCCGTTGGAACCCTGACGATCTTCGCCGTGGTTTCCAATACATGGCTGCGCCGAACCGCGCGCCGGATTAAAGTGACGGGTTGATATGATCCCTCCGCTGATCTCCGTGCGGCACATTCACAAATGGTACGCGGGCGTCCATGCGCTGCAGGGCGTCACTCTCGACGTACAGTCGCGTGAGGTGGTTGGACTCGTGGGCGACAACGGCGCGGGAAAATCGACGCTGATCAAAATACTGTCCGGCGTTTTGCAACCCGACAAGGGTGAGATTCGCATTGAGGGAGAGGGGGTCGAAATCACTTCGCCCAGAGTCGCCATGCGTTTTGGCGTCGAAACGATCTATCAGGACGCCTCGATGGTGCCGACGATGTCGATCGCCCGAAACCTTTTCATCGGCCGCGAGCCGCTGCGCTGGGGCATCGGCCGCATTGGCCTGATCGATCACGATCGCATGCGCCGGGAAGCGATAAAGGCTATCGCAGACGTCGATCTGCATCTGCGCTCGCCTGACGCAACGCTCGCGGAGCTGTCAGGCGGACAGCGTCAGGGCGTGGCGATCGCGCGGGCGATGCATTTCAAGTCGCGAATTCTCATTCTCGACGAACCGACCAATCACCTGTCGGTCAAGGAGACGGCGAAAGTGCTAGGCTTCGTGCGCGGCCTGCCGGCGCAAGGGGTCACGGGCATTCTCATTAGCCACAACCTCCACCACGTCTTGCAATCATGCGATCGGGTTGTCGCTATGGCACGCGGCGAGATCGTGTTCGACAAGCAGGTCGCCGAGACTTCTGTGGAGGAGGTATCAGATGTCTTGTAGCGGCCGCCCGCCTTGAGGATCTCCCGTGCCAGTTCCTGCCTCTTCGCCTCATGTGGCGAAGATGGGCGCCGGGAGCGGAGTGAGCTTCGCCAATTTTCGCAGATTTTGGGCTGTGGCGGCTAACACTACTTTGGCAGATTAAGAGTTCGGAAAGGATTTTGACCGCTGGTCGGTTCGGCGATTTGGCGGGGCCGGCGGCGTGGCGGACTGGGGCGGGGATCTTGATCGGTGGCTTGCGCCGTTCCTGGCGCGGCTCGGACACAAGGCGCGTCGACGGATGTGTCCGCTCTACGTTGCCGGGCTGATTGGGCCGGGCGACCGCAAGAGCGTCGAGCCGATGGCGTCGCGATGGGCGCCCGGCGACTACGACCAGTTGCATCATTTCATTTCGAGCGGCGTCTGGAACGAAGCGCTGCTGGAAGAGGAACTCGCGATCCAGGCGGACAAGCGGATCGGGGGCGCCAGCGCAGTCCTTGTCGTCGACGACACGGCACTGCCGAAGAAGGGGTCGCATTCGGTCGGGGTCGCGCCGCAATACGCCTCGGCGCTCGGCAAGACCGCCAATTGCCAAACGCTGGTGTCGCTGACGCTGGCGCGGGAAGAGGTTCCGGTGATGATCGGCCTGCGCCTGTTTCTGCCGGAAAGCTGGACCGGCGCTCCCGACCGGACGGCGAAGGCCCGCGTGCCCGAGACCTGGCGGGCGGCGCGGACGAAGCCGGAGATCGCGCTGGCCGAGATCGACCGCATCCGCGCCGCTGGCGTTCGGTTTGCGACGGTGCTGGCGGATGCAGGCTATGGTCTGTCCGCGCCGTTCCGCCAAGGGCTCGACGCGCGCGGCCTGAAGTGGGCGGTCGGAATCCCCAAGCAGCAGAAAGTCTATCCGAGCCATGTCAGGCTGGTGTTTCCGATCGCCGGACGCGGGCGGCCGCGCAAGCGCCATATTCCCGATCAGCTCTCCGCGCCGGCTGAAGACGTTCTCACCGCCGCAAAGTGGCGACGCGTCAGCTGGCGTAAAGGAACCAAAGGGCCTTTGGCGGCCTCCTTCGCCGCCGTGCGCGTGCGGATCGCCGATGGTCCGCCACAACGCATCCATGACAAGGGCATGCAGCACATGCCAGGCGAGGAGGCCTGGCTGGTCGGCGAGCATCGCGCCTCGGGCGAGCGCAAATACTATCTTTCCAACCTGCCTCCCGACGCCAACCTCAAGACGCTCGCCGCCGCGATCAAGGCGCGATGGGTCTGCGAGCAAGCCCACCAGCAACTTAAGGAAGAACTCGGCCTCGACCACTTCGAAGGCCGATCCTGGCGTGGCCTGCACCGCCACGCGCTGATGACGATGATCGCCTACGCCTACCTGCAAAGCCGCCGCCTCGCCGAGGCGAGCGGGGGAAAAAGAATCCGCCAAGGGCCGCCCAAGCCGACGCTGCCCGCGATCCGGCGCGCCGTGCTCGCCATTCTCGCTCGCGCGCCGCCCTATCGATGTCCCCATTGCAGGCGAACCCTCCCAAGACGCCTCGAATAAATCTGCCAAAGTAGTGCTAAGAGCCTGACTCAAAAGTCTACGTCCGGGCGAGGCGCCTGAGGGCGATGCGGATGCAGGCGAGAGTGATGAAGGCTGCGAGGGTGTCAACGAGGTTCTCGTAGTCCTTGGCCAGACGGCGGTTTCGGCCGAACCACGAAAAGGTCCGTTCAACGACCCAGCGACGCGGCAGGACGATAAATCCTGAACTGTCGTCGGGACGTTTGACGATCTCCACCCGCAGCGGCGGCTGGGCGGCCACGACGCGTTCGACCTGGCGGGCGTTGTAGCCGCCGTCGGCCCAGACGAGTTCGAGCCAATTGAAGCGCTGGCGGATGCGGTCCAAGACCAGGGCGGCGCCATCCCGATCCTGGATGGCGGCGGAGTGAACCACCACGCCCAAGGGCAAGCCCTCGGTGTCGACCAGAGCGTGGACCTTGCGCCCCTTCACCTTCTTGCCGGCGTCATAACCCACTGCGTCTGCTTCTCCTTTCGCGCATCCCCTTTTTCGGCCGACTTGAGCGACTGGCTGTCGATGACGCCGGCGCTCGGGCTCGCCTCCCGCCCCAGCCGTTCGCGCAGGGCCGCGCGCAGTTCCTCCCAGATCCTCTCCCACACGCCCTGCCGCTGGAAAGCGCGGAAGATGTTGTAGACCGTCGAGCGCGGCGGGAAGACCCGGCCTGGCAAATAGCGCCACGGGCAACCGGTTCGCAGAAGATAGAAGATCGCGTTCATCGCCGAGCGCATGTCGGTCTTGCGCGGCCGCCCGCCAGGCTTCGCCGCCGGAATCAGCTGCGCCAGGCGCTCCCATTCGCCGTCGCTCAGGTCGCTGGGAAGGCGATCCCCAGCTTGGCGATATGTGCTCCGGTCAGTCTCCCTCCACATCCCGAATCATCCTCAAAATTGCCGATGACTCGGTGAATCATTCCTTCCTTAACGGCACCCTACCTTTTGAGACAGGCTCTAAGAGTAAAGGTGTTGTAGGCGGCGGCGTGTGCGGAGAGAAATTTCTGCGCCGAACCCGGACTCTTGAATCGCTGCATCTTGCGCTCCCTCCGCCGCGTCGGCTGATGCGAATTCTCCGCTCGATTGTTCTGTGTGCCTTGGCAAGGCGCATCGTTCTCCCCGGTGGAAATCCGGGCCGGCAAACTCTCGCTCCAGCCGGTGTCCGCCATCAGCGCCTTTGAGACAGCGCGGGGTTTTCACCTAGGGAGGATTTCTGGATCATCGTAGCCGCAAGGAGCGAAGATGAGACAGAAATCCGGGCCGGAAAAGCAGCCGGCGGAAGATGCGATCAGGGACATTCGGCGCGCGACACGTCGACACTTTTCAGCTGAAGAGAAGATCCGCGTCGTAGCGGGGCGAACTCGGCGGCCGGTTCGTTTGAGCTTTTGGCGGGACCGCAAGGGTGGCGCTCGACTCGCCAGCGGTCGCGAACGCGGTGCAAGAGGCGCCAGAGCGCTCGGCACCGTCAAGCGATGCTTGCGCTCGATGTCGACACGATTGCCCCGCGCCCAGGAGCGCGCGTTCGCCGAGCGGCGCGAGCGGCGAGGCCTGGCTGGCGCGCCGAGCACAGGACTCGGTTGACAGATGGTGGGCCAGGATTATGATTGGGCGATGGGGGAGCGATCTCCCCATGAGGCGACAGCTGAAGAATCGCGCCCGACCTTTCTCAGGGGCGCATTATGTCGTCTTTCAATACCATATCCGCAGAAAAGCTCGCGCGCCTCATTGGCGTCCCGCACGGTCCCGCGCTCATCGATGTGCGCCTCGACGACGAGTTCGCCGCCGACCAGCGCTTCATCCCTGGGGCAGTTCGTCGATCGCATGCGACTGTGTCGAATTGGGCTCCAGAATTCTCCGGGCGGGCCACTGTCGTCATTTGCCACGAAGGGCAGAAGCTGAGCGAAGGGGTTGCGGCTTGGCTGCGTCATGCTGGCTCGCCTTCGGCCGAGGTTCTCGTGGGCGGTCATGCCGCCTGGGCGCAAGCAGCACTGCCGCTGGTGCCCGAAGGCAAAATGCCTCCGCGCGATCCGCAGGGGCGCACTGTGTGGGTGACGCGGTCAAGACCAAAGATCGATCGCACCGCCTGTCCCTGGCTCATCCGCCGCTTTGTCGATCCTGAAGCAGTATTTCTTTTCGTCTCGCCAGCGGAAGTGCAGTCCGTCGCGGAGCGCTTCAACGGCGCGCCGTTCGATATCGAAGGCGTGTTCTGGAGCCACCGCGGCGACCGCTGCACGTTTGACACGATGATCGAGGAATTGGCGCTTCAGACCGAACCGCTCGCGAGGCTCGCGACGATGGTCAGAGGCGCCGACACCGCTCGTCTCGATCTTGCGCCGGAGGCGCCGGGGCTGCTCGCCGCTACGCTCGGCCTTTCGCGCATGCACCTCGACGATCTGGAGCAGCTCGATGCAGCCATGACCCTTTATGACGCCTTCTATCGCTGGGCTCGCGACGCGAGCGACGAAACCCACAACTGGCCGACGAACAAGCCAGGGAAATCGACGTGAACGAAAATCTCGGGACTATCTCAACCTCACACCAGAGATAGGAGTTCCATGATGAGGAAGAGCTTCGCTATCGGTATGGCGTTTGCGGCCGTTCTGGCTGTCGGCAGTTTTCCCGTTCGGGCTGAGGACGACGACGACTTAGAGAAACTCGCGCAGGCGCTGTCGGACGCGAGCGTCTCACTCGAACAAGGGATGAAGGCTAGCGAGGCTGAAGGCAAGCCAATCTCGGGTAAATTCGAGGTTGAGGACGGCGCGCTTCAGCTATCTGTGTACACAACAAAGGCAGACGGATTCGCCGAGGTCATCGTCGACAACAAAGCGGGCTCGATCAAAAAGTCCGAGGCAATCACCGACGCCGACGACCTGAAAGAGGCCAAGGGCCAAGGTGAGGCCATGGCAAAGGCGACGCTGCCGCTCGCCGCTGCGGTCGCGAGCGCCGTCAACGCTAACAATGGATTTCGTGCGGTGAGCGCCGTTCCGATGCTCGATGGCGGCCAACCCATGGCGTCCATCACCTTGATGAGGGGCGAAGAGGTCAAGAAAGTAATGGAAAAGCTGGACTGAGACGGGGTACCGAAACGCACAACTCGCCCGCCAACAAGCCAGCGAAACCGACGTGAATGCGCCAGGGACGATCCACACGAAAGGAACCAACATGAACCGCCTTCTTTCTCTCGCCTCGATCTCGCTTAGCGTCGCCCTGTCCATGCCGGCGAAGGCGGCGGAGACGGACTGGTTCGTTGTCGACACCATCCTGACCCGGACGGGAGCCGTCTCGGGCGACGTGCATCGCTATGGGCTGCCCCGCAGTGACCTCAACGTTTCGCTGGACGGAGTGGCCCTTAAGCCCGGCTTCGCCCTCGGCGGCTGGATCGCCTTCGAGCCGATGGGGGACAAAGCCATGATGATGGGCGATCTCGTCCTGACCGAAAGCGAGATCAATCCGGTGATGAGCAAGCTGCTTGCCGAGGGCCTTCAAGTGACAGCCCTGCACAACCATTTGCTGCGCGCGAATCCGCCGACGTTTTACATGCATGTCGCAGGGACAGGTGACCCTGCTCAGCTTGCGCGACTCGTTCGCGCCGCTCTGGAGGAGAGTAAGACACCGTTCGATCTCAAGCCTCCGGCCGAAGCCGCAGCGGCGAGCACAGGTGTCGATTTCGACACAGCGAAGGTCGACGCGGCGATCGGACGCAAAGGCAAGGCGAATGGCGGCGTCTATCAGTTCGGCATACCCCGCGCCGACAGCATCAAGATGGATGGGATGGCCGTCCCTGGCGCGATGGGAACGGCGATTGCGATCAACTTCCAGCCAACTGGCGGCGGCAAGGCGGCGATCACCGGGGATTTCGTCGCGCTATCGAGCGAAGTAAATCCGCTGATCACCGCGCTCCGTGACAACGGGATCGAGGTGACGGCGATCCACAATCACATGATCGGCGAGGAGCCGCGCGCGTTTTTCGTTCACTTCTGGGCCAACGACGACGCCGCTAAGCTGGCTCATGGCCTTGGCGCGGCGCTCAAAATGGTCAACGTGCCGCGAAGCTGAGCGCGCTTGGCGTCGTCAGCGATGAACAGTCGGAGCCGCTAATGAACAATAGCGAACTGACCGCAGGCTTCTATGGTCCGCAGACGACCGCGGCGGACGCAACCGACGACGCGGGGCGCGTGCCGGCCTTGCCCTCTCTCGGCGAAGCCACGCGCGGGCGTTGTCACGTTATCGAAACGACGACGCGAAGCGGGATTGCTTGTGTGCGGAACTTCAAGCGGCCGCGACGACCTCGCGCCACGTGGTCATCGCTGCGGCGCGGAGCACGCGGTGCGATTGAGCTGATATGAGATGGCGTTGGACGTTGAAAGTGTTGTAAACGGCGGCGTGGGTTGAAAGGAATTTCTGCGCAGAGCGAGCGCTCTTGAAACGTTGCATTTTGCGCTCCCGTCGTCGGGTCGGCTGATGCGAATTTTCGGCCCGATTGTTCCTCCATCGCCCGCGCTCATGCAGGCGTTCGAGGCCGAGAGCGCGGGCCGCTGCGCCATATGATCGCAAGTCGTCCGTGACGAACCGCTCGGGGACGAAAGCATACTTCTTCAGAAGCTTCCGCATCAATTTCAGAGCGGCGTGCTTGTTGCGCTTGGATTGAACCACCACATCGAGAACCTCGCCCTCGGCGTCGACTGCGCGCCACAGATATACCATCCGCCCATCGATCTTCAGATAGACCTCGTCAAGATGCCAGGTCGCGTGCGGTTTCGGACGGCGCTTGCGCAGATGCGCGGCGATCATCGGCCCGAAGTGGTTCACCCAGCGGCGCACGGTCTCGTAGGAGACCGCGATCCCGCGCTCGGACAGCAAATCTTCGACGTCGCGAAAGCTGAGGGTGAACCGGAGATAGAGCCAAATCGCCTGATTGATGACCTCAGGCGGGAACCGATATCCCGCGTAGCTGATCTTCCTCATGCCCCTTGGCTAGCGCGCCTACCAACGTCCAACAAGCTGACGCCGGCGTGACAAAGCCGTCCGTATCAATCCCGCGTTCGGCGCGACGCGCAATGCCGTCTGGAGCGGCCGAACGGCCACGCTTCCGAAGTTATTTGATGATGGGAATTTTGCTCCGATCGATCGTCACGAAGACAGCAAAGATCAGCGCAGCGCCGAAAACGATCTGTTGCGCAAAGATCTCGACGCCGACGTAAGTCATGCCGATGCGGACGATCGAGACGATCAAGGCGCCGACCATAGTGCGGCCGATGCTTCCGACGCCGCCGGTGATTGCCGTGCCTCCGACGATCACCGCGGCAATAGCGGGCAAGAGAAGCTGGTTGGCAAGGTCCGGGGAGCCACTCGCCAGGCGCGCTGCGAGCACGACGCCCGCGAGCGAAGCGAATGCGCCCGACAGTCCGAACGCGATGATCTTATGAGGGTCTACCGAAATGCCGGCCGCGCGCGCGGCCGGTTCGCCCGCGCCGATCGCGGCGCTATAGCGTCCAAAGCGGGTGTAGCGCTGCGCCAGCATGCCGCCGATCGCCACGACGATCGCAATCAGGATCACGTTCGGAACGCCGAAGGCCCATGCGCCGGAAATCCACGCCGCCTGCTCGCGCCCCTTGTCGGTAAGGGAGACCGTGCGCCCGCCCTCCATCAAAAGCGACAGCCCGGTCATGATGCCTCCCGTCGCGAGCGTCGCGACAAACGAGGGAATGCGCAGTTTCACGTGAACAAATCCACTCGCGAGGCCCATCGCAAGGCCCACAAGGATCGTGATCGCGAATGCGGCGTAGCCGACCCGCGGCAGGAGCTCCGCCACGACCATGCTGGCGAAGGACGCCGCGGCCTGCACCGACAGGTCGATGCCGCCCAGCATGATGACGAAGGTGAGCCCCGCAGCAAGAATGAAGAGCACCGAAGCGTCGGCGAGCACGACCGACGCCGTATTGAGGCTCGCAAATCCTGGTTCGACGATATTCACGCCGACAGTGAGCAGGACGAGCAGCAAGAGGGGCGTATAGGGGCGAATCCGTTCAGCCAGGCCGACGTGGAGGCCCTCGGTGGTAGCCAAGCTGGTCACAGGCTCTTCCCTGCCATCCCCGCAAGTTGGTCTGCGGCGTTCATACCATATGCTCCAGGAGCGCGATCTGGGCCGGCTTACCGTATGGTGGCGCGTCGAAGCGAGCGGTGATCTCACCGTCGCGCATGACGAGAATGGTGTGGCCGAGGCCGATGGTTTCCTCCAATGTGTCAGAGGTCAGCACGATGGCGACGCCGTCGGCCGAGAGATTGCGGATCATGTCGTAGACTTCTTCCTTGGCGCCGACATCGAGGCCGCGAGTCGGATGGTCAAGAATGAGGATATGCGAATCCGCCGTCAGCCATCGTGCGATGACGATCTTCTGCTGGGTGCCGCCGCTTAAGTTCCGACAGACCTGCGCCGCGCTCGGGGTCTTGATACGAAGCCTGCGAATCCATTCGTCTGCGATCGATCGCTCGCGACGATGATCGATAAAGCCATGGCGCATCGTCGCGTCGAGCCTCGCCAGGGTGATGTTGGCGGCGACGGAAATATCCATCACCAGGCCTTCAACCCGCCGTTCCCGTGGGATGTAGCCAACTCCAGCCGCGACAGCCTGGGTGGGCGTTCTGAGGCTCGCCGGCCGCCCGTCGACAAGCAATGCGCCGGATGTCTGCGGCAGGAAGCCGAACAGAGTCCGCGTCAGTTCCTCGCGGCCGGAGCCAATGACGCCGGCGATCCCTAGGACTTCGCCGCGACGAAGGGTGAAATCCACATTGCGGTAGGCGCCTTGAACACCGAGCCCACGCGCTTCCAGGACGATCTCGTCCAAAGGCGGCTTCTGGCGCGCCTCGCGGTAATATTCCGCGTCGAGGTCGCGCCCAACCATCATCGCGTGAAGCACGGGAACGCTGGTTGCGCCTGCGGGTCTTTCGGCGACGATCTCGCCGTCTTTCATCACGTAGATACGGTCGCTGATCGCCAGAACTTCGTCGAGCCGGTGCGAGACGAAAACGAAGCTCGCGCGCGACTTCAGGCTTCGTATCCGCTCGAAGAGGATTTTTATGTCCTTGGCCTCGAGCACCGAGGTCGGTTCGTCGAGAAGGATCGTCAGCGGAGCATGGGTGCGTTCTTCCAGCGACAGGGCCTTGGCGAGTTCGACCATCTGGCGCGCGGCGAAGGTGAGCTCGCCCGCTTTTTGGGTTGGATCGATGTCGAGTCCGACCCTGGCGAGCCGATCCCGAGCGGCCTCGATCATTCGCCGGCGGGAGATCACCCCGAGCCGCGTGAAAGGCTGTTCATTCGCGAGATGAAGGTTGTCCGCGACCGACATATTGAGGAGCAGGGATTGCTCCTGAAAGACCATCGCGATGCCGTAGCGATTGGCTTGCGCGGTGTCGCGCAGCACGACCGGCGATCCGTCAACGGCGATCGCGCCCGCGTCGGGCCTCATTCCGCCGGAGAGAATCCGCATGAGAGTGGACTTGCCGGCGCCGTTCTCGCCGATCAACCCCACGACCTCCTGCGGCCCAATCGTGATCGTCGCGTTGCGCAGGGCCCTGACTGGACCAAAGCTTTTGCTGACGCCTTCGACCTTGAGCATGGGCCGACCTATTTGATGACGAACGAGCCGCTGCGCCGTATCGATAGCGCGACCGCGGCGATGATCATCAGCCCCTGTACAGTCTCGTGGATGTACGGCGAGATGCCTAAAAGAACCATGCCGTTAGCCAGGACCGCGACGATCATCACGCCAACCAGCGAGTTGGCGACGCCGCCCCATCCGCCGGTCAGCGCGGTGCCGCCGACGACGACGGCGGTGACCGTCATGAAAAGACGGCCGTCTGCGATCGTCGTATTCGCCTGGCCGAGTTGCGCCGCTGCGAGCACTGCCGCAACGCCGGTGAAGAACCCCGCCAGCGTGAAAGCGAGAATGCGCGTGCGCTTGACCGGAACGCCGGAGAGCGTCGCGATGTCCTCGCCGCCGCCGATCGCATAGATATAGCGGCCGAACCGCGTCCGGCGCTCGAGAAACAACGCCAGAAGAAACATCGCGGCGGCGATCCAGACCGCGAGCGGAAAGGCGAGAACGCGCTGGAATGCGATGGCTCGGACGCCGTGATCGAGGACGCGCACTGCCGAGCCGCCCAGCGCCACCGTGCCGATGCCAAGCCCCACGAACCACAAGCCCAGCGTCGCCATGAAGGAGGGGATGCGGAGGACGACATGCACCAGGCCGTTCAGCAGGCCAAGCCCGGTGCATGCGACAATCGCCAGCACCGGTCCCCACCAACCGAAGTCGTGGTCGTTGCTGTCGTTGGCGCAAAGCAGCGCCACGATCATCGCCCCGACGCACAGCACACCTTCGATGGACAGGTCGATGCTTCCCATCAAGATAATGAAGGTCGATCCCATCGCAAGGATCAGCGGGATGGCGGCGGAATTCGCCAGGCCCCAGACGACATTGCGAAAGCTGAAGAAGCTTGGATTGAGCAGCCCGAGGACGAGCGAAAGGCCAATCAGGACGATCAGCGGTCCAAAATCCGCTAGCCGGCCTCCGCCGAACCGACGCTGAAAGGAGGGTCGATCCGGCTGAGGTCTGCTCTGCTCCGAAGCGGAAGCGGCCACGGTAGGCGTCGATTGAAAAGCCGGCGCCATTTCCCTCAACCCGCAATGGTGCTCATCCGTAGACGATGGGGCTCGCGACTCGGCCCCACAAATCGGACCAGTCAATCTGCGGATGCGACTGAACCTGCGTCTTTATATACTCGTCGACGTTGTCGCGAGTGATCTTGACCGTCTTTGCGTTGAACTCGCGATGCAGTTTCGGCTCCTTCGAGGGGTCGAATTTACCCTGGTGAGCCTCGAGGCCCATCGAGAGGCCAATGCCGCCTTGCCAATAGGGATCGGACGTCACCGTGCAGACGAATTCACCAGCCTTGACGGCCTCGACCGCCGCTTTGATCCCATCAATGCCGACAACGGGAATCTTGCCCGCGAGTCCTTGAGCGCGCAACGCCTCGAGCGCGCCCGTGCCCATATCGTCATTGGCGGCCCATACGCCCTTGATCTTGTCTCCAAAGCGGGTGAGCCAGGACGCGGTGATGTCGAAAGCCTTTTGCGACTGCCAATCGCCAGTCTGGAAGTCGAGAAGCTCGACCTTGGGATGCTTCTTCAGAGTCTCCATCATGCCTTTGCGGCGATCGATGGCCGCCGAGTTGGAGATCATTCCACCCACAGCGACGAAGCCGCCTTCATCACCCATCGCCTTGAAAAGCGCCTCGGTGATGTAGCCGCCGTTGGTGACGCCGTCGAACTCGATGTGAGCAATATAGTAGGGATCGAGGTCCCAAGGATGAAGGTCGGCAGGTTTGTTCCACCAGCTGACGACATAGACCTTGGCTTTGAAACAGGCTTCGACAATTGGTCTCGCGTCAGGCGTATTATTCGGATCGACGTTCAGCACCATGTTGCCGCCCGTCTTGGCGATCATCGCGCGAATGTCGGAAATGCCCTTCTCGCTGTTGGCCTCGGTCACAAGGATCGTGCCGGGAAGCCCGATCTGCTTGGCGAAAGCGTCAGCTCCGATTTTCCATACGGCGTGGTAGGGATTGGAGAGCGAGCGGATGGACGTCACCAGCGCCGGCTGCCCGGCAGCCGCGCGCGCGGCAAGCGGATAGCTCGTGGCGAGTGCGCCGGCGCCGAGCCCGGCGACTGATTGCAACATCTGGCGGCGATTGATCCCCTGATGGGGGTCGTTTTTGGTCATGGCGAGAAATCCTCCCTTGGAACGGTCGACCTTGTCGGTCACTCGTAATCGAGCCCTCGCGGACGAGGACGGCGTAGAGCGCGAACACACTGGCGTCGAAGGCGCAATGTTGTATGATGACCCTTCAACATGGCGACCTTACCAAGATGCAACGGGAGCGACAAGGGCGGAAAAGACGGATGACCTCCGCCAGGCCATCCCGAGCATCGTCCGCTCCCCCCGGCCTCCCGGCGGCATCCCCGGAATTTCACTCATGAATGTACGGTCTCCCGTACGCACTGAAGCAATTGCAGCGCTCGACGCAGTCTTGCCGAACGGCGGCCTCATGACGGCGGACGAGGATCTCGCCCGTTTCAGCCGCGATTGGTCGGGCGATCATTATGGGCGGCCGCTGGCGGTCGCGCGTCCGGGTAGCGTCCAGGAAACCGCGGCGGTCATGCGCCTATGCAGCGAACGCCGGATTCCCGTCGTCCCCCAAGGCGGCCTTACAGGTCTCGTTGGAGCTGCGGTGGCGGCGCCGGGCGGAGGAGAGCTCGTTATCAGCCTCGAACGGCTTGACGCGGTGCGCATGGTCGACCCGATCGATTTTGCGATGATCGTCGAAGCCGGATGCATTCTTGAGAACGCCAAGAAGGCGGCGGAGAAAGAGGACTGTTTCCTCCCGATCACCTTCGGCGCGCAAGGCAGCTGCCGGATCGGCGGCAATGTCGCCACCAACGCCGGGGGCATGAATGTGCTGCGCTACGGCATGACACGAGACCTCGTCCTCGGCCTCGAGGTCGTGCTCAGCGACGGGCGCATCTGGAACGGCCTCAATGTGCTCCGCAAGGACAATCGCGGCTACGATCTCAAGCAGCTCTTCATTGGGAGTGAGGGAACGCTGGGCGTCGTGACTGCCGCCGCCTTCAAGCTCTTCCCGAAACCTGCTCAGGTCGAGACCGCGCTGGTTGCGCTTCGCTCAGTGGCTGACGCAATGGCGCTCTACGCGCGGGCGCGCCGGAGCTGCGGTGACCTCGTCACAGCCTTCGAGCTGATCCTTCGAGACGGACTGGAGGTCGCCATTCGGGCGCGCGACGACTCGCCGGAACCGCTCGAACGGGCTTATCCGGCTTATGTTCTCGTGGAACTCGCCTCCAGCGCGCCGATCGATCTTCGCACGTTGCTCGAGACGTTCCTGAGCGACGCGCAGGATTTGGTCGCCGACGGCGTCATCGCTCAGAGCCGCGCGCAGTCCGAGCGTTTCTGGCTCTATCGCGAGACGATGGTTGAGGCGCAGGGACGCGGCGGGCCCTATCTGCGCACAGATGTTTCCGTCCCGATCTCGAAACTCGCCATCTTCATCGATGAGGCCTTGCGCAATCTCAATAAGCGTTATCCAGAGGCCTTGGCGCTCGCCTACGGGCACGTCGGGGACGGCAATGTCCATCTCAACGTCATCCCGCCCGTCGGCGCAACGGCAGAGTCGATGACCCACCTCTTCGAGGGCGCCGAGGAGACGATTTTCGACGTGGTCGATCGTCTTCACGGCAGCATCAGCGCGGAGCACGGGATCGGGCGGGTGAAACAGAAGGCGTTTTTGAGCCGAACGGACGACGTGGCTCTCGATCTTGCGTTCACGCTGAAACGCGCGCTCGATCCACACTTCTTGTTGAGCCCCGCTCGAATCTTGCCTGCGCCGACAAGTCCAGAGACATGAAGATGGGGTTGAAGCTCGGCAGGGTAAATCGAGGCCCTCACCTGCCGGCGCTGGTCGCCAGTTCAATTTCGCGCGAGATCGCGCAAGGCCGGTTGCTGTCCGGCGACAGACTCCCCACCGAACAGGCCCTTGCGGCCACGTTCGGTGTCAGCCGCAACGTCGTGCGAGAGGCTATCGCCAAGCTGCGCTCGGAAGGACGCGTCTGGTCGCAGCAGGGTCGGGGGGCCTTCGTTGCTGATGCGGCCAATCCGACAGTGCTTTCGATCGACCATGACGCGCTTCAAGAGAGTGACGCTTTCGTGAGCTTGTTTGAGCTCCGTGGGATTCTCGAGGTTCACGCCGCTGCGCTCGCAGCCCGTCGCCGAGCGAAGGATGATCTTGCGCGCATGCAGGACGCGCTCGCGAGCATGACGGCTGCGCCGTATGGCAGCGTTCAATGGCTCAAGAAGGATATCGAGTTCCATACCGCTGTCGTGTGTGCGGCCGGGAACGCCTATATCGTCCAATTCGTCGGATTTGTTTCAGAGAAAGTGCGCGATAGCATCCTGGTGGCGGGCGGCAGCCACGCCTCAGACGAAATGGCTCGCGCCACCCTCAGCGAGCACGAGAGGATTCTCGTCGCTGTGCGGGCCGGCGCTCCCGCCGCGGCTCAAGAGGCGATGCGTGTTCATCTCGACAATGCTGCGGCTCGCGCCGGCGTCTACGCCGGCGACCGCGGCGCGCCGTCGAAATTGATGGGGCGCCGGAAGCGGAACGAGAAGGCGTCTTCGGTTCTGTCGCCGCTCTGACGGCGCGGAATCTAGTCGACCGACGTCGAGGGCTGGGCCCATAAACGGAAGGCGGGCGTCCTACGCGATTCGGTTGATGAGGTCGCCTGGCGTTCCCGAGAGGCAGCGAAAACGCCCGATAGAGAGCCAGGCGATGGATTAGGAAAAATCGACAATTTCTTGCCCAGCTGGCTGGGACTTGGTATTGTTTTTCAGAAATTGCAGTAAGCCCGGCTCGCATCTCTCATGCGCGACGCGCGAGCTGAGATTCGGCGTTAGAGCGCGCAGCGAAAAAAGTGGACGCCGGTTTTTCGCGGAAAAAAGCGCGCGAAATCACGGAATTTGGAGCAATGCGACGATCCGATCGAATCGCGGATGCTCCAAGAGAAAACAACTCGGAAATGGCGCCGCAAGCCCTTGTATAGCTGTTCGCGGTCGTTCGTAGCCGTCCGCTCGCGCACAGTTTGTGTTGGTTCGCCAGTGAGTTACCATCCCTCTGTGTTCGCGCTGGTTCGCCTCGAGCCGCCGATTTTGTTGCGACAGTGTTGCGACAGAGCGAACATAAGAGGGACTGACGGTAATGGCTTTTGGGGCCGGACTGACACGCGGCGCACAGCCGCTTACCCATCGTACAATCGAGACTTTGCGGTCGGCGGAGGCTCCGTACCGGGTACCCGATCAGCGCTGCAAGGGACTAGCGGTGCGGGTGGCGCCGAGCGGCGTCAAGACCTGGGACTTAGCCTACCGCATCCGAGGAACGTCGAAGGTGCGGCGCCTGTCGCTCGGCCGCACGACAGACGTGAGCCTCGAGCAGGCTCGCGAGCGGGCCAATGAGCTGACCAGCGCGGCGCGAGGTGGCCGGGACCTGATTGGCGAAGAGGGCGAGGCCAGAGATGCGGCAGCCTCACGGATCACTGTCCTGTCCTTGATCGACCTCTATCTGCGACGGCGCGTTGTTGGACGCCTTCGCACCGCCAAGACAATCGAAAGCCGTCTGAAGCGCACGCTCGCGCCGATCCTTCAGCGCTATGCCGCCGATGTCCGCCGGCGGGACATCCGCGAGATTTTAGATGCCATGGCCGACCAGGGCAAAGGTCGCGAAGCGGAAAAGCGCCGGCAGGTTTGCACCGCAATGTTTCGCTGGGCGCTGTCGCAAGACATCGTTGAGACGGATCCGACCGCTGGACTCGAGGCGCATGATCGAGGAATTCCGCGAGACCGGACTTTGACCGTCAAAGAGATCGAGACGCTCTGGAAATGGTTGGACTCCGACGCGCTCTCCCTCGAAGCGGCGGCCATTCTAAAGCTCGAGCTTCTGACCGGCGCCAGGTGCGGAGAGATCAGCGGGATTCGCGCAGAGGAGATCGATCGCCAGAAATGGACCTGGACCCTGCCTGCTGGGCGCTCGAAAAATGGGCGTCAGCGCGTCACGCCGATTGTGGGCCTCGCCCGCGAGATGCTCGAACAACGGCTATCTGGCGTCGAGAAGGGACCTCTCTTCCTGCTGGAGAAGGGCGTGGCCGTGACCTCGGCCCATATCGGCCACTATCTGTTGACGCGCCGGACAACATTGCCGATCGCGATATTCACGTCGCATGACCTTCGACGAACATTCGCGACCATGTTGGCGGAGATGGGCGTTGCGCTCGATCTTGTTGCAACAATCGTAGGCCACGAGTCGGGCGGCAGGGACACCCGAACGCTCGTGCGCCACTATGTGCACACCGACATGCTTGAGCGGAAGGCGCAGGCGCTTAAGGCTTGGGACGACCGGCTCATGGGCATTGTGACGGGCGAGGAAGCCGCGAAGGTGGTGCCCCTACCCCGACGCGCGTGATCTTACGATTGCCGACAGCCGCCTGATCGCCACGCGCTCACGCTGCTGGACGACACGATGATCGCTGGCGGCGAGGTCGGACCCAGGTGCACCAGTCATGTTGGGCGTCGCCTTGATTCCTGCTGCAGCAACGCCACACCGAATCCGCAACAGTGTGACGTTGCGCATTGGGAGGTCGCGGCCGCTCAGCCCCGTTCCTTGCCTGGAAAAGCGCAGGATAAAGCAGTCGTATTGTTGCCGATAATTGCATCGAACCGCATAAACCATAACTAATAATTGATTATTCAGCCTTTTTTGGTGCCTCAACATATTATGAAGGTCTTATGTCAAGGCACCAAGTTGGCCCGGGGCCAACTTTAACTATTTAGTTGGCACGGGGCCAACTTATACATCAACTAAGCGTCGTAGAAGAAATTATTACTGTAGATATCGCTTGTTAAACGTTGACTCGCGGGCATGTCAGGGAGCATTCCGGATTTTGCCAGCGCTTTCGCCCGCGACAACGTGAGCGAACTCCAGGGGAAGACCCTGAGCTATGGCGGCGAGAGCCCGGAACGATGCGCGATCGGTTGGCCTACTCGATTGAAGAAGCCACAGAGGCCGCCAACACCGGCAAGACGGCGCTCTACGAGGCGCTCGGCTCGGGCGAATTGCCAGCGCGGAAGAGAGGGCGGCGAACGCTGATCCTTGCGGCTGATCTTCGCGCCTGGCTCGAGAGGCTCCCCGCGCTCGAATTGAAGCGTACACCGAATCTCAGCGGCGATTTGAGCCAAGGCTGCGTGGAGGTGGCGCAGCCGAATGATAAGCGCCCGGTCGAAGGCGCGATCAGCGGGGAGCGAGAGGGACGAGACCTCGAACCGACACGGCCCGACTTTAGCAAGTCCAGACGCAGTGGGCCGAGCAAGAGGCAGAGCAAAGGCCACCCGAAACGTACGCGAGGCGCGTGATGACAACCTCGCAGAACAGCCCGCTGGCGCTCGGCCGCGATGTCGTTTCGTTCAACCGGGTGGCGGCCCCGGGACCTGGTCATTCTTCCAAGGACCGCAGCCTCAGCGTTCTGATCACGGGCTCGGACTTCATCGTCCACAGTTTCGCTGGCGACGACTGGCGTGTCTGCAAGGATTACGTGCGCTCTCGCCTCGGCCAGCCGGCTTTCGACCACAGGCGCCGATCATGAAGCTCACGCCGCGGCAGGCTTTCTTCAATTCGGCGCCGATCGATCCGAAGGCGTCGCATCCTTACTTTCTCAACCTCGGAATCGACAGCACGCGCTTTTCAGATCTTGACCAGGTGGTGCGCATCGAGCCGCGTTATCGGCGCGAGCAAACACATGCTTGGGGACCGGCGTTGATTGCCGCGGTGACCGACAACGAAGGTCGGATTGTCGGCCGGCAGTACAAACCGCTGACCGCCGATCTGTCAGCCCAGGATGGCGCCGAGCCGAAGGTCAAAAATGGTCAGGGCGACAAGGTCAAGGGCTTCGCCGTCCGGCTCGGACCGGCCAGCGAGACCCTCTACCTCGCTGAGGGCCTCGAAGACGCAATGACCGTCATGCAGGCCTTCGACATGGGCGTCACTGCCTTCGCCATGGGCGGCGGTGGCATGATGGACGGCTTCATCCCGCCGAAGGGGACCCGGGAGATCGTCATCCTCGCCGACCGCGATGACAAAGGGATTCAGGGCGCCAAAGAACCCATCGCTTGGTTCGCCGCACTAGGGCTCACGGTGCGCGTCGCCCAGCCGCCGGAAGACTTCAAGCACTTCAACGTCGCCATAACAGGCAAACTCGATGGGGCGCTCGTTGAGGCTCAGGTCGCCGTGCGAGCCGCGATCGAGGCGGCCGAAGTGCGCTTTCTTTCCCCGTTTTCGGAGGAGTGGGGCGCAAAAATCCAGACATTTGCTGACTGCGTGACGGCCGCGGGCGCCCTCGAATCCGGCGATCACGCTCGCGTCGTCACGTTGTTGGCTAGGGCCGCGGCGATGGCTCTTTCGAGCCTTCAGGCGGACATGCTGGTCAAGGCGGTCCAAAAGACGACGGGCATCGGCATCAAGACCCTCAGGAAGACGCTGGCGGACGAGACCGAGGAGGCTCGGCTGGAAGCGTGGAAGGCTGGCGCGACGGAGCGCGAGCAAGTCGCCGCCGCGCAGGAAGCCGAGCGTCGACGGAAGATCGAGGAAGAGCGCGGGCGGCTATGGAACTCATGCTCACGGATCGCCGAGAGCAAGACATTGCTAGCGGACATGGAGACCGTCGCTCGCCAACTCGGCGTGGTCGGCGAAGGCGCGAGCGTGCGTCAGCTTTATCTGACCTATGCGAGCCGCATGCTCGTCGACGATTCGGTGCGCGTGTTGAGGCTCGGGGCGCCCGCAGCGGGCAAGAATCTCGTGGTCGAGAGGACGCTCGAGCTTATTCCATCCGAGTGCGTCATCCGGTTCAGCGGCGCCTCGCCGAAGGCGCTCGCCTATTACGGCGGAGCTGATCCCAACACCTTCAAAGGCAAGATCATCTATATCCCAGAGGCCGTGGTCTTCACCGACCGGCATGGCGTCGAAAGCGAATTCACTACCATGTTGCGCACCCTTATCTCCGAAGGGCGCATTGTCTATTCGTTCGTGTCGGTGAGGGACGGTCAGGAGCCGACGACGGTGACGATCGTCAAGAACGGCCCGATCGCCGCCATCATCACTACCGCGCGCGACGTCGACCCGGAACTGAAGACACGGACCTTGGTCAACGACGCGGACGAGACCGGCGGGCAGACCGTCGCTATCGTTAAGCGCATCCTGTCGGACATTAGGACGCCCCGACCCGATCTTCAGCCTTGGCTCGACTTCCAGGCGTGGCTCATGATGGACGCGCCCTACCGTGTGCGCATCCCGTTTAAGGAAGCAATCTTCGCCGGCTTCGAGCGGTGGCGCTCCAAGTTTCTTGAAACCGCCGCATTGAGGGTGCGCCGCGACATCAACAATGTCATTTGCGCGGTCAAGGCGTCTGCGGTGCTGCACAGGGCGCAGCGGGCAGTCGATGAGGACGGCGCCATTCTGGCGACGCTGGAGGACTACGCCAACGTTCATTCGGCCTTCGACGGAGATTTGGCCAATCTTTACGGAAAGGCGGGCGAAACGACAGTCGCCGTGGTGAGGGCGATCGAGGATATGGGCGGCGCCGAGGACCTTTCGGTCAAGGTGACGCTGCGCGAATTGGCCAAGCGACTTGGGATCGTCTCGTTAAAGATTGCGGGCGTCCGCCTGATGGCTGCGGTTGATCATGGCGCGGTTGAGCAGGACGACAGCCACACAGGCCCCGGCGGGGCGCGTTTCTTCAAGGTCGTCAAAACGGCGAAGGAGATCGGGGGCGAGCCGAGCCAAGGCATGCTGCCGCCCGTCGGGGAAATTTCCAGATTTATTTCCGCCGCCCACCCCCAAGAAACAGGGGAACAAAGGGAACAAAGGGATCAAGGCGACAGGGCGCGGGGTGAGCGCGATAGAAGCGTTGGCCGCCGCGTCCGCCGCCGGAATTAGCATCACGCTCGACGGCGACGGGCTCATCCTCGAAGCGCCCAAGCTTCCACCTGACATCGTTGCGCTGCTCAAGAGCGTCAAGTCCGATCTTTTGAACATGCTCGCGGCACGCGAGGCGGCCCAAGAGGTGCTTTTCGCTTCTCCGCCCCCCGACTGCCCCGAGAAACGCTGGCGAGAGGCGACGTGCGGGCTTGAGCGCTTCCTCGCCGAGGGCTGGGGCGACAAGGCGGCGCTGATCGGCTGGACGCCCGAAGAGCTTTATCGCGTTCCGCCCTTATGGAGCCGGATCGATCTCACGGGCGCGGCGCTGCTCGTCGGCTATCGGCGGGTCACGGCGGTGACTGCCGACAACATCGTTATCGAGTTGCGGTCGGCGTCGCAGCTCAGATTTCGCCGGATCGGCCGGGAGCACCTGGCATGACGTCCTTTGTTTCCTTTGTTTCCTTTGTTCCGCTGTTTCCGGGGGTGAGTGTGAGCAAAAATAAATCCGATGCACCATCGCCGCGGTGTGCGTGAAGGCGCGTTGAATGACATCCGCCCTCGAACCCCGCGACCGCCACAACTACCGTGCCAGCGCCTACGAGCGGAAGGCGAACGATTTTTGTGCGACCCCCTCAGACCTGGTAGTCAGTCTCCCGCTGGGCTTGGCAAAACTAGGCCTCGGATTGCCACGAGTAGCCCTCGATCCGTGCGGCGGCGACGGCGCGCTCCGGCGCGGCCTTGCGCCCTTTGGGGTCGACATGAGGTTGATCGATCTCTACTCGGATATGTACCCCGCCGCTGACAGCTGCGTTACGAGCCAACCGCTCGATGCTTCCGACCCAGAACATCTGAAATGTGCCTTCGAGTTGGCTGGCGCGGATTGCACCGCGATCATCACTAACACGCCGCACAACGCGGATGAGGCGTGCGCCATCGTCAGAAATTTGATTGCTCTTGTAGAAGGGCAACACGTCGAATTTGCCGCCGCCCTGTTCAGGTCGATCTGGGGCGCTGAGCCTGGACGACTGCCTTATCTCAACCGGCCGTCATTCTACGGCGAAATCCTTTGTTGTTGGCGCCCTCGGTGGATCGTAGGGAGTCAAGGAAGCCCGATGCACGCTTACGCGTGGTACGTCTGGCGGAAGGAGCCGCAGAGCGGCCCGTCGTTGAAGGTTCGCGTCGGCAAGTCCGAAACGATCACGACGCTGCCAGCCACGCGCGGCTGACGGCGGGGACGAAAGCTTTGCGAGAGGCGTGGTTGCGATCGTGCCTCAGGCCGGTCATCCGCGGCTCACTCTCGAAACGTCCGCCCGAGATGGAATATTTGGTCGCGCGGGCCATTCGTAGTGGTCCGGTGAGGCTATCGCCGGTGCGAGCCTTCCGGCAAACTGGCCAAGACGCAGCGTATATGCGGCGCACCAGTGGAACTCGGTAAGAAGGTCTTCTCCCTCAAGATCTTTGGCGCGGCGGTTACCAGCGTTCGCCGATCGAACCGCGGCCATCACCTCGGATGAGCCGTCTCCCCGAAGGTAGAGCGAGCATGGGGCGTGGATGGCGTTGTTGCGGTCGCTAGCGAGCTTGTCGGCACGATCAAGCAGCCACTTTAGATCGTCGGGCGCCCGCGGCGACTTTTTCCATCGGTCAGATGTCGTTCCGGTAATGGCGCACCTGAGCTTTTCGCGCTGCCTCGTGTCGCTCCGAATCGCATACCACTCTCTGAGGGTTTCCTGCCTATCTCCCTCGCGGACGAGAGCGAACAGCCGCGCCAGCTTTTCATGCAGATCGTTCCATTCGTAAACGACTAGACCAACCGCAACGCAATAGGCTTCGATAGCTTCGCGCGTCTCCCCACCCATTGCTCAGCGCGCCCTGCTCGCCCCGAAGAACGACGCGGAAACGAGCGGGTGCGATGCTGCTCGCCGTTGTCGACTGCCCGGTCTATCCGCGCTGGCAGCAAATATGCCTACTGCATGGGAGCAGTGCAAACTCGTTCGCCGGCCGCGCCGTCGTAGTCTTTGCCACCGTCGAAACGGCTTGACGTTAGAACTCGTCATAGCGTCTTTGAACCCGGCCTTAGCGTAAAGACGCGCTCCCGAACCAGCCCCACCTGCGCGCGTCTTCGCGCCGCTCTACTAGTCTCCTCAGGTTGCCGCGCCCGCGATCGGCCGGACCCTCAAAGGATTGAGAGCGTCTTCCGAAAGGGGCAAGAGGGGTAGCGCGATGTTGATGATTTGCCGATTGTTGGCGCCTGTCGCCGTCTGCATCTTCGTCGCCAATGTCGCCGTGGCGGAACCCATGACCGTTGGCGCCGTGGACAAGGTCCAGGCGCAGGTGGAGGCCAAGCCGGGCAGACCCGTGCGTTGGTTGTCCAATCGGAAGTCTATTTCAGGGATCGATGCCACAGCACGGAAGGCGCGCGCCTGCAGGCGACGTTGAAAGACCGCACTCAGCTGACGCTCGGCGAAAATGCGACGCTCGTGGTCGACGAATTTATCTATGACCCGTCCAGGTCGCGCGGTGAGCTTTCGATCAGAATTGTAAAAGGAGCGTTCCTATACGTCGGGGGTCGGATCGAAGGGGTGAACGGGGCGAAGGTGCAGATACGCACGCCGGTCGGGGCGATAGGTGTGCGGGGCACCACAGTCTGGGGCGGCCCAATCGATAAAGGCTACGGAGTCATCGTCCTGAACGGCGAAGTCACCGTGACCGGAAGGAAGGGAACCGTTACGCTGAAACAAGGCCAGGGAACGATGCTCTTCGGCGACGGCAAACCTCAGCGGGCGGCCGCCTGGACGGCAGGCCGGATGAAGCGCGCGGTCGCCTCAATCACGTTCGGAAATCCGCCGGCTCAACAGTAGGAGAGCCGCATCTGGCGGCTGGCCTGGGGCACCGCCCTCCGTCTTGCGAGCATCTGCAGCTACCGGACGGGTTTAAGAAATCTTTATGAATGTCTGGTCAGGTTGGCTCGCTGGCGGGCGACCGAGTAGTTTCGCATGAGCGATCCCGACCGGCTGACCTCCCACGACAAGGCCTTTGATCGCGACACGCCGGGCCTTATCCTTCGCATTATTGTGGTTGCTTTTCTTGCTGCGCTCTTCTGGCATACGGTGATCGCTGCTGGAATGCTGTGACGGTCGATGGCGCGTGTAAGCGCGGGCAATCAACGCTCCGACAAGACGAGTTCAATCTCTGAGGCTGCCTGCGGCTGATCGGGTTTCGAAAAGTGGGCTCACCCGTGTCGAGCACCTGATCGATTGTATGATCGACGATTTCGCAACTTCAACGCGCGAGATTGCGAGCAAACGTATAGTCGAATTCGCCCTCATGTCTTCGGTGTGAACCTTCACCAGATGTTCGATGGCGCCCGTAACCTCGCTGTGCTCGTTTCGTGAATTTTTGTGGGGCGTCGCAAAATTGAATTGCGCACGAACTCGCCTCTTGCACTGATACGGTTGGCCCTCGGGCTCTGAAGATAAAATCAACGATAGGGAGGCGGATAGATGCGCGGTATCACCGACCATCCGGACGATTTTGATCGAGAATGGGCCTCCCGCAGGGGCTATGCGCATGGCGCCGGAGCGGTCATGGCAGCGCTTCGGCCTCATTTGCCCGAAGCAATCAGGCGCAAAGCGGAAATGTGGCTTGCCTGGAGGTCCGTCTTGGAGGGCGCAATAAAGGGTCATCGGAATCTGGCGTGCCGCCACAGCCGATGAGGTTGCAGTATCTGGCGGCTAATCTCAAATGCTGACGCGCGATCCGAGGCTCAGTTCGACGTCGTTTCGACCCAATAATCCAGAACCGTCATGAAGAGACAAATGGCTGGACCCACTTCGCAAAGGCTGTGTGATCGGGATGCACAAGGTAGGCGTCACGCGCCCGGGCACTGGCGAAGTTAGCAGGAAAACGTGGCTGTGCGCGGATGCGCACGAAAGACCCAGCCTAAGTCCCGCAGAATGTCCGGAAGACGCGCTCATCTGCGTGAGGCGGGTAAGCATAGTCGGCGAAGTCCGCTTGATCCTCATAAGGTCGCGAGAGAACCGTGAGCAGCTCGGCAAACGGTGAAAAGTCTCCATACTCGATCGCGGCGCCGAGCGCTTGCTCCACACGATGATTGCGCGGGATGAAGGCCGGATTAACACTTCTCATCGCCTGAGCGCGTACGTCGGGTTCGCGCCCCTCAGCGGCGAGACGCGATCGCCACCTCCCGACCCAATTGTCGTAGCACGTGGGGTTCGCGAACAAGGCCCGCACGTTGGCGTCAGCTCTCTCATCCGCGGCAGCGTCACACAGCCGACGGAAAGTCAATGTGAAGTCCGCGGCGTTTTCATGCATCGCTTGGAGAAGGGTGTGGGCGAGGTCAAGATCGCCTTCTTCATTGCTGGAGAGCCCCAGCTTGTCTCGCATGCCTACAAGCCAACGCTCCTGAATGCGGGTGGTAAAAGCGGAGATCGCCTCGTTCGCAAGTTCGACCGCCAGCTCAGGGTCGGGATCCAGGAGTGGAAGCAGGGTCTCGGCGAACCTGGCAAGGTTCCATTGCGCGATGGTCGGTTGATTACCGTAGGCGTAACGCCCCAATTCATCGATCGCGCTGAACGTGGTCGCGGGATCGTAGGAATCCATGAAGGCGCACGGTCCAAAATCGATGGTCTCTCCCGAAAGCGCCGTGTTGTCGGTGTTCATCACGCCATGGACGAAACCGACATGCATCCAACGCGCGACCAGCAAAGCTTGGCGCTCCACGACGATCTGAAGCAGGGCCAGTGGAGGCCTCTCAGAGTCTCGGGCTTCGGGAAAGTGACGATCGATTGCGTAGCCGGAGAGACGTTCGACGGCTTCCACGTCGCCGCGCGCGGCGAAATATTGGAAGGTCCCAATGCGGATGTGGCTCGATGCGACGCGGGTCAGTACGGCCCCAGGCAACTGGCGGTCGCGGAAAACCGTTTCGCCGGTTGAGACCGCCGCCAGCGCCCGCGTGGTTGGAATTCCGAGCGCATGCATTGCCTCGCTGACGAGATATTCGCGCAGGACCGGCCCCAATGAGGCGCGGCCATCTCCGCGCCGGGAAAACGGCGTTCGGCCCGCGCCTTTCAATTGCACATCGCGCCGCTCGCCGTTGCGGTCCAAGACCTCGCCAAGGAGGATCGCGCGACCGTCGCCAAGCTGAGGAACGAAATTGCCGAATTGATGCCCGGCATAGGCCATCGCGATCGGCTCGGCGCCCAGCGGCGTGACGTTGCCGGCAAATACCGCTGCCAACGCGTCCGGTCCGAGTCCTCGTGTCTCGATGCCCAGGTCCGCGGCGAGCGATTCGTTGAAATTGATCAAGTGGGGCTTTGCGACCGGGGTTGGAGAAAGCCGCGCGAAAAAATGCTCTGGCAGGCGCGCATAGCTGTTGGAGAAGACAGCGATCGGGCCGGCCGTGCATTCGGCGATCCGTGGCTTTTCAATTGATTCACTGTGCGGCACGCGTTGCAAATCCTTTTGACGGCACGCTATCGATAGCGCGGCATTGATTGGTCAACATCGCAAGCCCAGGCATCGATGCCCCCGTCAAGGTTGACTGCGTTGTCAAAACCGGCGCTTCGGAGAAAGTCGACAACCATTTGACTGCGGGCGCCATGATGACAAATGACCACCAACAATTGATCCGTCGGGAGGTTATCGGTCTTCGCCGGAATCTCCGCCATGGGGATATGCAGAGCGCCTTCCAGTCGGCAAACATCAAGCTCTCTCGCCTCCCGGACATCGAGAACCGTGTGCTTTTTCCCTGCGCTTCGCATGTCCGCAAGCTCGCGAACGGAGATCACATCTGATCCTCCGACGGGTTCTGTGGACATCGCGAGGTTGCTCCCCTGACTTACACTACTGCCGTACATATGTCGGACTGGAAGCAGGACAAGAAACATCGCCGCGGCGAGTCGATCCTGGGTCAAATCTCGGCGGAAATCGACATGCCTCGGCTCTAAATCAATGAACTGGCGGGGTTGCAGGCGACAATGTGCTCGCGTCATAATTGCAGGGTCCGGACATCCGTTGCAGGCGCCAAGCCGCCTCGTCATCGGCGGCCTTCAGCGTGACAGCATCTTCCGACCGCTCCTCTGCGCCGGATGAGGAAGGGTTGACGGTGATGTCGTCGTTGCGGACGATGAGCGATCCATTCCCTCCGGGTTCGATCCGCCAACTACCGGCGCGCCATTCTGGCTCGCAGCGCAGCCCACTAAGGCTCGGCTTGCAGAAGCCGCCGAGACTGTAGTCGAAAGCATCGCGCCCATGAGTGCGCGCTCGCAGATTCATTTCCAGTGCGACGAATGCCACTCCCGACGCCGGCTGCGGCCAGCGGCTCGGCAGGTGGAAGAGCCTGATCTGGACGACTTGCTGCCTCGGGTGCGCCTTGAGATGCGCGTCATCATAGATCCGCTCCCAGCAGGCATCCCGGTCGGGAAGCAGTTGGCTTTCCGCCATGACCATCGTCGTAGCGGCCAAGATGAGAGGAGCCGCTAACACAGGAACGAAAGCGAGTTGCATTTTTATAGGCATCTTCTCGGGACTGTCGTGAAATTACATGCCAACCGCCGACGGTCAACGATACATGCTGATTCTGGAGGAACCCGCCCTCAAGTTACGTGATGATCGCGTTGTTGGTGGGATGATGTGGATCACCGCAGAGGATCGATCGCCACTATGTGTCCCCACTTGCCGACCGGCTTATCGGAAAACGGGTTGGTGAGGTCGCGGAGATGGATGGGCGCCAGATCGAGAATTTGCCGTCGAATAAAGAGATAACTTGAGCCGCGCGGTTGTGCTGGACCTCAACGTCGTTTGGCCGCTTTCGATTTGAGGCCGACGGTGCCGAACTCCGCCAATCATATAGTCCAAGATGTGCGCTGTGTGATCTCGCGCACAGCTTGACTTGCTTCGCGCGCCTACCTTCCCCTGTTCAGCGGTGAGATTTCACGCCATGTAGCTTCAGTATAGCTGAGGTCAAGTCATGATTGCGCATCGATTTCTTTCAGCCGCTTTCATTGTCGGTTTGTTTGCGCCGCATTCCGCCTTCGCCCTCGACTGGGAGATCGAGCGCAATTTCCGCTATTTTCTCTATCCGTCGGATATGGCGGCGCAGAGGGTCGCGCGCGACCTCTATGTCGTGCAGAAAGGCGCGGCTCCGACACCAGGACAACTCGAAAATCTTATGAACGGAGGAGGCTTCTGGAGGACGAAGCTTGGCGAGGTTGGCGATCTGCGAAAGCGCTGGCCGACCGATTGGCCGCGCGATGACGCCGCCACCCCGTATCAGATTGTCGAACAATTAAGAATGCAGGAGGGAAGGCCACCGCCTGCCTCTGAGCAGGAACTCGATCGCCGCGGTTGGGCCAGTCTCCTCGTCCGCGAACGTTCACCGGCACGGCCACACGAGGCCACCCTTACGGGATCGACCGAGACATGCTGGAACCCCGCTCAAAGGCTGCACAGCGGCTGCACCGTATGGGGTGACTATGTGCGTCCGCCCGGATGGATCGTCCGCATATTTGATCCGGACGCCACGGCCGGGCAATCGTGCCAATGGAGCTTTTCTGGAGCCGTGTTCGCCGAGACGGATCCGAGGAAGTTCGTCGACGAGACGCAGCGTGCGCTTCAGACGGGAACGACAACGGTCGCCCGCGATTGCCGCGAGATCCGCATCGTCGTTCCGTCGGTTCCGGCCGAGGCTAAGGCAGTCGCTGGTCAGGTGACCGTCACGCGAACCTCACCAAACGGATCCCTGGTGAGCGTAACGGTTGCGCCTAAGGACCGTCTGGTGATCGGCTTCGGCAATTCCTTCACCTCCGGTGAAGGCAATCCCGAGCGCCTCGCCCTGTTTTCCGGCAAGCCTTGGTCAGGCGGCAACCTTCCCGCTCGCGACTCTGACCCGGTGTCGCTTGTCACGAAGGATACACGCGCGCAATGGACCGACCGTTGGTGCCATCGCTCGGTTTATTCCTGGCAGATCCGAACCGCGCTCGACGCAGCGCAGAGTGACCCCCACCAGTCCTTCACCGTTCTACCCTATGGCTGCTCGGGCGCGACAATCATGGATGGCGTCCTCTATGGCTACAACGGCGTCGAATGGAGAGCCGCGACCGATAAGGGCGTGGTCGGCAGCCGCTCCGAGGTCGGATTGGCGTATCAGGAAATCTGCCGGCCAGACGCCTTCCGCTCCTATTGCGCCTCGGGCGCGCCGTGGTGCGGTCGAACGGATTCTCCCAGCTCGCAGCAAGAGTTGGGGCCCGGCTTCTATGCCGCCGCCGCACCGGCCCTACGACGCGCCGTCATGCGCTGCGGACCAAAGAATATCTTCAAACGCTCTGCGGACGCCCTGCTGATCGACATCGGCATCAACGACGTCGGTTTCGCGAGCTGGGCAGCGGGCATCATCTTGCAGGATCCGATCCTGCGCTCCGCTGCCAGCGCGATGACGCCCTGCTTCGATGGGACTGCGCGGTGCGCCTCGACGCGTGACCTTTTCGCCAGGCTCGACAACCGGTACGGACTTCTGCGGACCGTTCTTGATCAGTACATGCTGCCTGATTTCGGGATCGATCCGTCGCATGTAATCGTCGCCGTCTATCCGCCGGCGCTCGAAAACGAGACCGGCGTTTTCTGCCCGCAAGGTAATGCGGGTCTGACGATCGGGACCTTGCCGTCGTTTCTGGAGACGCATTGCGGAGGGTCGTTCGCGCTCGGCGGCGTGCTCGCGCAATATCCTAAAAGCGATCAGGTCGAACGGGAGGTCGAGCAGGCGCGGGTGAAGTTGAATGAGAGCCTCGCGGCTTTCGCCTTAAAGACTCCTGCCTTCGACGTCATCAACGCTTACACGTCCGACTACGCGAGGCGTGGGGTCTGCGCCACAACAGACGCGCAAAGCCATCCTCCGAAGAGCGAGGCATGCTTCACGGCGAAGGACTTCGCCAATTTGCATTGCGCCCTAAGCCCCGAGTTGATGCATGTGCCGCGTGCGGAAGCTGGCGGCTGCGTGAATGATCCCTCGGTATTCCTGCCGTTCTCGCCAAATCAGTTTGAACCCTACCGAACCCGTACCCGGCTCTTCCGAACGATGAACGATGTGTTTCTCGCCATTAATCAGCGGCCGCAGCAATATCTCGACCAAAGCCCATTCGGCGTCCTTGACCTCTCCGGGCGGGCCACCGGCGGAGCATTCCATCCTACGGCGGAAGGTCACGCGATGATCGCGAACGAGGCGACCGTAGAACTCTGTCAACGCATCGGCTGCGGTCCCTGATTTCGGCGGGCGGCGGGATCAAGAATCGTCCTAGAGAGCTGTGAATGGTCGGCACTTTCTGTGTCTCGCCGCGGCATATGTTTGGCGGCTCCCAATCGGCTACCGACTTCGTAGTCACCAAGATAATCAGCGGGTGAGGTGCGAGACTTCGGCGACGGCAAGGCGATCCAGCAATCCAGAGAGGAAGCGCATGCGTTTTAGGAATCGCGGGTTACGCGTCGCTCTCGCGTTGGCGCTTATCCTCGCAACGCCCGCCTTCGCTCAATCTCAAACGCCCGATGAGCAGGGCGTAGCCGCTACGGATGGCCCGGGCGGCGCAGCTTCATGGACAACGGGAAACAAGCTCGTCGTAGGGACGTCCGCCGGCGTCGCTAGCAAGGTCTGGTTCACGGTGGCCAAAGGGATAACCAGCGAGGTTTTCTATCCCCGGCTCGATGTCCCCAACATGGAGGACATGCAGTACATCGTCACGGACGGCTCGACCTTCGTCGACCTCGAACGCGACGAGACCGATCACGCGATCTCCATGCCGTCAGAAAAGGCGCTCGAGTACACCGTCCCGAACACGATGCCCGCCCGTCGCCGAAGTACCGGATCACCAGCACCCACATCGCCGACCCGAGTCGAGATACGCTCCGATCCGGACCCGTTTCGAGTCGTCGGATGGCGGCGTCTACCGCCTCTACCTCCTGGCAACCCGAGCATGGCTGGCGGCGGCGCGAACAACACAGCCTGGTGGGACGGAACGAACTCAGCGCTCATGGCAAGCGGGACACGATCCCTGTTCGGCTCGCCCACGACGGTCGTCTCGGCGCTCAAAGTCGGAAGTGCGAACGTCTTGGTCGGGAATGACAACGGCTATTCAGCGATGGCGAGCGACTGCAATGTCGAATTGCACAAGAACAGCACCCTCGATTAGCCGTTTCGACAACGCCGCGACGGCAATGTCGTCCAGTGCGGCGAGATCGGCGGCATTGGTGCCGATACGATGTTTACTGTCGCACTCGGCTATGGAGGCGACGCGGCGACGGCGCTCGCTGCAGCGCAGGGATCGCTCGCGGCCGGCTTCCCGGACCTGGAGGCTGCTTACCGCACCGGCTGGAGCGACTACGTGGACGGGCTGCGTTCCGCCCCATCCAGTGTCTCGTCGGACACGCTGCGCCGGCGGGTTTACTATACAGCGGCGATGGCCCTGCACGCCGGCGAGGACAAGACGTTCCGGGGCGCCAACGTTGCGGGCTTTGGCACGCCCTGGGGCGATTTCGTCAATGGGGACCAGCCGAATGACGGCTACCATCGGGTTTGGGGCCGTGACCTCTACCAGCAGGCGATGGGGCTAATCGCCGCGGGCGACTCCAGCCAGGCTCTGCGCATGGCGCAGTTCTTATGGAAGTCGCAGTTCATCGGTACAACCACGTCCGGGGACAACACAACTTACCAGCCCGGTTCGTTCCCGCGCTACACGCCCGTCAGCGGGGTCAGCGCAGCCACTGCAAAGGACCTTGGCTGCTGTGAGCAACTCGATGAGGAGGCTTTCGCGATCCTGCTCGCATGGATGACAGGCCTGACTGACAACACCACCTATCAGAAGATCAAAACGACCGCTGATCATATCGTGGGCGTCGGACCGGCGACGACGGAGCGCTGGGAGGAGCAATTCGGTCAATCCCCTTCGTCGATCGCGGCGATCATCGCCGGGCTGGTCGCGGCCGCGGACATCGCGCGCCAGAACAACGATCCCGCCAGCGCAGCCCGGTGGGAATCGACGGCCGATTCCCTGCGTTCAAGCCTCGCCGATCGGACCTACACCACCGACGGATACTGGGGTGGCCATCGCTATTTTGAACGCATCGATCCGACGCAAGATCCGAACGGCTCACAGACAATCCACTTCGACGAGGGTGATTTCTTGGCGCACGACGTTGCGGACTTTGGCTTTCTTGATCTCGTACGGCTGGGCGTCGTTGCCCCTGATGACATCAATGTGGCGACTTCGCTGTCACCATCTGCCTCCGCATCGGATGGCAATTCGACGGTGCAGTCACAATGCCCAATGGCGACATCTACCTTCACCGCTACAATCACGACAATTACGGCGAGAGCAACAACGACTGCACCGGATGGCCCGCCGGCGGATCCAATCGATATGGCAGGTTCTGGCCTGTTCTCTCTGGGGAACGCGGAGAATACGAAATCGCCAGCGGCCGCCCGGCGGATCTTTTTCTGCAATCGATGGCCGACGCGGCCAATGGCGGCTACTTCCTGCCTGAGCAGATTTGGGACCGTCCTGATATTGCCTGCTTCACGGCTGGCCGTCCCACTGGCAGCGCGGCTCCTCTCAACTGGGCTGAGGGCCAATACCTGCGTCTCGCCCAATCGATCGATGCCGGCTACAACGTCGAAACGCCATCCGTCGTCAAGGCGAAGTATCGCGGCGCGGGCCCGATCCTCGGCGCCGCCGGCAAGTGCGTTGACGATGCCGGGGCGAGCACGGACGACGGAACGGCGATCCAGGTTTTCGCCTGCAACGGAACGACCGCGCAGAGCTGGGGCTGGAACAGCAACTATGGCACGCTCCGCGTGCTCAACAAATGTCTGGACGTCACCAGCGGCGCGACCGCCAGTGGAACGCCGCATTCAGCTCTGGGACTGCAACGGCACGGGCGCTCAGGAATGGCGCTGGCGACAGCAGACCCGGCTGGTGAACCCGCAGTCTGGCCGCTGCTTGAATGTCGCCGGTGGAACCGTCGCCGACGGCACGAAGCTCCAGATCTCAGACTGTGACGAAACGGCGGGTCAGGTTTGGGGGCTGCCCTGAAGTAGGCAGGTCTCGACTGACATAACAAGCCCTTTTCCGACTCGCTGCGATCGCTCTTCTGAACCGATGAAGATCGCCAGTTTCATTGCTACGCCGGTACGGTACGCTTGAGCGGCGTCCTTGAGGCGGGTCTTTTTCAAACTCAGGCTGACTGACCCGCTCCGCCTCTATCGGCTAATCGCCACGATGGATGCGAAAGCGCCGTTGCCCTCGCTCGCCGATCAAGAACCAGCATGGAGCTCAGCATCGGACTTCGCACACAACTGGGGGCTAAATCAGTTGGCCGACCGATTGACCGGGATGGCATGACCTTGGGATTAGGAACCGCGGACGGATTCTCGCAATTTCACGATCGGCCGGCAATGGCAGGAAGGCACAGATTGTGTTCTCTAATGGGTCAAGGGCGAGGCTCTTCTTCGCTGTCGACGCCTTGGGGTGCCTGCGTTCTCTGCGTGCTCGTTCGGCACTTGATGGGGTGAGCTGGGTGCAAGGCGGCTTGGTTGAAATCGCAGTCAGCCATTGGTTGGCTGCGTGCAACAGAATCGGCGCCGTCGTTTGCTCCCTCCCTGGGCGTCGCTCCTCATGGGAGCTGGATTCGGCCTCCTGTCTCGTGGATTTGCGGGGACTTAGGCCGACGCGAACTCCGTCCCGTCTCGCAGCATCGCGTGCATGATGATCGCGAGGCGGCGAGCCAGAGCAACTCGCGCTTTGCGCATCGTTGATCGCTTGGCGATCGCGAAGGCCCAGTCCTTGAGTTTGAGCTGGCCCTTATAGCGGGTCAGCATGACATTGGCGGCCTCGTACAGGAGCGTTCGCACCCGCCTGTCCCCGCATTTCGAGATGCTGCCGATGTAGTCGACCTCGCCCGACTGATACCGCCTGGGGACCAAGCCCAGATAGGCGCCGACATCTCGCGATCGGCGGATGCGGGAGGGATCGTCGATTGCGGCGACAAAGGCGAGAGCGGTCAGTTGGCCGACGCCTGGGATCGTCATCAGCCGGCGGCAAGCTGCAGAGGCCCTTGTCATGCGCCTTATGTCGGCGTCGATCGCGGCGACCGCCGTCATCACCGCAGTCCGCGCCGCAATCAGACCCCGCATGGCGGCAGAGAGACCGGCGATCCCCTCGCTTGCTCTAAGAGCGTTGTCGATGAAGGCGGCGGTGAGCGCGCGGGGCAGTCGGACCCCGAACACGACCGCGAGACCACGGATCTGATTTTCCAAGGTCACTCGCTGGCCGACCAGCTTCTTGCGCGCGCTGATCAACGAGCGGACGGCGTGCGCGGGAAGCGACTTCACATGCACGGGCTTGAAGAAGCCTGTGCGAGCCAAATGCGCCAGCCCTCGCGCGTCATTGCGATCGGTCTTGTGAGTCGCAAGCGACTTGAGCGCCTGATAGGCCTGCCGGCTCTCCACGCAGACCACGGGCAGACCGAGTTGGCTCAGCCCGTGGAACAGGATCGGCGCCATTCGCCCCGTCTCGAATACGATGCGACGACAACTCGGCGCTTTGGCCAGTTCGTTGGCGACCGCCTGCGCAGTCGACTCCGCCTTGCTCTCGCGAACCACCATGCCTTCGCGGTCGAGAACGCAAACATGCGTCTCGTCCATCGAGATATCGAGGCCAGCAAAATAGTCCATTGAACGGTCTCCTCTTCCAAATCGCCGCCAATTCTATCGGCCTATGTGGAAGAGCTCCCGCCCATTACCCGATGTTGAAAAACTCGAATTTTCGCGTCGATCACAATTCAGAAGACCGCTGGACAGCCTCGATGGAAAATTCCTTAGGGGCTCGGCGGAGCGACCGATCTTTGCCGCCGTGACCCTCTCATATGCGCTTGCCGTGACGACCACTCGGCATTGACGACGAGAGTGCGCGCGGAAGCGAGATTTTCGCAGCGGCTCAATTTGCGAGTTTTTCAACATCGGGTAATGGGCGGGAGCTCTTCCGCGAAGGCCGATAGGATCGGCCAGCGATTTGGAAGAGGAGACCGTTCAATGGACTATTTTGCTGGCCTCGATATCTCGATGGACGAGACGCATGTTTGCGTTCTCGATCGCGAAGGCGTGGTGGTTCGCGAGAGCAAGACGGAGTCGACGGCGGAGGCGATCGCCGGCGAATTGGCGAAAGCGCCAACTTGTCGTCGCATCGTGTTCGAGACCGGACGCATGGCGCCGATCCTGTTTCACGGGTTGAGCCAACTCGGTCTCCCCGTGGTCTGCGTCGAGAGCCGGCAGGCCTACCAGGCGCTCAAGTCGCTTGCGACCCACAAGACCGATCGCAACGACGCGCGAGGGCTGGCGCATTTGGCTCGCACCGGCTTCTTCAAGCCCGTGCATGTGAAGTCGCTGCCAGCTCATGCGCTCCGCTCGTTGATCATCGCGCGCAAGAAGCTGGTCGGCCAGCGAGTGACCTTGGAAAACCAGATCCGTGGTCTCGCGGTCGTGTTCGGGGTCCGACTGCCCCGCGCGCTCACCGCCGCCTTCATCGACAAGGCTCTTAAAGCAAGCGAGGGGATCGCCGGTCTCTCTGCCGCCATGCGGGGATTGATTGCGGCGCGGACTGCCGTGATGACGTGCGGTCGCCGCGATCGACGCCGACATGAGACGCATGACAAGGGCCTCTGCAGCTTGCCGCCGGCTGATGACCATCCCAGGCGTCGGCCAACTGACCGCGCTCGCCTTTGTCGCCGCAATCGACGATCCCTCGCGCATCCGCCGATCCCGAGACGTCGGCGCCTATCTGGGCTTGGTCCCCAGGCGGTATCAGTCTGGCGAGGTCGACTACACCGGCGGCATCTCGAAATGCGGGGACCGGCGGGTGCGAACGCTGCTGTACGAGGCCGCTAACGTCATGCTGACCCGCTACAAGGGCCAGCTCAAACTCAAGGACTGGGCCTTCGCGATCGCCAAGCGATCAACGATGCGCAAGGCGCGGAGTCGCTCTGGCTCGCCGCCTCGCGATCATCATGCACGCGATGCTGCGAGACGGGACGGAGTTCGCGTCGGCCTAAGCCCGCAAGATCCACGAGACAGGAGGCCGAATCCAGCTCCCACAAGGAGCGACGCCCGAGGGAGGGAGCAGACGACGGCGCGGATTCTGTTGCAGCGGCCAACCACTGGCCGACTGCGATTTCAACCTAGCCGCCCTGCACCCAGCTTACCCCATCAAGTGCCGAACGAGCACGCAGAGAACGCAGGCACCCGAAAGCGTCGACACCCGGAAGAGCTCCGCCTTGACCCATTAGAGAACAATATCCGCAAACAGTGGACATTCCGTACCCTGCGCGAACGGCCCAAATCGAAAAACTGCACTGTGATTTTGCCCAGAAACTGCGGGGCTTTTCAGAGTAGGGCGACGTACGCATACCGGAACGCCCGCGTCTGCTTTTTCGGGCGCATGGAGATTCTGGCATGGGCATAAGTCTCTGCTCGCGACCATCGTCAGCGCCGCCGAACGCCAACGGGAAAGTTGGGCGAACGCTAAGCACGGCAACGCCTCGTGGTTCACCCTATCTAGCAGCGATGTCACGCCGATGACTGCTATGAGCGCGGGCGTTGTGGAAATCCCTCCGAATGGCGGCGTCCTTAAGCCACACCGGCACCGGCAAGCCGAAATCTACTTTGTTCACGAGGGAACGGGTTCGCTCACGGTCAATGGTGTGGCAACGACGATTGGCACGGGAACGGCGGCATTCATTCCCGGGGATGCTGAGAACTCGGTACGCAACGATTCGACCGCCACGCTCAAAATCTTTTACGTGTTTCCTACCGACAGCTTTAGTGACGTAGTGTACCCGTTTCCCAGATTCGACCGCGTTTTCAGCGCCGAACCGTCGATGTGCAAACTCGAGTATTTTGCGAGCGGTGGCGCCGAACACGCTCATCGCCAGTTCCAGCGGCGTGCCCGGCGGCAGCTTGTTGAGTTGGCCCTTGGAGTTCATCGCGACGTGATCCAGCCAGCCGACTAGACCGGACACGATGTCGCCGACCGCGAAATCGGGATTGTTCGACGCGACGATCCGACCCGCGCCGATCGAGCGGACCACTTCGCCGATCTTGACCGCCGGCAGATAGGTGTCGAAGGCGATCCAGCCCCGCTGCGTCGGGTCGCATGACAGCATGGTGTTGCGCACCAGCACCTCGCCTTCGCCGGGCGTCGGTGCCTCGCTCTCGACGAAATCGAAGTCGGTGTCCTTGATCGCTCCCTCTGGACGGCGCGCGAGCAGCCATTGGCGGTTTTTCATCTCTTCCTCCCTCGGGACGGGAACGCCGTCAATATCACGGGATGCGTTTGGCCGGCGCTTTCGCCGACCCTATTGCCTGCACGGTCGCGCGCGGCTGTTGGCGTCGAGGACCAGCGCGATGCCGGCGACGCTGGCGGACAGCACACGTCGCGTTACCAAACGGACATGGAACATCTTTAGCTCCGCATCGTTTGAGAGACGGCGCTGGCAAGCGTCGAGACCGTTGAATGTGCGGGAGAATTCGATGATTTCGACATCGCGCTTTGTATTGCGTGGAGCGATGGCCGTCGCGATAGCTGTGTTCGCATCTTACAATTCCGGAACGAACGCAGTGGCCCAACAGGTCGCTGTTAACAGTGAGGACGGCGCGAGCCAGGACGACCCAACCGCGCAACTCCTCCCGGACCAAGGAAACGAGCGACAGACGCCGAAACGCTGCAGATCGTACCTTTTCACACGAGCGAGGCGCCCGGAACGATCATCGTCGATACAGGCGAACGCTATCTCTATCTCGTGCAGCCGAACGATAAGGCTATCCGCTACGGTATCGGTGTCGGACGACTTGGTTTTCAATGGTCGGGCGTCGAGCGGGTTTCTCAGAAGCAGGAGTGGCCGGACTGGCGGATTTGGCAAGGATACCTCTGCCA